>NZ_RWIJ01000101.1:0-243062 GCF_019805165.1 Azospirillum sp. 412522
CCACCCCCGCCGATCCGGTGGCGGAGGCCGTGCCATCGGCTTGTGGCGGGGGCTGCGGACCCGAAGCGCATTCGCACGCCCACTCCCACGCCCACTCCCACGAGGATGTGTCCGAAACTCCCTGGTGGCGCGGACGCAAGGCTCTCCTGACCGTGGCGACCGGTGCGGCCCTGGCCGCTGCGACGGTCCTTGGCCTGCTGGTGCCGGCGGCGGAACCCTGGGCCTTCCCGCTGGCATTGCTGGTCGGGCTGGTTCCGGTGGCGCGCCGTGCCCTGGCGGCGGCGCGGGCCGGAACCCCCTTCTCCATCGAGATGCTGATGACGGTCGCCGCCATCGGCGCGCTCCTGATCGGCGCGGTCGAGGAGGCGGCGACGGTCCTTTTCCTTTTCCTGGTCGGCGAGTTGCTGGAAGGGGTGGCGGCCGGCCGGGCGCGCGCCGGCATTCGCGGACTGACCGCCCTTGTCCCCGATACGGCATTGCTGGAGCGCGACGGCGCCGCCCCGCAAGCCGTTCCCGCCGCCGGGCTGGCCGTCGGTTCCATCATCCTCGTGCGGCCGGGCGACCGGGTGGCGGCCGACGGCGTCGTGCTGTCCGGCCGCAGTGCCGTCGACGAGTCCCCCGTCACCGGCGAGAGCGTGCCGAAGCCCAAGGGCGAGGGGGATCCGGTCTTCGCCGGCACCATCAACGCCGACGGCGCCCTGCGCGTCCGCGTCACCGCCGCGGCCCGCGACAACACCATCGCCCGCGTCGTCCGGCTGGTGGAGGAGGCGCAGGCGAGCAAGGCCCCGACCGAGCGGCTGATCGACCGCTTCGCCCGCTTCTACACGCCGGGCATTGTCGGCGTGGCGGTCCTGGTCGCCATGGTGCCGCCGCTGGCCTTCGGCGGCGACTGGACGGAGTGGATCTACCGTGCCCTGGCGGTGCTGCTGATCGGCTGCCCCTGCGCGCTGGTGATCTCCACCCCGGCGGCCATCGCCGCCGGCCTGTCGAACGGTGCCCGGCGCGGACTGCTGCTGAAGGGCGGCGCCGTGCTGGAGGCGCTTGGCCGCATCACCGCCGTCGCCTTCGACAAGACCGGTACCCTGACGGAGGGCAAGCCCCGCGTCACCGACCTGACCGTCTTCTCCGGTACCGAGGCGGAATTGCTGGCCGATGCCGCGGCGCTGGAAGCCGGGTCGAGCCATCCGCTGGCCCGTGCCATCCTGGCCGCGGCGGCCGACCGCGGGATCGTCCCGGCGGTGGCCGAAGAAGGGACGGCGCTTCCCGGCGCCGGCCTGCGTGGTCGGGTTGGCGGCCGTGCGGTGGCGTTGCTGTCGCCCCAGGCCGCCAGCCAGTCCCTGAGCGACGCACAGGCGGGGCAGGCCGAGACCTTTGCTGAGGCAGGCAAGACGGTCTCGGTCCTGCTGGTGGAGGGCGTCGCCGCCGGGCTGATCGCCATGCGCGACGAGCCGCGCCCGGACGCCCGCAGCGGGATCGCGGCGCTGGAGCGTGCCGGCATCCGATCGCTGATGGTGACCGGCGACAATGCCCGGACCGCCGGGGCGGTCGCCGGGGCGCTTGGGATGGCGGCGCATGCCGAACTGATGCCGGAGGACAAGCTGCGCATCGTCCGCGACCTCCAGGCCGCCGGCGAACGGGTGGCGAAGGTCGGCGACGGCATCAACGACGCCCCGGCGCTCGCCGCCGCCGATGTTGGCATCGCGATGGGCGGCGGCACCGACGTGGCGCTGGAGACGGCCGATGCCGCCATCCTGCACGGCCGGGTCGGCGACGTGGCGGCGATGGTGGACCTGTCACGCCGCACCATGGCCAACATACGGCAAAACATCGCATTGGCTTTGGGCTTGAAGGCGGTCTTCCTGCTTACCACCGTGATCGGCGTCACCGGACTCTGGCCCGCAATCCTGGCGGACACCGGCGCCACCGTGCTGGTCACCGCCAACGCCCTGCGCCTTCTGTCCGTCCGCCCATGAGCGGCACCCATGAGCGGCTGGGGCAAGGCACTGAATATGTTAGGAGAAACTCTATGAACATGACGCGGCGAACGATGATGCGGGGGGCTGCCCAGGGAGTGGCGATGGCCGTTCTGGCGCTTGGCCTCGGGTCCATCGGGCTGTCGGGCATGGCCCGCGCCGCCGTTCCCGCCGGCACCGCGGTGGAGGTCTGGAAGGCCGCGAGCTGCGAATGCTGCGAAGGCTGGGTGCGGCACATGCGCGCGGCGGGCTTCGACGTCACCGTCCATACCGTCGACGACGTGACGCCGATGAAGCGGATGGCCGGCGTGCCGGACGACCTCGCCTCCTGCCACACGGCGCGGGTCGGCGGCTATGTGCTGGAAGGCCATGTGCCGGCCGACGATGTGCGGCGGTTGCTGGCCGAGCGGCCGCAGGCCCGCGGGCTGGCGGTTCCCGGCATGCCGCAGGACGCGCCCGGCATGGATATGGCCAGCGGCCAGCCCTATCAGGTCATGCTGTTCGGCGCCGACGGCGGTCCGCAGGTCTTCGCCCGGCACTGATTTCCATTGCGGGACCGGGATGGCCGTCATCAGCGCCATCCCGGCAGGGAATTCCCGTCTTTGACTCTATCCCCTCCAGGGGGATAGGATCAGGGTATGAGCATGCATCACTCCCATCCCGACATCGTCAAGCGCCTGAAGCGCGCCGACGGTCATTTGCGCGGCATCATCGAGATGATCGAGGCCGAACGCCCCTGCCTGGACATCGCGCAACAGCTCCACGCGGTGGAAAGCGCTGTGCGCGAGGCCAAGAAGCTGCTGATCCACGACCATCTCAACCATTGCCTGGATGCCGCGGTCGATGCCGGGCCGGAGGAGTCCCGCCGCTCCGTCGCCGAGTTCAAGGCGATCACCAAGTATCTGTAGGGGGCTGGAGTGCCGGATTTCGCCACCTTGTTGCAGCAGGGGATCGGGCAGGCCTGGCTCTTCATTCCCAGCGCCATCCTGCTGGGCGCCCTGCACGGGCTGGAACCCGGCCATTCGAAGACCATGATGGCCGCCTTCATCGTCGCCATCCGCGGTACGGTTTTGCAGGCGGTGCTGCTGGGGCTGGCGGCGACCGTCTCGCACACGCTGGTGGTTTGGGTGGTGGCGCTTGCCGGCCTGCGGCTGGGCCAGGGCTGGGATGCCGCGACGACCGAGCCCTATTTTCAGGTCGCCTCGGCGGTGCTGATCGTGGGCGTGGCGCTGTGGATGATGGCGAGGACCTGGCGGGAGCAGCGGCACCACGACCACCATCACGATCATCATCACGATCACGATCATCACCACGGCCATAGCCATCATCATGACGACGAGCCGGAGGACGCGCACGCGCGGGCGCATGCCGAGGAAATCCGGCGGCGCTTCGACGGCCGGCCGGTCACCACCGGCCAGATCGTGCTGTTCGGCCTGACCGGCGGCCTGATCCCCTGCCCCGCCGCCATCACCGTCCTGCTGCTGTGCCTGCAATTGAAGGAGGTCGCCCTGGGCGGCGTGCTGGTGCTGTGCTTCAGCATCGGGCTGGCGCTGACCCTGATGTCGGCCGGTGTGGTCGCGGCGGTGGGCGTGCGCCATGCCGAACGCCGCTGGTCGGGCGCCTTCGGCCGCATCGCCCGGCAGGCTCCCTATGTCTCCGGTGTCCTGATCCTGGCTGTCGGGCTCTACGTCGGGTTCCACGGGCTGTCGGGGCTGGGCTACCGCCTTGCTGGCTTGCCGTCCCCTTCCTCTGACCCCGCCGTCCGGTTGGCCGGGTGACCCGTACAGATCATGCTCTCCACGGCAAAGACATGGGCGCGTGCGATCAAACGGGACGTGCTGGTCGTCTATCTGGCGGCGCGCGATCCGCGCACCCCCTGGCATGTCCGCGTCCTGGCGATGGCGGTCGCCGCCTATGCGCTGAGTCCGATCGACCTGATCCCCGATTTCATCCCGGTGCTGGGTTATCTTGACGATCTGCTGATCGTGCCGCTCGGCATCCTGCTGGTCGTCCGCCTGATCCCGCCGGAGCTTCTGGCCGAACACCGGGCCGCCGCGGAGCACCGGGCCGGCCGGCCGGTCAGCATCGCCGCCGCCGTGGTCATGATCGTCCTTTGGCTGGTGGCGGGCGTCCTTCTGTGGCGGTGGTTGGCGCCCAGGCTTTGACAGGACGCCGGGGGTGGCGGAAAGCGGGGAGCTGATGGCCGCCCTGGCTTGATCCCTGGAACAACGGCCTGCCCCCCCTTTCCGCAGACGAGCCGTTGGACCACGAGCCGTTGGACCGTGCGCTGAGACCGGCGGGATAGGAGCTGTCCCTCAGGATCCACAGGAGACGCGCAGGCGTATTTTCCCGCCTGTCGCCACGAGGAACTCAGTGGTTAGGTCCCGGTCACCACGCCGTCTGCGGAGCGTGCCAGGATGGCGGCGACGACGGCATCGAGGTCGCCGCCGCGGTAGAGCGTCCCGTCGATGCCTGCCCGCCGTGCCGCTTGCAGGTCGGTGTCGCGGTCGCCGATCAGAAAGCTGCCCTTCGGCTCCACCGGCCATTCGGCCATCGCCTGCAACAGCATTCCCGGGCCCGGCTTGCGGCAGGCGCATTCGGTGCGGTAAGGCGGTTCGCCATGCTCGGGATGGTGCGGGCAATGATAGAAGGCGTCGACATGGGCGCCGACGGCGTTCAACTCCTGCTGCATCCAGCGATGCAGGGTGCGCACATGCTCCTCGCTATACAGGCCACGGGCGACACCAGCCTGGTTGGTGACGACGAAGACCAGGAAGCCGGCGTCGTTCAGCCGCTTCACCGCCTCCTGTGCCCCCGGCATCCAGGTGATCTGGTCGGGACGGTGGGCGAAGCCGATATCCTCGTTCAACACACCGTCGCGGTCGAAGAAGGCGGCCCTGCGGCGGCTGGCATTCTCAGTCGGGGGGGGAGCGTCGGACATGATGGCAGCGGTGGGGCTTTTGCGGTTCGATTGAATGGAAAAGCCGCTCAGGTGCCGCCTTTGTCAATCTGGATGTCTTTGGAATATGGCGATCAGGCGGGGAGCCGGCCCGGAACCCTGTCACAACACAGTCCAATACCCCATCAGCAAAGCTGATGAACGTAGTATATAATTTGATTATTTCATGAAGAAATGCAGGGAAATCATCGTCGGTTCTCTCTCCGTTCGATCCGGCGGACGCACCCGAGCAGCAACTCATCCAGGTTCAGCGGCGGCATGTCGATGTGTATGGCTTCGAAGCCACGATCCTGGGCGCGGACTATCTGGTCGTGGTTGGTCGCAGCGATGGATAGCAGGAGAGGGCGGACGGTGCCGCGCATCGCGGCCAGCCGGTCGAAGACCGACGGCCACGGCCCACAAGCCTCCCGCCGCTCCGCGGTCGTTTTTCCCACCACGATCAGGTCGGGGATGATGGGGGCGTCCGGGGCGGATAAGGACCGTGCCAGCGAAGCGAACCCCTCCTCCACTGTGTCGCCGGCCACAACCCGCCAGCCCAGCGTCTCCAGGTAAAGCCGCAGCCCCTCGCGCAGCAATGGATTGCAGTCGGCGACCAGTGCCCAGTGCACCCGGCCTTCGGTCGTCCATCCCTTCTGCGATGGGCCGGCGTGATCCCTTTCGCTGTCGTCGGTCACGGGGACGGTCATGGGGGGTGTGCTCCTGTTCGAAGGCTCCTGTTTGTGGCAGGGGTTCGCTTCAGTGACTTTTGAAGAAAATCCCGGTGTTTGCATCCTTCACATGACGGATGAGGCATCTCAACCATGGTCATATGCAACTGAAGCCGCTTGAGCGTGAATGGTTGCCTACGGGAGATTGATCGTCATCGGAGGACTTCCCCATGACGGACGATGCGGACTCGCTGATCGAGGACATTTACGACACCGTGACCTTCCCGGAGCGTTGGGAGGGTGTCCTGGAGCGGCTCTGCACCTTGACCGAGGCGACGCACGGCTTTCTGTTCACCACAGGTCCCCAGCATGACAGCCGGACCGCAGCGCTGTGGGCGCGCCACAACATCACGGACAGGCAACTGGCCGACTACACCTCGCATTTCCGCTACCGTGACCTCTGGACAAACGCGGCGGCGGCACGCGGCCTGCTGAACCGCTGCGACGTCCACCGTGGCGAAGAGTTGGTGCCGGATACGGTGCTGCGGCGCTCAGCCTTCTTCAACGAACTGCTGCGGGATTCCGGCATGGGCCGGCTGTGCGCACTCGCCCTGTCCGACGGCGGCGAGTTGGCGCCGGTGCAGCCGGTGCTGAGCCTCTACCGGCCGGCCGACACTTCCCCCTTCCCCGACGAGACCGTGCGGCTTCTGCAAGGCTGCGCTCCCCATCTCCAGCGCGCCATGCGGCTGCGTGTCCGGCTGCTGGCGCGCCAGAACGACAGGGAGGAAGCTTGGTGGAGCGGCCGCGCAATCGACCGCCTGCCGATGGGGGTTGCCCTGCTCGACACCGCCGGGCTGATCGTCGGCCTGAACCGGGCCGGACAATCGATGATCGATGCACGCGATGGCCTGCGGCTTTTTCATGGGCGGCTGCAGGCCGAACAGGGCGCCGAGGCGCGTCGGCTTGCCCATATGCTGGAGGCAGCGGTGTCGGCCGGCGGGAGAGGTGCGTCGGAACGCCGGGGGGAAGCGGCCGACCTCCGGATATCGCGGCCCTCCGGCCAAGCGTCTTATCTGCTGACCGTTCTGCCACTGTCACCCGAGGCGGCGGGGCCGTTCAGCGATGTGGGCGGCGGGGGAGACGATGGTGCGCGCATCCGGGCCGCGGTCTACATCGTCGATCCGGCCGCGGTGGCACCGGGGTTGGGAAGCAGGCTGGGCACCTTGTTCGGCCTGACGCCGGTGGAGGCCGGCCTGGTCGCCGACCTGCTGGCCGACCTGACGCCGGCCGAGATCGGCGAGCGCCGTGGTGTCGCGATCAGCACCGTGCGCAGCCAACTGCGCAGCATCTTCGCCAAGACCGGAACCACCCGCCAGAACGAGTTGATGAATCTGGTGAACCGCTGCCTGATGCTGCCGGAGGGGCCATGACGGTTCAGGGCAGTGCCGATACCGCCAGGAGACCGAGATAGATCCCGATGAACAGGCCCAGCACGATGCCGTAATCGGCATCGGTCATCGGATTGGAATCGGGGTCGAATTGCCGCATGGGTACGCCTTTCGCGCCGTCTGTCCTGCCTGAATAACAATGGACGGCGGTGGAGCGTTGCGACATCGGCGCGCCATCTGAGACTCGCCATCGGGGACCGGTCCGCGCGAACCGGTCCCGTCGATCGGAAAAGGGGACCATGTCCGGTTCAGGTGGAGCTCTCGGCTTGCCCGGTAATGGCGGGCTTCGCCGGCACGTCCTCGGCAAGCGCGCGGTAGGCCAGCCCACCCGCCAGTCCGCCGGCCAGCGGGGCGAGCCAGAACAGCCAGAGCTGCTGCAGTGCCCACCCGCCGACCACCAACGCCGGACCGGTGCTGCGCGCCGGGTTCACCGACGTGTTGGTGACCGGGATGCTGATCAGGTGGATGAGGACGAGCGCCATGCCGATGGCCAGCGGCGCGAACCCGGCCGGGGCCCGCCGGTCGGTGGAGCCCAGGATCACCAGCACGAAGAAGAAGGTCAGGACCAGCTCGATCGCCAGGGCCGAGGTGACGCTGTACTGACCGGGTGAATGGGCCTCGTACCCGTTTGCCGCAAGGCCGTTGACGGCAAGGCTGTAGTCGGCTTTTCCAGTGGCGATGATGTACAGGACCAGAGCCGCCGCGAAGGCTCCGACCAGTTGGGCCAGCACATAGGGCAGAATGTCCTTGGCCGGGAACCGCCCGCCCGCCCACAGCCCGACGGTCACCGCCGGGTTGAGATGGCAGCCGGAGATGTGGCCGATGGAATAGGCCATGGTCAGGACGGTGAGGCCGAAGGCGAGCGACACGCCGAGCAATCCGATCCCGACCTGCGGAAAGGCTGCGGCGAGCACGGCACTGCCGCAGCCACCGAAGACCAGCCAGAATGTTCCGAGAAACTCGGCGGAGCTGCGCCTTATCATACTCATGCCAACCTCCCACTGCTGCCAAGGTTGCCGAAGGCCGGCCGATGCCGGTATGGGCACGAGCATAAATCCGCTTCGGCAGAAGGGAGTTCGCGCGTTCGGACAGGGGGATGTGCCAGAAGAATAGGGGGATGGAACGGCGGCATTCCACACATTCCACATTGCCCGGCCATGGCCGCCCATGGCTTCGATCCGAGGTTTCCCCGGGCGCCGGCCGCGTTGGCGCGGGGTCCGGCGGAAACTCCTCGCCCTACCGCTTCCTCAGGATCGTCTGGACGCGTTCGACAACCCGGTTGGTGTCGGCGAGCAGGGCGTCGAGCGCGGCATAATCCACTTCCAGGCGCTCAAGACGGGCAGGCGTGGCTGGAGGTGGTGGGGGTGGCTCGGCCGCTGCCAAAGGCCCCGCCACGATCACCTTCGGCGGTCGCCCCCGCCGGTGTCCATAGCGACGGGGTCCGGCGGTCTCCCCACGGATGCCCTCGGTGCCCGGCAAGCCGTACAGATGATGGGAATTGCGACCGGTCACCTCCACGGCTGCCCCGCAGGCCACCAGTTCCTTCAGCATCATCCCAGCGCCGCGAAGGCTGCAGCCGAGCAGAGCGGCCAGCCGGGCGGGGCCGAGCAGGGGCGTCGCAGCCAGCAGGTCTACGGCGGCGGGCAGGCGGCTGTTCGAGCGTCGGGGACCGATGCTGGCACGGGCGCCGCGCCAAGCGTGCTCGAGCCGGCGCAGAACGGCGAGGCCGTCCTCGGCCTCACGCCTCAGACTGCTGGCAAAGGCGACCGTCCATCCGTCCGGGTTCATTGAATTGCCAGGGCGCAGGGTGTCGGTAGCGGCGAGGATCGGCAGAAGAGCACGGGTGACGCCGGTGGCTTGCAGCGCCGCGGGGAGAGCGGCATGCACCGCGCTGCGCGGACGATCGGCGATGAGCCATGCCCGCATCGCCCGGGCGAGCGCCGGCAGCCGTGCGCCGGGGGCGGCCTGCGTCAACATCCGCAAGGCGTCCCGGATGAGCTTCCTGTGCTCAGGGGCGTCCGTGTCGTCGTCAAGGTCGCGATCCGGGCGAGAGGTCCCAGTGGCGAGCATCAGCCCGTACACGCGCAATGCATGATTCAGGGCGTCGAAATCTGCACCGCGCTCATAGTGCGCCGGCGTGTCTGGTGCGCGCAGGCGCAGCCCCTCGATATATGCGGCGAAGCGTTCCAGGTCGACGCGGTGGCCGTCGAGAGCAGCATGGGTGCGCACCGCCTCCAGGCGCACCCAGTGCTGCCAGGAGGGCAGCAGCGGATGGTCGTCGAGGGTGGCATCAAGGCGGGCGATCGCCAGAGCTGCACGCTCGAGGGCGGCGGCGCGGACGGCAGGGTCGGGATTTTCGATGGGATAAAACATAATGAAACTCAATTGCTTAGTACCGAACACAGCGCCAAATTTGGAAGCAATATAACAGTTTGCTTCATATCCGTGAATTCTGCATGTGGAGACAAGGCTGGCGGATACCGATGTTGAGTCAGCACGCGCATCATCCGGAACTCCGTACCGTTGCCAGTGTGCGGCTACGCTTCCAAGCAGTGTCCGACAAGCAATGTTTTCGGACGTTGGTTGCATTGTGAGATCTTCCCTTGATACAGCTTAAGCAGGAACACAGCGGAGCCGAGGGGGCCGGGACCGGTATGGACGATCACGACCGCGTGTCCGCCTTCAAAGGGCCGGACGTGCCGACTATCTCGACCAGCCTGTTCGGCGAGCTGGCCCTGCCGCCCGAGCGCTTTGCTCCCGGCCAGATCGAGGCCATCCGCGCACTCGCCGCCCAGGCCGCCGTCTACGTCACCCAGGCGCGCAGTCCCGGCACCCGCCGCGCCTACCGCTCGGCCTGGGGCCAGTACACCGCATGGTGCGCGCGTCTCGGGTTCGCTCCGCTCTCCGGCGATCCGCAACTGGTCGGCATGTATCTGACCGCGGCATCCGAGCGGCTGGCCGTCTCCACCCTGCAGGTGCATCTGGCGGCGGTCGTCACCGCCCACCGGCTGGTCGGCCTGTCGCTCGACCCCGGCCATCCGGCCATCGCCATCCTGATGGACGGCATCCGCCGCCGGAAGGGCACCCGCCCGGCCCGGCAGGCCACCCCGCTCAGCCTCGATCTGCTGAGATCAATGGTGCGTGCCCAGCCCGACAGCCCGCTCGGCCTGCGCAACCGCGCGCTTCTGCTCGCCGGCTTCGGCGGGGCGTTGCGGCGGAGCGAGCTCGTGGCGCTCGACGCCGGCGACGTCGCCTTCGTCGACGGCAAGGGGGTTGTGTTGACCGTCCGCTCGTCCAAGACCGACCAACACGGCGCCGGCGCCGCCGTGGCGATCTGGGCCGCCGAGGACCCCGACCTCTGTGCCCCCAGCGCGCTCGCCCGCTGGTTCGCCCACCGCGCCCCGGCGACGGCGGATGACCCGCTGTTCGTCGGCCTGCGCGCCGGCGGAATCCTCACGTCCCGGCGACTTTCCGACAAGGCGGTGGTGCGGCTGGTGAAGGACAGCGCCGAAGCGGTGGGCGCCACCGATCCCGGTCTGCTGGAGCGCGCCTTCGGTGGGCTGGCCATCGGCCACCGGCCGCGCTACTCCGGCCATAGCCTGCGCGCCGGGCTGGCTACCGCAGCAGCCGAGGCCGAAGCCCAGCTTCACGACGTCATGCGTCAGACCCGGCACACATCCGTGGAGGTTGCCCGGCGCTACATGCGATCCGCCGACCTCTGGCGCAACAACGTGACGGAAAAGCTGCTCCGCTCCCGGCGCTGAGCGAATGGAACATGAAAAGACCGGGGACGCCGACAGGAACTCAAGATTATCTCTGTCAAAGAGCCGGAAACGTCACCAGAAATTTCGATATATCAAAATATTTCGCAATTGCGAGAGTGGCACATGTCGCCGGCCTGAATAGTCAGGAAGAAAAATAGGCCGTTGCCGGTGCAGTTCACATCCTGGATATTCGGGGAACTCCTCTCGCGGCCCCATTTCAAGCAGACGGACTTTCAAGCTGCCGGCAGAGGTGCAACGGCGAAGCCGGCAGGCGGACGGCCGCTGCCGTGGATTGACCACATGGTGTCATAGGCCTGCTCCAGATGGCGCGTGAAGCGGCGGCTGTCGAACAGCGCAGTGCTCAACCGATTGTTTTCCAGCCGACGGCGCAGGGACTGCAGCAGCAGCGGATCGCGGGCGAGCCGGACCGCGGTCTCCTCGTACGCTTCCAACGAGGAGGTGATGGTTTCCGGCATGCCGACGGCGTTCAACAGGCTTGCGGCGACGCGCGATGCGAAACTGTTCCCGATCAGCGTCACCACCGGGCACCCCATCCACAGCGCATCGCTGGTGGTGGTGTGGCCATTGTACGGCAAGGTGTCCAGGCACAGGCCGGCAAGTCGGTAGCGGGGCAGGTGTTCGGACAGAGGACGCAACGGTGCGAAAACCAGCCGTGACGGGTCGATGCCGCGCTTGGCGGCCTCGCGCCGCAGGTTTGCGGCGGCCTCCGCATTGGCCTCGAACAGCCAGAGGACACTGCCGGGTGTCCGCGCCAGGATGCGCATCCAGGCCGCGAACATCGTTGGCGTGATCTTGTAGGCGGTATTGAAGGCGGAGAAGACGACGCCGTCGTCCGGCAAGCCGCATTCCACCCGCGTCGGTACCCGCCCGTCCAGCGGGCGGCGGCGGTCGTTGATCTGATAGGAATCCGGCAGGATGACCAGGCGCTCGCTGTAGAAGGGCTGGTGTTCGGCCGGAGTGACGAAACGGTCCCCGATCACATAATCCATATGAGGGCTGCCGATGGTGCCGGGATACCCCAGGTAACTGACCTGGATCGGTGCCAGCCGGCGCGTCAGCAGATCAAGGCGGGCCTGCTTGGTATATCCCTTGAGGTCGATCAGAATGTCGATCTTCTGATCGGCGACATGGCGGGCGATGACATCCTGCGGCACGCTCCGGACATCGATGAAGCGGTCGAAGGCCTGAACCAGTCTTTTCCGTATCGCGCTGCCGTCTTCCGGGCCATACGAATATGCCATCACTTCGAAACGTGCGCGATCATGCAGTTCGAACAACTCGGCCGCCAGATAGGCGGTGGCATGCTCGTGGAAGTCCGCCGAAAAATAGGCGATGCGCAGAGGGCGGCGAACGGCGGCAGCCGCCGGTGTGGACGAGGTTGCAGTTCCTCCGGCCGCAGGGGCTACGACATCGCTGCAGAACCGGACGGCGGAGCGGTATTGCTGGGCCGGTGTCGTATCGATGGACAGCGTTGCCAGCGGGATGACCACACCGGCATCGCGATCGATAATGTCGAGAATGCTGCGGCACAGCTCGTCATAGCCGTCCCATTCGCAGCATGTCTGCTTCTGGAAGAGATAGTAGCCTGCAATATCGCTGCGTTCCGGGGCCAACCCCAGCGCCCTGCGATAAACGGCAAGCGATCCGGCCCGGTCCCCGCTCTCGCGCAGCGCATGACCGAGATACAGCAGGGTGTTTGCCTGATCGGGGGCCAATGTGGCTGCGTATTTCAGGATACCGGCCGCCTTGTGTGCCTGCTGGACCTCCAGCAGGGCAACGCCGAGATTGACGCATGCCAGCACGTCATCGGGACGCAGGTACAAGGCGCGTCTCAGGCAGGTGATGGCCGCGCTTCGGTCGGCACGGGCCAGATGCAGCACGCTCAGATTGATGAAATGCTCACGCCGCTCAGGCGTCAGGGCCATCGCCCGCTTCTGCACCGCTTCTGCAGCGCCGATCCGCCCCTGCCGCTGCAGCAGAAGACCGAGATTGCCATAGGCGTCCGCCATCTCCGGCGTCAGCCGCGTCACCCGCCGCAGGACCACCTCTCCGCGATGGGGGGATGCCGCTCCTTCCAGGATGCCGAGGATTTGGAGGCATTCGGGCTGGGCCGGCATCTGGGCCAGAATTGTGCGGCACAGGCGTCCGGCCTCGCCTGCCTGCCCTGCCCGGTAATGGGACAGCACCAGTTGTATGGCGTTGATCAACTGCATTCGGCGAACAGGGCTCCCTTGGAACGGTACGCTGATGGGACCGGGCCGGCCTTGCGGTCAGGCCACCCTGTCGGCGCCGGAGGGGGGGAAAGCGTTGCGGTTGCGGGCGAAAGCCGCGACCGAGGCCGTCACCCGTTCCATCGCCTCCGCCCAGTCGTTGGGCCTTGCCTGACGGAACAGCCGCATGCTCGGATACCATGGGCTGTCCTGCCGGTCACGCATCCACCGCCAGTCGGCGAACCATTTCAGCACCACCCAGACCGGTCGGCCCATGGCGCCGGCCAGATGGCAGACCGAGGTGTCGCATGTGATGATCAGGTCCATGTTGGCCATCACCGCGGCGGCATCGACGAACGCATCGGAACCGCCATCATAATCCGGGCCAAGCGTCTCCAGCGGGAAGCTGCCCTGGAGACGGTCAAGCTGCTCCAGTCCGGAGACCTTCTGCAGGCTGTAGAGCCGGACGCCGGGCAGCCGCGCCATGGCGGCAAAGCAGTCCAATGGAATCGATTTTCCTGCCTCGTTGCCGTGCCAGTTGATGCCGATGCGCAGAACGTCCCGGGATATCGGAACGGAACCTGTGCCTTCATCGCCGACGATGCCCAGCCGCCTTCCCCAGGCGCGCATGCGCTCCGGCTCGGCGCGGAGATAGGGGACACCCCCCGGGATGGTGCTGGTCCGGGTGCCGAGCCGATGCATCAGGCTCATCAATGAGACATGGTAATCGTAAGGCGGCAGGGGCTCGCCGAAGGCGACCAGATGATCGACGTCCGGCGCGGTTGACAGCACGCGCTTCAGTGCCGGCTGGCATTCGTACACAACGCGGGCGCCCATGCCTTTCAGCACCGTGGCGTATCGGATGAACTGGAAGGAGTCGCCGAGTCCCTGTTCGAAATGAACCAACAGGGTCTTGCCGGCCAACGGCTGACCGGTCCACAGCACCCCCGGCATGTTGCGGCGGCGCCATGCGGCCTGATCGAGCCGCCCTTCATAGGCTGCGGTGCCCCCTTCGAAATCGCCGGCCATCAGCAGGCAGGTGCCCAGATTCTTGCGATACTCCGGGAGGGAAGCGATCACCAGGCTGCGGCGGTAATGGACGGCGCCGTCCAGCGGATGGCCCTGCGACAGCCGCACCGCGCCCAGATTGTTGAGCACGGTCCCGTTGCCCGGCTCCAGCATCAGGGCGAGGCGATAGGCACCCTCCGCTTCCGGCTTGCGGTCGAGCAGAAGCAGGATGTTTCCCAGCGCCAGTGACGCGCCGGGATGATCGATGCGCACCTGCAGGAGCCGGCGGAAGACCGGTTCCGCCTCGGCGTTGCGCCCGCCATCCATCAGGATTTGCCCCAACGCCGATAGCGCGTCGATCAGATCGCTGCGATGGGACAAGGCGGCGCGGAGGGCCGCTTCGGCCTCCGCCACCCTCCCGGCAGCTTTCAGGGTGAAGCCGAGCGCGCAGTGGATCTGGGGATTGTCGGGATGGCTGGAGAGGAGATCCCGGAAGATATCCGCAGCCTGGTCGAACCGACCGGCCTGAAGCGCGATCACTCCAGCGTTGTAGGTTTCAACGAAGGCAGGAGACATCGGGAAAAGGAACCCTTCCATCCGGCAAAGCTGCGGCCGCATGGCCAACGGTCTTGTACTCAAGACGCTCCACGGCTGCAATGGCGCCCTCATGCCGCTTCCGGAGCAAAGTTCCGGTCAATGCACACCCGTCTTCGGGTGTTGTATCATTCCGCAATCTCGCGGATTGTGTGCGCAGCCAAACGGGAGCCCTCATGCCGGATATTTCCGGACATGCTCCATCATAGCCTGCACCAGGTCATATCTTCATGGCGAACATCCTGGAAATCGCTCTCCAGCTTCACAAGGCCCGCCGTCTCGACGAGGCCGCGGCGCTGTACAGGCGCATCCTGATCGAACATCCGGACCAGGCGGACTGCCTGCATCTGCTGGCCCTGGCCGAACAAAAGCCCGGGCGGCCGCAAACCAAACTGCCCGGCCTGCGGCGTGCCGTGCATAGCCAGCCGGGCCTGCTGCCGGCGCACAACAATCTTGCCCAGTCCCTCCAGGAGCTCGGCCTCATCGACGAGGCGGAGGTTCATTACCGCAAGGTGCTGGCCGGTGAGCCGGACAATCTCGCCATCGCCGCGCGGCTGTGCCAAATCCTGATGAACACCGGACGCATCGACGAGGCGGAGCCGATCCTGCAGCGCCTGCGTGATTGGCAGGAGGGACGGGAGAGGACGGAGCTGGCGCTGGAGCGCATCGCGATCCAGCGGCGCATCCAGGCGGCCGCCGCCGATCCCACCCTGCCCCGCGGGCTGGTCGTGCGCGGCGTCTTCCGCGACAATTCCGGCTACGCCTACAAGGTCCGGCAATTCGTGCGCCATCTCGTGGCGGCCGGCGTGCCGGTCCATCTGGTCGACCTGCTGTACCAGCCGATGGAGAATCTGGCCGATCACCAGATCGATCCGCTGTTCCACAGCCTGAACCGCCCGGTCCGGGCGAAGGCGGTGCTGAACTTCACGACGCCTCCGGTGGTCGAGGTGGTCGAAGGGCTGAAGACCGTCATCTACAGCGTGATCGAGACGACGCGTCTGCCGTCCCTGTGGGCAAATCACAGCCTGCGCCATGATGCGACGATTGTTGCCACCACATCGTCCCGTGATGCCTGGACGGCATCGGGCTGCCCGGCCGAGCGGATCCACATCTGTCCGGAAGGGGTCGAGGAGGTCACCAGCGACCTGCCGCCGCTGGATCTGAGGGACGACAACGGGCGGCACATCTCGGACTATCCTGTCCGCATCCTGAACGTCTCGGACTTCGCCATCCGCAAGAACCTGGAAGGGCTGCTGCGGGTCTGGCTGCGGGCGACCAGCGCCGGACAGGACGCGGCGCTGATCCTGAAGATCGGCAAGTCGGCAAATCTCGACGGCGAGTTCCAGCATGTCGTCGCGCGCGCCATTCAGGAGGCCGGCAAGCCGGTCAACGCCGCAGCGCCGATCTTCATCATCACCGGGCGGATGACCGATGCGGAGATGCTGAACCTGTATGGCACCGCCACCCATTACTGGAGCATGTCGCACGGCGAAGGATGGGATTTGCCGATGACCCAGGCCGGCGCCATGGGACTGACGCTGCTGGCCCCGAACCACAGCGCCTATCGCGATTACCTGAGCGACGACGTCGCTTTTCTCATTCCCAGCACCGTCACGGATGGCAAGCGGGAATACGGCCCTCAGCAATGGTGGACGCCGGATGAGCGCGCGGCGATCGACCTGATCGGTGCCATCGCCGACGGTTCCCTGCGGGAACGGCGGTCGGCACGGAAGCACCTGCTTGAGAACTTCTCCTGGGAACGGTCGACCGGGCGCCTGATCGGCATCCTGGAAGGGCTGGAGGCGCTGTAACGACAACGGCCGTAACGACAACGGGCGCCTGGATGTCCTTCCATCCAGGCGCCCGTTGTCCATTCCCTGCCTTTTCGGTTTGGCGGCGGACCACCGGTCAGGAGGCGAGAGCCGCCAGTTGGGGGCTCTTCTGCCAGTCCTCCAGCATCAGCCGGCCCTTCTGGCGCTCGTCGTCTGAAAGCTGGGAGTCCAACGAACGGACATTCTCTTCGTATTTCTCGCGGGTGGGACCGTCCTGCGTGGCCTTGGCCGCCAGACTGTACCAGACATAGGCCTGGAGCGGATTGGCCGCCATCGACTGTCCGGAGGCATAGATCGCCCCGAGATTGGCCATGGCTCCGGCATGGCCCTGGGCGGCGGCCTTGCGCAACCAATCGACCGCCTCGTTCAGTTCGGGGCGTCCGCCCCAGCCATGGGCCAGCATCAGGCCAAGGTTCAGCTGGGCGCCGACATTCCCCTGCATCGCCGCCTTGCGGTACCAGGCGGCGGCTTCACCGTAATCGGTCTGCCCGGCCAAACCGTTGGAATAGATCAGGCCGAGATTGAACTGGGCGTTGACGTTCCCCTGCTCGGCCGACGCCCGGCACCATTTCAGGGTTTCGCGATAATCCTTCGGCACCCCGCGCCCGTTGGCGTAGAGCAGGCCCAGATTGACCTGGGCCACCGGATGCCCCTGCTCGGCCGCCTTGCGGTACCAGAAGGCCGCCTGCTCCAGATCGGGATCGACCCCGCGCCCGTGCTCGTACATGATGCCGAGGTTGAGCTGGGCGTTGACATGCCCGGCCTCTCCCGCCCGGCGGTACCAGGCCATCGCCTGTTCGACGTCCTGCGGGACACCTTGGCCGGCGGCATGGAGGCTGCCGAGATTGAACTGGGCGGCGGCATGGTCCTGCTCGGCCGCCTTGCGGTACCATTCCGCCGCCAGGGCGTAATCCTGTGTCACCGACTGGCCGAAGGCATGGAACAGGCCGATGTGATACTGGGCCTCGGCATTGCCGTGTTCGGCGGCGCGACGATACCAGTGCAGCGATTCCGCCGGATCGGGCTTGAGCCCGAGGCCGTTGGGGAAGAGCAGCGCCATGTTGGCTTCGGCCGCTTCGGGCGCCGTCTTGGAGGCGGTCTGATACCAGCGGACCGGCATGGCGCCATCCTGGGGCGCGCCCTCGCCGTTGGCCAGGCACAGGCCGAGCGCCAACTGGGCTTCCAGGTGCTCCTGATCCGCCGCCTTCCGGAACCAGTAGGCGGCATCGCCGAAGTTGCGGACCACCCCCTGGCCGCGGGCATAAAGCTGCCCGACGCGGAACTGGGCCTCCACATGGCCCTGCCGGGCCATGGCGAGCCAGTGGTAGAAGGCCCGGGAATAGTCCTGCTCCTGATAGGCGACGAGGCCGCGATCGAAGCTGGGCTTTTCCTTGGCAGCGTTACGGGTTTGTTTGCGCTTGAACAGACCGAACACGGATCAGGGCTCCCGCAGGCTTTCATCGACTCCGCGCAGGATCGGGCGGAGGAAGTAGGTAATGATCCGGCGCTCGCCAACCTTGATGTCGGCATCCACCGGCATGCCCGGAATGAGACGGAAACTGGACGGCACATTCTCCAGCTTGGTTTCGAGCAGCCGGATGCGTGCCCGGTAGAAAGCGGCGCCCGTCTCGTCCTTCTTGGTGAAGGAGTCCTCGCTGATCGTCAGGACCTCTCCCTCCAGGGAGCCGTGCTGCATGTAGGGGTAGGCCTCCACCTTGACCCGAACCTTGTCGCCGATCTGGACGAAGGCGAGATCGCGGGCTTCGATGGATGCCTCGACCTCCAGATCGGCATTCAGCGGCACCAGGGTGAACAGCGGCTCCGCTTCCTTCGCGACGGATCCCGCGGCGGCCTTGGGCGACAGTTCCAGAACCACGCCGTCGATCGGGGATTCGATCGACACCTGCTCCTGCCGGCGCCGCGCCTTGGTCAACTGCTCGCGCAGGGCCTCAAGTTCGTTCTGGCCGGAGGTCTGCTCCTCCACGATCTTGCCGTTCCATTGTTGGATGAAGACGTCGCGGTCGGCCATCATGGCCGCCAGATCGTGGCGGTTGCCCTGCATCTCGTTCTGGTTCAGGACGAGGTTGCGTTCGATGTCGATGCGGTCGCTGACCGCCTGCAGCAGGTTGAGCTTGCTGCCGACCTGGGTCGCCAGCAGCGAGGAGCGCATATCCTCGATCTCCTTGACCACCTTGAGCCGCTCCAGCAGATGCTGGCGGTCCATCTCATATTTGGAGATGTTGGCGGTGATGCGGGAGATTTTCTCCTCGTAGCTCTGCATCTGCGCCCGGAACTGGGCCTGACGCTCCCGCCACAGCGAGTATTGCAGGCGGCCGTAGCCGTAGCGGTCCTGCGGAGGCTGGAAGGCCTGGTTCGCCTGCTCGGCGCGCAGGCGGGCAACCTGCGCCTCGCCGTTGGCGACGCGGGATTCCAGCTGGAGAACGTCGGCCTGGGTGAAGGTCGGATCCAGGGTCGCGAGGATCTGGCCCTTGTGAACCACGTCGCCCTGCCGGACATTCAGGGTCTTGATCAGCGCCATGTCCAGCGGCTGGATCATGACGTTGGGTTCGATCGAGGCGATCTTGCCCTTGGCGACCACGATCTTGTCCAGGACCGATACGGTTGCCCAGGTCAGCCCGGCAACGATGAACAACGCCAGGACATAGAGGGTCATCCGGGCCAGCAGCGGATCGGGGGCGTTCTGGATCGCCTCCGTATCCTTCTGGAACGCGTTGATGGTGGTTTGCGGTGCCGCGACCGGGGCCGGCTTGGACGCCGGTCGCTGTGTCGCCGCATCCTGGCGAACAGGACGGATCGCGCCGATCTGTTGAGCTGACACGTCCCGGTCTCCTAGATATGACGGTTCTGCTGGTGCCACAGGTGCTGGTAGATCGCGCAGCGACCCAGCAGTTCCTCGTGGCGGCCGCTGTCGATCACCTTGCCGCGATCCATGACCATGATGGTATCGGAGGGGACCAGGGTGGACAGGCGGTGGGAGATGATGATGACGGTGCGGCCGCGGGCGATGCTCATCAGGTTGGCCTGGACGATGGCCTCGCTCTCGGCGTCGAGCGCGGAGGTCGCTTCGTCGAGGATCAGCACCTTGGGATCGGTCAGCAGGGCGCGGGCAATGGCCAGACGCTGCCTCTGGCCGCCGGACAGGTTGGAGGAGCCTTCCTCCAGCTTCGTGTCCAGGCCCTGGGGCAGGCGTTCCACGAATTCGTCCGCACCGGCCAGACGGATCGCCTTCATCACCTCCTCAGTGGTGGCGCCGGGCTTGGCGGCGGCGATGTTCTCGCGGATCGTGCCGGTGAACAGGAAATTCTCCTGCAGCACGACACCGATCGACGAGCGCAGGTGGCCCAGGTCGAATTCGCGAACGTCGTGGCCGTCGATGCGGATCAGTCCTTCCTGCACCCAGTGCAGCCCTTGGAGCAGGCGGGTGATGGTGGTCTTCCCCGAACCGCTGCGGCCCATGATGCCGAAGATGGTGCCTTCCGGAATGGTGAAGTTCACGCCGTCGATCGCCGGCGGCAGGCCGGCGGCGTAGCGGAAGCGCACGTCGACGAATTCCACCTTGCCGCGGACCGGAGAGCGCAGGCCGCGGCCGACGCGCCCCTTCTCGCTGGGGTGGTTCATGATGGTGCCCAGCATCTTGACCGACAGCGAGATCTCCTGGACCTGCTGGACCAGCTGGGCCAGCTGCAGAAGCGGCTGGGTGACGCGGCCGGCCAGGATGTAGAAGGCGATCATGGCGCCCATCATGATGCTGCCGTTCAACGCCAGGTAAGTGCCGACACCCAGCAGGCAGGCCATCATCAGCTGGTTCAGCGGCGAGGCGATCGACTGGCCGATGATCAGCACGCGCTGCACGTCGAAGCGCTGCTCGGCGGCGCGGGCGACGCGGTGGTCCCATTCCAGACGCTGGCGTGCGTCCAGCGACAGGGACTTCACCGTCCGCATGCCGTGGATGTTCTCGATCAGGTAGGACTGCTGGCTGCTTTCGGCCTCGTACAGGCTGCGCAGGCGGTGCTTGATCAGCGGAATCATGATGCCGATGTTCAGCGCCATCAAGCCGGTGAAGACCAGAACCAGCGCCGTCAGCGGCAGGCTGTAGAACACCATGATCGGGATGAAGATGAACAGGGAGACCATGTCCAGCATGGTCATGAACAGGGAGCCGGTCAGGAAGGCCCGGATGCGTTCGGCCTGCTGGATGTTCTTCACGATCATACCGGACGGCGTCTTCTCGAAGAAGTCCATCGGCAGGCTGATCAACTTGTTGAAGACCTGAACGTTGATCTTCGCGTCGATCTTCTTGGTGGCATACAGCAACAGATACTGGCGCAGATAGCTGAACGCCGTTTCGAACAGGATCACGCCGACCATGCCGATCATCAGGACGCCCAGCGTCCCGAAGCTGCGGTGGACCAGCACACGGTCGATCACGAGCTGGAAGAACACCGGAACGGCCAGCGACAGCAGCGACAGCATGATGGCGCCGATGGCGATGTCGCGGAAGACCCGCCGGTGCTGCAGGATCTCGGTCACGAACCAGCGAAGGCCGAAGGGCTGGTCGCTGTCGGTCAGGGTGTATTCGCGCTTCAGCAGGACCGTGTCGCCATCCCAGGCCTGGGTGAAGCGTTCACGGTCGAGCGCCAGGACGGTGTCCTGGGGGGCCAGCGGATCCTGCAGAACGATGACGTCGGTATCGCCCTGCTTGCCCATGCTCACGGCGACCATGGAGTTGCCGTTGCGGAGCCTGACGACGGCGGGGAAGGCGTCGCCCATCCCCTCCAGATGCTCCCAGTCGAGTTGGGTCGCCTGGGATTTCAGACCGATCTGCCGGGCAACGCGAAGCAGCCTCTGATTGTCCAGCTCTTCGTTGCCGATGACGAATTCATGCTGCAACCGTTCAGCCGATACGTCCAGGCCGCGCTGTCTGGCGACATAGGCCAGGGAACGCAACGCCGTGTGGGCGCATGGAACTTCCGCGACGAGGGTCATGAAGGCGACCGCCTGTTAGGAAAAGAGGTGCATCGCAAGAGCCGTGGTCCTCAAGCCATTTGGTCGGATCGGGACAACCATGCGCTCCGATGGTAAGGCATCCGAACGGATACATCCGGACGGAACCGCCGAACCAAATACCAGAAGCCATGTGATGGCAGCAAGACATCGCATAACGCGTGCATATTATACTTGATGTGCGTCGTTGCCGCACCACTGTGTCCACAGTGTCCATGGATCACGGAAAAAGGGCGCTTGCTCTTGGCTCGGGGGGGTTGCTATCGACAGCGGCAGCAAGTTTCCGCCGATGCACAACCGGGCGAGTTGAAATGAAGAAGACGTCACGCAAGCCGGCCAAGACGAGGAAGCCGTCCACCCCGGCTCCATCGCAAAGGAACCCGGGCGCCGGAGTGGCCGGCGGAGAAGGCTTCGCCGTGGCGATCGCACATCATCAGGCGGGGCGGCTGGCCGAGGCGGAAGCCGGGTATCGCGCCGTTCTGCGCGCCGACCCCGGTCATCCCCATGCGAACAACAACCTGGCCCTGATCCTGCGGGCCGCCCGCCGCTACGACGAGGCGCTGCTCTGCTATCAGGTCGCCCTCGACCGCAACGGCCGCGATGCGTCGGTCCACAGCAACTACGGCTGCCTGCTGAACGACATGGGTCGCCGCGAGAAGGCGGCAGCCGCCCTGCGGCGCGCCGTGGAGCTGAAGCCCGACTATGCCGAGGCCCACTTCAACCTGGCGAATACCCTGCGCGATCTGGGCGACCCCAACGGGGCATTGCGCAGCTATGCCGAGGCGCTGCGCCTGAAGCCCGACATGGCGGCCGCGCTGTGCAATCTGGGCGAACTGTACAAGGCCGACATGGCGCTAAGCCGCGCGGTGGACTGTTTCATCGCCGCCCAGCGCGCCGACCCCCAACTGGCCGAGGCCTACAACAACCTGGGTGAGACCCTGAAGGAGATGGGGCGGATCGAGGAGGCCATCGGCGTCTTCCAGTCCGGGCTGAGCCGTCATCCGGGCCACGCGCTGATGCATTCCAACCTTCTGCTGGCGCTGAACTACACGCCCGCTGTGGCACCGCAGGCGGCTTTCCAGGCCCATGCCGACTGGGCGGCGCGCCACACCGATCCGCTGCCGGCGATTCCCCGTCCCGCCCCCGACCGGACGGAAGGGCGGCGGTTGCGGGTCGGGTATGTCTCCCCCGATTTCTGCGCCCATTCCGTCGCCTTTTTTGCCGAACCGCTGCTGCGGGAGCACGACCGCAACGTCGTTGAGCCGTTCTGCTACTCCAGCGGCCGCCGCGCCGATGTGGTGACCCGCCGTTTGCAGACGATGGTGCCGAACTGGCGCGATGTTTCCGCACTGTCGGACGAGGAGGCGGCCGGCCTGATCGTCAAAGACAGGATCGACATCCTGGTCGACCTGACCGGGCATACGGCCAACAACCGCTTGCCGATGTTCGGGCGGCGCCCCGCCCCTGTCCAGGTGTCCTGGCTCGGTTATCCCAATACCACCGGCATGAAGGCCATGGACTACCGCCTGACCGATGCCATCGCGGACCCGATGGGAACGGCCGACGCCATCAGCACCGAATGCCTGGTGCGGTTGCCCCGCGGCTTCCACTGCTACCAGCCGCCGATCGATATTTCCCTGCAGCCGGAATCGCCGTCGCGGCGCAAGGGGACCATCACCTTCGGGTCCTTCAACAACATCTCCAAGGTCACCGCCGGCGTCGCGCGGGTGTGGTCGGAAATCCTGAAGCGGGTTCCGAACTCCCGGTTGCTGCTGAAGAGCGCGCCCTTCGCCGACGACTCCACCCGGGCGCGCTATCTCGGGTATTTCACCAGCGAGGGCATCGACCCGGACCGGATCGAACTGCTGGCGCGCATCCCGGCCGCGGATGGCCATCTGCGCGCATACGACCGGCTGGACATCGGATTGGATCCTTTCCCCTACAATGGCACGACCACGACCTGCGAGGCGCTGTGGATGGGGGTGCCGGTCGTCACCCAGCTGGGAGCCACCCATGTCGGTCGGGTGGGCGCGAGCCTGCTCAGCCATTGCGGCCTTTCGGAGCTGATCGCCATGGACGAGGCCGGCTACGTCGACCTCGCCGTCGCCCTGGCTGGCGACCCGGACAGGCTGTCCGATCTGCGGCGGGGCATGCGCGAGTGCCTGCTGGCCGCTCCGCTGACCGATTACCGGAATTTCGCCCGCACGGTCGAAACCGCCTATCGCGCCATCTGGCGTGACCGGATGGCACGGGACGCTGCACAGGCATGACCAGCCGGAAGGGGATGGTCAGCCCCCTTCCGGCCCAACCATGACGGACACCGCTGCCGCAGGCACCCGGCCGCCGGCAACGGCGGCCGCGGTCACAGTCCCCGCAGGCCGCCGCGGTCGGCAGTCTCCAGGAACCAGCGGTAGGTGGCGGCGAAGCCGTCGCGCAAGGACGTGGAGGCGGTCCAGCCCATCTCCGTCATCCGGCTGACCTCCATCAGCTTGCGCGGGCTGCCGTCCGGCTTGGAGGTGTCGTAGCGGAACCCGCCCTCATAGCCGACGACGTCGCGGATCAGCTCGGCCAGTTCGCGGATCGACACCTCGATCCCGGTGCCGACATTGACATGGGGCTCGCCGGAATAATGCCCGGCAAGGAAGACCAGACCGTCGGCCAGGTCGTCGGCGAACAGGAACTCGCGCTTCGGCGCCCCGGTCCCCCACAGCTCGACGAAGGGCTGTCCCTCGACCTTGGCGCGGTGGATCTTGGCCAGCAGGGCCGCCGCGACATGGCCCCCCTGCAGGTCGAAATTGTCGTTCAGGCCGTAGAGGTTGGTCGGCATCGCCGAAACGAAGTCGCAGCCATACTGGCGCCGGTAGGCCTGGCACATCTTGATGCCGGCGATCTTGGCGATCGCATACCACTCGTTGGTCGGCTCCAGCGGGCCGGTCAGCAGGGAGTCCTCGCGCATCGGCTGCTCGGCCAGCCGCGGGTAGATGCAGGACGACCCCAGGAAGACCAGCTTCTTCACGCCGACCCGGTAGGCGCCGTGGATGATGTTGGTCTCGATCGCCAGATTGTCGTAGAGGAACTCGGCCGGCCGGGTGGAGTTGGCGAGGATGCCGCCGACGGTGGCGGCGGCGACGAAAACCAGATCTGGCTTTTCCTCGGCCATCCAGTCCTCGACCTCGGCCTGGCGGCGCAGGTCGACGCGGTCACGGCCGACGGTGATCAGGTCGCACGGTTCGCGTTCCAGCCGGCGGACGATGGCAGCCCCTGCCATGCCGCGATGTCCGGCCACCCAGACCCGTTTGCCCGCCAGGGAGAAAAGCGCTTCCGTCCGCACCTTGAGCACCATGCCGCTATGAAAAGCCGTCGTTCTCCTATCATCCGGGATGGGGGGAATCCAGTCTGCTCCGCTCGACTTGACAACCACGGGTCCGGCGCGGGATCGTCCGCCGCCTGCTGGGCCACCGTCCACGGCCGGTTATCCGCCGTCAGCCGACATTTCGCCGGGCAGAACCGCCAGAACAGGGTTTTTCCATCATGATTCCGAATTTGGCCTTCACCTGGCAGCTCACGGAAGTCCATGGCTGGGGGCTGGTGGGGGTGCACACCGCCCTTTACCTTGCCGAAGCCGGCCGGCCGCCGCTGCTGCTGGAAAAGCCGCTGATGAGCTCCCTGCGCCCGCAGAACCAGGGGGCGCTCGCCGGGCTGGTGGCCCCTTACCAGCAGATGGCCCAGCTGGGCGAGCAGGCGAAGGCGGGTGGGCACATGCTGCGCCTGAAGGAACATGATGTCCTGCATGCGCTGGGCAACGGCTTCAACGCCGGCGGGCCGTCCGCCATCTTCCGCGGCCGGCGCAATGTCGGCGTCATCGCCTACGAGGACACCCGCTTCACCGCCGACGTGGTGGCGCGGGCCCGCCAGTATGACCGCATCGTCGTGCATTCGACCTACAACAAGCAGATCCTGGAGATCTGGGGCTTCAGCAATGTCGGGCTCGCCTTCCAGGGCATCGACCCGACGGAGATGGTGGAGACCGCGCCCAGCGGCCGCTTCGGCGACCGCTTCGTCATCTTCTCGGGCGGCAAGCTGGAGTTCCGCAAGGGGCAGGACATCGTGCTCGCCGCCTTCCTGCGCTTCCGGCAGCGCCATCCGGAGGCATTGCTGGTCACCGCATGGCAGAACGCCTGGCCCGACGTCGGCATGACGATGGTGGAATCGCCGCTGGCGCGGGTGGCCCCGCGGGTCCAGCCCGACAATCCCAACATGATCGACGTGAAGCACTGGGCTTATGCCAACGGCGCGGACGAGGCGGGCTTCGTCGATCTCGGCTTCCTTGGCCGCAGCCAAATCCCGGGCATCCTGGCCGACTGCCACGCAGCGGTGTTCCCCAACCGTTGCGAGGGTGCGACCAACCTGGTCGCCATGGAGGCCATGGCCTGCGGCGTGCCGGTCATCCTGTCGAACAACACCGGGCACCGCGACCTTCTGCGCGACGGTCATTGCCTGACGCTGGACCACCAGCCGCCGGTGCCCGACCGCGACGGCAGCCGCTTCGGCTGGGGCGAGTCCTCGGTGGACGAACTGGTGGACCGGCTGGAGCGCATCCATGCCGACCGGGCCGCCGCCAAAGCCCGCGCCGACCGCGCCCGCCACTTCATCCGGACAGAGCGCACGTGGCGGGCTTTCGCGGAGTCCTTCGTCGCGGAGACCCAGTGACCGGGCCCAGTGACCGGAATTTCCCCAGACCATCCACCGGCCCCCTTCGGCGAGCGACCCATGACACCGCCCCTGCTGTCCGCCCTTGCGGCACTTGAACGCAACGACCGCGGCACGGCACAGGCGCTGTGCACGGCGCATCCCGCGGTTCCCGGACTCCAGGCGGTTGCGGACTGGCTTGCCGGACGCGATGGGCAGGAGGTTTCAGGTTTTCTGCCGGCCCTGCTTGCCGGGCGGCTGGCTCCCGCCATACCGCCGGCCCTTTCGCAGGCCATGTTGCAGGAGTTCCTGGGGCTCGCGCAGTTCGGTCTGACCCAGCATGGCGCCGGACGCCGTGATCTGGCCGATCTCGCCTATCGCGCCGTCCTTGCCATCGACCCGCGTCAGCGCGAATGCATGGCGATGATGGGCGCGCTTCTGGCGCAGGACGGCGACATGACCGGCGCAGGCGCTTGGCTGGTTCGCTATTGCGACCTGCATGGTCCGACCCCGGTGGTGGCGGGCAACCTGTCGATCGTAGCCAGACACTCGATCGAGGCCATGGGCAATCCGCCTCAGGACGAGGCCGGCGTACTGGCCATGGCACGGATGCTGATCGACAGGTTCCGCCATGTCGACGGCGCCTACCGGCAAGCTGCCCTGCGGGTTGGAAGTGTCGCATCGAGCCGTCTGACCCAGGGCCGCTTCGAGGATGCATTGAGGATCAGCCGGCTCGCCCTGATGCTCGATCCCGCCATGCCGGAGGTTTGGAGCAACACCGGCTACGCACTGGAGTTCAGCGGCAAGGCGGAGGCCTCCCTCATCCCCTACCGCCGCGGCATGCGGTCGCAGAGCGATCCCAGCTACCATGCCTATGCCAGCCTGATGCTGCTGCATGTCAGCATGCGTCTCGGTCATTGGCACCGTTTCGCCGAACTGCTGCCGGACAAGCACAATTACGAACCGCTGGCGTGGTGGCGGCATTTCCACCCCGCCCCGGTCTGGGACGGCACGGTCCGTCCGGGCGCTCATATCCTGATCCTGGGGGAATCCGGCTTCGGCGACGTGATCCAATGCGTCCGCTATGCCGGCTGGTTCAGCCGGCAGGGGATGCGGGTCAGCTTCATCTGCGACCGCCGCCTGAAGGCGCTGTGCGCCCTGGCCGACGGGGTGTCGACGGTCTACACGCTGCAGGACCGGGTGCCGATGACCGATTGGCGGGCGCTGTCCTTCGATCTTTTCTATATGCTGGAGCGCAATCCCGAACAGCCTTTCGGCGGCGCGCCCTACATCGACCTGTCGCGCAGCGGCGACCCCGGCCCGGTGCTGGAGCGGCGTCCGGGCGAGATGCTGGTCGGGCTGAAATGGACGACGACCGCAGCGGAGAAGGATCTGCCGGAAAACCTCCTGGCAAGCCTCCGCGTCGTACCCGGTATCCGCTTCATCAGCCTTCAGCCGGAGCCGCCGGCGGATCCCGCCGTGCTGGATGTCGAGCGCCCGCTCGACGGCTTCTTCGCCGATGCCGAAACCTCATTCCTGCGCACCGCGCAGGTGATCCGGCAACTCGACCTGGTCATCACCGCCGACAGCGTCATCGCCCATCTGGCCGGCGCCGTCGGCGCGAAGGCCTGGGTCGCGCTCCGCACCGTGCCGGATTGGCGTTGGCTGCTCGACCGGACGGACAGCCCGCTCTATCCCAGCCTCACGCTGTTCCGTGAGCCGCCAGGCGGCGGCTGGGAGCCGGTCGTCGCGGCAATGCGGGAGCATCTGCTCCGCATGCTGGAACAGCCGGAGGCGCCGGCCTCCGGCACGCCACGGGCGGGCACCGTTCAGGTGGGATCGCGGTAAAGGTCGGCCACCGCCTGCCAGTCTACCCCCGGAGCCAGATACCCCGGTTCGCCGTGGGTGGACAGGCCCGGGACCGGCGTCAGCACCGTGCGGCCCTGAAGGATCAGGTTGACGAAGATGCGGTAATCGTCCGGGTGGCGGCGGTCGGCGAAGCGGTCGAAGACCGGACTGTCGGCCCGCAGGGTGCCGACCCGGACGGCGAAGGTCATGGTCGTGCCCTGGGTGAATTTCCAATGGCAGGACCTCGTCCGGATCAGGCGGGTCAATTCGCCGCCATGGCTGACCAGAGGGTTCCCGCTGTCCCTGAAATCCATGTACTTGTCGGCATGGTCGTAGAGGCTGACATAGTCCGCCCGTTCCAGTCCCTCCAACATCACGGCGGCGGAACCGGGACGATGCAGATAGTCGTCCTCGATCAGATAGACCACATCCTCGTCCGGCCATTCCATCGCCAGATTGCGGGCGAAGATCCAGGAATGGCCATTGCCCAGCGAGGTCTCATGCACCCGGACGACTCCCCTCGCGCCATAGCGGCGGCGCTCCTCGGCGGCGATCATCGCCAGCGTCTCCGCCCCGCAATTGTCGGCGACGACCTGGATGTTCTCCGCCGGCAGGGCCATGACGTCGAGGAAGTTGCGCAGACAGGTCCGCTTGTCGGCGATCTTCGGCTTGGGATAGCCGCCGTCGCTGATGCGATAGATGACCCGGAGCGCTCCGGAGACCGGCAGGTGCCGCTTCGGCACGCCACCCAGGACACAGGCGAGGTCGGCTGGGCCCGGAAGCGGCGCGGCAGGCCCGCCGCCGCTGTTGCGCAACGCCTCGATCGCCGATCCGGTACGCCCGAAGAAGGCCTCGATCAGGCAGAGGCTGTGCCAGCCCTCCTGCCAGTCCGGGCGCAGCGTCACCGCCCGCAGCAGCGAAGGACGGGCCGCCACCGCATCGCCGGCGGCGAGCAGGGTCCTGCCCAGTTGGGCATAATGGAGCGCGCTGTCCGGTTCCTGCGCCACGGCGATGCGGAGGGCTTTCGGATCGGGCTTGGGATCGGGGGCGGCGGTCATGGCAGGGCATCCTGGGGACGGGGCGCACGGGACAGGATCTGCTCGAGCATCTCCCGGCACTCATGATGGGGGTTGCGGGCGAGCATGCGGCGGGCGATGCGGCAGGCGGGCGCCCATTCCCCCATGCGGATGTGGGAAACCGCCAGCAGCGCCATGCTGTTCGACAGCAGCGCGCCGGCCGGCAGCAAATCCAGGAACAGGTCGAGATAGCGTGGGTCCACCACCTCGTACATGCGGAACAGGTTGTGGAAACCGAAGGACGCCACCGGCCGCGCCCGCTCGTCGGGATTGGCCAGCTGCTCGATCGAGAAGCGGTCGGCGGTCGCCGTATCGGCAAAACGGATGCCGCGGGCCTGTTCCAGATAAGGCCGGTAGGTGCGGCCGAGGTGGAAATCCTCGGGGTGGAGCTGGGTGACCGCCGGGTCGGTTCCCGCCTCCAGCAGCCGGCGCGATCGCAGGGAGAAGCCGCCGTTGCCCACCAGATGGTCGTCGGCGAAGCAGGTCCAGCGGGCACCGATATAGTCGAATTGCAAAAACTCGTCCGACCACAGGGATGCAT
Source organism: Azospirillum sp. 412522 (assembly GCF_019805165.1). Lineage (GTDB taxonomy): Bacteria > Pseudomonadota > Alphaproteobacteria > Azospirillales > Azospirillaceae > Azospirillum. The sequence continues at coordinate 29,636 of NZ_RWIJ01000101.1, forward strand.
CGCGCAGGAAGCCGTCCCATTGCGAAATGAGCGTGAACGGGGTGTCCAGCCGTTCCGGCAGATCCTTCAGGACGAAGCGGCTGTACGCCTCCGCGCTGGGGATCGGGCATCCGGCCGGTGCGATCTCCACCCCCGGCGGGTGCAGCGTGTCGTCGGTGAGGAACAGCACCCGGTCGAACCGGCACTGGGCGAGGCTGTTCTTGATCGCCACCAGGGTCAGGTCCTGATAGGCGGTGTCGATGCAGCAGAGCGTCACCCCCGCCAGGACGCGCGGGCTGTCCAGCGGCCGGCAGGCGCCGCGCAGGCAAAGGTCGATGCCGTACAGGCCGGCAAGCCTGCCGAAACCCGCCTGCTCCCGGCAGGCGAGACCCAGGAGGCGGTCGAACAGGCCGATGGCGGGGTCGGCCGCCGCCCGGGCGATCAGCGCGTCGGACAGGGCCGTCCGCCCATCCAGCCCGGCCAGGATGCCGGCGAGATAAAGGGTGTCGGGATGATCCGGCGAAACCGCAAGGGCCGCGCGCAGGGCAGAGCCGGCGGCCTCCAGCCGGCCGGCCCCCATCTCGCCGACGGCGCGGGTCAGAAGCTCCGCGATCACCGCTCCGGCGGGGCCTGCCCGGCCGGGCATCTCAGGGCCTCTTTCCGACCGGATGCACCATTCCCCGTCCCATCCCGCGCGCCTCCTCCATGATGTCCGACAATGTGGAGGCCGCACGGTTCCAGGTGAAGCGGCCGGTCAGGGCGGACCGCGCATCGCGCCTTTCGGCGTCGGGATCGCGGATGATGCGGGCCAGGATGTCGGTGGCCGCATCCTCGTCCGGGTGCCACCAGTCCAGCCCGTGGAAGGGGGGATAGGCGGCGCGGCTGTAGGGCATCAGCGCCGGACCTGTGCCGGCCGGAATCAGATGGGCGGCCGTCTCGTCGAGGTAGGCGGTATAGGCGCTGTGCGCCGGGGCGATCAGTGCCGCCCCGCGGGCGCCGGCACGGGTCAGGGGAAGGTCCCAGCCCTCGCCATGCGACAGGCTCCAGTAATGGGTGGCAAGGGCGTAGAGGGTCGACATGCCGGCCTCGTCCAGCCGGCTGGTCAGCACGGCGATAGGGGCGGCCTTGTCGAAGCCGCGGCCGACATGACGGGCGGTGCGGTCGAACAGGCGGGAGAGGTCCTGCGCCAGCGTCGGCCCGCCCTTGCCCACCTTCAGGATCAGGATGGCATCGTCGTCGGCCCGCGTCGCCCGCAGCCAGACCCGCAGCAGTCCGTCGATGTTCTTGCGGGCGATGAAATCGGAGATGTTGAGCATCCGCACCCGGTAGTCGGCGATCAGCCGCCCGGTGGGGCCGGCCAGATGGCGGCTCGGCTCCCGCAGGTCGCCGGGATGGGGCTCGATGCCGGGAGGGCAGACGCGCAGGCGATCGGCGGGATAGCCGGCGGCGATCCAGGCAAGCCGGGAAGAGTCCGTCGGCACCACGACCAGATCGTGATGGGCGGCGTTGCAGCGAGCCCAGAAGCGTGGAACGCGGGGGCCTTCGAACATCGTGTAGTTCACCGTCGGCAGGCCGGGAATCGGCTCCGTCAGCGCCGGGGTCAGGAAGCTCAGCGATGCGGCAGCCCGTAACGGCGCGTCGGTGGGAACGCCGCCTTCCGGCCGTTCCGGCCGCCAGGTCTCGTCCTCGCGCAGACCGATCAGACGCAGGGCCGCTCCCTGCCCGAGCATGGCGCGGACGAAGCGTTGCGCCAGATCGCCGTATCCGGACAGGACGGAGAAGGGACCGCGAACCACATAGCCGTCGGGCAATCCCCGGGCGGTCGAGGCCGAATCCGCCGCGACCCGCTGGTACAGCCCGGCGCGGGCCATGCCGGTCCGCACCTCCGAATGGTCCGGCCGGCGGACGGCCAGCTCGTTGAAGGTCGCGGCGGCCTTATCAGGAGCGCCCACCGCCAGCCAGACCTGTCCGAGCAGGGCCAACGCATCGGCATGGTCCGGTGCGACCGACCTGATGCTGGCCAGCAGGTCGGTCGCCTCGTCGAAGTCGCCGCGCGACACCAGGACGACGGCCAACTGATAGAGGGAATCCGGATTGCCGGGTCGAAGGTGCAGCAGCCTGCGCAGATGGCGGTCCGCTCCCTCCAGATCCCCCTGGCTGTGCAGGACGCTGCCCAACCGCTCCTCGGCCATGGCATGCTGCGGGTTCAGCAGAACGAGCGTGCGGAACTGGTCGGCGGCCTCGGCCGGCAGGCCGCGCGTCTGCTGGACGATGCCCAGGTTCAAGCGCGCCTCTGCAAAGCCGGGGGAGAGCTGCACCGCCTTCTCCAGGGCGGTCGCCGCCTCCGCGCTCTGCCCGCTCCGGTGCAGCAGGACCCCCAGCAGGTTGAGCGCGACCGGATCGTCGGGGGTGCAGCGCGCCAGCTCGATGGACGCGGCCAACGCCTCTTCGATACGTCCGGCCCGGACGAGCTCGTTGATGGCGGGAACGGAGGTGGCGGTGGTGGCGGCCATGGAGTGATCGATCCGCGTGGTCTCGAAGAGCAGGATAAGGAGCGGCGGCGACGGCTCCGTGTCTCGCGCCGCTATGGCAGCGGCAGCTTGCGCGCCGAAAGAACGATGGGGGTTTCCCAATGCAGCCGCCGGGCCAGCCAGATCGCCGGCTCCAGCACCCCCAGCCGGTGGACCCAGGAGGCGATCCGCTTGGCCAGCGACAGGGCGGCCCATTCGCCGAACTCGAGCGTGCGCAGCCGCCGCTCGAACATGTCCCAGCCCCAGCCGTCCACCTCCAGCCGTCCGGCATGGCGGGCGGCCCAGCGTTCCAGCCAGGAACGGTCGATCAGGTTGAGCGTGTCGATATAGGACGGATCGCGCCCGAACAGGCGGACATAGAGCTTCGCCGCCGCGGCAGGCAGGCGCGGCAGCCAGAGGATGCCGTAATGCCCCTCCCACCAGGATCCATAGTTCGGCACCACCACCAGCAGACGGCCGCCGGGCTTCAGGACGCGCAGCGCCTCGTCCAGCACGGCGGCCGGATCGCCGACATGCTCCAGCACATTGCTGGAATAGACGACGTCGAAGCTGTCGTCGGGATAGGGGATCGCCTCGCCGGTGGCGTCGACCACGGCATCGTCGGGCAGGCCGTAATGCTCGATCAGCCGGCGGCAGACCTCCAGGGTGGAGCTGTATTCCCCCATGCTGGGTTCGATGCCGCGGATGTCCAGCCCGTGGGCGGAGCGGCCGCGGGCCACCAGCATGCCGCAGCCGGACCCGACTTCCAGGATGCGGGCACCGGACAGGTCGGCATGGCGCCGCAGTTCCGCCACCTGCTCGTCCGCCCGCGCCTCCGACAGCATGTCGCGCACCACCGCCTCCACCGGCAGACGGGTGACGCCGCCGATGAAGCCGCTGTCCACATAGCCGGGCGCAAGAAGCCGGCCCAGTTCCTGCCAGTCGGGAGGCGGGACGGCGCTGCCGGCCGGCGCCGCTTCAGCCATTCTTGGTGGCCCGGATCACGAAGATCGTGGCGCTCTTCATGCGGCCGAGACGGTCCTGGATGCATTCGGCCTTGAAACCGTTGCGCTCGAACAGAGCGACGATCTCTTCGATCGAATAGAAGGTCTTGTAGGGCGGATAGTACCAGTCCTCGACCTGCGCCTGGATCGACACGTTGTCGGCCCGGCGGTTGATCTCCTGCCCCTTCAGCGCGCAGGCGAGCTTGGTCAGGCCGGTGAAGAAGCCGCCGACCAGCTTGCGGCGCGCCGGAGTGTCCATATAGGCGCGGCAGAAATGGCGGACCCCCTCATGCACCGGCGAAAGCCAGGTCTTCAGGTAGAGGCCGAGATAGACGGTGCCGCCCGGCTTGGTCGCCCGCATCAGGTTGTTCATCACCTTCATCGGGTCGGGCGCCATCATCGCCACCCCCCAGCACCAGACCAGATCGAACGGCCCCAGGGCCGGGTCCAGTTCCTGGAGATCCTGATGGTGGAAGGAGATGTTGTCGCGGCCGAAGCGGCGCGCCTGCTCCCTGGCCGTGGCGAGACTGTCGGACGAGACGTCGACCGCCGTCACCTGATCCGCCAGCTCGGACAGCACGACGCTGCAGATCCCATGGCCGCAGCCGGCATCGAGCGCACTCCCGACATGCCGCTCTGTCAGGGTCTCCAGCATGTACTTCTTGGTTTCCTCGTGGATCGGCACGAAGCGGGGCCAGAAGTCGTCGTAGAATTGCTTGGTGGCGATGTCCATCGGCAGGGCCTTCGCTCTCGTCAGGGGGCCGGGGCGTCCGGCGTCCAGGGTGAATAGGGCCGGATGCGGCGGGCCGCCGCGTCGGGTTCGATAAACAGGGAGGCCCGCTCGTTCAGCAGGGCCGCCAACTGGCTGAAGCCGCTCTGCGCGCTGACCCCGACGATATCGGCCTGGGACAGGACATGGAAGTCCTGCAGGAACTCCAGGCCCTTCCATGGCTCCACCAGATCGGCCAGCGTGACCGGGACGAATTCGGCGAAGTCGCGCACCGTCTGGGGATCGTCGGTGGCGATGTAGAGGACGGGCCGCTTCAGGCCGTCCCACATCCCGCGCAGCCAGTCCACATACCAGGAGGTTTCGGTGATGGTGTAGCGGAACCAGACGAAATCGCCCCGCCGGATGTGAAGGGCGACCACGGTGTCGCCGCGGGCGCGCAGGGCGTCCATCACCGGGTCGAGCCTGGGCTTCCACACGCCCCGCGGCTTCAGCCAGGACCGCACGCGGCCGCGCAGGCTTTCGGGATACTCGTAGAGGAACAGCGGCGACAGCACGTCGATGTCGCCGCGCGGATCGTCGCGGCGCCCGGTGACCCAGTCGTTCAGCAGCCGGCGCGGGAAATAGAGCGGCTTCAATCCGCCCGACATCGGCGGGTCGTCCAGATCGAAATAAAGGCCGCCGACCCAGTCGGGCGTTTCCAGTACATAGCCGTGGGCTTCGGCATAGCTGCGCAGCAGGATGTATTCCAGGACGTTGTGGGCGAACCGTCCATGGGTCGCCAGGGTCGAGGAGCCGACACGCGGGCGCGACCGGTCCGGATCGCCCGGCCGCTCCACCGAAAGTCCGGTGCGGTTCAGTTCCTGCCGCAGTCCGGCGATCGACTTGACGGTGAAGAAGCGGCTGCCGTGGCCGTCGATGTTGGCCAGCGTCGCCACCGCCCGGTCGTAATCGCCCGCCTTCAGCCAGGTCTCGGCGATGGCGGTCAGGCATTCCCCCAGGAACGCCTTGGGATTGTCCAGGAACGGATAGGTGAAGGCGGAAAAGAAGGCCCGGGATTCCTCCAGCCGGTTCTGGCGGACCAACAGGGCGGACAGCATGTCGATCGCCGCCGGCACGTCCGAGCCCGGGCGCGACAGCGCCGCACGCAGCATCTGCTCCGCCTCGGCCTCACGCCCGAGGTCGATCAGCACGTTGGCCATGCGGGTCAGGCCCAGGGCCAAACCGCTGGCGACGCTGCGGGAATATTTGGCGATCGCCTCATCGAGCCTGCCGACGGCATAAAGCGCGTTGCCGGCATTGTAGAGCGCGTCTGCATGGTTGGGGTCGATCGTCAACGCCCGCAGCAAGGCGGCCACTGCGGCTTCCGGCTGTCCAAGCTCCAGCAGGGTGTTGCCCAGATTCATCCAGCTGCCCATGAAATCGGGCCGCAGGGTAAGGGCGAGCCGCTGGCTGAGCGCAGCCGCCTCCACCTTGGCGTCCTGGCGCAGGGTGATGCCCAGGTCATGGTAGGCTTCCACCCGCTGCGGTTCCAGCCGCACAGTGTGCCGGAAGGCTGTACAGGCTTCCCCCCAGCTGCTCGGACCGCCCTTGCCGCACAGCAGGATCCCCAGGCCGTAGCAGGCGGCCGACATCGCCGGCTGAAGGGCTAGAGCGCGCCGGAAAGCCCGCTGCGCGCCCTCGACGTCCCCCTGTGCGGACAGGGTGTTGCCCAGATTGCTGTGGATTTCCGCCATCTCCGGGGCGGCTTGGGCCGCCTGGGTCATCAGCTGCACGGCCCGGTCGACATTGCCCTGCCGCCGCTCCACGAGGCCCAGAAGATGCAGAGCGTCGGGATTGCGCGGATCGACCTGGAGAATGCGGTCGTAGATCGATTTTGCTTCGTCGATGCGATCGGCCCGGTGAAGGCCGACGGCAATCTGCAATGCTTCGGCAACGGTAGCCATGACGCTTAACGAACCCGCCCTGAAAGGAATCTGTCCAAAAGCAATCAGTTCTGCGGCTTCGGTCCGGCCCCGGTGATGCTGCAGGCCCCGGCGTCTGCCCGAGCACGAGCGCCTGAAACGCCGCCTCGGAAACCCACAGTCGATTTGGGCGGCACCCTATCGTTCTTGTCCGGCGTCTTCAACACCCGTGTGCGGCATCGGAACAGAGGATACCGCCGTTCAGGAGCGGCGGATTGTCCCGGAAATATGCCGACAGGGCGCAATTGTGCGTCTTGCTTTGTGCAAAGGCATTTCGGATAGTGCCCGCACGCTTTCTTACCCTCATTTCCGGGATCGGTCCTTTGCGCAAAGTAGCCTTGATCACCGGTGCCACCGGACAGGATGGCGCCTATCTCGCCGAGCTTCTGCTGGACAAAGGCTATGAGGTTCACGGGATCAAGCGGCGTTCGTCCTCCTTCAACACCGGCCGGATCGAGCATCTCTACAGCGACCGCCATGAAGAGGGTGTCCGCTTCTTCCTGCATTACGGCGACCTGACGGACAGCACCAACCTGATCCGCCTCGTCCAGAACGTCCAGCCGACCGAAATCTACAATCTGGCGGCCCAGAGCCACGTCCACGTCAGCTTCGAGACGCCGGAATACACCGCCAACGCCGACGGGATCGGCACCCTGCGACTCCTGGAAGCCATCCGCATCCTGGGGATGGAGAAGACGGTCCGCTTCTACCAGGCGTCCACCTCGGAGCTGTATGGCAAGGTGCAGGAGACGCCCCAGAGCGAGACCACACCCTTCTATCCGCGCAGCCCCTATGCCGCCGCGAAGCTGTACGCCTACTGGATCACGGTGAACTACCGCGAAGCCTACGGCATGCACGCCTCGAACGGCATCCTGTTCAACCACGAAGGCCCGACCCGCGGGGAAACCTTCGTCACCCGCAAGATCACCCGCGCCGTCGCGGCGATCGATGCCGGCACGCAGGACTGCCTGTATCTGGGAAATCTGGATGCCAAGCGTGACTGGGGCCATGCCCGCGACTATGTCGAAGGCATGTGGCGCATGCTGCAGCAGCCGGAAGCGGGCGACTACGTGCTGGCCACCGGCGAGACCCATTCGGTCCGCGAGTTCGTCGAGCTGGCTTTCGGCCATGTCGGCCGCGGCATCGAATGGCGCGGAGACGGCGTGGACGAGGAAGGGATTTGCCAGAAGACCGGCAAGGTGGTGGTCCGGATCGACCCCCGCTACTTCCGTCCGACCGAGGTCGACCTGCTGCTGGGCGATCCCACCAAGGCCCGGGAAAAGCTGGGCTGGACCCACACCACCAGCTTCCCCCAGCTGGTGAAGGAGATGATCGAGGCCGACATCCGCCTGCTGGCGGAGAACCCGCACAACGGCGGCCGCTGAACACACTCCGCCACCGTTCCGGACGATATGCCGGAAGCGATGGTGGCAGGAAAGACCATGGCAGGGGAGCAACGCCCCCCTGCCGGCCCCAGGCCGACACCATCGCCGACGCCTCTTTTCCTGGCCGGGACACCCATGAGCCTCGCGCCGTCCAGCGGACCGAACAAAGCCCTGATCTTCGGCATCTCCGGGCAGGACGGTGCCTATCTCGCCCGGCTGCTTCTGGACAAGGGCTATTCGGTCCACGGCACATCGCGCGACCGCGAGATGTCCAGTTTCGCCAACCTGCACCGCCTCGGCATCGCCGACCGCGTCACCCTGCATTCGGCGGTCCCATCGGACTTCCACAGCGTGTTGCAGGTGATCGATCAGGTGGCGCCGGAGGAAATCTACAACCTCGCCAGCCAATCCTCCGTCGGCCTGTCCTTCGAGCAGCCGATGGAGACCCTCCACAGCACCATCGACGGCACCATCAACATCCTGGAAGCCCTGCGCATCCTGCGCCGTGAAATCCGTTTCTACAGCGCGTCCAGCAGCGAGTGCTTCGGCAACACCGGCGGCAATCGCCGAGCCAATGAAACAGCACCTTTCCAGCCGCGCAGCCCCTATGGCGTGGGCAAGGCGGCCGCCTTCTGGGCGGTGGCGAATTATCGCGAGGCCTATGGGCTGTTTGCCTGCTCGGGCATCCTGTTCAATCACGAATCCCCGCTGCGGCCGGTACGGTACGTCACCCAGAAAATCGTGCGCGGCGTGGTCGACATCGCCGAAGGCAAAGCGGAAAGCCTTCGGCTGGGCCAGCTCGCCATCCGACGCGACTGGGGCTGGGCACCGGAATATGTCGAGGCGATGTGGCTGATGCTGCGTCACGACCGACCGGAAGACTTCGTCATCGCCACCGGGGAAGAGCATTCGCTGGAAGATTTCGTGGCTCAGACATTCGCACATGCCGGGCTGGACTGGCACCGATACGTCGTGACCGATCCCGCCCTGCTCCGCCCCACCGACATCTCCCACAGCGTGGGCGACCCGGACAAGGCGCGCCGCGTCCTGGGCTGGAGCGCGCAAATCCGCATGCCGGAACTGGTTGCCCGGCTGGTGGAAGCCGAGCTGGCCCGCCGACGGCAAAAGCCCGAGTAGATCCGCGCTGTCAGGATAGAGCCCGCTCCGCTGTACCCCATCGGAGAATGAGGGTATAAGCGCCCCCGCAAACCGCTGGCCGGAGCGCGATCCGCGCCGGTTTCCTGCGGCATTCCTTCAAAGGGTCGGATCCCTCCATGACAAGCGCGGCACAGCGGTCCAAGCTGGTGATCAACATCGAGATGGACGACCGCACGGTGCTGTTCCCGGACGGCAAATTCCTTTCCCACATCTCGATCCATGAGATGGACGAGGAGCGCCTGCGTTTGGACGCGGTGTTCCACTTCAACGAAAGCCGCCAGGAACCGGAGATCGCCGCGCTTCCGGTGGAAGAGGCGCGGGAACTCGGCCGCGCCCTGCTGGAAGCCGTCTATCAGGGGCGGACACAGCATGTGCTGTCCGAAAGCACCAAAATCGCCGTGGTGTTCAATCCCAACGGCTTCGTCCTGCGGTTCGGCGAGGAGCCGGCCTTGAAGGAGCTGTTCCTCGCATCGCCGGCAATCGTCCGGCTGTCGCAGGGCTTGCTGCGCATGGTGGACCGGCTGTCCGCCCTTCCCGCCAACTGACACTGCCGCATCGGGCAGCCCCCGCCCCCGACGATCCGGCCCCCCAGCGACAGAGAAAGGCCCCCGGTGACGAAGCACCGGGGGCCTTTCCCATTGAGCGGCATGTCTTGGAAAGGCCAGGGCCTGACCAGGGACTGAAAAGACAAACACCGCCGGGTTTCCCCGGCGGTGCCTGTCGCATTCTCGAAACTTGAACCCGGCGTCTGTTGCCGCGCCCTGTCCGGCGGACCGGAGCATTCCCCTTTCGAGGAACGCCCCGGCCTTGCCGTTCAGTTCGTGGCTCAGCCCAGCGACACGTCGCTGGCGCCCAGGGTCGCGCCGGTGAAGGTGCCCAGCAGGCGCACTTCGGTGGCGGAGACCTGACCGTCGCCGTTGGCGTCGACCACCTGGTACAGGCCGGAGCTCGTACCGTTGTTGGCCAGCACCAGCACCGAGGCGTTCGCCGACGAGTTGGTCAGCGTGCCGAGAGCCGTACGGAAGTTCGCCAGGTTGGCGTCCGTCAGGCTGCCGGTGACGGTGGTGGACAGCGTCACCAGCTCGCTGCCGGTCATGCTGACCCCGTTCTGAGCCGCAGCGGTGGAGGAGAGACCACCATCGCTGTTGGCGTCGACCGCAGTCCGCAGCGCCCCAGTCAGGATCACCTTGTCGGTACCGGACTGGAAGTTGTTGACCGTGACGAAGCCGTTGTTGGCACCGAAGGCACCGATATCGCCCGCACCGGAGACCACGATCTGGTCGGTGCCGCTGCCCGAAGCCAGGGACACGACATCGTCGCCGCCCGAGCCCTGGAAGCGGATCGAACCGCTGGTAACCGTGACCGTGTCGTTCGCCGTACCACCGGTCAGGGTGTCCACGCCGCTCACCGCAATGGTGTTGGCCGTGTTGCCCAGGGTGATGACGTCGTTGCCCGAACCGCCCAGCAGCGTCTCGACGCCGCGGGTGATCAGGGTCGACCCGCTGTCGCTCGTGCTCACCACGTCGGTGGCGGAGCCGCCGATCAGCAGTTCGATGCCCGAGGCCAGCTGCATGGTGTTGCCGGTGTCACCCAGGAACACCCAGTCGGTCCCGTTGCTGCCCGACAGCGTGTCGATGCCGCGGAGGGTCAGGGTCTGGCCCGAACCGCCCAGGGTCACCACGTCGCTGCCCGTGCCGCCGACCAGGAACTCGACGCCGCTGACCGTCATCGTCACGCCAGTCGAGCTGGTGAAGACGATGTCGGTGTTGGCGCCACCGGTCAGGGTCTCGACGCCGCTGACGGTGATCGTGTTCACCGTGTCGCCGAGCGTGATCACGTCGTTGCCCGAGTTGCCGATCAGCGTGTCGACGCCGCGGGTCAGCAGGGTCGTACCGCCGGAGCCCAGGGTCACCACGTCGGTGGCGGAACCGCCGACCAGGATCTCGACGCCGCCGGTCAGCAGCATGGTGTTGCCGGTGTCGCCCAGGATCACCAGGTCGGAACCCGCACCACCGGTCAGCGTGTCGATGCCACGCAGGATGGTCGTCGTACCGCTCGACGCCAGGGTCACCACGTCGGTGCCCGTGCCGCCGACCAGGAACTCGACGCCGCCAACCGTCATCGTCGAGCCGGCCGAACCGGTGAAGACGATATCGGTGTTGGCACCGCCGGTCAGACGGGTGATGCCGGTGACGGTGATCGTGTTGGCCGTGTCACCGAGCGTGATGACGTCGGTGGCCGAAACACTGCCGATCAGCGTCTCGATGCCGCGGGTCAGCAGGGTCGTGCCGGTGGAGCCCAGGGTCACCACGTCGGTGGCGGAGCCGCCGACCAGGATTTCGAGGCCGCCGGTCACCAGCATGGTGTTGCCGGTGTCACCCAGGATCACCAGGTCGGAACCCGCACCACCGGTCAGCGTCTCGATGCCGCGCATGGTGGTGGTGTTGCCGACCGAGCCCAGCGTCAGCAGATCGGTGCCCAGGCCGCCGACCACGAAGTCGACACCCGAGGCCGTCAGCGTCGCGCCGGCCGAACCGGTCAGGATCACTTCCAGACCCGTACCGCCGATCACCGTCTCGATGGAGGCGACCAGGACCGTCGAACCCACCGAGCCGATGGTCACGACGTCGGTGCCGTCACCGCCGTTCAGCGTCTCGATGCCCGTGATGGACACCGTGTTGCCGCCCGAGCCCAGCGTGATGACGTCGAGAGCCGAACCGCCGGTGATCGTCTCGAACAGGGAGACGGTCGCCGTGTTGGCGGTGTTGCCCAGCGTCAGCACGTCGGTGCCGCTGTTGCCGATCAGCGTCTCGATGCCGCGCAGCAGCACCGTGTTGCCGGTCGAACCCAGCGTGACGACGTCGGTACCGGCGCCGCCGATCAGGATGTCGATACCCGACACCAGGACCGTCGAACCGGCCGAGCCGAGGAAGATCAGCTCGGTGCCCGTGCCGCCCGTCAGCGTCTCGATGCCGTTGACCACCATGGTCGAGCCGAGCGTGCTGATGGACACCACGTCGCTGCCCGCACCACCCGTCAGGGTCTCCAGACCCGAAACCAGCAGGTTGTTGCCGGCCGAACCCAGAGTGATGATGTCGGTGCCCGCACCGCCAGCCAGCGTCTCCAGCAGCGAGACCAGCATGGTGGTGCCGGTGTCACCGATGGTGATGGCGTCGGTGCCGCTGTTGCCGGTCAGCGTCTCGATGCCGCGGAGCAGCACCGTGTTGCCGGCCGAACCCAGCGTGACGATGTCGCTGCCCGTACCGCCGACCAGGATTTCGATGCCGGTCGTCAGGATCGTGCTGCCCGTCGAGCCCAGCAGGATCAGGTCGGAACCGGAGCCGCCCAGCAGGGTCTCCAGCACGTTGACCGTGACCGTGTTGCCCGCCGAACCCAGCTGGACGGCATCGGTGCCCGAACCGCCGATCAGCGTTTCGACACCCGACACGATCATGCTGTTGCCAGCCGAACCCATCACCACGACGTCGGTGCCCGCACCGCCGCGCATCGTCTCGACCAGGGTCACGGAGACCGTGTTGCCCGCCGAGCCCAGCGTGACGACGTCGGAAGCCGTACCGCCGGTCAGGGTCTCGAGACCCGACACGACAACGGTGTTGCCGACCGAGCCCAGCGTGATGACATCGGAGCCCGCACCACCGCTGATCGTCTCGAACAGGTTGATGGTGGCGGTGTTGCCGGTGTCGCCCAGCGTCAGGGCGTCGGTGCCGCTGTTGCCGGTCAGCGTCTCGATGCCGCGCAGCAGCACCGTGTTGCCGGCCGAACCCAGCGTGACGACTTCCGTGCCCGAACCGCCGACCAGGATTTCGATGCCGGTGGCCAGGACCGTGCTGCCAGCCGAACCCAGGAAGACCAGATCCGTACCGGCACCACCAGTGATGGTCTCCAGCAGGTTGGCGACCAGGGTGTTGCCCGTCGAGCCCAGGGTGATGATGTCGGTGCCAGCACCGCCGGTCACGGTCTCCAGCGCGGACACCAGGATGGTGTTGCCGGTGGTGCCGAGGGTGATGGCGTCGGTCGACGCACCGCCGGTCAGGGTCTCCAGACCCGAAACCTGCATGGTGGCGCCGGTGTCACCGATCGTGATGGCGTCGGTGCCGGTGTTGCCGATCAGCGTCTCGATGCCGCGCAGCAGCACCGTGTTGCCGGCCGAACCCAGCGTGACGACGTCGGTACCCGTGCCGCCGACCAGGATTTCCAGCGACGAGACGAGGACCGAGCTGCCGGCGTTGCCCAGCAGGACAAGGTCGGAACCCGAACCGCCGGCGACGGTCTCCAGCAGGTTGGCGGTCAGCGTGTTGCCCGTCGAACCCAGCGTGACGACATCGGTCCCAGCACCGCCGGAGATGGTCTCGACGTTGCGGGTGAAGATGGTCATGCCGGCCGTGCCGAAGGCCACGACGTCGGTGCCTTCACCGCCGACGATGGTCTCCAGATCGATGGCACGCAGCGTGTTGCCGGCCGAACCCAGCGTGACGACGTCGGTCGACGCACCACCGGTCAGGGTCTCGACCGCGGACACCAGGACGGTGTTGCCGGTCGCGCCCAGGGTGATGACGTCGGTCGACGCACCGCCGGTGATCGTCTCGAACAGGGAGACGGTCGCCGTGTTGGCGGTGTCGCCCAGCGTCAGAACGTCGGTGCCGCTGTTGCCGTTCAGCGTCTCGATGCCGCGCAGCAGCACCGTGTTGCCGGCCGAACCCAGCGTGACGGTGTCGGTACCGGCGCCGCCGACCAGGACTTCGATGCCGGTGGCCAGGATCACGTTACCGGACGAACCCAGGAACACCAGGTCCGAACCGGCGCCGCCGGCGATGGTCTCCAGCTGGCTGACGAGCAGGGTGCCGCCAATCGAGCCCAGCGTGACGACGTCGGTGCCAGCACCACCCGTGACGGTTTCGAGCAGCGACACCAGGACGGTGTTGCCGGCCGCACCCAGGGTGATGGCGTCGGTCGACGCACCGCCGGTGATGGTCTCGAACAGGGAGACGGTCGCCGTGTTGCCGGTGTCGCCCAGCGTCAGAACGTCGGTGCCGCTGTTGCCGTTCAGCGTCTCGATGCCGCGCAGCAGCACCGTGTTGCCGGCCGAACCCAGCGTGACGACTTCCGTGCCCGAACCGCCGACCAGGATTTCGATGCCGGTGGCCAGGATCGTGCTGCCGGCCGAACCCAGGAACACCAGGTCAGAACCAGCGCCGCCGGCGATGGTCTCCAGCAGGTTGGCGGTCAGGGTGTTGCCCGACGAGCCCAGCGTGACGACGTCGGAGCCAGCACCGCCCGTGACGGTTTCGAGCAGCGACACCAGGATGGTGTTGCCAATCGTACCGAGGGTGATGACGTCGGTGCCGACCTGACCGGTCAGGGTCTCGACATTGGTCACCAGCATGGTGTTGCCGGCGACGCTGCCGATCGACACCACGTCGTTGCCGGCGCCGCCGCTCAGGGTCTCGACCAGCGAGACGAAGACGGTGTTGCCGCTGGCACCCAGGGTGATGACGTCGGTCGCCGCACCGCCGATGATCGTCTCGAACAGGGAGACCGTCGCGGTGTTGCCGGTGTCGCCCAGCAACAGCAGGTCGGTGCCGCTGTTGCCGTTCAGAACCTCGATGCCGCGCAGGGTGACGGTGTTGCCCGACGAACCCAGCGTGACGGTGTCGGAGCCCGAACCGCCGACCAGGATTTCGATGCCGGTGGCCAGGACCGTGCTGCCGGCCGAACCCAGGAACACCAGGTCAGAACCAGCGCCGCCGGTGATGGTCTCCAGCAGGTTGGCGGTCAGGGTGTTGCCGGCCGAACCCAGGGTGATGACATCGGTCGCGGCACTGCCGGTCAGGGTCTCCAGACCCGAAACCAGGACGGTGTTGCCGGTCGCACCCAGGGTGATGACATCGGTCGACGCACCGCCGGTGATCGTCTCGAACAGCGAGATGGTCGCGGTGTTGGCCGTGTTGCCCAGCGTCAGGGCGTCGGTGCCGCTGTTGCCGGTCAGCGTCTCGATGCCGCGAGCGGTGATCGTGTTGCCGGCCGAACCCAGGGTGATGACATCGGTGCCGTCACCGCCGATCAGCAGTTCGACATTGGTGACGAACGCCGTGCTGCCGGCCGAACCCAGGAACACCAGGTCCGTACCGGCGCCACCAGCGATGGTCTCCAGCAGGTTGGCGACCAGGGTGTTGCCCGACGAGCCGAGCGTGACGATGTCGGAGCCAGCGCCGCCGGTCAGGGTCTCCAGACCCGAAACCAGGACGGTGTTGCCGGTGGTGCCGAGGGTGATGGCATCGGTGCCCGAACCGCCGGTCAGGGTCTCCAGACCCGAAACCTGCATGGTGTTGCCGGTGTCGCCGGTGATCACGGCATCGTTGCCGATACCGCCGGTCAGCGTCTCGATGCCGCGCAGCAGGACCGTGTTGCCGACCGAACCCAGCGAAACGACATCCGAACCGGTGCCGCCGATCAGGGTCTCGACGGTCGAAACCAGGATGGTGTTGCCGCCGTTGCCGAGGAAGATCAGGTCGGAACCGCTGTTGCCGACGAGGGTCTCCAGGGCCGACGCGGTCAGCGTGTTGCCGCCGGTGCCCAGGGTCACGGCGTCGGTGCCCGAACCGCCGGTCAGCGTTTCGACGCTGGAGACCAGCAGGGTGTTGCCGGCGGTGCCCAGGGTGATGACGTCGGAACCGGCGGCGCCGGTCAGCGTCTCCAGACCCGAAACCAGGATGGTGTTGCCGCCAGCGACGAGGGTGACCACGTCGGTGCCCACATCGCCGGCCAGGGTCTCGACCAGGCTGACGCGCAGGGTGTTGCCGGCCGCCCCCAGGGTCACGACGTCGCTCAGGGCGCCGCCGATCAGGGTCTCCAGACCCGAAACAACCAGGGTGTTGTTGTCGCTGTTGCCCAGCGTGATGGCATCGGTGCCGCTGTTGCCGACCAGCGTCTCGATGCCGCGCAGCAGCACCGTGTTGCCGGCCGAACCCAGCGTGATGAGATCGGTGCCGTTGCCGGCGACCAGGACCTCGACGCCGGACACCAGGGTGGTGTTGCCGCCCGAGCCCAGCAAGACCAGGTCCGAAGCCGTGTTGCCGATAACCGCCTCGACGGAACCGGTCACCACGATGGTGTTGGAACCGGCGCCCAGCAGGACGGCGTCGCTGCCCGCACCGCCGGTCAGCGTCTCGACCAGCGAGACGGACACGGTGTTGCCACCGGCACCGAGCAGGACGAGATCGGTACCGGAGTTGCCGGTCAGCGTCTCGACCGTGGAGACGGTGATCGTGTTGCCGGCGGAACCGCCGAGCGTGATCACGTCGCTGCCGACGTTGCCCAGCAGCGTCTCGATGGCCGACACCAGGATGGTCGCGCCGCTGGAGATGCCGGTCAGCGAAACGGAGTCGTTGGCGGTGCTGCCGGTCAGCGTCTCGAGGGTGCCGATGGCCATCGTCGTGCCGGCCGAGCCGATCAGCGTGATGACGTCCTTGCCCGAACCGCCGGCCACGCCCGACACGCCGCTGACGGCGAGCGTCGCGCCGCTGGTGCCGGTGGTGATGACATCCACGCCGGACAGGCCGATCAGGGTCTCGATGCCGGAAACCAGGATGGTCCCGCCCGAGGAGTCGGCCAGGGTGATGACGTCGTTGCCGGCGCCGCCGACCAGCGTCTCGACCAGCGAGACGGTCACGGTGTTGCCGGCGGAACCCAGGGTGATGGCGTCGGAGCTCGCGCCGCCGACCAGCGTCTCGATGCCGGTGATGCGGACGGTCGCGCCGTCGCTGCCGATGGTGACGACATCGCTGCCGGCGCCGCCGACCAGCGTCTCGACCAGCGAGACGGTCACGGTGTTGCCGGCGGAGCCCAGGGTGATGACGTCGGAACCCACGCCGCCGGTGATCGTCTCAATCAGGGACACCGACACCGTGCTGCCCGCCGACCCGATCAGGGCCACATCGGCCGCCGCGCTGCCGATCAGCGTCTCGATCAGCGAAACCTGCAGCGTGCTGCCGGCCGTGAGCGTGATGACGTCGGTGGCGCCGCTGCCGATCAGCGTCTCGATCGCGGCGACTGCAAGCGTGCTACCGGCCGTCAGGGTGACGACGTCGTTGCCCGCGCTGCCAGCCAGCGTCTCCAGCGCGGAAATCGAGATCGTGTTCCCGGCCGTACCAAGGGTGATCACATCGGTACCGGCGTCGCCGATGATTGCCGTGAACTGTCCCAATGTCAGGGTGGCACCTGTGGTGGTGCCTACTAGATATGATGTCCCTGAGATAGCCATATTTTTCCCCTAGATGTTCACCGGCCGGCGTAGGGCCCTACCTGTGTGGACACACGGATACCCCGGCGCGACCTTACGCACCATGCCCTTGGTATCCGAAGTAGTAGGCTGAAGGCAATCGCCTTTTCCTTCCGGAAAACCCTTGTCACGAACTGGGGTGGAAATCCTCCAAAGCGTTGCGAAGCCGCAACAATTACCGCGCTGCAACAATTAAGAATCGACCCCAAAGATCAATAGCTTAGGTCATAACCCGATGGGGTGCGGCAATCATTTCGGTCAGGCGTTCTCCTTTGGAGTGCGGAAAGGCGTGGCATAGGAACGCAGGCGTGTAGCCGACTCGCGGCCGGAAACGGTTCTCCGCTGTTGTGGAATGGGCTCCACTTGGGCTAAGGCTTGCGGCCGCTTCCCCCTCCTGCCGGACAGATCATGGCATCACTTCCGGAGGCGTTGGCCCTCGCGCTTCAGCACCACCAGTCTGGTCGCATGGGCGCCGCCGGCCAGCTTTACCGCCGCATCCTGGCCCTGGCGCCGGACCATGCCGATGCGCTCCATCTGATGGGCCTCGTCATCCGGCGCTCCGGGCGGGATGCCGCTGCCGCGGGCCTGATGCGCCGTGCCCTGCGGTTGGAGCCCGCCATGGCGGCGGGGCACCACAATCTGGGCAATCTGCTGCGCGACGGCGGACGGGCGGGCGATGCGGCGGCCAGCCTCCGCCGCGCCATCGCCCTGGTCCCGGAAAGCGTCGAGGCCTACCAGTCGCTCGCCATGATCGGGGCAGCCGGGGGAGCGGATCCTGTCGGGCTGCACCGCCGCATGATCCGGCTGCGCCCGACCTGGCCGGAAGCGCACAACGGACTGGCGAACAGCCACCAGGAGGGAGGGCGGCTTCAGGATGCCGTCGCGGCATACCGCCGGGCCCTTGCGCTCGACCCCGCCATGTCGACGGCCTGGAGCAACATCGGCATCGCACTGCGTGCGCTGGGCCGCATGGAGGAGACGCTGGCCGCCCACACGCGCGCCGTCCGGCTGGCTCCATCCTTCGCGCCCGCGCTGACCAGCCTGGGGCTGACGCTGAACGATCTCGGCCGTTCGGAAGAGGCCGCCCGCTGTCATCGCCGGGCTGCCGTCATCGACCCGGCCTTCACGGGCGCCATCTGCAACCTGGGGACCGCGCGGCTGGCGCTGAACGCCGTCGGCGATGCGATCCGCTGCTATCGCCGTGCCGTGCGGGTGGAGCCGCAGGGAGCGGATGGCCACCGCAATCTTGGCATGGCGCTGCTGGTGGGCGGGGAACTGGGCGAGGGCTGGAACGAATATGAATGGCGCCTGCGCTGCAAGGACGCCCCGACCCAGGGCGAGATCCCGCGTCCGCGCTGGAACGGAGAGCCGCTGAACGGCCGCACCATCCTCCTGCACAGCGAACAGGGGCTGGGCGACGCCATCCAGTTCAGCCGCTACGCCCCGCTGGTGGCCGCCCGCGGCGGCAAGGTCCTGCTGGGAACGCCGGCAAGTCTGACGCCGCTCCTCCGCCCCATTCCCGGCGTGGCGGAGGTGGTTTCCGGCACGTTGCCGCTGGACAGCTTCGACGTTCAGGTTCCGTTGCTCAGCCTGCCGCAGGTGTTCGGCACCACGCTGGACGCCGTGCCGGCCGCCGTTCCCTATCTGCGCCCGGAACCGGGTGCCGTGAGCCGATGGGCGGAGCGGCTCGCCGACCAGCGCGGGCTGCGGATCGGCATCGTCTGGGCCGGGTCGCCGGGACATGCCAACGACCGCAACCGGTCGCTGCCGCTCGGCGCCTTCGCTCCGCTGGCCAGCGTGCCCGGCGTGACGCTGTTCTCGATCCAGAAGGGGCCGACGGAGGGACAGGCGGCAGCGCCGCCGGATGGCATGCGGCTGGTGAACCTGTCGCCGCACATCTCCTCCTTCCTCGACACCGCTGCGATCATCGCCAACCTCGACCTCGTGGTGTGCGTCGATACCTCGGTCGCCCATCTGGCGGGGGCGATGGGCAGGCCCGTCTGGGTGCTGCTGCCCTTCGCTCCCGACTGGCGATGGCTGATCGACCGCGAGGACACGCCCTGGTACCCGACCATGCGGCTGTTCCGCCAGACACGTCCCGGCGACTGGTCCGATCCGCTCGACCGGCTGGCCGCGGCCGTCGCCCGGCTGGTTTGACTGACGCCTGCTCTCCACCCCTGGCCATAGGCTCCGCGATGCCCATCCTCGTGCCGGTTTCAATCGGCGAGCTTCTGGACAAGATCGTCATCCTGGACATCAAGGCCGCCCGCATCGGCGATCCGGCCAAGCTGGAGAATGTCCGGCGCGAGCGGCAGGCTCTGGGCGAGGCGGCGACTGGGCTGGACGTGACGGCGGAGGCCTGCGCCGCCCTGATGGCCGAACTGCGGACGGTCAACGAAACCCTGTGGCAGGTCGAGGACGACCTGCGGGACTGCGAGCGGAACGGGGATTTCGGCCCCCGCTTCGTGGAGCTGGCCCGCGCGGTCTACCACACCAACGACCGGCGGGCGGCGATCAAGCGGGCGCTGAACGAGGCGTTCGGATCGGAACTGGTCGAAGAGAAGTCGTACCGATCCTACTGACCGGATCATCCGGGATCCTGCCGCCCGAAGCCGCCCGCCTGGATCTGGCCGATGGTGCCGGCGCGCCGTCTGGCCCGCGCCATCGCCTGCTGGCCGCCGCCGGTCGCCCGCACCGAATAGAAAAAGGCGTGGTCGTCGGTCCAGTAATTGCCGTCGGGATCGACCATGATGACCGAGCTGTGGATGTCCGTCGGGAACCAGACGGCACGCGGCGGCACCTCGTCCGCGAAGCCGGCGAGCCAGACCCCGGCCAGGGCCGCCTGGTCCAGGAACCAGATGGCGGTGCCCGGCTTCAGGAAATGCCGGATGTAGCGGCGGGCGAGGCCGACGAAGCGCCGGGCCCGCAAGGTCGGGCGGACCAGCAGGACATCGGCGTAGAGAAGGCTCCAGACGTCCAGCTTCTCCAGCGCCTTGGTCATCAGCCCCAGGTCGGCTCCTTCCGTCCGCGCCAGCAGCGGGTTCAGATCGCGGATCGCCATCAGGTCGATGTCGAGCATCAGGACCGGCCGGCCGAACCGCTCCAGCAGGTCGGGCAGCATCAGGAAGCGGCTGCAGGCGTAATAGGTCTTGGCCTGGGGACCGAACGGCCGCAGATCGACCGTTTCGCGCAGGATGACGAAACGGTCGGCGCCATGGTCTTGCCGCAGCGTTTCCAGAAGCCTCTCGGCCCCGGCATCAGGATTGACGACATGCAGGACGATCGTGGCGTCGAGTCCGGCATCCTCGACCAGCGACCGCAGCATGGTCGGGCCGAACAGGGAGAGATAGCGGGAATCGCAGGAGGTGTAGACCAGCAGCGGGCGGAGCGCCTCCACCCCTCCCGGCGGCAGGGTCATGGTCCCGGCGATGCCCGCCGGTTCCGGCCCGGCCTTCAGCGCCGCCAGGAAATCCGCACCCACCCGGGTGACGGCGTCGCGCCCGCCATGGCGGGCGGCGGCGGCGAGGAACAGGGCGTCGGCCTCCTCCAGGCGCTGCTGCTCGACGCACAGGCAGGCCAGGCGGCTGAGGATCATCGACAGGTCGGGAAACAGCTCCAGCGCACGGCGGTAGCAGGCCTCGGCCCGGTGCGCCCGTCCGGCGCGCCGCAGGGCGTTGCCGAGCCCGACCAGCGCCACCGGGTCCTCCCCGGCGGCCAGGCGCCGCTCGAACGCCTCGACCTCCCCAGCCTCGCCCATATGGGTGAACAGCTGCCAGACATTGTCGGCCAGGACCGGGTTGGCCGGATCGCCACGCAGGGCGGCGACGGCATGGACCGCGGCCTCGGCCCTGTCGCGGCCGACCAGCAGGCGGCAGGCGGCCTCGTGCAGCTGCGGCTGGGCGGGCCATCGCGCCAGACCGCTGCGCAACAGCGCGAGGGCGGCGTCATGGTCGCCGGACGCGGCCAGGCGCGACGCTTCGTCGATGAGGGCGGGAACCGCCGTCGCCGGAATGGAGGAGGAAAGAGCGGAGTCCATGGCAGCAATCCGGACGGGAGCGGAACGGCGGCGGGCGGCACGCCGGTGACGGTGTTTAGACCGTCCGCTCCGTCCACGCCACCTGTGCCTCATCAGCGAAAATACACGGTCCCGGCGCTCTGCCTGTGGCAATGTCCCGGCATCGCATGATCACCGCGGCTGCGTTCGAAAGCATGGTCGATTTCGTCATCATCAATTCCCAGGAGCTTCTGGCCGATCTGGCGGAAATCCTGCGCCATGGGCTGGAACGGCTTGGGCATCGCTGCACCATACGGTCCCCTCGGGGGCTGCGCCTCGATCCAGCCGCCATCCATATCCTGTTCGACAGCACCGCCTTGGATGTCGCCGCCCTGCCGGCGAACGTCGTGGTCTTCAACCACGAACAGTTCGGCAGCGGTTCCACCCTGCTGACGCCCGCCTATCTCGCGTCCCTGCGCGGACGCATCGTCTGGGACTACAGCATCCGGAATCTCCTGTGGATGCGGGACCACGGCGTGAACCCGCACCTGGCGGCATGGGTGCGGCTCGGCTCCTGTCCGGCCCTGCTGCGCGCCCTTCCCCAGGCGGAGGAAGGCGAGCTCTACGACGTGCTGTTCTACGGCACCGTCAACCGCCGCCGGCTGGACGTCCTGCGCGGTCTTGTCGCGGCGGGGCTCAAAGTGGCGGTGCTGACCGGGGGGTTCGCGGCGGACGTCCCGGCCGGCGCGGACACGGACGGGCTGAGCATCGCGCCGCCTGCCTTCGGAGAACGGCTCGATGGCTGGATCGCCCGGGCGCGGGTCGTCCTGAACATGCATTTCTACGATACCCGGATCGTCGAGATCGTCCGCCTCGCCCCGCTGCTGGCCAACGGCCGCGCCGTGGTGGCGGAGGTCGATCCCGACAGCGAGATCGACGACGACCTGCGCGATGCCGTTGCCGCCGCACCCTACGAGGCGTTGGTGGAGCGCTGCCTGCAGCTGGTGGCGGACGGGGAGGAGCGGCGCCGGCTGGGCCAGCGGGCCGCCGCCCGCTTCGCCGCGCGCGATGCCGCCGACGGGCTGCGGCCGGCGGTGGAGGCGACGCTGAAAGCCCTGGCGCCGCGATTGGCATCCCGGCAGGCACCGGCCACGCTGCCGGCCGCTCCGGTCGCCGCCCCGAAGCCGCGGATGCGTCTGGCCGCCTGTCTGGTCGCGTGCGACGACAACCCGCTCTATCTCGACTTCCTGCCGCTGGTGCACAAGGTGTGGACGGAGCTGGTCGGGGTGCGGGTGAAGATCGTCCTGATCGCCGACGCCATCCCGGACTCCTGCCGGCCCTGGGCAGACGACATCGTGCTGTTTCCTCCCCTCCCCGGCGTCAGCACCGCCTTCCAGGCGCAATGCATCCGCCTGCTCTATCCGGCATTGATGGAGCCCGACTGCGACGGCGGCGCCGTGGTCATCTCCGACATGGACATGATCCCGATGTCGCGCCGCTATTTCGCGGACAGCATCGCCGGCCTGCCCGACGACCATTTCGCCGTCTACCGCGGCAACGTCCTGATCCACGACAGCGCCCAGATCGCCATCTGCTACAACGCGGCCCGCCCGGCAGTCTGGGCGGAGGTCGTTGGCGGTTCGGCGGGCGGCGGGCTGCGCGACATGGACGACGTGCGGCGCATCCTGGCGGGCTGGGCGGCGCGTTGCCCCGAGTATGACGGAACCCATGGCGGACAGGGCTGGTCCTTCGATCAGCAGGCCCTGTTCTCGCTGGTCGGGCATTGGGCACGCCAGGGCACGAACCGCGAGCGGCTGACCGTCCTCAGCGATGCGCAGACCGGTTTCGACCGCCTCGACCGCCTCGACCTGATGCGGGCCGGCGGACTGTCGGCGCTCCAGGGCGAGCGGGTCCGCGCCCATCTCTATGCCGATTGCCATCTGCTGCGGCCGCAGTCGGTCCACGGCGCGTTCAACGCGCACATCGCCGGCCTCCTGTCCGGCCGGGGTGGAAGCGGCCGGACCCGCCTGATCAGCATGTCGGTCTGGGGCGACCAGCCGATGTACTGGGAAGGCGTGCTGGAGAACGCCCGCATCGCTCCCGTCATCTATCCCGGCTGGCGGCTGCGCATCTATACCGACACCGAAAACGCCTTCACCCGCGAGGCGGAGCGGCTCGGCGCCGAGATCCGCGTCATGCGGAACCGCGGCGGCATCCACGGCATGTTCTGGCGCTTCCTGCCCGCCGCCGAGCCGGACGTGGAAGCCGTCATCGTCCGCGACGCCGACAGCCGGCTGAACCTGCGCGAGGCGGCGGCGGTGGCCGAATGGCTGGCTTCGGGACGCGGCACCCATGTCATGCGCGACCATCCCCACCATCTCGCCTGGCCGATGCTGGGCGGCATGTGGGGCATACGGGGCGGCACGATTCCCGACATGGCGGAACGGATCGACCGCTGGGGCCGGTGGGACAAGAAGCTCGACGACATGTACTTTCTTGCGGAGGTGGTGTGGCCTATGGTCAAAGACCATTGCCTCCAGCACTGCCGGGGATCGAGCCCGTGGGGCGGCGTTCCCTTTCCGCAGCACCCGCCCTGCGGCTGCGATTATGTCGGGCAGGTCTACAACGCCGGAGGCGTCCGGGATTCCAGCCGCTGAGGCCGGCACCCCTCCTTTCCAGAATCCTGTCCAGCGGAGGCGTCTGACATGTGTGGCTTCGCCGGTTTCACCGGTCCGGGGGACGAGCGCGATCTCGTCGCCATGACCCGCGTCATCGCCCACCGCGGCCCCGACGACGACGGTGTCTTCAGCGACGAGCGGGCGGACGGGCAGGCGGTCCGGCTGGGCTTCCGCCGCCTGTCGATCATCGACCTGGAAGGCGGCCACCAGCCGATGGCGACGGCGGACGGCGATCTGGTCATCGTCTACAACGGCGAGGTCTACAACGCCCCGGAACTGCGCCGCGCGCTGGAGCAGGCCGGCCACCGCTTCCGGACCGACCATTCCGACACCGAGGTGCTTCTGCACGGCTATCGCGAATGGGGCCTGGACATGGTGGAACGGCTGAACGGCATGTTCGCCTTCTGCCTCTACGACCGCCGCAACGCGAAGCTGGTCATGGGACGCGACCGCTTCGGCAAGAAGCCTCTCTTCTACGCCGAGACGGCGGACGGTCTGGTCTTCGCATCGGAGGCGACGGCGGTGCTCGCCCATCCGGCGGTGCCCGACACGCTCGACCGCAAGGCTCTGATCAAGTATTTCGCCTACGGCTTCATTCCGGCGCCGCTGAGCGCCCATGCGGCGGTCCGCAAGCTGCCGGGCGGCTGCACCATGGTCTACGACCTGGCGAGCCGCCGCCTCTCGGTCAGCCGCTACTGGGAATACCGGATGGTGGTGGACGATCCGCCGCCGGGCGGTCCGGACGCCTGGGCCGAGGAACTGCGCGACCTGCTGGGCCGCGCGGTGGAACGCCGCATGCTCAGCGACGTGCCGGTCGGCTTCTTCCTGTCGGGCGGCATCGACAGCGCCGCCATCGTGGCGTTGGCCAGCCGGCAGCGCGACCCGGCATCGATGAAGACCTTCACCATCGGCTTCGACGAGCCGAGCTTCGACGAATCCGCCTATGCGGCGGAGGCCGCGCGCCATTACGGCACCGACCACGCCTGCCGCACGCTGAACCTCGACACGGCGGCGGGGCTGCTGCCGGAACTGCTCGGCCGGCTGGACGACCCGATCGCCGATCCCTCCATCCTGCCGACGCACCTGCTGTCGCGCTTCGCCCGCGAACGGGTGACGGTGGCGCTGACCGGCGACGGCGGCGACGAGCTGTTCGCCGGCTACGACACCTTCGACGCGCTGGGGAAGGCGCGGCTCTACCACAGCGTCGTGCCCGGCCCGCTGCACCGGCTGGCGGAAGCGGCGGCCCACCGGCTGCCGCGTTCCGACCGCAACATGAGTTTCGACTTCAAGCTGCGCCGGGCCTTGCGCGGGCTGGGACACCGGCCCGCCCACTGGATGCCGTCCTGGCTCGGCCCGGCGTCGGTGGAGGAGATCTCGCGGCTGTTCGGCACCGCCATGGGCGCCGACGAGCTGTATGAAGAGGCCGACGCCCTCTGGGAATCCAGCGGCAGCCGCAACGACATCGACCGCTCCATCGAGTTCTACGGCCGCTTCTATCTGGGCGAGAACCTGCTCATCAAGGCCGACCGGGCCAGCATGTTCTGCTCGCTGGAAACGCGCTCCCCCTTCCTCGACCGCGACCTCGTGGCCTTCGTCAGCCGGCTTCCGGCCTCGGTCAAGCTCCACAAGGGAACGCGCAAGTGGATCCTGAAGAAGGCCATGGCCCCTCTGCTGCCGCCGGACATACTGACCCGCCCCAAGAAGGGCTTCGGCATTCCCCTCAGCCGCTGGCTGCGCCATCTGCCACCACCGCCCGACGCCGCCGGCCGCCTGGGGGCGGACGGCGGCTGGCTGGCGGCGCGCTGGGACGAGCATCGCACGGGCCAAGCCGACCATCGCGGTCTGCTCTGGGCCTGGACCGCACTCGCCACCGCCCTGGCCGGCCGTGACGGAACGGTGCGGGCCGAGCCGGCGGCGGCGTCCGCGGGTCGGGCGGCATGACCGTCCAGCGCCACGTCCGCGGCCACACCACGCAAGCCGGCCTCAGCCGGGAGAGCCGCATCCCTGGCGGGCTTGCCGCGATCGGCGGCGGGTTGCTGATCCTGATCGGCGCCCTGCTCTACTACGCCAGCTACATCGATGCCGGCTTCAACACAGCGGACGATGGGCATTATGCCCAGGTCGCCTACGAGTTGTGGCTCGGCACCGATCCCCACGCCCTGCGTTTCGGCTATGGGCTTCTGTGGTTCAAGATCGGCGAAGGGCTGTTCGCCCTCGGTGGCCCGAACTGGTTCACCGTCCAGTGGCTGTTCCAGAGCCTGAGCGCACTGACCGCCCTGCTGGTCTATGCCGGCGTGCTGAGGGTCACCGGACGGATGCTGCCGGCCCTGCTGGGGGCGGGGGTGGCCGCGGCGGTTCCGGCCTTTCCCCCGACGGTCTTCTACGCCGTCTGCGTGCTCCTGAACGTCTTCCTCCAATTGCGGGCGGCCGAACGCTGGCGGCGGATGTCCTCCCGCGACCTGATCGGGCCGGCGGCCGGACTGTCGCTGACCTTCCAGATCCGTCCGGATTTCGGCTTCATCTTCGCCGCCACCCTGGCCGGACTGCTGCTGCTGGGCGCGGTCGCCGGCAAAGGGCGGGACAGCTGGCGGGCAAGCGCCGGCCGGCTGGCAAGGCTGGGTGGAACCGTGCTCGCCGTCTTCCTGGCGGTCCAGGCGCCGCTGATGCTGATGGCGGCGGCGGGTGGCTACCTGGATCTGATCCTGGCCGAATATCTGCGCTATCCGAAGACCCTGCTGCAGTATCTCGTGGCCGGGCTCGGAATGGGAACGGGGACGGGTGCATCCGGCGGCGGAGCGGCCAGCGGAGCGGGAACGCTGCTTGCCCGGCCGGCGCTGTCCAGCCTGCTGGGCGACGACAGGATCGCGGCGGGAATGGCGCTTCTTGTCCATTTGCCGCTGCTGAACACGGCCCTTTTCGCTCTTCTGACGCTGGCGCGGCTGCGGCGGCCGGAAACCGCTGACGGGGTCCCGGTGCGGCTTCTGGTGCTGGCCGGCGGCGTCGCCGCCCTGCCGCACTACTACCTGTTCCGTCCCGATCTGTCCCATATCGCCAACTTCATGCCCGGCCACGTCATGATGGTCTGCGTGATGTTGAACGATATGGTGGCGATCCTGACCGGCCGGGGGGGCGCCGGACGGAGGGGCGTCAGGCAGGCGGGCGGAAGCCTGCCCGGCCTCGCGGCGCGGGTGGCCGTGCTCCCGGCGATCCTGCTGCCGGTCTTCGGCTTCGCCGTCTATCTGTGGCTAGGTCTGACGCTGCTGGGTACCGGCTCCATCGCCAACGCCACCGGGCGCACCCAGCCCTTCGCCGCCCGCAACGGTGTCGCCACCCTCGTCAGCCCGGGCGAATACGCCCAGTTGGAGGGGCTGCGCCGTGCCGTGGAGGAGCATTCCCAGCCGGGCGACCGGATCGTCTGCGTGCCCTTCTGCCCCGGCGTCGCCTTCATGACCGGGCGTCGGATGCTGCTGCGCGACTGGTATGTCGACGATAGCCTGCTGGTGACGGATCCGGGATGGGTCGATCGGGCCATCGCACAGACCCGCGATGCCCGGCCGCCCGTGATCATCGTCGGTGACGCCAGCTTCAACGGCACGGAGATCTCCCGTTTCCGCAACTGGGCCCGCCCCTATGTGGAGATGCTGGAGGCCACCGCCATCGGCAAGCTTCAGTTGCCGGGAACGACCGTCTATCTGATGCCGCGCTGAGCCCGGCGCGGCGCAGGGGAGGGTTTCCTCCCCGCCGCACGGTCCCTCCCGCCGCCTTTCCGGAAGCCTCGGAGCAGATGAGCCAGAACCCCCCTTCCTCTCCCCCCAGCCGGCTGCAGCAGGCCCTGGACGCCCACCGGGCCGGCCGGCGTGGCGACGCCGAAGCGCTCTACCTCGACTGTATCCGCCAGGAGCCGGCCAGCCGCTTCGATGCCATGGTCTGCCTCGCCCTTCTCTGCGAGCAGATGAACAGGCTGGACGAGGCCCTGCGGCTATACGACCTGATGATCCAGGCGAATCCAGGATACGGCCGCTCCTTCAGCCGCCGCAGCCTGATCATGCTGCGCCGTGCCTGGGGATCGCCGCCGGCCCCTGGAGCCGGAACGGAGGAAGCCGCCAATCGGATCGGGGGCCGGATCGGGGGCCGGATCGGGATGAGCGGGCTGGGAGAAATGGGGCGCTTCGGCAACCAGCTGCTGCAATACGCCTTCCTGCGGCTCTATGCCGAACGCCACAGTCTGTCGGCGGAGGCTCCGGACTGGATGGGGAGGGACCTGTTCGACCTGGACGACCCACTGCCGCGCGGTCCCCTGCCGGTCCTGGAGGAGACGGAAGCCGATCTGTGGGGCATGCTGGCCGGCAGGGTGCCGGCCCCGGCCGACCGTGACCTGAAGGGCTATTTCTGCGGCCACAGCGCCGGCTTCGCCCCGTTCCGCGACCGCTTCCGCAGCCTGTTCGCCCCGGGGCGCAATGCCAGGACCGCACTCGCCCCGGCGATGGAGCGTCTAGACGGACCGCCGGGGGGCACGCTGGTGGCGCTGCATCTGCGGCGTGGGGACTTCGGCAAGGACCAGTTCTGGATCGCGCCGGCGGACTGGTATCTGTCCTGGCTGGAGACCCTGTGGCCGACCCTGTCCGCGCCGCGGCTCTATATCGCCAGCGACGATCCGGAAACGCTGAGGTCCTTCGGGAAATATTCGCCTCTCGCCGCAGCGGACCTCGGCCCCGCCATCCCCGGCGCGGAATTCCTGATCGACCATATGGCGCTGCGGACGGCCGACCGGCTGGCGATCTCGAACAGCACCTTCTCCTTCACGGCGGCGATGCTGAACGAGCGGGTTCCGGCCGGCGGCTTCGTCCGTCCCGACCGGGACGCACAGGCGCTGGTCCCGTTCGATCCCTGGAACGCACCGGTGCTGCTTTAGAATGCGATCGCTTCAGACGGGAATCGTCCGAAGCGATCGCACGGAAAATCAAAAGGCCGGGGTCCATCGGATGCTTGCTGAAGCATCCTATGGACCCTGAGGGACGGTCGCTCAGGCGGTCTTGTCGGTGCGTGACGGGGAGCCGACCGGCGGTTCGTCGAAGTTGATGGTGCCCTTGACGGTATAGTGGCTCTTCCCCTGGCTTTCGAAATAGATGCGGACGAGCAGTTCGGCCAGCAATCCCATCAGGATGCACATCACGCCGGTGATGATCCCCAGCGTCACCAGCAACGGCAGCGGGGTGGAGATGAAGGACACCCCGTCGACCACCTTCAGGTAGAGGGCGTAGAGGCCCGCGAAGAAGGCCAGGCCCATGAACATCGCACCCGAAAATCCGAAGATGTAGATCGGCTTGGTTTCATACTGGGTCAGGAACTTCACCACCACCAGATCCAGCACGACCTTCAGCACCCGCTCCAGCCCGTATTTGGACTTGCCATAGCGGCGCGGGTGATGGCGGACCGGCATCTCGGTCAGGCGGGCGCCCTGCCAGTGGGCGTAGATCGGCACGAAACGGTGCATCTCGCCGTAAAGCCGGTACCCCTGCAGCATCTCGCGGCGGTAGGCCTTCAGCGTGCAGCCGTAGTCGTTCAGATGGACGCCGGAGATTGACGAGATCAGCTTGTTCGCCAGCTTGCTGGGCAGGGTGCGGGTGGCAAAGCCGTCCTGGCGGTCCCGGCGCCATCCGGACACCACGTCGTACCCCTCGTCCAGCTTGCCCACCAGCAGGGCGATGTCCAGCGGGTCGTTCTGGAGGTCGCCGTCCATCGGCACGATGATGTCGCCGCGCGCATGGTCGATGCCCGCCATCATCGCCGCCGTCTGCCCGACGTTGCGGCGGAAGTTGATGACGCGGATGCGGCGGTCGGCGGCGACCCTCCGCAGTTCCTCCTCGGTCCCGTCCGTCGACCCGTCGTTGACGAAGATGACCTCGAAGCTGCGGCCGGTCCCTTCCAGCGCCGGCAGAAGCCGGCCGCACAGGGGGGCGATGTTGTCCACCTCGTTGTAAACGGGGATGAGGACGGACACGGCAACCACATCGGTCTCCATGGCGGAAGAGGTGCAGAGAAGGGTCATCGGACGATCCAGGACGGTCGGCGGCGGCAGGCCGGCAGTGGCGGGGGGCTTGCAGGGAATGGGTATGGCCGCTGCACGCAGGAAGCGCAACGGCTAACAATGGGTGGACCGTGGGGGCTGCCCGTCAGG
This sequence comes from Azospirillum sp. 412522, assembly GCF_019805165.1. GTDB lineage: Bacteria > Pseudomonadota > Alphaproteobacteria > Azospirillales > Azospirillaceae > Azospirillum. The sequence continues at coordinate 59,512 of NZ_RWIJ01000101.1, forward strand.
ACGGAGAGCTGCCGGGGTGCGGCGCCGCCATGTCGATCAGGGCGCCGCACAGGGCGACCATCAGCTGGAAAGCCAGGATGCCCAGCCCCAGCACCAGCGCGGCGTCGTGGCCGACCCCCACCATATCCAGCAGGCCGATCAGCGACGCCTCCCGCAATCCGATGCCGCCAACGGTCACGGGGGCCAGCACGATCACCGACATCAAACCGATCACGGCGGCCCAGACGCTGAAGGGCTGGTCGATCCCGACCGCCAGCCCGAGCGCCTGACTGCCGGCGACCGCACAGAACTGGGCCAGAATGCCGCACAGCACCGACAGGGCTGCCCGTCCCGGCCGGCGCATCTGAGCCGCCCAGGCATCGAGGAAGCGCCGGGCGGGAGAAAGCAGCCAAGCCTCGCGCCGGGGACCGCCACCGATGGCCAGCAGCCGCAGAATGACACGCCGCGGACGGTCGAGCGCGCACAGCATCGCCACGCCGCCCAGCCCGGCGAGCACCATCCCGACCAGCAGCAGCAGACCGGTGCCGAAATGCTGACGCTGCACCGCCAGCCCGCCGGCGGTCAGCAGGAGAAGGCCGGTCAGCCCGGTCAGCTTGTCGAAGGCGACCGCCGAGACCACCCGCTCCGCCTCCACCGCGCCGCGGCTGAGACGGTACGCCTTGACCACCTCCCCCGCCACCTGACCCGGCAGCACCAGGGCGTAGAGCTGCGCCACCAGCGTCTGCGACAGAAGCCGGCCGAACGGCACCTCCGGCAGCAGCACCCGCAGTCTGGCCGCGTTCACGCCATGGACCAGGAAGAACAGCAGCGAGGCGAGCGCCAGCCCGCCCGGCGCGGCAGACAACAGGGCTTGCGTCACCGCGCCGACATCGACCCGCCACAGCAGGATGGCGAGAATCAGCAGGCTGATCAGAAGCTTCAGCCAATATCTCATCGGGCAGACCATGAAATCATGATTTCATGAACACAAAGCATGACTCCACGCCCTTCCCCGCCCAATCCGCAGGCGGCCTGGCTCAGGGGCGCCGTGCCAGAACGTAGATGTAGTCGCCCCGCGTCCAGGAATTGAGCCGGAACAACTGGTAGAGGGCATCGGCGGCGAGACGGCGGACCGGACCGTACTCCCCTTCGGTCCCCTGCCCGCTGGCGGCGCCCAGAACCCCGCGATAGAGCGGCGAGAAGAAGGGAAAGCCCCATTCCACCACCCGCTCGACCTTCAGCCCGACGGACTCGATCTTGGCCTGCAGCTCGCCATGGCGATAGTTGCGGTAGTGGCCGACCGTGCGCTCGAAATCGCGCATGCGGCCCTGCAGCGTCGACACCAGCAGATACTTGCCGGTCATCGCCGCCAGATTGCGCAGGGCGGCGACGTCGTCCTCGATATGCTCCACCACGTCGGTGCAGAGCACCAGATCGAACCGGCGGTCGAGATGGCCGGAGGCGACATCGAGCGTGGCGAAGTCGGCCTGCGGCGCCCGGCGGTGGGCGACGGCCATCGCCTTTTCGGACAGATCCACGCCGGTATAGCGCGCGCCGGGCTTCAGCGGCATCAGCGTCGCAAGCAGCGAGCCCTGGCCGCAGCCGACATCCAGCACGCTGCCGTAATCGAGACCGCCGACCATGCTGGTGACGATCCGACGCAGATGCCGGCCGGTCGGGCCGTATTTGCGCATGTCGTTCCAGCGGTTTTCCCAACTGGCGTCATAATCGATGTCGTCCGGCGTCACGCTGGCGACATTGGAGGAGGATGACTGGTCCATGGGCCGTTCCCGATCCTTACAATTCCCGTCCCGCGAGGGGCGCACTCAGGCCGCGCGCCGGCGCAGGACAAATTCGTTGCAGCCGGTCGGCACGCGGGGCGGGCGCACTTCCAGCAGGTCGAAGCCCATCGCGTCCAGGCGACCGCGCACCTCGTCCACGCCGGCATATTCATAGGGGTAGCCACCCAGCCAGTCGGTCACGTCGACCCAGAAATCCATCCCTCGCTCCTTGCGCAGCGGCGAGGATCCGGTGACGGCCCAAACCGCGACCAGCATCAGCGAGCCGAGCAGGCGGTCCCAGACCCGCCGCAGCAGCGCCGGCGAAAGATTGTAGAGGATCTTGACCACCGTCCACAGCGGCGAAGTCCAGTGACGGTTGTAGAGGGCCAGCACGAAGGTGCCGCCATCATCCACCAGCCGGGCGGCGTTGGCGATCGCCGGCCACATCGATCCGGTATGGTGGAGCGAGCCCCAGGCATAGACCACGTCGAAGCGGCCCAGGCCATCCACGAAGCCCGCATCCAAGGCGGAGCCCTGCCGGAACTCCACACGGTCGGCCATGTCGGGTGCGAAGCGCGACAGGTTGCGCCGCGCCACCTCGACCCCGGTGGGGTTGATGTCGAACCCCAGCGCCCGGCCGGTGCCCAGCAGGGCGGCGGCGATGGTGAACAGGCCGGACCCCGAGCCGACGTCGCAGAAGCGCGCGCCGGCCAGCCTGTCGGTCCCGATCAGCGAGCGCAGGCTGTCGACGGCCGCGCCCAGACGGCCGTCGTCGAGAACGGTGCGGGAATAATGATCCCAGTTGTCGCCGAAATCGAAAGCCAGGGCGGAGTTGCCTTTCGCCGCCTTGTCCGGTTTCCCCACGTTCCTGCGCCTTTCCCTGCCCCACCGTTCCGGCCGCCACAGACCGGTGGCGCTATAGCGGCGATTCACCCTGCGGATGTCAACTGGCGGATGGACCGGCAGAGGGAGTAGCGGAGGGAGCGGCGGACCGGTTGGCGGCGGATCCGGACAGGATCGCGCCTGTGGGCGCCGTGCCGAGGGCAAGGTCCCGATAGGCCGACGCCACCGCCCGCCACGAGAAATGCTCCAGCACCCGGCGACGGCCCTGCGCCCCCATCCGCATCCGCAACTCCGGGTCCTTCACCAGACGCTCCAACCCCCGGCACAGTCCCGCCGCATCGTCGGCCTCCACCATCAGGCCGGTCTCGCCATCCACGATCAGGTCCCGGTTGCCGGCGATCAGAGTTCCCATCACTGGCAGACCGGCGGCCATCGCCTCCAGCACCGCGTTCGGCATGCCCTCGTCGCGCGACGGGAAAACGAACAGGTCGGCGCCGGCATAGGCCGAGGGAAGATCGTCGCGGCCGAGCCAGCCGAGGAAGGACACCCGATCGGCTATCCCCAGGGCCTGTGCCTGTGCCTCCAGTGCCGGACGGGCGGGTCCGTCGCCCACCACGCGCAGCGTCACCCCGGCGGGCAGCGCCGGAAGCGCCTGGAGGACCAGATCCAGCCCCTTCTGCCGCACCACCCGGCCGACGAACAGCAGCACCGCCCGCCCGGACTCCGCCGGCTCCGCCCGCTTGGCCGGCCGGAACAGGTCGGCGTCCACCCCGTTCGGCACGATGCTGACGTCCACGTCCGGAGCGAAGCGGCGAGCCAGTTCGGCCAGCCCCTCGCTGTTGGCGACCACGGCGGAAGCCCGGCGCCACAGCCAGCCGATCACCGGGCCGGCGACCCGGTGATAGAGCGATATGCCGTCGTAGAGGAAACCGGGCACATCGCCGCCGCGGAGGCTGATCAGATAGGGCGTGCCGGTGAAACGTCCGACCAGCCATGCCGCCGGACCGCAGGGAAGACCGAAATAGGCGATGGTGGCATTGGGACGCCAACCCAGCGCCAGGCGCGGCGCTTCGACCAGCGACATCATGAGAAAGGCCAGCATCTCGACCACCGAGCTGCGATCGCGCGCCCGGCGCAAGGTGGCGATGCGGTGGATGGTGTAACCATCGCGCACCTCCCGCTTCGGCAAGCCGGCGAAGGCGGATGTCAGGACCCGCACCTCAACCCCCAGCGCCGCCAGCTCACGCGCCGTGTTCGCCGTGGCGTTGGCCGCCCCGCCGCCCAGCGGTGGAAATTCGTAGTTGATCAGCAGCAGTCGCGCCATGCCCCCGAGCGTCCCATCAAACCGTCTTCATGCACCGGAAACAGGAAGGTACCCCCGACAGGGTTCCAACAAAAGGCTGCCGCTACGATGCGCAGCAGATTCATGCGATGTCGCATACCGCGCTGCACGGTTTATCCGGCCGGTCCGTCGGCATTAATGCAGAACGGCTTGAGTAAAAAGCTTCCACAACCAAGAAGCATCGTTACCCTTACTTTTTTTGACGAGGAATACCCCTAACTATATGGGTATAGGATCTGATGGTACGTCTTTTAGATAACTACCTGCGCTTGAGAGCGCCATGTATGCTGAAACGTAAACAATGGAGAAGAAAATGAAAAAAATTTCATCAAACACACCAAAGGTTGAGAAGATTACATTCTCTTCTGTCGAAGTCGTCAGGAAGTTTGCACCTGATTCAACCCACTCGTCACGAGATGCCGGCAGCGATCTCTTTGATTCAAAGAACGGCGATGTGCGGCTTGTGGCCAAATATGGCCGGATCCTGTCCTTCAAGAATTACCACTGATTGTAGAGGTAGTCACTTAATTATTGGTTGTTCCAACAAACGATATTGCACGATCTCCCGTTTGCCTTCAGGGTCAATCCCGAACCGAAAGACGGACCTGAAGACCGGATCCGCCGATCCAGAGCCGATCCGGAGCCGTGGGCATCGTTCCGGACGATCAGGCTTTGGAAATCCGGTCAGGAGAGATCCTTGGCCGGCCGGCAATTTGCGCTAGGCGCGCCCAGCGTCACCTTTGTAGTGTGCTGTTCTCCGGTGACCGTTTCTGACGGAGCGCCGATCCGTGCAGCGTCCAGCGAATCCCAGTCCAATGACCATTTCCGATCCTTTTTCGAAGGCGATCGCCCTGCACCGGGCCGGACGCAAGGCTGAAGCCGCCTGCGAATACCGGAACACGCTTGCTGGGGAATTCGACAATTACCCGGCAACGCTCAACCTCGGCGCCCTGCGTTTCGAGGCCGGTGCGCTGGATGAGGCCACCCGCCTCTTCGGACGGACAACGCTCCTCAATCCAGGCGTTCGGGATGCATGGCATAACCTGAGCACCTGCCTGCGCCAATCCAAACGGGGAGCAGAGGCGGAAGCACCGCTGCGCCGCGCTCTGGCGATTGCTCCCCGGGAGGCCGGGCTGCTGAACGAACTCGGCCTGCTGCTGGAATCCCTGCGGCGCCCGGCAGAGGCGGCGGAATGCTTCGCCCGGGCGGCGGCCCTGCAGCCGGACAATGCGGAGTTCCAGAACAACCTCGCCGCCACCTTGCGCATGATCCACCGCTTCGAACCCGCGCTTGCCGCGATCCGGCGTGCGGTGGCGCTCGAGCCCGGATATGGCAACGCCTACAACAATATGGGCTCCTTGCTGAAGGGCGTGGGCGATTTCGGCGGCGCCCTCGCCAGCTTCCGCCGCTCCCGTCTGATCGCGCCGGACGAGGCCGGCGCCCACTGGAACGAGTCTCTGATTTTGCTGCTGCTGGGTGACTTCGCCCAAGGTTGGCGCAAGTATGAATGGCGGTGGCGGACCGGCCGCTTTCCCTCGCCGCAGCGCAATTTCACCCAGCCCGTCTGGACCGGCACGCCTCTGGCCGGACGCCGTCTTCTGGTCTATTGGGAACAGGGGTTCGGTGACGTCCTGCAATTCGTCCGCTACCTTCCCTTCCTGGCGGCCATCGCCGGCGGGCCGGTGATCCTGGAATGCCAGCGGGAACTGGCCCGGCTGTTCAAAACCATCCCCGGCGTGGAGCAGGTCGTCGAAACCGGCGGCCCCCTGCCCGCCTTCGACCTGCGCATTCCCCTGCTGAGCCTGCCCTTGATCCTCGGCACCAGACTGGAGACCATTCCGTCGCGCGTGCCCTATCTGACCGCGCCGGCCGGTCTGCGCGACCGTTGGAAAACAGCCCTGGGCGAAGGGCGCGACCTGAAGGTCGGACTGATCTGGGCCGGCAACCCCGGCTTCGCCGACGATCCGTTGCGATCGCCGCGCCTTGCGGCCTTCGCACCGGTCCTGAAAGTGCCCGGAGTGCGCTTCGTGTCGCTGCAGAAGGGGGATGGCCGGCGCGATCTGCGGGAGGTGCCGCTGCCCGACGGTTTCCTTGATCTTGGGGACGAGACCGCCGATTTCGCCGACAGTGCCGCCATCATGGAATCGCTGGACCTCGTTATCTCCTCCTGCACATCGGCGGCGCATCTGGCCGGCGGCCTCGGCATTCCGCTCTGGGTGATCCTGCCGGCCGTGCCGGACTGGCGATGGCTGCTCGACCGCGAGGACTGCCCCTGGTATCCCAGCGCCCGCCTCTTCCGGCAGAGCCGGGCCGGAGAGTGGGCGGAAGTGCTGGAGCGGGTGTCCATTGCGCTTGCCGAACTGGCCGACGGTGGAACGAAAGCGGTCCAGGCCGGGGCATCCGGACCGGAAAACGCTTTCGCTTGAACGCCACCGGAGCGGGGGTTATGGTCGGCCGGCCGCAGACGGGGAATACTAAAAATTGCTTATCTCTCAGTTGGCAAACCCTGAGATAGCGGGTTCCGGCACTGGTCCTCTTGCCATTTTCCGGTCGGCCTGGCGGCACAGGGCACTGATCCTGAGGCTGGCCCGGCGTGAGATCGACGCCCGCTATCGCGGATCCATGCTGGGCATTGTCTGGGCGGTGCTGAACCCGATCCTGATGCTGATGGTCTACACCTTTGTCTTCTCGGTGGTGTTCCGCGCCCGTTGGGGAGTGGGAGGGGAAAGCAACACGGAGTTCGCCCTGCTGCTGTTCTCCGGGCTGATCCTGTTCAACGTGCTGGGCGAATGCCTGAACCGGGCGCCCGGGCTGCTGCTGGAGAATGTCAGCTACATCAAGAAGGTGGTTTTCCCGCTGGAGATCCTGCCGATGGTGTCGCTGGCCGTGGCGCTGTTCAACGCCGGCATCGGCTTCGTCATCCTGCTGCTCTTTCATCTGGTGGTGGCGGGGCTGCCGCCGGTGACGGCGCTGCTGATGCCGCTGGTGGTTCTGCCGCTCTGCCTGATCACGCTGGGCCTCAGCTGGTTCTTCGCCGCGGCCGGCGTGTTCCTGCGCGACATCCGGCAGGTCGTGGGTGTGGGCGTCACCGTGCTGATGTTCCTCAGCCCCATCTTCTATCCGATGTCCGCGATCCCCGAGCGCTTCCGCCCCATCCTCCACCTGAACCCGATGACGGCCATCCTGGAGCACTCCAAGGATCTGCTGTTCTGGGGCCGCGTTCCGTCGCTGCTCGATTGGGGGCTGGCGACGCTGGGAGCCTGGCTGGTGGCTTGGCTCGGCTATCTCTGGTTCATGAAGATCCGCCGGGGGTTCGCCGATGTCGTCTGACGCTGAAATCGCCATCCGCGCCGAAGGGCTGGGCAAGGCCTACGCCATCTTCAAGCGCCCGCAGGACCGGCTGAAACAGATGCTGGTGCGCGGCCGGCGCAGGTATTACGACGAATACTGGGCGCTGCGCGGCGTCGATCTGGAGGTCCGCCGCGGCGAGACGGTCGGACTGATCGGCCGCAACGGCTCGGGCAAATCCACCTTCCTGCAGCTGCTCTGCGGCACGCTGACCCCCACCAGCGGAAGGATCTCGGTCAACGGCCGGATCGCAGCATTGCTGGAGCTGGGCGCCGGCTTCAATCCTGAATTCACCGGCCGCGAGAACGTCTATCTCGCCGCTTCGGTTCTGGGCCTCAGCAACGAGCAGATCCACGAACGCTACGCCTCGATCACCGAATTCGCAGGCATCGGCGACTTTGTCGAGCAGCCGGTCAAGCTCTACTCCAGCGGCATGTATGCGAGGCTGGCTTTCGCGGTCGCCGCCCACGTCGATGCCGACATCATGATCGTCGACGAGATCCTGGCGGTCGGCGACGCCGCCTTCACCCAGAAGTGCATGCGATTCATCCACCGCTTCAAGGAACGCGGCACCCTGTTCTTCGTCTCCCACGACACCGGGCAGATGGTGAACCTGTGCGACCGGGTGGTCTGGCTGGAAAGCGGGACGGTCCGGGCGATCGGCGAGCCCAAGGACGTCTGCCACGACTATCTCGCCGACCTCTACAGCGGACCGGAGAATGCCGACAGTTTCCGGATCGGTGGCAGCCGCAAGCGCAGCGCCGACGCCGCCCCCGTCCAGGACAGCCGGGCGGAGCTGCTCAAATCCTCGCAGCACCGCAACGAGATCGAGATCTTCGACTTCGACCTGAACGCCCCCTGGTTCGGGGAACGCGGAGCCAGCATCGCCGACGTCCGGCTGCTCGACACCCAGCACAATTTGCTCACCTCCCTGGAGGGCGGCGAGGAGGTGATCCTCCAGGTGACCTGCCGTGCCGAAAAGGATGTGTTCCAACCGATCGTCGGCTTCTACGTCCGCGACCGGCTGGGCCAGAATCTGTTCGGCGACAACACCTATCTGACCTACCGCCTCGACCCGCTCAGCGTGCCCGCCGGGTCCGGCTTCGTCACCCGGTTCCGCTTCCAGCTTCCCTACCTGCCGAGCGGCGACTTCTCCATCACCGTCGCCGTCGCGGAAGGCACCCAGAGCGACCATGTCCAGCATCACTGGATCGAGGACGCCCTGTTCTTCAAGGTCCATTCCAGCCATGTGGTGCAGGGGCTGGTGGGAATTCCGATGCTGGACATCGCGATGGAAACCGGTGGCCCGGCCCGGCCCTGAAGGGCCGGCGCCGACTGGTCGGGCGCCCGGAAGCCGGGCTTTCGACGCCGGCCCGGCGCAATATTTAGGTATGGCCCGGTGCCGGCTGTTCGCTGCATAGTGGATTCTTCAATGCACGCAACGATCGGAAACGGGGCCACCCGTGATGCACTTGAAAGCGGCGGCACCCAAACCGCTGAAAGCGGCAGGGGAACCCGGGCCGCGCTTTCTCCGGACCCAGGCCTGAAGGACGCGACCAAGTGATCCCAACCGCGATGCTGACAGCTCTGCGCGGCGTCCTCACGTCCCCCAGAGCGCTGAAGCATGTGGTGGCGCACGCCTGGAACCCCCTGTGGCTGGTGCGCAATCTCCGGCGGCTGGAGGCGGACCCCAGGAAGATCGGCCGCATGGTGCAGGATCTGCAGGGGGTTATCGAAACCCCGGCCGACTATGCCCGGTGGATGGAGCGACACGAGCGCCTGGACGACGAGGCCCTCCGGATGCAACGGGAGGAGTCGGCGGCGTTCGGATGGCGGCCGCTGTTCTCGATCGTCGTTCCGACCTACCAGACGCCTGCCGGGATCCTCGAGGCTTTCGTGGAGTCCGTCCTGGCGCAGAGCTATTCCCATTGGGAGCTGTGCATCGCCGACGACGCCTCGCCGGATCCGCGCCTGCACGGCGTTCTGGAACGGTATGCCGCGGCGGATCGCCGCATCCGGGTCCAGTTCCGGAGCAGCAACGGACATATCGCCGAGGCCACCAACACGGCATTGGCCATGGCCACCGGCGACTACATCTGCCTGATGGACCATGACGACACCATCGCCCCCAATGCGCTCTACGAGTTTGCCAGCCTTCTGAACCAGGACCCGGACATCGACTTCATCTACTCCGACGAAGACAAGATCACGCCGGACGGCAAGACGCGCTACGATCCGTTCTTCAAGCCGGACTGGTCGCCCGAATATCTCGAAGCCTGCATGTATACGGCGCATTTCGCCTGCTACCGGACCTCGATCGTCCGGGAGGTCGGCGGGTTCCGGACGGCGTTCAATGGAGCACAGGATTACGATTTCGTCCTGCGCTTCACCGAGAAGGCCGGCAGGATCGCGCATGTGCCGAAGGTGCTTTACCACTGGCGGTCCATTCCGGGTTCCACCGCGGCGTCGGTCAGCAGCAAGGACTATGTGGTCGACGCGGGGGTCCGGGCGCTGTCCGGCCGCGCGGAGCGGACCGGCAAGCCGGATTTCGTGCGGCCGGCCCGCTATGACGGCTGTTTCGAACTGCGGCGAAAGGTGGAGGGAGCCCCCAGGGTTTCCATCGTCATGTCGGCGACCGGCCGGCCGGTGAAGGAATGCGGCATGTCTGCCGCCCTTCCGCCGGCGGAGCGCATGCGCACGGTGATGGAAGCCTCCCGCTATCGCCCGCTAGAGCCGGTGCTCGTCCTGGACGCGTCCCGGTATGGCCCCCAGGACGGCTCCGATGAGGGCCCGGAGGAGCCGCAGGCGCAATCCGCCGATCCCATCGTTCATGTGCGCTGCGCCGAGCCGGATCCCAATCCGGCCGCCCGGAGGAACAGGGGAGCGGCAGCGGCCAGCGGGGAGTATCTGCTGTTCCTCGACGAGGCGGTCCGGATCATCACCCCCGACTGGGTGGAGGCAATGCTGAGCGTGGCCCAGCGGCCCGGGGTCGGGGCGGTGGGCGCGCAACTGCTGGCGGGGAACGGCACGCTGCGGCACGCCGGCGTGGTTTTCCGCGACGGAGTGCCCGGCCTTGTCCGCAGCGGCTTCGGCGACGACGATCCCGGCTACTTCTTCAGCACGGCCGGACAGCGCAATTACCTGGCCGTATCCGGCGCCTGCCTGCTGGTCCGCCGCGATCATTTCCTCGAGGTGGGAGGCTTCGACGAGACGCTGGCCCCCGCCTTGGCGGATGCCGACCTCTGTCTCAAGCTGGTCAGCCGCGGGCTGCGGATCGTCTATACGCCACAGGCCCGGCTGCAATGTTCCAGTCCTGCCGCGCTCGCGCCCACCGCGCAGGAGGAGGCTTTCCGCGTGAAGTGGGCCGGCCTGCTTCGCCGGGATCCCTACTACAGCTCCTATTTCGATGCCGCCCCGCCGAATTTCGATTTGGCGCCATAACCCTGACGGCGGACAGCTTCACGGCTGGATTTTCGTAAGTCGCCGGATGCCTGGCAGAAATTCAATCAGACTTGACCATGGCAAATCCGATGATCGACGAGGATAATGTCCACATTATTCCACCTTCGGAAAAGCTCATTCAATCAGCAATGGGCAGGACCTGCATAGAACTTCCTCAGCCTTGACGAACATGGCGTTGTGACATTCACAGCCTCGTGGTTGTTGTCTTGCCCGCAAAGTATCGACAGGATATAAGACCTCCCTGTTCATGCCTCATAAGGCTAGGCCGCTCCATGCTATCGTCAACGACGTCCTCCCCGGCACTCGCGCCGGGTTTCCGGGCACTGTCCGTAAAGCCCGCCATCCTGGCCTACCCCGAGGATGACGGATTTCGCATGGTGGGGGACAGGGCTCGCCTCGAGGTGGTCGCGCCGAACGGCATTCTGCCCACCCGCTGGACCCTGGTCGATTGGAGGGCCGTGAATGCGAAAGGCGCTCCCTGCCCGATCCGGCTGATCGTCTATGCGGAAAAGGATGGCGGGCCCGTCAATCTGATCGACCTCAAAGCCCAGGCCGAGGGATGGCAGCTGGTGCGGCTCCCCCACAAGGTGGACCGCATTTTCCTGCAGGGCCACAACAATGCGGAGTGGATAAGGCTGGAACGGTTCCAGGTGCGGCAGATCAGCACGCCGCGGGCCCTCTACAGGCTCGCCCGGCCCAGGCTGAGCCGGCGGCTGGTCAAGCCCCGCCATCTGAAGCAGCTGGGGAAGGTGTTCTTCTGGGAGGGAATGAACGGTGTGATCGCGCGCCTCGCCGGCCCTGGCGGGGAAGCGAGCGAGGCCACCCGCTACAAGACCTGGATCGAACAGAACGAGCGGCTGAGCGGGACCGACAGGGAGCTGATCGCCCGGCGCATCGCCGGTATGGCGGTCAAGCCGCTGATCTCGATCGTGATGCCCACCTACGAGACGCCGGAACCCTGGCTGCGCCGGGCGATCGAATCCGTGCGCGAGCAGATCTACCCGCATTGGGAGCTCTGCATCGCCGACGACGCATCGCCGAGCCCGCATGTCGCCGCCGTGGTCGCCGAATATCAGGCGCTCGATCCGCGGGTGAAGTTCGTCCGCCGGCCGGCCAACGGCCACATCTCCGCCGCGTCCAATTCGGCCCTGGAGATGGCGTCGGGGGATTTCGTCGCCCTGCTCGACCATGACGACGAGTTCAGCCCGCTCGCCCTCTACATGGTGGCGGAGGAGATCAACGGCCATCCCGACGCCAGCCTGATCTATACCGACGAAGACAAGATCGACGAGTCCGGCACCAGGTTCGACCCCTATTTCAAGCCGGACTGGAACCCGGACCTGATGCTGTCCCACAACATGATCACGCATCTGGCGGTGTTCCGCCGGTCGGTGCTGGTCGAGCTGGGGGGATTCAGGTCGGCCTATGACGGCAGCCAGGATTACGACCTGATGCTGCGCATGATCGAGCGGATCGGTCCGCAGGGCATCCGCCACATCCCGTTCATCCTCTATCACTGGCGCGCCATCCAGGGGTCGACCGCACTGGCCCACGGCGAGAAGCCCTACGCCCACGACCTGGCGCGCAAGGTGATCAAGGAGCACCTGGACCGCACCGGGCATGCCGGCGCCTCGGTCAGGCCGGCGCTGAACTACAGCCTGCACCGGGTGACCTATCCGGTGCCGGACCCTGCCCCCCCGGTCGACATCGTCATCCCGACCAAGGACAAGGTCGATCTCCTGCGCTGCTGCATCAACAGCATCCTCGAGAAGACGCTCTATCCCAATTACCGCATCCTGATCGTCGACAACCGGAGCGAGGAGGAGGCCAGCCGCCGTTACTTCGCCGAGGTGACGGCCGATCCGCGGATCTCGGTGATCAAGTACGATGCCCCCTACAATTTCGCCGCCCTCAACAACTGGGCGGTCACGCAGTGCGACGCGCCGCTCCTCGCCTTCGTCAACAACGACATCGAGGTGATTTCGCCGGAGTGGCTCGGCGAGATGGTCGGGCACGCCCTGCGGCCGGAGGTGGGGCCGGTCGGTGCGAAGCTCTACTACCCGGACGACACGATCCAGCATGCCGGCGTCATCGTCGGGCTGGGCGGCCTCGCCGGGCACGCCCACCACCTCGAGCCGCGCAACTCGGCCGGCTATGTCGGCCGCGCGGTGCTGACCCAGAGTTTCTCGGCGGTGACGGCGGCCTGCCTCGTGGTGCGCCGGGAGCTGTTCGAGAAGGTGAACGGCTTCGACGGCGAGGCGTTCGGCATCGCCTACAACGACGTCGATCTCTGCCTGCGGCTCGGCGAGCAGGGCTACCGGTCGGTGTGGACGCCCTACGCCGAACTCTACCATCATGAATCCGCCAGCCTCGGCGATCCCAACTCGGACAAGCGCCGGGAGCAGTTCAAGCGCGAGGCCGATGCCTTCCGCAGCCGCTGGGCCAAGGTGATCGCGCACGACCCCGCCTACAACCCGAACCTGACACGGACCTCCGGCAAATTCTCCCTTGCCGCCGTGCCCGAGGTTTCCCGGCCCTGGCTGGCATCACCGGCCGCCCCGGAGGCCGCCGGATCGGGGCTGGAGGCGGCAGGCGTGTCCAGGGACGTGTCCACCGGCGCGATGTAGGGGCAGACAGCGACCATGCCGCCCAGACAAGAGTCCGCAGCCCCTCCATCGCCGGTGCGGCCGGCATCCGCCGGCCGCACCGGCAGCGACCTCAGGAAGGCCCTGGCCTCCTGTTCCGGCGCATTCCTCGGGGTCGGGCTGTTCAGCGGCGTCAGCAACATCCTGATGCTGACCGGGCCGTTCTTCATGCTCGAGGTTTACGACCGCGTCCTGCCGAGCCACAGCGTGCCGACCCTGGTCGCCCTGTCGGTGCTGGCGCTCCTCCTCTTTCTGTTCCAGGGCATCATCGACCTGATCCGCAGCAGGGTCCTGGTGCGCATCAGCCTTCGGCTCGACGAGATGCTGGGACGGCGGGTGCTGGGGGCGATCATCGCCTTGCGGACCAGGGTTCCGGTGGACAACGGGCTGCAGCCCCTGCGCGATCTCGACCAGATCCGCGGCTTCCTCTCCAGCGGCGGACCGACGGCGCTGTTCGACCTGCCCTGGATCCCGATCTACATCGCGATCTGCTTCCTGTTCCATCCCTGGCTGGGAGGCGTGGTGCTGGGGGGGGCGGTCGCCCTGTTCATGCTCACCCTGGTCAGCGACGTCGCCACGCGCGGCCTGACCCGGGAGAGCGCGACCTTCGCCGCCAAGCGGACGACGCTGACCGAAGCCGCGCGGCGCAACGCCGAGGTCATCCAGGCGATGGGCATGGCAAGCGGCGTCACGGCCCAGTGGGAGGGCCTGAACCGGCTCTACCGGAACCGCCACTTCGCCCTGAGCAACGTGACGGGAAACCTGGGCGCGCTGTCGCGCCTTCTGCGCGTGGTCCTGCAATCCGCCACCCTTGCACTCGGCGCCTTCCTGGTGCTGCGACAGGAGGCGAGCGTCGGCATCATCATCGCCTCCTCCATACTGACCGCGCGCGCGTTGGCACCGCTCGATTCCGCCATCACCCACTGGAAGGGCTTCGTCGGCGCCCGCCAGAGCTGGCACCGGCTCGAACAGCTGTTCCTGATCACCCCAACCGATCGCGAGCCGATGCCGCTGCCGCGCCCGTCCCGGACCCTGGCCGTCGGCGGGCTGGTGGTGGTGCCGCCGGGCGCGCCGGGACCGTCGGTGATGGACGTGTCCTTCACGCTGAAGGCCGGTGACGGGCTGGGGCTGGTGGGGCCGAGCGCGTCGGGAAAATCGTCCCTGGCGCGCAGCCTGGTGGGTGTCTGGCGGCCCGTGCGGGGAGATGTCCGCCTCGACGGCGCGACGCTCGATCAATGGTCGCCCGATGCGCTCGGCGCCCATGTCGGATATCTGCCGCAGGATGTCGAACTCTTCGACGGAACCATCCGCCAGAACATCGCCCGCTTCGCCATCTCCGACGACCCCGACGCCGTGATCGCCGCCGCGACCGCCGCCGGCGTCCATGACCTGATCCTGGCCCTGCCCGACGGGTACGAGACGCGCATCGGCGAAAGCGGCATGGCGCTGTCGGGGGGACAGCGGCAGCGCGTCGCCCTGGCCCGCGCGCTCTACGGCGATCCGTTCCTGGTGGTGCTGGACGAACCGAACTCCAACCTCGATTCCGAGGGGGTGGAAGCGCTGGGCAGGGCCGTCGCGTCGGTGCGGGCGCGGGGTGGCATCGTCATCGTGGTCGCCCATCATGCCGGGGCGCTCTCCGGTACCAACCTGATGCTCGCGATGAGCGGCGGAAGGATCAAGGCCTTCGGCCCGAGGGAGACCCAGGCCAACCGCATGCCGCGCCCGACCACAGTCTCCTACCACCCGCTGAAGGTGATCGCCGACACCCCGGAGGCCACGTCTTGACGGCATGGAGCGCAGAGCGGAGCGTCCTGGAGGACGAGTCCAGCATCCGACAGTCCCTGAACAGGCATCTGGCCGCGGGAATGCTGGTCAGCATGTCGCTGGTTGCCGGAGTGGGAGGGTGGATTTTCCTCACCAACATGGCAAGCGCCGTGGTGACGTCGGGCCGGGTGGTGGTCGAAAGCAACGTGAAGAAGGTTCAGCACCCCACCGGCGGCGTCGTCGCCGAACTCAACGTTGCCGAAGGCGATCTGGTGGCGGCCGGCGATGTGCTGATCACGCTCGACGCCGTACAGACCAGGGCCAAGCTGGCGGTTGTGCGCAACCGGCTGGATGAGCTGATCGCCCGACGGGCCCGTCTGGAAGCCGAACGCGACGGGGCCGCGGCCATCGCCTTCCCCGCCTCCCTGCTGGGCCGCATGGACGATCCCGATGTCGGACCGCTGATCGCCAGCGAGCAGAGCCAGTTCGAGCTGAGACGCGCTTCCCTGGCGGGGCAGAAGGCCCAGCTCACCGAGAGGATCGCCCAGCTGCGGGAGGAGATCGGCGGCCTGGTCGACCAGACCGCGGCAAAGAACCGGGAGATCGCCCTGATCCAGGAGGAACTCCAGGGGGTGATCTCCCTCTGGGAGAAGAAGCTGGTTCCGGTGACGCGGGTGAACGCCCTGGAGCGGGACAAGGCGCGCCTGGAAGGCGAGCATGGGATGCTGATCGCCAACACGGCCCAGACCCGGCGGAAAATCGCGGAAACCGACCTGCAGATCATCCAGGTCGATCAGGACCACCGCCGCGAGGTGGCCAAGGAGCTTGCCGATACGACCACCGCGGTGGCGGAGATGGAGGAGCGCCGCTTCGCCGGAGAGGACCAGCTGAGCCGCTCCGCCATCCGGGCGCCGCAGACGGGCCGCGTCCATCGTCTCGAGGTCCACACGGTCGGCGGGGTGGTGTCCGGCGGCGAAGTGTTGATGACCCTGGTTCCGGAAAGCGACATGCTTCTGGTGGACGCGAAGGTCCCGCCCAACAACATCGACAGGCTGTTCGTCGGGCAGCCCGTGACCATGCGCTTTACAGCGTTCAACCAGCGCACGACGCCGGAGGTGAGCGGCGAGATCGCCGTGATCTCACCGGACCTGCTGACGGATGAGGCGACGCGCGCGGAGTATTATCTGGCACGCATCCGTGTCGCCAGTGCCGAACTCGACCGGCTGGAAAATCATCGCCTGCTGCCGGGAATGCCGGTCGAGGTGTTCATCCACACCGGCGAGCGGAGCACCCTGTCCTATCTCGTCAAGCCCCTCGTCGACAGCCTGTCGAAGACATTCCGCGAGGAATGAGAAAACCGCCGGCCGTTTGCCCGGCCGGCGGTCCATTGGTTTCCGGCACCGTCCGGCCGGCAAGCCGGCCGATGTGCCCGATCGGCGTCTGGATGTCCCGCCGCCCTCAGGCGCCGAACCACCACTCCGCGATCATGCCGATCGCGCCGGCCGGCTTGCCGGCGAACTGGCCGTTGTTGATGCTCTCGATGTTGTCCCAGTCCGCCCCGGCCGGCAGTCCGCTCAAAGTGCCCCCCAGCGCGAAGCTGGCGCCTTGAACCGAACCGCTGGTCTGCGCCGCATCCAGCCCCCAGAAGTCGAAGCTCGACGTGTTCCAGGATCCGTTGGGAGAGACCGCCCGGCCGTTGGCCCACTGCCCGCCGATCACGACATTCTGGAAGGTGGAGTGGACGGTGTCGCCATTCTGGGCCGCATTGACTTCCGTCTGGAAGAAGACGCGCCCCGAAAGCGTGACGTCGGCACTGGCCACCGGCGTGCCGTTGATCGAGAAAACAGCGTAGTTGTGATCGCCCTCGTAATAGGAGAGCTTCCAGACCGCCCCGCCGCCCGGGGCCTGCATGTCGTAATAGCGGTGCGCCGCAAAGGACCCGTTCTGGGCCACGTTGTAATGCAGCGTCGGCAGCCCGTCGGTCGAACGGTCGTTGGCATCGGCCTGGAAACCGAAGGCGACCGCGTTTCCGTTGGCGTCATGCAGGTTCAGGTAGGAGGCGTAGCCGACCCCGCTGCCGGTCAGATTGACGGTGCCCTGGATGGAGGCGCGCGGCGTGCCGGCCGCACTGACGGTGACCGGCGGAAGGCCGACACTGGAGAAGTCGATGTTGTCGAAGCGGGCCGCAATGGTATCGCCATGCTCACGGGCCGCCCCCAGGAACGAGATGGACGGGTGGCTGAGGTCGATGCCGTTGCCGAACGTCATCTGGTACTGCTGCAAATTGTCGACCAGAACATTGATCGTGTTCTGGGTCCACTGGAGGGTGAAATGGTGGGCCGCCCCTTCGATCCGCGGCATGTTCGAACCCCAATAGCCGCCGATCGGCGTGCCGCCCGCGGCCCCTTCGACCATGACGGTGTAGCCGTTGGGAGACGCGCCGGGATCGTGGATCAGGCCGATCGCGACGACGTCGTCGTAGTCATTCCAGAGCTGCACATAGGCCTTGTATCCCGATCCGGAACCGTAGGCCCCGCTGCCCGTGGCGATCAGGTCGAAGTCCAGGGTTCCGCTGCTGGGCATCAGCCGGTCCGTGGTGGCGCCGGCCTGGTAATTGACCGGACCGAGCCCCCACGCCCCGCTCGATGACCGCACTCCGGAGACGGAGACGTCATCGAAACCGAAGCCGACCGCCGCCGACAACCCGCCGGCATTGTCCCAACTGTTCGTGTTGAAGGTTTCTGTGGCCATGACATCCCGCCATCAATACATGATAGGGTTTAATTCCTAGCATGCGCCTGTTAAAATCTATACCAAATCTAACTGCTCCGAGTTCATCTGACAACCACTTCGGAGGTAAGCCGAAGTCGCGGGACTTGGCCGCGTTATTCTGTCGCGTACCTTGGTACAGATTCAGAACTTAAAGAATGATGCCAAATATGCTCTACATTGTTATCAAAACTCTCGCGAAACGACCTCTCGACGGACAATGTTGGAGGACTTCCACCATCATCACGAAGCAAATCCGCGACAAGCGGATCAGAACATTTGCGGCATAGGGTAACCAATCGAATACACAACGAATGGTTACGTATGCACAAGGGCGATCAAGGAGGACTTTTCCTGAGGCCCTCCTTGACTGGCAGCAGCAGAAAACAGGCTGGCCCAGCGTCCCTGCGCTACCGCCTGTTCTGTGCAGGCAGCAATTTTCTGAAGGAGCTGTTAAAGCTCGATCAACTCCAGTTTGTTCTGAAGCTGATTGCGCTCATCGAAATACATGAGTGCGTCATGAATGGTGAACCCCTCACGGGGAACCGGCAGACCAAGAGTTCGCTGGACCTCGACCGACAGCGGTGTCGACATCTTGCGGGATTGCATGGCCTTGCGCACCGCCTTGTAGACGACCAGCTTCTCGCCGTCGATGCCGCCGCTGACCCCCACCGTGTTGGAACCGTCGGTCTTGAAGACATAGTAGCCGATCGGAGTGCCGATCAGCTCGAAGTCCGACGGGTGCCGGGCGCACAAGCGCAGAAGCAGATCGTAATCCTCCTCGATCGTCAGAGCCGGATCGATGGCGAGAATACCGTCGTCGACACGCGAGCGGTCGATGACATAGCTGTGGATCGGGCAGAAATTGCCTTCGAGGAGGTTGAGCAGGGTCCTGCCCCAGAAGGGGGCGTGCGCCCGGCCGACCATGTGGAACAGCCCGTCGGCAACGTCCACGCTCATCATCTCGACCGATGCGAAGGCGATGGCGGCACCGGTCGTCCTCAACCGTCCCACCAGAAGCTCATAGGCTTCCGGAAACAGCAGGTCGTCGTAATCGAGAAAGGCGAGATAGCGCCCCTGCGCCACGCGGATGCCGTGGTTCAGAAGATGGGACCGGGCATCGACGACCCCCTCCTCGTTCCAGGGATGCACCGTGAGACGGGGCGCGCCGGGGAACCGCAGCATGGGCGCCAGGGCGGCTTCGGTCGCCAGCCGCTCCTCATCCGAGAAGCGCTGGACGACGATGTGGATGTGGAGCGGCCGGTACTGCTGCCCGACGAGCGAGAAGACGCAACGCTCCAGTTCCGCAAGGCGGCGGACATCATGGAAGCGGACGATGCAGTCGAGGGTCTGTGTGTCGGTCATCGGCTTACCACCGCACCTCGGCGAAACTGGTGTGGTGGGAGAAATCGGCATGACGGCGCCAGTCGGCCGGAACCGGGTCGGGCCGTTCGGACGGCGGCAGATATCCCAGCGCCGTCAACTCTCCCTCCGCCCAGGCCTCGAACTCCGTGCCTCCCCACTTGCGCGCAAGCAGGACCCCGGAATTGAAGATCATCCGCAAAACCCTGGGATCGCGCGGGCGGTTGGTCACATGGTGGAGGAAGGACGCGGTCGGGCAGAGGCGCAGCACGAAGCCGGCGGCCTTGGCGCGCCAGGAGAGGTCGACATCCTCGCAATACATGAAGAACGCGTCGTCGAAGCCGCCCAACTCCTCGAAGGCCGCGCGCGGGATGGCGAGACAGGCGCCCGAAACCCAGGGCGTCTCGAAGGTGAAGGGGTCGTACTGCTTGGGGTGCTCGGCCGGGAACTGCCGGGCCTCGACCAGGGCGCGGCGGCCGTTGGCCTCCATCATGCGCAGCATCGCCGCGAGCGCATCGGGGTGGAGGGCGCCGTCGGGGTTGGTCGCGACGTAGACATCGGCCCCCCATTCGAAGGCGCGCGCCATCAGCCGGTTGTGGCCGGCGCCGAACCCGATGTTTCCGACCGTCTCCAGCCGGTGGAGATCCGGCGCCTGGGCGAGGATGCCGCTGGTGTCGCTGCCGTTGTCGAGCACGAACAGCGCCCCCGCCGTCCCGCATCCCGCCCGCTCCAGCGCGATCCGCGCGCTTTCCGCGACGAGCCGCAGCGCGTCAGGATCGCCGTTGTAGGTGAGGATGCCGACCGCGACCTTCATGCGCGGGTCGAGGGCGAGGTCGGCGCCGAGAGCCCGCGCGGTGCGCAGGGCGATCAGGTCGCCGCCCGGGGCCGCGATGGGCGCCGGATGCGCGGCGCGCGGCTTCGGGGTGTCGGGGCCCGTCAGCCGGAGGCCGCGCAGCTCGATGAAGCGGTCGAGATCGTCCGGCTTTTCCAGGGTGATGATCGCCGGCGTGGCCGCGAACAGCGACGGACGGGCGATCTTGACCCAGTTGAAGCCCGCATGCTCGCACACATGATAGTACAGGCGCTCCACGGCGTGGGCGGGCGTCTCGTCGATCTGCCCCGCCTCCTCCGGGAAATCCTCGAACCCCAGCTTCAGATCGAGCAGGGGGCGCAGAGCCGCCGAGCGTGCCCAGAACATCGAGCCCGAGGGGAAGTCGAGCACCGTCTCCTCCGACAGCGACAGCCCCATGCGCTCCGCTAGGCTGCTGGCCAGCGGGAAATCGCCGCCCCAGTTGATCCAGTGCCGCACCGGCTCGAAATGCTGGGAGGTGACGATCCCGAGATCGGGACGCCGGGTGAAGGCGTCGAGAACGCTCGCCACGATCTGCGGCGACCCCAGCATGTTCTCCAGGATGAAGCCGCGCCAGTTGGCGAGCACATCGGCATGGTAGGACTGCTTGGAATGGAGGTGCAGCACCAGTTCGTAGCGCTCATGGACGTCGCGCAGGCCCACCAGCTTCGGGGCGATGTCCCGCCCCCGGTTCGGCGTGACCCGCACCTCGACCGCTCCGCGATCCCAGCCGGAGAACGCCCTTTCGATGACGGTTCTCTTGGCCTGGGTGTCGGTCGTGATGAAGATGTCGGTCCCGGCCGGCAGATTGAGGAAGTAGGTCCGGAACTCGACCGCCAGATTGTCGTGGTAGAGGTGGCAGACGACCGCCAGCGACGGCCGCACGGCCGGGAGGCCGGGCGCGTAGCCGAAGGGCACGGCGACCGAATAATCGATTTCGATCGGGCGGGCGATCTCGCGGGGGGCCACCGGCTCCCCGACCGCAGAGTCGGATTCGACAGGGCGGTTTTCGTAGGTCGGGGCGTCTGGAACAGGAAGCTGGGTCTCGTGCTGCGGGTGCCCATCCCGCTGGCGGATCAGGGCGGCAAGACCGCGCAGGATGCGGCGCGCGGCGCGCGACCCGAAGCGCAGGCCGCTCGTGCTCCGCCAGGAGGTGGACGTGTAAAGCGCCGCCAGTTGATGGGTAAGCCGGCCGATCTCCGCATGGGCCGCCTCCAGCGCGGCCGACAGCTGACCGTTGTGAAGCGACAGCTGGCTGTTGGTGGCCGACAGCTCGCCGACATGCGCGATGTGTGCATCGATCTGTCCCGATGCCACGGCCAGTTCCGCGCCGAGCCGCGCCGCCTCGCTCTGTGCGGTCTCCCGGGCGGTCTCCACGGCCTGTGCATGCCCCTTCAACTCGCCGATGGCGCCGTCACGATCCGCGACCCAGCGGGTGAGCGTCTCGATCTGGCCTTCACGGTCGGCGACCTGGGCCTGCAGCCCCCTG
This sequence comes from Azospirillum sp. 412522, assembly GCF_019805165.1. GTDB lineage: Bacteria > Pseudomonadota > Alphaproteobacteria > Azospirillales > Azospirillaceae > Azospirillum. The sequence continues at coordinate 81,146 of NZ_RWIJ01000101.1, forward strand.
GCATGCGCCTCCAGCTCGACCAGCTGCGCGCCACGGTGTTGCGACCATGTCCGGTCGATGCATCCCTGTCCGAGCCGGGAGAAGAAACGCCGGACGGTGGCGCGGCGGTCGGAATCGGCGTCGGCCCCGGTCAACCAGCGGACCGCATCGGGCGCCGCGTCCGGCGCGCCGACATAGGCGACGCCGAGACCGTTGGAATGCAGGAAGGTGAAGGTCGGATAGGTGGCGCGCAGCTCGTCCCACAGACGCCAGACCCCGAAGTCGCCGTCGCGGACGTTGACGTCGTGGAAAAGGACGACGCCCCGCCGGCTCATCTTCGGCAGCCAACCATGGAAGTCGTGGGAGACCGCCTCGTAGGTGTGGAGGCCGTCGATGTGCAGCAGGTCGACCGTGCCGTCCTCGACGCGCGTCAGCGCCTCGTCGAAGGTCATCCGCAACAGGCGGGAGAATCCGGCATAGAGCGGGTCGTGATGGGCCCGCAGGTCGTCGTAGACCTTGTCCCCGTAGAAGCCGGCCTGGGGGTCTCCCTCCCAGGTATCGACGGCGAAGCAGGATGCCGCCAAGCCGCATTTGACGATGGCCTGAAGGAAGGCGCAGTAGGAATTGCCGCTGTGCGTCCCGAGCTCGACCAGCGTCTCGGGCTTCATCGCCTCGATCAGCCAGAATGCGAAGGGGATGTGCCCGGACCAGGGCGGTGGAAACACCAGCCGGTTCGGTTCGTCGAAGGCGATGGGACGGTGAAGCCAGGACAAATCCTCCCCCCCCTCGGCGGCAGCGGTGGCGGGAAGCCGCTGGGCCAGCTGATCGGCAGCGTTCTGATGGAGTGCGGAGGAAATCGTCATGATCCGGATCGAATGGACGCCAGAGGGATGGCCAGGAGGATGGCCAGGAGGATAAAGGACGCTTGCATGGTAAAAACTCGGGGGGTCCTTTGGTGAACGCAAAACTCAGACGTGTCAAGGCAACCGTCCGGCTCCTCCAGGGCTTCGCAGCCGGGCCGGCGACGGCGTGGGAGCGGCGCGGCTCCAGCCCCATCGTGGCGCGGCGAAAGGCGGCGGAAGAAGGCATGTCCGGCGTGCCGCAGCAGGGCGTCGATGGCTCCGGCTGGGGCTCCGGCTGGGGGCTCCGGTCGGGAACCCGCCCATGCCTTGCGGATTTCCCGGACTGCATCCGATGCGCGTTTGCCTCACTGGATGGAAGACTTTCCGGACGTCCTACATGTCGCGCCTCCCAGCCAGGCAAATTCTGTATGATGCGCCGCCGCAGGCCGGACCTCCAGCCGGCATTCCGACAGGCTACCAGACCGCGCAGACCTTAAGGATCTCGATCACCATGGACATCGTCTCGCTTGCCATCCCCGATGTGAAGATCATCCGGCCGAAGAAGTTCGGCGACCATCGCGGGTTCTTCTCGGAGACCTACAGCAAGCGGGTGTTCGACGCGGCCGGGCTTCTTCTCGACTTCGTGCAGGACAACCAGTCGCTCTCGGCCGAGGTCGGCACCGTTCGCGGCCTGCATTACCAGCTTCCTCCCTTCGCCCAGGACAAGCTGCTGCGCGTGGTGCGCGGCGCCGTCTTCGACGTGGCGGTGGACATCCGGCGTGACTCGCCGACCTTCGGACAGCATGTCTCGGCCATCGTCAGCGCGGAGGAATGGAACCAGATCCTGGTGCCGGTCGGCTTCGCCCACGGTTTCTGCACGCTGGAACCGGACACCGAAGTCATCTACAAGGTGACCAACTTCTATTCGCCGGAGCATGACCGCGGGATTTTGTGGAACGACCCCGATCTGGGCATCGAATGGCCGCTTGCCGATGGCAAGGCACGGCTGTCGGACAAGGACCAGAAGAATCCCCGTCTGATCGACGCGGCGGAGCTGTTCTGAAGAAGAGCAGCTCTCCGGAACCGGTCTGACGGGGCAAGGGTCTTCCCAAGCCGCGCGTTCGTCTCTGACAGGGCACAGGTGTTTTGATGAAGTGCGTTCTCGTCACCGGCGGTGCCGGATTCATCGGTTCGGCCGTCGTTCGGCAATTCCTGGCCGAGACCGACCTGAAGATCGTCAACCTCGACAAGCTGACCTACGCGGCCAACCTGTCCTCCCTGCCGGGGGCCGAGGGCAATCCGCGCTACGCCTTCGAGAAGGTCGACATCTGCGATGCCGCCGAACTGCGCCGGGTCTTTGAGACCCACCAGCCCGACGCGGTGATGCATCTGGCCGCCGAATCCCACGTCGACCGTTCGATCGACGGGCCGGGCGAGTTCATCCAGACCAACGTGGTCGGCACCTTCCGCCTGCTGGAGGCGGCACGCGGCTACTGGTCGGCTCTGCCGGCCGACCGCAAGCAGGCCTTCCGCTTCCACCACATCTCCACCGACGAGGTGTTCGGCACGCTGGGCGACGACGGCTTCTTCACCGAGGCCACCGCCTACAGCCCCAACTCGCCCTATTCGGCCAGCAAGGCGTCGAGCGACCATCTGGTCCGCGCCTGGCACGAGACCTACGGGCTGCCGGTGGTGCTGACCAACTGCTCCAACAATTACGGCCCCTACCATTTCCCGGAGAAGCTGATCCCGCTGATGATCCTGAAGGGTCTGGCGGGCGAGAAGCTGCCGGTCTACGGCAAGGGCGACAACATCCGCGACTGGCTCTATGTGGAGGACCACGCCCGCGCGCTGCGGCTGGTGCTGGAGAAGGGCCGGGTCGGCGAGAGCTACAACATCGGCGGCCACAACGAGCGCACCAACCTGGAGGTCGTCCGCGCCATCTGCGCGCATCTGGACGAGATGGACCCGGCCGGCGCCCCGCACGACCGCCTGATCAGCTTCGTCACCGACCGCCCCGGCCACGACAAGCGCTATGCCATCGACGCCGGCAAGATCGAGCGCGAGCTGGGCTGGACGCCGCAGGAGACCTTCGAGAGCGGCCTGCGCAAGACGGTCGCCTGGTATCTGGAGAACCGCGACTGGTGGCAGGCCATCCTGAACGGCTCCTACCAGGGCGAACGGCTCGGCCTCAAGGAAGAGGGGGCCGCCCAATGAAGGTTCTCGTCCTCGGCAGCAACGGCCAACTCGGCTTCGAGCTGATGCGGGCCCACTGGGCGCCGGGCACCGATGTGGTGGGGCTGCCCTATCCCGAGTTCGACGTGACCCGGCCGGGCGACGTGGAAAAGGCGGTCGCCGCCCACGCGCCGGACCTGCTGGTCAACGCCACCGCCCACACCGCCGTCGACAAGGCCGAGAGCGAGGTGGAGCTCTCCTTCGCCATCAACCGCGACGGGCCGGGCGCCATGGCGGCGGCCTGCGCGGCGCGCGGCATCCCCTTCATCCATGTGTCGACCGACTATGTGTTCGACGGGACGAAGGACGGCATCTATACCGAGGACGACCCGGTCAACCCGCTGGGCGTCTATGGCGCCAGCAAGGCGGCGGGCGAGGAGGCGGTGCGCCAGGCCTCCCCGCATCACGTCATCCTGCGCACCTCCTGGGTCTACAGCGCCTACGGCAACAACTTCGTCAAGACGATGCTGCGCTTCGGCAAGGAGCGCGAGGAGATGCAGGTGGTCGCCGACCAGCACGGCTCCCCCACCGCCGCCGCCGACCTTGCCGCTGCCATCGTGCAGATCGCCGGGACCATAGAGAAGACCGGCAGCGCCGCCTGGGGCACCTACCACCTGACCGGCAGCGGCTACACCACCTGGCACGATTTCGCCGAGCACATCTTCCAGCGGCTGGAAGAGCGCACCGGCAAGCGGCCGCGCCTATCCGCCATCGGCACGGCCGACTATCCGACCCCGGCGCGCCGTCCGGCCAATTCGCGGCTCGACTGTTCCCGCGCCAAGGAGCGTCTCGGCGTATCCTGCCCGCCCTGGCGCGAGAGCGTGGACCGCGTGATCGACGAGCTGTTCACCAACCCGCCGCAGGCGTGAGGACGAAGACCATGAAGGGCATCATCCTGGCCGGCGGGTCCGGCACCCGGCTCTATCCGGTGACACGGGCGATCAGCAAGCAGCTGCTGCCAATCTACGACAAGCCGATGATCTATTTCCCGCTCAGCACCCTGATGCTGGCGGGCATCCGCGACATCCTGGTCATCACCACGCCGCACGACCAGCCGCTGTTCCAGACGGTGCTGGGCGACGGGTCGCAGTGGGGCGTGAACCTGAGCTGGGCCATCCAGCCCTCGCCCGACGGGCTGGCCCAGGCCTTCATCATCGGCCGCGAGTTCGTCGGCAACGACAGTTGCGCGCTCGTTCTCGGCGACAACATCTTCTACGGCCACGGCCTGACCAACATCCTGCGCGCCGCCGGCGAGAAGACCGAGGGCGCCAGCGTCTTCGCCTATGCCGTGCGCGACCCCGAACGCTACGGCGTGGTGGAGTTCGACAGCCAGGGCCGGGCACTGAGCATCGAGGAGAAGCCCACCGCTCCGCGCTCCAAATGGGCGGTGACGGGTCTCTACTTCTACGACAACGACGTGCTGGACATCGCCGCCGCGGTGAAGCCGTCGGCGCGTGGCGAGCTGGAGATCACCTCGGTCAATGCCGCCTATCTCGACCTGGGCAAGCTGTCGGTCGAACAGATGGGCCGCGGCTATGGCTGGTTCGACACCGGCACCCACGACAGCCTGCTGGAGGCGGCGGAGTTCGTCCGCACCATCCAGCACCGCCAGGGCCTGCAGATCGCCTGCCCGGAGGAGATCGCCTACACCTCCGGCTGGATCGACGCCGAACAGGTCAGCCGTCTGGCCGAGCCGCTGAAGAAGAACGACTACGGACGCTATCTGCTCGGGCTGCTCGGCTGAAGGATCAAGTGGCTCCCCTGGCGCGTTGCCCCTTCGTGGTTGACCGGCGATCCGCTTACTGACGACCGCCGGGCACCGCCGAAGCAACGCCAACGCCAACAGCAATACAGGAAGACAGCCTTGCCGGCTCTCACCAACCGAAAGCGTGTTCTCGTCACCGGCGGCGCCGGCTTCCTGGGATCCCACCTGTGCGACCGGCTGCTGGCGGCCGGAAGCGACGTGCTGTGCGTCGACAACTTCTTCACCGGCAGCCGCGACAACGTCCTGCACCTGCTGGACAACCCGCATTTCGAGCTGATGCGCCACGACGTGACGTTTCCGCTCTATGTCGAGGTGGACGAGATCTACAATCTCGCCTGCCCGGCCTCGCCGGTCCATTACCAGCACGACCCGGTGCAGACGACCAAGACCAGCGTGCATGGCGCCATCAACATGCTGGGGCTGGCCAAGCGGGTCGACGCCCGGATCATGCAGGCCTCGACCTCGGAGGTCTACGGCGACCCGGCGGTGCATCCGCAGCCGGAGGAGTATTGGGGCAACGTGAACACGATCGGCCCGCGCGCCTGCTATGACGAGGGCAAGCGCTGCGCCGAGACGCTGTTCTTCGACTATCACCGCCAGCACAAGCTGTCGATCAAGGTCATCCGCATCTTCAACACCTACGGTCCGCGCATGCACCCCAACGACGGGCGCGTGGTGTCGAACTTCATCATCCAGGCGCTGAAGGGCGAGCCGATCACCATCTACGGCGACGGCCAGCAGACGCGGTCCTTCTGCTATGTCGACGACCTGATCGAAGGCTTCCTGCGCTTCATGGCCACGCCGGCGGACGTCACCGGCCCGATCAACCTGGGCAATCCCGGTGAATTCACCATGCTGGAACTGGCGGAGAAGGTGATCCGCCTGACCCGCTCGGCCTCGACGATCGCGCACAAGCCGCTGCCGCAGGACGACCCCAAGCAGCGCCGCCCCGACATCGCAAAGGCCCGTGCCCTGATGGGCTGGGAACCGGCGGTACCGCTGGACGAGGGTCTGGAGCGCACCATCGCCTATTTCCGCGACCGCTTCTTCGCCTGACGGCGGATGGCCTGAAAACCGACGGGCGCCGGCCATGCAACCGGCGCCCCCGCTTTTTCAAGCCCGGCCTCAGCCCTGACGGACCAGCCGCTCCTCCCAGGCCAGGGCGGAGGCGACGATGGTCTCCAGATCGGCATGGCGCGGCGTCCAGTCCAGCGTCCGCCCGATCCGCTCCACCCCCGCCACCAGGGCCGGAGGATCGCCGGCACGGCGCGGGCCGATGCGCATGGGCAGCGGCTTGCCGGTCACCCGCTCCACCATCGCCAGCACCTCGCGCACCGAATAGCCGCGGCCATAGCCGCAGTTCAGCACCTCCGAGCTGCCGCCGGCCTCCAGATGGCGGAGCGCCGCGACATGGGCGTCGGCGAGGTCGCTGACATGGATGTAGTCGCGCACGCAGGTCCCATCGGGCGTGTCGTAATCGTCGCCGTAGATCTGCAACTCCGCCCGCTGGCCGGTGACGGTCTGGGCGGCGATCTTGATCAGGTGGGTGGCGACCTTCGACACCTGCCCCGAACGGCCCTGCGGGTCGGCCCCGGCGACGTTGAAATAGCGGAGCGCCACGTAACGCAGGTCGTGCGCCGCCGCCGTGTCGCGCAGCATCCACTCCGTCATCAGCTTGGAGGAGCCGTAGGGGTTGATCGGCTTCGTCGGGGTCTGCTCGTCGATCGGCAGCCGCTCCGGCATGCCGTAGACGGCGGCGGTGGAGGAGAAGATGAAGCGGCCGATGCCGGCCTCCACGCAGGCCTCGATCAGGGCGTGGCTCTTGACCGTGTTGTTGCGGTAGTAGGCGAGGGGCCGCTCCACCGATTCCGGCACGACGATGCTGCCGGCGAAATGCAGGACGGTGCCGATGCCGTGGCGGGCGAAGACGTCGGCCAGCAGGGCCTTGTCGCCGACATCGCCTTCGACCAGGGGCACGCCGTCGGGCAGGGCAGAGCGCCGGCCGGTGGACAGGTCGTCCAGCACAACGACGGCGCGTCCCTGGTCGCGCAGCGCCAGCACCACGTGGGAGCCGATATAGCCGGCGCCGCCGGTCACCAGCACGGTCGCGTTCTCGCTCGTGGTCATGTCTGCTCTTCGTCGTTGGGTCGCATCCACCTGAAAGTAGCGCGTCTGCAACCCTCGACATCAGGTTTTCCGGCTTAGAACAAGGGCTTCCGGAGAGGCCGGAGGGAGAAAGCCGCCCCGGCGCATTACCCCTTTGCGCGTGGGTAAGCGCCGGTACCACTGCGCGGCAGGACTGGCCGGGCAAGACCATCACGGTCCTTCATCCGGTCGCAGCGGCTGTTCCCGCCTACTCCCTGACCAGTTCAGCAACCGGAGGCCGGACGGAACCGGTGTCTTCGCGGCGGGCCAGCATACGCACAGCCCCCGCCACACCCGTCACACCGAACAGAATCAGCATTGGATAGGCCGGCGACAGGTAGAGCGAGTTCATACTGGGGATCGCGGTAGCCTCCAGGACTGACAGCAACGCAGCCCGCGACAGCACCAACAGAGCAGCGAACCCGGCGACCAGCAGCAACGGGTCGATCCGACGAAGGCGAATGGCGATCGCAACCGCAACCGCGACACCAATCAGACCGGCACCCAGCAGAATGGGCAGGACAGTCCGGTAGGCCACAGCGACGGTATCCAGTAAAGTGGCGACCGCAGTGGTACGGCGCTGGAAAGGTAGACTTCCGCTCTCCTGGCTGCGGCGCTGAAATTCGGTGGAGGTGCGCAGCCAGGGCGCATGGGTGAACAAGGGCGAACGGACCATGTCCAGGAAGACCGAGCGCGTCGGATTCTGCCCGCAATCATCAACCATGCAGGACATTGCCGAGCGTGGCACCCCGGCACTTTCCATCGTCGCCAGGAAGCCGATCATCCTTCCTGCCGCCTGCAGCGTCGACCAGATATATTCCGCACGGAAGGGGGGAACCATGGTCACCCGCGACGGGAGGCAATCGAGCCGGCCATCGTTGCAGGCCATGTCGATCTCCCTGGTCATACGGCGATAAAAATCCTTCGCCTCGGTAGCGGAACGGTAATGGCCGGCCTGTGCGGTCGCATCACGCAGCGCCCACATAAACCAGCCGGCGCGGATCTCGCCATCGCAAGGCGTGACGTTGTAGGTGGCGCAACCGATCTGCTCCATCCCGTCCGGAGCGGCGCTATCGAAATAAGGCCGCAGTTCTGCCGCCGCGGAACTGACCGGATAAACGCGCTCCAGCACCTCGCGTGGGATCACCACATAAGGGGTCCAGGGCGTACGGTGCCGTATCCGCGACAGCGAACCGTAGGCACTCACGAATTCCCGCTGCTTGAACTCCACCACGTCGGAAACGCCATAATGGCGCTGGTTCATCCAGCCGAAACCGCCGATCACCAGCAGGGCGGCACCCGCCGCCAAACCGGCGATCCCGGCCTCGACAATCAGAGCCCCAGCAATCCGGCCCACCGTCCCTCTGGAGAGGCGGACAGCAAAACGCAAACGTCCATCGGCCCCTTCCGTCAGAAGGTGCATCAGCAGGACCAGCCCGAAGCCGGCAGCGAAGGCCGGCAGGACCCACAGCCCCTCCTCGCGCGTACACCAGAACAAGCCAAGCACCACCCCCATCCCACCGGCAAGCAGGATGCGGCGCGGCAACCCGCGATTTCGCCAGCGGAACCACCAGATGCCAAGCCCGAACAGCAGGACGGTCAGCGGAACATAGATGCCTTCGCGCATCACCCGCATCTGACCGAGACTGTAAGTCATCGGATTGAACAGCAGCAGCAGGAACAGCCCGAAGGCAGCCGCTTCGCCGGCGTTGCTACGGGGCAGCCAGCCACGCAATCCACGGACCAGGACCAGGCAGGCCAAAGCGTAAGCAATGCCTTGAGACACCAGGATCGGAAGCCCAGCCAGCCAGCTGAAGGCAATCCACACCGGATAGAAGGGCCCCTTCGCCAGGGTGAAGTTGTCATAGTCGCCGAGCCAGCGTCCACCCAGTAGGTTGACCGCCTGCCGAACGAACAAAGCATCATCATAAGTCGCCTCTGGGATCGCCACCAGCGGCAGGTTGGCCATCAGCCAGATGAAAATCAGGGTGGTCAGCGCATAGGTGGACATCCAGAACCGGCCCGGACGGAGCTGCGGGTCTCTATGATCGGGTGCAAAAGACATGGCGGGAATCACAATGGCTGGAAATGGGCCGCAAGCCATGGCACGGCCGGAACGGCAAACCGCTCTTCCGGCACAGGACCCGGCGGATCGACTATCCACGTGGACGGGCCATACCTACCATCATTGGAACAGACGCATCCATCTGGAAAGCCCTCGCCATGGAAAAGTCCTCGCCATAGAAGGGACTCTCATCCCTAGGGCTCGCGAATGCTCTCGTCCAGCACGCGGATGACCGGGTAGAGGAAGTAGGACAGCACCGACCGGGTGCCGACCCGGATCTCCGACGAGGCGACCATGCCGGGGCTCAGCAGCGTGCCCTCGGGCACCGCCTCCAGCCGGGTGCCGGTCAGGCGGATGCGGGTGCGGAAGACGGCGCCGGCGGCCGGCCGGGGACCGTCGGAGCCCATGGGGTTGGCGGCACCCTGGGCGCCCTGGGGATCGTGGGTGAAGGCGTCGGCGCTGATGGTGCGGATTTCGCCGGGCAGGGTGCCGTGGCGCTGGAAGGGGAAGGCGTCCAGCTTCACCCGCACGACATCGCCGACCCGGACCATGCCGATGTCGCGCGACGGGATCTCCGCCTCCACCTCCAGCGGCACGTCGGCGGGGACCAGGGTGACCAGCGGCTCGGCCTCCCTGACGACCGAGCCGACGGAGCGCCTAGCGACCTCCAGCACCACCGCGTCGACCGGGGCGGTCAGGGTGACCAGCGAGCGGCGGCGCTCGGCCTTGGCGATCTGTTCGACCAGGGTGGCCCGCTGGCGGGTCTGCTCCACCAGCTCCTCCGCCGTCTTGCGCCGCCATTCGTCGATGAAGGCGGCGCGGTCGGCCTGGACGCCGCGCAGCTCGTGCGCGCTCTCCCGCTCGCGGTCCTGCAGGGCAACGAGGTCGTCGCGCATGCGCAGCCGCTCGATCCGCGCCTCCAGGTAAGTCAGGCGGGAGCCGGTCTGGCGCTCCTGAAGCTGGCGTCGGATGTCCTCCACCTCGCCGACCACGGCGAGCCGCTCGGCAAGGCCGGCCTGGGCGCGGCGGCTGGCGGCGATGGCGCTGTCCAGCTGGCCCGCCTTCTCGTCCAGCGAAGCGAGGCGGGAGCGGTACTCGGCGCGGCGGCGCTCCAGGATGGCGGCCTGCACGGCTGCGTCCGGGCTGTTGGCGGCGGGGGCGTAGTCTCCGCCGTCCAGCTCGGCGCGCAGCCGGCCGGTCTGGGCCTCGACGCTGGCGAGCTTGGCGGTCAGGTCGGCCAGATCCGCCGCGGCGAAGGTGGGGTCGAGCGTCGCCAGCCGGTCGCCGGCGCGGACGCGGTCGCCGACCTGCACGTCGATGCCGCGCACCACCGCGGTTTCCAGCGGTTGGGCCACCACCAGCGGCGCCGTGGTCACCAGCCGGCCGCCGGCGGTGACGATGCGGTCGACCTGGGCGAAGCCGGCCCACAGAACCAGCGCCACCAGCAGCCCGGCCAGCACATAGAGGGTGGAGCGCGCCGCCCGAGGCAGCGGCGCATGCTCGATGGCCGCCCCGTCCGGCAGGTAATCCAACGCGAAACCCGGCGGCGGGGCCGACGGGGCCGGCAAGGTGGCGCGGCGGCGGTCGGGGGGAGACGCAGGAACAGGGTCGGCCTTGGCCGGGACGACCTCTCGGCCGGTCTCCACCATTTCCGCGTCCTGTTCCGTTCCGGGCATCCGCGTGTCGGGCATGGCTCAGCGCCCCCGGTTCTGCTGCTGCCACAGATGCCGGTATTCGGCGCAGCGGTCGAGCAGGATTGGGTGGGGGGCGAGGTCGAGCAGCCGGCCCTGCTCCAGCACGGCGATGGTGTCGCAGCCGGTCAGGGTTGACAGCCGGTGGGTGACGATCAGCACGGTGCGGCCATGGGCGATGCGGCGCAGGTTGGCCATGACGATGGCCTCGCTGTCGGGGTCGAGCGCGCTGGTCGCCTCGTCCAGGATCAGCAGGCGCGGTTGGGGCAGCAGGGCGCGGGCGATGGCGATGCGCTGCTTCTGGCCGCCGGACAGGTTGCTCGCCCCCTCCTCCACCACCGTGTCGTAGCCGTCGGGCAGGCGGTGGATGAACTCGTCGGCGCCGGCCAGCCGGGCGGCCTCGACGATCTCCTCGCGGCTGGCCTCGGGCATGGTCATGGCGATGTTGTCGCGGATGGTGCCGCGGAACAGGAAATTCTCCTGAAGCACGACGCCGATGGAGCGGCGCAGATGGGCCAGATCCAGCTCGCGGATGTCGAGCCCGTCATAGCGGATGCTGCCCTCCTGCACCGGGTAGAAACCCTGGAGCAGCCGCATCAGCGTGCTCTTGCCCGAGCCGCTGCGCCCGACCAGCCCGACGACGGAGCCGGCCGGCACGGTCAGGGTGACGCCGTCGAGCGCCGCCGGGCGGTTGCGGTCGTAGCGGAAGCCGAGCCCCTCGATCTCGATGCGGCCGATCAGGGCGGGGCAGGCGCCGCTGCCCTCGCGCCTGGGTTCGGCCGGGTGGTTCATCACCTCGCCCAGCATGCGCACCGAGAGCGCCGTTTCCTGATACTGGTGGATCAGCGAGACGATCTGGACCAGCGGCGTCACCACCCGGCCCGACAGCATCTGGAAGGCGATCAGCGCGCCGACCGACAGCTGGCGGTCGAAGACGTCGAAGGCGCCGACGGCGACCACCGCCACCATCATCGCCTTCTCCAGGAACTCGGTCACCGTGCGGGCGGCGATGGAGATTCGGCCGACCCGGTAATGGCTGGTCACCGCGCGGGCCGCCTTGCGGTCCCAAGCCCGGCGCTGCTGCGGTTCCAGCGCGGAGGACTTGACGGTGCGCATGCCGTGGATGGTCTCCACCAGCATGGCCTGCCGCTCGGCGTCGGCGTTGTAGAGGTCGCCGAGACGGCTGCGGTAGACCGGCACCAATGCCACCACCACCCCGGCGATCAGGCCGGCGAACAGCAGGGCGACCAGCGTCAGCTTGACCGAATAGAAGAACAGCACCGGCAGGAAGACCAGCAGCACCAGGCTGTCCAGCACGGTGGACAAGAGGTTGCCGGTCAGGAACTCGCGGATGCGCTCGACCTGCTGCATGTGGCGCACGGTGACGCCGGCCGAATGCCCGTCGAAGAAGGTGATCGGCAGGTCGAGCAGATGGCCGAAGGTGCGGTTCAGGAGGCGGATGTCGATGCGGTTGGCCGCCGCCAGCAGGATGAACTGGCGCAGGAAGCGGAAGCCCGCCTCGAACAGCAGGGCGCCCAGCACGCCGACGGTCAGCACCTGCAGGGTGGCGACGGTCTCGTTCACCAGCACCTTGTCGATCACGATCTGGAAATAGACCGGGACGGCGAGGGCGAGCGCGTGCAGCACCAGCGCCGCCACCACCACGTCGCGGAAGGCGGATTTCTGGCGCAGGATCTCCGGCACGAACCAGCGCAGGCCGAAGGGCTGGCGCGGATCGGCGAGGCCGCGGCGCGGCTTGAGGAAGACCAGTTCGCCGTCCCAGCGCTCCAGGAAACGGTCGCGCGGCACGTCGATGACGTCCAGCCGGTCGGCCAGCGGGTCGACGACACCGACCAACGGCTCCTCGACGGAGTTCGCAGGACGCGACAGCCCGACCAGGATGACGGTGTTGCCGTTGGACAGCCGCGCCAGCAACGGGAAGACGGGGGGAAGGGCCTGCAAGGCTTTCCAGTCCAGCCGGCGGGCGGTCGCCTTGAAGCCGGCGGCGGCGGCGATGCGCAGCAGGTCGGCTGTCGACGGCTCGCCGTCCGGTCCGCCGGGACCTGGGGCGACGCGGGCGCGCAGGGCGGACGGCGAAGCCGGCAGACCGTGATGGCGCGCCACCAGCGTCAGGCAGCGCAGCGCGGTGCTTTCGTCGCGGTCAGGAGCGGCATCGGGGCCGGAAGGCGGAGCCGCGACGGTCGTGCTGGCGTCCGGCATCGGTCAGCCGAAATTCGGTGAGCGGGGCCGTCCGGGCGGGGTGGCCGGGGAAGCGGGCTTCGCCTGCACCGGTGCCTGAACCGGACTCTGGAAGGCCGGAGCGACGGAAGCCGCGGGAGCCGGCACCGCACCGGTCCCGGGCGGCAGCACGCCGGCGGCCTCCAGCCGCTGGCGCATGCCCTCGAGTGCCGAGAGGCTGGCGAGGAAACCCGGCAGGCTCATCACCACCCGCTGGCGGATGGCGGGCAGCGGCTGGCCGTTGTCGTCCTTGCGCAGGGCCGACAGGCTGAACAGGTCGATGCGGACCATGCCGTTGCCGAAGCCGATGTCGAAGACCCCGTCGGCATAGAGTTCGGGGATGCGGTCGTCCGGCGGCGGCTCGATGGTCATGATCATCCCGGCAGCAGAAGGCGGGGCGCCGCTGCGGCACCCTCGCATCCTCTTTCTACCGGAAGGCGGCGACCCGGACCAAGCCGCCATTGCCCAGGACCGCAGGAAGACACAAGCGGCGCTCGCGCTTGGGTCTCCCCGCGGTCGGCCGCTCAGTTGCGGCCGTAGACGTCCTCGAGCCGGACGATGTCGTCCTCGCCCAGATAGGAGCCGGACTGCACCTCGATGATGGTCAGCGGCACCTTGCCGGGGTTCTCCAGCCGGTGGACCGTGCCGATCGGGATGTAGATCGACTGGTTCTCGTAGACCATCACCTGCTCCTCGCCGCGGGTGACCAGCGCGGTGCCGTTGACCACCACCCAGTGCTCGGCGCGGTGATGGTGCTTCTGCAAGGACAGGCGCGAACCGGGGGCGATGGTCAGGCTCTTCACCTGGAAGCGGTCGCCGGTGTGCAGCGACTGGTAGGAGCCCCAGGGGCGGTGGACCCGGCGGTGGCTGACGGACTCGCTGCGCCCCTCGGCCTTCAGCCGGTCGACGATGCGCTTGACGTCCTGCGCCTGGGAGCGGTCGGCGACCAGCACGGCGTCGTCCACCACGACGACCACGGCGTTCTCCACCCCGACCACGGCGGTCAGGTGGTTGTCGCTGCGGACGTAGCAGTCGCGGGCGCCTTCCAGCAGCACGTCGCCGACGACGACGTTGCCCTCCCCGTCCTTGGCCCCGACATCCCACAGCGCCGACCAGGCGCCGACGTCGGTCCAGCCGATCTCGCAGGGGACGACGGCGGCGCGGTCGGTGCGCTCCATCACCGCATAGTCGATGGAGATGCTTGGCGTCTTGGCGAAGGCGGCGGCGTCCAGGCGGAAGAAGTCGAGGTCCTTCGACCCCTGGTCCAGCGCCTCGCGGCAGGCGGCCAGCACCGCCGGGGCATGGCGCTCCAGCTCGGCCAGCAGGCGGCCGGCGGGGAACAGGAACATGCCGCTGTTCCAGGCATAGGTGCCCTCGGCGAGATAGCGCTCCGCCACCTCCAGCGACGGCTTCTCGACGAAGGCGGCGACGTTGTAGGCGCCGTCGGCCTCGTCCATCGAATGGCCGCGGCGGATGTAGCCGTAGCCGGTCTCCGGCCGGGTCGGGGTGATGCCGAAGGTGACGAGGCGGCCGGCCCGGGCGGCCCGGGCGGCGATGGCGACAGCGCTGCGGAAGGCCTCGGCGTCGCGGATCTCGTGGTCGGCCGGCAGGATCAGAAGAAGCGCGTCCGGATCGTCGGCCGCGACCGCCAGGGCGGCGAGCGCGCAGGCGGCGGCGGTGTTGCGGCCGGCCGGCTCCAGGATGATGCCGCGCGGCTCGCAGCGCGACTGGCGCAGCTGCTCGGCGGCCAGGAAGCGGTGTTCCTGGTTGCAGATCACCAGGGGAGCCGAGAAGGCGGCTTCCGCGGCCGTATCTCCCCGAGTGAAGCCGGGTTGCGCGCTGACCCGCAGCGCGGTGTCCTGCAGCATCGTCCGGTCGGAGCAGAGCGGCAGGAACTGCTTGGGATACAGTTCGCGCGACAAGGGCCACAAACGGGACCCCGTACCGCCGGACAGCAGCACCGGGACGATCTTCTGCGCGGAATTGCCGTTCATCCTGCCGCCATCTGTTGTGTGATCATGTGGTCGGTCGCCGGAAAACCGAAGGTCGGAACCAACGGGCAGCGCCATGGCGGTTCGTTATAGACCGCGTTTTCCGCCCTTCACAAGCACCCCTCCGAGACCCATCCGACATTCCGGCCAGGGATTACCGCCTTCAGGTAAGTCGAGGAAAACCAGGAGGGAACAGGCGCCATGGCGGCGCCGACCGGTCGAGGCGGTGGTGTGGCCGAACGGGCGGGCCCGCCCGCGGTCCGCTGTTGCTTTCCCCCGGTGCGCCCGAAATAGTCGCACGACCTTCAGCGCGGGAGAGCGGGACATGAGTGACGATGCGGTCGGCGAAACGGTTCTGGGCGTGATCGGCGGCAGCGGCCTGTACGACATCGACGGGCTGGAGAACACCCGCTGGGTCAAGGTGACCACGCCCTTCGGCGACCCGTCGGACGAGCTGCTGACGGGCGAGTTGGCGGGGCAGAAGCTGGTCTTCCTGCCGCGCCATGGCCGCGGCCACCGCATTCCGCCATCGGAACTGAATTTCCGCGCCAACATCCATGCGCTGAAACAGCTGGGCGTGACCGAGATCCTGTCGGTCTCCGCGGTCGGCTCGCTGAAGGAGCATCTGCCGCCCGGCACCTTCGTGGTGATCGACCAGTTCATCGACCGCACCTTCGCCCGCGAGAAGACTTTCTTCGGCAGCGGGCTGGTCGCGCATGTCGCGCTGGGCCATCCGGTCTGCGGACGGCTGGGCGACCTGATCGAGGAGACGCTGGCCGAGCTGAACATCCCGCGCCAGCGGCGCGGCACCTACATGGTGATGGAAGGGCCGCAATTCTCCACCGTCGCCGAATCGAACCTGTACCGCGGCTGGGGCTGCGACGTCATCGGCATGACCAACATGCCGGAGGCCAAGCTCGCCCGCGAGGCGGAGATGTGCTACGCGACCGTCGCCATGGTCACCGATTACGACTGCTGGCACGAAGGTCACGACCATGTGTCGGTCGATGCGGTGATCCGGGTGGTGGTCGCCAACGCCGGCAAGGCGCGCGCGCTGGTTTCGGCCCTGGCGCCGAAGGTGGCGCGGCGCCAGGGTCCCTGCACCCAGGGCTGCCACACCGCGCTCGACAACGCCATCATGACCGCGCCCACCCACCGCGATCCGGCGATGCTGGAAAGGCTGTCGCTGATCGTGAAGCGCACGCTGGGCTGATCCGCCGCGTGAAGCGGGAAAGGCGCCAATCCCGATGGAACGGACGCCTTTCCCGTTTCCGCATCAAGGATGTTTGCCCATTGGAGGCCATGGCTCTCTCAAGGCACAGGCCAAACCCGTCCACAATGCGGCGTTCGGGTCGCCGGACCAGCGGGTTCCCCGGATCAGGGATGTTCTCCCGACCGGAGCCCCCCAGTCCGGGAGGGGCATCCGGGAAGGGCATCCGGGAAGGGGCGAGACAAGACTCCAAATCCCTTACCCTCATCCCTCTGCCATCCATCCCGGCAGCGGAGAGCAAGGGCGAAAGGCCAGGGTCGCGGTTGGAGTCTTGTCGCGCCCCCCTGCCACCCGCCCCCGCATCGGGGACGCCGTGAGACCAGCAGCCAAGAACGGGAAGGGCGGTCCGGGAAAATCCGGACAGGGAGGGGCGCGACAGAACTCCAAACTCAGCGCCGCGGAGGATAGGCATGGGGACGGGAATCACGGGCGACTCGTGGTCGATCCACCTCTGCGACTCGGAAAAAGGCGAATCGGAAGCGATTCGCGACCGAATCGAAATGTCCCACCTGGAGTCTTGTCGCGTCGGCCGAAAAATCCACAGGCAATCGGGACTATCCGCTGGAGTCTTGTCGCGGGAGTTCTGGAGTTTTGTCGCGCGACTCGCGATTCTCTACTGGAGTCTTGTCGCGCAAACTATTAACTGAATCAAATAACCGTACAAATAGTTTGAGCGACAAGACTCCAAATTGCTGGGCACCAGCCGACCGTGATATAGCGTTGACCGCAAAGTCGTGCCAAGGTCAGCTCGCTATGGGACAGATACACACCCTGATCACCCAGCTTGGACGTGACCAGGCGAAGGCGCTGCAAACCGATCCGGATCAGCGTTCGCTAGTCGATGTCGCCGCTGCCGTCCTCGAAGAGGAGCGGCAAGAGCTTGGCATCACCTATTCGGGTTTTGCGCTGACGGCTCTGCCGCATCGTCGTCTTCCCGACGACCAGCCTTGGGAGCGTCGCGGACATAAGATCCGCTTGCTGATCGAGCCGGGACGACTGCCGATCCGCAACGGTGGCTTTAAGCTTTACGGCGTTCCGTACGGCAGCCGCGCGCGGATGATCCTGCTCTATCTGCAGACCCGGGCGATCCAGACCGACAGCCGCGAGGTCGAGCTGGGCCGCAGCATGCACGAATGGCTGGACCGCATGGGCCTGTCGGTCGGCGGCCAGACCTACCGCGACATCCGCGAGCAGGCCTCGCGCATCGCTGCCTGCAACCTGACCTTCGCCTGGGAGGATGCCCACAGCATCGGCTTCGAAAAAGGATCGATCGTCAAGGGCGGCATCCATTTCTCGGCCAATGCCGGAGCGGAGCCGGGCCAGGGGTCGCTGTGGGAGGACCGCGTCCTGCTGTCCGAGGCCTTCTTCCGCGAGCTGAAGGCCCACCCGGTACCGATCTGGGAGCCGGCGCTGCGCCACATCCAGAACAACAGCACCAGCATCGACATCTATATCTGGCTGGCCTACCGGCTGCACAGCCTGAACCGTTCCACCCCGATCACCTGGCCGGCGGTGTTCGAACAGTTCGGCGCCGGCTACAGCCGCCTGCGCGATTTCAGGAAGCGGTTCATCGAAGCGCTTCAACTTGCGCTCGCCGTCTATCCCGACGCGCGGGTGGATGTCGAAGAACAGGGGTTGATGCTGCACCCCTCGCCTCCGCCGATCCCGGAGCGCAAGTTCGCCCAGCTTTGCCGGTGATGGCGGAGCCTGCCCCGGCCTGTTCGACGGTCGTCCCCGTGAAGGCGGGGATCCAGGCTTCCGGTCCAAATATGTGACATGACCGAATCCCTGCCTTCGAGGGATGACGGCTTGTGAAAATTCAAGGCAACGGCGTCGCTTCTTCCCCCCTGCGACAAGACTCCAAACTCTGTCGCTCAAGGATTGGCCCGCAATGCCCTGGCGAGCGGGGCGAGCAGACGACGGAGCGCCGAGTCCAAAAGATTTTCATCCAGGCTGCCGGACAGCGCCAGGGCCTGGGGCGGCGTGGTGAAAAAGGGCGCGCCACTGCCGGATCCGTTGCGCTGAAGCGTGGCGGCAAGGGCCAGGAGTCGCCCGTCCTTGCCTTCCGGCCGCAGCGTGGCATGGACCAGCACCAGCAGCGTGCCGGGGTCGGCGATGCGCACATCGTTGGGGGCGAATGCCGCAACCGCCGGCCCGGAAGCCAGCAGCTCCGACAGCACCGCGGCGGCACGGCCACACAGCCCATCATCGCCAAGGACGGCGCCCGCTCCTCCGTCGGCCTCCACCGCGCAGAGCAGGCCGACACGCTCGATCCGCTGGAAGAAGGGCAGGGGTGACATGGCGGCGACCTCCGTGGCGAGGGCGAACAGGCTGGCAGCGAGCAGCAGTGCCGGGCGGATCCGGCTCATCGCACCTTCTCCGCATCGGTGGGTTCGCTGTCGGCACAGGCATCGTCCGGCAGGAAGCCGCCGACCTGCCGGCGCCACAGCCGGGCATAGGGGCCGTCGCGGCGCAGCAGGGTGGCGTGGTCGCCGTCCTCCAGGATGCGGCCCTTCTCCATGTAGAGGATGCGGTCCATGCCGGTGACGGTCGACAGCCGGTGGGCGATGGCGATCACCGTGCGCCCCTCGAACAGGCCGAGCAGCGCGTCCTGGATCAGGTGCTCCGTCTCGGAGTCGAGCGAGGAGGTCGCCTCGTCCAGCACCAGCACCGGCGCGTCCTTCAGGAAGGCGCGGGCGATGGCGACCCGCTGGCGCTCGCCGCCTGACAGCTGGATGCCGCGTTCCCCCACCACGGTGCCGTAGCCGGCGGCGCGGCCCTCGATGAAGCGGTCGCAATGGGCGCGGGCGGCGGCGGCGCGGATCGCTTCGTCCGTCGCCTCCTCGCTGCCATAGGCGATGTTGTCGCGGATGGAACGGTGGAACAGGCTGGGCAGTTGCGGCACCTCGGCCACCGCGCGGTTGAGCGAGGCGAGGCTGACCGTGGCGATGTCCTGGCCGTCGATCAGGATGCGGCCGCCCTCCACGGGGAACTGCCGGCGCAGCAGCCGGACCAGCGTGCTCTTGCCCGCTCCCGACGGGCCGACCAGCGCCACCCGCTCCCCCGGCCGGATGGTCAGGGACAGGGCGTCGAAGACGGCTCCGTTTCCGGGATGGGCGAAGCGGACCTCCTCGAAGCGGATGGCGCCTTCGCTGACGGTCAGGTCGGGGCGGCCGGGCGGATCCGGGATCTCGTGCGGGCGGACGATCAGCTCCAGCGCGCCCGACAGGATGCCGAGCTGCTCGAAGAAGCTCAGCATGCGCGTCGACAGGCCCCAGACATTGGTGCCGACGATGCTGGCCAGCGAGAAGATCATGGCGAAGTCGCCGACGCTCATCCGCCCGGCCATCGCCTCGGACACGGCGAGGCCGATCAGGGTGATCTGGAAGACCAGCAGGGCGTTGAACAGCCAGAACCACATCTTGGTCAGGAACCAGCGCAGCTCCTTCGACCGCAAGATCTCGCCGGTCAGCGAGTCGGAGAGGCCGGACAGCTCCTGGCGGCGGCGGGCGAAGGCGCGCACCAGTTCGGCATTGGCGATGATGTCGACCATGCGGCCGGTGGTCGACGACACCTCTTCGGAGAAGGCGTGCGACAGCCGCAGGCAGCGCCGGGCCAGCAGGGCCGACAGGGTCAGGTGTGCCGCGGTCCAGCCGACCAGCAGCCCGGCGAACAGGGTCTGGGCCGAGGCCAGCAGGGTCAGGCCGATGGCGAGGATGACGACGATGCGGATGATGTCGTTGGTCAGGATTTCCAGGATCTGGATGGCGCTCTGCCCGGCCTGCTTGACCTTCTGGCCCAGGTTGCCGGCGAAATTGTCCTGGAAGTAGCGCGGCGAATGGTCGATCAGGTGGTCGAACAGCCGGACCTGGATGGCATGGCGCAGCGCCGGCGAGGTGTGCAGGTCCACCAGCTCGCGCAGGCGGTTGAACAGCGCCGAGGCGATCCACAGCCCGCCCAGCAGCAGGAACCAGTGCATCACTTCCGGCGTCCAGGCGGAAGAGCCGCTCGGCGCGCTCCCCGGCAGCCCGGCGAGCGCGTCGACCAGCCCGCGCATCGCCACCGGCTCCAGCCCCATCAGCCCGATCCCGCCGGCGGCGGCGAGGTTGAGCAGGATGGCGCGGCCGAGGAAGCCGTCGCACACGAACATCCACAGGAAGCGCCAGGGCGAGGAGGGCAGGGGGGAGGAGAGTGTGGAAGAGGACAAGGGGCGTCGGCGCTCCGTTGCGCGATGGGCCGGCAAGGCCGGCGGACACAAGACCTTATAGGCGCAAGGCGGCGGGGGCGGAACGGATCCTTCCGGGACCGATGGGCCGGTGACGGTCTTATGCATCGACAGCGATGGCGGATGGTTGCAGGCTGTCGCCCCTTTCTCCGTTTTCCGGGCGTCGTCCTTCCATGCGGATCCTGTTCGTCCACCAGAACACCCCTGGCCAGTACAAGCATCTCGTCCGCCATTTCGCGGCCGATCCGGCCCATCGGGTCGCCTTCATCGGCAAGGTCCGGCGCGAGCTGCCGGCGGGCGTGCAGATGGCGCTCTACCGGCCGACGCGCGAAGCGGGCGAGGGTACCCACCCCTATATCCGCATGTTCGAGGGACAGGTCCTGCACGGGCAGGGGGCGGTGCGCGCCGGGCTGGCCCTGCAGAAGGAGGGCTTCACCCCCGACGTGATCTGCGCCCATCCCGGCTGGGGCGAGGCGCTGTTCCTGAAGGACCTGTTCCCGGACGCCCGGCTGCTGCTCTATTGCGAGTTCTTCTACCGGTCGGAAGGGTCGGATGTCGGCTTCGACCCGGAACGGCCGGTGACGCTGGAGACCCGCTGCCGCATCCGCACCAAGAACGCCTCGCTGCTGGCCGGGCTGGACGCGATGGACTGGGGCGTCAGCCCGACCGAGTGGCAGCGGCGCCAGCATCCCGCCGCCTTCCGTCCGCGCATCTCGGTGATCCATGACGGGGTCGACACCGCGGTCTGCCGGCCGGATCCGGCCGCCACCGTCACCCTGCCCGACGGCCGCACCCTGTCGCGCGAGGACGAGGTGGTGACCTATGTCGCCCGCAACCTGGAACCCTACCGCGGCTTTCCCACCTTCATGCGGGCGGCGGCCGAGCTGCTGCGCCGCCGGCCCAACCTGCACATCCTGATGGTCGGCGGCGACGAGGTCAGCTATGGCGCCGCGCCCGAGGGCGGAGGCACCTGGCGCGAGACGATGTGGCGGGAGACGATGCTGGACGCCGCCGGCAGCCCGCGGCCGGAAGCGGCGCGGCTTCATGTGCTGGGCAAGCTGCCCTACGACCGCTACCTGTCGGTCCTGCGCGTGTCGCGCGCCCACATCTACCTGACCTTCCCCTTCGTTCTGTCCTGGTCGATGCTGGAGGCGATGGCCTGTGGCGCCGTCATCGTCGGCTCCGACACGGCGCCGGTCGCCGAGGTGATCGAGGACGGGGTGAACGGGCTGCTGACCGACTTCCACGACCCCATGGCGCTCGCCGGCCGGGTGGAGGCGGCGCTGGACGACCCGGAACTGCGCGCCGCCCTGTCGGCCGCCGCAAGGATGACGGCGGTGGAGCGCTTCGACCTCGCCACCGTCTGCCTGCCGGCGCAGATCCGCCTGCTGGAGGATGTGCAGGCCGGGCGGTTGCCGACGGACCTTGCGCCGGGGGGCGGAGTGAATTAACCCGATTGTCAGAAAGCACCGGTTACGGTCGGGGTTCACTTCGATCCCGACGCGGCACCCGTCCCGGACCATCCGGATCGCGGGGTCCGGGCCGGCGGCTTCGGGCGATGCGGCTTCAATGGACGGGACCGGCGGTGACGACACACTCCAGCAAGGCGGGCGGGTCCAGGCCACGGACTGCGGCTGACGGATCGGATGAGTTCGCCCTGTCCGGCACCGGCCTCGAGGCGGGGCTGCGCATGCTGGACGGCCGTTCGGTGCTGGTGACGGGGGGGACCGGATCCTTCGGACGCCGCTTCGTCGAGACGGTGATGCGCCACGCCAAGCCGCGCCGGGTCATCATCTTCTCCCGCGACGAGTTCAAGCAGTACGAGATGCAGCAGCGCATGCCGGCGGAGTGGGCGCCGACGCTGCGCTACTTCATCGGCGACGTGCGCGACCGCGAGCGGCTGAATCTGGCGATGCGCGAGGTCGATTTCTGCGTCCATGCCGCGGCGCTGAAGCATGTGCCGGCCGCCGAATACAACCCGATGGAATGCATCCACACCAACGTCTACGGGGCGGAGAACGTGGTGCGGGCGGCGCTGTCGGCGGGGGTGCGGCGCGTCGTCGCGCTGTCGACCGACAAGGCGGCCAACCCGATCAACCTCTACGGCGCCAGCAAGCTGGCGTCGGACAAGATCTTCATCGCCGCCAACAACCTGTCGGGCGCGCTCGACACCCGCTTCGCGGTGGTGCGCTACGGCAACGTGGTGGGGTCGCGCGGCAGCGTCGTCCCGCTGTTCCGCAAGATGATCGCCGAGGGGACCGACCATCTGCCGGTCACCGACGAGCGGATGACCCGCTTCTGGATCACCCTGCAGCATGGCGTCGATTTCGTGCTGTCCTGCTTCGCCATGATGCAGGGCGGCGAGATCTTCGTGCCGAAGATCCCCAGCATGCGCATCGCCGACCTCGCCCGCGCGATGGCGCCGGACCTGCCGCAGAAGATCGTCGGCATCCGGCCGGGAGAGAAGCTGCACGAGGTGATGATCACCGAGGACGATTCCCGCCAGACCTACGAACTGGCCGACCGCTACGTCATCGAGCCGGCCTTCGCCTTCTGGCAGCATGCGCCCTACGAGCGGCTGAACGCCCGCCCGGTGTCTGACGGCTTCCGCTATGCCAGCGACGGCAACGACGACTGGCTCGACGGCGAGCGGCTGGGCGCCCTGCTCGCGGAAGCGCCCTGATGGCGGATCCCGTGCGGGCGGGCTTGCCCTTCCTCCCCTATGGCCGCCAGTCGGTGGAGGAGGACGACATCGCCGCGGTGGCGGCGGTGCTGCGCGGCGACTGGCTGACCCAGGGACCGGCAGTCGCCGCCTTCGAGCGGGCCTTGGCCAAATGGGTTGGGGCCGGCCGGGTCGGAGCGGTCGAGGCGGTGGCCTGCGCCAACGGCACCGCGGCGCTGCGGTTGGCCTACGCCGCGCTGGGCATCGGGCCGGGCGACGCGGTGGTGGTGCCGTCCAACACCTTCCTCGCCACCGCATCCGCCGCCCGCCATGCCGGTGCCGAGGTCGCCTTCGCCGACGTCGATCCCGACAGCGGCCTGATGGGCGTGGCCGAGGCCGAGGCCGCCATCGCCCGCGCGGCCAAGGCCGGCTGGCGCGTCCGCGCGCTCGCCCCCGTCCACTACGCCGGGCAAACGGCGCCGATGGCGGGACTGGTGGCGCTTGCCCAGGCGGAGGGTCTGGCGCTGGTCGAGGACGCCTGCCACGCGATCGGAACGGTTGATCTGTCAGGGGGTGATCGGGCCGATGGGCAGGAAGCGCCGGTCGGCGCCGGGCATGCGGAGGTGGAGGCGGGGTCGCTGACCGTCTTCTCCTTCCATCCGGTCAAAACCATCGCGGCCGGGGAGGGCGGGGCGGTCACCGGCACCGACCCGGCGCTGATGGCGCGGGTGCGGCGCCTGTGCAACCACGGCATGATGCGCGATCCCGGGGAGGGGGAGGCGTTCGCCGATCCCGACGCGGCGCTGGATGCCGGCGGGAAGCCCAATCCCTGGTACTATGAGATGGCGGAGCCGGGCTTCAACCATCGCCTGTCCGACATCCATGCCGCCCTGGTGCTGAGCCAGCTTGGCCGGCTCGACCGTTTCATCGGGCGGCGGGCCGCGCTGATGGCGCTCTACGCGGAAAGGCTGGCGCCGTTGGCGCCGCTGGTGCGGCCGCCGGCCCTGGTGCCCTGGTGCCGGCCGGCTTGGCACCTGTGCGCCGCGCGCATCGACTTCGAGGCGGCGGGGCGGACCCGCTCTGCCGTGATGACGGCCCTGCGCGCCCTGGGCGTCGGCACCCAGGTGCACTATATCCCGGTCCATCGCCAACCCTACTGGCGCCGCCGCTACGGCGACCTCGCCCTGCCCGGCGCCATGAGCCATTATGCCCACACGCTGTCGCTGCCGCTGTTCCCGGCCATGGCCGACGGCGACGTCGACCGGGTCGCCGCGGCGCTGGAGCGGGTCCTGTCCTGACATCGGTCCTGTCGGCCGCCCCCGTGGGCGCCCTTGTGGGCGCCCTTGTGGCAGGCCCGGCGGACGTTCAGGATCCGAACCGTTCCGTCCAAGCGATTCCGTTAGCGTTTTGGACGGGATGGACCGATAACAATGGCGTCGTCAGGAAGGCGTAGGCCTAGGTCGAACGGCTGGAGAGCCGGATGGCCGGGGTCGGGCCGTCCCGGACGCCGCTCCACAGTGTTTCGCCTACGGATCTCCGAATTTGCTTCGCAACACGCTCTGGAATCTGCTCGGCGAGGGGCTGCCCATGGCGGCGGCCCTGCTGTCGATTCCGTGGCTCATCTCCGCCGTCGGGATGGAGCGCTTCGGCGCGCTGACCCTGATCTGGGCGCTGCTCGGCTATCTGGGCGTTCTGGACCTCGGGCTGGGACGGTCGCTGGTGCAGGTCGTCGCCGATCGGATCGGCCATGCGGGCGGACCTGGGGCGGGACAAGGAGTGGGGGAGGGGGCCGAGCCGGGCTCCGCGAATGCGGCGGGCATCGCCGGGCCGGCCATCGCGCTGATGGGGGCGATCGGCGTCCTGACCGGCGGTGCGGTGGCGCTGGGTGCCGGGCTGCTGGCCGACCGCTTCCAATTGGAGACCGGCACCTCGCCGGGGGAAATCCAGGCCAGCCTGCTGGTGGCGGCGGCCATCGTGCCGATCGCGCTGGTTTCCGCCGGGCTGCGCGGCGTGCTGGAGGCGCACCAGCGCTTCCGCCCGATCAGTCTGGTGCGGATGACGGTGGGGGTGCTGAACTACCTCAGCCCGCTCTTCGTGCTGCCCTTCAGCCAGAGCCTGGTGCCGGTGATCGCCGCCATCGCCGTCGGCCGCTTCATCGGGCTGGTCGGCTACGGCGTGCTGGCGGTGGGCCAAGTGCCGGATCTGCTGCGCCCCGGCCGCTGGGGCCGCCCGTCCCTGCGCGGGCTGTTCACCATGAGCGCCTGGATGATGCTGAACAATCTGGTCGGCCCGGCGATGCTCTATGCCGACCGCTTCATCCTGCTCAGCCTCGTTCCGGCGGCGATGGTCGCCTTCTACACCACCCCGTTCGAGCTGCTGTCGCGGCTGATGGTGATCCCCGGCGCGCTGTCGCTGGCGCTGTTCCCGCTGGCGTCCAGCCTGTTCCGGCGCGATCCCCCGGCGCTGGGCCGCATCCTGGACGCCGGCGGCCACCTGACGCTGGCGGTGTTCCTGGCGATGCAGGCCGCCACCATCGTCGGCGGCGAGACGGCGCTGGAGCTGTGGCTGGGGCCGGCCTTCGCCGCCAACAGCGCGTCGGTGCTGTCGATCCTGATGCTGGGCGTCTTCTTCAACGCCACCGCCTATGTGCCCAACACCCTGATCCAGAGCGTCGGCCGCGTCGATGTGACCGCCCGGCTGCAACTGGCCGAGCTGCCGGTCTATCTGGGGGTGCTGTGGCTGCTGGCCGAGCGCTACGGCGCCGTCGGCGCCGCCGCGGCCTGGAGCCTGCGCACGGCGGTCGATTGCGGGCTTCTGCTGGTGTTGCTGCCGCGCGTGGCGCCGGGGACGGGAGCGGTGGCGCTGACCATCGGGCTGCGCGCGCTGCTGGCCGGGGTGGCCGGGCTCGCCGGCCTGCTGGTCGGCGGGCCGGTGGGGGCGGCGATCAGCCTCGCCGGCCTGCTGGCGGTCGGGCTGGGGGTGGCCGGCCGCCTGCTGCGCACCCGCTCCTGGGAGAAGCTGGCCGCGCCGCTGCGCAAGAACCGGCAGGCCCCGCTGCCAGCCTCCCTGCCCGCATCCATGATCAACGGGCAGGCCATCGACGGAGCGGCGGCGGATCGTCCGTAACATCGTCTCGTCGGAGCATGGCCGGGCATCCGGCCGCGCTCAACCGCTGCGGTGCGCAGGTGGTTCCTTTGCCGCCGGAAATGCGCTATGTGAGCGGAAACTCTGTGCAACGCTGGTTGGAGTTCGAAGGCCATGGCCGAGGGTACTGTGGACTATTACGCGATGGTCGAAGAGGCTTGGCAGCTCAGCGACACCGCGCGCGACTATGTGAAGAACGCCGGCCGCGAGGTGGACAACACCGAGCTGTGGGAGAAGGTGTTCGCCTCCTCGCCGCTGATCGACCTGGAGCGCACCCGCGCCGAAGGCGGCCAGCCGCTGCAGAAGATCTTCTTCAAGAACCCCTACGGCCTGCAGTACCGCGCCGACCACAAGGACTGGATCCCCTTCCGCCACGGCGCGCTCGACCCGGCCTACCTCCAGGTCATCTGATCATCCGACCGGTTCATCCGGCCAGCTGATCCGTTTGGCCCGGACCCCGCCGGGACCGGCGGGCGGTGCCGCAGTGCGGTGGAGGTTAGGGGGCGGGCATGGCGCGGCTGGTGGCGGGGCAGGGCTTCGCCCTTGACTTGGATGAAGTCCGGCTGGCGAACGGCTTCGTCGCCGATGCCTTCACCACCGTGCCGGACGCCTCCTCCATCGCCGCGGGTGCCGGCAGCCAGACCGTCACGCGGACGGTCGCCGGCCGGGCGCACGCCATTACGCTCGACTATGCCGCCGCCGGCAGCGGGGCGGCGGCGAACCTCCGCTTCACCGGCCTGACCGACCGTGATCCCGCCGGCGCCCTGCGCTACCGGGTCGAGGGGCTGGATGTGGCCCTGACCGGCGGCACGCTCGACCGGCTCGGCGCCCGCGTCTTCCAGCAGATCGACGGCTTCGTCGGGGCGGACGGCAACGACAGCGTCTATCTGGGCGTGCCGGGAGGGCGCAGTTTCGACGGCGCCGCCGGCACCGACCGCGCCGTCTACACCGCCGACCCGCGCCGCTACGCCCTCCAGGACGGCGGCTATCGGGCGGAGACGCCGGTGGTGGTGGCGCTGGATGGGCGGCGTCATGCCGTGGTGTCGAGCCGCGCCGCCGATACTCTCACCGATGTCGAGCTGGTCACCATCGACGGACGGACCGCCGCCCCGGCGGCGCTCGCCTTCGATGCGCGGGGCTACCTCGCGGCCAACCGCGACCTTGCCGTGGCCTTCGGCGACAACGTCATCGCCGCGGCGGCCCATTACGCCTGGAACGGCCGGAACGAGGGGCGCAGCCTGGGCGGTTTCGACGTGCTGGGCTATCTGGGCTCCAATCCGGACGTGCTGGCGGCCGTCGGCGTCAGCGCCGGGGGCGCCATTCAGCATTACCTGTCCTATGGCGCCCGCGAGGGGCGGACGGCCGGCTTCGACCCCTATGGCTATCTCGCCTCCAACCCGGACGTGCTGGCGGCCGTCGGCATCGATCCGACGGCGGCGGTGGTCCATTACGCCCGCTTCGGCCGTGGCGAGGGGCGCGGCGTGACCTTCGATGCGGCGGCCTATCTGGCGGCGAACGCGGACGTGGCGGCGGCGACCGGCGGCGATGCCACCGCGGCCAAGCTCCATTACCTCTCCTTCGGGCTGCGCGAGGGCCGGCCGCTACGGATCACGCCCAGCCGGTCCGTGACGGCCGCCGCCGAAGGGCTCGCCATGCCCGCCGCCGCACCTGCCTGGGCGGCGGACCTGCTGCCGCCGCAAGGTGCGCCGGTGGTGGTGACCGGCACGACCGGAAACGACACGCTGAGCGGCAGCGTCGCCTATGACGCGCTGGGCAACCCGATCACCGACGCGGTGGACGGTCTGGCCGGGATCGACAGCTTCGTGCTGACCGGCGCGCTCGCCTCCTACGCCCTGTCCTTCGACGGCAGCGGCAATCTGGTGGTCAGCGGACCCGACGGCACCGACACGCTGACCAGCATCGAGCTGTTGCAGGCCACCGACGGGGTCTATCCGCTGGGGTCGCTGGTCGGCTTCTCCCAGCCGTCGCTGGGCGGACTGACCATCTCGGCCTCTGCCTCCACCGGCAACGACTATCTGGCGGGCGGGTTCCAGAGCGACGCCATCGGCGGCGGCGGCGGGAACGACACCATCGCCGGGCTGGGCGGCAACGACACGCTGTTCGGCAATGCCGGCAACGACATCCTGCTGGGCGGCGACGGCGGCGACCAGCTGGAGGGCGGGGCCGGCAGCGACCTGATGTTCGGCGGGGCGGGGGACGATCTGATGCGTGGCGACGTCATCGACGTCGTCGGCAACGACACCCTGCTGGGCGAGGACGGCAACGACTGGCTCGATGCCGGGGATGGCAACGACTGGCTGGATGGCGGCGGCGGCAACGACACGCTCTATGGCGGGCTGGGCAGCGACGTGCTGCGCGGCGGTGGCGGCGACGACGTGCTGTTTGGCGATGTCTATTCCGACCGCAGCCACGAGATCTCGGTCAACCCCAGCGACACCGTCACCGGCTACGAGGACGTGCTGCTGGGCGGCACCGGCAACGACACGCAGGTCGGCGGCTATGGCGCCGACCTGATGGACGGGGGTGCAGGGGCGGATGTCTTCTCCATCCGCAACCTGAACGAATCCACCCTGGCCGCTCCCGACGTCATCATCAATTTCAACGGCGCCGTCGTGGCGGCGGAGGCGCTGAAGGGGTTGGCGAGCTATGCCACCGCCGGCGCCGAGGGCGACCGCATCGATCTGTCGGAGATCGATGCCATCACCGGCAATACCGGCAACGACGCCTTCACCTTCATCGGCACCGCCGGCTTCAGCGCCGCCGGCCAGCTGCGCTATCAGGTCTCCGGTGCGGTGACTCTGATCGAGGGAGACGTGAACGGCGACCGGACGGCCGATTTCCGCATCCAGGTCAACATCGCCAACTACAGCTTCTCCGCCTTCGACTTCGTGCTGTAGGCGGGTGCCGGACACCCTCATGATGTTCACCCTCGTCAGGACCGAACGGTTCGAACAGGAAATCAAGAAGAGCCGCTTCCTGGCCCAGGCCGCCCCGGTCGACAGCGAGGAGGAGGCGCGCCGCTTCATCGCCGAAGCCAGCATCCCGGATGCCGGCCACAATTGCTGGGCCCTGCGGGTCGGCGACGTCTATCGCTTCAGCGACGACGGCGAACCGGGCGGGACGGCCGGGCGGCCGATCCTCCAGGCCATCGAGGGGCAGGAGATGGACCGGGTGGCGGTGGTGGTGAGCCGCTGGTTCGGCGGCATCCTGCTGGGGGCGGGCGGGCTGGTGCGCGCCTATGGCGGCACGGCGGCGATCTGCCTGAAGGCGGCGGAGCGCGCACCCATCGTCGCCTATGCCACCCTGGCCGTCGCCTGTGGTTTCGCCGAAGAGGCGCGCATCCGCTCCAGCCTCGGCGGCTTCCCAGGCACGCGGGTGGAGACCACCGGTTTCACCCCCGATGGCGTCCAGCTCCATGTCACGCTTCCCCGTGACCGGGCCGACGCGTTCATCCGTCTGGTCACCGACATCTCCCGCGGGCAGGCGGTGGTGGACCGCGCCGGGGGGTGAGTGGCCCTGTCTTTCCATAAGCATTCTTATGTGTTGTTATAGTGACATGAAATCATCTTTAATAATCATGATTTCATATAATTAAACTATCTTAAGCTCTGGCTGAGAACACCACTTTTTCGTGGACGAAAAAGGCGGATTTCCCGCAAAGCGGCAATTTCGATCAAATACGGCCGGGTGTGGGGCCGAACTGAAGTCACCGCCTGAAATCGCACTCCCCTTCTTACGATTTCCATCAAGTGATCGCCCGTTCTTGCCGGCGATACCCCGACTTATCGAGTTGTGGGTGCGTATTTCTTCCTCACATTTGGGAGAACAGGGCCGTTCGGCCTGACAGAATACTGCCGCCACAACCTTTGCGGCCATGAAGGAGGACCATCCGTGCGCGACGTACTGATTGCGGACGCCAGCCTCGACGATCTCGACCTGCTGCTCGACCGTTGCCGGCCTGATGTCCGGATCGTTCGGGTCGCGGCCGATGAGGACGGTGGAGAGGCTCTTGCCGACGCACTCGCCGGCCGTCCCGCCGCCATCCATCTGCTGGCCCATGGCGAGCCGGGCGTGGTCCGGCTGGGTGCCCGCCGGCTCGATGTGACGGCGCTGTCCCATTCCTGGCCGCAGGCGCCGGATACCGAGATCCTGATCCATGCCTGCGACACCGGCGCCGACGGCGGCCGCTTCGCCGCGGCACTCGCCCAGGCGACCGGCGCCCGCGTCGCCGCCGCCAGCCATCCGGTCGGCCATCCGTCGCTGGGCGCCTCCTGGGAGCTCGACGTGACCACCGGTCCGGTCGCTGCGGCCCTGCCCGTCTCCGACACCGGCGCCTGGGTCCACCGGCTGGCCTACACCGGCACGCCGGGCGACGGCGACGACACGCTGATTGGCGACGACACCGGCAACACCATCAATGGCGGGGCCGGCAACGACAGCATCGTCGGCGGCACCGGCAACGACAGCCTGGTCGGTGGCCTGGGCGACGACACGCTGGTCGGCGGCGGCAACACCGGACAGGCGGCCGGCGACACGCTGAACGGCGGGCTGGGTGCCGACCATTATGTCGGCGGCAACGGCTTCACCATCGTCACCTACGAGAACGCCACCACCGGCATCACGCTGGACCTGACCGATGGCGCCAACAACACCGGCGAGGCGGCCGGCGACACCTTCGTCGATATCCAGCGCTGGGTCGGGTCGGAGCATGCCGACAGCCTGACCGCCGGCGACACCGCCGTCTGGTTCTGGGGTCATGGCGGCAACGACATCGAGCATGGCGGGGCCGGCAATGACACGCTGGAAGCCGGCGACGGCAACGACACCGTGTTCGGCGGCGGCGGCAACGACCTGATCTACGGCCGCGCCGACAATGACGAGCTGCATGGCGATGCGGGCAACGACACGGTGGCGGGCGGCGGCGGTGCCGACCTGATCTACGGCGATGCCGGCAACGACCTGCTGAAAGGCGATTGGGAGCGCGATACCATCCACGGCGGTGACGGTGACGATACCATCCTCGCCGGCATCGTCAGCGCCGGCAGCTATGGCCAGGCGCAGGCCGACCAGATCTTCGGCGAGGCCGGGAACGACCGCTACATCGTCGTCAACCAGTACGACGCCGGCACCGTCAGCTTCGATGGCGGCGAGGGCACCGACACGCTGGAGATCCGGTCCGACGACCTGACCAGCTACAACGGCTACGACCTGGAATACTATACCGACGTCGCCTCCCCCGCGATCGACCTGACGGGGATGACGCTGACCGGGGTGGAGCGGCTGGAGCTGACCGGCAGCAAGGCGCATGACGTCACGATGACGGGCGCGCAGGCGGCCGGCTTCGAGGTCATCGCCGGCGGCACGGCTTCCGATACGCTGCGCATCGCCGGCAGTGCCGATCTGTCGGCGGTGGCGATGTCCGGCATCGAGGCCATTGAGGTTATGGGCGGGGCGACCGGCGGCAACGCCACCCTGACGCTCGCCGCCTCGCAGCTGGCCGGGCTGGCGCTGACCGGCAACGGCAACGCGCTCGTGGTGACGGCGTCCGGGACCGGAGCGACCGTAGACCTGTCCGGTGCCACCGGTTTCGGCCAGGTCGGCCTGACCGGCACCGCCGGGGCCGACGACCTGACCGTCGGCGCCGGGGCGACCGTCACCGGCAACGGCGGCGACGACGTCATCCGCATCGCCGCCGGGACCACCGGCACCGTCACCATCGCCGACGCTGCCGTCGGCGACCGGCTGGTCATGACGGGCGCCGATCTCACCACCATGCAGATCGAGACGGGAGCCGCTTCGACCATCCTGCGGGTCGGCAGCGATCTGGCGGTGACGCTGACCGGAAGCTTCGCGGCCAGCCAGTTCCAGGTCGGCAGCGGCGGCAGCGTCACCATCGTTCAGGCCAACAACGCTCCGGTGGCGGAGGCCGGCAAGACGGTGATGGCCCAGGCCGGCGCCGCAGTGGCGCTGGGCATCGCCGCTCCGACCGACGCCGACGGCGATACGCTGACCGTGACTGTCACCGGTCTCCCGGCCGGCGGCACGATCCAACTGGCCGACGGCACGGCGGTGACCGCCAACCAGAGCCTCACACTTGCCCAGCTTGCCGCCCTGACCTTCACCGCGGCGGCCGGTACGGTCGGCGATGCGGGGTCCTTCGCCTACACCGTTTCCGACGGCCATGGCGGCACTGCCGGCCAGAGCGTGGCGCTGACGGTGAACGCCGCCCCGGTGGCAGAGGCCGACAAGGCGGTGATGGCGCAGGCCGGCGCCCCGGTCGCGCTCGGCATCGCCGTCCCGACCGATGCCAATGGCGACACGCTGAGCGTGACGGTCACCGGCCTGCCGGCCGGCGGCGCGATCCAGTTGGCCGACGGCACGGCGGTGACCGCCAACCAGACGCTGACGGCGGCTCAGCTTTCCGCCCTGACCTTCACCGCGGCGGCCGGTACGGTCGGCGACGCCGGGTCCTTCGCCTACACCGTTTCCGACGGCCATGGCGGCACCGCCGGCCAGAGCGTTGCGCTGACGGTGAACGCCGCCCCGGTGGCGGAAACCGACAAGGCGGTGATGGCGCAGGCCGGCGCCCCGGTCGCGCTCGGCATCGCCGCTCCGACCGATGCCAATGGCGACACGCTGAGCGTGACGGTCACCGGCCTGCCGGCCGGCGGCGCGATCCAGCTGGCCGACGGGACGGCGGTGACCGCCAACCAGACGCTGACGGCGGCTCAGCTTTCCGCCCTGACCTTCACCGCGGCAGCCGGTACGGTCGGCGACGCCGGTGCCTTCACCTACACCGTTTCCGACGGCCATGGCGGCACCACCGGCCAGAGCGTGGCACTGATGGTGAATGCCGCCCCGGTGACGGAAGCCGACAGGACAGTGACGGCCCAGGTCGGCGGCACGGCTGCGCTGAGCATCGCCGCCCCGACCGACGCCAATGGTGACACGCTGAGCGTGACGGTCACCGGCCTGCCGACTGGCGGTACGATCCAGCTTGCCGACGGCACGGCGGTGGCCGCCAACCAGACGCTGACGACAGCGCAGCTTGCCACCCTGACATTTACCCCGGCGGCTGGTACGGTCGGCGACGCCGGGTCCTTCGCCTACACCGTTTCCGACGGCCATGGCGGCACTGCCGGCCAGAGCGTGGCGCTGACGGTGAACGCCGCCCCGGTGGCAGAGGCCGACAAGGCGGTGATGGCGCAGGCCAACGCCCCTATTGCACTCGGTATCGCCGCCCCGACCGACGCCAATGGCGACACGCTGAGCGTGACGGTCACCGGTCTCCCGGCCGGCGGCGCGATCCAGTTGGCCGACGGCACGGCGGTGACCGCCAACCAGACGCTGACGACTGCCCAACTCGCTGCCCTGACCTTCACCGCGGCGGCCGGTACGGTCGGCGACGCCGGTGCCTTCACCTACACCGTTTCCGATGGCCATGGCGGCACTGCCGGCCAGAGCGTGGCGTTGACGGTGAACGCCGCCCCGGTGGCGGAAACCGACAAGGCGGTGATGGCCCAGGCCAACGCCCCGGTCGCGCTCGGCATCGCCGCTCCGACCGACGCCAATGGCGACATGCTGAGCGTGACGGTCACCGGCCTGCCGGCCGGCGGCGCGATCCAGCTGGCCGACGGGACGGCGGTGACCGCCAACCAGAGTCTCACACTTGCCCAGCTTGCCGCCCTGACCTTCACCGCGGCAGCCGGTACGGTCGGCGACGCTGGCTCCTTCGCCTATACCGTTTCCGACGGCCATGGCGGCACCACCGGCCAGAGCGTGGCACTGATGGTGAATGCCGCCCCGGTGACGGAAGCCGACAGGACAGTGACGGCCCAGGTCGGCGGCACGGCTGCGCTGAGCATCGCCGCCCCGACCGACGCCAATGGTGACACGCTGAGCGTGACGGTCACCGGCCTGCCGACTGGCGGTACGATCCAGCTTGCCGACGGCACGGCGGTGGCCGCCAACCAGACGCTGACGACGGCGCAGCTTGCCACCCTGACATTTACCCCGGCGGCTGGTACGGTCGGCGACGCCGGGTCCTTCGCCTACACCGTTTCCGACGGCCATGGCGGCACCGCCGGCCAGAGCGTGGCGCTGACGGTGAACGCCGCCCCGGTGGCGGAGGCCGACAAGGCGGTGATGGCCCAGGCCAACGCCCCGGTCGCGCTCGGCATCGCCGTCCCGACCGACGCCAATGGCGACACGCTGAGCGTGACGGTCACCGGCCTGCCGGCCGGCGGCGCGATCCAGTTGGCCGACGGCACGGCGGTGACCGCCAACCAGACGCTGACGACTGCCCAACTCGCCGCCCTGACCTTCACCGCGGCGGCCGGTACGGTCGGCGACGCCGGTGCCTTCGCCTACACCGTTTCCGACGGCCATGGCGGCACCGCCGGCCAGAGCGTTGCGCTGACGGTGAACGCCGCCCCGGTGACGGAAGCCGACAAGACAGTGACGGCGCGGCAGGATGCAGGTCCGGTGGCACTTGGCATCGCCGCTCCGACCGACGCCAACGGCGATGCGCTGAGCGTGACGGTGACCGGCCTGCCGACGGGTGGCGCCTTGACGCTTGCCGACGGTACGGTGGTGACGGCCAACCAGACGCTGACGACCGCCCAGCTTGCCGCCCTGACCTTTACTCCGGCAGCCGGCACCATCGGTGATGCGGGGTCCTTCGCCTATCGGGTGGAGGATGGCCATGGCGGCGTCGATACCCAGACCATCGGCCTGACGGTGGAGGCCGCACCGGTCGTCTCGCCCCCCCCGCCTCCTCCGCCGCCGGTCACCTCCTCGCCGGAGCCTGTCGTGGAGCCGGCGGTCAACAGCGCCCCGGTGGTCCAGGCCGACAAGACGGTGAATGCCCAGGACCGGACGGCGGTGTCGCTCGGCATCGCGGCTCCGACCGACAGCGACGGCGACCCGCTGACGGTGACGGTGACCGGCCTGCCTGGCGGCGGCATCGTGCGGATGGCCGACGGCAGCGCCGTGACGGTCAACCAGACTTTGACGGCGGCCGACCTGCCGGCGCTGACCTTCCTGGCCGCCGACGGCATGGCGGGCGATGCGGGGGCCTTCGCCTACCGGGTCGATGACGGCCACGGCGGCATCGCGGCACAGTCCATCGCCCTGCAGGTGATACCGTCTGCCGACCCGGCCTCCACCACTCCCCAGGCACCGGCCGCCGGCGGTTTGCCGGCCGGCTTCAACGCTCTCGCCTACATCGCCTCCTATCCGGATCTGATGGCCGCCTTCGGCACCAACACCGAGGCCGCGACCCAGCATTACCTTCAGGCCGGGCAGGCGGAAGGGCGGACGGTGACCTTCGATCCGCTGGCCTACACGGCCTCCTACCCCGACCTGATCAGTGCCTTCGGCATCGATGCGAACGCCGCAGCCCAGCATTACATCCAGTTCGGCTATAGCGAGGGGCGGCACCCCGACTTCAACGGGCTCGCCTACATCGCCTCCTATCCGGACCTGTCGGCCGCCTTCGGCACCAACGCCGACGCCGGCACCCGGCATTACATCCAGAGCGGCTATGCCGAGGGGCGGAGCGTCACCTTCGACGGCTACAACTACCTGGCGGCCAATCCGGACGTGGCGCTCGCGTATGGCGTTGATGCGAATGCCGCCGCCCGCCACTACATCGAGCATGGTCAGGCCGAGGGCCGGCCGGCCCAGGGCTTCGACGCATTGCGCTACATCGCCAGCAACCCGGACCTGATCCAGGCTCTCGGCCCCGACGTCCAGGCAGCCGAAATCCATTATGTCCAGTTTGGCCGCAATGAGGGCCGGTCGCTGACTGCCTTCGACCCGGCAGCCTATCTGGCGAGCAATCCGGAGATTGCTTCGGAATTCGGCACCAGCCCCACAGCGGTCGAGCTTGCCTACATCAAGCGCAGCACCTCCACCGCGGCGGAGGCCATGGCCGTCGCCAATGGAGAGGCGCCCATCGCCGTCACCATGCTGGCGGCGGGGATGGCCGGGTCGCAGGCGTTGGGGATCGATGGCGGCTTCCACGACGCCTTGTCCTCCGGTGCGTCGCCGGGCCTGCTGGCGGCCGGTGACGGCGGGCTGTCGACCCGGCAGCGGACGGAGCTTCCGGCCTGACCGTTGCGGAAGATTGGATATCGGGATGGGAAGGGGCGGCCTCCGAGCCGCCCTGTTCTCATTGGATTGGCCGGCTTCCGGCTGCGGCCCGAGGCCGGCGCATGGAAAGGGCGGTCAGGAATCCGGCCACCGCCGCGGCGCCGCCCAACAGGAAGACGCTGCCGTAACCGGCCCGGTCGGCGAGCAGCCCGGCCACCGGACCGGTCAGGCCATAGGCCACGTCCTGGAAGGCGGCGAAGGCGCCGAGCGCCGTCGCCCGCAGGTTCGGTTCCACCAGATGCACCACCTCCCGGCCCATGGCGGGAAAGACCAGGGAGCAGCCGAGCCCGGTCAGAAAGGCGCCGGCCAGGGCCAGGGTGGGGTCGTCGGCGCTCCAGACCAGCAGCTGGCCGACCGCCTCGACCGCCAGCGATCCCATCGCCACCGGCAGGCCGCCGATGCGGTCCGGCAGATGGCCGAAGGCGAAGCGGACAAGGACGAAGCCGCCCCCGAAGGCGGTCAGGCCCAGCCCGGCGAACGGCCAGGATTCGTGGACGAAGTGCAGCGAGAAGAAGGCGCCGATGGCGGCGAAGCCGATGCCTTGCAGGCTGACGACGGCGCCATGCAACCAGATGCGGCCGAGCACGCTGCGGAACGGCGGCCGCTTGGCGCCGGGGTGCGCCGGGACTCCCGCCATCGGGCGGATCGCCAGCAGCCCGAGCGCCGGCAGCAGGGCGCCGACCGCCATGGTTCCGGCGAAGCCGACCCCGTCGAGCAGCGCCAGCCCCAGCGGGCCGCCCACCGCGAAGGCGCCATACAGCGCAGCGCCGACCAGGGCCAGCACCTTGCCCGAACGCTGCGGGCCGACGATGCCGATCCCCCAGGCGATCACGCCGACACCGACGAGGCTCTCGCCGAGGCCGATCAGCAGGCGCCCCAGCACCAGCACGGCGAAAGCCGCCCAGGGCAGCTGCGGCAGCATCCCGGCGGCGAGCGAGACCATCCCGCCGGCGATGTAGAGCGCCAGTCCGCGGGCGACGGCGGGTTTCGCCCCGCCGCCGTCCACGAAATTGCCGGCGAAGCTGCGGGTCAGGATGGTGGCGAGGAAGGCGCTGCCGACGCCCAGCCCAGCCCAGAAATTGCCCAGCCCCAAGGTCCCGGCTACGAACAGCGGCGTGACGGGAAGGGATATGGCGACGCAGAGGTAGGAGACGAACAGGATGGCGGCCAGGACGAACAGGCGGCCTTGGGACGGATCACGGGACGGATCGCGTGCCGGCTGGGAACTCATGATGTGCTCCACACTGGTCCGCGGTCGACAGGCGTCCGAACATCAGAACGCACTCCGACCGCCGAGGATCGTTGAGTGCGTTGATTGACGTTGAACGCTTACGGCCAGTGCGACTGACAACGGCCAGACAGCTAACCGATCCGGCCGGGCAAGACAACCATGAAGGAAGTCGGGGAAATCGCCCGGGAGATCGCTGCGGCCGGCTTCGCGCGGCCGGCTTTCCTCAACGGGCCTTGCGCTCGGCCTTCGCCATGGAGGGCAGCGCCAGATCGATCACCAGCCGGTAGCCGCGGTCCTTGTCGGGAGGCAGGGTGGAGACGGCGAGCAGCCGGACAGCTTCTCCCTTGGACTCGCCCCTGGCATCGGTTCCGCCGCCATCCTCGTCGCTGAACAGCAGGCGGGTGCCGGTGCCGCTGCGCTCGGCCCGGTAGCCGAGCGCCGTTGCCGGCAGGCGGCCAGACGGGGCGGCCTGCCACAGCGTGCCGGGAAGCGTCACCTCCAGCCGCCCGTCGGGGCGCCGGACCGGTGTCTCGAAGCGCGGATCCTGGTCGAGATCGAGCACGACGCGCAGCCCGTCCCCGCCGTTGGCGGTGCGGATGCGCTCCACAGTGCGAGGCTGCGACGGGCTTGTCGCGGGCTGGATGTTGGACAGGCGGGCCGGCGCATCGGGGACCGGCTTGACGCCGGGACGCAGGAACTCCGCCGCCGGCTCCGTCCGCAGGGCGGGGGCGCCGTCCTGCGGTTCGGGCTTTGCCGCCGGAAGCGGAGGAGCCGGAACCGGGGCCGTCGGGACCGGGCTTGCGGGCGCGGCAGGCTGGGCCGCAGTCGGCTGGCTTTCGGCAGGCTGGGCCTCCGCCGGCTTCTTGAGCTGTTCCACGAAGCCGCCGCGACGGCCTTCGGCGCGGCCCTGCTGGACATAATGGGCATAGCCGCTGGAGATCTGCCCGCTGCGGACGGCGGCGGCGACGTCGGGGTTCGCGGCCAGATAGGCACGCTCCCGCCAGCCGGTCGGCTGTGCCTGGGTGGTGTCGATTTCCGAGGGGCGGCGCCAACTGGACAGCAGCGAGGGCATCGACCCGTACAGGCCCAGACCTTCCACCGCCAGCGACAGCCAGAAAGGCGTCAGCAGCAGGAGCAGAAGGCGCAGGAGCTGGGGGATCGGCGACAAGGCTGGTCGTGTCCGGCGAGGAGAAAGACGGCACCGGTCCCAGCGGTCCGGCTTTGCTCCTGCATGCCTACTCCCAAGCACCGCATCCGGTCCAGGAAAAGCCGCCCGGAAAGCTGTTGGGGAAGCCCCTAAGCCATTCGCCGGGCCGCTCCGTCGGAGAGACCGCGGAAGGCCGCTTGGACAACTTCGGCCAATCCCGTTCGAACACCTCCTTTGGACGGCAACGATGCGGGGTACCCCATCGTTCGGGTGGCCGCGGGAGGACGCGATGCTCACCTTGGATTGGCCGCAGCCGTCCGGCGGCACCCCTTAGAGTTTTGGAACCGGGAAGCCTTCATGGAACAGATGCGAGACGGGTCGCCGGCCGATCCGGCGCGGGATGCCTCCTCCCCTCCCCCTGGCCCTCCCCCTGGCGCCCAAACCGGCCCCAATCCCGGCCCCCGTCTCGATCCCGGCATCGCCGGACTGGTCTCGGCGCTGCGCATCCTGGGCATCCCGGCCGATTACGACGGCGTGCGCCATGCCTGCGGCGGCGAATCCCCCGACCTGACCGGGCTGGTCCGCCAAGCCCACCGGCTGGGCGCCAAGGCCCGCGTGGTGAAGACCAAGTGGGAGCGGCTGGAGCGCACGCCGCTGCCGGCGCTGGTCCCCGGCCCCGACGGCGGCTTCCTGGTGCTGGCCAAGGCCGGCGGCGACCGCGTCCTGGTGCATGACGCGGCGACCAACCAGACCCGCGTCCTCGACCGCGCCGCCTTTGAGCCGCTGTGGACCGGCCGGCTGATCTGCCTGGGCCGCAAGGGCGCGCTGGGCATGGGCCAGCCGCGCTTCGACGCCCGCTGGTTCGGCGCGGTCGCCTGGAAATACCGCGGCATCCTGGGCGAGGTGCTGCTCGCCTCCTTCTTCATCCAGCTCTTCGCGCTGGTGACGCCGCTGTTCTTCCAGGTGGTGGTCGACAAGGTGGTGGTGCATCGCAGCCTGGGCACGCTGGACGTGCTGATGGCCGGCATGCTGGCGGTCATCCTGTTCGAGGCGGTGCTGGGGGGCCTGCGCACCTACACCTTCGCCCACACCGCCAACCGGCTGGATGTGGAGCTGGGGGCCAAGCTGTACCAGCGGCTGCTGTCGCTCCCCATGGGCTATTTCGCGGCGCGCCGGGTCGGCGACAGCGTCGCCCGCGTGCGCGAGCTGGAGACCATCCGCAACTTCATGACCAGCTCCACCATCACGCTGGTGCTGGACCTGCTGTTCACCGTGGTCTTCCTGGGCGTCATGCTGGTCTACAGCCCGATGCTGACGGCGATCGTCGCGGCCTCCTTCCCCGTCTACGTCGCCATCAGCCTGGTGGCGACGCCGATCCTGCGCCGCCGGCTGGACGAGAAGTTCGCCCGCGGCGCCGAGAACCACAGCTTCCTGGTCGAGACGGTGTCGAGCATCGAGACGGTCAAGGCGATGGCGGTCGAGCCGCGCATGCAGCGCCGCTGGGAGGACCAGCTCTCCGGCTATGTCCGCGCCGGCTTCCGCGCCGGCAACCTGAACAACGTCGCCAGCCAGTCGGTGCAGTTCGTCTCCAAGATCTCGACCATGCTGGTGCTGTGGCTGGGGGCGAAGCTGGTGATCGAGGGCAGCCTGACGGTGGGCGAGCTGGTGGCCTTCAACATGTTCGCCGGCCGCGTCGTCCAGCCGGTGCTGCGCATCGCCCAGCTGTGGCAGGATTTCCAGCAGGTGCGGCTGTCGATGCACCGCATCGGCGACATCCTGAACACCGCGCCCGAGCCGCTGCAGAGCGCCGGCCGCGCCGCCATGCCGGCGATCCGGGGCGACCTGACCTTCGACCACGTCACCTTCCGCTACCGCCATGACGGGCCGGAGACGCTGAGCGACGTGTCGCTGCACGTCCCGGCGGGACAGGTGGTCGGCATCGTCGGCACGTCCGGCTCGGGCAAGAGCACGCTGGCCAAGCTGCTCCAGCGCTTCCATGTGCCGGAGCGCGGCCGGGTGATGGTCGACGGCACCGACCTCTCCACCGCCGACGCGGTGTGGCTGCGCCGGCAGATCGGCGTGGTGCTGCAGGACAACGTCCTGTTCTCGGGATCCATCCGCGAGAACATCGCGCTGACCGACCCGACCATGGAGATGGCCCGCGTCGTCGCCGCGGCCAAGCTGGCCGGCGCCCACGACTTCATCGTCGAGCTGCCGGACGGCTACGACACGGTGGTGGGGGAGCGCGGCGCCAGCCTGTCGGGCGGGCAGCGGCAGCGCATCGCCATCGCCCGCGCGCTCGTCACCAACCCGCGCATCCTGATCTTCGACGAGGCGACCTCGGCGCTCGACCATGAATCGGAACGGATCATCCAGGCCAACATGCGCCGCATCTGCGCCGGCCGCACCGTGCTGATCATCGCCCATCGCCTGTCGACCGTCGCCATCGCCGACCGCATCGTCACCGTCGAGCGCGGCCGCATCGTCGAGGACGGCGCGCCCGACGAGCTTCTGCGCCGCGGCGGCCGTTACGCCACGCTGTTCCGCGGTCAGATGGGGCAGCTGCCGGGCGGGAACGTCCCGCCGACGGACGGGCTGATCGAACAGCGGGCCGCGGGCTGAGGGGGAATGAACGCCATGAGCAAGACGACCGCCGCGGTGAAGACCACCTCTGCCACCTCCGCTCCCACCCCTCCCGGGGTCAGGCCGCCCGCCAACGCGCCGGGCACCCCCGGCGGGCCGCGTCCGCCGACCAAACTCCAGGGCCGGCCGCAGAAGCGCCGCCGCGACGAGATGGATTTCCTGCCCGACGCGCTGGAGATCCTGGAGCGTCCGCCCTCCCCCACCGCGCGCACCTTCACCGCCGTCATCATGCTGGCCTTCACCGCCGCCTGCGCCTGGGCCTGGTTCGGCCATGTCGACGTGGTGGCGGTGGCGCAGGGCCGGGTGGTGCCGAGCGGCCGGACCAAGACCATCCAGCCGATGCAGACCGGCGTCGTCCGCGCCATCGCCGTGGAGGACGGCCAACTGGTCAAGGCCGGCCAGACCCTGATCGAGCTGGACCCGACCGAGGCCGCCGCCGACCGCGGCCGCATCCGCTCCGACCTGTCGGCCGCAAGGGCCGAGGCGGCGCGGCTGCGGGCGGCGCTGGAGGTGGTGGACGGCAAGCCCGGCGCCGCCCCGGACGGCAGCTTCGTCGCCCCGGCCGGCCTGTCGCCCGAACTGGCGCGGATGCAGAGCCAGCTCCTCGCCAGCCAGATCGCCGAGCAGCGCGCCAAGCTGGCGGCGCTCGACCGCGAGCAGGCCAGGCGCGAGGCCGACCGCGCCACGGTGGTGCAGACCATCGCCAAGCTGAACGCCACCCTGCCGCTGATCCGCGAGCGGGCGGAGGCGCTGTACGACCTGTCGAAGCGCGGCACCTCGTCCCGCTTCCAGTATCTCCAGCTCCAGCAGGATCTGGTCGGGCAGGAGCAGGAGCTTCTGGTCCAGAAGATCAAGCTGACAGAGGCCGACGCCTCGATCGCCGCCACCGCCGAGCAGCGCCGCCAGACCGAGGCCGAATTCCGCCGCCAGCTCTACACCAGCCTCGCCGAGGCCGAGCGCAAGGCCGCCTCGCTGGAGCAGGAACTCGCCAAGGCCGAGCAGCAGGTCGATCTCCTGCGGCTGACGGCGCCGGTGGACGGCTATGTCCAGCAGCTGGCCGTGCATACGGTGGGCGGTGTCGTGACCACCGCCCAGCCGGTGATGGTCATCGTGCCGGAGGACAGCCGGCTGGAGGTCGAGGCCTTCATCCCCAACAAGGACATCGGCTTCGTCCAGACCGGGCAGGTGGCGGAGGTGAAGGTGGAGGCCTTCTCCTTCACCAAGTACGGGCTGATCCCCGGCCGCGTCGCCTCGCTGTCCAGCGACGCCGTGCAACAGCAGCAGCAGGCTGACAAGGGGACGGACAAGACTGCGGCGGCCAAGACGGCGGAGGCCGGGTCGGTCTATGCCGCCCGCATTGCGCTGGACCGCGACACGCTGGACGTCGACGGCAAGCCGACGCGGCTGCAGCCGGGCATGACGGTCAGCGCCGAGATCAGGACCGGCCGCCGCCGCATCGCCGACTACCTGCTCTCCCCCCTGTCGCGCAGCGCCCAGGAGGCCATGCACGAGCGGTAGGAGTTTCTTTTTCCAGAATCCCCCTCTCCCCCCGGGGAGAGAGGGGATCCGTTCCGGTCTCGGTTCCTTACGCCGCCATGTCGTGCGCGTCGTGCCACGCGTGCAAGCCGTGGTCGGCATACTGGAAGGCCGGAAGCAGTTCCGGCGTCCAGCCGGCGACATCGGGCGTCATGTCCGATGTCGTCCCGTGCGACGCCGTGCCGGCCGACACCGCGTGCCCCAGCAGGTCGCCGGCCTGAAGCTCCGCCACCTGCGCCTGGGCCGGGGTTTGCGCACCGAACAGGCCCTTGTCGGCGGCGACCACCAGCGTGCCGTTCCACCACATTCCGCTCTGTCCCTTGACCACGTCGCGCCCGTCGAGCGCGCCCTTGTCGTAGGTCACCGCGGCGTCGGTGGCGGCATAGCTGTGGCCGTTGACGCTCACGCTGCCGACGAACAGGTTGCGGTCCTGGCCGCCGGCGAAGCCGTCATTGTCGTACTGGACCTGCACCGTGTGGGCGCTGTCGGCCGACACGGTGGCGGTGAAGGCATAGTTCTTGGCCGCGGTGCCCACCGTGGCGCTGCCGACCGCATGGCCGTCGACCAGCAGGGTGAAATGGGCGTTCACCCCGGCCGCCGCCGTGCCCTTGGCATTGACCAGGATGGTGGCGGTGGTGGTGGCCGGAGCACCGTTTCCGGTCCCGGGCACCGTCGGTGTCGCCGTCGTGCCATAGAGCTGGCCGATCTTCGCCAGCAGCGCCTGGGTGTCGAGGTCGGTGTAGCCGGTGCCGGCGATCGGCTTGCCGGTTTCCCTGGCCAGCGACAGGAACTCGTCCTGGGTCAGGGCGCTGCCGCGCAACGCGATGGCCTCCTGCTGGGCGAGCGCCACCGCGGCGGTCA
Source organism: Azospirillum sp. 412522 (assembly GCF_019805165.1). Lineage (GTDB taxonomy): Bacteria > Pseudomonadota > Alphaproteobacteria > Azospirillales > Azospirillaceae > Azospirillum. The sequence goes on from NZ_RWIJ01000101.1 coordinate 124,992, forward strand.
CCGAGGGGGCGGCGAAGGAGGAGCCATTGGCCGTCATCGTCCGCCCGGCCAGATCGGTCAGCCGGATGTCGGTGCCGTCGGCGCAGAGGTCGGTGATGCCGGGGTTGCGTTGGGCCCAGCCCGGCATGGTGCCGTCGCCGCCCGACGCGCTGACGCAGATCGTGTTGTGGTCGGCGGCGAAGTAGGACACATCGGTCGCCGTCCCGTTCTGCCCGGCATTGCCGGCGGCGGCCGACACCAGAACCCGCTTGGCGGCGAGGCTCGCCAGCTCGTCCGACAGCAGGGTCGTGGTCTCCGACGAGGCGGAGCCGCCGGCCAGCGACAGGTTCACGCCGACGACGTTGTAGTCTGACGCATGGGCGACGACCCATTGCAGCGCCTGCTCGATCGCCGTCCCCGACGCGGTGGAGGCACCGTCCGGCATCACCTTCAGTGCGATGATGTCGAGGTCCGGCGCCTGCGACAGGATGCTGGAGGTCACCAGGGCGCCATGGGTGTCGGCGTTGGGATTGCGCGCATCGGCATCGTTGTCGGCATAGTCGTGCTGATAGACCACGCGAGCGGCAGGCTCCCAGGTCGGCGACCATCCGCTGTCGATGACGACGACCGTCTCACCCCGGCCCGTATAGGTTCTGTTCGCCATGCTCTCCGCCTCTGCGCTGCCCGTTATGCCCATGGCCGAGGCCAGGGGCTGAAATCCGCGGGTTTTCCGGAGCAAAGTATGGACAGGCGCCATGTGGCCTTCGGATGACAAGGAAAGGGTGTTTTAGGGAAAGGGTATTTCGGGACGCGCGCCCGTCCGGCTATAAGCTGCGGATGCGGCCCCTTCCCCTCCGGATCCCATGCTGACCTCATCGCAAGCCCTGGCCTTTGCCATTCAGCATCACAAGGCCGGGCGCTTGGGCGACGCTGAGCAGCTCTATGACATCGTTCTTCGCCAGAAGCCGGATGCCGCCGATTTCCTGTATCTGTGGGGGGTGCTGCGCGGCCAGCAGAACGATCTTCCGATGGCGGAACTGCTTTGCCGCCAGGCATCGGAGCGCGACCCGCGGCTGCGGTTGTTCGACACGGAGCTTGGGGAGGCCATCCGCGGCAGCGGCGATTTCGACCGTCTTCTTCAGCTGTTCGCCGCCGATGTGGCGCTGCGTCCCGGCTGCCTGCTCCTGACCCGTCCCGGTGAACAGAAGGCCGATCCGAATCTGCGCCCGCATCTGGCCGGCGTGACGCTATGCTGCATCGACACCTTCTACCACAACTACGCCTTGATCGCCCTGAAGAACTGCTTGGCGCAGTGCCGGTTCGACGAGGTTCTGTTCCTGAGCGACCGGGATTTCGGCCTGCCGAACATCAAGACAAAAATTATCGGAAATCTTAAGAATTCTGCCGAATACAGCAGGTTCATACTAAAAGAACTACACAATTACATCAATACGTCCCATGTCATGATTGTCCAATGGGACGGATTCATTCTTGATGCCAGGCTCTGGTCGAACGAATACCTTGCGTACGATTATATCGGCGCCAGATGGAAGAGCTTCGACGACGAGGCGAACGTCGGCAATGGCGGGTTCTCGCTGCGCTCCCGCCGGTTGCTTCATGCGACGGCCGATGCCGAGATCACGCAGACCCATCCCGAAGACGTGCATCTGTGCCGGACATATCGGCCGCTGCTGCAGCAGCGTTACGGCATCTCCTACGCTCCGCAAGCCCTGGCCGACCGTTTTTCCGTTGAATGGGTGGCTTCCCCCGCGGAACTGTCCGACCCGGTGCTGACCTTCGGTTTCCACAGCCTCTACCGCATGCATCGGGTGCTGGATCCCGATCAGATCGGAAATTTCCTGGACGACATTCCGCCGGCGACCCTGACCAGTCCCAGCATGATCCTGCTGGCGGCGTCCTTCCTGCGCATGGGCCATCCCGTCCAGGCTCATGCCATCGCCTCCCGCATCCTGGCGCTGGACCCCGACCACCCTCACAAGGCGGAAGTGATGATGCTTCTGAAGCAGGCGGGGGGCTGATGCGGCGCTCCGGTTCTTGGCGTCTTCTCCCGCTTCATCTGTTGCTCCTTGGGAAGAAACCTGAGGGGACGCTCATGGCGGTCTCGTTCCTGTTCTCGTGGGGAGGCACGGCTCTCCTGGCGGCGACACCGGCCCTGTCGGCCGAGTTGCCGGATGCGCCGGCGCTGGAGGTGCCGGTGCGTTGCCGGATCGGGGCGGAGTGCTTCGTTCAGAATTATGTCGATGCCGATCCGGGACCGGGAATGCGGGATTTCGCCTGCGGACGGCTGACCTATGACGGGCACAAGGGCACCGATTTCCGGCTGCCCGACCTGGAGGCGATGCGGCGCGGGGTGGCGGTGGTGGCGGCCGCTCCCGGCACGGTGGCGCGTGTGCGGGACGGTATGGAGGATGTCAGCATCCGGCAGAGCGGCGGGGCGCCGGCCGGGCGGGAGGCCGGGAATGCGGTGGTGGTCGACCATGGCAACGGTTGGGAGACCCAGTACAGCCACCTGAAGCGCGGCAGCATCGTGGTCAAGCCGGGCGACCGGGTGCAGGCAGGCACCGTGCTGGCCCAGGTCGGGTTGTCCGGCAACACCGAGTTTCCCCATGTCGATTTCGGCATCCGCCATGACGGCCACACCCTCGACCCCTATACCGGCAAGGAGGTGGGAACCGGCGAGGCGCCGGCCTGTGCCGCCGACCAGGGGGCTGTGCCGGTGCCGTCGGGCACGCTGTGGAGTGCCGACGCACGCCGGACCCTTGCCTACCGGCCAAGTGCCGTGCTCGGCGCCGGTCTTGCGACGGAGGCGCCGAAGGCGGAGGTGGCGCGGAATGGCGGCTATGGCGGCAGGCCCTTGCCGGCCGATACACCGGTGCTGGGGGTGTGGACGGAACTGATGGGCGGGCGGCAGGGCGACCGCGTGACGCTGGAGGTGACCGGCCCGGACGGTCGCCGCCTGTTCCGCAACGAGGGCGCGGTGCCGCGTCCGCTGGCCGTGCTGTTCTTCGGCACCGAGATGAGGAAGCCCGCTCCCGGTTCCTGGGCGCCCGGTCCCTACCGGGTGACGGTGACGCTGCGCCATGGCGATGAGACGGTGCTGCGGGAGGAGCGACAGGTGGAAGTGCGCTGACCAGGTTGAAGAGGGATCGATCAGGACAACGGACAGGATGAGGCAAGTGACAACTGCTCCGGATTTGACAGTTGTCACGAAATGAACACCGGGTTCCTATACGAAAGTTTACATCCGAAAGGATGGCACTACCTCCTTATTAAGTGTTTTTGTCGTGTGATTGCCCGGTATCGGCAAGGCAATCCGGCAATGACAGACACTCAGCAGGCCTTCTACGTCGCGACCAACGGCAACGATTCCTGGTCGGGCCGTTTGGCGGCACCCAATGCCGACGGTACCGATGGTCCCTTCGCCACGCTGGAGCGCGCGCAGGGTGCGATGCGGGCGACCGGCATTCGCGACACCTATGTCCGCGGCGGCACCTATGCCATGGCGCGCGCGGTCACGCTGACCGGAGCCGACAACGGCGTGCGCATCATGGCCTTTCCGGGCGAGACGCCGGTGTTCAGCGGCGGCGAGCGGGTCGGCGGCTTCACCGACATCGGTGGCGGACTCTTCGCCGCGGCGACATCGGCGACGGGGCTGGACGTTTCCATCGGCGGGGTGCGGCAGAAGGTGGCGCAGACCGGCGACTGGAATGCCGGCGACGCCCGCTCCGGCTGGTCGATCCTGGAGGCGGCGGCCGGCGGCGCCAGCAAGACCAGCCTGCGCGTCGGCGCGGGCGACGGGGCGATGGCGGCGGTGCTGGCCGCCGGCATCCAGCCCGGCACGATGGTCCAGACCTTCGACACCGAACGGCTGTCCGACAACATCGTCGGCGTCGCCTCCGCCGATGCCGGCAGCCGGACCATCAATTTCACGCAAGGGGTGAAATACGCTCTGCGCAGCGGCGGCACCTATCGCCTGCTGAACGACGACGCCTTCATCCGCGACGCCGGGGAGTTCGCCTGGCAGGCCGAGACCGGCCGGCTGGTGGTGAAGCCGCAGGACCCGGCTGCCCTGCTGGGCCAGGGCGCGGTGGTGGCGCGGCTGGGCACATTGCTGGCGCTGAACGGGGCGAGCGGCGTCACCCTGCAGGGGCTGACCTTCGCCGACACCACCTGGGACGGATCGGCACTGACGCTGACCAACGCGTCGGGCAACAGCATCGCCGGCAACCGTTTCATCAATGCCGGCACGGCGATGACGCTGACCGGGTCCTCGTCCAACGTGATCGAAGCCAACCGGATGGAGCATCTGGGGGCGGGCGGCATCAAGGTGACCTACGGCAGCAACGCCAACCGCATCGGCGCCAACAGCATGGACGGCATCGGCGAGGTGCTGAAGGACGTCGCCGGCATCCAGCTCTACGGCACCAGCGGCACGCTGATCTCCGGCAACGACATCCGCAACAGCACGCGCTACGGCATCTCGATCAAGAACTGGGACGGCGCCACCGTCAACACCGACACGGTGGTGGAGTACAACCGTCTTTACAACACGATGACCGAGACGGCCGACGGCGGCGCCATCGAGATGCTGGGCCGGTCCAACGTCGACACCCGCACGACCATCCGCGGCAACGACATCCGCAACGTCGGCGGTCTGGCGACCGACGGGTCGGGCTGGCTCGACCGCCAGAAGAGCTTCGGCATCTATCTGGACGACATGGCCAACGGCGTCACCGTCCAGGACAACTTCCTCCAGAACACCGGCTGGGCCAGCGTCTTCATCCATGGCGGCGATTCCAACACCGTCACCAACAACTTCGCCACCCTGTCCAACCCGCGCGAACGCTTCATCCGCCTGGAGTGGGTGCCGAGCGCCGGCAGCATCGGGCTGCTCAGCAACAACCGGGTGACCGGCAACGTCATCTCCTCCTCCACCGGCGTGGATTACTGGGAGTTCTGGACCCCCGGCTCCTACAGCGTCACCGGCAACCTGCTGCAGGGCATCCGCGGGCTGAACGGTGGCGACACGGTGTCGTCCGGACTGTTCGCCAATCCGGCGGCCGGCGATTTCCGGCTGGGCAGCGGGGCCGCTGCGGCCCTCGGTCTGTCACTGGGCATCCATGACCTGGACTGGGGACGGATTGGATTCGCCCCGCTGACGGTGCCGGGGATTCCCAGCCCCGGTGGGGGAACCGGGGTCGGGGGCTCCCCGGCGACCGGTACTGGCGCTCCTGCCGCGGCGGCCGGGCCGGCCTTCTCGCCCCTGGCCTACATCGCGTCCTACGCCGACCTGTCCGCCGCCTTCGGGGCCAACGCCGCCGCCGGTGCGGCGCATTACATCACCAGCGGCCGGGCGGAGGGGCGGAGCGTGGGCTTCGACCCGCTGGCCTACATCGCCTCCTACGGCGACCTTGCCGCCGCCTTCGGGACCAACGGCGACGCGGGGGCGGCGCATTACATCACCAGCGGCCGGGCGGAGGGGCGGAGCGTGAGCTTCGACCCGCTGGCCTACATCGCCTCCTACGGCGACCTTGCCGCCGCCTTCGGGACCAACGGCGACGCGGGGGCGGCGCATTACATCACCAGCGGCCGGGCGGAGGGGCGGAGCGTGAGCTTCGACCCGCTGGCCTACATCGCCTCCTACGGCGACCTTGCCGCCGCCTTCGGGACCAACGGCGACGCGGGGGCGGCGCATTACATCACCAGCGGCCGGGCGGAGGGGCGGAGCGTGAGCTTCGACCCGCTGGCCTACATCGCCTCCTATGGCGACCTGTCGGCCGCTTTCGGGACCGACAGGGCGGCGGCGGAAAAGCACTATATCGCCAGCGGCCGGGCAGAAGGGCGGTCGGTCAGCTTCAACCCGCTGTCCTATCTGGCCGCCAATCCCGACCTGGCCGCCGCCTTCGGGACCGACACCACCCGGGCCGAGCTGCATTACCTGGGCACCGGCCGGACGGAGGGGCGGAGCACCGGCTTCAACGCTGCGGCCTATCTGGCGGCCAACGGCGACGTGGCAGCCGCCATCGGAGGCGACCTGACGGCAGCGATGCGGCATTACATCCTGTACGGCCGCCAGGAGGGCCGGGCGCTGAGCCCCGCCCCCGCCGCCCGCGCCGCCGCGGCGCTGCTGCCGGACAGCGCCCTGCTGGCCGCCGGGATGGGGTGAGCGGGTGCCCCCTCCCGCCTGATCGGGTGACAAGCTGGGCGTGAGCCGTTACAACGGCCCGTTCGGCGCCGCTGTCCCGCGGCACCCGGATTTCCATGCGGGGATGATGGCTCAGGCTCTTCTCGACACCCCCTTCGCCCAACCGGCGAAGCCCGGCCCTGCCTCCGATCCGGAACCGGGCCCTGGCCCGGGCGAGTCCGGGCCGGGGAAGCCGGCCGGACGGCGGTGGCCGGTGCTGGTCAAGCTGGCGGTGACGGTCGTGGTCCTGGGTGCGCTCGCCGCCGGAGCCGACTGGGCCGGCATTGCCGCGCGCCTGTCGGCCGCCGATCCCCTGCTGTTCGCCGCCGGCTTCGCCGTGAAGGCGCTGACCCTGCCCTTCGCCTCGCAGCGGTGGCGGGCGGTCGGCCGGGCCGCCGGCTTCTCCCTGACCCGCTGGACCGCCTTCCGCCTGCAGATGGCCAGCGGATTCCTCGGCCAGATCCTGCCGGGATCGGTCGGGGCCGACCTGCTGCGCGGCTGGTTCACCTGGCGGCTCGGCCATCCGGCCGGCCCGGTGATGCTGGCCCTGCTGGTCGACCGGCTGATGGCGCTGCTGGGCGTGGTGCTGATCGGGCTGGTCGGGCTGCCGCATCTGGCCGCGGTGGCGCCGCCCGCCGTCGCCGGCACCGTGCTGGCCGGGGCTTTGGTCCTGGCGGTGGCCATGGGGCTGCTGCTGCTGGCCGGGCGCATCCCGCGCGACCGGCTGCCGATCCCGAAGCGGCTGCGCGACGGCGCGCTGGGGCGGACGGTCTGGACAGCCGTGGCGCAGCTGCGCGCCATGGGCGGAAACCCGTCAGCCTGGGCGGCGCTGGGCCACAGCATCGGCGTCCATCTCGCCACCATCGGCGCCACCATCCTGTTCGCCCGCTCGGTCGGCCTGCCGCTCGGCTGGCTGGACGGGCTGGCCATCGTGCCGGCCGCCATCGTCGCCGCAGCATTGCCCGTCTCGCTCGGCGGCTGGGGCGTGCGCGAGGGGGCGATGGTCGCCGGCTTCGCGCTGCTCGGCTTCAACGCCGACGCGGCCCTTCTGGTCTCGCTGCTGATCGGGCTGTCGATCGCCATTCTGTCGCTGCCCGGCGGCCTGTTCTGGCTGCTGCTGCGCAACGAGACCGCGGCACGGCCGGAGGACGGCTCCCTTGCCGGCTCCTCTGGCGGACCTGACGCTTTTCCCACGGATTTCCCGCGATGACCGACCAGCCCACCTCGACGCTTTCCCAGACTGTCGTCCTGCCCGCCGCCACGCCGGCCACTCCCGCCGCCGAGGCGGCCGCCGGACCCGCCGCCGGGACGCGCGGCCTCTCCGCCCGCCAGCAGCGGATCCGCGGGCTGTTCGACGCCATGGCCCCGCTGCGCGACCGCTGGGCCGGGCGCAACCGCGCCTTCCACGAGGCCGACCGCGCCTATCTGCGCTTCCTGATCCCGGAAGGGGCGACGGTGCTGGAGATCGGCTGTGGCGTCGGCGACACGCTGGCGGATCTCAAGCCGGCGCGCGGCGTCGGCATCGACCTCAGCCCGGCGACCATCGCCGTCGCCAGGGCGCGCCACCCGCAGCTGGAGCTGGTCGCCGCCGATGCCGAGGATCCGGCGACCATCGACGCCATTGAGGGTCCGTTCAGCCACATCCTGCTGTCGGGCACCATCGGCTTCCTGGACGACATCGAGGAGACGCTGCGCCTGCTGCGCCGGGTCGCCACGCCGAAGACCCGCATCATCGTCAGCTATCACTCCCGCGTCTGGGAGCCGATCCTGTGGGCGGCGGAGAAGCTGGGCATGCGCATGCCGCAGGGCCAGCAGAACTGGCTGTCCACCAGCGACATCGTCAACCTGCTGGATCTGGCCGGCTGGGAGCCGGTGCGCCGCGAATGGCGCCAGTTGATCCCGAAGCGGCTGTTCGGGCTGGGCACGCTGGTCAACCGCTACGTCGCGCCGCTGCCGGGCATCCGCCGGCTGTGCGTGCGCAACTATGTCGTCGCCCGTCCCCAGCCCACCGTCGAGGCGGTGACGGTGGACGGCCGGCCGGCCTCGGTCACCGTGCTGATCCCCTGCCGCAACGAGCGCGGCAACATCGAGAACGCCATCCGCCGTCTGCCCCGCTTCGCCCCCGACGTCGAGGTGATCTATGTCGAGGGCAACAGCCAGGACAACACCTACGAGGAGTGCCTGCGCGTCCGCGACGCCTACCCCGACTGGGACATCAAGGTGATGAAGCAGCCCGGCAAGGGCAAGGGCGACGCGGTGCGCGCCGGCTTCCAAGTGGCGCGCGGCGACATCCTGATCATCCTCGACGCCGACCTGACGGTGCCGCCGGAGACGATGGGGAAATTCTACCAGGCCATGGTGTCGGGGCGCGGCGAGTTCGTGAACGGCACGCGGCTGGTCTACCCGATGGCGCCGGAGGCGATGCGCTTCCTGAACTTCCTGGCCAACCGGGCCTTCGCGCGCATCTTCTCCTTCCTGCTGAACCAGCGCTTCACCGACACGCTGTGCGGCACCAAGGTGCTGTGGCGCGAGGATTACGAGACCATCGTCGCCAACCGCCGTTACTTCGGCGATTTCGATCCCTTCGGCGATTTCGACCTGATCTTCGGTGCCGCCAAGCAGAACCTGAAGATCGTCGAGGTGCCGGTGCGCTACGCCGACCGCAGCTATGGCGAGACCCAGATCTCCCGCTTCACCCACGGCTGGCTCCTGGCCCGCATGGTGGTCTTCGCCTGGAAGAAGCTGAAGGCGTTTTAAGACTCTTCCACGGGGGCGGCCTCGCCGGCGCCGGCAAGGTAGCCCCCGATCAGGCGGACCAGTTCCGCCTGCATCATCGGATCGCCGAGGCTGCCACGCCGGGCCGCATTGTGGATCACCCCGTCTATCGCATCGGACATCACCCCGGCTGCCGCGTGATCGGCCGGGGTCGGCCGGCGCTTCCGGGACGCTGCGACGATCCCGGCATAGTGGGAAAGATACTCGACCTCGAAATCGCTGCAGGGATCCCGGTGCTCGGCGGAGGTCGGGGCTTCATCGAGAAGGACGCGGTGCAATCCCGGATGCGCGCTATGGGCCGCGATCATGGCCCGCACCAGAATTGCCGCGACTTCCATCGGCGGACATCCATCCGCCCGGACTGTCCGCATCGCCGCAATGCAGTCGTCCAGGTGGCGGCGGCGGATCGAGTCGACCAGGGACAGCTTGTCGGGGAAATACTGGTAGAGGGAGCCGATGCTCACGCCGGCCCGCTCCGCGACCTTGTTCGTCGTGAAGCCGGACCATCCGTCATCGCCCAGAATGCGAGCGCCGGCTTCGACGAGCGCGTCCACCGTCGCGCGGGAACGGGCCTGCCGCGGCGCCTTGCGCATCGCGGGGTGCCGCTTGGGGATGCGAATAGACAAGGAGCCGACCCCATGGAGAATGTGAGGCGATTGCTCACATTCTTGGACGTCGAGGGGATCGGTGGCAATGGGCACCTTGCTCCAAACGCTCTACGGCTATCACGCCTGGGCCAATATCGACCTGCTGGGCACCTTGGAGAACGTGGAGCCCAGGAAACGCGGCGCCGAATTCCGGGCGGCTGTAAGGCTGGTCAACCATTGCCATGTGGTCGCGCAAATCTTCGCCGGCCATCTGCAAGGCGTTCCGCATGGCTTCTCATCCGATGACCCCGGGGAGATCCCGGCGCTGGACGGATTGCGGGCCGCCGTCATGGCCTGCGACCGGTGGTATCTCGACTATGTTCGCGGCGCCTCGTCCGCAGCGCTCGGCGAAACCGTGGCCTTCACCTTCACCGATGGCGACAGGGGCTGCATGAGCCGGGAGGAAATGCTGACCCATGTCGTGCTTCATGCCGGCTATCACCGGGGCGAGGTGGGGCGGCTGCTCCGGCAGCTTGCCGTGACGCCACCATGGGACACCTACGCCGTCCATCTCCACCGGTCCGCGCCGTCGCGGCGGCAACAGACCGGGGGCCATTGCCTTTCCACATAAGGGGGCGGACAGCGGCCTTGCGCGGGGTCCGTCGCGCTAGGCGTCCATCCGTTCGGCGGCCAGCGGCAGGAAGGCCTGGTAGCTGTCGCGCTGTTCGGTCAGGCTCAGCAGCAGGTCGGTCAGGCTGTCGCGGGCGAAGGCGTCGGTGGTCGCAGCCAGCCGGCGGCGGACGACGGCGATGAACTCCTCCAGCACGTCCAGGTGCAGGGTGGCGGAGGCGAGGACGTCCTTGGCGATGGGGGCGGCGATGGGAGCGGCGTTCTGGGCGGTCATGATGGCGGTCTTTCGCGGAAGAGAGGGCGGCCGTTGGGACGGTCGGGTCAGGCGGCGAGCGCGGTAACGGGATCAGCGGCGTTCTGGGCGGCGGCGAGAACGGCGCGGTAGGTCTCGCTCTGCTCGGTCAGGCCGGCGAGCAGGTCGGCCAGGCTGTCGCGGGTAAAATCGCTGGTGGCGCCGTTCAGCTTCGACTGGGTGATTGCGATGAATTCATCGACCACATCCAGGTGCAGGGAAGCAGAGGCGAAGACGTTGGCGGCGCAATCGGTCTTGGTCATGGAGACTATCCCTGTATTCGTGGTGGAGGCTGTTGCCCGTTCTGATGAGCTTATTGAGCCATCCGCCCAGTTAACGAGGTGTTAAGATCACCGATTGGTCTCAGGTCGATTGGTGATTACCTCTTCCAAGAAAAGCGCCTCTTCACGATTTGGCGGTAGTGTTACTTCTTTCGAGTGCGCATGAAAAAACGCGGCCGGTCGCCCGGCCGCGTTCCTCACTGTCCGTCCGGCCCCTGTCGGGCCGCTTTCCTCAGACCGCCTGGGGCAGCCCGTGGATGTAGCCGACGCCGCCGCTGCGGCGGTTGCGGTAGGCATCGTCGATCAGGGCGGCGACGCTGTCCTTGATCTTGTCGTGCAGGCCCTTCTCCCAGTCGCCGGGGTGCTGGAAGTTGCTCATGATGTAGGAGAAGCCGTTGACGTCGTCGACCGCCTGCAGGCCGGTCGACTCCGCGCCGGCCGGGCAGGACAGGATGCGGGTCAGCGCCTTGCTGTCGGCGTTGTAGGCCCACAGGAAGTTGTTGACGTGGCAGCCGCTGTCCTCGCCGATGAACAGCGTGCGCAGCTTCTCGGAGAACTTCAGGTTGTCCGGGTTGGCGATCCGGTCGGCGTCGGCGGTGTTGCCGAGCGCGTCCGGGGTGGCGAGGTCGCGGCCGACCAGGGCGGGGACCGGGCTGAAATGCACCGGCACCCAGTCGCTGGCGATGGCGGATCCGGCCATGTCGGTCTGGCCGGCCTTCATCGGCAGCTGGTAGACGGCGCCGGCGTTGATGGTGTCGACCTTGATGCCGCTCTTGCCGTCGCTCATCGACTTGTACATGTAGGACACCGCCATGTAGGCGGTCTTGTCCTTGGCGTTGACGGTGACGCCTTCCAGCTTGGTGAGCGCCAGCGTGGCGCCGACGGTGGGGGCGTAGCGGTGGGTCTCCAGGAAGGCGGCGGCCTTCTCCATGCCCGGCTTGAACTTGACCCACTGGGTCTTGCCGCTGAAGCCGATGGCGGTGAAGGACGGGTCCTTCGGATCCTCCTTCTTCACCTCGACGATGTCGGCGGCCTTCAGCGTGTCGGCGAGCTGCTTGATCTCGTCGCTGGTGGCGTGGCCCAGCTTGACCCACTTCAGCGCGAAGGCGCCGCCCTTGTCGATGTCCTTGCCCGGCTCCTGCTCCATCTTCGCGGCATAGAGGGTGCCGGCGGACAGGTCCTTGGCCTTGTCGGCGATGAACATGAACAGGCCGCCGTTGGTGGCGTCGTCGCCCATCAGGACGGTGCGCTCGTCCGGCATCACCTGCACCAGCTCGTGCGAGATGCGGCCCATGCAATAGTGCTTCTTGATGCTGCCGGTGCCGTCCAGGTTCACCGTCACTTCCGGCAGGTGGCCGTAGTGGTAGGGGTTGGCCTTGGTCCCGTCGCCGAACAGGTTCTTGCTGTAGGCGCGGAACTGGTCGTCGAGCGCCGCGGCGTCCGGCTCGTACTCCTCGCTCGACAGGTGGGTGTTCCAGGGCGACAGGCTGGCGCCGCAGGTGATCCACAGGCCGTGCACCGGGCTGGTGTCGACATTGTGGTACTGCACCAGCTTGAGCGCGCCGGTCTCCTTGTTCTGGTCCAGCGTCAGGACGGCGATCGGCGACGGCAGCTTGCCGTACATCGAGGCGTCCTTGGAATCGCGGGTGGTGTATTCGAACTGGACGACGGCGAACAGGGTGTTGCCGGTCACGCCCGCCACCTTGGCGCCGGGGATCGGGGCCAGCAGGTTGCAGCCGTCCGGGCAGTCGGAGAAGAACTGCGCGGGGGTGGCCAGCGAGCCGTCCAGGATCGGCTTGCCGTTGATGTCGACATAGCCGCCGGCCAGGATCGTGCCGCCCTTGCCGTCCGGCACGTGATCGCCGGTGATGAACAGCGGCTGGTAGCCGAGCGCGAAGCTCTGCTTGGAGCCGTCGGCCCAGGTCACGACCATGCTGGATTCGACCGTGGTCTTCGCCTGCGCCGCGGCGGTGGTGGGGGCGGCCATGCCGACGAACTCGACGGCGACCGGCGCGCCCTTGGCGGCGGCGGCCTCGGCGCCCGAGGCGAACAGCAGCTCGCCGGCGCCGATGCCGGCGACCGGCAGCAGCGGCAGCCCGGCGAGGGCGCGGAGCACCGAGCGGCGCGACGTTTCAGGCAGGTGGACGGACAGATCGGTCATGGCGGATGTCTCCCGAACCCTCATCAGGGCAAGCGGCTGGCGTTGGCCGTGCCGCCGGGCCGGTGGGACCCGTTCGGCGCGGCCTTGTTCTTGGCGAGCGTCGGGAAGCTACAGCGGGGATGTTACAGTTTGACGGTCGGTTCCCCTTCGACAGGCCCGTCTTCGACGGAGAGTGCCGTCGCGGGATCAGCGGGCGCCGAGCATGCAGGTGCGGTCGGACGGCATGGGCAGCGTCACCGGCTTGCCGTCGGTTCCGGTGCCGCGCACCACCCGTCCGCCGGCTTTTCCCGCCGTGGCGGGCTGCTCGACGATCTCCGGGTCGGTCAGCTGTCCGGCGACGTTCCATTGCCGGGTCTGCGGATCCTGGCAGCGCAGCTCGTAGCGGCCCTTCATCGGCTCGGCGGTGGCGGGCAGGCTGACGGCGATCATGAGCAGCATCAGGATTGCGGGCGGGATGGCAAGACGGATCATCGGGCTTTTCCTCAGCTGGCCGTGTGTGGCGGTTGCGGGCGGGCGAGGACGCCGGCGATGTCGGCCTGCCAGACCATGCTGACCAGCGCGATCTGGGTCAGCAGGTGCATCTCGCCGCGGCCGATGGCCTCCAGCAGCTCCGCCCGCGTCAGGAGCAGGATCTCGGTGTCCTCCAGATCGTCGGCGATCGGATCGGCGACCCGGCGGCAGCCGGTGGCGTGGAACATGTGCGACCAGGCCCCGCCCTGGTTGGCGTTGACGATGTAGGCGCCGAGGTCGGTCCAGGCCTCCGCCTCCATCCCCGTCTCCTCCATCAACTCGCGCCTGGCCGCGGCCAGCGGGGCCTCGCCGGGCGACAGGTGGCCGCCGGGGAAGACCAGCCCGACCTTGCGCGGGCCGTGGCGGTACTGGCGGTAGGTGACGATCCGCCCGTCCGCCGTCTCTGCGAAGATGCAGGCGAAGGAGGGCTGGTCGAACTGGTAGTAATCGTCGATCCGCCGCCCGTCCGGCAGCTCCACCGTCTCCACCCGCACCTTCAGGAACGGATCGGCGTCGAGCAGCTCGCGGCTGCCGAGCACGGTCCAGGGACGATGGAGGCGGTAGGGACGGTGTCCGGGCATGGGCTGGGCCTGTTCTGCGATGGGGCGGTCACCACAGCCGCATGACGATGCCGTCGAAGACCGCGTCGGCGGAGACCAGCGGCAGCTTGTAATGCATCGCCGTGACCGTCAAAAGACGGCAAAAGGATCATGACGGCCCCGGTCCGTCATGCCGGCGTTCAGGCGAACCGGTTTCCTCCGGGGAATCGGCCTTTCAAGGAGCAGGAAACCCGATGGCCATGACCGGTGTCGAGCATCGCGTGCTGTACCGCGACCCGCGTTTCTACGCGTCCTTTCCGTCGCTCACGCCGGTGGGGGACGGATCGGTGCTGCTGGCCTTCCGCCGTGCGCGCGATCATCGCTGGCTGCGCGGGGCTACGTTCCGGGCGGGGGAGACCGGGTTCAACCATGTCGACCATCTCGATTCCCGCTCCCAGACCGTCCTGTTGCGGCTCGGCCCCAATGCGGAGCCCCTGGGGGAGGAGCTGGCGCTGTCCCCCGACCCGCAGGCGGCCGACCAGGATGCCAGCCTGCTCACCCTGCGCGGCGGCCGCATCCTGCTGGCCGGCTTCCGCTGGTATCCGGTGCCGCCGTCCCAGGGGGAGGATCTGCGCGCGCTGGGAATCGGGCTGACCGGCAGCCCGCAGAGGACCGGCGACCTCTACATCTTCTGGGGCGGCTACAGCCGGCACAGCGACGATGGCGGACGCAGCTGGACCCCGCACCGCGACCTGCCGCCCCTGCCCGGCCATCCCGACCTCGTGCCGGGACGGCGGCCCTTCCATGGCGGCGCGGTGCGCGGCCGGGCGGTGGAGGCGCCGGACGGCACGATCCTGCAGACCGGCTACACCCACCACCCCTCCACCGGCACCTATGCCAGCCATCTCTTCGCCTCGACCGACCGGGGGGAGAGCTGGGTCCATCGGGCGGTCATCGCCCTCGACCCCGAGGCCAGGGCCGGCTTCTGCGAGACGGCGCTGCATCTGGACGCCGACGGCGTGCTGCACGCCTTCCACCGCACCACCGGGCTGGACGACCATCTGGCGACCTCGCGCTCCACCGATCTGGGCCACAGCTGGGAGCCGTGGCGCCGTCATGCGGTGGTCGGCCATCCCTATGACGCCTGTCCGCTGCCGGACGGCCGGCTGCTGCTGGCCGGCGGTTACCGCCATGCGCCCTACGGCGTGCGCGCCCGCCTCTACGACCCGCGCCGCCAGCAGCCGGACGAGGGGACGGAGCTGGTGCTGCGCGACGACGGGCCGGCGCCGGACCTGGGCTATCCCTGGGCGGCGGTGCTGCCGGACGGGCGCGCCATGGTCGCCTATTACATCTGCGACGCCACCGGCCTGCGCGGCATCGAGGCGACGCTGTTCCGGCCCTGAGAGGGGCGCCTGAGAAGAAGGGGGCCTGCGACCCGCTGTGCCCTGGACCGGCCGGCGGGGAGCGGGATACCCTTCGCGCATCATGGAAAGCCCCCTCCCCTTCGCCGCCGCCAAGGCCGTCCCCGGCATCGCTCCCGCCGCCTATCACGACCCGGAGATTTTCCGGGCCGAGGAGGAGCGGATCTTCCGCCAGGCCTGGGTCTTCGCCGGCTTCACCGACGACCTCGCCCGGCCCAACGACTATCTGACCCGGCGGATCGGCGGGCTGGACGTGCTGGTGCAGAATTTCGACGGGGAGCTGCGGGGCTTCCGCAACGTCTGCACCCACCGCTTCGCCATGATCCACCGGGCGCCGCGCGGCAACGGCATGCTGCGCTGCGGTTATCACGGCTGGACCTTCGACCGCGACGGCCTGCCCTACGGCATCCCCGGCAACGAGGCGAATTTCGGTCTTGACCGGGAAGGCCGCTGCGGCCGCGCCCTGACGCCGGTGGCGGTCGGGGTGTGCGGCCGCTTCGTCTTCCTGCGGGTGGCGGCGGAGGGGCCGGCTCTCGGCGACTGGCTCGGCGTCTACGCCGACGTGCTGCGCCACGCCTCGGAGATCTTCGTCCGCCCCTTCGACGAGCGGTCGATGGAGTGGGCCGCCAACTGGAAGATGGGGGTGGAGAGCGTGCTGGAGGTCTACCATGCCGACCTCACCCACCCCACCACCTTCCGCAAGCTGGTCAAGGGCGACTGGCGCTGCGATTACGACGGCGCCCACTCCCGCGGCGTGACCGGCGTGTCGGACAGGAGCGCCCGCTGGTGGGACGGCGTGTCGGAACGGCTGGGCTTCCGCCCCAGCCCGCTCCTGTGCGAGTACGATCACCTGCACATCTTCCCCAACCTGGAGATCGGCTTCACCCGCGGCGCGGTGATGAGCGTCCAGACCTACGACCCGCTCGGTCCCGACCGCTGCGCGCTGGATCTCCGCCTGTTCCTGGCGGACCCGGAGGGCGACGGCGGAAAGGGCGGCCCCGCCGCCCGCCGCCTGATCGAGGAGGGTGCGCGCGACCTCAACGTCGCCCTGCTGCGCGAGGACCGGGAGGCGTCGGAACTGGCCTTCCGCGGCTGCCGCCAGACGGACCGCCCTGCCCTGCTCGGCCTGAACGAGGAGCGCATCCAGCAGTTCCACGCGGTCTGGCGGGGGATGATGGGCTGACGCAGACGGCGATTTCGCTTTTTTGTCACTGTCCGGCGGCCCGGCCGTCTGTCATGGTTGCGCGGGGGCTTGGTCGTCGGAGGTTCATCCACCATGGGCGGCGCCGTCCCGAATCCGTCTTCCGTCCTTCCTGCCGTCATTGCGCTCAACCGGCTTGCCTTCGGTCCGCGACCCGCGGATCTCGAAGCCGCGAGTTTCCAGCCAGATCGCCCGGATAGCCAGGACTGGCTGGCCCACTGGCTCGACCGGCAGCTTTCCCCCCCTGATCCCTCCTCTGGCGACCATGACGATCCCGAGGTCGAGCGCCATCTCGCCGCGGCGAAGCTGCGCATCCGCTATCCGGCCGGCGACGGCTGGGAGGCGGTGGACGAGGACCGGCCGCTGGCCTGCCTGGGCCAGCCGATCGAGACGCTGTGGCCGCTGGCCGCCAACCGTCCGGCGGTCGCCGGGCCGGAACGGCAGAGGCCGCGGCTGGAGGTGGCCGCCGCCACCCTGATCCGCGCCGTCCACAGCCGCTGGCAACTGCGCGAGGTTCTGGTCGATTTCTGGCACAACCATTTCAACGTCAATGCGGCGGGCGAACCGGCGGTGGCGGCCGCCCTGCCGGTCTATGACCGCGCCGTGATCCGTCGCCATGCGCTGGGCAATTTCCGCGCCTTCCTGGAGGCGGTGGCGACCAGCAGCGCCATGCAGGTCTATCTGAACAACCGCTCGTCCCGCGCCGGCAGCGCCAACGAGAATTATGCCCGCGAGCTGTTCGAGCTGCACACGCTGGGCAGCGGCGCCTATCTGAACGCGCTGTACAACCGCTGGCGCGACGTGCCGGGCGCGCTCCGCGGCTCGCCCGACGGCTATATCGACCAGGATGTCTACGAGGCCGCCCGCGCCTTCACCGGCTGGACTCTGGAGGACGGCGCCGGGCTGGGCGGCGACACCAAGCTGCCGGTGACCGGCCGCTTCACCTATGTCGAGGGCTGGCACGACGGCTACCAGAAGCGGGTGCTGGGACGGGAGTTCGACCCGTTCCAGTCGCCGATGGCCGACGGGCACCGTGTGCTCGACCTCGTCGCCGACCATCCGGCGACCGCCCGCCATGTCTGTACCGCGCTGTGCCGCCGGCTGGTGGCCGACGACCCGCCGGCCGGGCTGGTCGCCCTAGCGGCGCGGGTTTGGACGGAGAACCGGAGCAAGCCGGACCAGATCGCCCGCGTCGTCCGTGCCATCGCCCTCTCCCCCGACTTCGCGCAGACGCGCGCCGCCAAGGTGAAGCGTCCGCTGGAGCTGGTCGCCTCCTTCGCCCGCGGCGCCGGCATCGACCTCGCCGCCACCAACCCCCTGCTGGGCGAGCTGGACGGCAGCGGCCAGCGGCTGTTCGGCTGGCCCGCCCCGACCGGTCATCCCGACCGGATGGAGGCGTGGCTGGGAGCGTCCGCCATGCGCCGGCGCTGGGGGCTGCTGCTCGGGCTGGCGGAGAACCGGTGGGAGACCGGGGCCATCGACCTTGCCGTCCGCTTCCCGGCCCCGCTGACGGCGGCGGCGGCGGTCGACCGCTGGCAAGGCATCCTGCAGGGCGGCGAGCCGGAGCCGGCGACCACCGCCGCCATCCTGTCCGGCATGGGGCTGGCGGCTGACGCCCTGCTGGCGCCTGGCACCAAGGCCGGCGACGACCGGCTGCGCCGCGTCGCCGCCTTCGTGGCGATGGCGCCGCGCTTCAACCAGCGTTGACGGAGGACATGCCATGACGATCTCACGCCGCGGTGTGATGCGGGGCGGGCTGGCGGCCGGTCTCGGTCTGGCCGGCGGCGGGCTGACGGGGCTGCCTGGAATCCGCAGCCTCGCCTTCGCCGCCGATGCTTCGGCCGGATCTTCCTCCCCAGGGGCGCCGGCCGGGACTCTCGTGGTGGTGTTCCTGCGCGGCGGGGCGGACATGCTGGCGCTGGTGGCGCCGGCCGACGACCCCGACTACCGCGCCGCGCGGACGCCGGAGTTGCGGGTGATGGCGGAGGGCGCGCGGGCTGGCATCCGGCTGGAGCAGACGCTGGCTCCGGCCCTCGACTTCCGCCTGCATCCGGACGCCGCGCCGCTGGCCGAACTGTATGCCGGCCATCAGCTCGCCATCGTCCATGCGGCTGGGCTGACCGACGGCACCCGCAGCCATTTCGTCGCCCAGGACCTGATGGAGCGCGGCATCGCCCGCGAGGAGGATCTCGCCCGCACCGGGACCGGTTGGGTCGCACGTTGGCTCAGCGAAGGAGAGGAGGGACGGGTCCCGGCGATCGGGACCGCTTCGGCGCCGGCTGCCTCCCTGGCGGGGATGGGCGGCGCGCTCGCCGTGCCCGATCTGCGCGGCGGGCTGGCCCCTCCCGGCGGGCCGCAGGCGGCGGCGGTGCTGGCCGCTCTGTACCGGCAGGGCGGCGGCGCTTATGAGCGGGCGGCGCGGGCGGCGCTCGACGGGCTGGCGACGGTCGACGGCCGGCTGCCGCGGGAGGCCGGCGGCAAGGTCGCCGCCTATGATGCGGAGGGCGGTGCCGTCTATGAGGAGACCGAGGCCGGGCGCGCCCTGCAGACGGTGGCCCGCGTGCTGAAGATGGACATCGGCCTGCGGGCCGCCTGCGTCGATGTCGGCGGCTGGGACACCCACGAGAACCAGCAGGGGCGTTTCTCCAACGCCGTCGGCCAGCTGTCGCGCGCCATCGCCGCCTTCCATGCCGACACCCGGCGTTACGACCGCGACCTGACGGTGGTGGTGATGAGCGAGTTCGGCCGGCGTCTGCGCGGCAACCGCAGCCAGGGCACCGACCACGGCCATGGCGGCGCCATGATGGTGCTGGGCGGGCGGGTGGCGGGCGGGCGCATGCTGGGCCGCTGGCCGGGACTGGCCAGCCACCAGCTGGACCGCGGCGTCGATCTGGCGGTCACCACCGATTACCGGACGGTGCTGTCGGAACTGATCGGCCCTTCCGCGGCGCGCAGCTTTCCGGGCTTCCAGGGCGCGCCGCTGGGGGTGCTGCAGGGGTGAGTGCGTTTCTTGCCGGGGACGGCGCGATCCGACCTATTCCGATTTCAATGAGAGCCGCGAAAATCGGAAATTGCAGTGAGTCGCGCCGCCAGCCAACGTTTGCGTCCTTTCCAAGTGGATGCCTTGCGTTGCGTAGGCGTCGAAATCAAGACCGCAGATGTTCGCCAATATCTCTTTATCCCCGTGTTGGCCTGCGAATTCACAAAAACCGCAAACCTTGTAATCTATGCCAAATTCAAATTCCCCCTCTGGAGAAGGCTCGACGAAATCGTAGACGAAATCTCCTGGAAATTCCTTCCAGTGGCTTTTTTCGGCCTGTTCGCGCAGCAAGGTCTGGTTCTCTGATGACATGAAGTGACGCCCCGAGGCGAGGCGCTCCGCTTCGGGTATGGAGAGCAGTTGCGCCTTGTAGGTTTCCCGCTCGATTTCGCCGATCACGGACACCGGCAGGCCATGCCGCCGAAGCACCCGGCTGATGGCCATGAAACCCATGAGACGCATGAAGAAGTCGCTCATGCGATTTGCCGCGCCTCCGACATAGGGCGTCTGGGCGAGCACGGTTTCGAACTCGTCCATCACCTCCGGCCTGATCTTCTCGATGCCGGCAGGATCCTTGTGCCCGCACAGCATCGCTTCGACAAGGTCGAGGCGGTGGAGCATTGCGGCCTCCATGACGTCGCGATGCGATTCGTAAAAGGGGTGGATGATCTCAACCACTGGATATCTCCCCGGCAAATCTGGCTGAAAGCGGTTTCCGAAGCGATGCTGGCTGCTTCATGGTGATCGTCCTGAAGACATCCCCGGCGCATGTTTTCTCCCGCATGCCAGGGGCCCGCTCAACCGATTGTTTCTGACTGCCTGGAAGAGTTTTTCTATTCTGAAGTCGCCAACCTCATGCCCGGACCCGTCCCATGAGCTATCGCCTGCCGCCCCTGAACGGATTGCGCGCCTTCGAGGCCGCCGGCCGCCATCTGAGCTTCAAGGCCGCCGCGATGGAACTCTCCGTCACGCCCGGCGCCGTCAGCCAGCAGGTGAAGCACCTGGAGCAGGCGCTCGGCGTGCCGTTGTTCCAGCGCCTGCACCGCAGCCTGATCCTCACCGCGCAGGGCGAAGCCTTGCTGCCGGAAGTGGCGGATGCCTTTGAACGGCTGTCGAAGGTCAGCGACACCGTCGCGAAGGCTTTGAAGCCGAAGCCACTCCGCCTCGGCATCTCGCCGGCCCTGAGTGGCGAGCCCGACCGCCTGCTCGCCCGTCTCGCCGGCTCGAAGCGTCCGCCTGATTATGTGCGGGCGGTGGCGACCGACGATCTGGCCGATCTTCTTGCCGGCCGCCTTGATGCCCTGCTCCGTCCGGGCGCCGGCCCCTATCCTGGCCTGCATGCCGAAGTGCTGGCGCTTGTCCCCGGCTTCGGAAACCACGAGAAGGCCTCGCTGGTGGTCTGGCCCGGCCTGGCCCGCTGCCGCGAATTCACCCTGGTGCGGGCTCTCCTGGTAAAGGACTGAAGCGTGACCGATCCGCGCACCCTGCCACCTTCCCCCCGCCTCGCTCCCCGGTCAGGAGGCCGGGTCGCCCCGGGGCAGGCTGCGGTGGAGGTGCGGTGCCCTCTCCAGGCGTCCCTCGAAACCGGAAAGATGCCCTACCGCCACTCCCTTCCGTCCATGTCCTGATAGACGCCGAACCGGTCGCGCACCGCCAGCCAGTCCTCGGCCAGCATCTCGAAGATGTGCAGGTCGATCTCCTGCCCATCCTTCACCACCTGGCGCTTCAGCACGCCGACCGGGCGGTAGCCGATCATCGGCTGGCCTTTCAGCAGGCGGGGGCTGTTGGTGCCCAGGATGTGGTTCACCACCTTGCGCAGCCCCATGGTGAAGAAGACGTGGTTCAGCATGTAGGCGAAGTTCAGCGGGGCGGCTCCCATCCGTCCCGCCCGCTCGCCCATCAGCACGCCGATGGTGGCGATCTTCCAGTCCCGCTCGGTCACGGTGATCGAGACATGGCCGGCCGGCACGCCGTCGACGCAGAGGATGCGGTGGAGATAGTCGTCGCGCTCCGCGCAGCGCCGCAGCCATGCCTTCTGCCGCTCCACGTCGTAAGCGACTTTGGTCAGCATCTGGCCGGCGATGTCGGGCCGGGTGCGCCAGTCGAGCAGCAGTTCGGCATGCGCCTCGGTCGGCTCGATGAAGGTGAGGGTTCCGCTCATGCCGCTTCTGCCAATTGGCGCAGCATCGCCTGATGGAAGTCGAGGATTCGGCGTTCGCGCCGGCCGTAGATGCCGGTGAAGCCGGGAAGGTCGGCGATGCCCGGCCGGCCCTGCTGCACCGCCTCGCAGACCGGGCGGTCCTCGGCGATCACGGTGCTGGCGGATGTGATCAGATAGGTGGCGGTGGAGCGGTGGAAGGCCTGCTCGCGCGCCGTCTCCAGCCGGGTGGTGGGCAGGAACAGCTGCCACCGCAGGACCGAGGCGTCTGGGGCGACCGGGTCGATCCGGTGCGGGATCACCGTGGCGCCGAAGAAGGTCGCCAGATAGAAGTTCGGGAAGATGAAGAGGTGGCGGTAGACGGACTCTTCGGCGAAGCGGCGCAGGCGCAGCTTGGCGTCCAGCTTCGCCCACCAGCCGGCGGTGCCGTCGGCCAGCAGCCAGCGGGAGTCGCTGTTGGCGCCGTGGCGTTCGGTGACGAGATTGGTCTGCCAGTCGGGATGCACCGCGGGGTGGATGGTGTCGGGATGGACGGTGGAGCCGTGGAAATCGTCCATCGTGTTCTCGACCAGCGCCTTCCAGTTGGCCTGGAACGGAATGCCGACCGGCGGCTGGGGATTCAGGCAGTTGGCCGACATCATCGCCAGCCGATCGCCGTAGGGTGCCAGATGCCGGGCCAGGGTCGGGCCGCCGTCTTGCGCCACCCGGGCGAAGACCAGGGCGCCGCAGCGGTCGATCTGCAAGGGCCGCACCCGCTCCCCATCGCGGCACACGCCCTCCATCGCCTCGCCTCGTCGGCGCAATTCGAAGCGCAGCCCGGCCATCTCGGCGGTCAGGAGGTTGGTGTCGTCGAAGACCCCCATATAGAGCCAGCAGCGGCCGAAAACCCGCTCACGCTCCCGGACGAAGGCCTCCCCGGTCCAGAAATGGCTGTGGGGCAGGAAGGTGCCGGTCTCGGGAACGATGCTCTGGACGGGATGCGCGCTCATGCCGGCAGCTCCGCATCGGCGGTGGCGGGATGGAAGGTGACGGTGCGGGAAAAGCGCTGCCCGGCGCCGGGCGGGGCGGCGCTGTGCAGGACAAGGGCTTGGTCGGGCGCCAGATGGAGACGCAGGTTGGTGGCCTCGATGCGCTCCCACCCGTCTTCGGGCTCCATCGCGTCGCCGCGCCGGGGGAAGGCGTCGGACAGGGCGGCCAGCCGGGCGAAGAGGGCTGCACCCAGCTCCTCCTCCAGCGACGGGCCGCCGGCCGCCACCCGGACGAAGACCAGCCGGCCGCAACGGGCCAGCGAGGCCGGGTGCAGGGCCAGCCGGCGGCGTCCCTCGGCCTCCAGCTGGAAGTCGGTCGGGTTGAAGGGCAGCCCCACCGGCACGCCGTCGGCGTCGAAGCTCCAGCCGTGATAGGGGCAGCGCAGCGGGCCGCAGCCCGCCGGCTCGCCGTGGATCACCGCGAAGCGGTGGGTGCAGACGTTGCGGAAGGCGACCACCCGTCCCTTGATGTTCTGCGCCACCAGCGGCACCGCTCCGACCCGTGTGGTGACGAAGGCGTTGGGGCCGGCGAGGTCGTCCTCGGTGCAGAGATGGAACCAGCGGTTCTCGGGAGCGTCATCGGGTATCGTCATGGTCTGCATCGCGGGCCTCAGGCGGTGCGGCCGCCATCGACCGTGACGATGGACCCGGTCATCCAGCGGCTGGTGTCGGCGAGCAGATAGGCGATCATGTGGGCGATGTCGTCGGGATGGCCGAAGCCGAGCGGCTGGAGGGTGCGCAGATGCTCGTACTGCCCGGCGGTCAGCTTCTGCTTGCCGCGCTCGATCAGCTCGGTCTCGACGATGGAGGGGACGACGCAGTTGACGCGGATGCCGTCGCTCAGCAGCTCCACCGCCAGCCCCTTGGTGGCGGCGATGATGCCGCCCTTGCTGGCGGCATAGACGACGTTGCCCGGCGAGGCCGCCGTCGCCGCGGTGGAGGAGATCAGCGCCATCGCCGCCCGGTCGGCATGACAGCCCTTCTGCCGCAGCCCGCGGGCGAGCGCCAACGCGCTGCCCAGGTTGGCCCGCATCACCTCGTCGAAGAAAGCCGCGGAGAAGATGCGGATCGGCCGCAGGGTCTGGATGCCGGCGCAGTGGGCGATGCCGTCGAGGGGGGCGTCATCGGCGCACAGTCCCTTCACCCAGCCCGGCACCGCTTCCAGATCCGACAGGTCGAAGGGAGCGATGGCGTGCCCACCATTCTCTTCATGGCCGTCCAGCCGGTCCGCCGTCCCGGCCAACCGCTCCTCGTCGCGGCCGTTCAGCACCAGCCGCGCGCCCAGCTTCGCGAGCACCACCGCCGTCGCCCGGCCGATCCCCGCCGACGCCCCGGTCACCAGGATGCGGCGGCCCGTCAGGTCCATGGGATTGTAGGCGGCTGTCATGGCGGGGAAATCCGGTTCGGTGGCGGGAAAGTGAGGACCATAGCACAGGCGCGGCGCCCTCCCCGCTGCGGCTTTTTCGATTGCGCGGCGGATGTGGCTTGGCCGGAATTGCTCCACGCCGTAATTGTCCGCAATCAAGGATCCGGAAACCAGTTCCCCGCCACTCTGCGCTATGGTGCCGGACACCAACTCCGACAAGCGTCCCCGCCGGGCCGCGAACACGCGAAGGACAGGACAGCCATGAAAGCCATCATCGACGGCATCCGGATCGCCGGTCTGCGCGCGGTGGTGCCGCCCCAGCGCCATTCCTTCGTCGAGGACCCCGGCATGTTCACGGTGGAGGAGGCGAAGAAGCTGGCCGCCACCATCGGCGTCCGGGAGCGCCGCGTGCTGCAGCCGCCCTATTGCGCGTCGGACCTCTGCCTCGCCGCCGCGGAAGGGCTGATGGAGCAGCTGGGCTGGGACCCGGCAACGGTCGAGGTGCTGGTTTTCGTCTCGCAGGACGCCGACTATGTGCTGCCGGCCACCGCCTGCATCATGCAGCACCGGCTGGGGCTGCCGACCAGTGCGGCGGCCTTCGACGTGCCGCTGGGCTGCTCGGGCTACGTCTACGGGCTGTGGATCGCGGCGAAGCTGCTGGGGGGATCGACGGCCCGCCGTGCGCTGGTGCTGTGCGGCGACAATCCGACCCGCCACCTTCACCCGGAGGACCGTGCCACCCTGCCCCTGTTCGGCGATGCCGGATCGGCGACGGCGCTGGAGGTGGACGCCGCGGCCCCGCCCATCCCGGTGGTGATCGGCACCGACGGCGCCGGCGCGCCGCACATCTTCGTCAAGGCCGGCGGCAAGCGCCATAGCCTGATCCCGCCGGTGGCCTCCCGGGGCAGCATCGCCGGCGCAGAGGAGGCCGCCCAACTGGAGCGCGACGCCCGCCTGACCCTGAACGGAGCGGAGGTGTTCTCCTTCACGCTGCGGGCCGTGCCGCCGCTGCTGCGCGAGGCGATGGAGCATGCCGGCACCGACGTCGAGAGCATCGACCGCTTCGTCCTGCACCAGGCCAACGCCTTCATGCTGGAGCATCTGCGCAAGCGCATCAAGGCGCCGGCCGACCGCTTCGTCATCGACATGCAGGGCTTCGGCAACACCAGTTCCGCCTCCATCCCGCTGGCGATCTGCCACAGCATGGGGGGGCTGCTGGCGGCCGGGCCGGTGAAGACGCTGATGGCCGGCTTCGGGGTGGGCTGGTCCTGGGGAGCGATGGTGGCGGAGCTGGGGCCGATGCCGGAGCCGCAGGTGGTGGATTTGCCCGACGGCTATCCGGTGCTGGCGGTGTGATGCCGGGCTCGGAGAGATTCGACTTTCCGAACCCGGCATAATAGCTGTGCTCTGGGATCGTTCCGGGAGCGGAGCCTTTATGCTTCGCCATCCATCTTGACCACACAGCGTCCGGCAATGCTGCCGTCACGTATGCCGGCTATGGCGTCGTTGATTTGAGGCAAATCGACTTCGTGGGTGATCAACTGGTCGAGCGGATTCGTCGTTGCGCCGAATAGCTTGAGATAGCGGGGGATGTCCTCGTTCGGCACGGCATCGCCGCCATGGGAGCCGACCAGGGTCTTGCCGAAGTGGATGGGCAGCGTGAACAGCGTGGAGGCCTGCCCTGCCTTCGGCACGCCGACCAGCACCACCCGTCCTTGCGGCTTCGTGATGGCATACCCAAGCTCGATGATCCTGGGCAGGCCCGTGTTGTCGACGAATACGTCGGGACCCGCTGCGCCAAGGATCCGCTTGATTTCGGTTTCGGGGTCCGTCTTGGCTGCGTTGATCAAATGTGTCGCGCCCATTTTCTGGGCGAGCGCCAGCTTCTCGTCGTAGAGATCGACGGCGATGATCGGCCATGCCGAAGTCAGACTGGCTGCCTGGACGATGTTCAGGCCTATGCCGCCTGCACCATAGACCACGAGCGATTCGCCGATCTTGAGCTTGGCATTGTTGACCACCACGCCGAAGCCGGTGGTGATGGCGCAGCCGAACAGGCAGGCAATCCGCATATCGACGTCCGGAGCAATCCGGGTGACCCGGTTTTCCGCGACGATCGCGTATTGGTTGAAGGTGGTGACCCAGCCGGCATTCAGCTGTCTGTTGCGCCATGTATAGCGCGGGGGCACGGACTCGATGCCCATCCCTTTACGCCAGTGCAGCACCACCTTGTCGCCGGCGGCGACATGGCGAACGCCCGGACCAATTGCGACCACCGTGCCGGAACCCTCATGCCCCAACAGATGCGGCAGGAATTTGTCTTCGCCTTTGGCGCCATCGATCTCACCAAGCTGCGATCCGCAGATGCCGCTGTAAGCGATGCGCACGAGCACTTGGCCTGCTTCGAGGGATTGCGGCAGTTCGACCGTGTCGATGACCAGCGGCTTCTTCAATTCCACGAGAATGGCCGCTTGCATGGTGCTAGGAATTGTCATGGTTGAATTACTCAAAGTAGATGAAGGAGTGATCTCCGGTATACCCTGTCATCTTGAACCACCAGTCCCATTCCTGTGGGGTGCAAAATGCTTCGCAGGTAACTTGCCAGTAAAGGAGATTAGCCTTCTCTTGCTCATTTCTATATGATTCAACGCAGATGTATTTTTCTTTTCCGACGCGCTCCACCTCGCGCAATGCTTTGTCCAGATCGTAATTGTGAAGATTATGCAACGTCGTCAGAGAAATGACCAAGTCGAACGACTTGTCAGCAAAGGGCAGTGCCGTAGCGTTACCGTGCTGCAGCCGGTCCTTGACTTCTTCTTTGGCATTCGCGAGAGCATATTCGGATACGTCGATCCCGTGGACTTCAATCCCGGGAACGACTTTGGTGAAGTCATATAGCAGATACCCTTTGCCGCAACCGACATCGAGTACCTTGCTTCCCGGCTTCAAGCCGTAATGCTCGGCCATTGCACGTGCGACTTTTTCCCAACGACCCTCCATATAACGATAGCCGCCATAGCAGATGCGGCGATCGCCGTCCCAATAGTCATAATCCCATTTTTTGGCCAATTCAGCCGCTTTCGGCTTGGGGAACTCAGCATCATTGACTCGTGCCAAGTAGTCCCGCTTGGTGCTTTTATGCACCACCGACATGAAGTCAATGTAGCTCATGTGATACCTTTCGCAATGTCTCGTGCAATGCCGCCGCAATGGCGATTTGCTTCTTCTTGAGTTTTGCTTCGTCGAGGGCTGGGTTGGCGAATTTTCGCCGTTCAAGTGTGAGCGGAACGAAGACGCCAAGCGCGATGCAGCACCACTTGGCAAGATAGATGGGACGCATCAGCGCCGCTCTCTGGTCAAGCCGGCCGGCGGCAGGGAAGAGGGCGACGCAGCGTCGCAAGAATTCGGCGAAGCCGTCCGAAGGGACCGGAACAGCCGGCTGGGCGAAGAAATCGCCAAGCATGCGTGTGGGGTCGTCCCATCCCGCATATTCGAAGTCGTGGAAGACGATGCCTCCCCCCCGACGCTGCAAGGCGTTGTGGAAGCCGAAATCCGATGGCGAAACGCACCGGTGATCCGTCTTCAGCGCGTCATCGACCGACAGACCCCGGTCCTCCGCCAATCGAAGGATACGGTCGACGAGGGAGCGCCAATCATCGACCAGCCGACGGATGAGGGCGGCGGCATCGCCAAGCCCCTCCGGATTGACGGTGAAGAGAACTGACAGCCGGCGGTCGACAAGTTGGATGTGTTCCGCCAGGGAGAAGACCGCTTCCGATGCCATCGGCAGACCATCGGCGCGCCGGCGGGCATCCGGAGTGTTGAGCGCCGCAAAGAAGTCGATGGCGGCATCGACGTCTTTGGCCGTCACCTCTCCGGGACGAAAAGGCGCTCCGTCAATGAACTCATAGGCGGCAAGCTGTTCAGCGTCATGACGGGCGATGGGCCGCGGCACTGAACCGGGCGCTGCCGCGTCTGCATAGACGGTGAAACGGAACTCGGTGTCGAGCCGATTGCGCGGATCGGACGGATGCGTGAAATAGCGTTTGACCAGGATGATGCGCGATTGCGTTTCCACCCGGAATGCCCGGTTGTTGCCGCTTGCGGGAAGCGGCTCGACCGATGCCACGGCACCAAGGTCCGTAGAGGCAACCAGCGCCGTGATCGCCTCGGTGATTGGACTGGCGCCGGGTTCAGGCATCGAGAGCGCCAAGCAGGTCGCTCCATCGTGCGATCTTCGTCAGACCCGGATAGGTGTCGATGTAGTGGCTTTCGGGATCGAACAGCAGCTTGCGAACAGTGGCGGGCATTGCGGGATCAAGCAGGATCTCAGGCAGGTCGTCGACGAAGACGTCGCAACCGATTGCATCGATGCGGGCAAGCTTGGCCGGCTTGGTGGTTTCGAAGAAGATGCGGTCCGTCGGCAGGGCAGGCAAGCCATTGCGCATGATGTGAGTGGCAATCCAACGGCGGGCACTGGCATGCAGGTCGTAGGGCGGCCCGGCGAAGGGATGGATCGTCTTGTGGCTGACGATGCTCACAACATGGCCGGCGGCAAGCGCGGCATCGACGAAATCAAGGAAGCCGGGAAAGGCCGTCGCATCTTCCATGCGGGGACCATAGATCGTTCCCTGCAGCTCGATCCAGGTCTGCTCCAGCCCCTTTGCGCGCAAATGGTCCCTGACCGCCACCTTGTTCCGGGCGACCGGACCGGTCAGCAGTCCCTGCTCCTCCGCCACACGATGGACCAGGCTATCGTAGGAGACGATTGTGTTGTCGAAATCGAGACCGATATGCACGGTATTGCTATCCTAGTTTCTCAAGGATCGTTGCCGCGATCTTATCCGCGCTCAGCATGTACAATGAGCGGGCATAGTCCTGATCGCCGATGACATGAAGAAATTCATCGCGGGTGCCGCAGAGCAGCACCGGCGGTGCATTCCGTATTCCAGCACGCCACTCGGAAACCGCGCCGCCGAGACCGCCGATGCGGCCATGCTCTTCAATCGTCACCAGCAGCCGGAATCCAGACGCCGTCTGCTCCAGATAGTCGGTGTCGAGCGGTTTGACCGTTGGAAAGCTGGTGACCGCGACCGACAGTCCCTGCTCTTTCAAGATTGCCGACACGGCCAGGGCGACCGGCATGATTGTGCCGGAAACCAGAAGCGCGACATCGTGCCCCTCCTGGACTTCGATCGCCTTGCCAATGACGAGATCGACCTCGCCCGGGTGAATGTCGGGTTCGCCCTTCTTGCCGATCCGGATATAGGATGGGCCGTCGTGCGCCAGGGCCGCCCTCATGCAGCCGACCATCTCCCCGATATCGCAGGGGGCGAAGACGGTCATGTTCGGCAGCGTGCGCAGGATGGCAAGATCTTCAAGGGAATGATGGGTAGGACCGAGCTCGGCATAGGAGAGGCCCGCTCCGGTGCCGACAATGATGACAGGGGCCTCGTGATAGCAGAGGTCGACGCGGATCTGCTCGAAGCAACGGGTGGTGGTGAAAGGGGCGATGGTGTAGACAATCGGGCGCAGCCCGGACATTGCCATCCCGGCCGCCACCCCGATCATGTTGGCTTCGGCGATGCCGCAGTTGAGGAAGTGCCGGCTGCCGACTTTCTTCACGCCTTCGAACAAGTTGTTGCCGATGTCGCCGGACAGTAGAACGACCCGTTCATCGGCGCTTGCAAGACGGGTGACTTCCTTGGCAAAAGCGTTTCTCATGCTTCGATCCTAAGCTCTGCGCGCGCCCGACGCACTTCCTCTTCGCTGGGAATCCGGTAGTGCCAGTTGTTGTCGTCCTGCATGAAGGATACGCCACTTCCCTTGACGGTATGGGCGACGATCGCCGTCGGCCGGTCGGTGGTCCCCGCGAAACAGTTCAGTGCGTCCTTGATCGCGGCATGATCATGGCCATCGACTTCCATGGCGTTCCAGCCGAAGGCAGCCCATTTGTCGACGAGGGGGTCCATTGCCATGATCGTCTGGCTGCGGCCGGTCGCCTGCCATTTGTTGAAATCGACAATGACGCAGAGGTTGGAAGCGCGCTGGGCCGCTGCCAGCAATGCCGCTTCCCAGACCGATCCTTCATTGCATTCGCCATCGCCGACCAGGACAACCACCCTGTAAGGGAGTGCCTGGATCCGTGCGGCGAGCGCCATGCCGAGTCCGATAGGCAGGCCGTGGCCGAGCGAGCCGGTTGCTGCTTCAATTCCCGGCAGACAGGCTGGCGAGGGCGGATGCTCGGCGAAGATGCTGCCGTTCTGGCCATAGTCCGAGAGCCGCGAGTCGTCGTAGAAGCCGCGCATTGCCAGCACTTGGAACAAGGCCGGAGCTGCGTGCCCCTTGCTCAGTATGAAGCGGTCCCGACCAGAGGCCGCCGGCTGCGACGGGTCAAGGCGCAGGAAATCGAAGTAGAGGACACTCAGCAAGTCGGTACAGGACAGGCATGACCCCAGATGCGGCGTGCCGGTCCTGTGTGAGGTTTCGATGATCCGGTAGCGCAGCTGGCGGGCCCGGAGGTTGAGAGTGTTCAAATCGATCATCGCGAACCTGGCTCGGAACCGGTGAAGAATGAAATCACGGAGCGCGCAACGTGGTCGACTTCCGCGTCGGTGAGTTCCGGGTAGATCGGCAAGCTTATCATATGCCGGGCGTTGGCTTCGGTGTTTGGGAAGGAGCCCTCCGCATAGCCCAGATCCCGCGCAGCCTCCTGCAGATGGAGGGGTATCGGATAATGGATGCGGGTGTCGACGCCGTTGGCGGCAAGATGTGCCATCAGCGCATCCCGCCGATCGGTGCGGATGATGAAGTTATGATAGACACACTCTTCTTGAGGCTGGTCTTCCGGCACGGTCGCCAGTCCTCTCAGGCGATCCCGGTAAATTCCGGCAATCTCACGGCAGCGTGCGTTCCAGATATCGAGATGAGCGAGCTTGATCTCGGCAAAAGCAGCCTGCATCGGATCGAGCCGCGAATTGTAGCCCCAGAATGCGCAACGCTCGCGATTCTCGAGGCCATGATTGCGCAGCTTGACGATCTTCTCGGCCAATGCATCGTCATCGGTCGTTATGAGGCCACCGTCACCATAGACGCCGAGATTCTTGAGCGGGTGCAGGCTGAAGCCGGCAGCAATGCCGAGCCCGCCGACCCGCCGGCCCTGATATCGCGCGCCGATCGCCTGCGCGGCATCTTCGACGACGAACAGGCCGTGGCGGCGGGCGATCTCGTTGATCGGCTCCATGGCGGCAGGCCTGCCGGTGAGATGCACAGGCAGGATCGCCCGGGTCCGTGGGGTCAGCGCCTCCTCGATGAGGGCGGGGTCAATGTTCATGTCCTCGGCGACATCAACGAACACCACCTTCGCACCGGTCGCGGCGATCATCGATGCCGAGGCGATGAAGGAGTTGGGCGCGGTGATCACTTCATCGCCCGGCCCGATCCCCAGCGCCTTGAGAATGAGGAAGAGGGCGCTGGAGCCGTCCGCCACGCCCACGGCATGCCTGACTCCGCAGAAGGCGGCCGCCGCCCGCTCGAACGACGCCAACCGGTCGCCGAGAATGTATATCCCGCTGCGGCCAACCTCGCGGAAGGCATCGGTCAGCTCGGATTCGAGTGCCCGAAACTGGCGGGCAAGATCGACGAACGGTACGGAGATTTGGTCAGGCATAGAAGCCTCTGATCAGGTCGATCACCCGGTCCTGCTGGGCCGATGTGATGAATTCATGCACTGGCAGCGACAAGGTCGAAGCGGCGATCCGCTCCGCCATGGGGAAATCGCCGCGGCTATAGCCGAAATCGGCCGCCGCCGGTTGCAGATGCATCGGCGTGGGATAATGGACCTTTGCATCGATGCCGTGGGCGACCAGATGGTTCTGGAGTTCGTCGCGCCGTTCGCAGAGAACCATATAGAGGTGGTAGACCTGCTCGATGTCGGGCTCGCGATGAGGCACCGTCACACCGTCGATCCCCCGTAGATGCGCATCGAAATAGGCGGCATTGGCGATCCGCGAACGGGTGATGTGCTCGATCTTGCCGAGCATGTGGCGTGCGACCACGGCTTGCACCGTATCGAGCCGTGAATTGTAGGCGAAGACCCGGCATTCGTCGCGCCCTGCCAGCCCGTGGTTGCGCAGCAATCGCAGCCGGTCCGCGTGTTCCGCGACATTGGTCGTGATGATTCCGCCGTCACCCCAGACATTGAGATTCTTCAGCGGGTGAAAGCTGTAGCAGGCGATGGCGCCGAGGCCGCCGACCTTGTGCCCTTTGTAGGTGGCCCTTATGGCGTGGCAGGCATCGGCGATGACCGAAATGCCGTGCCGATCGGCGATGGCCTGGATACGTTCCATGTCGCAGGGCTTGCCCGACCAGTGCACGGGCATGATGGCCTTGGTCCTCGGTGTGATGCGGGCCTCGATCTGATCGGGATCGATATTGTAGTCGGCCCCGACGTCGGCGAAGACGGGCCGTGCGCCGGCGGTGACGATGGCGCCGACGGTGGCGTAGAAGGTGAACGGTGTGGTGATGACCTCGTCACCCTTGTCGACGCCGATCGCCTTGAGGCTGAGGAAAAGAGCGTCGGTGCCGCTGCCGACGCCGATCGCATGAGCGGCCCCGCACAGTTCGGCGAATTCCTGTTCGAGCTTGTCGACTTCGGCGCCCAGGGTGAAGTCGCCGCGTACGACGACCTCGCGGATCTTGTCGAGGATCACATCATGGTCGGCGAACTGATGCGGCAGATAGTTATGGTTGACCTCGAGCGCTCCGGTCTGCCGGTACTGTTCGGGAAGGAAGTTCTGAATCGTCGTTGTCGCCATGTTGGTCCTCTTACGCCTTATGCAGGTAATCTTGCGGCAAGCGCTCGATTTCTGCCAGATTGTCGCGGACCCAGGCGATGGTGGCGTCGACGCCGCGTTCAAAGGCCACGCTGTCCCGCCACCCCAGTTCGGCCCGCGCTCGCGTGGAATCCATCAGATAGGCCTGATCCTTGGCCGGGCGGTCAGGCGCGACCTCGGCCACCGACTCGAAGGCGATGCCGATACGCTGGCAGATGATTTCCACCACCTCGCGGATGGTGAAGAAACGTTCCGGCGAGAAGTGGTAAATCTCTCCGGTCCGGCCATGGTCGATCGTGCGGACGATCGCATCGGCGACATCGTCGCTGTGAATGAAGGCGCGAACCGACACGCCGCCGCCATGCAGCTTCAGTTTACGGCCGGTGAGGGCGCAGATGATTGTGCGAGGCACGATGCGGTAGAGCTGCTGGCCCGGACCGTAGAAATTCGCAAAGCGCGTCACGATGGCCGGAAAGCCATAGTGCTGCTGGAAAGCCCGCAGGCTGAGGTCGGTCGCGGTGTGGGACACCGCGTAAGGTGTGCTCGGGGCGCAAGCCCAGGTCTCCTTCAGCAATCCATCGGTGCTGCCGTAGACCTCAGGGGTCGAGATCCGGATGTAACTTTCCAGCCAGGAGCACCGGCGCAGGAAATCATGAAGCTTGACCTTGGCAACGATATTGGTCGTGTACCACTGTTCAGGCTGCTGCCAGCTTTCGGCGACCATGCCCTGGCCGGCGAAATCGACGACGACGTGAGGCTGGAATTCGCCTATCCGTTCGATGATTTCCGGCAGGTGGTTGTTGATGTCGGCTTGCATGAAGCTGTAGCGGGAAGCATTGCCGTCCCAGCGATAGGGCAGGAAGATCGGCGATCCTTCCGCCGAGCGGTTGATGCCGAGCAGCTGATGGCCGTCGCGCAGGGCGCGCGCCACGAACGCCGCTCCCGCGAACGAGTTCGAACCCAGCACTACATATCGCCTGCCCACCATCCCCACCCTTCTTACATTCCGTCCGTGACGCTGTCCCGCTTCGAGCACAGCCACTGCATAAGCATGTGGCCGATAATCAGCTGGGTATCCTCGGCGATCTGCATGTCGTCAACGGCGAAATGAATTGGAACATCGGCCAGCTGCTTCGCTTTGCCGCCCGAGTAAGCCACGACGGCATAGCTTTTGACTTCCATGCGGCGGGCCTCTTCAAGGAGCCGCAGGACATTCGGAGAGTTGCCGCTTCCTGACAGGGCCAGCACGATGTCGCCCGGACGGGCGAGCGTGGCCAACTGATAGGCGAACACATTCTCGTAGCCTTCATCGTTGGCCAGGCAGGTGAGCACGGCCGGGTTTGCCGTCAGCGCGTGAACACGGATGCCGGACCCCTTGCGCTTGGACAAGGGATAGAGCAAGTCGTTGGCGATATGGTTGGCGTTGCCGGCGCTGCCCCCATTTCCCGCAATGAAGACTTGCGCACCCGATCTCCAGCACTGGAGAAGATCGTCGGCAAGTTGCTCCACGGGTGTCCAATCGAAGCTTTCAAGTACGATCGACAGCCGTCGTGAATAATCCCTGAAGTGCTCCAGCGACGGTACGGCAGCCGAGGTGAAATTCATTTCACAGCTCCCGACTGCATCCACTTGAGATTATACCACTGATCACTGTCCGTGAGCTGGCCCCGGCGATACAGGTCGATCATTTCCTGGATGGCGACCTCAACCGATTTCCGCGGGCGGAAGCCCGTTGCAAGCAGCCGGTCGGAGTTGATCCGGTATGAGCGAGGATCATTGGAGGGCGAAACGACGACTTCGGCCGGTACATGGCGCGTCACCATTTCGGCGATCTCCATGATCGCCAGATTCTCGAAGCCGGCGTTGAAAATTCCGGTGTGCTGCGGCGCATCGAGAAGGAACAGATAAAGGTCCGTGATATCGTCGATATGGATGTTGGGGCGGGTCTGCTGGCCGCCGAATACAGTGATGCGGCCGTTGCGCAGTGCCTGCATCGTCAGCATGTTAACCGAAACGTCCAGTCGCATGCGCGGTGAGTAGCCACAAACCGTTGCCGGGCGGACGATCTGCACGGTCATGTCATCGCTGTACGACAACAGAATGCGTTCTGCGCACATCTTGGTCTTGTTGTATTCGGAAATCGGCAGCAGAGGGAGATCCTCCGTCACATGCTCCTCTTCCTTGACGCCATAGACGCTGCCCGACGACGCGTAGATGAAACGCTTGATGCCTTGCCGCTTGGCGCGATCCGCCAACTGCATGGTGGCAAGACAACTGATCTCCCAGGTCAGTTTGGGATCGAGATCTCCGCAGGGGTCGTTGGCAATGCTCGACAGGTGAATGATGGCATCGATGCCGGTCAGATCGATGCCATCGGTATCGCGCACATCGCCCTGGACAACCTCAAGCTGCGGATGCGGCTCCAGGAAATTACCGAACCATTGGATATCGAATGCCACAACCGAGTAACCACGGCGCAGCAGCTTGGGAACCAGAACGCTTCCCTTGTAGCCACAAGCTCCGGTAACGAGGACTTTCATTGCTGAGATCTCCAGGTTTTACATCGGTTGCAGACGTTGACCGATCACAGCAACACCGTCAACTTGCCGCCCTTGGAATGAAGGGGCCAGTTCCTGGCAAAGGCCAGGGAGAAAAGTGACCATGCGGCCGGCAGGGCAGCGGTTGGTGCGGACCGTCATGACCTTCCCGCTCTCCCTTGCCTGGTTCAGGGTAAACCCATGTCAACGGCTTGACGACGCGTGATCGCCTTGCATGGCGGCGCTCCCGTCGAGCGGGAGAACGCTATCATCGAGATGGTGAATAATTAATTGATTCCACGGGGAGATAAATGCTCCGCTTCCGCTATTCCCCGACGTTTGGAATGCCAAGCGTATGATGAAGCATCTGCAGATATGCAACGGCGTCTTTGCTCTCGGGCGGGGGCGCCCAGTCGGCAAAGCGGGTTGCCGTATGAGGTCCCGGAACATGTTCGATATAGACCACCGGATCAGTGACATAGAGGCACATGTGCCAGACCGGGCGCTCGAATCGCGCCATGAACGGCACCGAAGGCCGGTTGCCGGCCAACCATTGGTGGTCGCGCACGGTGCCGTCGTCGTCGAATCGCACAAGGACGAGGGCGCCCTCCAGCAGGGTGTATGACTTGGCCCCGGACTCGTTGCGATGGGGCGGGAGATACTGCCCACGGCCCATCGCAATGAGCATCTCGTGCCGTGATGCCGCCGGATCGCCATGCAGCAATATTCTGGCCCGACGACGCGGCGCGGCAGCGGCCCGGTCTTTCAGACTCTCCAAATCTGCCGCGGTGACCATCGACAAGTCTTCGGTTGCCGCGAGCACTTCTTCCGTCAAAGACTTGAACGCCGTCATCATTCCGCTGCCATGATCCTGCCGATGGTATGCTTCCCCACGCGGGTGGAGGGCCGGGTGTCCATCATACGGGCCTTCACCCGCCATGTGTGAAAATCCGCAGGCTTGCCAAGGTGCTTGCGTTTGCCGAGGCGAGATGGGCGTGCAGCCGCCGGACCCCGGAGGACAGCGCAGCCGGGTCGGCCGCCTGCAGCCGCCGGGCGACATCCCCTGCATCCAATGGTCCAGCGGGCAGGACAAGTCCGGCACCGAAGCGCTCCACCAGTTCAGCCATGGCATCCAGCTGGTCGTCGATCACGATGGGCAGGCTCGCTGCCGCATATGCCGTGAAGCGCTTGTTGAGCACCAGCACGTCGTTCCCGGCCCCGGCCTCTCCTGGCCGCCGCCGCGGGATGTCGCCGCGATGAAGCCAGCCGAAATCATAGTGTGCGGCCTGGAGGATCTCCGGGAACGGCCGCGCCCGGAAATAGCCCAGCCGCCCTCCTGCAAGAGCCGTCAAATCGGCGTAGCACGCGTCATGGCCCGGCTGCGTGTGATAGGCGTTGAAGATGTCGACGGCGATGTCGTCCCGCAGCGCCAGAGCGGCCAGCAGCGGCAGGAAGCGGTAATCGGTCTGCCATGCCGCTCGCAGGTAATTCTGTGGAATGCCGCCTGCGTAAAGGATGCGGAGCGGTTCCCGGCCCGGTGCGGAAGGAGGATCGGAAGCGGCGAGCTCGGGACCGGAAAAGAACGGATGCGCCCTGCCGCGGACAGCGGTCAGCAAAGTGTCCCAGTGCGGTCCCTGGCAATTGGTGACGGTCATGTCGGCATGGCGCAGAGCCCAGGCTTCCGCAAGGCGGCAGCGATCGAGGTGGCGCGGCGATATCGGAACAAGCTCCCTCAGCGTATCGCCATACACCAGCGTCATGTCGTTGGGTTCGAAAACGAACCGCCAGGTCCGGTCTGGCGGACACAACGGCAGCACCCAGTCGTTGAAGTGCGGCATGGTGGCCAGGACCACGGTCTGCGGTTGCAGGCGATGGATCAGCCGCAGAACGCGGGTGACGCTGAGGGCCGCATCATGGCTGCGATACCACGGGCTCGGCGTCTCGGCCGGGTGGGACGACGTGTAGACGACCAGGGTGTCGTCGGCCGGGAAGACATGCCGCAGCGTCGCCTCCGGGATCAGGCTGACCTGGGAGGTGTCCCGGACGATCAGGGTACGGATGCTCTGCAGGTCCGGCAGGTCGACAGGATCGGACGGCGCCAGGGCATCGAAGGCGGCAGCCGTATAGGTGGGAACCAGCCGGTCCCCGGCGATCCCGGAACCGGTCATGTCGTCGAGGATGTCCTGTTCCCAGACCCGGTTGGCGACGATGATCCGGCCGTCGGCGGCTTTGTCCGCCGGCACCACCGGCAATCCGCAATAGCCGTCGTACAGATGGGCCTTGCGGTCGACGAACCCGAGAATTCCGATATCGGTCCGGACTTCCAGGGCACGCACGAGATCGATTCCCTGCGGGCCGGCGCCGGCGATCCAGTAACGGCCGGAGGGAAGCGTGTCGCGGTGGTAGCGGAACGCCACCGCGGCATCACGCGGGTGCCGCCAGATTCCCGTCACCAGATCCCTTGCGGCGGCGATCTCCACGCTGTCTTCGGTGCGGCGGTGGAAAGCGGCGAAGCGTTCAAGAAGACGGTCGTTTTCCATACCGATCCCATTCATGCGGCATCCCCCTGCCGGTGCCGGCGGAGAGGGATCCGATATCCGGTCGAACGACAGGGAGGCCTTGCGCATGCCTGAAACGGGTGGCCGCCGACGGCCTCCCGGCCCCTCTGCCGCGCATCGGGGCTGGCGAAAGCCGCATCAGCGTCCGGGAAAGAAGAGCGGCCGGGTTCTTTCCGCAAATCCCCGGGCAGGTCGCGCTCCTCCGAAATAGCAGGACGAGGCGGCCGCGTCGTCCCACAACCGGACGGCCGGCGAGTCCTCGGCCCTGCCCTGCCCTGCCAGGATATCGAGCCGCTCCTCCAATGCCGAGCGTATGTCCTCGGCATCGTTGTCCCGCGGGATCAGCCCTTCGGCGGCCAGCAGGTTGCCGCTGAAGGTCATGCCGCGGACCGGTTCCGCCAGGATTTCCTCCAGCGACAGATAGCGCCCTTCACGATCCGACCAGTAGGGACGCCAGGTGAAGGTGACGTTGGAAGGCCACAGCTGGGCATAGTTGGAAACGCAGTTCACCAGCACCGACGGGGTGTTGAAGCTGATGGCGACATTGGCCAACCCCGAGGTGGTGCCGAGATAGCATCGGGCGGCGGCGCAGAGGAAGACGTCCATCCAGTCCGATTTCAGCGGGCTGCGGGCATAGTCGATGACCCGCGCCTGCTCGGGAAGCGGCGGCATCGAATGGTCGCCCAACCGGATCACCCACCCTCCCCGCGCCGTGACCATGTCGATGGCCGGCTGATAGGCGGCGAGGTCGGCGTTGCGGTGGTCCTGGCTCGACCCCACGCCCTCGGCATGGAAGCCGGAGTTGCGGATGTGCATGGCGACGAACCACGCATCGGGTTCCATTCCCGCCGAAACGAGGGCGGCACGGCCGCGGGCGGCGAGGTCGGGGGACAGGTGCAGCAGCGGCGCACGGCCTTCCCGGCTCCAGGCGTCATAGGCGCGGGCGCCGACGTCGGTGAACGCCTCCACCTGCCCGCCGTCTCCGATCCAGCCGTTGAAGTTCTCCCCGGCATAGCGCTGCAGCGGCATGAGCCGCTCGATCAGCACCGGGTCCTCCACGACGGTGAGGAACGGCCGCCAGCAATCGAGATAGGCCCGGTTCGCCACCAGGTTCGCCGGAGCCAGCAGAATGCCGGGAGCGGGTGGGCGCCAGCCGAGGGCCCCGATCTTGAGCCAGGTGTCGAGCATCGCCAGATGGCCGATCTGGGTCACCCATTCCTGCGGCAGGATCCGGACCTTGCCGGTCGGCAGGCCAAGCGCCTCCACCAGATCGTCGCTGAGGCGGAAATCGCGCCCCAAACGCCGGTTCGCCATGATGGCCCCGCCATACAGGCGGTTCGCCGCCGCCGTATCGCCGACATGGAGGCGCTTTTCGCCGCTCCTGTTGAAGCCGTCGGCCAGCAGGACGTCGTCCGGCAGGTCCGCCTCCAGCCCCGTCATGGCGTAGAGCGTGTGGTCGTAGCGCGCGGCGTAGTTCTGGTGGGCCGTGGCGAAGGACGGCATCCGGCGGGTCGCCTCCCGGTAGGCGGCGACGGCGCCGGGGACATCGCCCTGCTGCAGCCTCAGATCTCCCAGATTTCCGGCGAAGTCCGCCAGATGCGCGACCATTGCGGTCGCGGTCGCCAGGCCGGCCTCGGCCGCCGCCGCATCGCCGGAGGCGTTGGCGCAGATCGCCCGGAGATAGTGGACGGGGCCGATCGCATATCCCTGCGCGGCGAGGGAGTCCAGGACGGTCGCCGCTTCGGTGTAGCGTTCGGAGTTGACCAGGCAGCTGGCGCTCAGCAGGCGCAGTGCCGGATGGTCCGGAGAGCGTTCCAGGGCGGTCCGGGCGAAGCGCTCGGCCAGCGTCCGCTGGCTCGCCGCCGTCGCCGACGACGTCACCAGCTGGGCGGCTTCGGCGGTCACGTCCACGGGATCCACGATGGCGGCGCTGCCGGCCATCCTCAGCGCGGTTGCGCACCCCTCGACCAGATGATCGAAATCGAGAGGGTCCTTGCAGGGCGGAAGCGGTTCCGTCAAGGCCCGTTGCAGCTCCGCGGCCTCGCCGATCCCTTCGGCGCCCGTGGCGTCGCCGGCCTGGCGGCCGGCTTCGAACGCCGCCATGGCGCGGTCGGGCCAGCCGAGGTCGAGCAGCGTCCAGCCGAGATCGACGGCGGCCCCCCCGAGATCGGGAGCGGCAGCCAGGGCCTGTTCGAAGAGGACCGCGGCCTCGCGCGGACGGTCCTGGGCGCGGAAGCGTTTGCCGCGCGCCCACAGGGCCATCGCCCGCTCGGCGGCCGTCGCCGGTGGCACCGCCGGCGCCATGTCGACGCTGCCATGGTCGAACGCGAGTTCGACGCCGTAAAGCGCATCCTGGTCGTCCGGCTCGATATCCAGCAGATGCAGGAAGGCATCGATGCTGCTGCCGACGGCGCCGCTCCGGTTCAGCGCATGGGCAAGGCAGCGCAACGCCGGCCGGTGATCCGGAACGATGCGCAAAGCGCGCCGGGCCATGGATGCGGCCTCGCGGTCGTCGCCGCATTCGCGGAGCGCATCGCCGAGTTCGGCGAACAGGTCGGCATCGCCGGGGCCGGTCCCGAGAATTTCGCTGAGGATGGCCGCCGCCTGCCGCGAATCCCCGTGCAGGCGGGCGATCCGCGCCCGGCAGATTGCCGTTTCGATGGCCGCCGCCCCGTCGGGTGCGCTCCGGTGCGCTTCGCCGGCCTGATGCATGGCCTCGTCGATGCTGCCGACCCGCGCCAGAAGCCGGGCCCGCACCAGCCTTTCGTCCACCAGCCTCTCGTCCGGCGTCGGCGGAGCCGGACCGTCGGACAATAGGGCGGCCAGCCGGGCATCCGCCATCCGCGCCGTCGCGATGTCTTCGGTCTCCAGGGCCACCGCCGTCAGCATGTGCCAGGCGGGGCGGGCCGACGGGAAACGCCGTACCAGATCCTCGGCCATCCGCCGCGCGCCGGCATGGTCGCCGCTGTCGAGCCGGATCCGGCAGGCCCGCGCCGGCGCGTCGGCATGCCCGGCGCTGTGCAGGGTGAGGCTCTCCGCCAGCGACAGGGCGATGGAGTGGCGGTCCCGGCGCCGAAAGCCGCGAATACGGCGGACGATCTCGCCATTGGTGCCGAGCGCGCGGCGCAGGATGACCCCGGCCCGTTCCGGCTGCTCCGCGGCAACCATGAAGGCCAGGGCCGTCATGGCTGTCTGCGGGCGGGCGGCCAGTGCGTCGCGGATGGCCTGATCAGCCTGATCGGCGCGGCCCGAAAACCAAAGGCCGAGGGCCTTGGTGGCCATCCGGTACGCGGCGTGACGATGACGTTCTGGAGGGCGGAACGCCGTGAAGGAAGCTGATGTCATGCCGTCACCGTCGTCGCAATGCAATCTGTGCAGGGATTTACCGTGAAGCAGACGCGATTGGTATCGTCAAGTTACTGATGCGGCTTGAAGTCCATCCTGACAGCCCGTGTCGGTGGCTGGACGGGGGCGGGAGCCTGCCTGGCAGGTCCGCCCACCGACGCGGTGACTTTCTCAGCCGCCTTGGGAACGTTTAACGAATAAGCTGCGCAGCAAAATAGGTTTGGTGAACTAGGCCGTTCACAAGCGCCGCCGCCCCATTGCTTTGGTATGCACAAAGATCCACGTAATCTGTCTGGCCATCGAGATAAGCAATATCTGAAACATTGGATGCTTGCAACGCGGCGGCCGAAGAAGTCGAATGGACAAGAGAGATAAGGATACCATTCTTCCGGATTCCAGTACCATATCGCGTTCCTGGACTCGGAATCTCGATGGCTACATTGCCTGTAATCATATAATATCCGGCTATGCTAGGCCGATAGCGATTGTTGGCAGCATCGAAGCCGCCGTCCGTATCAAAGCTTGCAGACGACAGTTGGACTTTTGTCCAGACGGAACTGGGAACGCTCTGGTTCACACCGTTGAGGTTGGCGCGAAACACAACCGGAGCGGGAGGTCCCGCCAGATCGGATAATGCACGCTCATCGACGATGACATCGTTGGTGATGGCGGTCAGCCCGCTGGTCAGCATCACCCGCGCGATCGGCAGCGTTCCCGCTGGAATCGCTGGCGGCGTGAGGCTGTTGACGGTGCCGGCCGCCACGGAGGCCGCACCGGTCGTCCGGTTCACCACGACACGGTCGATGCGGAAACCGGATGCGGGCGGAGCAAACGGTCCCACAAGTTGAGTGGCAACCTCTGTAAGCGTGGTGCCGAGCAGAAGATGGCCCTGATCGAGCACCAAGGAGAGGTCCGGCGCATTTTGCGCGTGCGGTGCAAAAGCGGCCACGCTGCGCTGGGCCACCGTCCAATTGGTTGCACTTTGCGGCAGAGCTGTCGGATTGAACGTTTGAACAGTCATCGAGCAGTCCCCAGTGGAAGCATTCAATTGCAATTGTAAGCAGATTTAGTTGTTTATTCAATCATGACTCACAACTTTATCTACCCGTTCATACCCGTTTCAACTGCTCCCGGACTGCGCCATCCCCGAAAGCATGGACGAACCCAATGGTAATAGCGCGCACCGTGTCCTCCGAAACATGATGCGTGGTGCCATCCTCGGCACCAAAGGAGTCGCTCCATTAGACGCCAGCCCAGCGAACAGCCTCGAACGCCAGCCAATGATCAGGTCAGTTTGCAATGCTTGCGCTTGGATGCTTCGATAGACCGCTGATGAGCGTGGCGTGAAGCCAAGATTATTCAATTTTCAAGGGAGAGAAGTTTCTATGGCTGAGAAGGCTTCTTGAGCAGTTCGTCGGTCATGCAAGAAAAACGCTGCGCAATTCATGCCATAGCTAAAAAATTCACTGGACTCGAAAATGTCCTGATTCTCGAGAAATTCTCGGAATGCGCGGCGTTCTCCATAATAAGGATTGGCTTTGTTGCAGTTCCAGTCATCAAACATCAGGACGCAGCCATCCTGTAGAATGTCGTTTTTGAACAGGCTGTCCAAAACCTCTTTCGTAGACTGGTAAAGATCACAGTCGATGTGCACCACCGCGGCCTTGATCGCAGGAGGAGACTGAAGGGTTTGGGCGTAGAATCCACGATGCATGTGGATCCTTTCAGGACGGATCACCGTCGACAGGCGACGATAAATGTGCTGGTCAATCGACTCCCCCAACTCTGCGACGAAATCATCACTGAAGCGCATGCGCTTGCGCCAGATGTTGCGGCCGGCGATCTCAAAGCTGTCACGGTCTACAGACGAGGTGTATTCCGGAAGGCCATCGAACGAATCAAAGAGATGAATATCAGATAGCATTCCCAAGTCGCGCATCGTCTCAGAGAAGAGACGCGATGTCCATCCGCCAAGAACACCAAATTCGAGAATTTCCCCCACCACTCCAGAAAGCATCACATATTCAAGCACCCGGAGTATGGCTTCGGAATATACAGCGCGCGCACGACCCGGATTATAGAAGGTCATGCATTGCGCTGTCAGATCGCGCGCTCCTTCGGCTCGGATCAATGCCTGCAAACGCTGCCGCCCCTCACCATCCTCCGTGTCGAGTTCCACTGCCCGTACCAGCCAATCCCGTGTCGCGGTGACATCGCCGGCTTCATGGGCTTGTGCAGCGGCAGCCTTGTATTGCGTTGCAAGAGCCAGGCAACGCTGGCGAGCTGGATCGAATCGATAGATCAGACGCGTAGCATGACCGTAATGGCGCAGTGCCAGTTCGTTGTCGCCGGCGACTTCCGCTTCCATTCCGCGCTCATACCAATACTCGGCCCTGAGCTCTTCCGGGTTGCTCGTATTGTGTTTGATCGATGGCGACATATTCTCTTCTCTCTGGACCGATATTTATTTTGATATATGGAAAGTCTTTAGTGGCTGGCCGCTCACATCCCTTCCAATTTCTCCCGAACGGCGTCGTCCCCAAAAGCATGGACGAACCCACTGGTAATGGCGCGCACCGTGTCCTCCGAAACATGGTGCGTGGTGCCATCCTCGGCACCGAAGGAGCCGCTTCGGTAGACACCAGCCCAGCGAACAGCCTCGAACGCCGGCCAATAGTGGATTGGCTTACGGTCTCTCCGTTTGATTACCTGATCGACAGCAACGCGCAAAGTGCTCTTTGAAATACAATCGGCAACGATTGCGGATGAGTATTCAAATGATGCTTTCATCGGTACTGGGGAAACACTAAAGACGATATTGATCGTATGCTTCATATCCCATATTATATCACATATTCTCTCGATATTTTGTATATTTTCCTCAACGGTCGTTGTTCTGAAATCCGCGTGATTTAGCATATGGAATGTATTTGCCTCTGGTTCGGACAATGTAAACCGACCATCTTCTTTGCTGAAGAAGCAAGGAGCCACACCAAGTGTAAAGATAACAATGTCCGTATTAGCAATCATATGGCGGATGTCGGCCGGATTTTTCTTGTACCTATTTTCAAGGTTTGAAAATACATCCGGGGAAAAAACATCAGATATGTCGTCGATCGCCCATTCCAACAGAGCCCGATTGGCATAAGTGGAATTGATCCGCTCTCCACCTCCAAGGTTCTGGGCTTCGATGCCCAACTTGCCGAGGCGAATGGCAATATTGGCGGCGAAGCAGGAACCGAGTGTTGTCACCCGGCTGTCCATCCGCAACACCCTCGGAAAATCGGAGTCCAGATAGAGGTGTTTCCGGATGACTGTATCGAGGTCTTGAAACTGTGAGATTTTTATTGGGTAACGCAGCAGACGGCGCGCGTTCCCCGACTTCAGGGTCGCCTTCACATCCTCATAGACCCTTTCGTAAATGCCTTCCAACGGACTCGTGCGTTGCGCAGTTTCAAATTCCTGCGCG
This sequence comes from Azospirillum sp. 412522, assembly GCF_019805165.1. Classification (GTDB taxonomy): domain Bacteria; phylum Pseudomonadota; class Alphaproteobacteria; order Azospirillales; family Azospirillaceae; genus Azospirillum. The sequence continues at coordinate 169,908 of NZ_RWIJ01000101.1, forward strand.
GCATTTTCCAACTTGTCAGTATAGACATACCCTTCACCCAACCGGGTATGCAGCGCCCCTAGCCGGGTTGGATGAATGCGTCGGCCATGATCGGCGGCGTTCTCCTTTGCCGCCCGCTGGAAGAAGGGCAGAGCCTCTATGTTGCGTCCCTGGTAGCACATGGTCTCGCCGAGCCAATACCATGCGTTGGGGTCATCCGGATTGCGTTCGGTCGCCGCCCTCGCCAATCGTTCGGCCTGGACAATGATCGAGAATTGCGGGCCGGCTGACCACAAGACCCTCATCGCGCATTCCGTCAGCACGGCGGCGAAGCGCTGGGCGAGCAGCGGGGCGATGCGATGGAACTCGGTGGGGAAATGCGCATGGGCGGCCAGCAGCCTGTCGGTCGCCATCCCGAACCGCTCCAGGGCCATATCGACCCATCCCATTCCGAACAGTCCGCGCGGGTTGTCGGGCCGTTCTTCGAGATACCGGCCGAGAAGCTCCGCGGCCGCATCGAAGCGCTCGCGGTCCTCCCGGGTTTGGCGCGAATATGTCTTGTCGATGATCCACAAGGCCCGATCGACGTCATCCGACGCCCTGAGCGTCGAATGGGCCGGCTCGACAACGACATCCGATATGGCGACGCTGGCGGCCAGGGGTTCCAGACCGTTCGGTCCGGGATAGTCGATGATCGCGGCCCGGGCCGTCCGGAACACCAGTTCGAGACCCGCGCCGGAGCGGCGCGCGGCATCCGCCGGGACAAGCCAGACGGCGGTGATGTGGGGCCTCCGGTCGTCGGCGGACCGCTCGGCAAAGCGGGAGAACCCGATGCGGCGGCAGGTTTCCCCGGCTACGGCCAGTTCGATGCTGTCCGCCGTCTCGTCGTCGATCCATCCGACCAGGGTCGCCCGGACCTGCAGGTCGCTGTCGGTCCGGACCGCCAGTTCGAGCGATGCCTGGCAGGATGGGCCGATCCAGGAATAGGCCGGACCGCCGTCCTCGACCCGCGGCTGCCATCCTTCGCCGACGATCGCCTGGTTGAAGGCCAGCCAAAGCCGCTCGGGCAGCTTGCGGCCCTTCTGCTCCGGCGCTGCCGGTCGCGCGCCCCCCTCCTCTGCCGCGTCCTCCCGCGCCAGGGTCCGCGCCATGGCCACCATGCGCCGCAGCTCGTTTCGCACGGTACGTTCGAAAGCCACACGGGCCCGGTCGTACAATTCCATGTCGTAGGCGTTGCGGTCCTCCAGCACCGTCCGCACCGAACGCGGCAGTTCCGGGCGCTTTTCGACGGGCACCGAGACGTTCAGGCGCCGCTCGCTCGGCCACGGCAACCAGCCGAACTTGGAGCACAGGATCTGCAGCGCGTTGTCGTATTGCTCATAGACCCCGATCAGGTCGAAGGCCTCCAACCTTTCCACCGCCTTGGCGAAGAGCGCGTCGTCGGCGGGGACGGGATGGCGCCAGTCGCCGCCGAAATGGCGGGTCTGGTAGTTCTCGACGATCCGGACGATCTGCTCGTGGTCGCAGTGGACCCACTCTTCCAGGGAGAGGGTCCTTGCCTTCTCCATGACCACGTCGTTGGTCGAATCGATGGTGCTGGTCCAGGACCGGCAGAACCAATAGGCGGAGAGAACCCGGGAGACGGGCTCGCGCAGCATCGAGAACAGGAAGCGCTTCGGAGGCAGCTTCTCTACTTGCCAGCCGGTCCAGTGACCGTTGATCAGATCATAATTGACCAATTCCTCGTCCGGGATTTCATCCATTTCCCATGGAGAAACATTCAATACGCGCTTTCGGTCGAAACGGTTGAACAACTCGCGACTGATCGCATGACCGCCGACCTTGCCGAGGTGCATGAAGCAGAGCGGAAACGGCGACAAAGTCATTCGGATACTCCTCATCCAACCATATTCTCGAAAGCGCGCCGAACAAGTCCGGGACCGGACGGATTCCACTATGGGATTAAGGCAGTCTGCATAATCCCTGATGCCATCCGCGCTATGCTCTAAAGTGAGACGCTACCACTGTTGGCAGTGGGCTTCAATCGCAGCAGGGGCATCGATGCCTGCCCCGGGCGCGGGACCGCGGGCGATGGCGCGGTGCCAGAGTCGTCGATATTCGCGTCGGAATTCATAACAAAAAATTGGAATTTGTCCATATAACCATGGTCTGCTCTAAGTAAATATGTTCTAAATTCATTGAAACATATTGGAGAAAAACAAGAAAACGGATATTCCGGCGGCATGATTTTGTGAGTTTTCTTCCATAAGCAACCTCACGCACCGGCCAACGCCGCCGCTCCATGTTGGCATGCCCGCTGGCATGTTCCCATTCGGGTTACCTGTGGCTATAGTCCCGATTGAACGTCTCTCTGCGCGAAAGTGGCTCATGCGGGCTGAAACGGACATGCTGGCGATCGGAATGATCGGCGCCGGCTTCATGGCGCAAGTCGCTCACCTGCCCGCCTTCGGCCAGGTTGCGTCCTGCCGGGTCACGGCCCTGGCCGACGACCGCCGCGATCTGCTGGAGACGGTCGGCAACCGGTTCGGAATTGTCGAACGGCACGAGGATTTCCATGCCCTTCTGGCGTCGCGATCCGTGGATGCGGTCATGGTGACGATGCCGCGGCGCTGTCAATCGGTCATCGTGCGCGCGGTCATCGAGCATCGGATCCCCGTTCTCAGCGAGAAGCCGCTGGCCCTGACCGCCGCCGTCGCCGAGGATCTCGCGGCAGCGGCCCGTGCGAACGGCACGCTTGCGGCCGCGCTCTACCAGCGCCGTTTCGATGCCGGCGTGCGCCTGTTCGCCGAACGGTTCCATTCGTTGCTGGAGAGCGGCGAACTCGGGACGCTGATGCATCTGCGAATGAACAATTTCTGCGCAGCCTATTCCGTGCCCATTCCCGAGCATGTCCGCTCGTCCGGGCCGCGCCTTCACCGCTATCCCGAGGATCCGGATCTTCCCGCCGGCTTGCCGGCCGAACTCAGGCGGGACTACGAGTACACCGCCAACGTCGCCATCCATGACCTCAACCTGCTGCACATGCTGTTCGGCGGGCGCGGCCTGACGCCGCTGTCATTCCATGTCCGCCGCGGCGGGTGCCAGACCATGGTGGTCGGGGTGCCGGGGGCGGATGCCTGTCTTTCCGTCGGCCCGGCCGACATCGGGACCTGGGATCAGCGGCTCGATGCCTATTTCAAGAATGGGTGCCTGAGCCTGGTTCAGGATTCCACCTTGGCGCCGCAACCGCGCACCCTCGTCATCGAGCGCAGCGCGAAGGGGGAAGAGTGCTTCCGCCCGCCCGTGGCCCAGCGGTTCTCTCCATTCCATGGCCAAGCCTCCGCTTTCGTGGATGCCGTGCGCGGCGTGCCCGTCGCGATTGCAACGGTTGAGGATGCGGTCCGTGACCTGAGGCTGATCGAGGGGCTGTGGCGTATGGCCGCTGTCACGGGGTAACGGGCATCTCCGCATCGGATTGTCCCGTTTTTAAGCTTTGTGCAATAAATTGATTGTCTCCTGCTTTGGGCCGTACGAGAGAGACCAGGGCTGCCATACTGTAAACAACCGGCTTTCAACCCTTTACTCACCAGAGGATAGTAGGTGGAGACATTGCTTATGGACGTAACGGTCGAAGAGATTGTTGCGCAAGCCGGCAGCACAACTCGGGTCGTCTTTGTGTCCGGAAACTTCAATGTTCTCCATGCCGGACACCTGCGACTGTTGCGCTTTGCCGCCGAGGCGGGCGACTGCATCGTGGTCGGCGTGACCCCCGACGGAACCCCCGGGGTCAGCGTGCCGGCCGAGATGCGGATCGAAGCACTGCGTTCCATCGCACTCAATCTTTACCCGGTCCTGCTCCGTGAGCCTGTAGGCGACTTCATTCGACGGTTGCGGCCGGCGGTGGTCGTCAAGGGAAAGGAACATGAAGGCCGCCTGAATCCGGAACAGGCCGTTGTCGACGAATATGGCGGCAGGCTGCTGTTTTCCTCGGGTGAGGCGACGTTCTCGTCGGTCTCGCTTTTGCGGCGCAACAGCGACGACCATCCGGGCCTCATCCTCAAGCCGGTCGATTATCGGCAGCGCCACGGCTTCAGCCTGTCCGGGCTGGGGGAGATCGTCCGCCGGTTCGCGGGGCTGCGGGTGTTGGTCGTCGGCGACCTGATCGTCGATGAGTATATCGCCTGCGATCCGCTGGGGATGTCGCAGGAGGATCCGACCATCGTGGTGACGCCGGTGGACAGCCAGTCGTTCATCGGCGGGGCCGGCATCGTGGCCGCGCATGCCGGCGGACTGGGAGCCGACGTTTCATTCGTGACCGTCGTCGGCGGCGACCCGACCGCCGACTTCGCATTGGCGGAATTGTCGGCGGCGGGCGTGACGGCGGTGTTCTTTACCGACAATACCCGGCCGACGACACGCAAGCAGCGGTTCCGGGCCGCCGGGAAAACGCTGCTCCGGGTCAACCACCTGCGCCAGCATGCCGTCGATCATGATATCGCCGACGCCATCAAGCGCGCCGTGCTGGACCGTCTCGATGGTGTGGACCTGCTGCTTTTCGCCGACTTCAACTATGGCTGCCTGCCCCAGCCCGTGGTCGACGCCATAACGGCCGCCGCCGTCGCCCGTGGCATCGTCATCGCTGCCGACAGCCAGGCATCCTCCCAACTGTCCGATATTTCCCGCTTCAAGAACACGAACCTCGTGACGCCGACCGAACGGGAGGCCCGCCTGGCATTGCGGGATTTCGAGTCAGGTCTGCCGATCATCAGCGAACGGCTGCAGCAGCAGGCCAATGCTCAGAATGTCCTGATCACACTGGGGGGCGAAGGGGTTCTGGTCTGGGCCCGGAAGAACGGCGAGGCCGGCACGGAGCGGCTGCCGGCATTCAATACCAACCCGCGCGATGTCGCGGGGGCCGGAGACAGCCTGTTCACGTGCACGGCCCTCGCCTTGTGTGCCGGAGCGGACATCTGGACCAGCAGCTATCTCGGCTCCATCGCAGCGGCCTTGCAGGTTGGACGCATCGGCAATACACCTCTGACTTCGGCCGAACTGCTGGCCGAATTCGGCACGACCGGCGCCTGATGATGATCGAGGCCTGACGGAGGCACAGCCATGGACATGCGCGCACTCCTGCTGGCAGCCGGATTCGGGACCCGTCTCAGGCCGCTGACCGACACGGTGCCGAAGTGCCTTGTTCCGATCGGAGACCGGCCGTTGCTCGATCTCTGGCTCGATCTGCTGTTCACGTCCGGCATCGAGCGGGTTCTGGTCAACACGCATCACCATGCGGAGACGGTTTGCCGGCATCTCGCTGCGTCGCGCTGGTCGAGCCGTATCGACTGGGTCCATGAGCCGGCGCTGCTCGGCACCGGCGGCACCGTGCTGGCCAACCGCAGCTTTTTCGGCGACCGCCCCTTCCTGGTCGCCCATGCCGACAACCTGACGGATTTCGACGTGGCGAACCTGATTGCCCGCCATGCCGCGCGCCCCTCCGGCGTCGAGATCACGATGCTGGCTTTCCATACCGACAGGCCCCAGCATTCCGGCATCCTGGAACTTGCGCCCGATGACCGGGTGATTGCCTTTCATGAAAAGGTGGCCGACCCGCCAGGCACTCTCGCCAACGGTGCTGCCTATGTTTTCGAACCTGCGGTGGTCGATGCCATTGCGGCGATGGGAAAACCGACCGTCGATCTCTCCACGGAGATCATACCGTCCTTTCTCGGTCGCATTCTGGCCGTCCGGCACCATGGATACCATCGTGACATCGGAACTCCCGAAAGCCTGCAGCGGGCGAGGGACGATGTCGCGGCAGGCGCGGTCTTTCCATCCATGAACGTCACGGCCGACCGGCGGCGTTCTTCCTCCCTGCTTGCGACGGACGCCTTGCCTTGATGACACATCGCTCGCTGACCAAGACCCGGGAGACTTGCCGTCTGTGCGGTTCCGGCAGGCTCGATCTGGCCATTCCCCTGAAGCCGCTTCCCATCGTTTCGCCCAATGTCGGCGACGCCGGCGGGGTCGACCTGACCGCTCCGGCCGATGTGTACCGGTGCGCCGATTGCAGCTTCCTGCAACTCAACACCATGGTCGATCCGGAATTCCAGTATCGCAATTTCCGCTACGTCACCGGGATTTCGGTCGGGCTGCGCGAGCATTTCGCGGCGTTGCTGGACCAGCTGGCGGATGCCGGTGAATTGGCGCCGCATCATCTGGTGTTCGACATCGGCAGCAACGACGGCACCGTCCTGGCATTGGCAAGGGCCCATGGGGCACGGATTCTCGGCATCGATCCAGCCGAGCAGACCGCCCATGCCGCCAGTGCCGCCGGCATTCCGACCGTTGCCGATTTCTTCACCGCCCCGGTTGCCGACCGGTTGTCGGCGGAACACGGGCGGGCCCACCTCATCATCTGCAACAACACGCTCGCGAACATCGACGGCCTGGACGACGTCTTTGCCGGGATCGGGGCGATGCTCGATCCTGGCGGCTTGGTCGTGATCGAGACGCAGTACGCGGCGGATATGATCGCGAAGACGCTGCTCGATGTAATCTATCACGAGCACATCTCCTATTTCGCCGTGGCGCCGATGTTGAATTTCGTCACACGGCACGGATTGGAGGTTTTCGATGCCGAAAGGATCGCGCCGAAGGGCGGCTCGATCCGGTTCCTGCTCCAGGTCCGGGGCGGTCCGCGGCCGATATCGCCACGGGTCGCCGAACTGCTCGCTGAAGAGAATGCTGCCGGCGGCATCGGCGATCCCGCCGTCCTGACGGCGTTCAACGCACGTATTGCGCAGCTCGGGCATACGGTGCGGGAGCGGCTGGCCCAATCCCGTGCCAAGACCGGTCGTGGTCTGGTCTACGGCAGCTCCGTCGGCTGCGCCGCCCTGATCCATTACTTCGAACTCGCGCCGCTGATCGATGCAGTGTTCGACGATACGCCGCTGCAGGACACCATGCGCTCTCCCGTCGGTCCTCTGCCGGTGCTCCCTGGCTCCCGTCTCATTGATGAGGCGGCGACGGACATCGCGGTCCTGGCTTGGCGCTACGCCGACCTGATCGCTGCAAGTCAAGCCGCCTATCGCGCCAAGGGGGGCAGGTTCTACCGGGTCCTTCCCGATCCGACCTTTGTCGTGCCCTGACCGGCATGGACCGGAATCTGACCAATCGGGTCCACCCCAGTCGCAAGGAAATGGCGAAATGCAGCAGTTGACCCCGGAGCAGATCGAAGCATGGCGTTCCGCCATCCGGCAGGAGACTTTCGCCAATTACCATTACGAGATGGGGGTCGCTCTCGAGCGAAACGGCTATTCGACAGAGGCCGCGGCCAGTTATCGGCGGGCGATCGAATGCATGCCCCGCAATGCCCTGGCCCATGCCCGGCTGATTGAGGTTTTGGAGCAGGCCGGCCTGGCACAGCAGGCGGCTGCCGTCCGGGATGAGGCTGCGCGTCGCTGCCCCGATTATGCTGAACGCTGGATGGAGGAGCAGGCCGTCACCCGGGCCCAGCAGGCTCTCAATGTTGAAGACCTGGACGAAGCTGCGACGATCATGCGCGGCTTGTCCGATCTGTCGGCTCGTGGCGCCCTGTTCCTTGCGGAGCTTTCGAAGGCTTTTCGTCATAAGGGACGGTCTGAAGAGGCGGCATTTTGCGTTGATGCCGCACTGAATGCGGCTCCTGCCCTGCTGGAAGCGCAACGGGAACAGGCCTTTCTGGCTTGGCCCAAGCAGCAGATAGAGCTCGTCGAAAAGCTTTTGCAGCCGGTCCTGGCGGCTATGCCCAACGATCAGGAAGTGGCGGCGCATTTGGCGTTCTGCCGTCTGGTCCACCTCGACTTTGAAGCAGCCCTTGCTCTAACCACACCGTTTTGCAGGAAGCCTACGTCCGACATCTTCCTTGCGATCGCGCATGGCAGCGCGTTGCAGATCACAGGACGGTATGAGGAGGCCATTTCCTTCTTTTTCTCCATTCCTCAAGTACAGGATGTCGGGCACGGAGATCGCTGGGGTGTCTTGTGCCGGATCGGGCTGGTGCTGCAGGCTTCCGGACGGGATCAAGAGGCTGTTGCCTGCTACGAGGAAGCCCTGACAACCGCTGGAACGCCGGCAGCTGCCTGTGTCGCGCGCAACCATTTGGGACTGGGGTTGCTGGGGGTTGGGAATTTGAGCGAGGCGCTGCAGCAGCATGAGGCGGTGGTGGCGGCAGGCGTAGAGCAGAATGCCTGGATGCTCAGCAACCACGCCTTGTCCCTGTTGGCTGTGGGGCGTGAGGAAGAAGCGGATGGGCTTCTGCTGCGGTCGCTGTCTTGTCCGGATGCACCGCAAATCCCATTCCGGAACCATTTGAGGCCCCGGTTCCGCGATTTGCTTGAACAACGCTATGCGCGTCTGAAACGATGACATGGCGCCTTCATGATGGCGGGTTCCTGGGAACCCCGTCATTGATGGCTGTGTTCAAGGGTCATGTTGCGGAATACCTGCTCGGAAGAGCGGGCTGCAATATGAAGAAGAAGCCGGGGTGATTTGATTGGAGTCTGTCTGGTGTTTATTGAAGCACCAGACAGACTCCGATCTTTTGGTTTTCCGTGTGATTCACGCTTCAAGCGATCACACTCTAGGAGACGGATGCCGAATTCGCCGCGACGACCTTCGGCGTCCTCTGCAGAACTGCCCATCCATTCCTGGTCATGACTGCCCGGAAGCCGGGAACAGCGACTACCCCACGATCTTCCACGACCCGTCGGGCTGGCGGCAGGCGGTGCCGAAGGCCTGTTCGGTGCGGCCGCCGACGACGATGGTCTGCTGGAACTCGCGGCAGTAGGAGCCGGAGCCGTCATAGCCGTCGCGGACCGGCACGATGGTGCCCTGGTTGCCGGACTGCGGGTTGTTCCAGCTGATCCGCTGGCCGATCGGGGCGGCATAGGCCTGGGTCGCGGCGCGGTCGGCATAGGCCTGGTCGGCGCGGTCCAGCGAGGCGCCAAGTTCCCGCCCGGCGAAGGCGCCCAGCAGCGTGCCGATGCCGACCGCCACCAGCTTTCCCGAGCCGCCGCCGAAGCGCGAACCGATCAGGCCGCCGGCGACCGCACCGCCGACGGTGCCGACCCCCTCCTTGGTGCCCATCGAACCGGTCTGGCAGCCGGCCAGCGTGGTGGACAGCGCAAGCATCGCGACGGCGGCGATACGGGGGAAACGGGAATGGGCACGCATCGAAGGGCTCTCTTCGTTCCGAGGGGCGTTGCCCCGGTTATAGCGCAAGCGGCGCCGTTTGTGCAGCAGCCGTCATGGCGCCGCCCCGCAAGCCGGCCCGCAAGCCGACCCATGCTCCCCTCCGGCGGTCCGGTATCAGTCCACGGTCCAGCGGGACACATGGGGAAAGGGTGGCAGGCCGTTGTTGCCCATGTAGGCGAACAGGCCCGAAAAGCCGGTCAGCCCGGCCCCGGCCAGGAACAGCGGGCCGAAATGGCTTCCCTGCTCGATCCAAGCCTGGAAGGGATGCATCCCCTCGTAAGGGCCGACCCGATAGGAACCGGGGAAGAAGAGACATTCCTGCGGCAGCCCGAGATGGCGGACGACGGCGTAGGACCAGGCCTGGGCCATCTGCTCCCCTTGCTGCGCCGCCTTCACGACCAGCGGATCGGGGGTCTTGTCCGGTCCGCTCTGTTCCGCGACGAGCGCTTCGATGCTTGCCTGCAGGTCGCCTCCCAGCCGGGACCAATAGTGCCGCGGCACGACGATGATGTGTCCAGCCTCGTGCAGGACGTCGCCGGCTTCCATCAAGGTGCCGGGGTCGATATGGATCACGCCGGCATGGATGTTCACCCCCGGCAGGAAGCCGCCATGGGCGCCCTCGCCATACTCGATCTCCATGCCGATGCCGCGCAGGAATGCGACGACGGGCTCCAATGCTTCCGGATACTTCATCCACCCTCTCCAAAACAGACGATCAAGACAGATGGCCAAGACGGATGCCCAAGACGGCTCCTTGGCAAAGAAATCGCTCTTTCGCCACCGGTCCCGGACCTTGCGCCCCGAAACACCGGTCTTCTCAATCACGGTCCCCATCTGCCTGCGCCCGATCTTGCGCCCGGCCTTGCGGGCGGTCCCGGTAATGGCCGAGCAGATTCGGGCAGAGGCCGTTCAACAGGGCGTCCAGTTCCGGGTCCTTCGGCTTGTCGCGGAATTTGCCGGACACGCTCCGCCCCTGCACGTTGCCGAAGGCGAACTCCATGCGGTCCATCAGGTCCGGAACATGGCGCCACAGGGCGCCGGCCAGTTCCTCGTGGCGGCGCCGATAGTCATGGAAGCTCTCCTCCACCGGCCATCCCAGCCGGTCCAGCGTCGCGAAGACGGCAGGGTCGCGGTCGACGAAGTCTTCGTAATGGACCACCGCGTCGAAACGGGCGCGTTCGATGAAGAGCCGGTCGAGAAGCGCGAACTTCTCGTCGATCAGGCCGGAATGGTTGCGGTAGGGCTTGTTCCTGAGGCTCTGGTAATTGTCCCGCGGGTCGCGCAGCAGCAGCAGGGTCCGGTCGGGGCGAAAGCGTTCGGCATGGACGGCCAGCGGATAGGCGGTGGTCACCACCGTCTTGACCACCATGTCCATCGGCGTCTCCACCCGGGGGGCCGCGTAGTTGTTCAGCACGTCGACCAAGGCCAGGCAGTCCGGGCGCTGGGCAAGGAACAGGGTGAATGCGGTGGCGCCGCTCGATTGCATGCCGTGGACCAGAAGGCGCATCCCTGGGACCTCCAGACTCAGGCGGCCGGCGCCGCCAGCCAAGGCTCGGCGATCTCGGCGCTGATGAAGACATATTGGCGGGTGTGCGGGGTGGTCTGGCGGATCCCGACCCCATGCAGGGCGTGAATGCTTTGCGGAAAGATGATCATCTGGTTGGCACGGTAAGGAACGACCGCCACCCGTTCGACCGCATCGGCCGGCAGTTCGAAAGGATCCAGCCTGCCAACCGTTCCATTCTTCCAGCGGAACAGTTCCAGGTCGCCGCCGGCCGTGTCGTCCTCCGGCCGCCGCAGATAGTAAAGGCAGGTGAACAGGCGGTTCGGCATGTCGAGATGCGCCCCGCGGGGGGAGGACGGCGGGCCGGTTACCGGTGTGTTGATCTCCGCCCGGGCGTCCATCAGGATGCGCGCCCTGGTGAAGTCGTCGCGCAGGACCAGCCCCGTCTCATGCCCCAGCAGGTCGCCGCCCAGCGCCCGCTTCAGGTCATCCGGCCAATGGTCGCGGAACAGGGCGGCGACCTCGGCGAACCATTCCGGCGAGCTGTGCCGGCGAACGAAATCCTTCCACGGCCGGGACAGGCCGGGGTGGTTCATGATCAGCCACGCGGACATCTGGTAGCGGCGGTTGCTGCCCGGCTTGCGCCGGGGGTCGGCCCAGCCGATCTGGGTGAAATCGGGAAATCCTGCGTTCAGCGCACGGTGGGTGTCCTCGTCCAGCACGTCGGACAGGACGATGTGGGGGAACGGGTCGGTCCGGATGTCGTCTGGAGTGACGCCGGAAAGCAGGGAGTGCATGAGAACGAACCCGAAGGGTGGAAGACATGAAAAAAAGATGCCGTATCCGGCGCCGGAACGGCACGGCCACGAATGCGGGCCGTGCCTGTCCTGGCGACGAAGCCTTCCGTACGGCGAGCCGACCGGGCGATCAGTTGCGCTGCGGATAGAGGCCTTCGATGGCGATGATGAAGTTCATGTAGAGGGACGGCTGGGTCACGTTGATCGAACCCGTGCCGTTCACGGCGAACGGCGTCGGGGTGGCGTTGCCGTACGGCTGGACCGTAACGCTGCCGCCGTTCACGGCATTGACGCTGCCGGACAGAGCCGGGGTGCTGGCGTTGCCCGTCGGCGTCGCGCTGATGCCGCCGAGACTGGCTGTCGTGCCGGTGGTGCCGGTCGGGACATAGATCTTCGGTGCGTTGGTGCCCGTCGTCGGTACGGAGGTGGCCAGCAGCGAACCATCTGCCGGCGCCGACGTCTGGGAGCCGGTGGGGGGACCCGAAACCGCATTCAGCGTCACATTCACCCCCAGATTGCCCGTGGTCGCCGGGATGGTGAAGGCGACCGGACCGGTGGTCGGGGCGAAGGTCGCGGTGTGGGTGTGTTGCGGCAGATTGACCCCCTGGATCGTTCCGGCCGAGGTGAGGTTGAATGAGACGGCGCTGGCGCCGAAGGCCGTGCCGTTCACGCCCGTCACGTTGGGGGCGCCGACCGGAACACGGTTGCGCAGATCCGGCAGACCGAAGGTCGTGCTGCCGTTACCGCCATAGATGGTGCCGATCAGGGAATACAGGGCCGCGTAAGTCTGGATGTTCAAAAGGGTACCGTCACACAGGTGCCAACCAACCGGCACCCAGCGCAGCGGCCAGAGAATGATGGTGCCAAGCATTTGATCGCCCATTTGAATCCCTCTCCATGTGCTTAAAATACATAGTTGTTTGATGCTTACATTTTTTGAGTGTGTAAGCGGCGCAGCGTCAACTTTATAGGCATATTTCCGGTTTTCAATTGGATATTTTTGCTACTTTTTGTGACAAAAACTTTTTCTATAAACTTGCCAGATGACTCAGTTACAAAATAAAAACCTTAAAAATGGAAAGAAAAACAAATAAACAATTATCCCATAAGCTGCAAGTGATAAAAATTTTCCCGCGATGCATATGAGCTGAGTCTATTTGCACTTCGCCTGGCTGATGTCGGGCAGGATTTTCTGCCGACCATGCGCATGGCTCCACCAAGTGCCGAATTGAAGGGTGGGTGGACAGGTCGAAGAGGCTTTTGGCTCATTCCCGTATAGCGCTGCCGCAGAATGCTCTTGGAGAAAAACCACAAGGTAGCGCTGTCCGGCCGACAGCCGGATCGAAACGGATGTTGCAAGTTCAAGTTTCTTTTCATGGAGCCCCCGGCACTTCGGCGCTACATATTAGAAACATCTTTTCTGAATTCTTGTGCTTGATAATTTGAAAATTCAACAATAACAACCATGTGCTGCCGCCCGGACAGCCAGATCCGCATAAAGAAATATGCTCGGATCGCAACATCCTGCCTTTTTAATGGATAGAGGGGCCTGCGGAGGACATGTCCCAGAAGGACTCGAGGTGCCTGGCTATGAACCAAAAATGTGACACATATCGTTACATATTCTTATATTGAGAGTGGTTAGTAACTTTTTTATAAATTTTTGATTGGGTGTGGCTGAGTTTTTAGGATTGGAGAGGTGGGGCGGTCATGGATTCAATCTTCACACAAGGACGGACCGGCTCCAGGAACCTTGCCAAAGCGAGCGGAACGGATCAACGCCCTGGCGCCCGAAGCGCAACCGTGAAAGCCCCCCTGGCCATTGCGCTTGAATCGCGCTTCATGTTCGACGCCGCGGGCGCGGCGACGGCCGCGGGCGATCCGGCGGCCGACCATCATGCCGATCCGGCTGCCGCCAACCCCGATGGCCACACCGCCGATGTTGCGCAGAAGGACGTCGCCACCCCTGCCCCCGCGGCAGCCATGGCGGCCCCTCCTTCCGGACCGGTGGAAGTGCGCGCCGTCGATCCGGTGCGGAATGACGGCAGGAAGGAGGTCGTCTTCATCCTGTCCGACGTCGCCGACTACCAGTCCTTCGTGGACGGTGCGAAATCCGGTGTGGAGATCGTCCTGCTGGACGCATCGAAGGACGGCCTGACGCAGATGGCCCAATGGGCCCAAAGCCACCAGGGCTATGATGCCATCCATGTGGTCAGCCACGGCAGCGAAGGCACCGTCAATCTCGGCTCCCTGGTCCTGGATTCGCAGACGCTGGCGACGCGTTCGGCGGATGTCGCGGCGCTCGGCAGCGCGCTCAATCCGGACGGCGACCTGCTGTTGTATGGCTGCGAGGTCGCCGGCCATGCCGGGCAGAGCTTCGTCACCGCACTGGCCGGGATCAGCGGTGCCGACGTCGCCGCCTCGAACGACCTGACGGGCTCGTCGGCGCTGGGCGGCAACTGGATCCTCGAAACGAAGGTCGGTTCCATCGAAACCGCCGTCGCCTTCTCTGACGCTTCGCTGGCCCGCTACGACAGCCTCCTGGTGACCGATTCGGTCACGTTCAACTCCGGAGTCACCGGCAGCCTCACTTCCACGGTCACCGTTACGACGACGGATTTCGGCAACGTCGTCTTCAAGTTGACGGACAGCGGCCTCACCACCGCCTTTGGATCGCTGGCCGCGCCCAGCAGCGCGGCGGTCCTCGACAATGCCGATCCGGGCAGCAGCAGCAAAGGGCTTGTCATCAACATCGATCCGACGACCAGCCCCGTCCCCAATCAGCCGGACTATTTCGTGTTCGCGACATCGAACGGATCAAACTTCCGCTTCGATTCCATCGACATATTCGATTTCAACTCGCAGGGTTATTCCGTCATCATCGTCGGCTATCGCGACGGTGTGCAGCAGCAATCGCAAACGGTCACCGACACGGATCTGGGAAACAGCCCGACGGTTACCCTGTCGGCCGATTTCAACAACGTCGACGAAATCAGACTCTACACGTCCGGGGGCTCCTCGCCCGACAACCCGCTGGAACTGGGATTCGACAACGTCATCCTGAAATCGCCGGTCGCGAGCGGTCCGCCGCCCACCGTGACCGACGCCAACATCAGCATCAGCGGAGCCACGGGTACGGGCGGCACCTACAAGATCGGCGACACGGTCACGGCGACGTGGGACAACACGGCGGCGGGCGACAACAACAGCGGCATCTCCGGCGTTACCGTCGATTTCAGCCAGTTCGGCGGCGGCACGGCGGTGACGGCGACCGAAAGCAGCGGCGTCTGGACGGCAACCTACGTCATCACGTCCGGCAGCGTCGACGGCACGAACAAGAACGTGTCGGTGAAGGCGACGAAAAGCGACGGCGGCAATGCGACCACCGCCGACACCAGCAACGCCACGGTGGATGGCGTCATGCCGTCGGTGCAGAGCGTGTCCGTGACGGGCTCGCCGGCGGCCACCGCGACGTCGGTGACCTTCCGCGTCACCTTCAGCGAAAGCGTTTCCGGCGTCACCACCGACGATTTCCAGCTGACCGCGACGGGCAGCGCATCGGGCACCATCGCATCCATATCCGGCAGCGGCACGACCCGGGACATCACCGTCAACGGCATCAGCGGCGACGGCACGCTGCGGCTCGACCTGAAGAGCGGAACCGACATCGTCGACGCCGCAGGCAACGGCAACAACAGCGGCGGCCACATCGCCGCCTACAGCAGCGGCAGCGCCCACACGGCGGATCTGGCGGGACCGTCCTTCTCCTCCTCGGCGACGCAGTCGGTGGCCGAGAACACCACCGCGGTGGTCACGCTGGCGGCATCGGACACGAACGCGCCGATCACCTACAGCATCGTTGGCGGTGCCGATTCCGGCAAATTCACCCTGTCGAGCGGGGCGCTGAGCTTCACCAGCGCCCCCAATTACGAAAGCCCGACCGACAGCGACAGCGACAACGTCTATGTCGTCACCGTCCGCGCCACCGACGCCCTGGGCAATACGACGGACCGCACCTTCAACGTCACCGTCACCAACGTCAACGAGACGCCGACCGACATCACCCTGTCGAACGCGACGCTGACCACGTCCGCCGCCACGTCCGCCGCCACGGTCGGGTCGCTGACGACGGCCGATCCCGACACCGGGCAGAGCCATACCTACACGCTGGTCAGCGGAACCGGCTCCACCGACAACGCCTCCTTCTCGATCTCCGGGTCCAACCTGGTGGTGGGGAGCAGCCCGCTGTCCGCCGGCACCTACAGCGTGCGCGTGCGCGCCACCGACAACGGCAGCGGCACCCTCTTCTACGAAAAGGCCTTCACCATCACGGTGAGCGCCAACGCCGCCCCGGTCATCAGCGACCTGAACGGCGACACCAAAAGCTGGGGTGGAGTGGGTGGGACCGTGTTCCTCGACACCTTCAGCGTCAACACCGGTGTCGCCAGCGTCACCGATGCGGAGAACGATCAGGCCGACTGGGGCGGCGGCTCCCTGACCGTGCAGCGTGCCACCGGCGGCGCGTGGTCGGCGGACGTGTTCGCTTTCAGCACCATCTATTTCGTCGATACCCCGACCAACGCGACGAGCGGAACGCTCCGCTACTACACCCAGGCCAATGGGACGTCCTTCGCCAGCTACACCAACGCCAACGGCGTGCTGACGATCACGCTGAACAGCTCGGCGACCACGGCCATGGTGTCGTCCCTGTTCAGCGGCATCACCTATCGCAACGACACGCCGGCCGGCGATGCGACGATCCGCTTCACCCTGGACGACGGTCACAGCGCCAGCACCACCGCCGACGTGACGGTGACGACCGACTTCATCTACGTCACCGGCACCGGTGACGGCAGCATCGTCGACGTGACCGACGGCGTCGGCCTGCGTGAAGCCGTCGCCATCGCCAGCGGGCAGACCGGCACCCAGACCATCGTCTTCGACAGCGGACTGGCCGGCGGCACCATCACGCTGGGCTCCAACCTGGCGATCGGCGAGAACATCACCTTCGACGCCGATGCGGCCAGCGGCCTGACCATCACCAACAGCACGATCACCGTCGCGTCCGGCACCACTCTGACGCTGACCAACGGCAGCAGCGACACGCTGTCCATCGCCAGCAAGATCACCGGCAGCGGCGCCATCACCAAGACCGGCACCGGCACGGCGACGCTGAGCGGCGGCAACGACTACAGCGGCGCCACCAGCGTCAGCGACGGCACCTTGACGGTCAACGGCGGCATCGGCGACAGCAGCGCGGTGACGGTGGCGAGCGGCGCCACGCTGAACCTGTCCGGCGCCGAGACCATCGGGTCGCTGACCGGCACCGGCGCCATCACGCTGGGCGGCAACACGCTGACCGCCGGCGGCGACAACACCAGCACCAGCTTCGACGGCATCATCAGCGGCACCGGCGGCCTGGCAAAGGCCGGCACCGGCACCCTGACCCTGACCGGCACCAACAGCTACACCGGCACCACCACCGTCAGCGCCGGCACGCTGGAACTGAACAGCAGCGCCGGCACCGCGATCGCCGACGGTTCGGCGGTGACCCTGTCGGGCGGCACGCTGAAGCTGTCGTCGGCGACCGAGACCATCGGCACGCTGAGCGGGGCCAGCGGCACGCTGGCGCTGGGCGGCAACGCACTGACCGTCACCCAGGCGAGCAACGGGACCTTCAGCGGCGCCATCACCGGCACCTCGTCGGGCAGCCTGACGCTGAACGCCGCCGCCAACAGCACGAGCCTGACGCTGGACGGCACCACCAACAGCACCGGCTTCGCCGGCGGCATCACCGTCACCAAAGGCTGGCTGCAGGTGTCCGCAGACAGCAATCTCGGCACCGGCACCCTGACGCTGAACGGCGGTACCCTGCGGCTTTCCGCCACCGCCGCCACCATCAGCAACGCCGTCGCCATCGGCAGCAGCGGCGGCACCATCAGCGTCGCCCCCAGTGGCGGCAACCTCACTCTGTCCGGCGTCCTCAGCGGATCAGGCAACCTGATCAAGGCGGCCGGCGGCGACCTGACCCTGTCGGGCAACAACAGCGGCTTCAGCGGCGCATTCACCATCAATTCCGGCACGGTGACGGTCAGCCATGCCAACGCGCTGGGCGACGCCACCGGCGGCACCACGGTGGCGGACGGCGCCGCCCTGGTCCTGTCGGGCGGCATCACCATCGCCGAGAACCTGACCCTGTCGGGCAGCGGCGTCTCGTCGGGCGGCGCGCTGGTCAGCGCCAGCGGCACCAACACGGTCAGCGGCACCGTCACCCTGAACGCCGACGCCACCGTCACCGCCACCAGCGCCCTGACCGTCAGCGGCGTGGTCAGCGGCGGCAACGCCCTGACCAAGGCGGGCACAGGCACGCTGACCCTGTCGGGCGACAACAGCTACAGCGGCGCCACCACCGTGTCGGCCGGCACGCTGGTCGCCGGACACGCCAACGCGCTCGGCACCACCGCGGCCGGCACGACGGTCGGCAGCGGCGCGGCGGTGGAGATCGCCAACGGCATCACGCTGGCTGAGAATTTCAGCATCGCGGGCACCGGCGTGGGGAGCACGGGAGCGTTGACGGTCGCCTCGGGTTCCACCGTCACCCTCAGCGGCACCGTCACCCTGACGGCCGATGCGAGCATCGGCGGGGCGGGCACCCTGACCGTCAGCGGCGTGGTCAGCGGCAGCAACGCCCTGACCAAGGTCGGCAGCGGCACCCTGACGCTGTCGGGCAACAACAGCTACAGCGGCGCCACCACCGTGTCGGGCGGCACGCTGGTCGCCGGGCATGCCAATGCGCTGGGCACCACGGCGGCCGGAACGACTGTCAGCAGCGGCGCGGCGGTGGAGATCGCCAACGGCATCACGCTGGCCGAGAATTTCAGCATCGCGGGCACCGGCGTGGGGAGCACGGGAGCGTTGACGGTCGCCTCGGGCTCGACCGCCACCGTCAGCGGCACCGTCACCCTGACCGCCAATGCGGGTATCGGCGGGGTGGGCACCCTGACCGTCAGCGGCGCCATCGGCGGCAGCTTCAACCTGACCAAGCCGGGCGCCGGCACGCTGACGCTCTCGGGCAACAACAGCTACACGGGCACGACCACGATCAGCGCCGGCACGCTGATCGCCGCCCACGACAACGCGCTCGGCACCACCGCCGGGGGGACCACCGTCTCCAGCGGCGCCACGCTGGCGCTTGCCGACGGCATCACCCTGGCCGAGGCGCTGACCATAGGAGGTGTCGGCGTGTCGTCGGCCGGCGCCCTGCAGGTCACCAGCGGCAGCGCCACCGTCAGCGGCGCCATCACCCTGAGCGGCAACACGACGATCGGTGTGTCGGGCACCGGGCTGACCCTGTCGAACGCCATCGGCGGCGCGTTCAATCTGGTCAAGGACGGTACCGGCACCCTGACCCTGTCGGGCACCAACACCTATACGGGCACCACCACGGTCGGTGCCGGCACCCTGACCGTCACCGGCACCCTGAACGGCTCGTCGGCCGGCGCGGTGACAGTCGGCACCGGCGGCACGCTGGCGGGGACCGGCACGGTGAACGGCGGCCTGACCGTGCAGTCCGGCGGCACGCTCTCTCCCGGCATCGCCGGGACCAACAGCGGCGTCGGCACCCTGACCGTCAACGGCGGCCTGACCATCCAGTCCGGCGGCACGCTGGCGGTCGATCTGGTCAGCACCAGCAGCTACGACCAGGTGGCGGTCACCGGCGCGGTCGACGTCAGCAGCGCCACCCTGACCACCGGCGGCAGCTACACCCCGGTCAAGACGACCAGCGGCGACAGCTTCGCCATCGTCACCAACGACGGCAGCGACGCGGTCACCGGCAGCTTCAACGGGCTGGCGTCCGGGGCGTCGATCACGCTGAACAGCGGGTCGATCACCATCAGCTATGCCGCCGGCAGCAACGGCAACGACGTCGTGCTGACCGGGCCGGTCAACCAGGCGCCGGCGCTGGGCGGCTTCACCACCGCGGGCACGGTCAACGACAACGCCACCACCACGCCCTTCGGCAGCGTGACGGTGACCGACGCCGACGACACCACCGGCACCTTCACCGTCACCATCACCTACACCGCGGCCAACGGCACGCTGTCCAGCGCCGGCGGCGGGCTGACCGGCAGCGCCGGCAGCTATACGCTGACCGCCACCACGCCCAGCGGACTGCAGGCCCTGCTGCGGGCGCTGGTCTTCACCCCCACCAACAACCAGGTGGTGCCCGGCAGCACGGTGGCGACCAGCTTCACCCTGACCGCCAGCGACGGAACGACCAGCAGCAGCGCCAACAGCAGCACGTCGTTCACCACCACCTCGATCAACGACGCGCCGACCGACATCGCCCTGTCGAACAGCTCGGTCAGCGTCTATGACGGCAGCAGCGCCACGGTCGGCACGCTGTCGGCGACCGACGCCGACACCGGCCAGACCCTCACCTACAGCCTGGTCGGCGGCAGCGGCAGCACCGACAACAGCCTGTTCACCATCTCCGGCACCTCGCTTGTGGCCAACGACGCCTCCACCCTGACCGCCGGGCAGAGCTATTCGGTCCGCGTGCAGGTCAGCGACGGCACCACGACCTACGAGAAATCTTTCACCATCAGCGTGAACAACGACCTGGTGGTGGACGTGCTCGCCGTCGACAGCAGCGCGCCGGCCGGCACCTACAGCGCCGACAAGGCCGACGGCGGCGGCCTGGATTTGCGGGAGGCGATCACGATCGCCAACGCCTTCCTCAACACCAACCCGTCGAGCACCGTCACCATCCGCTTCGACGGCACGCTGACCGGCACCATCACGCTGCCCACCAGCCTGGCGGTGAGGAGCGGTGTGGCCTTGGCGATGGACAGCACGTCCGACAACCTGTCGCTCATCATCCAGGGCGTCAGCAGCAGCCTGACGATGGCCGGCACGCTCAACGTCAGCGTCGCCACCGGCGACACGCTGACCATCAACAACGTGCTGGCCGGCAGCGGAGCGGGGCTGACCAAGACCGGCGCCGGCACGCTGGCGCTGGGCGGCAACAACAGCTAC
Source organism: Azospirillum sp. 412522 (assembly GCF_019805165.1). Taxonomy (GTDB): domain Bacteria; phylum Pseudomonadota; class Alphaproteobacteria; order Azospirillales; family Azospirillaceae; genus Azospirillum. The sequence goes on from NZ_RWIJ01000101.1 coordinate 190,461, forward strand.
ACCGGCGCCACCACCGTCAGCGGCGGCGGACTGACCATCAACGGATCGATCGACGTCAACAGCGCGGTGTCGGTGGGATCCGGCACGACGCTGACGGTGGGTGCCAGTACGCTGGAGATCGGCTCGCTGGCCGGGGCCGGCACCGTGGCCGTCGCCTCCGGCAAGGAGTTGACCGTCGGAAGCTCGAACGCTTCCACCAGCTTCTCGGGCAACTTCAGCGGCGCCGGCGACCTGATCAAGATGGGCAGCGGCACGATGACGCTGTCGGGCACCAGCAGCGGCAGCTTCAGCGGCACCACGGCGGTGAGGGAGGGCACGCTGAGCGTCGCCGGCGACGCCAACCTGGGCAGCGGCACCGTGACGCTGAACGGCGGCACGCTGACGGTGACCGGGGCGGACACCATCGACAACGCCATAGCGCTGGGAAGCAACGGCGGCACCGTCAGCAACGGCAGCGCGCTCACCCTGTCCGGCGCGATCTCCGGCACCAGCACGCTGACCAAGGCCGGCGGCGGCACGCTGACCCTGTCTACCGCGACCAGCAACGGCTCGGCCTGGAACCTGTCGGTCGACGACGGCACGGTGTCGGTCGATTCGGCCTCCCGCCTCGGCACCGGATCGATCACGCTGTCCGACGGCACGCTGAGCGTCACCGGCACCACCACGCTGGTCAATGCCGTGGCGATCACCAACGCCAACGCCAAGATCGACGTGACCGGCAGCGCCACCGCGACGTTCAGCGGCGTGCTGTCCGGATCGCTGGGGCTGGCCAAGACCGGCACCGGCACTCTGGCGCTGTCCAACGCCGCCAACACCTACAGCGGCGCCCTGTCGATCCTGGGCACGCTGGAGCTGCAGAGCGCCCTGTCGGCCTCCTCCTTCACCCTCGGCAACTCCAGCGCGGTGCTGGCCTTCAACAACAGCTCGGCGATGACGGTCTCGGCCAGCATCAGCGGCCAGGGCACGGTGACCAAGAGCGGGACCGGAACGGCGACGCTGAGCGGCGCCAACACATGGTCGGGCGGGACCACGCTTTCGGCCGGCAAACTGTCGGTCGCCGGTTCCGGCAACATCGGTGGCGGCGCCATCACCATGGCCGGCGGCACGCTCGCCCTGTCCGGCACCACGACGCTGGCCAATGCCATCGACTTCTCGGGCAACTCGACGATCGAGGTCAGCAACTCCGGCACCACGGCGACGCTGAGCGGCGCGCGCTCCGGGTCGGGCGGGCTGACCAAGACCGGCGGCGGCGCATTGACGCTGGGCAGCACCAGCTCGTCCCAGCACACCCATACCGGCGGCATCACGGTGTCGGCCGGCACGCTGACCGCTGCCGGCGGGTGGGCGATCGGCGACGATTCCACGGTGACGATGTCCGGTTCGTCGGTCTTCGTCCTGTCCGCCAGCGAGACCATCGCCGGCCTGAGCGGCATCAGCACGAACGCCGTGACGCTTGGCGCCTACACGCTGACGGTCGGCGGCAGCGGCAGCACCACCTTCTCCGGCGCGATCAACGGCACCGGCGGCCTGACCAAGACCGGCGCCGGCACGCTGACCCTGGCGGGCACCAGCACCTACAGCGGCGCCACCACCGTCAACGGCGGCGGGCTGACGATCAGCGGAGCGCTCGGCAGCAGCACCGCGGTGACGGTCGCGTCGACCGCGACGATGACGGTGGACGCGGCCTCGCTGGAGATCGGCTCGCTGGACGGCGCCGGCACCGTCGCCATCGCCTCCGGCAAGGGGCTGTTCGTCGGCGGAAGCAACGCTTCGACCAGCTTCTCGGGCATTTTCAGCGGGGCCGGCGGCCTGACCAAGATGGGCAGCGGCACGATGACGCTGTCGGGGGCCAACAGCACCAATTTCAGCGGCACCATGGCGGTGAGGGAAGGCACGCTGAGCATCGCCGGCGACGCCAACCTGGGCAGCGGCGACGTGACGCTGAACGGCGGCACGCTGACGGTGACCGGGGTGGGCACGATCGACAACGGCTTCATCAATGGGGTGAACGGCGCCACGATCGACAACGCCGTCGCGGTGACGCTGTCGGGCGCCATTACCGGCAGCGGCAGCCTGACCAAGACCGGCAGCGGCACGCTGACCCTGTCGAATGGCGCAAACAGCTATTCCGACAGCACCACCGTGTCGGCCGGCACGCTGCTGGTGACAGGGGCGCTGACCGGCACCAGCGGGGTTTCGGTGCAGTCGGGGGCGACGCTGGGCGGGACCGGCACCATCTTCGCCTCCGGCTCCAACCAGGTGACGATCGCCTCCGGCGCGACCCTGGCGCCGGGCGTGTCGGGAAGCAACAACGGCATCGGCACGCTGACGATCAACGGCAACCTGCGGCTGAGCGGCACGCTGGCGGCGGAGATCGGCGGCGGCGGCGGGGTGGGCGGCACCGATTACGACCAGGTGGTGGTCAACGGCACCGTCAGCCTGAACGGCGGCCCCCTCACCGTCAGCCGGGTCAACGGCTATACGCTGACCAACGGGGCGACCTACCGCATCATCGACAATGACGGCAGCGACGCGATCGCCGGCACGTCCGGCATTTTCGGCACCATCGCCGAAGGCACCGACACGACCAGCAACGGCGACATCTACACCGTCAGCTACCTGGGCGGCACCGGCAACGACGCGGTGCTGACCGCCGTGGTGAACCCGACGGTGTCCTCGGTGTCGGCGACGACCGCCGACGGCAGCTACAAGGCCGGCGACACCATCTCGATCACCGTCACCTTCAACCGGGCGGTCACGGTGACCGGCACGCCGACGCTGTCGCTGGGCACCGGGCGGACGGCCAGCTATTCCAGCGGGTCGGGCGGCACCATCCTGACCTTCACCTATACGGTGCAGGCCGGCGACACCTCGGCCGACCTCGACTACGCCTCCACCGGCGCACTGGCGCTGAACGGCGGCACGATCGCCGACAGCTCCAGCAGCCTGGCCGCCCTCCTGACCCTGGCGACGCCGGGGGCGGCGAATTCGCTGGGCGCCAACAAGGCGATCGTCATCGACACCACGGCGCCAAGCGCGCCGACCGCCCCGGACATGACGGCGGGCACCGACAGCGGCGGCTCTAGCACCGACAACGTCACCAGCAACACCACGCCGACCTTCACCGGCACGGCGGAGCCCAACAGCACGGTGACGCTGTACGACACCGACGGCACCACGGTGCTGGGCACCGGCACGACCGACGGCTCCGGCAACTATTCGGTCACCGCCACCACGGCCCTGACGTCGGGCGCGCACACCCTCACCGTCAAGGCGACGGACGCGGCCGGCAACGTCTCCAGCGTCTCGGGGGGGCTGTCGGTCACCATCGACACCAGCGCGCCGGCGGCACCGGGCACGCCGGTCCTGCCGGCGGCGAGCGACACCGGCATCTCCGGCAGCGACGGCATCACCGGGACCGCCACCCCGACGATCACCGGCACGGCGGAGCCCAACAGCACGGTGACGCTGTACGACACCGACGGCACCACGGTGCTGGGCACCGGCACGGCGGACGGCTCCGGCAACTATTCGGTCACCGCCACCACCCTGTCGACCGGGCCGCACACCCTCACCGTCAAGGCGACGGACGCGGCCGGCAACGTCTCCACCGCCTCGCCGGGGCTGTCGGTGACGGTGGACACCACGGCGCCGACGGTGACGGGCGTCACCTCCTCCACCGCCGACGGCAGCTACAAGGCCGGCGACATCATCTCGATCCAGGTCAGCCTGTCCGAGGCGGTGATCGTCAGCGGGACGCCGACCATCACGCTGAGCAACGGACGGACCGCCACCTATTCCGGCGGATCGGGCGGCACCACCCTGACCTTCACCTACACGGTGCAGGACGGCGACACCTCGACCGACCTCGACTACGCCTCCACCGGGGCTCTGGCGCTGAACGGCGGCACGATCACCGACACCGCCGGCAACGACGCGACGACGACCCTGCCGGCGGTCGGCGGCGGATCGTCGCTGGGCGGCACCAAGAACATCGTCATCGACACCACGGCGCCGACGGTGTCGTCGGTGTCGGTGCCGACCGGCGGCATCTACAAGACCGGCGACGTGATGGAGTTCACCGTCGCCTTCTCGGAGGCGGTGACGGTGACGGGCAGCCCGACGCTTCCGATCACGCTGGACGACGGCACGGTGGTGCAGGCGGCCTACGTGTCTGGATCGGGGGGGAGCAGCCTGACCTTCCGCTACACGGTGCAGGGGGGCTTGAGCGACAGCGACGGCGTCCGCCTGGTCTCGGCCCTGAGCGGCGGCACGATCACCGATCTGGTCGGCAACACCGCCATCCGCACGCTGAACAGCGTCGCCGACACCGCGGGCGCCCGGATCGACAGCATCGCCCCGACGGTGACCAACGTCACGTCCAGCACCGCGAACGGCACCTACACCACCGGCGAGACCATCTCGATCCAGGTGACCTTCAGCGAGGCGGTGAGCGTCAGCGGCACGCCGACCCTGGCCCTGAACACCGGCCGCACCGCCACCTACAGCAGCGGGTCCGGCACCGGCACGCTGACCTTCACCTACACGGTGCAGGCCGGCGACACCAGCGCCGACCTGGACGCCATCGGCACGTCGGCGCTGACCGGATCGATCACGGACATCGCCGGCAATGCCGGAACCCTGACCCTGGCGATGCCGGGAGACGTCCGGTCGCTGGGGCTGAGCAAGGACATCGTCATCGACACCACGGCGCCGTCGATCCGCGGCGTCGTCGCGCCCGCCGACGGCCTGTATGGCGTCGGCAAGACGCTGAGCTTCTACATCCAGGTCAGCGAGGTGGTGATCGTCAACGGCACCCCGACGATCACGCTGGACATCGGCGGCCAGACCCGCCAGGCGGTCTACAACCCGACGGCCAGCAGCGGGACGGTCCTGCGCTTCGACTATGTGGTGCAGGCGGGCGACAGCGACACCGACGGCATCGCCGTCACCGGGCTGAACTACAATGGCGGCAGCATCACCGACCGCGCCCGCATCCCGCTGTCCCCGGCGCTGACCGGCGTGCCGGGCCTGCAGAACGTCCTGGTCGACACCGTGGCCCCGGACACCCCCTCGGTCCCGGTGCTGGCGTCCGGACAGGACACCGGTACCTCTCCCACCGACGGGGTGACCAACATCAGCCGCCCCACCCTGAGCGGCACGGCGGAGGCCGGCTCCACCGTCACCGTCCTGGTCGACGGCCTGGCGGTCGGCACCACCATCGCCGGCTCCGACGGCAGCTGGAGCTTCACGCCGGCCAATCCGCTGGCCGACGGCACCCATGCCGTTACCAGCCGGGCGACCGACCAGGCCGGCAACAGCAGCGGCACCTCGGCGGCACTGACGCTGACCATCGACAGCACGGCGCCGGTCCTGTCGACCCCGGCCCTCTCCGGAGTCGACAACACGGCCAACGTCGTCTCCACCACCCGTCCGACCCTGACCGGCACCGCCGATCCGAACAGCACGGTCACCGTCATCGTCGACGGCATCGCCGTGGGCACGGCCACGACAGGCAGCGACGGGAGCTGGAGCTTCGCCGTCACCACCCCGCTGGCCGACGGCGCCCACAGCGTCGTCACCACCGCCACCGACAGCGCCGGCAACATCGGCCGGTCGGGCACGCTGAGCCTGACCGTCGACACCCAGGCCCCGACGGTGTCCGCCGGCGGGACCGCTCCCACGCTGAGCGCCGGCGGCACGGCGACGCTCGGCTCCGCGGTTTCGCTGTCGGACGCCAGCTCGCTGAACCGGGTGACGGTGACGCTGACCGACGCCCGCAGCGGCGACGAGCTGGTGATCGGCACCCTGCCGGCCGGCATCACCGCGACCCGCGACGGCACCAGCATCGTGCTCAGCGGCGTGGCGTCCGCCGCCGACTATCAGGCCGCGGTGCGGGCGATCGGGCTGCGGTCGAGCGCCGGCGACCCGAGCTTCGCCGGCGCGGCGACCAGCCGGTCGATCAGCATCCAGGCCCGTGACCTCGTCGGCAACAGCTCGACCGCGACCACGGTGACGGTCGCGGTGGCCCGCGGCACGACGACGGTCACGACCACCACCCCGACCCCGACCACCGGCGTCAACACGACCAACACCCCGGCGACGACCACGCCCGTCACCGGCAGCGGCAACGGTCCGTCACAATCCGGCAGCTCGGGCATCGCCTCCTCGTCGAACGGCCCGTCCTCCAACGGGGCATTGATCGGGTCCGGCACCGGCGGGTCCGGGCCGAGCCTGCCGGGCGGCGGCACCAACAGCGGCGGCGCCAGCCTCGGCGGTTCGTCCAGCACGGACGCCGGTCGGTCGGTGACGCTGAACAACATCGGCGGCGGTTCGTCCAGCACGGACGCCGGTCGGTCGGTGACGCTGAGCAACATCGGCGGCGGCTCGTCCAGCACGGACGCCGGTCGGTCGGTGACGCTGAACAGCATCGGCGGCGGCTCGTCCGGGTCCTCCGGCTCCGGCAGCGGGCTGGGGGGGAGCGGCCTCGGCGGTGGCCTGGGGAGCGCTTTGGGCAGCGGTCTGGGCGGCAACCTCGGCGGTGGCGGCCTGGGTGGGAATACCCTGGGCACCGGCACGGGCGGCACTGGTCTGGGCGGCAACGGTCTGGGCGGCCCTCAGGGCACCGGTCCCAACGGTCAGGGTGCTCCCGGCCAGACCGGCACGCCCGGCAATGGCCAAGCCAATGGCCAGGGGCAAAACCAGGGTCAGGGTCAGGAACGGGGCAATGGCACCGGGCAGGGCCGTGGCCCGACGGCCGGGCAGCCGGGCTCCGGACAGCCGGCACCCCAGGGGCAGAGCCAACAGGGTCAACAAGGTCAGGGCCAACAGGGTCAGGGCGAGCCCCAGAACCAGCAGACCCTGCAAAACCAGGGGCAAAACCCGGGGCAAAACCAGGGCGCTCCCCAGGATGGTGGCGGCACCCCGGCGGACGGCAGCGGCCAGCCGGCGGAGCAGGGGGCGGACAAGCGCGCCGAGACCATGCCGGCCTCTCCCGGCTTCGCCCGCCAGGTCGCCCGCGCCCATGGCGGACCGGCCGGCGCCGCCGACCTGCTGGCCGCGCTCGCCAGCCACGTCCTGCCCGACAGCTGGGCCGCCTGACGGCGGCCCAGCTCCTCCCAACACCTCTTTTTCCAGCATCGCTTTCCTCGTCCAATCCTTTTCCGCCGAACGGAATTGCTCCCGCCATGAAGACTTCGACCGCTCACCTCCGCCGCCGCTTGCTTTCTTCGGTGGTTCCCGTCGCCGTCCTGACGGCGTCCCTGCTGGCCGCGGGCTGCGCGGTCAAACCCGAGCCGCTGACGGCCGAGGAGAATCTGGCGCGCGTGCGCACGGATCTGGGCGTCGTGCTGACCCCGCAGGAACCGCTGACCAAGGCGGTGTCGATGGACGAGGCGATGGCCCGTGCCATCAAGTACAACCTCGACGAACGCGTGAAGCTGATGGAGGTGGCGGTCGCCAACGACCAGCTGGACCTGTCGCGCTATGACATGCTGCCGCGCGTGGTGGCGGCGGCCGGCTATGTCGGACGCAACAACGACGCCGGTTCGGAGAGCCTGAACCTCGCCACCGGCCGGCGGACGGGCGAGAGCACCACCGCCACCGACAAGCACCGCCGCACCGGCGATCTCGCCTTCACCTGGAATGTGCTGGACTTCGGCGTCAGCTATCTGCGGGCGCGACAAAACGCCAATCTGGTGCTGATCGCCGACGAGCGCCGCCGCCGCGTCGTCCAGGGCATCATGCAGGACGTGCGCACCGCCTATTGGCGCGCGGTGGCCGCCGAACGGCTGCTGAAGCGTCTGGCGCCGCTGGAGAAGCGGGTGGAAGGGGCGCGCCGCGATGCCCGCACGCTGGAGGCGCTGCGTGTCCAGGCGCCGCTGCAGGCGCTGAACTACACCCGCACCCTGGTCGAGACACTGCGTCAGCTGCAGTCTCTGCGCCGCGAGCTGGTGGCGGCGAAGTCGCAGCTGGGCGCGCTGATGGGCCTGCCGCCGGGCGAGCCGTTCGAGATCGAGCTGCCGGCAGCCAGCGTCATGCAGTCGCCGCCCAAGCTGGACGTCGGTGCCGAGGCGCTGGAGACCTATGCCCTGCTGAACCGGCCGGAGCTGCTGGAGGAGAGCTACAACCAGCGCATCTCCGCCGACGAGACCTGGCGGTCGCTGCTGAAGCTGCTGCCGGGCATCGACGTCAACGCGGCCCTGCGCTACGACAGCAACAGCTTCCTTCTGAACCAGCGCTGGGCCGATTACGGGGCGCGGATCAGCTGGAACCTGATCAACCTGGTTTCCGCCCCGGCCACCAAGTCCTACGCCGAGGCACAGGAGGAGCTGGTCACCTTCCGCCGCCAGGCGCTGAGCATGGCGGTGCTGAGCCAGGTGCATGTGGCGGTGCTGCAGTTCCGCGAACTGAAGCAGGAATTCGCCCTGACCGCCGAGCAGGCCGACCTCGACACCCGCATCCGCTCGCAATACGTCAATGTCGGCGAGGCCGGGCAGGTTGGCGAGCTTGGCGTGATCCAGGCGGAGGTGACGGCGCTGCTGTCCGACCTGCGCCGCGATCTGGTGCTGGCCGACCTGCACAACGCCTATGCCCGCGTGATGGTGTCGGCCGGTGTCGACCCGCTGCCCGAGACGATGGCCGCCGACGATCTGGCCACCCTGACCCAGGCGGTGGGCAAGGGGCTGTCCTCTTGGCAGGAGCGCGCCAACGGCATGCTGCGGGTCAAGGACCTGATGGCCGCGCCCAAGGCCGCCGCCAAGGACGCCCCCAAGGACGTCAAGGCCGAAGCGGTGACGCCGGAAGCCTCCAGGCAGGAACCCGTCACGCGGGAACAGGTCAAGCAAGGCACTCCGGTCGCTGCCGCTCCGGCCCCGGTCTCCTCTCTCGCTCCTGTCCCGGCGCCTGTTCCCGCTCCGGTCCAAACGGCCGCTCCGGCTCCCGCACCGGCGGCGCAAGCGGTGGCTTCGGCCGCCGCCGGGGTTGCGACGGCATCCTTTTCTCCCGTCATCCAGGCCGACCTCGGGGCTTACGCAAGCCACAGGCTTGCCAAGCAGGAATGGGGTATGATCGCCAAACGCCTGGAAACGGAGAGCAGCGGGGTTGGTGCCCTGTATGTCTCCACCCGGCGCAGCCAGGACGGCAAGACCATCGTCCAGCTGCGTGCAGGCGGCTTCGTCGACCGCGCCGCAGCCGAGCGGTTCTGCCATCGTGTGAAGGATAGTCAGCGGGAATGCACCGTTCGTACCCTTTCGGCCCAGGAACAGCAGTCCGGCAGCCGGCCCGCCGATCGGCTCGCGGCGCTGTGATCCGTCCCAGTGCGTGGCCCGGCGTTGCCGCCGCTCTCCTGGTCGCCCTGCTGGGCGGAGGCCTCGCCTCCATCCCGGCAGCGGCCCAGGACGCCTCGCAGGGGCAGGTCCGCGCCCTGATCGAGGCCCGGCGCCACGCCGTCCTCTCTTCCGAGATCCCGGGCCGCATCGCCCGCATGAGCGTCGATGCCGGCCAGGGCTTCAAGGCCGGCGACCTGCTGGTCGGCTTCGACTGCTCCAGCTATCAGGCCGAGTTGGACGGCGCCCGCGCCCAGTTGAACGCGGCCGAGGTGACGGCGCGGGTCAACCGGCGCCTGAACAGCCTGCGCTCCATCGGCGAGGCGGAGGTCCAGCTGGCCGAGGCCAAGGCCCAGGTCGCCCGCGCCGACGTCCGCAAGGCCGAGGTGCAGGCCCGGCGCTGCGACATCAAGGCGCCCTTCGACGGCCGGGTGGTCGAGCGCCGCATCCAGGAGCATGAATCGGTCGCCGCCGGCGCGCCGCTGTTGGAGATCCTGTCCGACCGCGACCTGAAGGTGGAACTGATCGTCCCCTCCTCCTGGCTGGTGTGGCTGAAGCCGGGGCAGCGCTTCGACCTGCGCATCGACGAAACCGGCGCCACCCTCCCTGGCGAGGTGGTGTTGCCCGGCGCCAAGGTCGATCCGGCCAGCCAGTCGGTGAAGGTCACCGCCAAGCTGACCGGCGAGGGGGTTCCAGCCGGCATGATCGCCGGCATGAGCGGCACCGCGATCTTCCCGGAACCGACGGTATCGTCGCTTCCGGGAACTCCCAAGACAGGAACAGCGAGGCCATGAGCGCCGCCGTGGCTCAAACCCCGTCCCAGCAGGCGGCTCCGGCCCAGGGCGCTTCCCAGGGGGCGCCGCAAGGGGCGCCGCAAGGGGCGCCGCAAGGGGCGCCGCAGGGAGGCGCGCCGCAGCCGGTGAACGGCCTGCTGATGCTGCTGGAGTTGCAGCGTCAGGCCTGGCGGCAGGCGACGGCGCCGGAGCTGCGCTATCACATCGTCAACCAGACCCGCCGGTTGATCGCCTACCGCCAGGCGGCCTTCCTGACGGTGGGAGAGCGGGGGCGGGCGGCGCTGGAGGCCGTGTCGAACATCGCCGTGCTGGAGCCGAACGCCCCCTTCGCCCAATGGCTGGAGGCGGCGGTGCGCGCCGTCGCCACCGGGGAGCATGCCAACAGCGTCCATGTCGTCGATCCCGCTTCCCTGCCCGCTTCCGTGCGCAGCGCCTGGGGCGAATGGGGGCCGGCGCAGGTGCTGTGGTGTCCGCTGCGCAAGCCGGAATCCCCACGCGACGCCCTGCCCGGCGCTGCGGCGGAGGGCCGGGACAAGGCCGTCCCGCCGCTGGCCGGCCTGTGGCTTGGCCGTGAGGAGCCCTGGACCGACGGCGAGATCCTGCTGCTGAGCCATCTGACCGAAGGCTATGGTCATGCCTGGTGGGCACTGTCGGGCAAGCGGGCGAAGCGGCACGGGCTGCGCCGCGCCCTGTTGCCGCTGCTGGTGCTGCTGGCCGCCGCCGGGGCGCTCGCCATCCCGGTGCCGATGTCGACCCTGGCCCCGGCCGAGATCCAGACCAGCAACCCGGTGATCGTCGCCTCCCCGCTGGACGGGGTGATCGAGCGTTTCCATGTGCAGCCGAACGGGTTGGTGGCGGCCGGCCAGCCGCTGTTCAGCTTCGACTCCACCGTCCTGCGCAGCCGCTTCGAGGTGGCGCGCAAGGGCCTGACCCAGGCGGAGGCGGAACTGCTGACCGCCTCGCAGGCCGCCTTCGCCGACCCGCAGACCAAGGCCCGCGTCGCCCAGCTCCGCGCCCAGGTGGAGCTGCGCCGCGCCGAGATGGCGCTCGCCCGCGACCTGCTGGACCGGGTGACGGTGAAGGCGGAGCGTGCCGGCATCGCCGTCTTCACCGACGTCAACGACTGGCTGGGCAAGCCGGTGTCTGTGGGCGAGCGCGTGCTGACGCTGGCCGATCCGCAGGCGCCGGAGATCGACATCATGGTGCCGGTGGGCGACGCCCTGGTTCTGGAGCCGGGATCCCCGGTGGAGCTGTTCCTGAACGTCGATCCGCTCCACCCCCTGCAGGCGCGGCTGACCCATGCCAGCTACGAAGCCGGCATGTCGGCCGCCGGCGTGCTGTCCTACCGTGTCAAGGCGGCGCTGGAAACGGGGGAGGCCCCGCCCCGCATCGGCCTGCGCGGCACCGCCAAGATCCTGGGCGACCGCGTGCCGCTGGCGCTTTACCTGTTCCGCCGCCCGCTGGCCCTGCTGCGCCAGTCGCTGGGCATCTGAGGCACTGCCCCAAGGCATCCCCTTAAGGCAACCCAAGGACTCCCATGTCCATCGCCCTTACCCCTCCCGCCGGTCCCTCGGCCAGGCTCGCCGCCGTCGAAGCCGCCCCGGCCGATCCGCGGGCGTCCCTGCGGCTGCCGGGGTTGCGCGACGATCTGGCCCTGCTGCCGGCGCCGGCCGGGCAGGACGGGGCGCCGGGCTGGACCATCCACGATCCGGTGCGCAACCGCTATTTCCGCATCGGGCCGGAGGCCTTCGCGCTGATCGCGCACTGGCACCACGCCAATCCGCTCGCCATCGCCGCGGCGGTGGCGGAGGAAAGCCTGTTCGAGCCGGCGGTCGGGGACGTCATGGCCTTCTACCAGTTCCTGGCGGCGAACAACCTGACCGTCACCGTCGATACCGCCTATCTGGCGCGTCAGGCGGCGGCGCGGCACACCGGCTGGTTCTGGTGGCTGGTCCACAACTATCTGTTCTTCCGCATCCCGCTGGTGCGGCCGGACCGCTTCCTGTCGGCGACGGCCGGGCTGGTGGCGCCGCTCTACAGCCGGGCCTGGATGGTCCTGGTGCTGCTGACCGCCCTTCTGGCCGGGCTTCTGGTGGCGCGGCAATGGGACGCCTTCCTGCACACCTTCCAGCATTTCTTCTCGCCAGAGGGGCTGGCGCTCTACGGCGTCACGCTGCTGGGCACCAAGATCTGCCACGAGCTGGGCCATGCCTATACCGCCAAGCGCTTCGGCTGCCGGGTGCCGACCATGGGGGTGGCCTTCCTGGTGATGTGGCCGGTGCTCTATACCGACACCACCGACGCCTGGAGGCTGGTTTCGCGCCGGCAGCGGCTGGCGGTGGGGGCGGCCGGCATGGCTACCGAGCTGACGATCGCCGTCTTCGCCACGCTGGCCTGGAGCTTCCTGCCCGACGGCCCGCTCCGCAGCGCCGCCTATTTCCTGGCGACGGTCAGCTGGGTCACCACGCTGGCGATCAACCTCAGCCCCTTCATGCGCTTCGACGGCTATTATCTGCTGTCCGACGCGCTGGATGTGCCCAATCTGCAGGAGCGTGCCTTCGCCATGGCGCGCTGGAAGCTGCGGGAATGGCTGTTCGGCCTTGGCATGGCTCCGCCGGAGGAGATGCCGGCGGCGCGCCGCCGCATCCTGCTGGCCTATTCCTACGTCACCTGGGTCTACCGGCTGATGCTGTTCCTCGGCATCGCCCTGCTCGTCTACCATGTCGCCGTCAAGGTTCTGGGGATCCTGTTGTTCGCCATCGAGATCGGCTGGTTCGTCGCCCGCCCCTTCCTGAACGAGGCCAAGGTCTGGTGGGGCTTGCGCGACCGGTTCGCCATGAACCGGCGTACCGGGCTGACGCTGGCCGGGCTGGCGGCTGCGGTCGGGCTGACGCTGCTGCCGGTGACCTCCACCGTGTCTGTGCCGGTGGTCTGGCGGGCGTCCGGCTTCGCCACCGTCTACGCCCCCTTCCCTGCGCGGCTGGAGGAGACGCTTGTCGCCCGCGGCCAGACGGTGGTGGAGGGCGAGCCGCTGTTCCGCCTGACCGCCCCTGACCTGGAGGGCAAACTGCGGCAGGTGGAGCTGCGCATCGACTGGATGCAGGAACAGATCGCCCGCCTGACCGCCAGCCGTGAGCAGCTCGACCGCGTGCGGGCGATGGAGGAGGATCTGGCCGCCGCCCTGGCCGAGCGGCAGGGGCTTCTCGACAGCCGTGAGCGGCTGGTGGTGCGGGCTCCGCTGGCGGGCACCGTCCGCGACATGGAGGATGCGCTGACTCCCGGCCGCTGGGTCGGGCCGAAGCTGCCGCTGGCAATGGTGGTGGCGCCGGGCAGCGGCGAGCTGGTCGGCTATGTCGGCGAAGGCGATTTCGACCGGCTGAGTCCGGGAGCCGGGGCGCAGTTCCACCCCGACGACCCGCTGGCCCCCCGGCACGCGGCGAAGGTGCGCGCGGTCGATCCGGTCGCCGTCTCGGTTCTGGACGTGCCGGCGCTCGCCTCGGTCAATGGCGGCCCGGTGGCGGTGGAGGGGCAGGCGGGACCCCAGCCGGGCCAGCCGCATGGCGGGACCGGCCGCAGCGCGCTTGCCCCGGTGGAGGCGGTCTACCGCATCACCCTGGATGTCGAGCCGGCCGTTGCCGGCGCCGCGCAGGAGGGGCCGGAACGCGTCACCCGCGGCATCGTCCGCGTGGCGGGCGAGGCCCGCAGCATTGCTGAACGCTTCTGGCGCATGGCCGCGTCGGTGCTGATCCGTGAGACGGGCTTCTGACCGTTCTGGCGGCGTTTGCCTGCGGGATCATCCCATTCCCACCGCCAGCAGCCCGTCAGTCGCCGTGGCGAGTCCGGCCGGTTGCGGGCGGACATAGCCGATCGGGTTGGGGCGCTGTTCGTTGCGGCCATACTGGATGAAGTGCAGCAGCGCCTGCTGCTGGTCGCTGCCGAAGGCGGCGGCCAGATCGGGGTTGGCCATCAGATAGGCGAGCGCATTGAACCTGATCGGGCGTCCGTCGGCTTGGCCGGCGGACTGGTAATGGAGGGTGGCGGCCGCGGTGTCGGTGCCGAAGCGCGCGGCCAGATCCGGGTTGGCAGCCAGATAGGAGAGCGCGTCGAAGCCGGCGGCGTCGCGCCGCGGCGTGTTGCCGTAGAGGACCACATAGAGCTTCACCTGCTGTTCGCTGCCCGAGAACACGCTCAGCAGGTCCGGGTTGGCCAGAAGATAGTCGTGGACGTTGAAGCTGGTGCTGCGGTTCTCCAACCGGCCATACCGGATGTAATGCTCCTCCGCCCGGACGGCGTCGGTGCCGAAGGCGGCCGCGAGGTCGCGGTTGGCGGCCAGATAGGAGAGCGCGTCGAAGCTGCTGCTGCGCCCCTCCCGCCGGCCGCTGGACAGGTAGTGGCCGGCCGCCCGGGCGGTGTCGGTGCCGAAGACGGCGGCAAGGTCCGGGTTGGCGGCCAGATAGCCCAGGCTGTCGAAGGTGACGCTGCGCCCCTCGGTCCGGCCGTAGGTCACGTAATGGCGGGCCGCCGCCGCCGGGTCGAGGCCGAAGACCGCCGCCAGATCCGGGTTCGACACCAGATAGCCGTAACCATCGAAACGGGTGCTGCGCCCTTCCCGCTGGCCGCTGGACAGGTAATGGCGGGTGGCGGCCACGCTGTCGGTGCCGAAGACGGCCGCGAGGTCGGGGTTGGCGGCCAGATAGGCGATCGGGTCGAAGCTGCCGGCCGAGCGCCCCTCCCGCCGGCCGTAGTCCAGATAATGCCGGCTTGCCGCCGCGAGGTCGTAGCCGAAGACCGCCACCAGATCCGGGTTGGCGGCGAGGTAGGAGAGCGGATCGAAGGACCGGATCGTCCGTCCCTCCGCCCGGCCGGCGCGCAGGTAATGCTCGCGCGCCGCCGCCGTGTCGGTGCCGAAGACGGCCACGAGATCGGGGTTGGAGGCGAGATAGGCCAGCGGGTCGAAGCCGGCCATCGTCTCCGCCAGCGTGGTCACCCGCAAGGTCACGGTCTGACCGCTGGCGGCGCCCTGGCTGTCGGTGACGGTATAGGCGAAGGAGCCCGGCGATGCCGGGGTGCCGGTCGGCGCCTGATAGGTCAGGCCGGCCAGATCAGCCGCACTCAGCGTCATCCCGCCGGTGACGGCGGTGCCGTTGGCCAGCCGGAGCGTGCCGGCGGACGGCAGGCGGGCCAGCGTCAGCGTCATGCTGTCGCCTTCGTCCGGGTCGCTCGGCCGGTCGATGCCGAGCGCTATGGCCGGCCCGCCCTCCAGGGCGGTCAGGGTCCTGTCGCCCTGGACGACCGGCGCCCGGTTGGCCGGGCGCGAGGCGATGGTGAAACCGATCCAGCGGCTCCACGCCACGCCGTTGTAGGCGCGCACCGACAGCTCGTCGACGCTGGTCAGGGGGGAGGCGGCGAACGTGACCCCTGCGAGGGCGGCCGCGGTCAGCGGGACCACGGCGCCGGTGGCCTGTGCCGTTCCCCCGACCACCAGATAGCCGGCGCCGCTGGTGTTGTCGACCAGCTCATACTGGGTGACGATGCCGCCGGCCGGGTCGGTCGCCGTGATCAGGCTGGCGAGGCCGATGGAGGAGCCGATGGCGACCTGGCCGGGCCGGACGGTGACCGTCGGGGGCAGAAGGCTGACGCGGCTATCGGCGAACAGGGCATATTCGACGTCGGTCAGCGTGTCGGTGCCTTCGCCGCCGCCGGAGATGGTGGCGCCGTCGGTGGTGACGGTGACGGTGTAGGAGGAGCGGCTGCCGCTGTAGACCGCCGTGTCGATGCCGCCGCCACCCTGCAGCGTGTCGTCACCCGCCCCGCCGGTCAGTGTGTCGTTCCCCGCCCCGCCGGTCAGCAGGTTGTTGGCGGCGTTGCCGAGCAGGATGTCGCTGCCGATGCCGCCGATGGCGTTCTCGATGGTGACGCCGGCGGCAATCGACACATTGCCCACCGCCGGCCCCCCCGATCCGTTGGGGCCGATGGAACTCAAGGCGCCGGGCGTCAGATCGATGGTGACGGCCGATGTCTGCCCGCCGGCGTCGATGGTGTCGGTGCCGCCCGCATCCCAGATGGCCTGGCTGACCGCGACCGTGTTGCTGGTGAAGGCATAGCGGTCGTCGCCGATGCGGGTGTCGGTGTTGGCCCCGTACAGGTATTGGACCGCCGCGATGTCGTACAGGGCCGGCCCCGTTGCCAGCCCGTTCAGGCCCAGGCTGGGGTGCCGGTTGTAGGACATGATCGTGTAGCGGTAATTGTCCTCGGCTGCGGGCAGGTAGGGCGGCTCGCCCCCGCCCCCGGTGGCGTTGTAGTTGCCGGGATGCTTCAGCCCGATGGCATGCCCGATCTCGTGCAGGATTGTCAGGTAGCCGTAGCTGCCGGGCGTCGGGCTGCTGTTGGCCGCGCTGCTGTTGGAGAGATAAATGTCGCCACCGCCGTCATAGAGCGAGCCGGTCGGATAATAGGCGTAGGCGGCGCTGGAGGCTTGCCGGTTGGTGCCGATGCGGATCGACCCGCCCTGCCCGCTATTGGCGCTGTTGGATGTCTCGACGAAGAAGATGTTGGCGACGGCGCTCCAGGCGGCGAAGGCCTGACGCACCGCGTCGCGTTGCGTGCCGGAGAGCGGTGCGAAGCCGCTGGAATCGGAATTGGAGGCGTAGGACGGCGCCTGCTCCATGAAGCTGTAGGTGACCGTCGCCCCGCTTCCGATCCCGCCGCTGCCCCAGCGCGGTGTTCCCGGTGCCAGCAAAGCCGAAATGGTGGCGGAGAGCGCCGCACCTTGCAGCGGCGCGCCTTGCGGCTCCAGCCCTGCCGCAATGGGCGGAGCGCTCCAGCCGGCGGAACTGCACAGCAGGCAGGAGCAGACAGAGGCGGAGCCGGACGGATTGTCGGACGGGTCGGGAGGAGTCGTCATCGCGGCCGGGAGGAGAACTGGCACCGCATGCTGCGGCCTTCACACTCTACAACCTTCCGCTCTCCAATCGAAAGGGGGGCGGCCTCCCGTTTTCCTTTATCACGGCTGCAGCCGTTGCGCGGGTTGCAACGTTTCGGCCTCCCGGGACAGGTGCCGTTGCATCCGCTTGCATGGTGTCGGTCGCACTTCGGCTCTGGGCCAGCTTGCCCGACATCGTCCTTTCGCGGCGGACCCAGCGGATTCGAGGCGGCGATGATAAATCTGAATCCAAAATGAAGAAACAATCTTCCAAAGAGAGATTTTTTGCCCTTCTTTGTGAAAAATTCCTACATGGAATTACAGCTTCAATGGTGCCTTCATCGGGTTCGTCGGATCATAGAGGCCAAGTTTTTCAAGGAGCACTGTAAAGCTTGTGGTCAGTTTTCCGATCTTCTCCGCAGTCACCGCGATTTCATGTGCGGATATTGTCGGGGCATCTGCTGAGACGCGGCCATGGGCCCGATAGGTAAACCGGACGCCGATCTCCGGCGTTTCACCCTGCAGCCAGGAACTGTGCAGGATCTTATTACGTTCCCGGCTCAGCATGGATGCTTCATCGCACAAGGCGATGATGAGCGCCCCGTCCTTCGACGGCAGCTTGTAGCCGGCGAGCGCCTTTACGGAATCGAGCCGGGCCTTGCTGGGCATGTTTGCCGCCACGGCAAGGAATTCGGGATGATCGGCGCCCAGCAGGCGGGACAGGCATAAGGAGATCACGTCTTCAAGATGCGCCCACGCGACGGCGACCATACCGATCGCACAATACATTTGGGAACTCAGCGGCCCTTCGCGGACGGTGACCTTGGCCATAGATGTACCTGCGGTGATGCGGGAGAAATCGATATCTCCACAGAGCACTGTGGCATCGAAATGCTCACAGACAAAGCAATTCTACAGGAGGGAAAGCCACAAGTCCCCTTTCAAGAGTTTGTTTTCCAAAACAAAAATTACGGCATCAAGGTCGAACGGAACGTCTCGTCCGGATCGCCGCCTCTTCGGGCCGCCTTACTCCGCAGCGCCTGGAAGCGGCAGGATCCCGCCGGCCTCGCGGGCCGCGACGACCCGGCGCAGTTCCTGTTCAGCCGCGGCGAAGACGCCGTCCCAATCGCCGGGAACCGCTTGGCGGAACAGCCGCATGGTCGGATACCAGGGAGTATGGTCTCCCCTGTCGCCATAGACCCAGTAGGGCATGAACTGCAGCAGGTTCCACACCGGCCGGCCGAGCGAGCCTGCGAGATGGGCGACCGAACTGTCGGTCATGATGATCAGGTCCAGCCGTTCCAGCACGGCGGCGGTTTCGGCGAAATCGTTCAGGTGGGGTCCCAGCGGCCGGATCAGCGTCGAGGTTCCCAGCCGTTCCAGCTCAGCCTCGGGCGGACCCTTCTGGATGCTGTAGAGCCGGACCTTCGGCACGTTGAGGAAGCGCAGGAAACGGGTCAGCGACGTGGCGCGCCGGCTGTTGTCCTTGAAGGTGACCCGGCCGGACCAGATGATGCCGACCTTGAGTTCGCCCGGATCGGCGCTCACCAGCGTCGCCGCCTTGGCTCTGGCATCGGCCGGGATGGAGAGGCGGGCCGGCGGCGGCACCGTGTCGTAGGTGGTGCCGAGCCGCTGCGGCAGGCTCATCAGCGGACAATGGGTGTCGTAGGACGGGAAATCGCCGCCGACATCCATGAAGCCATCGATGCAGTCGACCGAGGACAGCAGGCGACGGAGCTCCGGATGGCATTCCAGGATGATCCGGCCGCCGCGCGCCTTGACCATCGGCACGTAGCGGGCCGCCAGCAGAACGTCGCCGAAGCCCTGTTCCGTGGTCAGCAGGATGGTCCTGCCGTTCAGCGGTCGGCCATCCCACAGCGGGCCGGGCGCGATCCGGTTCTGGTAGGTCGGCAGGGCGAGACGGGCATCGTAATCGGAGAAACCCTCCGCATAACGGCCGAGCTGCAGGAGCGTCAGCGACCTGTCCCAACGCAGCGACGGATTGTCCGGCAGGAGCTTTACGGCAGTATCCAGAACCGTGGCGGCACGGTCGAACCGGCAACCGTGCCGCAGCGCCACCACCAGGTTGGGCAGCAGGTTGGCCGCGCCGCCGGAATGGAGCAGCGCCTTCTCCTGGGCGGCGATGGCCTCCTCATACTGGTCGAGGTCGACCAGGCAGTTTCCCAGATTGGTCCAGGCGCCGGCGTGATTCGGGTCCAGCTCCAGCGCGCGACGATGACATGCCACCGCGGCTTCGGGCTTGCCGGCCTGACGCAGCAGCGCCCCCAGTGCACTCCACAGATTGGGATCCCGAGGCTGGCGAGCCAGCATGGTCTCAACCAGCTCGATGCTCAGTCCCTGCTGCGCCTGCACTGCCATAGTCTCGGTGGTCATAGCCATGGATTAGATCGCTGGTCGTTCGGAATTCCGGACCGGAAAGGGGATAGACGGCCCTCAAAGCCGTGTCAAACCTTCTCGGTGTGGTGAATCATCGCCCTGTAGCCGGGGGCGGAGACTTTTGCGCAGTCTTTCCGCCTCAGCGCCGACGCAGATCCTGAAGGTCGATATCATCCACCCGGAAGCCTGCCTGACGCAGCGCACGCAGGACGATCACTTTCTGGGCTGTTCCCTCGCGCGCGGCAGCCTGCCGCAACTCATCCACCAGATAGTTGGGCAGCATCGCCTGCCATGGCTGGGTGGGGGCCGGACGGATGACCATGGGGCGGGGTTCCGGCGCCGGGGTCGAGGCGGGTTGGGGTGCCGCCGGTGCCGGAGCGGCGATCTCGCCGGCCTCGGTCGGAATGAACCCCTTGCTGAGGCCGTACTGGCGGATCAGATCGGTATCGTCCGTGACGCCGATGCCGCCGAGCGCCGGGCGGGCCGATTTGGCCTGGGAGGATTTGGCGGAACCGGCCTTGGAAGGCGCATCGGACGACATGAATGATCTCCGCAGCTGAAACCATGAAATGAAAGCATGTTATGCTTCTATCTCATTTTTTCCGCAATGGACGCCCTGGGCCGAGGTCCCGGTCAGCCCGGCTTTCCTTGGGCGGTGTGGCATCGCGGCCATGGCGCCGGCCCGCTTCCCTTGTGCCCGCTTCCCTTGTTCGACCTGCCGCCCTGCCCCGTCACCCGCGTGCGACGAGCGGGTTGGGCGACGCCTCCGCCAGGAATGAGACGAACTCGTCGGCCAGGGCGCGCACATTCAGGTCGGCGTTGCTGTCGGGATTGACCTCGCCGGGGCCATGGCCGGTATAGGTCATCTCCTTCAGCAGGGCGCGCTCGATCAGCTCGGTCTGGAAGGTGGGGACGCCATGTTCCGACAGCAGCGAACGGGCATGCCGGTCCACCCGGGATTCGATCGCCGCCTGGGTGCGGACGATGACGACGCTGGACGCCGGGGTGTGTTTCAGCACGCCGACGGAATCCGCCACCACCTTGAAGGTGCGGACCGTCTCCTTGATGTCCATGAAGGATTGCTGGGTGGGGATCAGGACGCCGTCGCTGACGGAGAAGGCGTAGAGCATCGTCAGATTGCCGAAGCCGGCAAGATCGATCAGCGTGTAATCGTAGCGCGGCGCGTTCTCCTGGACCGTCTGCCGCACATTGGTCTCGGTGATCTCCTCCATCACGGCGACGCCGCTGTCCCGCCGCCGGCGGGCCCATTCGGCCAGATGCCGGTTGGGGTCGCAGTCGAGCAGCAGCACCGTCTTTTCCCGACGGCGCAGTTCGGTGGCGAGCGCCATGACAAGGCTGGTCTTGCCGACGCCTCCCTTGGTGGAGGCAAAGCTGGTGATGCGGGGCATGCGTCGTCCTGGCGGCATGGGGGTGGCGGCTGAACACTGTCCGAATGGAGCCGGATTATGCCTATGGAAGAGGGATAGAAAAGATTTTTCACGCCATGACACATCATCATTTTTTCAATTCATGATTTATTTATGTGATTGGAAGCTTTCCCCTTCCGGCGCACTCAAGCGTCAATAGACTGATATTCCTTGATCTCCTGCATATTCCCCTTCCCGCTTCTCCATGCCCATTGCCAGGCAATGCCATCGAATTCGCTTCATTTCAATTTTTCATGATTTTATTTAATTACATATAAGGTGGAAATGAACTGCGGGTGTGTCCGGGAAGATGGTGCCGGACGGGCCTTCGGGACATTTCCCGCATGGCCTTTCCTCGCGCGATCGTCGCATAGTCGCGGCGACTTTCAATCATGCATCCGCGATCCTGCTGCAATGACCAAAGACGAAATCGGGCGGGTCCAGGCGTTGATCCATGCCGGTAAGCTGGCGCCCGCCAGAGCCTTTCTGTATTCCGCCCTCACCTGCGATGCCGACGATTGGGACGCTCTCTTCAATCTGGGAGTGCTGGACTATCTGGAGGGGCGCTTCTCGCAGGCGGCGGAGGCCTTCCAGCGGGCCAGCCGCTTGAAGGATGACGTCGCCTGCCTGCTCTATCTGGCGAAATGCCTGCGCATGGGCGGGCAGTTGCAGCAGGCTTGCGCCGCCTACGGCCATCTGCTCAACCGCTTCGCCCATGATCGCAATCTGCGGCGCGAGGCGGAAACCGTCCTGATGGAAACCCGCTCGGCGGAGACCCTGCAGGACCGTTTCGGCCAGGGGGAGGCGCTGCATGCGGCACTGGGAGGCTCGCCCATTCCGCAATCGGTGACGGTGGGCTTCGAAACCAAGGTCTGGGAGGAGGACTGGAGCCTCCTGCTGACCGAAGGGCGGTTGGAGCGGATGATCGAACTCTGCGACTTTCCCTTCGCAGATCGCGCCGTCATCATCAACAATGTCGCCGATTCCACGGCGGTCCGCCTTGCGGCCGACGCCCTGGTCGCCCGGGGCGTGCTCACGCGCTGGGCCGATGTCGCCGCCCATGCGGAAGCCGCTCTGTCGCACATGCGCCTGTCGGCCGCCACCCTGGAACAGGGTTACGTCTATTCGATCGCCGAGCTTGTCGGGCTGCTCACCGCCCGCACCGACTATCTCGTCCATTTCTCGGGCGATTCCATCCTGCAATCCGCTGCGGATTGGATCACCCCCTCCATCCGGGCGCTGCGGGCCGACCCGGCCTTTGCCGTTGCCAACCCCATCTGGGGCCCTTCCGCCTTCGGCGGTCCGACAGGCTTCGCCGATGCCGCCGGTGAGGCCATCGCCGAAACCCCGGACTTCTTCATCGGCTATGGGTTTTCCGACCAGTGCTATCTGGTGGATGTCGGTCGGTTCCGCGGGGACATCTACCGCTACGACCATTATACGGGCGATCGCTATCCGACCTACGGTGGCCCGCTGTTCGAAAAGCGGGTGGACGCCTGGATGCGGACGACCGGACGGCTCCGTCTCACCTGCAAGCGCGCGTCCTATCTGCACCAGAACATCCGGGGGAACCGTCTGGTGGAATGACGGTTCCCCCGCCGATCCAACAGGGCGGCGAATGTCATGGTATTAAATCATGTTATCATGATTTAATACCATGACATCATTTCGAGTGTTTGTTCTTTGCCATGATCCGATGTCCTCCGGACCGGCAGCAACCGGGATCAGGGAATGGCGCGGCGCAGGCTGTCGACCAGGGCGTCCTCGATGGCGCGGATGCTGGCCGCGTCCTCGAACAGGACGGCATTGCGTTCCAGGATGCGGCGGCTGACCCAGGCGCGGACTCCCGGCTCCGTCCCCAGCGTCAGCGCCAGATCGCGGTAATGCTCAAGGTCGCGGGCAACGCAATCGTCCATGCCCATCAGCCGGTAGAAGCCGTGGGTGTGGCGTCCGCGCATGAAGCCGCCGGGCCATGTCACGATCGGCATGCCCAGGGAGAAGGCTTCCAGGGAGGTGTTGCCGCCGCTGTAATGGGGCGGATCCAGCATCACGGTGGAACAGGCGATCAGCGACAGGAAATCCGGGTTGGACAGGCCGGGCAGGAACAGGATGCGGTCGCGCACATCCGGCCCCTTCGGTTCCAGGCGCTGCATCAGCGCCGGCCCCTGTCCGCGCGGATCGACGAACACCAGCAAGCCGCGCCGGTCCCGCCGCAGAAGGTCGATCAGGATCGCATCGAACTGCGGATGGATTTTGAACAGGCTCTGCGGGCAGAGATAGATGTTGGCATCGTCGGGCAGCCCGAATTCCGCCCGTGTGCGCATCGCCTGCGGGTGCTGGGGCCGATGATAGAACAGGGTGGTGCCGGGAAGACGGACCAGCCGCTCGCTGTAATGGGCCTCCGCCCCCTGCGGCTCCATGGCGTCGCAGGTGAGGAAGGCGTCCAGCGTCGGGATGCCGGTGGTGTCGGGATGGCCCCAGGTCAGGCACTGCACCGGCGCCAGCCGGGAAAAGGCCAGGAAATAGGTGAAGGGCGACATCCCGATGTCGGGGTAATAGAGGATGTCGAGCCGGGCATCGGCGACGCGCCGACGGGCCTCGTCCAGATCGGTGGGGATCGGCACCACGGCATCGGCGGTTGCCCGCAGCTGCTGGCGGATCGGATCCTCCGGCCCGTCGGTCATGAACAGGGTGACGTGGAAACGCTCGCGCGACAGCTTTTCCACCAGCCCCCGGTTCAGCTGGCCGATGGTGTGGCCGAACAGATGGTCGGACAGGATGCCGAGCCGGATGCGCTCCCCCGCTCCCGGACGCCTCGGTGCCCGGCAATGGGCCGCCGTCTGCAGAAGCTCCGGACAGGCGGCGGCATAGGCGCGCGCCATCGCCGTGTGGGCCGCCCGGTTGTCCAGCCCATGATAGGACAGGAAGAAGGCGGTGGCGCCGACGGTGCGCAGCGGGGAGTCGATCCGTGCGCCGCGCTCCACCATCTCCGTGGCGATGTCGAGGAATCGGCGGCGGGAATCGGCGATCTCCTCCTCCGACTGCGGAATGACCGGCAGGACCAGCGCCTCGCGCGCCAGGACGGCATCGCTCGCCCCCAGCCGGTGGGCGCGGCGCAGCAGCCGGCGGGCGGAGGCAAGGGAGCCGTTGCGCTGTTCGACGATGGCCAGCCGGCGGTTCGCCTCGGCCCGCGCCGGCTCCAGGGCAAGGCCCAGCCGCAGACAGAGGGCTGCCTGATCGTTGCGGCCCTGATCGGCCAGCAGCAGTCCATAGGCGTCCGCCTGTTCCACACCCGGCATGATCCGCAGGGCGCGGCGCAGAGCAGGGCCCGCCCGATCCGCCTGCTCGTCCTGCGACAGCATGCTTCCCAGGCTGCGATGAAGCCGTGCCACCGCCGGTTCGACGCACAGGGCCAGACGGATGCAGCGCTGTGCCTGCGCCATGTTCCCCGCCCGATGACGGCAGGCCCCCATCACCTCCAGCGCCGTAGGCTGACCCGGGACGCTGGCCAGGATCGCCCGGCACAACTCCTCGGCCTGGGGCAGCCGGCCGGCGTTGTAATGGGAGATGGCGAGGTTGGCGGCTTCGGCGACGGTGACCATGGAAACCTTTCGGATCGGCGGCTCTGCCACGAGGGCATTAACTCATGATTTAATGAATTGCCTAAATCATCATTATTTCATGATAATGAATCATTTGCCCTTTTCCTTCCTTGAAAGCAGGTCATCGCGGCGGCCGAGCAGCTCCGCGAAGACCTCCTCGATGCGGTCGACGCTGCGGGCCACGGTGAATTCCGCCGCGCGCTCCCGTCCGGCAAGGGCCAGCCGCATCCAGCGGCTCCGATCGCCAACCAGCCCGGACAGCTTCGCCGCGAGGTCCTGATGATCGCCGGGCGTGAAGACCAGCCCGTCCACGCCGTCGCGGACGATCTCCCGGCTGCCGCCGGTGCCGCTGGTCACCACGGTCAGGCCGGCGGCCATCGCCTCGACCTGCGAGATGCCGAAGGGTTCCTGGAAGAAGCTGGGGAAGGCCAGGACGTTGGAGCGGGCGAACAGCGCCGCCATTCCTCGCCGGTCCTGGAATCCCAGGAAGCGGACCTTGTCCGCCATGCCTGTCCGCCTGCACAGGTCGCGGGCGGCGTCGAGCAGGGTGGCGTCCGGCGTTTCGCCGGCGATGGCGCAGTCGAACTCGATGCCGCTGGCATGCAGCACCGCCAGGGCGTTCATCAGCGTGTCGGCCCCCTTGTAATTGACGAACAGGCTGGCGAAGGCGATGCGCAGCCGGTCGAACGCGGGCATCACGGCGCGATAGAAACCGTCGACCCGTGCGCCCGGATAGATGACCGACTGGTCGGGAAAGCCGAAGCCGGCCTCGTCCAGCTGCCCCGCCACCCAGTGGCTGGCCGGTCCCGGCCGGTAGAGGGGGGATCGCGGGGTCTGTGCCTGCGCATAACCGGGATGCCGGTTGCCGAGGCAATGCAGGACGGGTACGCCGCGTGCCGCCAGGGGGGAGAGGAACGGATGCCCGATCAGGTCCATGTTGCCGGCCAGACAGACCTCGCTGCCCAATGCCGCCGCCCTTTCCAGCACAAGCTCCGCATTGGCGCGGGCGATGGCGACGCACTGCTCCTGGTCGTCCAGCAGATGGGCGCGCCCCCCCTCCCAACGGCCATACAGGGCCAGGCGTCGCTCCACCCGGTCCTCGATGTCGGCGGTGCCGACCATGCCGGAACGGGCCAGCTCCGGCACATCCGCGGTCAGGATGCGGACATCGTGGCCGCGCCGGACCAGCTCGGCGGAGAACTCCCACAGCTTGCGCCCGTAGCCGCCGAACTCCTGCGGCGGAAACAGGTTGGTCGCCACCAGGATGCGGAGGCTCCGGCCCCCCGGGAAGGCCGGGCGGGCGGATGCCTCCTGCCGGACGACGGCGCGATAGGCCTCGACCCTCCCCTCCCCAGCCACCTTCCCCGCCAACCGGTCCGGGTCGGGGCCGCCTTCCGCCGTCCGGCCCATCAGTGCGGCGATCCGGTGCCGCTCGTTGGCAAGAAGAAAGGCCTCCACCGGCCGGCCCGACCGCTCGGCCAGGCTGGACAGCACCCGCATCGCCTCGTCGTCATGCCGGTCCTGGGCCAGGGTGCGCTGCAGGAACCGCTCCAGCAGGCCGGCATCGCCGATGGTCTGGGCCAGCCGGGCCGCCTCCTTGCTGCGTTCCGGACTGCGCAGCGACGGCTCCGCCGCGGCCAGACGCCGGCCCAGACGGGCATGCAGATGGGCGGCCGGGTCCCTTTCGGGATCCGTCGCCACCAGCGCGCGGGCGACGAAGCGCAGAGGGTCGGTGCAGCGGAACAGCGCTCCCCCCGGCTCGGTCCGCGCCAGACCCCAGCCGGCCAGATGGGCCTCCGCTTCCGCCGCGGCCGGTCCGCTCAGCGTGGCGGCGATGACCGCGTCGCCGGTGAAGCGGGTCAACAGCCGGTCCACCGTGCCGGCGCACCCGTCCTCCCAGGCGATGGCAAGCGCCCGCTCGACCATGACGGCATCCGGTCCGGCGGGAGGCGCACCGCTGCTCTCCTTTTCCAGGTCGAGCGGCACGACGCGCGGCAGATCGCGGCAGGTCGCCCCCAATTCCAGCGGATCGCCGTCCTGCACCAGCAGCTCGACCCGGCCGGCGGTGCGGTGCAGCGCCTGCACCGCCTCATAGGCGGACACGCGGCGGCGGAAGGCCGGTCCCAACGGCGGCAGCGGCCGCAGTCCGCGGCGCTCGTCGCGCAGATCCAGCTCCGGCGCGGTCCGGCCGTCCAGCACCGCGTCCAGGAACTGGCGGCGCTTGATCGCCGGGCTCTGGGTGTCGAGCAGATGCCGCTGTCCGGCCCGGCGGATCGCCATCGCCTCGGCGGGGTGGTCCAGGTAATGGCGGATCAGCTCCACCAGCTCGTCCGGCGAGCGGTAGGTGACCAGATGGCGGCCGGGGGTGAACAGCCTCTCCAGCCCGGATTCCGCCGGCAGCGCGTCGGTCATCAGGAAGCCGCCGGCGCCCAGCGCCTCGAACACCCGCAGATTCACGTCGGCGTTGAGGCTGCAGTTCAGCGTGACCGCCGACTGGGCATAGATGTCGGCCGCCTCCTCCGGCGAGCCGCGCAGGGTTTCCAGCGGGAGGCCGGCCTGCAGGACGCGCGTCATCACATGGCGCCGCCACGGATGGTGGACGCTGATCTGGCCGACGAAGGTCAGCGGACGGGTGCTCTTTTCCGGCACCGGCCGGAAGCGCAGCGCGTAATCGACCGACGGCACCCAATAGACCCGCTCGAACCCCGCCTCCAGGAAGAAATGCGCGTGGTGGCGCGTGTGGTCGACGACGATCGCATCGAAGGGCTCGGATGCGGCATAGCGCAGCAGCGTGTCCACCGGCGCCGCCATGTGGTGGGTATCGCCGACCAGCAGCACCTTGGTGCCCGGCACGCGGTCCAGGTTGCGCGCCAGATTGCGGCGGGTGGCGTCGGCCTTGACCACCACCAGATCGGGACGCTGCGCCGCCGGCAGCCGCGCGACGACGGCCGCCATGTCGAAGTTCCCGGCCGGGGTGCGCAGCGCGGTGACCCTCCCTCCCTCCACCTCGTCGGCGCAGTCGGGACCGCAGAAGATCTCCTGCGCGGAAAACAGCGGGCGGGGGTAGAAGGACGGAGCCGACAGGCAGCAGAAAAGCGTGCGCGGCCCCGCCGGCGCATCCTGCGGCGAGAGGCTGGGCGAAAGCGGCTGCATGGCGAAATCTCCGGTCGGCCGTCTGCGATAGCGTCGCTGCGATAGCACAGGGCCGCCACCGCCCCAACCGCATTCTCCCGCCCGTTTTTGTTTCGCCCCTGCACCGGTGCGCGGGATTGCGCCGTTGACAGGCACGGTGCATCCATAGGATGGAAAACGCCGCCGGGTTCCCGGCGGGCGACGACATGGAAAGAGAGCGACGATGACCGCACAGGTGATGGAGACCGAGGGCCTGCACGCCTATCTCCGCTCCTCGATCGATGTGCTGCAGCGGACGATCGAGACGCTGGACCCGTCGCTGCTTGCCGCCGCCGTCGATGCGGTCGCCGGCGCCCTGGGGCGGAACCGCGCTCTTCTGGTCTGCGGCAACGGCGGCTCGGCGTCGGACGCCCAGCACATCACCGGCGAGCTGGTCGGCCGCTTCCTCAAGGAACGCCGTGGGCTGAAGGCGATCTGCCTCAGCTCCAACGCCGCGGTGCTCACCGCCTGGAGCAACGACTACTCCTACGACACCGTCTTCTCCCGGCAGGTGGAGGCCTACGGCGAGACCGGGGGCGTCCTGCTGGGCATCAGCACCAGCGGCAACTCCGGCAACGTCGTCGCCGCCTTCGAGCAGGCACGCGCCATGGGCATGACCACCATCGCCCTGACCGGCGAGGGCGGCGGCAAGCTGGCCGCCCTCAGCGACATCCTGCTGGCCGCCCCTTCGCGCCAGACTCCCCTGATCCAGCAGGTCCACATCTGCCTCTACCATTACCTGTGCGAACAGGTGGAAGCCCGGCTCGCCGGCTGACCGTCCGCACATGAGCGGTCCCGCCGGAGCCGGGGGGCAGGCCGACCCGGCCGTTCTCGCCTTCGACCTTCACGCCGCCGGCCGCACCGACGAGGCGGAGACGCTCTATCGCCGCGCCCTGGCGGATGCGCCGATGCAGCCGGCGATCCTGCACAACCTCGCCCTGGCGATGGAGAGCAACCGCCGGCCGCCGGACCGGATCCTGGCGGTCTATCGCATCGCCTCGGCCATCGACCCGTCCTATGGCAAGGCCGAGGCGGGGGCGGGCGGCGTCGCCTTCGGCCGCGGGGCGGTCGGAACGGCGTTGCGCCATTGGGAGCGGGCGGTCCGCCTCGTTCTGGACAACGCCTCCCTCTGGTTCAATCTGGGGGTGGCGCAGCAGATGGCCGGGGACGCGGCTGCGGCGGCCGACAGCTACGCCGCCGCCCTGCGCCTGCGCCCCGACGACCCGGCGATGTGGAGCCAGCATCTGCTCTGCCTCAACTACCTGGACCTGTCCGGGCGGGAGCTTCTGGAGCGGCATCGCCGTTTCGGCGACGCCTTCGGCACCGCCGCCGCCGCGCCGCCGCATGCCAATGCCGCCGACCCGGAGCGGCGTCTGCGCATCGGCTACCTGTCGGTGGAGTTCCGGTCCCATCTGGGGGGCTATTTCCTGGCGCCCCTGCTGGAACGGCATGATCGGACGGCGGTGGAGATCACCTGCTATTCCCTGCTGCCGCCGGACCGCGAGGATGAGGTGACGGCGCGTTTCCGCACCCTGGCCGACCGCTGGCGCACGGTGGACCGGCTCGACAACGAGGCCCTGGCCGCCCGGATCCGCGCCGACGGCATCGACATCCTGGTCGATCTGGCCGGCCATTCCGGACTGAACCGCCTGCCGATGCTGGCCCGGCGCCCGGCGCCGGTGCAGGCGACGTGGCTCGGCTATCCCAACACCACCGGCCTGGACTGCGTCGATTACCGCATCGTCGATCCGGTCAGCGATCCTCCGGCATCCCCCGGGGGGACATCCGGGCGCGGGGGTGCCGCCGGCCATGCCGCCGACGCCCATGCCGCCGATGCCCATGCCAGCGAGAGCCTGGCCCGTCTGCCGGGACCATTCCTGTGCTTCCGTCCACCCGCCGACGCGCCCGCGGTGGTGCCGCTGCCGGCCGGTGCACGCGGCGCCGTGACCTTCGGCTCCTTCAACAAGCTGGCCAAACTCACCGATGCAACGGTGGCGCTGTGGGCGGAGGTGCTGCGGCGTGCGCCCGGCACGCGCCTGCTTCTGAAGGACAGGCCGCTGTCCTGCCCGGAGGTCGCCCGTTCCTGGCGCGACCGCTTCGCCCGTCACGGCATCGACCCCGACCGGCTCGACCTGCTGGGCTGGATCGCCGATCCCGGCGGGCATCTCGCCGCCTACAACCGCATCGACATCGCGCTGGATCCGCACCCCTACAACGGCACCATCACCACATGCGACCTGCTGTGGATGGGGGCGCCGCTGGTCACGCTGCGGGGCGAACGCCATGCCGCCCGTGTCGGCGCCAGCCTGATGACCGCCATCGGCCTGCCCGGGCTGGTCGCCGCCACCCCCGACCGCTACGCCGACATCGCCGCCGGCCTTGCCGGCGACCTGACCGGGCTGATGCGCCTGCGCATGGGCATGCGGGAGCGGGTCGCGGCCTCCCCCCTGTGCGACGAGCCGCGCTTCCTGCGCCATCTGGAGACGGCCTACCGCCTGATGTGGCGCCACTGGTGCGCCGCCGGCCGCTCCGCCTTGCGCTGATCCGGCGGCCCGCCGGCACTCCGATTGACAAGCCGCCCCCGCGCCCCCTACCAAGAGCCATTCCCCAAGCCCAAGGCCCCGATCCGATGAGCAATGCGCCCTCTTCCGACACCGCAGTCCGCTCCGGCTCGACCGACCGGTTCGGCTACGAATGGGGCCGCTATGCCGAGCTGAAGCCGATCTACGAGGAGCAGTTCCGCCGCTGGACGCCGTTCCTGACGCCGGAGGACTGGCGCGGCCGGAGCTTCGTCGACGTCGGCTGCGGCATGGGCCGCAACAGCCATTGGCCGATGAGCTACGGCGCCGCCGGCGGCCTCGCCATCGACCTGGACGAGCGCAGCCTCGCATCGGCGCGCACCACCCTGTCCGGCCATCCCACGATCGAGGTGCGGCGGCAGAGCGCCTATGACCTGGACGAGCGCGACCGCTTCGACATCGCCTTCTCCATCGGGGTGATCCATCATCTCGCACATCCGGAGACGGCGCTCGCCAACATGGTGCGCGCGGTGAAGCCCGGTGGCCGCGTGGCGATCTGGGTCTATGGCCGCGAGAACAACGGCTGGATCGTCCGCTTCGCCGACCCGCTGCGCAAGGCGCTGTTCAGCCGCCTGCCGATCGGGATGGTCCACTGGCTGTCCTGGTTCCCCACCGCCGTCCTGTGGCTGGCGCTGCGGCTGGGGCTGGACCGGCTGGAATATTTCCGCCTGATCCGCCGCTTCGACTTCGCGCATCTGCGCTCCATCGTCTTCGACCAGATGCTGCCGAAGATCGCCAACTACTGGCGCCGGGACGAGGTGGAGGCGCTGATGAAGGATGCCGGGCTTCAGGACGTCCGTCTCGCCTGGGTCAACGAGATTTCCTGGGCGGCCATCGGGACGAAGCCCGCCTCCTGAACCGTCAGGACGCGAAGGGATCCGGGAAAGGACCGGGTGCCCGCAGGATCCATTCATGGTCGGCGGGATCGCCCAGCGCCTCCGCGCGGTCCGACAGGTGCCGGCGGACGAAGGGCAGCAGGTCGTCCGGGCCGATGCCGAACAGGTTCTCGCCGTCGCGCCACAGGAAGCTGGCGATGACGGCGCGGCGCGACATCCGCGCCATGGCCAGCAGCTGGGCCTCGACATAGCGCCGCCAGCCCGCCCGCCCATGGCCGAGCGTGAAGGAGAAGGTGCCGAGCGCCACCGAACAGTCCGCCGGCCACAGCGCGACGGAACTGACGGCGAAGACGGCGCGGGGATCGCCGCCCTGGCGTTCGCGCGCCGCCGCGATCATGCCTGGGCTGATGTCGTAGCCGTGATAGCGCACCCCATGCGGCAGCAGGTCGCCGCTCAGCCGCTCGAACAGCGCGCCATATCCGCAGCCGACGTCGTTGACCGTCCAGTCGGACCCCATCCCCGCCACCGCATGCAGGGTCAGGCCGGCGGCCCGACCCTGCATGCGGCGGTGATAGGCGGCATCGGGCACGTTGACCCCGTCGGGCGTGGCGCCGTGGATGGACAGGGCACGGTCGTAATGATCCTGCACCGCGGCCAGCTGCACCGCCACGCCGTGCGCCAGCCCGCCCGCCGGTTCTTCGCCGTCCGGCCCTTCGGGATGACGGTCGAGCAGGGCGGCGGTCTGGCCCTGGAACAGCGCGAGACGGCGGGCGCGGGCCAGGGCCGCCGTCGCTGCGCCGTCGCCGGGCCGCAGCCGGACGCCGCGGAGCCAGGCCGACACCGCGGCCTCGCTCTGTCCGTCGGCGGTCAGGCGCTCCGCCAGGGCCAGCTGGAAATGGGCGGCCGCGGGATCGCACAGGACGGCCAGACGAAGGCGCTCCGTCCCCGCCGCCGCATGGCCGCGCTGGATCAGCAGGATTCCGAAATTGAACTGGGCGCCGGCCAGGTCGGCCCGGCCGGCCAGGAGCCGGCGGTACAGGGTTTCCGCCTCCTCCAGCCGGCCGTCCCGGTGAAGGGCTGCCGCGCGCTGGAACAGCGCGTCCGGTGAAGGGCCGCCTGCCGTGGAAAGAGGGTCGTCCATCGCATGAGGCTCGTGAAAAACCGGCGGTTGGCGGCGACCCTACCCGCTCGCACCGCAGGGTGCCAGAGTTTCACATCCGCCCTTCGGGCCGCCGCCATCATTGCTGGGAGCGCCACCAGTCGACGCAATCCTTCAGGCCGCTTTCCAGATCGAAGCGGGGTTTGAACCCGACCCGCTCGCGCAGGATCGTCACGTCGGGGGCGAGCCGGGGAGGGTCGCCGGCCGGGGCAGGGCGGGCTCCCAGACGGACCAGATCGGGCCGGCCGACGATCCCGGACAGGATGTCGATCACCGCGCTCAGCGGTCGTGTGTCGCCCGAGGCTATGTTGACCGGCCCGGTATGGTCGCTTTCCAGCAGGGAGACGAAGGCACCGGCGACATCGGCGACATGCATGAAGTCGCGCTCCTGCCGCCCGTGCGAGCACAGGGCCGGTTCGCCCCTCAGCAGCGACGTCACCACGTCCGGCACCAGCCGGGACGGCGCTTCCTGCGGACCGTAGAGGAAGAAGATGCGCCCCCACGCCACCTCGACCCCCAGCGGGCCGGCAGTGGCTTCCAGCAGCTCGCGCAGGGCGTTCTTCGCCTTGCCGTAGAGGGTGGCCGGCACCAGCGGGGTCGCCGTTTCCGACAGGCTGGCGTGGGTCCAGTCATATTCGGCGCAGGTGCCGGCATAGACGGCCCGGCATCCCCCGGCGGCGGCGAAGGCCCGATGCAGCCGCAGGCTGGCCGCCACCCAGTCGAGGTTGTCCAGCGCCGTCCAGAATTTCCCCGGCAGGGCGTTCCAGGCGAGATGCAGCAGGTGGGTGGGGCGTACCGCCTCGACGAGCCTCGCGGCCTCTCCCTCCGCCAGCAGGTCGCAGGCATGGAAGCGGACGCCGCCGTCACCGCCATCCTGCCCGGCGGAAAGGGGATCGGGCTGCAGGAGGGGCGGCAATGGCGAGCGGCCGGCGGCATGCACCTCCCAGCCGCGCGCGACCAGCCGGGGCAGCGCATGGCGGCCGATGAACCCGCCGCCGCCGGTAACCAGAACCCGCCTTGCCATGCCTTGTCTCCTCCGCTTCCCACCGGCATCCCTGTCCGACCGGTCTGCCTTATGGCAGCAGCGGATAGGCCGCGTCCCGTTCGGAGAGGATCGGGTCGGCGATCGGCCATTCGATGCCGAAGGCCGGATCGTTCCAGCGAACGCCGTCCGCCAGTTCCGGAGCGAACATGTCGGTCATCTGGTAGAAGACCTCCGTGTCGTCGGCCAGCGTCTGGAAGCCGTGGGCGAGGCCCGGCGGGATGTAGAGCGCCCGGCGGTTGGCGGCGGTCAGCTCCACCCCCTCCCACCGGCGGTAGGTCGGCGAGTCCGGCCGCAGGTCGACCACCACGTCCAGGATGGCGCCGGCGGTGCAGCGCACCAGCTTGCCTTCCCGGCTGGGCGCCCGCTGGAAATGCATCCCCCGCAGGGTGCCGCGGCGGGCGTTCCAGGAGATGTTGCACTGCACGAAGGCGGGCGGCAATCCATGGGCGGCGAATTCGTCGCAGCAGAAGCTGCGGGCGAAGAACCCGCGCGGGTCCTCCCGCCGCTCCACGTCGACGGCCATGGCTCCCGCGATCGACAGCGGCCGGAACCGCATCACAGAACCTGGACGGTCGGGATCGGAACGACGAACTTGCCGCCCCACGAACGGACCTCGGCCATCTGCGCCACGATCTCGTCCTTCAGGTTCCAGGGCAGGATCAGCACATAGTCGGGCTTGGCCTCGATGATCGCGTCGGGGGACAGGATGGGAATCCGGGTGCCCGGCAGATACAGGCCCTGCTTGTAGGGGCTGCGGTCGACGGTGAAGGCGACGAATTCCGGCCCGACGCCCAGATAGTTCAGCAGGGTGTTGCCCTTGGCCGGGGCGCCGTAGCCCACCACCCGCTTGCCGTCGGCATGGGCCTCGATCAGGAAGCGCAGCACCTCCCGCTTGGTCTCCACCACCTTGCGGCCGAAGCTGCGGTAGGTGTCGATCCGGTGGAGCCCCGCCTCGGCCTCGCCGGCGCGCACATCCTCGACGGCCGTGGTGACCGGACGGCTGTCATCCTCGGCATGGCGCACGAACAGGCGCAGCGAACCGCCATGGGTCGGCAGCCGCTCGACGTCGTAGACCGCCAGACCATGGCGGGCGAAGAGCTTGTCGAGCGCCAGCAGCGACAGATACGAGAAATGCTCGTGGTAGACGGTGTCGAACTGGTTCTCGGCGATCAGCCGCTGCAGGTGCGGGAACTCGAAGGTGATCGTGCCGGCCGGCTTCAGCAGGATCTTGAAGCCGGCGACGAAGTCGTTGATGTCCGGAACATGGGCCAGGACGTTGTTCGCCGCCATCAGGTCGGCGCCCTTGCCCTCGGCCTTCAGGCGCTTGGCCGTCTCGACGCCGAAGAAGGCGACATGCGACGGCACGCCCTTCTCCTCGGCGACCTTGGCGACGTTGGCGGCCGGCTCGACGCCCAGAACGGGGACGCCGCGCTGCTGGAAATACTGGAGCAGATAGCCGTCGTTGCTGGCGATCTCCACCACCAGCGACCCCGCGCCGAGCCCCAGCCGCTCCACCATCTTTCCCGCATAGGCGTTGGCATGGTCGAGCCAGGCCTGCGAGAAGGAGGAGAAATACAGGTAGTCGCTGAAGATGTGATCGGGACTTTCGAACTCCTCAAGCTGAACCAGGAAGCATTCCGCGCAGACATAGACGTGCAGCGGATAAAACGGCTCCATGGCCTGAAGCTTTTCCTGCTTCAGGAAAGAGTTCGCGAGAGGGGACACGCCGAGATCGACAAAGGTCTCGGTCAGTGGGGCGCCGCAGGAGCGGCAGCAGCTTTTGCTCACGGGTTCTTTCCGTCCATCTGCTCGTAGCGCGCGATCTGGTCGAGGGTGATTGCTTCCGCACCCTCCCCCGCCTGATAGCGACGAAACCATTCAACTGTCCAATCCAGGCAACCGGAAAGGTCGAGGCGGGGCTCCCATCCCAGACGGGAGCGCGCCTTGGAGGAATCGACCCGGAGATGTGTCGCCTCGTGCGGATGGTCGCCGCCGACCAGATCCCATGCCGCATCGTCGCCCCAGCGCTCCACCACGCGGGACACGATCCAGGATACCGGGCGGGCATCGCTGTCGGCCGGACCGAAATTCCAGCCATCCTCCAGCTCGGCCCGTCGCGCGGCGTCCGCATCCGTGTGCAGCGCCTCGGCCAGCGTCAGATAGCCGGCGAGCGGTTCCAGCACATGCTGCCAGGGCCGGATCGCATGCGGGTTGCGCACGGCGACGCTGCGCCCGTTCATCAGCGCGCGCATGCAGTCGGGAATCAGCCGGTCCAAAGCCCAGTCGCCGCCGCCGATGACGTTGCCGGCACGCACCGTCGCCAGGGCGGCCCCCGATTTCTTGAAATAGGATCGCCGCCAGGCCGCCGCCGCCAGTTCGGTGCAGCCCTTGCTGGCGCTGTAGGGGTCGTGCCCCCCCATCGGTTCCGTCTCCCGGTAGGGCCATGGCCATTCCCGGTTCTCGTAGCACTTGTCGCTGGTGACCACCACGATGCTGCGCAGCGAAGGCGCGCGGCGCGCGGCCTCCAGCACATGGACCGTGCCCATCACGTTGGTGGCGAAGGTCTCCACCGGCTCGTCATAGGACAGGCGCACCAGCGGCTGCGCCGCCATGTGCAGGAGGATCTCCGGATCGGCGGCGCGGACGGCGGCATCGACCGCGGCCGGATCGCGGATGTCGCCGATGTGGCTCTCCATCCGACGATCCAGGCCGGCAAGCGAGAACAGGCTGGGATCGGTCGGCGGTTCGAGGGCGAGCCCCGACGGCTTGGCTCCCATCCGCAGCAGCCAAAGGCTGAGCCATGCGCCTTTGAACCCGGTGTGGCCGGTAACGAGAACGCGCTTTCCCGCCCAGAAGGAAGGATTCGGCATTACCAGACCTTCCAGGGCGCTTCGCCGCTCGCCCACAGCTTCTCAAGCAGGGCGCGGTCGCGGACGGTGTCCATCGGATGCCAGAAGCCGTCGTGCTGATAGGCCGAGAGCTGGCGGTCCGCCGCCAGATTGGCCAGCGGCTCGTTCTCCAGCGAGGTGTGGTCGCCTTCGATATAGTCGATGGCCTTCGGCGACATGACGAAGAAGCCGCCGTTGATCCAACCGCCGTCGCCTATCGGCTTTTCCCGGAAGCCGGTGACGGTGGAACCGTCCATCTCCAGCGCGCCGAACCGTCCCGGCGGCCGCACGGCGGTGACCGTCGCCAGCTTGCGTTCACTGATGTGGTGCTCGATCAGCCGGGGAATGTCGACATTGGCGACGCCGTCGCCATAGGTCAGGCAGAAGTCCTCGTCGCCGATGAAGTCGCGGATGCGGCGCACGCGTCCGCCGGTCATGGTGTCCGCCCCGGTGTCGACCAAAGTGATTCGCCAGTTCTCGGCACGTCCACGATGGACATCCATAGTATTTCTGGCCATGTCGAACGTAACGTCCGCCATGTGTAGATAGTAATTTGAAAAATATTCTTTAATCAGATAGCCTTTATAGCCAAGACAAACGATGAATTCGTTAATGCCATAGTGAGAGTAAATCTTGATGATGTGCCAGAGTATAGGCAGGCCGCCAATTTCGACGAGCGGCTTCGGTCTTGTTCCCGTTTCCTCGGAGAGGCGCGTCCCCAAGCCACCGGCAAGAATTACTGCTTTCCTGACCATACGTCCTCACAGAAGCGCAAGCTGGCTATTTCTCCAGCACAGGGGGTGAAGCACATGCTGGTACAGTTGAATTTGTTATAAAGAAACGGTGAAAAAAGGGTTAAGGCATGGTCCGACGCTTCCCCCGCGCATTTCACTGCGAACGGCTGATTACTTAGAGACATTATTATCTCTTTGCGGACCGCCAGGGCGGGCATGATTGACTGGTTGCTTGACAAGCCTTTACCACCATGTTTCTGTCCAAATCGGAGTTATCAAATATCGCCGTCCGGCAACTCTGTCTCGTGGAGGCGTTGCGCTGCAAGGCGTACACCTCGTCCGGAATCCGGAGAGCCGAGTGGTAGTGCAGAGCTTACAGTAAGGTGGATCTGCTCTATGAGCAGCATAAGTTTTAAAGGATTTTTGGAGTTCGTCACCATTCGTAAGATCTACGGATGGCTTATCAATGAAGAATATCCTGAAGAAGAATCCTTCGTCGATTTGTATATCAATGGTCGCCTGTATGGTGTTTATCCCTGTAACGAATATCATCCCTCCCTTGCTTCCTCCGTCGGCCGGAATGGTCACGTCGTCTTCAGCATTCCGACTCCGGACGAGGTTCTGGCCGAGGAGGCCGTGGTTGTCGATGTTCGCATCCATGGAACTACGACGCCCATTCCCGGTTCGCCTATACATACCGGGATAAGCCGGATCGTCATCGACTCCGCCCTGTCGGGCATGAACGCTGCCAAGTCCGCCCTATGCCGCACCGCATTGACCAAAACGCTCAATGCGGCATATCGTCCGTCTGAGTGGTCGGGCACCGGTGCACCCGAACCGGCGTTGCGTCCTTCCGACTGGTTCGATGGCGGGCGCAGTCCGGCCGGCGCGTATCTCGTCCACCAGCTTTACCGCCTGAATGCGCAGAATGATTTCCATTTGGATGGGGATCTGGCGGATTTCCTGGCTGCGCACGGTAGCGACTTCGGCATCGGCGATCCTGCCCTGCTTCCGGTCTCCGATGCCGATATCCGCCGGCTGACCGAAGGCCAGGAGGATGACAGCGGGGCTTTCGTCACCCGACTGTTCCGCGCCTACTCCCGGACATGCTCGTCGGAAGCGAATGCTCTGCCCGAAGCCGCGCGGCTGTACCAGTTCATCCAATGGGCGATCGGACAGGTCCGCCTGCCGGCATCGGTGCTGCATTCCCGCCATATCGACAGCCTGAACAAAGCGTCTTCCTTCGGGGCGCCGGCGCTCTTGCTTTCGGAGCTCTATGTCGAGGCTTATCGGCATGAGGAGGCCCTGCGCTCCTGCTGCGATCTGATCAATGAACGCGACACCTTCCTGATCGCCTTGGCGGTGACCTTCTGGCTGATCCGCTGGAATTTCGACGAAATATTCGTTCCGGACGCCATCCGCCGGGTTCTGCGCGCGCCGATCCGCCATGAAGGCCGAACCTTGCCCGGCCTGGCGTATTTCTACACTCGTCTCGGTATTCCCGGCGCCGAGGCGCTGAGCCTGGACGCCCTCCTGGCCCGACGGAAGCCGCGGGCGGTCGAGCGGCTGGACATGCAGGGCGTCAATGTCTTCGGCTATGTGGCCAGCCGCACCGCACTTGGCCAGAACATGCGGGCGAGCATCGCCGCTTTGGAAGCCATGGGACTTCCCTTCGCCGTTCCCCCGATGGTGCCGACGGGCCAGTCGCCCGTGGAGCGGCTCTACCCTGTCAACCTGATCCATTTCGGCTTGATCGGCGCTCCCACGGACATGCTCAACCATGGGATCGATCGATTCCGCGGAGCCTACAACATCGGCCTTCTGATGTGGGAAACCAGCGCCCTGCCCAGGTCTGGCCTTCTGACCATGGGATTTCTGGACGAAATCTGGACCCCGTCCCGCTACTGCGCCGACGTGCTGAGGCAGCATTTCGATGGTCCGATCCAGGTCGTCCCGCATGCGGTCATTATGCCGCACCCCGTTCCTCTCCAGACGGCAGGCAGCTCCGAACCGGACGCGCCCTTCCGCTTCTATTTCTGTTTCGACGAGCTGAGCTGGTACAGCCGGAAGAATCCGGCGGCTATCGTCGATGCTTTCGCCAGGGCTTTCCCGAACCAGCAGGACGTCGAGCTTCTGATCAAGATCAGGCCGGGAGATCGCGCCGGCCCCGTTTCCTCGGTCATGCCCTCCATGAGCAACCATCGTGCCTGGCAGCGCTTCCTCAGGCTATCCGAAAAAGATGCCAGAGTTCGTGTTCTGATATCCGATAGCGGTGCCGAAGAGATGGGCAGGTTGATGGCAGCCTGCGACTGTTATGTATCCCTGCATCGGTCTGAGGGTTTCGGGTATACCATGGCGGAGGCAATGGCTTACGGCAAGCCGGTGATTGCCTCCCGCTATTCCGCAAATCTCGATTACATGGATGATCGTAGTGCTTTCCTGGTTGATGGCTGCGAAAGATTCATGGAGCCTGACGAATACATAGGAGTTACTCCGGGGGCCCGTTGGTTCGAACCGAGCATCGAGCATGCTGCCCAGATGATGCGACTTGTCCGATACGATGCCGGCGAGCGTGAACGGCGGGCCGCGGCGGGCATGCGGCATGTCACGGCCAGACTGACTTTGAAGGCTATGGCTCAGGCCTATTCTGAATGCCTGGAAGAATTGGCGTTCAATAAACACGATAGCCATTTTCAAATTTAGTTCATTATTGCAGATTGTTATAAATTATATTAATAAAAAATAGAAACCGATAAATTAAAAAGAAGTCGATATGAGTTAATCCTATATTTTGTTATAAAAATTAATCTTCATTAATTTTGAACGAATAAAATTCCAATCCAATCGGGCGTACGGAAATTTTCGTTTATAATTTTTCTTTTGTGAAATGTTGCCGGGATGCCTTCCCGGAGAGATTTTTATCAGATGCTTATTGCCGCCGCTAAGTAATTTTTTGAAAAATTTCCCTTTCTGGTCGTCGGCTGGCTCGTGTATATCCCAAGGCCTGGATGTCTCCCGATCTACATATGCTGGGCAAGGCCGAGGATAGTATGCCTAAGATCAACAAGCACACTGTGTCCGCCCACCAGAATGTCGCAGCCGACCAGGCGAAGAATACCGGTGCGCTGCAGATCGAAGGACGATTGGAGGCATTCCATATCATTCCGCAGCAGGGATGGGCGCTCAAAGGTTGGGCGTTGAACTCCGAACGTCCGGAGCAGCGCTTGTCGATCGAAGTCCTCTGCAACAAGCGGCCGGTCGGTTTCGGTGTTGCCAACCTGCCGCGTCCTGATCTGGGAGCGATCGATCTCAAGGGCCAGGACGCTGGTTTCTTCATCATGCTTCCAGCCGACAGCCTTGAATCGGGAGACAATGTCCTGGATGTCCTGGCCAATGGGACGCCAATGCCGGGAAGCCCGCTGCATCTCAACGCCGTTGCCCCTTCCCAAGCCAAGCCGCCCCGGAATGTTACGAACGGCGAAAGGGATAAAACGGAGAATTCCGGCGCGCCGGAATCCACTCAAATCACTTTGCCGAGTTTGGTGAAGACGATTTGCGGTATTCAGATCTACAGCAACAGCGATATATTCGACTGTAACTGGTACCATAAGAACTATCTTTCCACTGAAGCTGGAAATCTGGGTGCAGCTATCGAGCCTTATTTCCATTATCTCCTCACCGGAAAGGCCAAGGGAAATTTCCCTCACATGCCTTTCGACGAGGGATGGTATATTTGGCAGGCTCCCGACGTGGTTCGGGATATCGCGGCCAAGAAGTACATCAATGCTTTCCATCATTATCTGGAGGTCGGTGCCAGCGGCGGTTTCAGCCCGATCCATTCCTTTGATGAGCGCTGGTATCTGGAGCAATACGCTGACGTCCGGGCGGCCGTGGAACAGAAGCGTTTCATCAGCGGCTACCATCACTATGCTTTGATCGGCAAGCAGGAGAAGCGACGGCCCCATCCACGCCTTCCCAACGGCAAGCCGCCCGGCGCCCGCGGGCAGGCGGCATCGGTTGCCGACACTTACGAGGGCGGCCGCTGGCTGAAATCCAGGGTGCAATCCTATTCCTTTCAGGAAAGCCCCCAATTTGCCGAAGAACTGTACCGGGACTTCCATGGAGACGTGGAAGGCGCGGTGCGGATCGGGCTGATCTCGTCTGGCTGTCGACACTGGCTCGACAGCGGGATGCGGGAGGATTTCCTGGGGCTGCGGCCACGCATCCCTGGTTTCGTCGAATCGCGCTACCTTGGTCAGAACCCTGACGTTGGGGCGTTGGTCGGCAATGGCAGCCTTCCGTCCGGCTATCACCACTTCCTGATGTATGGGTGGGCGGAAAAGCGTCCTGGCGGCGTGGAAAGCGATGTCACGCCCGAACGTCGGATTGACCATGCCGGTATCCTCGCCCGCCTGCGCGAGTGGAAAAATCCTCCCCTGATCTCCATCATCGTCCCGGTCTATGAAACCGACCGGTCGATGCTGGAGGCTTGCATCAATTCGGTCCGCACGCAGCTTTATCCCCATTGGGAGTTGTGCCTGTGCGACGATGGATCGGCCGACCCCGGTGTGCACGACATCCTGCTCCACCATCAGCGGGAAGACAGCCGGGTCAAGGTGACCTTCCTGTCGGGCAATTCCGGCATCTCGGCGGCCTCCAACGCCGCCCTGGCCACAGCGACCGGCGATTGGATCGCCCTGCTCGATCACGATGACGAACTGACGCCGGATGCGCTTTACGAAGTCGCCGCCGCCGTCGCTGACGATCCGGCGCTGGACGTTATCTACAGCGATGAGGACAAGATGTCCGCGGACGGCCAGCGATGCTTTGGAGCCGCCTACAAGCCGGGCTGGTCGCCCGAGCTGCTGCGCAGCACCATGTATATCGGTCATCTGACGACCTACCGGGCGGAGTTGCTGCGGAAGGCTGGCGGCTGGCGTTCCGCTTTCGACGGCACCCAGGATTACGATCTGGCCCTTCGCATAACGGAGCGGACGGACCGCATCCATCATATTCCCAAGATCCTCTACCACTGGCGCCTGAGCCCGACCTCCACCGCCCAGTCGCTGACCAACAAGCCCTATGTTCTCAAGAGGCAGCAACTGGCGCTGACCAGCGCACTGGCGCGAGCCGGGGTTCAGGGCAAGGTGAAGCAGCATTATTCGCCTGGAAACTGGCGCGTGACCTATGCGCCGCCGGCTCATCAGCCCATGGTCAGCATCGTCATTCCGACAGCGGGCTATACCGTGCCCGTGGAAGGGCGGCGCCTGAACCTGCTCTCGAACTGCGTTCAGAGCCTGATCGATTCGGAATGCTACAACAATTACGAGATTGTCGTCGTTCATAATGGCGACCTTACGGATGCCATTGAGAAATACCTGTCCAATATGCCGCAGGTCAGGCTTGTTCACTATAAGGCAAAGCATTTCAATTTCTCTGAAAAGATCAATCTCGGCGTTCAGGAGGCGCGAGGGGAATATGTTCTTCTCCTGAATGACGACATGGAAGTCATCACGCCGCGCTTCCTCCATGATATGGTCGGCTTGGCCAGCCAACCGGGAGTCGGCGCCGTCGGCTGCCGGCTTCTGTTCGCCAATCACAGCATCCAGCATACCGGCATCGTTCTGATGCCGCAGGGCCCGACCCATCTGCTGATCCGTGAGCAGCGCCTGACCCCCGGGCCGATGGGCATGGCACAACTCCCTCACAACGCCATCGCCGCCACGGGGGCGTGCCTGCTGATGCGCCGCGACCTGTATTGCGAACTGGGCGGGTTCGACGTTTCCTTGCCGCTGAACTACAACGACGTCGACCTTTGCCTGCGCATCCGCGCCCGTGGCCTGCGGATCGCCGTGGATCCGGGGATTGAACTCTATCATTTCGAGTCCCTGTCGAAAGCCGGAACCTTCAATTGGGAATCCCAGAAGTTCCTGGAGCGCTGGGCGGACGTCACCGACCCCTATTACAATGCCAATTTCCTGCAGACGACGCCGTTCTGCGAAGTCAGGCCGGCAAAGACGAAGCCGGAGACATCCGACTTCATGACGACCTTCCTGCAGCGCCTGCGCCACCGGCGTCCGCGCCAAGTGCAGGAAACCATCAAGTTCTCGTTCTTCCTCAGCGTGTACAACACGCCAGCCAAGTTCCTGCGCGAACTGGAAGCGACGATCTTCAATCAGTATTATGCGAACTTCGAGTGGGTGGTGGTCGACAACGGCAGCCGCAATGCCGA
Source organism: Azospirillum sp. 412522 (assembly GCF_019805165.1). Taxonomy (GTDB): domain Bacteria; phylum Pseudomonadota; class Alphaproteobacteria; order Azospirillales; family Azospirillaceae; genus Azospirillum. Next base: position 233,573 of record NZ_RWIJ01000101.1, read on the forward strand.
CACCGTCGCCTGGTGCGATGCCGTCCGCAGCCACCCCAAGGTGGTCTTTATCCGGCTCGAGAAGAACGCTGGCATCATGGGCGGCTACGGAACGGCCTTCCGTGCCGCCACCGGCGATTATGTCCTGCCGGTGGATGCCGATGACTTCCTGACCCTCGATGCCTTGTCGTTCATGGCGGAGGCGATCAGTCGCAACGGTCGCCCTGCCGCTCTCTATTCGGACGAATGCAAGAGCGATGAGCGATCGGGGATGTTCTCCCCATTCCACAAGACGGATTGGGATCCCATTCTATTCTCCAATATCTGTTATGTTGCGCATCTCTGTGCGGTCCGCCGCGACGTCGCCCTGGAGATAGGCGCCTACCAGGATGACAAGGCCACCTGGTGCCACGACTGGGACACCTTCTGGCGTGTTTCCCGCAGCGGCGGCACGATCGTCCATGTGCCGGAAGTGCTGTATGCCTGGAGAATCAATCCCGGATCGACCGCTTCGATCGAATCCTCGGGCAAGCCGGAGACCGTCGTCAGCCAGCTTCACGTGCTGTCCCAGAATCTTGCCCTCACTGGCAGGAACACTCTGTTCGAGGTCGCCGAGAACACGCTTTTCGACCACGGGGGCATCTGGTGCCTGAAGCCCATTCAGAACCCACCGGTGCGCATCGTCTGGGACGCGCGCGGCATCAAGGAGGAGATGCTGCTGGAGCGGCTGCAGCGACTCTATGAAGCTTGCGGCAAGACCCACAGCTGTACGGTCATCGTGGACGACGAACGTCTGGTCGATGTCACCGCCGGCCTGGGCAACAACCCGCGGATCGAAATCACCCATGCCGACCGGATCGTTCAGGCACTGGCATCCGTGGTCGAGAACGATCTGATCGCCTGGATCGGAAAGGGGATTCAGCTTCCCGACGGACCCTGGCTGGAAGAACTGTCCGGGCTGCTGCATGGGGTGGATGACGCAGTCCTGGCTGGCGGCCGTGTCGCCAACGAGAACGGGCGCCTGATGTGGGCTGGCGGCTATTTCGGATTTGGCGGGTTCCTCGACAGTCCCGACGCCGGCCGTTCCCTTGATGACAGCGGCTATCACGGGTTCGCCTTCTGCCAGCGGACCGTCGACGCCGTGTGCGCCTCCCATTGGGTGGCTCGCGGCTCCTTCCTCGCCTCCGTGCTGGATCGCCTGGATCCGACCGCCAACGAGTATGAGTTGGCAACGGCCTTGTCGTTGATGGCGCGGGCTCGCCAGGCCCGCGTCCTGTATACGCCGTTCAGTCTGGTCTGGAGCACGGCGCGCAGTGTCCGGCCGGCCATGCCTTCGGCCGCCCTTCTCGAACGGCTGGGGGTTCCGGTGCCCGATGCAAGCCCGTACTACAATCCAAGACTGTCGAACCGCATCGGAAAGAGCTACCAGCTTTCTCCGGAGTCTCCCGTCCTGAAGGTTTCCATCATGTCGGAAGCCACGTCGCATTGAAGCGACATCTGAAGCAGGTCCGGGAGGAGGCACAACGCCGCAAAGTCAAGGCGGCGTTGGCTTCGATCAAGGTCTGCTCCCGGCGGTTCCGGACTTCTGATACCGGTGCCTTGTCGGGACTCTGGCCGAAAGAGCGGCGGCTCGGCATGCCAAAGCGGTTGCGGTCCGCCGCCATCCCTTGATGGACGCGTGACTTCGGCATTCCGTAATGCTTGTAATTGCGGTACTCATTCCCTCCGGCCGCCCTTCGGCTTGGATGTGACGCTTTGTCCATGCCGGCCTCAGTTGGAACAGGTATCATCATGGCATTGCCCCATCCTTATGGCACGCTTAAGTTGTTTTCAGCGCCAAGAGAAGTTTATCCGGCAATGGGAAATCTTTGGTTGAAGCGGATTGCCTTGATCCAATATCATGCTTTGGTAGGCTTCCGGATGGCCACCATATCGAGATAAGAACATTTATCAGAGAAAAGATCAGAGATCTGATTCGGCGTTAATTTATGTAAAATGCCACCGTTGGTCTTCGACGTATTCTGTGAGAGACGGGAAAAGGTGATGACGGATATTTGGCGCAGGCTTTTGTCAGACAGGCTTCCGCCCCTGCGGCCTATATTCTTTGTGCACATACCGAAAACGGCCGGAACAAGTGCCGCGGCGTCTATTGGTGAATGTTTTTCCGACAGCGCACAGATTCACCATATCGAAGGGCTGCTTGCTGGAGACCGTTCGAACATTCCGAATCTCTCGGATTATCGATTCGTCAGTGGCCATCTCTCCTATAGGGATGCGGTGGCGGTGTGCCCGCCGAGCGAGTTCTTATACATTTCCATTATTAGAAATCCGATCGAGCAGTTTTTGTCTCACGTCAGCTATATTCTGGAACATCCACAGGATACGCTGTCACCTTTCATGCTCGGCATTCAGAACCGTCTGCGCGTTCAAGGTCCTGGGGACTTTATATTGAATGCAAAAGACGATGAAATGGAGTTTTTCTTCAATCCACAGAGCAAAGCTCTCTATGGTAACGATGATGTTGTCGATGTGCCGGTTGACGATATCGTCGATTTCGCTTTCCGCCATTATTCTCTGATCGGAACCACCGAAAACGTCTCTGACTTTCTTTTCCTTGCCTCTCTTGCCTTGCGTCTCCCCCCGTTGAACCGCTCTGTCGCCATCAACAAGACAAGAAAGCGGCTGACCGTGACCTCGTTGTCAGGCCAAGCCCGGCAAAAGCTTGAACAGATCGTCGCCGTCGATCTGGCTGTCTACCGTCGGGTCCAGTCCCGCGTCAGCGAAGAGGCGGAACGCCAGAAGCAGCGCTTCGGCATTGCCGGAGGGACCGGAGAGCGGGACGGGTCCGGTTATGCGGGAGATGGGGTGGATCCTGTCTCCTCCGTTCTCCTGACCCATTTCCTGACGCAGATGGCGGCGGAAAGCGACCGGACCCGTCCTTCGGAAGGCTCTCCCGGGACGCAGGATGCCCCGCTGCCGCCGGTCGTTCAGGACAGGACCAGCGACGTCCCCCTGGAAAGCCTTCTCCAAGGCGGATGGAACGCCGAGGCCGGCTATCTCTGGACCGACCGCGACAAATTGTCCGCTCTGGTCTTTGCCGAAAACTTCTTCCTGACGATTCCGCCGTCGGCCGTTCCCACGGTTCCCAATGATCACAGCCTGTTCCTGGAACTGATCGTGTCCTGGCACGACACGTCCATCATCAGCGGGCGTCATTTCCGCCTGGCATCCGCTCCGGCCGATCTGCCATTCAGTCATTGGTACGAGGTCGATAAAGCGGCCTATCTCGGTGCCAGACTTTGCCGGGTCCTCATTCCGGTCTACCCGTCGCTTGTCGGCTTCGGGGGGATGACCCTGTCGCTTTTCAATGGAGCCATCCACCAGCCTTTGCGGGCGACGCTTCACGCCTTGCGGTTCAAAACCATCGCCTCCTCCCTGGTCCCGGACCTCGAACGGACCTCCGACTGTGCGGCTGTTTCCGAACTGCCGGGCAGCAGCGGAACCATGGCCTTCTTCCGCTCGGTCGGTTGGAGTCCACTGCACTTCGCCACGAACTGGAACATGGCGCAGACAGTGGAAGCGATGCTTGCGGCAGGCTACGACGTCAACACGGCCGAACATAATGGCGCGACGGCTCTGCACCGTGCTGCGGACTTCAATCATATCGCTCTGCTGCGCCGCCTGCTGGACCATGGCGCCGATCCCAACCGCGAAGATTCCACGATGAAAGAGACTCCGCTGGATGTCGCGCTCCGCAAGGGCCATACCGAGCTTGCCGAGCTTCTGACGGAGCATGGCGGCCTGACCTATGCGCAGCGTCACGCCACCGAGGGTCCGGCCCCGGCTTCCGGAACATCAGATTAGGTAAATAATCCTTGATTCCCGGGTGGCGGCGCTCTAGCCTGTGCGTCGAAAAGGGCGTGCCATGCCCGTCTTTCCCATGACTTCATCTCCGTCTCGTCACTGACCGCATCCGCCACGCCCTCCGGGCGTGGCGTTTTCGTTTGCGCAGCACGTCCGCGGGACAGGCGCGTCCCGGCCGTCGCGCCGTTTTCCATCCGCACAGGAGGCCAATGTGAAGCAGTTTCAAAGCTATGCTGACGCGATGGGGCGCTCCACGGACATCGTGGAGCCGTCCGATCATCGCTGCGCGGTTGTGTTGACGGCCGGTGTCCCGAAAAGCATTGCCGTTCCGGCGCATGCGTCCGCTGTCCTGTTCAGCGCGTCCGCGCCCTTCTGGGTTCAATATGACGAAGCGGCAACCCTCCCCACCACCGACGTGCTTGATGGCGCGGCGCCTGAACTGTCGCCGAATGCCCGACGGATCTGCGGCATTGCGTCGCTGGGGCTCGTCTCCTCCCATGACTGCACGGTCTCTCTGTCCTTTTTCCAGGTGACGGCATGACCAGTTCCTATTCTCTGTCCCTCACCGCCCCCTGCACCGTGAACCTGACGCCCTACGCCCCACGCCAGGCTCCCACCTTCACCGGCACATCGAGCTTTGAAGGTCCGCTTCTCCTGTCCGCCGGGAGCGCTGCTGCGCCGGCCCTTTCCTTTGTGATGGACAGGGACACCGGCATGACCAATTCGCAGGCCGATGGTCTGGGCATCGTATGCGGCGGTGCCGAGCAACTTAGGATCGTGGGCAAGCCCGGTGCGGTGAATGTGCTGCAGGCGAGCGGTTCCTCGAACGACGAGGCGCCGACCCTCTCAGCGCAGGGTAGCCAAGCCTCGGTTTCCCTGGCGCTCGCCCGCAAGGGAGCCGGCACCATACGCCTGATCGGCGCCGACCCTTTCAACTTCGGCGTGGAAGTCGGGATCTCCGGAACCGCCAACCGGACATGTTACATCGATATGCACGCACAACCGGATGTGGATTACAGCACCCGCTTCCTCCGGTCGCCCGGCGTCGACGGCACATTCGTCCTGAACAACAGCGGCACGGGCGGCATCCAGATCAAGACCGGCGGCACCAATGCCGAAACTGTGCAATTTTCCGTTCAACATCAATCTCTTGCGGTCAATTATGTGGCTGCGTCGGGAGGGGCCTCCGGCTCTCCCGTCACCGTCCAGGCGCAGGGGGCGGACTCCAGCGTCGATCTGGGCCTCATTCCCAAAGGTACGGCGGGCCGCGTCCGTTTCGGCGTCTTTACCGCACAGGCGGGCGCCACCATTGCCGGCCATGTCGAAATCCGCGACGCCGCCGGTGCCCTGCGCAAGCTTGCGGTGATCGCCTGAGATCGGGCCAGACGAAACGGAGCACAGGCGCTTCGCAATCCGGCCGCCATTGGAACGGTCAACTCAACACGCCCACAGGAGACGCTCGTGGCTCTCAATCAATCCATTCCGACGGATTTCGGTGTTGCCGCCACCTATTGGCACATCCTCGCGCTTCAGGTGAACCGGGTCCAGCAGACCATGCAGGTCACGATGGCCGGCTACATCGACGCCGCCGCCCGGCAGGCCGGTTTCCGGCCCGTCGCGGTAACGACCGTCTCGCTGGAGGCGTTCGATTACCCCGGCGACGGAGCCGGGATTCGCTATGACGCGATCTATGAGCGGCTGAAACGGCCGTCGGTCCCGGACGGCGGCGGCTCGGAACCGCCATTCGCCAACAGCACCGACGTCTGAATGTCGACGGCATGGCCGGGGATGCGGGGCGATCCGCTTCGCGTCCCTGTGCTTTCAACGTCCTTTGTCCTCCCCTTCCTGTCCACTCCGCTGGAAGCTGTTCGCTTGGCAACGGTGGTCTGATATGGTTCGGTCCGATATTACAGTCATCCTATCGCCACGAGTCACCAATGCACCTCCCTGAACAGAAAATCACGTTCAGATCAACGCCGGATGATGTGATCCAATCGTACCGCTTTTTTCTTGGAAGGGATCCGGAGGCTTCGCGGGCGATCCAAGGTCGTCTGGATTTGGGTGTTGAAGATTTTTTCCAGATTTTCATTACGGCGCAGGAATTTCTTCTGAAGACTTTGAAGCCGCTCGCCGAAGCGGTCCCCCTGCCGCACGCGATCCAAAGCGCGCGTCCCGACGTCAGCCTGAAGCGCTGGGCGGCGGAGCGGATGCCTTTGACGGAGACTGGGGCCGGGAAAGCCCTCAACGCGACGACATGGTCCGATCTGCTGCTGGCCGTCCTCACCGATGCCGACTTCCTGGGCGTCGTTCCTGCCGAATATGCTACCGTCATCAGCCGCGCCACCGTCCAGGCAGCGGCACGGAAACCCCATGTACCGACCCTGGGGACGTTCAAGGATCTGATCGGGGCCGTCGAATATCATGGGGGAAACGAGGTGACGGGATGGGCCGCCAACGCCCGCGATCTGGCGGAGCGGGTCTTTCTCGAATTCCATGTCGACAACCTCTATATCGGCGCGGCCCAATGCTCCTTGTATCGGCGGGAGCTGGCCGAGCGACTTGGCGGCGACGGCTATCATGGCTTCGCGTTCACGGTGCCGACCTCCTGCCTTCCCCTGCTGAAGAAAGGGGCGCGCATCACGATCAAGGAGGTGATCTCCAAGCAGCGGATCGCCCGTGATCTGCACCTGCAATACGATGACTTCGACTTCAGCGACTTCGTCGACCAGGTCACCGCTGAAATTCACGACCTGAAGGCGGCACTGGGGCGGTTGGAAGCCTCCCTGCCGGTTGTCGGCAAGCTATCGTCGCTGCCCCTCGACCGCTACGACGCCTATCACCGGGCTTATTACGAACCGACCATGCGGCAGGAGCGGCTCATGGAACGCCTGCACGCCGCCCTGCCCCGCCGGCCCGACATCGTCGTCGGCCTCCATGCCGCCGCCCTGACCATGGGGCAGATCGTCGATGTGCTCGATGATCTGGTGGGGCAGACCTACGGCGACTGGAGCGCCGTCGTGGTGTTCGACATCGACGCTCCGGCCGACCAGATCGCCATCCTGCGGGACCGCTATGCCGGCGAGCCGCGCGTCGCCGTGCTGGCCGGCCCCGCAACCCGACTGGGCCAGACCGCCGCCCTGGTGGCAGCAGGAGTGGCGGCAAGAGCGACCACGGATGGAGGCGGGGCATGGATCGGGCTGGTCGCCCAACCCATCCGCCTTGCCTGGGATGCCCTGTCCCACATCGTCCGGGCTTCGCTTCAGGACGGTGTCCGGCTGATCTATGGCGACCATGACGAATGCCATGTGGATGCGGGCGGTTCCATGACGTTCCACAGCCCGTCCTTCAAGACCGCGCTCGATTATCAGCTGCTGCTGTGCCGCAACGTCATCGGCAGCCTGTTCTTCATGGAGGCGGAGTGTTTCGCAAGCCTCGCCACCAGCTTGCAGGGTCCGGATGCCCCGCCGGACGGTGACTTCACCTATGATTTGCTTCTGCTCTTTACGGAGCAGCATCGCCGGTCATCCGCCCTGCACCTGCCGCGCATTCTCCATCATCTCTGCCGCCCGACCGCGGAGACCGGGTCGGAGCAATCCCGTCCGGCGGCCAACCGCGCCAGTGTCGAGCGGCATCTCGTCCGTCGCGGCATCCAGGCCACGGTCGAGGATGTCCAGGTTCCGAACGGTTCTCACCCCCTGCTCCCGGTCACCTGGGTGACGTGGCCCCTGCCGGATCAGGCTCCCACCCTGTCGGTGATCGTGCCGACCAAGGACAAGTTCCTGCTGATCGGTCCCTGCTTCGAATCGCTCCTGGCATCCCGCCGTTTCTACCCCGGCAAGATCCAGATCATCATCGTCGATCATGAGAGCACCTGTAACGATACGGTGGATTTCCTGAACCGTGCCCGGGCGGTGGAGGATGTCATGGTGCTGGGCTATGCCGGCGCCTTCAACTGGTCGGCAATCAACAATTTCGCCGCGCGCCACGCCACCGGCGACGTGCTGCTGTTCCTCAACAACGACATGACGGTCATCAGCGAGACATGGTGCCGGGAAATGGTCGCCTGCGCCCTGCTGCCGGAGGTGGGCGCCGTGGGGGCCAAGCTGCTGTACGAGGATGGCACATTGCAGCACGCCGGCGTCGTTCTGGGAGTCGATGGCGGCGCCATGCACGAGTATGCCGGTGAAAGCCCGCGCGACGGCGGGTATCTCGGCCGCACGGCTCTGCGTCATTCGGCCGCTGCGGTGACCGGTGCCTGCCTTGCGACCCGGCGCACGGTTTTCCAGAGCGTCGGCGGTTTCGATGCCGTCGATTTCAGGGTCACCTTCAACGATGTCGATTACTGCCTGAAGCTGCGGGAGCGTGGGTTGGACGTGGTCTACACGCCGGCGGCCATGCTGTATCACTTCGAATCGAAATCGCGCGGCTTCGACATGACCTTCGAGAAGCAGGATCGCGCCCGTGCCGAACTGGAGGCTTTGCGCCGCCGCTGGCCGGACATGATCCGCTCCGACCCGTTCTTCAACCCGCACTTCTCCCGCCACGCCAAGCCGTTCATGCGGCTGGGGCCGCCGCCATCCCTGGGCTGAGCGGCGCTGAGCTGAAAGAGGAAAGGGGCCAGACGGGCGCCCCTTTCCTTTGTCCGGATGCCTGGACTCAGCCGAGATTGATGTCGGAAAGTCCGAGCACCGTGCCGTTGTACACGCCGAGCAGCCGGACCTCCGCGGTGGCCACCTGACCGTCGCCGTTGGTGTCGACCACCTGATAGAGCCCGGTGCTGGTGCTGTTGTTGGCCAGAACCAGGATGCCGGCGCCGGTCGACGAGTTTATCAGCGTCCCGAGAGCCGTGCGGAAGTTGGCGAGCCCGGCATCGGCGAGGCTGCCGCTGACGGTCGAGGAAAGGTTGACCAGTTCGTTGGTCATGTTCACCGCGTTGGTCGCCGCTGTGGTCGTCATCAGGCTCGCATCGCTGTTCTTGTCCGCTATGGTCCGGGCCGAGCCGGTCAACATCACCTTGTCGGTGCCCGACTGGAAGTTCGCCACCGAGACGTAGCCGGTGTTGGCCCCCATGGCGCTGATGTTGGTAAGGGACGAATACACGATCGTATCGTTCCCGCTGCCCGATGCGAGAGCGATGCTATCGCCGGTCCCACCCTCGAAGCGGATGCCCACGCCGCTCGTCACTGTCACCACGTCGGTTCCGGAACCGCCGATCAGGGTCTCCACCCCCGACAGCCGCAGCGTGTTGCCCGCCGATCCCAGCGTCACCACGTCCTGCCCGGCGCCGCCGGTCAGCGTCTCCACCCCGGTCATGAACAGGGTGGTGCCCGAGCTGCCCAGGCTGATGACGTCGATGCCGATGTTGCCGATCAGGGTCTGGTAGGACCCCAGCGTCAGCGTGCTGCCACTCGTGGAAGACACTCTGAAGACCGCACCATCGTCGTCCAGGATGGTGCCGCTGGCGGCAGCCGTGCCGACCGACACGCCGCCCGACGGGTTGGACAGCGTCACCGTGAAGCCCTCGTCCGGCTCCGCCGTGCCGTCGCCCACCACGTTGACCGTTACCGTCTTGGAGGTCTCGTTGATGCCGAAGCTGACCGTGCCCGACGGCAGGACGCCGCCCTGGAAGTCGGCTGCGTCGGCGGGG
>NZ_RWIJ01000101.1:243406-283108 GCF_019805165.1 Azospirillum sp. 412522
GATCAGGTCGGGGTTGGAGGCGACGTACTTGATGGCGTCGAAGCTCAGCGTGCGCCCCTCGTGCGAGCCGTAATTGTAGTAGTGCCGCGCCGCCGCATCGCCATCCAGCTTGAACAGGGTCATCAGGTCGCCGTAGGAGGCGATGTAGGCGTAGGGATCGAACAGCTGGCTGTCGATGGATACGGCGTTTCCGGACCCGAACTGGACCATCTCGATCCCGGAAAGCGTATCCTCGCCATCGGGACCGACTGTGTGATAGGTGCCGTCGCCCGCATTCCAGATCAGCGTCGATCCGCTGAACACCGCCGTGTCGGTTCCGGCACCGCCGTTCAGCGAATCGTTGCCGGCACCGCCATCCAGCAGGTCGTCGCCGTAAAATCCGTTGAGCGTGTCGTTGCCGCCGGCACCCCGCAGCGTGTCGTTGCCGTCCACGGTGTAGCTGAAGCCGTCGCCGTCGAGCTTTTCGTTCGCGTCCGACCCGATGATGAGGTCGGCGAAGTCGGAACCGCGCACCCATTCGATGCCGGTCACGGTGTCGGTGCCGCCGAAGCCGTCCTGGATGAGGCCGGTTGCCAAATTGGCGACGATGCCGGCGGGCGAGCGATGATAGCGGACCGCGTCGAAGCCGGCGCCGCCATCGATGAGGTCGTTCCCGCCAACGCCCTCGAACTGCTCGTTGGCGCTGCCGCCCGTCAGCGTGTCGTTGTAGGAGGAGCCGCGGACGCGCCGGACGTTGGACAGCGTGTCGATGCCGCCCTGGCCGTCATAGGCGATGCCGGTGCCGAGATTGACGTTCACGCCGGTCGTCGCGGTCGAGTAGAAGACCCGTCCCTCGACGCCGTTGACGGCGGTGATGGTGTCGTTGCCGGCCCCGCCGAGCACGTCGAAGAAAGGCGTGCGTGAGTTGATGGTGAACTGGTCGTTGCCGTTCGTGCCGGTGACGAAGATACCGTCGTTGTCGACGTCCAGCCCGAAGGTGTTGAGGATGGTGTCGGTCCCGTCGGCCCCCTTGCTGACCGTCAGGTTGACCAGATCGAAGGTGATCGGTCCGGACAGACCCGAATAGTCGAAGTAATCGGTGCCGCCGCCGCTCGGATCGATGGTGTCGTTGCCGGCCCCGCCGACGAAGGTGTCGTCGCCGGCGCCGCCGATCATCATGTCGTTGCCGCCGGCGCCGGTCATCCGGTCGTTTCCGGCCCCGCCGATCAACAGGTCGTCGCCGCTTCCGCCGGTCAGCACGTCGTTGCCCGACCCGCCGAGCAGCGTGTTGGTGCTGGGCACGCCGATGGTGATCGTCGATCCGTCCTCGCCCAACGTCAGCACGTCGGTGGCGGCGGAGGTGATCAGCGTATTGGCCCCCGCGAGATTGATCGTGGTGCCATCGGAATAGACGAGGGTCTCGACGGCCGATACCCGGACCGTGGCGCCCTTGGCGCCGATCCTCACCACGTCGTTGCCGGTGCCGCCGGTCAGGGTCTCGACGCTCGTCACCGAGATGGTGTTCCCGGCATTGCCCAGCAGAACGACGTCGGTGCCCCAGGAACTGGCCAGCGTCTCGATGCCGGACACCAGGACGGTGCCGCCGCCATAGATTCCGGCGCCCAGGGTCACGGCATCCACGGCCGTGCCGCCGATCAGCGTCTCCACCGCGCCGACATACATCATGCTGCCGATGGTGTTGCCGATGACGACGACGTCGTTGCCGCCGTTGCCGATCACGCTTTCCACCGAAACCACGGTGGTCGTGCTGCCGGTGGTGGAGCCGATGTAGATGGTATCCCAGACGAAGGAGCCGATCAGGGTTTCCACGCCCGACACGGTCATCGTCGGGCTGCCGTAATAGGTGCTGTTGCCGGAGGTGTAGAGATAGATCGGCTGGATGGCGACGACGTCCGTCCCGGTGCTGCCGACCAGCGTCTCGAAAGCGTAAAGGGAAGTGGTGTTCCCGGCACCGCCCAGCATCAGGACGTCGTTGCCGCTGCCGGCGCTCAGCGTCTCCAGCGCCGAAGCCGTCGTCGTGCTGCCCCAGGTGGTTATGGACACGACATCCCTGCCGCCGCCGCCGATCACCGTCTCGATCGCGGCGACCGTCAGGCTGTTGCCGGAACTGCCCAGCAGCAGCGTCTCGATCCCGTTGTAGCCGCTGGCTCCGACGAGCTGGACGACCATCATGGTCGCGCCGCCGCTGGAGATGGTGACGAAATCCGAACTGGCTCCCCCGATCAGGGTCTCCACCTTGGAAACCAGGATGTTGCCGGGCGCCGTCATGGTGACGACATCGGTGCCGGCGCCGCCGACCAGCGTGCCGTAGCCGCTGACGCTGGTGGTGTTGCCGCCGTCGCCCAGCGTCAGCACATCCATGGACGGCGAGGAGATCAGGGTGCTGGCGCCGTTCAGGGCCAGCGTGGTGCCGGCGGCATCGATCAGGGTCTCCACCCCCGACACCATCATGGTGGCGCCGGTGCGGGCCAGCCGGACGATGTCGACGCCGGTGCTGCCGGTCAGCGTCTCGAGCCCCTGCACATAGACGCTGTTGGAGCTGCCGCCCAGCGTGATGACATCGACGGGGCTGCCGTAGCTGTAGCCGATCAGGGACTCGACCCCCGACACCAGAACGGTGTTGCCGGCATAGCCCAGGCTGACGACATCGCTGCCGGTGCTGCCGACCAGGGTCTCGATGCCTAGGATGCCGATGGTGGACGCGGCCGAAAGCGCGACGACGTCTTTGCCGGCGCCGCCGGTGACGCTTTCCAGATTGCCGACGCTGACGGTGCTGCCGGCGGTGCCGAGATAGACGCTGTCGTAGGAGGAGCCGCCCTGGATCGTCTCGATCCGGATGGCCGCCAGGTTGGACAGCGCATAGCCGGCGGCGGCCGACAGGACGTCGTTGCCGATGCCGCCGACCACCGTCTCGACATATCCGACCGCCAGCGTGTTGCCGGACGACGCCAGCATCAACGCATCCGAATACACCCAGCTGCCGATGAAGGTCTCGACATTGGAAAGGGCGGTGGTGGTGCCCGGGGTGCTGGCATAGACCAGATCGTTGCCGCCGCCGCCGGCCAGCGTCTCGACCTGATCGATGACCACCGTGTTGCCGCCCTGGCTCAGGGTCAGCACGTCGGTGCCGATGTTGCCGCCCAGGCTGATGTACTGGCTGGCGATGGTCACCGTGTTGCCGCCGGAGCCCAGGATCAGCAGATCCGACGGCGCGGAGGCGATCACCGTGTCCGCGCCGTTCAGGGCGACGGTGACGCCGTCGGCGTTCACCAGCGTCTCGACCCCCGACAGGCGCATGGTCGCCCCGGTGCGGCTCAGGCGGACGACGTCGTTGCCGGCGCCGCCGATCACCGTCTCCAGGGACAGGGCGAGCAGCGTGTTGCCACCGCTGCCGAGGGTGACGACGTCGGTCGCGGTCCATGTGCCGAGCAGCGTCTCGACGGCGGACACCGTCACCGTGTTGCCGCTGGAGGCGAGAACGACCAGATCGTTGCCGGTGCTGCCGACCACCGTCTCGATCGCGGCCACCTGGATGGTCGTTCCGGCGCTGCCGAGCAGCCGGACGGCGTCGGTCCCGGCATTGCCGGTCACCGTCTCCACCATCGAGAGGGCGAGGGTGGTGCCCTGCGCGCTGCCGATGGTGATGATGTCGGTGCCCCAGGTGCCCAGCACCGTTTCGACGTCGGCCACCTGCAGCGTGTTGTAGGCGTAGTTGTTCAGCACCGCCACGTCGGTGCCGCCGCCGCCGACCACCGTCTCGACATAGTTGAGCTGGATCGTGCCGCCGCCCGATCCGAAGACGACGACATCGTTGCCGCTGTAGCCGCCGATGATCGTCTCGACATTCGCCAGGGCGATGGTGTTTCCGTTGTAGGCCCCATAGACGAGATCCTGGCCGTTGCCGCCGATCAGGGTCTCCAGCTTCAAGACGGTCAGGGTGCTGCCGGTGATCGCGACCGTCACCACATCGGCGAAGTCGCTGCCGACGATGGTGCTGGCCTGCAGCGGGTCGCCGATGACCGGTGCCGGCACGGAGGCGACCGTCACCAGCTGCGGACCGCTGAGCGACAGGGTGTTGCCGGTGTTGTCGACCAGCACCTCGATCCCGCTGACCCACACGGTGGCGCCGCGATTGCCGATGGTGACGACATCCCGGCCGGCTCCGCCGACCAGCGTCTCAATGGCCGTCGCAACCAGGGTGTTGCCGGTATTGCCCAGCATGACGACATCGGTGCCGGCGCCGCCCTTCAGCGTCTCCAGGCTGGAAACCAGGATGGTGTTGCCGGCGCTGCCCAGCGTGATGAGGTCGACCGAACTGTTGCCCAGCAGGGTCTCGACGCGCGAAACCAGCATGGTGTTCGGGCTGTAGCCCATCAGCGCGACCACGTCGGTGCCGCTGCCGCCGATCAGCTGCTCTACATTGACCACAGACACGGTGCCGCCGGCGCCGCCCAGGGCGAAGACGTCGTTGCCGCCGTTGCCTTGCAGGGTTTCGACCGTATAGACCGTCGTGGTGTTTCCGCTATAGCTGCCGTAGATGGTGTCGATCGCGCTGCTGCCGATCACCGTCTCGACATCCCCGATTCCAATCCCGAAGGTGCTGTAGGAATAGGGGTTGACCAGCTGGATGACGTCGGTTCCGGACGAACCGTTGACGCTGTTGATCGCGGCCACGCTGACCGTCTGGCCGTTGCCGCCCAGCCGGACCAGGTTGGTGTTGGAATAAAGGGAGGGACCGACGACGGTCTCGATCCCCGTGACCGTCACGGTCTGCCCGGCGGATCCCATGTAGACGGTGTCGCTGCCGGGGCCGCCGATCAGCGTTTCGAGCATGGCGATGGCGATGGTGCTGCCGCCGGACCCCAGGCTGATGACGTCGGTGCCCTGGCTTCCCAGGACGGTGGTGTATTGGGAGGGCAGGCTCTGGGTGGCGCCGGTATATCCCAGCTGCAGCACGTCGCTGGCCGAGCTGGCGATCACCGTGGTGGCGCCGTTCAGGGTGTGGGTGACGCCGTAATTGTCGACCAGCGTCTCGACGCCGGACAGGAACAGGGTGCCGCCCGATCCCATGCGGACGACGTCGTTGCCGCTTCCGCCATACACCGTCTCGAAGCCCGTCAGGCGGATGGTGTTGCCGCTCGACCCCAGATAGACGATGTCGCTGCCGGTGCCACCGGTCAGGGTTTCCACCGCGCTGACGGAGACGATGTTGGAGTTGTAGGTGACCGAAGGCAGGCTGACGACGTCGTTGCCGAGGCCGCCGGCGATCGTGGCGCCGGTGGCCGTGGCGCCGGTGGTGTAGCCGGCGACGATCAGGGTGTTGCCCGCGTCGCCCAGGCGCAGCAGCGTGCCGTACCCGGTGTTCGTCACCACCTCCACGCCGGAGACGGCCATGGTGCTGGAGCTGCCCTGGAGCGCCACCTGATCGGTTCCGGCGCCGCCGATCACCGTCTCCACGTAATCGACCTGGACGGTGTTGCCGGCGCTGCCCAGCAGGACGACGTCGATCGCGGTCCAGCTGCCGGTCAGGGTTTCCAGCTGGATCGCCGTCATCGTCGCGCCGCCGGTCAGCGACACGACGTCGAGCATGGCGCCGCCGATCAGGGTCTCGACGCCGCTGACGACCAGCGTGTTGCCTTCGGGCGAGGTCAGCGACAGGACATCGGTGCCGGCGCCGCCGACCAGCGTCCGGTAGGGTCCGACCGCCTGGGTGGTGCCGCCCGCCCCCAGCGTCAGCAGGTCGTAGCCCGGCGCGCTGACCAGCGTGGTGGCGCCGTTCAGGGCCAGGGTGGCGCCCGAGGGGTCGATCAGCATCTCGATGCCGCTGACCCAGACGGTGGCGCCGGTGTTGGCGATGCGCACCACGTCGGTGCCGGCGCCGCCGATCAGCGTCTCGACGTTGCCGATCCGCATGGTGTTGCCGCCGTCGCCCAGCCGCAGCACGTCCTTGCCGGCGTTGCCCAGAACCGTTTCGAACGCCGACACCTGGATGGTGTTGCCGCTGGAGCCGAGCTGCGCCATGTCGGTTCCGGCGCTGCCGCCCAGCGTCTCGACCCCGCTGACGGACAGGGTGTTGAACCCGCTGTAAGACAGGCTGACGGCATCGTTGCCGGCTCCGCCGACGATGGTGATGCCGCTGGCCGCGTTGGTGCCGCCATAGCCGCTGACAGCCAGAGTGTTGCCGCCGTCGCCCAGGCGGACCAGGGTGCCGCTGGAGGCGTTCTGAAGGGTTTCCACCCCCGACAGGGCGATGGTGGTCCAGCTGGTGGGCAGGATGACGGTGTCGCTGCCGGTGCTGCCGATCACCGTGTCGATGTAATTGAGGGAAACGGTGCTGCCGGAGCCGCCCAGCAGGATGGTGTCGGCGGCGCTCCAGCTGCCGGTCAGCGTCTCCAGCCCGATCGCCATCATGGTCGTGCTGCCGGAGCCGCCCAGCATCGCCTGATCGGCGCCGAGGCTGCCGATCAGCGTTTCGACGCCGATGACGGTCACCATGTTGCCGCCGGTGCTGCCCAGCGTCAACACGTCGGTGCCGGCCCCGCCGGCCAGCGTCTGATAGGGGCCGACTGTCATGGTGTTGCCGGCGCTGCCCAGCGTCAGCACATCGAAGGACGGCGCGGCGACCAGCGTGGTGGCGCCGTTCAGGATCAGGGTCGCGCCGGTTGAATCGACCAGCGTCTCGATGCCGCTGACCAGCATGGTGGCCCCGGACTTGCCGATCCGCACCACGTCGTTGCCGGCGCCGCCGGTCAGGGTTTCGATGGTAGCCACCGTCACGGTGCTGCCGGCGCTGGACAGCGTCACCACGTCTGTGCCGGCGCCGCCGGTCACCGTCTCGAAGGCGGAGACGGTGGTGGTGTTGCCGGACGATCCCAGCCACAGCACGTCGCTGCCGGTCCCGCCATTGACGGTCTCGACGGCGCTGACCGCCAGGCTGTTGGTGGAGTAGTCCGACGGCAGGTTGATCACGTCCTTGCCGGCGCCGCCGACGATCTCCGCGCCGCCGACGTAGCTTCCGCCGGCGCCGGGCGGGTTGTAGCCGCTCAGCGCCAGGGTGTTGCCGGTGTCGCCGAGGCGCAGCACCGTGCCGTAACCGGCATTCTGAACGGCTTCGACACCCGCCACCGCCATGGTGCTCCAGGTGCTCGCCAGCCGCACCATGTCGGAGCCGATGCCGCCGGTCAGCGTGTCGATGTAGGTGACGGCGACACTGTTGCCGGTGTCGCCCAGCCAGACGACATCCTTGCCGGTCCAGTCGCCCGTCAGCGTTTCCACCGACCTGACCAGGACGGTCGAACCGCCATAGCCGAGCAGGATGGTGTCGGTGCCGGTTCCGCCGACCAGGATTTCGACGCCCAGGGCGGTGAGCGTGCTGCTGCCGGTGCTGTCGATGTACACCAGATCGGTGGTGCCGCTACCCACCACGGTCTCGATGGAGGACACCCGGACCGTGGCGCCGGACGAGCCCAGATGGATGGTGTCGTACCCGTTGCCGCCGGTGACGGTCTCCAGCGCGTTCACCGTCAAGTCGCTGTTGGAGCCCGAGATGATGAGCTGGTCGGCCCCGGCCCCGCCGGTGATGGTGCCGCCGAAGGCGCCGTTGGGCGGTCCGCTGAATCCGGCGATGGCCAGCGTGTTCGACGCGCCGCCGAGAACGATGTTCGTGTTGGTGCCGAAGCCCCACAGCGTCTCCACCCCTACCAGGGTCATGGTGGCATAGCTGCCGGAGAGGGAAACGATGTCGCTGCCGGCATTGCCGATCAGCGTTTCGACCGAATTCACCGTCACGGTACTGCCGGCGGCATCCCCCAGCGTGAGCACATCGTTGCCGGCATTGCCGGTGATGGTCGGAGCCGTGCCGAGAGGGCTGAGGGTGAGGGTGCTGCCGGCGCTGGACGGAACGGTGTAGTTGGTCATTTTTCGTAAATTCCTGAATTAAAATATACTTCGCTGCAGGAGGCTTTCCGGTCCGCTCTTCGCTCGTCCTATCGCGACCGGGAACCGCCGGATCCTGACCAGGGGGGGCGGAGGGCGGGCGATTGCGCAGACGCAGGCCAGGGGCGGGCGCCCATCCGGTCCGGATCTCCGGAACTGACCGGTGAATTGACCGGCCCTCCGGTGAGGAACCGCAATAAGGATCGGGAACCGTCACCGCAGGTTGACAGCATGGGAAAACTCCCCCCCATTCTATGTGCGTCGAAATGACGCGCACAGCCTATGACATGCAGCGCTGCCGCCCCCAACAAGCCAAAGACGCTGCTACCCCTTACGTATATCAGATAACTCGGAAATGGAAGCGTTTTGGCCACTTACGCGGAACGGCATAAATCTCAAAGTAACTATGAGTTAAAAAGAATAAACCAGAATATATTTCCATTATTTCGAAATAATCTCTGGAATAGTTTTGATGGCTAGGAGGGAGCGTGGGGGAATTACTTTATTTTCCGAGAATTTGTTGTGCCGTGATTGGTGAATGTTATAATTTTCTTTTCAACGAGTCCTTTTTCGTAAAATACCCATACATAACTTGGCAATGTCCAGGCTGCCCGGTTAGGCTGCGCAGGGTGATTCCCATGAGTGTCTCGACCGTGAGTCCCACATCCTGAAATGACCGTCCCGTGACCAGCCCTTTGTTGAGCGACAGCGGCGAAATCATCGATCCACCCCGCTACTGCAACGTCGCATTGACGAGCAAGTGCAACCTTCGCTGTACGGTATGCGGGACCCAGAAATGGATCGATCATAGCGGTTCCATTCGGCGCTCAATGGACATTTCCATATTCCGCCGAGTCGCAGAAACATTGTTTCCTTTCATGACGCAGGTCGAACTCAACAGCCGGGGCGAGCCCCTTCTGCACCCTCATATCGACGAGGTGTTCGGGATCATCGCCGCTCATGGCTGCCGTGTCGCTCTGCAGACCAATGCAACCCTGCTGCGTCCATCGACGGTACGGCGGATGGCGGGGTTGCTCGGCACGGTTTCATTGTCGGTCGATGCGGTCGGCGACCGGTTCGGGATGTTGCGGCGCGGCGGGAACTGGGTCGATGTGGATGCCGGCACCCGCGCCCTGATGGCCGAACGTGATCCCGACCGGCTGAAGGTGACCCTCTACCCCACCGTCACGCGCCGCTCGCTGGATCAGGTGGAGCCGCTTCTCGACTGGGCGCTGTCGGTCGGGGTGGATGCGGTGATGCTGCACCATTACGATCCGCTCCCCGCCATCCTGAATCCGGAGGAGGAGGCCCCCGGCACGGAGGAGGCCGCCGCCCTGCGCGCCCGCGCCCTGGACTGGACGGCCCGCCATCCCGACGGGCCGACGGTCATGCTCCAGGGCGAGATGCTGTTCGCCAACCCGTCCCGGCATTATTACCCGCCGCCGCCGGCCGGCCGGCCGGACAGCCCGTCGCCCAGCCATCCGCTTCCGCGCGCGCGCCGCGGCGCTCATCCGCAACGTCTGTGCTGCGCGCCCTTCCAGTATGTCGAGGTCGGGATCGAGGGGGAGCTGTCGGTCTGCTCGCGCACGCAGAAGACGATCCTCGGGCGAGCCACCTCGGCGGAGGAGTTCGCCGCCGCCTGGACGGGGCCGGCCTACCGGGCGATCCGCGCCTCTCTGCTGCGCGGGGACGGCGCGGACGCGCATCGGCCGGCTGTTTTGGGGGAATGCGCCGGCTGCGTCGGCACCTATGTCGGTGAGGAGACGCGCGACGGCGATCTGGCCGCCACCGCGCGCGCCCTCGGTTTCGTCGGGGAGAGGAGTGCGGGCGGTGCGCTGATGCTGACCCACCCGAAGATGCCGCTGCCGCTGCACCTGCCGGCCGGCGGGGCGCCGCTGGTCGCCCGGCAGATGCTGATCGACGCCGTGGACCGCTTCGGTCTGGCGCCGGAGGAGACGGCACGGGCATGAGCCTCGACCATTTTCCCTACCGCATCCAGCTGCTGTGGTCGTCCTTCGACAATTGCTGGATCGCCGAGGTGCCGGACCTGCTCTATTGCGCCGCCACCGGTCCCACCCCGGCGGAAGCCGTGGCGGCGCTGGAAGACGCCATCGTCCGGTACCGCGCGCTTGCCCGCAGCAAGGGCCTGACGCCGCCGCCGCCGTCCGGCCAGATCGATGCCGACCGCCGGCTCGGGCGGCTGTTCGTATGAGGCCTCCCGCATGACGGCGCCTCCTCCTGGCAGGCCGCCGCAGCCCTGGACGCTGGACTGGACGCCCGATCTGATCGCCCGCCATTGGGATGGGCTGGCCAGGACCCGCGCCTTCGATCTCGGCTTCTCCCGGCTGGCCGGCCGCCACCTGCTGACCCTGATCGCTCCCGAACTGGACCGGCTGCGGACGGGTGGGGCGGGGAACGGCGGGCGCATCCTCGATTTCGGGGCCGGCAAGGGCGATTTGCTGGCGCTGCTGGTCGGGGCGGGCCACCGCGCGGCCGGCTACGAACCGAGCGCCGGCCTGCGCGCCGACGCCCCGCGGTCGCTGCTGGATCACCCGCTGTTCCTCGGCTTCCTGCCCGATGGGGCGAAGGGGGAGCCCGGCGGCGACGGCCCGGGACCGCTGTTCGACCTGATCCTGCTGGTGGAGGTGGTGGAGCATCTGCCGGCCGGCACGCTGCCCGCCCTGCTGGCGCGCGCCGGCCGCTGGCTGGCGCCGGGCGGCCGGCTGGTCGTGACCACCCCGAACGCCGAGGATCTGGGGCTGCAGACGGTCTTCTGCCCGTCCTGCGACGCGCTGTTCCACCGCTGGCAGCATCTGCGCAGTTTGGGGGCGGCAACGCTGCGCCGGATGATGGAGGAGGCCGGCTTCGCCACCCTGGCCCTGCACGAGGCGGAACTGACCGACCGCATCTTCCTGGAGGACGGCAGGCCCGGCGCACCGCCGCGGACCGCTGCCGATCCCGCCTTCGCCGCGCTGTTCCGCAGCGGGCTGGATCTGCATCTGGGCGATGCGACGTCGCTGGTCTGGGTCGGCATGCGGCGGGAGGAGGCCCCCCCGGCGGCCGGCCGCTTCGGCCATCTCAGGCCGCGTGCCCTGGTCCGCGCCACGACCGTTCTGGACATCGAACCCGAGCATCTCGACGGGCTGGCCGTGCTGGCCGATGCCGCGGCGCTGCCGCCCGGCCGTCCGGTCCACATCTTCGGCACCGGCCGGGGTGGCGACCTGCTGCTGGCCGAGCTGTCCGCCGCCGGCGTGCCGGTCGCCGGCTTCATCGACGTCGCGGCGGACGGCGACGGGGCCACCCATGCCGGACTGCCGGTCCTCGGCGTCGATCGCTTCATCGCCGCCATGGCGGCCGACAGCCCGGTGATCCTGTCGAACCGCCATGTCGCGGCCAACGGGCGCCGGCTGCTCGACGCCGGCTTCCGTGCCGTCTACAACGGCCACCCGCTGGTCATGCGGCTGGCGGCGGACTGATCCCATGGCCGAAATGCTTTCCGATCGAACCGCGCCCACCCAGCCCGGCAATCTGCCGGACGCCTCCCCCCCCGCCCTCTCCCCCTCCGTCCTCTGCCGCCGCCTGCTGGACGGCGAGATCGAAGCCGTGGCCTGGGGCCACATGGAGCTGATGGCCGCCTTCCAGTGGCGCCTCCCCCTGCGCTTCAAATATGTGGTCGACGCGTCATGGCGGCGCTGGGGCGAGCGGTTCTGCGGCTATACCTTGCGGTCGCCCTCGGTGCTGGCGGAGGAGGACCCGGCGCGGGTGGTGGTGGTTGCGCTCTACCACGCCACGCCGGTCCTGGCCGACATTGCCGCTTTCGCCACCCGCCACGGCGGCCTCGCCTGCATCCCCTTCGCCAGCCTGGAGGCGATGGCGGGGACGGCCCTGGAGGAAGCGTCCGGCGGGGCGACGACGGAGAGCGCCGCCCTCCTGGCGTCGCTGGCCGCGAACCCCGGCCCATGGCCGGAATTGCCGTTGCTGTGGCGCCGGCTGGCCTGTCCCCTGGTTCCCCGGGCGGAGGACGCGCGGCTGGACCTGTTGCGCCATCTGTGCGAGCGCGCCCGCGCCGCCATCCCTGCGGTTGCCCCCGCTGCCGCTCCGCCGCCCGTGCCGCGCCGGGTCTGCCTGCTGATCGACCATCTCTACACCGGCGGGGCGGAGCGGCAGATCTGCAACCTCGCGGTCGGGCTGAAGGCGCTGGGCTGGGACCCGGTCCTGCTGTCGATGACGCCGCAGCCGGCGCAGGCGGCCCACTACCGCGCCCTGCTGGACCGCCGCGGCATCCCCTGCCGGGTCGCCGGGACGCCGGTTCCGCCCTCCTCGCCGGACTTCGTCGCCGCCCTCGCCGGCGCGCTGCCGGCCGAGGCCCTGGCTGCCCTGTGGCTGCTGCCGCCGGAAGCGGTGGCCAAGACCGCCGCCGTCCTGCTCCATCTGCGGGCGGAGCCGCCGGAACTGCTGGTCGGCTATCTCGACTGGGCGAACATGGCCGGCGGCCTGGCGGCGGTGCTGGCCGGGACGCCGCGCGTCCTGCTGTCGGGGCGCAACCTGGCCCCGCCCCATTTCCCGCATTTCTTCGCCCCCTGGGCGGCGGCGATGCGCGAGGTCTACCGTCTGGTTTTGGGCTTTCCGGGCGTGACGCTGTCCAACAACTCGGCGGCCGGGGCCGCGTCCTACGCGGCATGGCTCGGCCTCGATCCGGCCGGAGTGGCGGTGGTGCCCAACGGCTTGACCGAGGAGTTCGCCTCGCTTCCCCCTCCGCGCACGCCCCGCAACCCGGCGCGGGGCAAGGAGACTCCGGGACCGCTGGTGCTGGGGGTGTTCAGGCTGGCGCCGGAAAAGCGCCCCTTCCTGTTCCTCGACATCCTCGACCGGCTGCAGCGCGAGCGGCCGGAGCTGCGCGCGGTGGTCTGCGGCGGCGGGCCGCTGGAGGGCGCCGTACGCGCCGCCATCCGCGACCGCGGCCTGGACGGGCACGTCATGCTGATGGGGGCCGTCACCGACATCGCCGCCATGATGCGGAAGGCGACCATCCTGCTGCATGTCGCCGAACATGAGGGAATGCCGAACGTCCTGCTGGAGGCCCAGGCCGCCGGCCTGCCGATGGTCTGCACCGATGCCGGCGGCGCCGCGGAGGTGGTGAGCGAGTCCCAGCGCCCCTTCCTGCATGCGGTGGACGATGTGGAGGGGATCGCCGCCTCCTGCCGCCGGCTGCTGGACGATCCGGCCCTGCGGCTGGAGGTCGGGCGGGCGGCCCGGCGGGCGGTGCGCCGCAGCTTCTCCATCCGCCGGCTGGCCGGGCGCACCCTGCGCGCCGCCGGCCTGCGCTCCGCTCCTCTGCACCCATCGTCGGCGGAGTGAGGCGGAGATGTGCGCGATCGCCGGCATCATCGACCGTGGCGGGCGGCTGGGACCGGAGCGGCTGCGCGCCCTGGCCACCGCCATGGCGCGGGCGCAGGCGCATCGCGGCCCCGACCATGAAGGGGTGTGGCTGTCGTCCGACGGGGTTTGCGCCCTGTCGCACCGGCGCCTGTCGGTGATCGACCCCTCGCCCGCCGCCAACCAGCCGATGGAAGCGGGAGCTGACGGGCCGGTCCTGACCTACAACGGGGAGCTCTACAACCACGCCGAACTGGCCCGCGCCCTCGCGGCGGAAGGAGCGGGGCCGCGGGGCCGCGGCGACAGCGCGGTGCTGCTGGCCGGTCTGGCGCGGCACGGCGCCGCCTTCCTCGACCGCATCGACGGCATGTACGCCTTTGCCCTCTACGACCCGGCGCGGCGCGAACTGCTGCTGGCGCGCGACCCGTTCGGGCAGAAGCCGCTCTACTGCCTGGACCGGCCCGACCTGTTCGCCTTCGCCTCCGAACTCGACGCGCTGACCCTGCTGCCGGGCTTCGATCCGACGGTGGACGCCGACCGGCTGTTCGCCTACCTGTCGCTGCAATATGTCCCGGCCCCCTGGAGCATCTACCGCGCGGCCGAGAAGCTGCCGCCGGGAACCGCCCTGCGGGTGGGGGCGGACGGCCGGCGCGAGGGCATCCGCCATTTCTCCTTCCGCAGCTCCGCCGACGCGGTGTCGGGGCGGAGCACCGCCGATCTCGCCGACGAGCTGGACGACATCCTGCGCCGGACGGTGGCGCGGATGCTGGTCGGCGACGTGCCGGTCGGCGCCTTCCTGTCGGGCGGGGTCGATTCCGCCACCGTGCTCGCCATCCTGCGGCGGGCGCTGGGCCGGGATGTCGACAGCTTCTCGCTGGGCTTCGCCGATGTGGCGGGGGAGCAGGCGTCGGAACATGCCGAGGCGCGGGCCATCGCCGCCCATCTCGGCGCCCGGCCGGGGGAGCGCCATCACGAGCGCATCCTTCCGCCCGACGCCGCCGGGCTGGCGCCACGGATCGGCGCGATGCTGGACGAGCCGAACGGCGACACCTCCTGCCTGCCGACCTGGGTCCTGTCGGGCTTCGCCCGCGACCGCGTGACGGTGGCGTTGTCGGGCGACGGCGGGGACGAGATGTTCGGCGGCTACGGCCGCTACGCCGACTGCCTGGAGGAGATCGCCCGCCGCGACGGCGAAGCGGGCTGGAGCCGGGGCGGCGCCTATTACTCGGGCCGCATCCTGGTCTTCGGCGATCCGTCGCTGACCGAGCTCGGCGGCGCCATTCCGCCCGCCGCCGCCGCCCGGCTGGCCGGGCTCCGCCGCGCCATCGACGGCGACCGCCGGCCGCCGCTGAACGTCATGCGCGACACCGACGCCGCCAACTACCTGCCGGGCGCCGTTCTGGCCAAAATGGACCGCATGTCGATGCGCCATGCGCTGGAGGTGCGCGCGCCGCTTCTGGGCCGCGAGGTGGCGGCCTTCGCCGCCTCCCTCGCCGCGGCCGACTGTTTCGACGCCGGCACCGGCCGCGGCAAGACGGTGCTGCGGGCGGTGGGGGCGCGCTATCTGCCGGCCGGCTGGCTGGAGCGGCCCAAGCGCGGTTTCGGCCTGCCCGGCTGGGGCTGGGCGGCCGAAGGGCTGCTCGGACTTGCCGACGGACTGCTGGACGGCCCCGACTGCCGCCTCGCCCACTGGATCCCGGCCGAGCGGCTGGCCGCCTTCCGCCTGGGCCAGCGGCGGGATCCCAACACCTACCGCCTGTGGAGCCTGATCGTGCTGGAAAGCTGGCTGCGCACCCATCCCGCGGAGCCCTGCCGATGACGCGACCCGACGATCCGAAGCCCGAAGAGCCGGCGGCGCTCCGCTACGGCTTCGGCGCCAACTGGCAACGCTATCTGGCGCGCTGCTTCTCGCCCGAACGGCTGGAGATCGCCCGCGACCACATGCTGCGCTTCCTGCGCCGGCGCGATCTGGCGGGCTTGTCCTTCATCGACATCGGTTGCGGCAGCGGGCTGCATTCGGCGGCGGCGCGGATGGCCGGGGCGGGGCCGTTGCTGTCCTTCGACTACGACCCGGACTCGGTCGCGGCGACAGGGCGGGTGCGCGACGCGGTGACCGGAGGCGGGGCCGGTGCCAGTGCCGATGGCTGGGACATCCGCCGGGGCTCGATCCTCGACGCCGGCTTCTGTGCCGGGCTCGGCCGCTTCGACATCGTCTATGCCTGGGGGGTTCTGCACCACACCGGCGACCAGTGGACGGCGCTGCGCAACGCCGCGTCGCTGGTGGCCGGCGGCGGGCTGCTCTATGTCGCGCTCTATGCGGAGGAGGCGCATCTCGACCCGCCGCCGGCCTACTGGCTGGAGGTCAAGCGCCGCTACAACCGGGCCGGGCCGCTGGGCCGGGCGGTGATGGAGGCGGGCTATGTCTGGACCCACATGCTGGGGCGGCGTCCGGCCAACCTGCTGAAACTGCCGGGGATGGCGCGCGACTACCGGCGCAGCCGCGGGATGGATCTGCACACCGACGTGCGCGACTGGCTGGGCGGCTGGCCGATGGAGTTCTCCTCGATCCCCGCCGTGGTCCGCTTCGCGGCGGCGGAGCTCGGCCTCGACCTCGTCGGGCTGGCGAGCGGAGAGGCCAACGCCGAGTACCTGTTCACCCCCCGCGCCGCACCGGCCCCCGGCTATCCGCCCCTTCCCTTCCGCGATCCCCATCCGGTGATGGTGCGGCTCGACGATCCGGCGGCCCTGCGGGGCTGGCCGCCCGTCCACATCTTCGGCACGGCGGCCGGCGCCGCGGTTCTGCTGCGCGCCTTCGACGAAGCCGGCATCGCGGTGGCGGGCTTCGTCGACCCGACGGAGGGTGCAGGGGAATCGATGCTGCACGGCCGCCCGGTGCTGCCCTTCGGCCGCTTCGCCGCGCAGGCCGCGCGGGATGCTCCGGTGGTCCTGTCCAACCGCTTCGTCTTCGAGAACGGCCGCCGTCTGGTCGAGGCTGGATTCACCCGTGTGTTCGATGCCCATGCCCTGGTCCGCCGTCTGGCGGCGGTCCGGCGATCCGTGTAGAGATGCGTCATGGCGATGACCCTGAACGACCTGATCGAAACCTTCCGCAGCGCCCTGTCCCTGCCGGAGACGGTGGACGTGCCGGCGCTGCGCTACCGCGCCGTGCCACAATGGAACTCGCTCGGCCACATGCAGTTGGTGGCGGCGCTGGAAAGCCGGTTCGACGTGATCCTGGAAACCGATGACATCCTGGACCTCGGCTCCTTCGACAAGGCGGTCGAGATCCTGGCGAAGAACCATGTCGCTCTCGAGGCTTGACGGGCGGACGGCCCTGGTCACCGGCTCGTCCCGCGGGATCGGCCGGGCGACCGCCGAATGCCTGGCCGCCCATGGCGCCGACGTGGTGCTGAACGGGCTCGGCCCGGCGGAGGAGCTGGACGGGCTGGCCGCCGCCATCGCGCGGCGCCACGGGGTGCGCTGCATCGCCGTGCCCGCCGACATGGCCTCGCCCGAGGCGGTGGGCGGGCTGCTGAAGGCCGCCTACCGCGCCATGGGCCGGCTCGACGTGCTGGTGTGCAACGCCGGCATCCTGGGCGACGGCCGGCTCGGCATGCTGCCGGCGGCGGAGGTGGACCGGGTCCTGGCGGTCAACGTCGCCGGCACGCTGCACGCCATCCAGACCGGCGCGCGGCTGATGCAGCGCGGCGGCGGCGGTTCCATCGTCACGCTCGCCTCGATCGTCGGACGGCGGGGCAATGCCGGGCAGGCGCTCTATGCCGCGTCCAAGGCGGCGCTGATCGGGCTGACCCTGTCGGCGGCGAAGGAGCTGGGACCGCTCGGCATCAGGGTCAACGCGGTGGCGCCCGGCTTCATCGACACCGACATGACCGCCCATCTCGACGCCGGGCTGCGGGAGCGGTGGCTGCGGGACATCGCGCTCGGCCGCTTCGGCTCGGCCGAGGACGTTGCCCGCACCGTGCTGTTCCTGGCCGGCGACCTGTCCGCCTACGTCACCGGGCAGGTGCTGGGCGTCGACGGCGGCATGGCAATGTGAGGACGGAAGAGACGCGCCATGCCCTTCACCCCCTTCAAGCTGTTCGACAGCCTGCCCATCGAACCGCGGCTGGCCGAGATCTGGCGGCGGTTCGAATCCCTGTCCTTCGTCGGCAACCAGATGCCGGAAAACCTGATGCTGGTCGATTTCTTCGCCCGCCGGGTGGAGGGCGACCTCGTCGAATGCGGCACCTGGAAGGGCGGCATGGCCTGCGCGATGATGGCCGCGGTCGGAGCCTCGCGCGACTATCATTTCTTCGACTCCTTCGAAGGGCTGCCGCCAGCCGACGGACGCGACGGCCAGCGGGCGATCGACTATCAGGCCGACACCGCCTCCCCCAACTACTTCGACAATTGCCGCGCCGACTACGAGGCGTTCCATCGGCTGGTGCATTCCCAGGGCGTCCCGGCCGAGCGCATCCACATCTACAAGGGCTGGTTCAGGGACACGCTGCCGGCCTTTCCCGCCGACCGCCGCATCTCGGTCCTCCGGCTGGACGGCGACTGGTATGAATCGACCATGGACTGCCTGACCGGCCTGTGGGACCGCGTCAGCCCCGGCGGCATCGTGATCGTCGACGATTACGACCCGTGGGACGGCTGCGCCCGCGCCGTGCACGACTTCCTCAGCCGCCGCGGGCTGGCCAGCCGCATCTACCGCACCCCGGTCACCTATGTTCCCTACATCATCAAGACAGACTGATCCGCCGGGATCGCTCATCGACGGCGACGGCGGCGATTGCGGCGGCGGCGCGGGCCGGCGCTGGAGCGGCGCGGCGCTGGAGGCGGAGCTGGACCGGCTGGCGGCGCTGATGAAGGAGCCGGCCGGCCGCGATCTGGTGATGCTGTTCTGCGGCTCGTCGGCGGACGATGCGCTGCTCCTGCTGGCCGCCCTGCGCGCCGGCCATGCGGCCGCTCCCTTCGACCACGACCTGCCGGCCGGCCGGCGGCGGGATCTGGTCGCGGCCTACCGTCCGCTCTGGCTGTTCCAGCGGGCGCAGGAGGGGGAGGAGCCCCCGCCCGGCTATGCCGCCCATCCCATGCCCATGCCCATGCCCGTCGGCGGCCTGCGCGGCTGGCGGCGCCTCGGCGGCGCGGAGCCAACGATCCATCCGGATCTGGCGGTCCTGCTGAGCACCTCAGGCACGCTGGGAAGCCCGCGCACGGCCCGGCTGTCCCGCCGCGGGCTCGCCGCCAATGCGCGGTCGGCGGCGGCGGCCCTGCGCATCGCCCCCGGCGACGTGGCGGCCGGCCATCTGCGGCTGTCCTACGCCTTCGGCCTGTCGATTCTGCTCAGCCATCTGGCGGCCGGCGCGGCGGTGGCGATGACCGGACAGGGCATGATGGGGCGAGGGCTGTGGGACATGCTGCGTCGGGAAGGCTGCACCACCCTGCCCTGCGTGCCGGCCCAGGCGGCCATGCTGTGCCGGCTCGACCCTGGCCGGCTGAAGCTGCCGGCGCTGCGCCGGATCGTCCAGGCTGGCGGGCGTGCCGCCCCCGACCATCTCGCCCGCCTGCATGGCTTCTGCGCCAGCCGGGGCGGGGGCCGGGAGGGGGACCAAAATGGCGGCCTGTTCGTGATGTACGGCCAGACCGAGGCCGGTCCCCGCATCGCCGTCCTGCCGCCGGAGGAGTTTCCGCGCCGGCCCGGCTCCGCCGGGCGCGCCATCGACGGCTGCCGTCTTGCCGTCGTCGGGCCGGACGGCGCGCCGCTGCCCCCCGGCACCGCTGGACAGGTCGTCGTCCATGGCCCCGGCGTGATGATGGGCTATGCCGCCGGCCGCGGCGATCTCGCGGATGGCGACCGGCTGGGCGGGCGGCTGGAGACCGGCGACCGCGGCCATCTGGACGCCGACGGCTTCCTCCATCTCGCCGGGCGCGCGGGCCGCATCGCCAAGCCCTGCGGTCACCGCATCGACCTGGAAGAGCTGGAGGGGCTGGCCCTCGCCGGCCGGCCGGCCGGCAGCGGCCTGGTCGCCGCGGTGGATGGCGGCGACCGGGTGGTGCTGTTCCTGGAGGCCGCCGCCATGGAGGAGGTGCGATCCTGGCCGGACCGGCTGGCGGCGGAATATGGCCATCCGTCTTCCGTCTTCGCGGTGCGCCCCGTGGCCTCGCTGCCGCTGACCGGCCGCGGCAAGATCGACTACGCCCGCCTGCGCGCATGGCTGGAAGAGGGGCTGGAAGAGGGGCTGGAGGAGATGCCGTGATGCCGGACACCTCCCCGGACCATCAGGCGGACGATCTGCTGGCCCGCCTTCTGGCCGCCCCGCAATTCTCGCTTCCGCCCCGCGAGAAGGCGGCGCTCCTGCTGCCGCTTCTCGACGGGCTGACCGCCCGTCATTACCGGGACTGCCCGCCCTACCGCCGCCTGCTGGACATGCTGCACGGCGGGCATGTTCCGGCCCGCAGCCTGCACGAGGTGCCGGCCCTGCCGGTCGGGCTGTTCAAGACCCACCATCTCGCCTCCGTCCCCGACGAGGCGGTGCATGCGGTGCTGACGTCGAGCGGCACCGGCGGCGCGGTCAGCCGCGTGGTCCTGGACGCGGAGACGGCGGCCTTGCAGACCCGCGCGCTCGCCGCGGTGATGACCCGCCTGCTGGGGCCGAAGCGGCTGCCGATGATGATCGTCGACCATCGCGGCACCCTGACCGGCGGCCTGTCGGCGCGGGCGGCCGGGGTGCTGGGCATGATGACCTTCGGGCGCGACCACCGCTTCGCCCTGGACGCCGATCTCTCCTTCGACGAGGCGCAGGCCCGCGCCCTGCTCGACCGCGCGGCCGGCGGGCCGTTCCTGATCTTCGGCTTCACCGCCCTGGTCTGGCGCCATTTCCTGCCGGCGGCGGCGAGGCTGGGGCTGGACCTGTCGGCCGGCATCCTGGTGCATGGCGGCGGCTGGAAGACGCTGGCCGACCAGGCGGTGGACAACGCCACCTTCAAGGCGACGCTGCGGCGGGAGACCGGCCTGACGCGCATCCACAACATGTACGGCATGGCCGAGCAGGTCGGCGCCGTCTTCCTGGAAGGGGAGGACGGGCTTCTCCACGCCTCCAACCTGTCCGATGTCGTCATCCGCGACCCGGACAGCTGGGAGCCGGTCGCCCCCGGCGGCCGGGGGGTGATCCAGGTATTGAGCGCCCTGCCGCGCAGCTATCCCGGCCACAGCCTGCTGACGGAGGATGTCGGCGTCCTCCATGCCCTGGACTGCGCGGACGGCGGCGACAGTGGCGGCAATGGCGGCGGCTGGCGCGGCACCGCCTTCACCGTCACCGGCCGGCTGCCGCGCGCCGAGTTGCGCGGCTGCGGCGACACCGCCGGCCGGAGGGGGCCATGACGGAATTCCCCTTCCCGCCGCCGGTCCCGGACCTCGACCTTCTGCTGCCCCGGCCGCAGCGCATCGCGGTGGCGGAGCTGCTGCGCCGGCTGGACGGGGCGCCGGCGCTGGAACCCTTCTCCGCCGCAGCCATCGCCCTGTGCGCCGATTGGTCGGCCCGGCTGCTGGCCGATGTCCGTACACGCAACCGGCCGGCTTTGCAGGCGCTGGGCTTCTGGCTGCGCCCGGCGGCGCTGGAGCGGCTGCGCCGGACGGTGCTGGAGCGGCTGCCGCCGGACACGCTGGCGGTGCCGCGCGGTCTGGCCTTCCTCGTGCCCGCCGGCAATGTGGACACGCTGTTCGCCTATCCGCTCGCCCTGTCGCTGCTCGCCGGCAACCGCAGCGTCCTGCGCCTGTCCGGCCGCCTGGACGGCTTGGCGCCGAGCCGGGACGGCGCCATGGGCGACGCCGCGGTGCTGCTGGGCCTGCTGGGCGAGGCGATGGAGCGGGCGCCGGACGCGGCGGCCTCGGTCGCGCTGGTCGGCTACGGCCATGACGACGCGGTCAGCGCCGCGCTGTCGGCGGCCTGCGATCTGCGCGCGGTGTGGGGCGGCGACGGGTCCATCGCCCATCTCCGCCGCCTGCCGCTGCCGGCGCGGGCGCTGGATCTGGCCTTCGGCGACCGCAGCTCGCTGATGGCGCTGGACTGCGCGGCGGTCCTGGCCCTGGACCGGACCGGGCTGGACCGGCTGGCGGAGGATGCCGCCAACGATCTCTACTGGTTCGACCAGGGGGCCTGCGCCTCCCCCCGAATCCTGGTCTGGTGCGGTGGGACGGAGCAGGCGGAGGAGGCCGCCGACCGCTTCCTGCCGCGGCTGGACGCGGCGGCGCAGCGGGCCGGCTACCGCCCCGATCCGTCGCTGGCGATGGCCAAGCTGACCGCCCTGCACCGGACGGTCCTCGACCTGCCGGTGACCCGCTGCCGCCGTTTCGGCAACCGTCTGGCGGTGCTGACGCTGGAGCGTCCCGAGCGTCCCGCCCTCGCCCCCTTCGGCGCCGGCACGCTGCTGGAGACCCGCATCCCCGCCATCGAGGAGATCGGTCCGCTGGTGGCCCGCGCCGACCAGACGCTGGGCGTTTTCGGCTTCCCGTCCGACCGGCTGCGCGCTCTGGCCCGCCGCCTGAACGGGCGGGGCATCGACCGCATCGTTCCGGTCGGCCGCGCCCTGTCCTTCGGGCCGGTGTGGGACGGAGTGGAACTGCCGCGCCAGTTCCTGCGGCTGGTGGAGATCGACCCCCACACCGCCCGTCCTCCTGCCCCCTCCTCCTCCGGATCGTGAGCCTGCCGCCCATGGACCCTGCTTCCGCCGCGCTTTCCTATTCGACCCATGACGATCTTCCGGGCCTTCCGGTGGAGGTCGTCATCCCCAACGGACTGATCCGCCGCGACGAGGGGCTGGGCTGGGTGGTCGGGCTGGGCGACGCCTTCCCTTCCGGCGACAGCGAGACCGACCAGCGCCGTTCCACCGTGGAACTGCTGGAGGACGGCCGGCCGCTGGGGCCGCCCCATGCCCTGCACAGCCGCATCCGCGCCCATGGGCGGGGGCTCTATTCGCATTGGGACCGCTGGCTCTATTTCTCGACCGCCGACAACTCCGACCCGCGGCGCAACGGCCGCCGCTACAGCCTGCGCGGCAAGCCGGGGGTGCGGCCGGAGGCGGGCGCGCTGTTCGCGGCGTCGCCCGCCGCGCGGGAGGAGGCGGAACCGCCCCTCTTCCCCCGGCTGTCCCGGCTGGCCCCCCATCTGTCTGCCGAAGCCGGGGACACGGCGGGGCCGGACGCCCCGTTCGACCCCGCCGGGGGCGATGCCGGCCGCCGCATCCGGCTGCTGGAGGCGAAGGTGGAGTATCTGCTCGACGAGCTGTATGCCGCCAAGTCGCAGCTTCGCCTGCTGACCCCGCAGAGCCCTGAGATCGACGCGGTGCGCCGCCACCAGATCGCCAGCTTCGATTATCAGTGGAAGCATTTGCCCTATCACGACTCCTTCCTCAGCAATCCGGCCTGGGCGGAGACGGCGGCGGCGGAGGTGGAGCAGCGGTCGGGCCTGCCGCGCGGCTGGTTCGCCGGCAAGCGCATCCTCGATTGCGGCTGCGGTCCCGGGCGCTTCACCTGGACCTTCGCTTCGCTGGGGGCGGAGGTGGTCGCCTTCGACACCTCCGACGCCGGGCTGGAGGCGGCGCGCCAGGCCTGCCGCGGCATGGACGGCGTGACCATCGAACGGCGAAACATCCTCGACCCCCTGCCCTATGGCGGCGGCTTCGATCTGGTGTGGAGCTATGGGGTGGTGCACATCACCGGCGACACGCTGGGCGCCCTGCGCAACATCGCCGGACAGGTGCGGCCGGGCGGGCTGCTCTATTTCATGGTCTATGGCGAACCCCAGCGCGGCAGCGTCGACGAGTTCGCCTACCACCACGAGGTCCGTACCATCCGTCAGGCGCTGAGCGGCCAGAGCTTCGAGCGCAAGGCGGAGATCCTGCGGTCGCTCCAGGGCGAACGCTGGGCGCAATGCTGGTTCGACGCCATCGGCTCCGAGATCAACGACCTCTACACCGAGGAGGAGCTGCGCCGCCTTCTGTCCCAGCTGGGCTTCGCCGGCATCCGCCGCACCATGCCGCAGGAGAACAGCCTGAACATGGTGGCGGCCCGGCCGGCGGATGGGGGCGGCTGACGGCCGGCCTCACTCCCCCGGCGCGCCGATCCGGCCGCTGCGCGCCGGGTTGCCCATCGCCATCGCCCCGTCGGGCACCGGGCCGTAGACCACGGCGCCGGGAGCGACCCGGGCCCGCGCGCCGACGCTCTGGCCCGGCAGCAGGATGGCGCCGCTTCCCAGCAGCGCCTCCTCGCCGATGAACGCCCCTCCGCCGCAGGAGGCGTGCGGCGACAGCACCGCCGCCCGTCCCAGCCGGGCGTCATGGCCGAGGGAGGCGTGGGCGTTGACCACCGCATGGTCGGCGATCGCGGCGAAGGCGCCGACGAAGCACAGCGGGCACAGGACGCAGCCGGCGCCGACCCTGGCGGTCGGCGCCACATAGGCGGTGGGGTGGACGATGCTGACGAAGGCTCCGCCGGCATCGGCCAGCCGCCCGGCGAGACGGGCGCGATCCGCCGGCTCGCCCACCGCCACGACGAAGCGGTCGTTCGCACGGGGCGCATAGTCCATCGGATCGCCCAGCACGGGGATCTCCAGCCCGAAGGCCGCCGGGTCGCTCCGCCCGTCGTCGAGAAAGCCGGCGATCTCGCCGTCGAGCCGGCCGGCGGCGATGGCGTCGCCGGCATATTGGAGAAGCTCCCGCCCGAAGCCGCCCGCGCCGACGACGATGATGCGAACCAGGGCCATGACGGCGTCCTCCGTCCTTCGGGTTTCCGCCCGCAGGCCAAGGCGGTCGGGGCGGCGGGGGGCGGCGTTGACCGCCCAGGCGCCCCCTTGTATCGTCGCGCTCCCGTCTTTCCCATCGCGATGTTCAGCGTGACCCAGAGCGTCACCGGCCGGCAGGATGCCGGTTTCCTTCCCGAGCATCAGGACGTCGTTCCCGTGCTGAAGCCGCTGCTGCCGGACGAGGCCGCCCTGCGCCCGCTGCTGCGCGAGATCGACGCCAGCCGCCGCTACGCCAACCACGGCCCGCTGCTGCAAAGGCTGGAGGACAGGCTGTGCCGCCATTTCGGCCGGCCGGCCGGAACGGTCGCCGCCTTCGCCAACGGCACCGCCGCTCTGACGGCAGCCTTGGGGGCGGCTTTGGGGGGGGCGGCTTTGGGAGTGGCCCTGGGTGAAGGAGAGCGGACGGGCCGGCTCTGCCTGATGCCGTCCTGGACCTTCGTGGCCACGCCGGCCGCCGCGATGGCGGCGGGGCTGGTGCCGCATTTCATCGACGTCGCTCCGGACAGCTGGGCGCCCGATCCCGCAAGACTCCGCGCCAGGACCGACCTGGGCGGGGTGGCCGCCATCGTGCTGGTGCTGCCCTTCGGCGCTCCGCTCGATCTGGCGGCCTGGGAGCGCCTGAGCGCCGACACCGGCATTCCGGTGGTGGTGGACGCGGCGGCGGGCTTCGACGCGCTCGGCCGCTGCGGCCTGTCGTCCTCCCGCCTGCAGATGGTGGTCAGCCTCCACGCGACGAAGGCGCTGGGCATCGGCGAGGGGGGACTGCTGCTGGACGGCGACGGCGTCCGGATGGAGCGGGCGCGGCGGCTGGGCAATTTCGGCTTTCTCGGCTCGCCTTGTGCCGAGCTGCCCGGGCTCAACGCCAAGATGGCCGAGCATGCCGCCGCCGTCGGTCTGGCGGCCCTGGACGGCTGGCCGGCGCGGCGCGGACGGCTGGCCGCCCTGGCGCACGGCTACCGCGCCGATCTGGCCGCCATCGCGGGCGTGGAGCCGGCGCCTGGGTTCGGCGGGGACGCGGTGTCCAGCTGTTGCTGCGTGCTGACTCCGCTGCCGGCGGTTCGTCTGGCGGCAGCGCTGGAGCACCGGGGGGTCGAGACGAGGCGCTGGTGGCAATCGGGCTGCCATGCCCATCCGGCCTTCGCCGGCTGCCCGCGCGACCCCCTGCCGGTGACGGAGGATCTGGCGGCCCGCTGTCTTGGACTCCCCTTCTTTCCCGACCTGACGGACGGGCAGCGCCGCCGGGTCGCAGACGCCCTGCGCCTCTGCCTGGACGAGGCCGGGGCCGGGGCCGGGACTGGGATCGGGACGGCGCGGGCGGAGGCATGACGGCGCCCTCCCCCTTCCGTCCGGTGGTCGCGAGGCTGGCGTCCGGGACCGTCTCGCTGCTGTCGCTCGACGTGTTCGACACGGTGGTTCTGCGCCGGCTGCCGCGCCCGGCCGATCTGTTCCTGCTGCTGGGGCGGCGGCTGGCCGACGATGGCCTGCTGATGCCGGGGCATGACGCCGCGTCCTTCGCGGCGGTCCGTTTCCAGTGCGAAGGCATCGCGCGCGCCGACGCCGCCCGCCGCCGCGGCTCGCGCGAAGTGACGCTGGACGGGATCTGGGCCGCCTTCCCCGACGGCATCGCCGCTGCGGACCGCAAGGCGCTCGCCGCCCGCGAGATGGCGCTGGAGCGGTCTCTGTGCTTTCCGGCGCCGGATGCCTTCGGCCTGCTCGCCGCGACGCTCCGCTACGGCGTGCCGGTCGCCTTCGTCAGCGACACCTATCTGCCGCGTTCCCTGATCCACGGCCTTCTGGAGCCCCTGCTGGCGGAGATGCCTCCGGCGCCGGCATCCTGGATGATGCTGTCGCACGAGGCCGGGCTGTCGAAGGCCGAAGGGCTGCTGGAGCGTCTGGCGGCGGCCGGCGGCCTGCCGCCGGAGCGCATCCTCCATGTCGGCGACGATCCGGACACCGACGGAGCCGGCGCCGCGCGTGCCGGCGTGCCGGTCATCCTGCTGCCCGCGGCGGGAGGGAGGGCTGCCGGGGTCGGGAGCGCCGCCGAATGGCCGGCGCTGTGGCACGAGCGCGCCCGGCGCCTGTCCTCCGCCTCCGGAGATTTCGGGGTGACGGCCGTGCGGCGGCGCCATGGCAGCTCCGCCGGGCAGGGGGCGGACGCCGCCTTCCACCGTTACGGCGCGGTCAGGCTGGGGCCGGTATTGGCGGGTTTCGCCGGCTGGGCGGCCGAACGGGTGCGCGGGGAGGGAGGCGACCGCCTTCTGTGCCTGATGCGGGCCGGACATCTGCTGGCGCCGCTGGTACAGGCGATGACCGGCGGGCAGGCCGGGCAGAAGGATGGACAGGAGGAGGGGCCAAAGGAGGGGATTCCTGTCGCGGCCCCGCTGTGGCTGAACCGCGCCGTGGCCCTCCATGCCGGGCTGGCGGACGACGATCCGGCGGCGGTGGCGGACTGTCTCTCCCTGTCGGGCCGGCCGGCGGCTGAGATGCTGCGGCGCCTGCTTCCCGGTCCCGACGGCGAACGCGCGGCGGCGGAGCTGCGCGGAGCCGGGCCGGCCGAGATGGCCGCCGCCCTCTGTCGCCCGCCTCTGCTGGACCGGCTGCTCGCCGGGGCATCGGACCTGCGCGGACGCCTGCTTGCCCAGCTGCGCCTGTCCGGCGCCCGGCTGGACGGCGGCCCGCTGTTCCTGGCCGACCTCGGTTACGCCGCCACCATCCAGCGCGGACTCCAGCGCGCCTTGCGGGCGGCGGGGATCGGCGGTCGGGTGCATGGCTTCTATCTCGTCACCGCCACCGAATGCCTCGCCACCCAGCGCGAGGGCGGGATCGTCGAAGGCTATCTCGGGCAGAACGGCAATCCCAACGACCTGACCCGCTGCGTCTGCCGTTCGCCGGAGGTGCTGGAGCAGAGCTGCGCCACCCCCGAGGGCAGCCTGTGCGGCTACGGGATCGACGGCCGGCCGCTGCTGGAGCCGCGCATCGTCGGCAACGGGCAGGCCGCCGCGATGGCGGCGGTGCAGGCCGGCGTCCTGGCCTTCGCGCGGGACTGGCGCCGCCATCTCGACGCGGTCGCCGCCCGCGGAGAAGGCGCCGGGGAGCGCTTCGCCGACCCGGCCCTGCGCGCGCAGCTGCGGGCGCTCCTGCTTCATCTGGTCGTCCACCCGGCGGCGGAGGAGGCGGAGCGGTTTGGCGCCTGGCTGTATGATGACGGCGCCGGGCCGGCCGGAACGGGAAGCCGGCCGCTGGCGGCAATGGACGGCGCCTTTCCCGCGACGGCGGAGCGGGTGGCCGCCATTCCCCGCGACCGGCTGCATTGGCTGTTCGCCGCCACCCGCCTGCGGGACCCGGCGCTGCACGGGGCGGTGGCCCGCATCATGCTGCGGAGTGGCGGATGACCGGCGGCGCGGCCCCTTCCCTCGGCCTGTTCGACGACCGTTTCCCGAACCTGCTGACCGGCTTCCAGCTGCGGGAGTTCTCCGGCTGCCTCGACGCCTTTCCGGGTGCGGCGGTCTACAGCTTCGGCCGCGACCCCTTCCGTCCCTATGACCGGGAAGAGTTCGGGCGGTCGCTGGCCGGCTACCACGCCCTGCATCCCGGCCATGCCGGCCGGGTCCGCGCCCTTGTCCCGGAGCTGTCCGACCCGGCGCGTCCAGGCGACAGCCGGCAGGTCCGCCTGCGCTGCGCCGATGGGAACGGACGCCCGGCGGACTTCGCGGTGCCGCAGGCCGGATATGCGATGTTCGCCATGAACGCCGCCCTGTTCAGGCCGCTGTTCGAGCATTTCCGCATCCCCTTCTGCTTCACCCTCTACCCCGGCGGCGGTTTCCTGCTGGACGATCCGCACTCCGACGCGGCGCTGTCCCGCCTGTTCGCCTCGCCGCAGTTCCGCTCGGTGATCGTCACCCAGGATCTGACCCGCGACTATCTGCGCAGCCGCTTCGGCCTGCCCGACGGGGCGATGCGGCTGATCCATGGCGGGGTGGTGCCGGTCGACGTCTACCGCCGCCATGCCGTGCCCAGGCGGCGCTACGGCATCGACAAGGACACGCTGGATCTGTGCTTCGTCGCGAAGCGCTACACGCCGCGGGGCACCGACAAGGGCTACGACCTGTTCATCGCGGCGGCCCGGCTGCTGGCTCCGCGCTTCCCCCGGGTGCGTTTCCATGTCGTCGGTAATTTCGGGCCGGAGGTCCTGG
Source organism: Azospirillum sp. 412522 (assembly GCF_019805165.1). Classification (GTDB taxonomy): domain Bacteria; phylum Pseudomonadota; class Alphaproteobacteria; order Azospirillales; family Azospirillaceae; genus Azospirillum. The sequence continues at coordinate 271,716 of NZ_RWIJ01000101.1, forward strand.
ACGTCACGGCGCTCGCCGGCCGCCTCACCTTCCACGGGCCACGCCCCACCCGCTGGCTGGCCGGCTTCTTCGCGGGCATGGACGGGATCCTGTCGGCCAACCGGCCCTGGCGGATCGCCCGCGGCGCCTTCGACGGCTTTCCGACGACGGCCTGCGTCGAGGCGGGCGTCTGCGGGGTCACCGTCTTCGCCACCGACCCGCTCGGCATGAACCGCGGCCTGCGTCCGGACGGCGAGATCGTGATCCTGGACGAGGATGCCGGGCGGATCGCCGACCGGCTCGCCTCCTGGCTGGCCGACCCGGAGCGGCTGCACCGGCTGGGCGGGGAGGGGCAGGCGGCCTTCCTGCGCCTGTTCGGAGAGGAGGCGCAGATGAAGCCCCGGCTGGAGCATCTGCGGGCCCTGGTGGAGAGCGGACGGGACGCGATGCCGCCGTCCCTTCCGCCCGATGCGGATACCGGCCGTCGCGTTCCGCTCTCCGCCGCCGGACGGTCGGGCGGGGCGGAGGCCGAAGCCCTGGAAGCCGAGGGGCGCTTTGCCGAGGCGGCGGTCTGGCGTCTGGTCCGCCATGCCGGACCGCCGGATGACCGGGCCGCGCTGCTGGCGCTGACCGAGCGCCTGCGCCGCCATGTCGACGGCGAGGCGGCGGCGGCGTTGCTGCGCGGCGCCCTGTGCCGCGATCCGGCCGATGCGGAGCTGTGGAACCATCTGGGCGTGAGCCTGCGCGGCCTGGCCCGCCCCGCCGATGCGCTGCGGGCCTTCCGCCGCGGTGCGCGGGTCGGGCCGGACGGGCCCTGGAGCGCCACCAACATCGCCTTCGGCCTGCTGGCTCTGCTGGAGGAGGGCGACGGCAGCGCGGCCGCCGCCTTCCAGCCGCTCCCTTTTCAACCGCCAATCTTTCAGCCGCCAGCCTTTCAAACACTGCCGGCGCGGGAGCGGCAGCGGCGGGAGGCGATGCTCGACGACGCCCTGATCCGGGCGGCCAATGCGCTGCTGTCGGCGGGAAGGCTGCAGCAGGCGGGATCCCTGTACAGCCGCCTGATCGCCCTCGATCCCGCCGGAGTCCTGCTCCATGCCAATCTGGCGAATGTCCTGCTCTCCGCGCATCGGACCGGACCGGCGATCGGAGTCCTGCGACGGGCGGTGCGGATCGCGCCGGACAACGCCCGCCTGCGCGGCAATTTCGGCGCGATCCATTTCCGCGCCGGCCGCCTCGACGGGGCGCGGCATCATTTCAGGACGACGGTGGCGCTCGATCCCGCCTATGCCACCGGCCTCGCCAACCTCGGCTCCTGCCTGCTGAAGTCCGGCCCGTCCGGCGCCATCGACCTGGAGGCGGTGGAACGATGCTGCCGCCGGGCCCTGCTCTGCACCCCCGCCTCGAGCGTGGCGTGGCTGACCCTGGGGCTGGTCCATCTGCAGCGCCAGGACCCCGTGCAGGCCCGCCATTGCCTGGAAAAGGCTCTGGAACAGGAGCCGCGCATGATCGAGGCGCACAACAACATGGCGCTCGTCCTCCGCCTGCTGGGCGACCGGGACGGCGCCGTCCGTCACCTGCGCCTCGCCCTGGACATCGCGCCCGACAATGCCGCGATCCGCTCCAACCTGCTTTTCCAGCTCAATTACGACTGGGGCGACGAGCGGGCCGAGGCGCTGTTCGCCGAACATGTGCTGTTCGGCCGCATCCATGGCGCCCCCCGCGGCGGCCGGCCACCCCGCCCCTTCGCCAACCCGCGAGACCCGGAGCGCCGGCTGCGCATCGGCTACGTCTCCCCCGATTTCCGCCGCCATGCCCTGGCCAACTTCATCCGCGGGGTGATCCGCGGCCACGACCGGAGCCGGGTCGAGGTGACGGGCTATGCCGAACTGGCCGACGGCGGGGATGCGGTGACCGACGAGATCCGTGCCGCCTGCGACCGCTGGCGTCCGACCGCCGGCCTGTCCGACGCGGAGATGGACTCCCTGATCCGCGCCGACGGGATCGATATCCTGGTCGATCTGGCCGGCCATACCGCGGGCAACCGCCTGCCGGTGTTCGGCCGGCGGGCCGCGCCGGTCCAGGCGACATGGCTCGGCTACATGAACACCACCGGCCTGCCGGCGATGGACTACATCCTGACCGGGCCCGGCGGCATTCCCGAATACCGGCGCCGCTTCTTCGTCGAGACACCCTACGAGCTTCCGTCGGCCGGCGGCTGCTACCAGCCGATGATCGATACCGGCCTGCCGGCGCCGCCGCCCGCCCTTGCCGGCGACGGGACGCCGCTGACCTTCGGCTGCACCAACAACGCCAGCAAGGTCACGCCCGAGGTGATCGCCCTGTGGAGCCGCATCCTGCACGCCGCCCCGCAGGCGCGGCTGATGATGAAGTCCCACGGCCTCGACGCGCCCGAACGCGCGCGGTCGCTGCTGGATGCCTTTGCCGGACATGGCGTCGCGCCCGGACGGCTCCTGCTGGAGGGCGCCTCGCTGACGGCAGCCTATTACAGGGCGTACGACCGCATCGACATCGCGCTCGATCCCTTTCCCTACAATGGCGGGACGACGACCTTCGACACGCTGTGGATGGGCGTCCCGCTGGTCTGCCTGCGATCGGAGCCGCTGGTCGGCCGCGTCACCGCCGATCTGCTGAACGGACTGGGCCTGCCCGAACTGGTTGCTTTGACGCCGGATGAGTATGTCGGCATCGCCGTCGCCCTGTCGCGCGATCCGCAGCGGCTGGCCGATTACCGGCGGAGGCTGCGCGGCATCCTGGAGACTTCGCCGCTGATGGACGTCCAGGGCCTGACGGTGGCGGTGGAGGATGCCTATCGGGCCATGTGGAAGCGCTGGTGTGCCGACGCATGATGGACGGCATCCGGTTCGGCGCCCCGGGCGCCCGAGGCAGAGCCGCGCATCGGTCCATGGCGTGCAGCCGGCAGCCACCACGGCGCTCTCCTCGTCACAGGAGCTGCATGCCCGACCCAAGGCCGCTCGCCCGGCCTCCTGAAAAAGTACAGGAGGGGGGAACGAACCTTCGGCTGCCCCCGTTTACCCGAAAGATCGGATTGCCGGGCATTGTGCTTGGGGATTTTCGTTATCGTTAAAGCAAATAATATAATAACCATTTATGAATTTTCCGCCGTTTGGCTGATTAAACAGAATGGTTTGGAATTTATCGTCCTACGCCTATCAGTAAATATAAAGAGAGATCTGAACTGTATTTCTCTATTAACAATATAGGAAGACAGATTTCTGCATGATTGCTGCCGATCTGACGACCCACCATTGAGGCATTCATTAGAAGATTTATGATCTTATTGGGGTAGATCCGGATTAGAGATAAAAATTCCCATTCGATGGGATTATCTCAAACCAAGAGAAGCAACAATTGCCCGAATTACAGGGAAGATGCACCGGTTTCCGAAATCCAGGAAAGGCGGGATCCCTGGTGGAGCGGTGAATCGAAAGGAGGCCGTGATGTTTTGGAGCGAAAAGACCCTGACAGCCGATCATTATATTGAATCCGTGAAAAGCCATTTTGGGGGAAGTGCAGCTCATCGCCTTCAGAAAGAAATAGGTTTTTTTGGAAAGCGGCTTCTTAGACTTCCAAGCACGGAAAGGTCGGCCTTCTTCGATTCCTGGTTCACGGAGGAGAACGCCCGTCATCTGCGGTCGGTGGCCCAGTCGGTCCGCGGGAGCCTGCCGAATGCCGCCGGACCCTGTCCCGTACCGCGCATCGTCTTCCTGCATGGGGTAATGCCGCGCAGCGGAACCAACTATCTCCAGAGCCTGCTGGAACTGCATCCCGACGTGGTGGTCAACCCCTACGGCATCCGCGAGCTTCCCTTCCTGAACACGGTGGAGGATGCGCGCACCTATGAGGGACGCTTCCTGCGCCTTTATCGGCGCAACCGGGAGTCGTTTAGCGATCTGGAAACTTTCTGCTATATGGTGAGTGGATTCCTGCGGCGGATCGAAGCCGAGTTTCCGGCGGACAAGACGGTGGTCATCAAGTCGCCCCACACCCGGATGATGCGGTATTTCCCCTATCTGTTTCCGACGGAGCGCTGCCTGATCGTGCTCCGTGACGGCCGCCGCGCCGTGCAGTCCACCATCGACACCTGGCCGCTGCGCTTCCTCGGCCGGACCTTCGCCGACGTCTGCCGCGAATGGAGCTTCGGCACCGAGGCGGCGCTGGAGGCGCAGAGCCGGATGAGCGCCGACGCCTGCCACCTGATCCGCTTCGAGGACGCGGTGGCCGCCCCCGACGGCACGGCCCGCGACCTTATGCGCTTCCTGGACCTGGACGAGGGACGCTATCCGTTCGACCGGATCGGCGACCTGCCCATCCTGGGATCGTCCCGCGCCTCGCGCAGCAATGGCGAGGTCAGCTGGACCCCCGTCGCCAAACCCGAAGGCTTCGACCCCTCGAAGCGCCCGATCGACTGGTCGCGCAAGCGTCGGACCGTGTTCGACGCCGTGGCCGGAGACATGCAGAAGAAGGCCGGCTATGCTGCTTGATCCACTGCTCGACACCCGCCCCGCGGCCAGGGAAATTCCCCAGCCCGGTTCCGCTTCCGGTCCTGAGGACGCGTTGCCCGCCATCCTGACCACGCCGGCCCGTCTCACCCATCTCCAGCGGCTGGAGGCGGAGAGCATCCACATCATGCGCGAGGTGGCGGCCCAGTTCCAGAAGCCTGTCATGCTCTATTCGGTGGGCAAGGACAGCTCGGTCCTGCTGCATCTGGCGATGAAGGCCTTCTACCCGTCGAAGCCGCCCTTTCCGCTGCTGCATGTCGACACGACCTGGAAGTTCCGGGAGATGATCGCCTTCCGCGACCGCATGGCGCGGGATCTCGGGCTGGACCTGATGGTCCACATCAACCAGGAGGGCGTGCGCCAGGGCATCGGCCCGGTCAGCCACGGCTCGGCCGTCCACACCGACGTGATGAAGACGCAAGGGCTTCGCCAAGCGCTCGACGCCCACGGCTTCGACGCCGCCTTCGGCGGGGCGCGCCGCGACGAGGAGAAGAGCCGCGCCAAGGAGCGCATCTTCTCCTTCCGCACGGCCACCCACCGCTGGGAGCCGAAGAGCCAGCGGCCGGAGCTGTGGAGCCTCTACAACGGGCGCATCCACAAGGGCGAGAGCATCCGCGTCTTCCCGCTGTCGAACTGGACCGAGCTGGACATCTGGCAATACATCCACCAGGAGAACATCCCGGTGGTTCCGCTCTATTTCGCGAAGCCCCGCCCGGTGGTGGAGCGCGACGGCACGCTGATCATGGTCGATGACGACCGGCTGCCGCTGCGTCCCGGCGAGGTGCCGGAGATGGCCTGGGTGCGCTTCCGCACGCTCGGCTGCTATCCGCTGACCGGGGCCGTGCGCAGCACCGCCGCCACCCTGCCCGAGATCATCCGCGAGATGCTGCTGTCCACCAGTTCGGAACGGCAGGGCCGCGTGATCGACCAGGATGCCGCCGCCTCCATGGAGGCGAAGAAGCAGGAAGGCTACTTCTGATGCTGAAGGACCTCGATCCCATCGCCGCTCCCGCGGATGCCGCCCCCCCGGACGTCGCGAACGAGGTGCAGGCGTATCTGGCCCGCCAGAACGGCAAGGACCTGCTGCGCTTCATCACCTGCGGCTCGGTGGACGACGGCAAGTCGACGCTGATCGGCCGGCTGCTCTACGACTGCAAATGCCTGTTCGAGGACCAGCTGGCCAGCCTGGAGGCGGATTCGGGCCGCTTCGGCACCACCGGCGCCGGCCAGCTCGACCTCGCCCTGCTGGTCGACGGGCTGGCGGCGGAGCGCGAGCAAGGCATCACCATCGATGTCGCCTACCGCTTCTTCACCACCGACCGCCGCAAGTTCATCGTCGCCGACACGCCGGGCCACGAGCAGTACACCCGCAACATGGTCACCGGCGCCTCGACCGCCGACGCCGCGGTGCTGCTGGTCGACGCGCGCAAGGGCGTGCTGACCCAGACCCGGCGCCACAGCACCATCGTCTCGCTGCTGGGCGTGCGCCATGTCGTGCTGGCGGTCAACAAGATGGACGCCGTCGGCTGGGACCGCGAGACCTTCGAGCGCATCGCCGCCGACTACCGCGTCTTCGCCCAGCGCATCGGCATCACCGAGGTCACCTGCATCCCGGTCTCGGCGCTCACCGGCGACAACGTCACCACGCCGTCGGACGCCATGGGCTGGTACGGCGGCCCCACCCTGCTCGGTCATCTGGAGAGCGTCGACGCCTCCGCTGAGGAAAAGCTCGGCTCCTTCCGCATGGCGGTGCAGTGGGTCAACCGGCCCAACCAGGACTTCCGCGGCTTCTGCGGCACGGTGGTCGGCGGCCCGGTGCGCACCGGCGACGATGTCGCCATCCTGCCCGGCGGGCGGACCAGCCGGGTGGCGCGGATCGTCACCATGGACGGCGATCTGGAGACGGCGCTGCCCGGACAGGCGGTCACGCTGGTGCTGGCCGACGAGGTCGACGCCAGCCGCGGCGACATGATCGTCGCCGCCGCCGGCCGGCCGGAGGTGGCCGACCAGTTCGCGGCGCATGTGGTGTGGATGGACGAGCAGCCGCTGCTGCCCGGCCGCTCCTACCTGCTGCGGGCCGGCACGGCGACGGTCGGCGCCCAGGTGACGGAGCTGAAGCACGCCATCAACGTCAACACCCAGGAGCATGCCGCCGCCAAGCACCTCGACCTCAACGACGTCGGGTTCTGCAACCTGGCGCTCGACCGGCCGATCCCGTTCGACGCCTATGCCGACAGCCGCGAGACCGGCAGCTTCATCCTGATCGACCGGCTGACCAACGCCACCGCCGGCTGCGGGATGATCCGCTTCCCGCTGCGCCGGGCGTCGAACATCCACCGCCACGCCTCGAAGCTGGACAAGGCGGCGCGGGCGGGCAGCCTGCAGAAGCCCTGCGTGCTGTGGTTCACCGGCCTGTCCGGCTCCGGCAAGTCCAGCGTCGCCGACCGGCTGGAGCAGGAGCTGCACCGGCTCGGCCGCCGCACCATGGTCCTGGACGGCGACAATGTCCGCCACGGGCTGAACAGGGATCTGGGCTTCACCGACGAGGACCGGGTGGAGAACATCCGCCGGGTGGCGGAGGTGTCGAAGCTGATGGTGGAAGCCGGTCTGATCGTGCTGGTCAGCTTCATCTCCCCCTTCCGCGAGGAGCGCCGCATGGCGCGCTCGCTGGTGGAGGAGGGCGAGTTCCTGGAGATCTTCATGGACACGCCGCTGGAGGTCTGCGAGGCCCGCGACCCGAAGGGACTGTATAAGAAGGCGCGTGCCGGCCAGCTTCCTCACTTCACCGGCATCGACAGCGCCTACGAGCCGCCGGAAGCCCCGGAGATCACGCTGAAGGGCGCCGAACAGACTGCCGACGAGATGGTCGCCCAGGTGATCGGCGAGCTGCGGCGGCGCGAGGTGATCTGAGGGGGGAGGGTGAGTTTTGCCCCCCTCCCGGTTCTTCCATAGGCGCTAACCTACAGGACTGTGCCAGTTTCCCATGGGGCGGCACCTCTTTCGGCGTCATCCCCGCGAAGGCGGGGATCCAGGAAGCCCGTGGCCGAGCGGCTGAAACAGCTGGATCCCCGCCTTCGCGGGGATGACGGCTGATAAGGGACGTACTTGGCCGCCAGAGCGGCCAAACCTACAAGTTGGCGTCTTTGGAAGGGTTGGGGAAGAAGCTGCTTTCACTTCATTGTGGAGATGGAGGAGGGGATACGGTGCTTCTTCCCCTGCTCGATGATACGGCCGACATCGAAATCCGCCACGCAGCCGGCGGCCAGATCGCACATCCCCCGATCCACATCGGATTTCAGAGATAAAAGCTCCCGGCGCTGTGTGGCACGCTCGCTATTTTCCATGGGAACCTCCCTGATGCGCGATCCTCGAACGGCTTCATAACAGCCGTCAACCCGCTCCCTCCACCATCTCCCGCGCCCGCCGCAGGTCGGCGACGAAGTCGCGATGGGCCTGCTCCGCCCCCTCGCCCGCCGGCAGGCGCAGCAGGTAGGAGGGGTGGATGGTGACGAACCCCTCCCAATCCCCCTCTCCCGTTTGGCCGAACCTCATCGGCCCGCGCTCCCGCAGCACCGACACGCTGCGCCCGCTCAGCGCGAGCGCAGCGGTGGCGCCCAGCGTCACCACCAGCCGCGGGCGGACGAAGCCCAGCTCCTTCATCAGCCACCAGCGGTAATGCTTCACCTCGCCGGCGGTCGGCGACTGGTGCAGGCGGCGCTTGCCGCGGGCGACGAACTTGAAATGCTTCACCGCGTTGGTCAGGTAGGCGGCGCCGCGCTCGATCCCGGCCTCCTCCAGCGCGCGGGTCAGCAACTGGCCGGCCGGGCCGACGAAGGGACGGCCCTCAAGATCCTCCTGGTCGCCGGGCTGCTCGCCGACGATGGCGATGGCGGCGCCCACCGGCCCCTCGCCCAGCACCGCCTGCGTCGCCCCCGGCACCAGGGGATCGGCCGCCCGGATGATGCGGTTCAACTCGGCCAGCGTCGCCGGCTCCTGCCGGGCCATGGCGGCGACGGCCTTGTCGGGGTTGCGGCGGCGGGGGGCCGCGGCCTCCGCCTCGATCATCGCCTGCACCCGCGCAGGGGCGGAGCGGATCATGCGGGGGATGGCCGCCGCTTCCGGCAAGTTGGCCCAGTATTTCCGCGGCATCTCCGCCCGCATCGCCGTCGGGTTCACCCGCGCCGGGTTGAAGGTGCTCTCGTAATAGCGCTGCCAGCCCTCGGCGAAACGGTCGTCGCGGTCGAGCCCCTCCGGTCTCGAAGCCGCCGGCCCGACCGTCAGCGAGCGCCGGTCCCAATGCAGCGACCCCACCGGCGTCAGGATCGTCCAGACCAGGCTCTCGAAGCGCTCGACGAAGAAGGGGGCGGTCGCCTCGACGATGAAATGGTCGGGCTCGAACCAGGCGACGTAGCGCTCCCCGCCATCAGGGTCGCGCACCTCGCGGAAACGCAGGAAGGCGTGCATCTTGTGCAGGTCGCGCCGCACCGCCTTGTCCAGCATCGCCAGCCGTTGGACCAGCGGGTCGGCATGGTGGTCGAGCATGTCGCGCTCCCCCCGCACCACCCGCCGGACCAGCCGGTGCAGCAGGGCGTAGCGTTCCGGATCGCGATGGCAGACCACGGTGCCGATCAGGTCTCCGACCGGCCGCGGCAGCGGAACCGGCGGCGCGTCAGCCGGCAAAGGGGCCGCCCCAGCTTCGGGAATGGCCCCGAACAGCGACGGCGCCGACCCGCCGCTCCACGTCACCTCGTCCGGTTCCACACCCAGGGCGACCAGCCCGCGCAACGCGCGGCGGAAGCCGTCCAGATCGGCGCCGTCCCTCAGCTCCACGCGGTACATGGGGCGATGCATGGCTTGGTCCCTCAGAACAGGCTGAGCTGCTTGGGCGGCGCCACCAGCCTCTGCCGCAGGTCGGCGCGGTCGGTCAGCCCGCCCGGATGGTGGTCGGCGGCGATCAGGAAGGCGCGCGACCGCTTCAGCCCCGACGACAGCCGCGCCACATCCTCCAGCCGCAGGGTGGCGTGGCGGCGCGCCTCGACGATCTTGTCGACCGCGCGCGCCCCCAGCCCCGGCACGCGCAGCAGCATCTCGCGGTCGGCGCGGTTGACGTCGACCGGGAAGCGCTCGCGGTTCTTCAGGGCCCAGGCCAGCTTGGGGTCGATGCCGAGGTCCAGCATGCCGCCCTCGCCCCCGGCGGCGATCTCCTCCACCGTGAAGCCGTAATAGCGCAGCAGCCAGTCGGCCTGGTACAGCCGGTTCTCGCGCTGCAACGGCGGCGGTTTGGCCGGCAGGGCGGAGCTGGCCTCCGGAATCGGGCTGAAGGCGGAATAATAGACCCGGCGCAGCCCGTAGCGGCGGTAGAGCGTGTCGCTGGTCTCCAGCACCGACAGGTCGGTGGAGGCGTCGGCGCCGACGATCATCTGGGTGCTCTGCCCGGCGGGGGAGAAGCGGCGCTTCTCCTCCTTGGCTTCCAGGATGCGCTCGCCGACCTGCCCCATCACCGCCTTGATCGAGGTGCCGTCCTTCTCCGGCGCGAACTCCTTCAGGCTGCGGTCGGAGGCCAGCTCCAGGTTGATCGACAGCCGGTCGGCCCACAGCCCGGCCTGTTCGATCAGCCAGGGGCTGGCCTCCGGGATGGTCTTCAGGTGGATGTAGCCGGCGAAGCCATGGTCGCGCCGCAGCGTGCGCGCCACCAGCATCAGCTGCTCCATGGTGTAATCGGGCGAGCGGATGATGCCGGAGGACAGGAACAGCCCTTCGATGCAGTTGCGCTTGTAGAAGCCCAGAGTCAGCCGCACCACCTCGTCGACGCTGAACCGCGCGCGGCGCACGTTGGAGGACCGGCGGTTGATGCAGTAGGCGCAGTCGAACAGGCAGTAGTTGGTCAGCAGGATCTTGAGCAGCGAGACGCAGCGCCCGTCCGGCGTATAGGCGTGGCAGATGCCGGCCCCGGTGGTCGAGCCGATGCCGTCCGGCCCGCCCGTCCGCCGCTTGGCGCCCGACGACGCGCAGGAGGCGTCGTACTTCGCCGCGTCGGCGAGAATTTCGAGCTTGTCGAGCAGCGCGTCATCCACCGTGGATCATCCCTGTGCCTTGGCCCCCGGCCCTTGGCGTCCGGTGTTCGCAATATGTTCTTCCGAAAGGAAAAGGCAAGCGGGGCGTCTTGAAAGCGGGCGCGGACGGGGCCACGTGCTCATCACCTGGATCCGGGCCCCTCTGGCGACTTAGACGTGGTCGCGATGTCGGATCTCTTCACCTGCTCTTGCGCCGACGGGCGTGACCGCACTTGGAGGGACTGATGTCCTCGCCCCTGAGATACCGCCCCCGGCTCCCCGCCCTCCCCGCTTCCGACTTCCTCCCGACGCGCGCCGCCCTTCCGGCGTGCCGCCCCTCCCCGACGCCGTTCCGGGCAGTTGGCCTGACGCCCCTCCGGGGTGCTCGCGCCGGAAGCGGGACCTCTTCCACAACCTCTTCATGAAGACGAGCATCGCCATGGACCAGACCGAACGCCAGATCATCGACGACTTGTTCGCCAAGCTGCATCAGGCCGAGGCGCAATCCGGCCCGCGCGATCCCGAGGCCGAGGGGCTGATCCGCGAGCGGATCGCCCGCCAGCCGGCCGCTCCCTATCTGATGGCCCAGTCCATCGTGATGATGGAGCAGGCGCTCGCCGCCTCCCACGCCCGCAACGAGGAGCTGGAGCGCCAGCTGCGCGAACGTCCCGCGGCCTCTGCGCCGGCCCAGTCCGGCGGTGGCGGCCTGTTCGGCAGCCTGTTCGGTGGCAGCAGCCGGCCGGCTCCGCAGCCGTCGTATCCGGCCGCCGCTCCGGCCGCTGCCGCCATGCCGCCCGGCTCGCCCTGGGGCCGTCCGCCG
>NZ_RWIJ01000102.1 GCF_019805165.1 Azospirillum sp. 412522
GGTGACGGTCTGGGGGATCGTCTAGCGGTAGGACAGCGGACTCTGACTCCGCCAGCCTAGGTTCGAATCCTAGTCCCCCAACCAACCTTTTGAAATCAAAGACAGTTTCGCTGGTGGCCTGAGTGGCGTGGAGCAAATGCTCCATAGGCTGCTCCACACTCGTTTGGAGTGCGTGGTCATGCAGCATGTGTGTCGGCGGGCTGGTACCTTCCATTTTCGGCGCCGCGTCCCCGGGCGCCTGCGGGATCGACTCGGCGGCAAAGCGGAGATCTACCGTTCGCTGGAGACCTCCAGCCCGCGTGAAGCAGGGATCCGGTCCCGTCTTCTCTTCCTCGAAAGCGAGCGCCTCTTCGCTGCCCTGGAGCATGACCCGGCGCTGCCGGTGGATGCTGCCCGGCGGCTGATGCGCGACTTGGTCGGCCCGGCCGCCTGGGTGCACGCCGACCTTGTCCTGCGGCGGCCTTTCGGACAGGTTCTTTCCCCGCCGCAGACGGTCCCAGTACCGGGACTTGTGCAGGCGGCCATGCCGTCAGGGGCCGAATTGGCGTTGGACATGACGGCCTGCGAGGATACCGCAGGGCCTTCCTCGCCGTCGCCTGAGGCCTATCGGATGGCTGAGCTTTTTGAGCCGTCCGCGGCATCAGGACCGCCATCGACCGTGCCATCTGGCGATGCCAGAGCGAAGCCCATGGGCGCCGGGGCGTCCGGCGAGCCGCCGTCCGATGCCCCGATGTTCGGCGCGCTGACCGAGACGCATATCGAGCAGATGGTCGGGACGGGCGCATGGAGCGCGCAGCAGACCGCACTCCAGAACCGGGCCACCTTCCGCCTCTGGATCGAGTTCCACGGCGATCGCCCAGTTGACCGTTATTCCCGCCGCGATGCCTCGTCGTTCATGGGGGCACTGCGCAAGCTGCCCCGGATGCACGGCCGGTCGCCGTCATTGAAGGGGACAATGCGCGAGAACATCGAACTGGCCACCCGCATGGCCCAACGCGGTGGCAAGCAGTTGCCTCTGTTGGCGATGAAGACGATCAAACGGCACATGAGCGCGCTGCACGGCTACTGGGATTGGCTCAGGCAACACGGTCACCATGAGTTCGTGGCGAATCCGTTCGCTGGCTTCGATTATCCGGAGGGCAAGCCAGCCTCGGAACTGCGGTCGATGTGGAGCGACGCCGACCTGAAGCGCCTGTTCGGTTCAAGGCTGTGGGTTGGCCCAGAGGTGGATCGCCGTAGCGCCGCCTTCTGGCTCCCTATTATCGGCTTGCTGACGGGGATGCGGCTCGAGGAGATTGCTCAGCTGCACACGGCCGACATCAGAAAACGGGATGGCATCGACTTCTTCCTGGTCCATGCGGAAGATGAACGGCGGACAAAAAACGCTAACTCAGTGCGTGAGGTGCCGATCCCTGGCGGCCTCATCGCCCTGGGCTTCATGACGCTGGTCGCCGAACGGCGCAGGACGAACAGCAAGCGGCTTTGGCCGGACCTGAGCGGCCAGGGGCCTGATCGGCGGCTGGGCGCCTACTACACGCGGCGCTTCACCGAGTACCGCCGAGAAATCGGGATCTACAAGCCTGGCGTCGACTTCCACAGCTTCCGCGGGACCTTTGAGACACTGATCCTAAACGCCGGTGCGAACCCGGTGTTCGTCAAGGCGATCATGGGGCACAGCACCTCCGACCTGATCGGGGAAGGCAGCCGCTACCTGAAACACGTCACGCTGAAGAACAAGCTGGAGGCGATGAATATGCTGAAGCTCGGGGTCGATTTGGGGTATCTGCTGCCAAACGCCTGAATCAAACAGTTGCCCCAACTTTCGAGGAAGCGATATGTTCGGACGGAGTGGTGTCGCAGATGGCGATCGTGAAGCTGGCGCCGCCCTCTTTACTTGCTTTCGTTGCATTTCAATCAATTTGGCTGTATCCGCGCGACCGCGCAGGTGAACGCACTGCGCGGTTTCACCGCAAGGCCAAGTCCTGATAGTCCCTTCGCCTGGCGATTAGGGTGGGACTACTGTACTAAGCGGATACCGATTCAGTCCGGACCACACCGGCCTCGGGCACTACATGCGTTGGCATCCGGACCGACCATGGGAATGGCGGCATCGCCGAGCGCTCGTACTGGTAGACGAGGAGTTCGGGCAGGTTTCGGTTGTGTAGGCCCGGCCGAGCCGGAACACGACGCTGTTCGGCGCCGCAACCGTCATGTGGATGCGCCGGACCCCTCTTCCCTCGAGCGCGACCATGGCGGCCAGGAAATCGGAGGCGAGCGCCTGCTGCTTCTCCTCCGACCAGTGGCAGTCCGGCCTCCCCTGGGGGAGGTAGATCCGCACCAGGGGTATGTTGCCCGTCGTGAGACGGAAGCCGGGCTCGTCGAGCTTGTAGGAAACCTCGACCGCGACCGCGACGTCCGCCGTTCCGCGGGGCACCTTATCAAGTCCGTCCAGCTCGAAGCGATCGCCATCGTCGATACCGTCAAGCGGGCGCCACCGGCCCGGCTCACGCATCCAGTCCATGATGGTGATCGCGCCCTCGTCGCCAATAAGGAAGCCCGCCAGGAACGTCATGGGCACCGGGGCGACGCCGCCGTACACGATGGAGACGTCCGCACGGTCGGCGTCGTCAGCGGTTGTTTCAAGGTCGTGCCAGATCAGCTTGGTCTTGGACAGCGCACGTTCCGGGTCCGTCACCCGGCCGTCGTGGACGAACGGGGTCATGTCAACCGGAATGGCCCGCCGGTGGCCGATCAGGGTTTCGGGCACCGCGTCTCTAAGCGGGCGGCCTGTGCTTCTGCACGCGCGGGCACGACAGGTTCGAAGACGGCGCGATCGACCTGGCGGAGGCGTTCTCGAACCGGGTCTGCGAGGAAACCGGGGCACCGGGACGGCCGTGCCGCTGCGGCGGCTGTTGCGGACGCTGTCACCCGCCGAGGCCGGGCGCCAGGGGTATGAGCCAAGGGACCTGTCCCGGTGGCGGGCGCCACGCATTCCCGAGCTGGACCCGACGCTTTCCGCAACATTGGCGTAGCGGCACCCGCTGGTCATGGTCGGCCAGCTCGACGTGCCGCTCGGATGGGCGACCTCGCGTACACGTACCTCGATCTCCTGACCCGCCCGTCCGAGCGGTCCGGCGTCTCATACCGCGTCGAGTTCCTGGACCATGAAGGCAGTCGGCTGCTCGCCGTCACCAGCCTGCCGATTGGGCGCAGCCTTGGATGACCTGTGCGGCCTCGGCGCGTTCCTTGAAGCGATGTCGCGGCACCTGGACCTGTACACCGGGATGCCTGTTTCTGTCAGCTGAAGCTATGCCTTTGCCCAGCCGAGGCTTCAACTTGCGGCTCTGGTTGACCACGCCACCGACACCCGCGGTCGCCCCCGTAGCTGTCCAGAGATCTTTCTTCGGTGGTGCGGAGAAGATGCCGCTTTTTGGAACTTCCCGCACGGTACACGGTGACGACCTGTTCGCCGTCGACGACCACCCGCGCTCCACGGAGGCGGCGTACCTGGTCCAGCAGGCGCTTCAGATAACGCTCGGCGGCTTGGCAGTCCTTCTCCCTGACCAAGTAGCCGTCTTCAACCTCCGTGCCGACCAGCATGATCAGCTCAAGGTCATCGGCATGAAGGGCGCGTTGCGCCATTCTCGTGGTTGCGTGACGGGTGACGGACACGTCGGTCATGACACAGCTCCATCGCCTTCGCGGCCGAGCCCGAGGTCTTCGGCGGAAATCCCCAGTTCGGCAAAAAATTTCTCAGCGCGTTCGCGGGCTTCCTCTGACTTTTGCCGCAGCCACGCCACGCGCTCGGCTGAACCCTTCTTGAACAGCTCGCGCGGCATTTCGTGCAGCGCCACGCTGCCGTCGAGAATGTCTTCGGCCAAGGTGACGTCACCGCCTGCCAGGGCGAGCGCCTCGTCACGGCAGACGCGATATTCCGTCCCGTACCTTCCGTCATAGCGGTCGACGCTCTCCACCCCTGGCACCCCGGCGGCGACTTCCCGCAGGTAGACGACCAGCGGGTTGTCCGCCCCTTCGTCGTAGTCGGCGTCGACATGCTCGAGCGCCAGCTTGGCGCCGAAAACATCCCGCTTTTTGATGGATCGCTGCTCCCCTTGGATGGCCTCTTCCCCCACAAAGCTCAGTGCAACGATCTCACCCGGGAGGTGCGGAAAGTTCCTGGCCAGCTTATCCTCGTGGTCGAACAGCGTCAGGAGTTCACTGAGTTTTTCTTGGCGCCGCTTCAGGCTCTGCTCGCACACAAGCCCGACCAGCAGCGGCGCCAGCTCGACCATCCGGGGGATCGAGATCCCATACCGGAGTGACGTCAGCGTGAAAGCGTTGCGAATGGCGCCGTCCATGCGGACGTTCAGCTGGTATTCCTCAGCCGACACCGCGGACGACGGCTGCGCGTCCAGCGGCGGCAACGGCTTCCGCCCGCTCAGTACGTCCTCGTCGACGCCGAGCGCCTTGCACAGGGCCAGAAGCGTGTTCTTTCGAAGGTTCTTCTGGCGGCCGTTCTCAAGGCGATAGACGGTCTGTTTGGTGACGACCGCTTTTTCGGCAAGATTTGCTTGAGAATAGCTCTTCCGCTTGCGGAGTTCGATCAGACGTTGGGGGTCAATTTGCTGGGTCATTGCCATTCTGCCGTGTCGCTGTTGGGCGTGTCTGGCAAAAATATGAGGCCAAAAATTTAGCACGGCAACCTACATATTCCCCTACATGAATATGAATTATGCTCCGATTCGGCGATATTATGTCGCCAGTTTTGCTTTGGGATGACACCGTTTTGCCACGGCAGCAACGATCGCTACGTGATGCAGACCCTATGGGAATGTCTATGGTGTAGACATCCCGTTCATTCTGTGTGGTGTCGCCCGAGGCGATCGTGCCGCCCCACTGCCCAAGCGGATGGCCAACCACGCTCAGGCGACGAGAAGCCCGCTGCCTCCCACACCACCGCACACAGCCACCATGCAATCCTAAGAGGCATCTCATGTGACGGAAGCCACCATTGATCGCAGGGTCCGTGTCGAGGTAAAATGGCGGGACCAATCTGGAGAAGTGCGACCGCGATGCTGGCCTTCGGCGTGCAGATACCGACCCCCGCGAACGGCCCGACGGTGTCGGGCATTGCGAGCAAGCGCATGTAATCCGCCCCGGCGCCTCCTGGACGTCCGGGGCACCCGGTCAGGAGTTCCAGATGGCGGTCTTCTTCACCAGCGACTCGCACTTCGGCCATGCCCGGATCCTTGAGCATTGCCGCCGCCCGTTTGCCAACATCGACGAGCATGATGAGGCGCTGATCGCCCGCTGGAACGCCGTGGTGGGCCCGGACGACGATGTCCACCACCTTGGGGATTTCGCGTACAAGTGCGACCCGAAGCGTCTGGCGGGCATCTTCAAGAAGCTGAACGGCCGCAAGCACCTCACGCTGGGGAACCACGAGAAAGCCCCCACGTTGCAGCAGCGCTGGGCGTCCGAGCTCGCGCCGTACCGCGAGATCGTGGTCGGCGGCCAGCGCATCGAGCTTCTGCATTACGGGATGAGGGTGTGGAACGCGATGCGCTGGGGCACAATCCACCTCTACGGCCACAGCCATGGCAGTCTCCCGGGCAACCGCCAGAGCCTTGATGTGGGTGTGGACTGCTGGGACTTCGCTCCGGTCAGCCTCGAGCAGATCCGCGCACGCTTGGCCGAGCTCACGGAAATCCGCTACGTGGGGGGCCGACGAGGACTGAACGGCGGCCGGGCGGCGCTGGCGATCATCCCGCCTTATGCACGGCCTGGCTCAGGGCCCGGTCAAGCCGCCTGCGGGCACGTTCCTCGGTGCCGTAGCCCTGTAGCGCGCCGATGATCTCGCTCATCATCAGGTCGCGCAGCCCCCTGTCGGCGGCGCTGTTCACGATTCACAGGTGGGCGACCTCCTCGGCACTCAGGATGGCCTGAGCGATGCCTGAAGGCACCATCTCGTATCCTTGGCTCCCAATGGATGGCCACCCACACGACCACGCCGCCTGCGCCTGCGGCGAGTTCTGGAACCGGGGCGACAGCTCGAGTGCCCAGTGTGTGGCGCGCCGTCGACGACACGGCTGCGTGCTTGGGAGGTCCCGGTGCACGGGCACCGGGGACTTGCTGATCTGCGGCTGTCTGGCGGTGCAGTCGGCCATGGCGGCGGCGGCGCGCGCAGGGCAGCCGATCGCCGCGGTGCTATCACTTCAATTCCCTGGGGCCGTCGACGGAGGCAGCGCCGCGCCGCGCGTAGGCACGGTGCCACAGTTGGTCATCGAGTGCGAAGACACGGCGGATGCCGCTCATCCCCGCGCACCCCGTCAGCACCACGACGAGGCCGCGCTGGGCTTCGCTCGTCAGTACGGTGGCAGGCTGCTGATCCACTGCCATCTTGGCATCGCGCGTTCGACCGCCATGGCGCTGGCTGTCGTCGCCGACGGCCTCGGATCGGGTCGGGAAGCCGAGGCGCTGGACCGGGTGCTGGCGGCACGCCCCTGCGCCACGCCGAATCCCTCTGATCGTTGCGCTGTCCGACCGCCTGCTCGACCGCGGTGGCCCGCTTGTGGCGGTGGTCGAAGGCCACCCCGACATCGTCCGTCGGCGCGGCGGCCAGAGCTTCCCGTAAGCCCGGCAGCATCCAGCGGCACCTGCGACCGGATGCCGGTGCGGCACATGCTCCTGACGCTCTGATCGGTTTGCCTGCCAAAGCCTTGGTCGAGGCGTGGGCGTTATCGCTTCATGTCCTCGTGAATGCGTGCCGCGACATCCACAATCAGAGGGTGAGGGCCGGGGGCTGTCAGGTTGGCGTTCGCATACACATTGATCCCGTAGTAATCCAGCACCTGTGTTCCTCCCACCGACATCCCTCCAAGCACTGTAACCGCAAACATGCGAGTTTTGCTGAATGCCTGCTTGTAGCTGCCACCGCGGCTGCGGTTCGGCGACAAATCAAAAGCGTTGCCGACGCTGCCTCTGGCGATCCCGACACCCGCTCCTTTCGGGATATCCTTGCATTCAACTGCGACCTTCAGATCCTTGCCGGATGGGCGGCCGTCACCCGGCAGATTGCGCAGGTCGTCGCCGGTTTTTTGGGCAATAACGGACACGTCTTGTTCGTGGTTACTTCCAGAGCGTCCCTTGAACTGGACACTGTTGTGGATTTCATAAACGCGCTTGGCCCGACGCCCATGGAAGGTCAGGCGGATGAAACCTGGGCGCGGAGCGTTTGCGGTCGCCGGGTGGATCTTACCTGGGCTTTGCCTGATGACGAAGTGACTGGCGGGTGTTCCAGTATGGTCGCACACCTCCACCGTGGTCCGGTAGTAGGGCGACTTGAATTGGTAGGCGACTGACAGGGCGACAAGCGCCTCGTAGGCCGTCCCTGCTTTGTTAAAGGCGAAGCCGGGCGGCAGCGCGGCGCCAAGCTGGGTCAGCAGGTCGATGATCTCGGTACGCATCACGAGCCCTTCGACGGAAGGCTATCGAGGGTCCGCATGTTCCGTGCAAGGCCGAGAAGATGCTCGAGCTTGTCTGCAATTCGGACGGCATCGTCGGGCACGGCTGGAACGGCGCCAACCTCAGGATCGACCCACTCCATCAGGCGTGCCTTAGGGTTATCGGTCACATCCTTCAGCCGATCCTCAGCTGCTTTCAGCAGGCGCACCCGGCCAATCGTCGCGCTCACCAGCATGTCGAGAGCGATATCGAATTGCTCTTCGGCATCATACGGTTGGGGATCGCTGATGCGGACACGCGGTGCATCATAACCGTCGGCCGGAGACTCCAGCTCTTCGGAGATCCGTCCGGTGAACAGGACAGAGCGGATCTCGTCGGCCAAGCCTGGAAACCCGCCCTGCTCGGCCACCCGAACCACATCTTCCGCTCGGGGATCGATTTTGTAATGCATTCCACCGCCTCCAGCCATCCCAGCACCCAACCCGTCGCAACTACCTCTTTAGATAACGGTTTCGCAACTGTTTTGGTCGAATTTGGCGGGGTCGGCAACCCCTGAGAATATCCCGGTATGCAGGTTGCTCGGCAACCATGCAGAAGTGTCTGGGGTGGAAATGCAGCTGATTGCTCGAAACGGATCGGAGTACATTAGAGCTTACTTAGAGACGGATGATTCCTGGAAGCGGGTGCAAGGGCTGAGCAAGTCCGGGAGGCTGCTCATGTGCTGCTGCGATCACCCCGCGAAGGCGACGCGGTCGCCTCGAGGCCTCAAGCATTTCGCGCACAAGCCCGGAAGCGCCTGCTCGGTCGGCTCCCAAGAGAGCGAGGCGCACCTCCGCCTCAAAATCGAGGCGTTGACCGTCGCCCACGAACTCGGCTTCGATGCCATTGCGGAGTATGATCGCGGCACAATACGACCGGATGTCGAGGTGGTTCAGCGGGGAACCAAAAAGAATGTGGCCATCGAGATCCAGCTGTCCAGGCAAACCGGCTACACCACCAATGAAAGAACCTCAGCTCGCGCGGCGCAAAACCTGGACACAGTATGGTTCTTTGGCAACAAACGTGATTATTTTGATGCCCCCAAGGACCAACGGCATGTTTTTCCCGTCTGGCTTTCCAGTGGCGACATCGAATCCCAGATTGACGTTCTAAGAGAAAAACTTTCTGCTTTTCTAAGGGGTGTGATCGTTTTTGATGATCTGTCCAACTTGACAAACGTCCCCTTTACCGTTGTTGGGTATGACTTTCCCTGCGGTGGGTGTGGCCGGGATTGGTACAGAACGTCCTACGCGGGGCTCTATCCGAACCGCATCCGGGGCGATCTTCATCCAGTAGCTGTTCCGCTGGCTTCTCTTGGTGACCCAGCAGAAGCCCTCAAGGCGCTCGCTGAGCGCACCGGCAAAGCAACCGGCCGCGTTGCGCCCGGTGGCATGGGGTTACTGTGCCCCCATTGCGGCACCGCCCCAGAAGCGGAGTTCATCACGCCGGAGGTGGCACTGAGGGCTCCGGCTCGGAATATCTCGGGCCACCGCGACATGCGTCGCTTTTCTGGGCTCAAGCCTGGATGGTGGTGGCGGCGGAAGCCGGTGGCTGACGAGCATTGGTCGGACGCTGAGTGGGCCGGGGTCGTTGAACAGGGTGTCAACGCGATCAAAACCGAACGGCAGAGGATCGCGAGGGAGAAGCGTTTGGCCGAGGAGCGACGGCGCATGGAGGCTGAAAGAGCCGAGGCGATCAGATCCGCCACGGCCGCTGAGCTGTCTCTTCTGACGGAGATGTTGGACCCGCATTTGGGAGCGCCAAGTACCCGAGCTTGGCTGGATCGTGCCAACGACGTTCTTGGCGGAAAAACTCCCAGAGTGGTGGTCCAGCAACATATACGGGCGTGCCATAGCCTGCCGCCTGTTGCACACAGTGCCGCCACAGCGCTTGCCATTCGCATGCTTGATGGCAGCGAGCGGCTCACCGAAGAGCAGTGTGGGTTGCCGAAAAAGAACTTGAAGCAGTTGAGGAAGTCCCGCCGCCAGACAACAGCATCACCGGCGTCCTCCAGCAGCTTGAAACGAGCCTGGGAAGGATTTTGCCGACTGATGTTCGGATAGTTGGCGGCGGTGATTACAGGCGAAAGAAACCGTGAGCGGTTGCCTTTCGCCAATGGACAGGATGATGCTCATGAGCCATGTGGCGGGGTGCCAATCCTGTCGTGATCTCGTGGCCCCGAAAGGTCAGGACCAGTTCGTGCAGACAACCAAGAAGGCCCTCCACAGGCGGTTCAGGGGCAAAGGGAGCGCAGTCCTTGCGACTCGGAATTGGCCGCCTAGTGGCGGGAACCGGTCGGCCGATGCTGTAGCACCATGACGCTTCGATAGCGCTCGAAATCAGGTTCATCGGGGATAAGCGCGAAGCGAGGGCAGCGATCATCCTGCTGGAGGAGCGCTTGGGCAAATGCGCGGCGAGGTTCGACACCGTGTGGCCATGCCGCCAGGGCGACGCGAGACGGATCTATGGCGTGCTCGCGTCCGCGGCGCTGCTACGCGCCGACCAGGCGCCCGACGCATGACATGCCAAGGCCACATCTATGTACGGCACGCACCGCAGCGGTGTTATCGTGCTGCCCAAGGGCGTCGCCCTATGGTCCGCCGCAGCCAACACCAACGTACCACCATCGTACAACATCTGCTGGATCGTCCAGAACGAGGGCGACGAGGCGCGGGCGGCCAGTCAGATGGATTGGCAGCAAGACAACTGCGGAGTCGGGCGCTGGACCAGAACGGCGTACCGCGGCGACCACAGCATGGTGTGCCAGATCCACCGGGGCGGCGTCGTGCTGACCGAGACGGTGCACCGGGTGCGCATTCGCGACGAGGCTTGGCGTGACTTCTTCCGGCGCCGGTGGGTGTAGCGCGTGCTGGCCTGCGCCAGCTCGCGGCCTGGGAATGATCGCATCCGATCAGGATGCGGGTGCAGGGGACTTAAGATGGTCGACGAAAGGAATGTCGATCCTATTCAAAGGCTTAGCCGCCGAAATCCGGGAGAATCATTGACTCTAAAGAGGACGCCTGCGGACATGGCCACCGTCAGCCGCGCCGACCTCGAACTCCCCGCGGCGTCAGGGACCTTCGTAGTAGCCGATCAATGGTGGGTTCTCCGGGTCACCCCGGCGCATCATCCTGTCCAGCGACGGCGCGACATCGGCTGGCGGTGGCGCGAAGGTCTGGTCCACGATGATGACCTGCCAGTCGGCCAGCACGCTGCCGAGCAGGGAGTACAGGTGCGCGTAAAAATTCCTGAAGATGTCCGGATTCACGTCCGGAGTGATGTTTTTCATCGGAGAGTCGATGATGAGCACCCGTGGAACCGGCAGGCGCTGCTCCGCGGCTGTCTTGTGGAGCGCCAGCGCGAAGGCGATCTTCATCAGGATTTTCTTGCCGCCGCTGCCTACGGTGAAGAAGGAGAAGGCCCGGTTTTCGTCGCCCTTCGGCCAGACCGCGGGGATCAGGTTGCGGCGTCCAAGCACAACCTGGTCGTTGGCCGAGAACGCCGGGAATTTGATCTCACCGAGCACGTCCGCGTAGTTCGCCTCAAGCCTCATCAGATTCTGTTCGGCGCCGACGAGCCTGGCTTCCTCCTCCTCGAGCTTCCGCTGCACCGCCTCGATGTCGACCGACAGCAGGTCAGCTTGGCCATTGAGTCGAGCGATCTCAGCGGGTAGAGCCCGAATACGCTCCAGGAACGATGAGCGTTCGCGAATGACGGCAAGCCGCTGCTCGCCAACACGGCTTCGGGCCAGGAAGTCCGATTCATACCCTTGAAGTGATTCCGATACCCGAACGTCCACCTCCCGCCGCGCTTGCCGTGCCTCCGCCAGCTTGGCTTGCAGCGGCCCGAGGGACTTACGGTGCCGCAACGACGAGTCTTGGAGGTCGGCAATGCGCGCATCCAGGTCCTGGCGCACGACATCCGCCGTGAGCGCCTCCCCGCGCGGCTGCTGGCCGGACGGTGTGTGGCACAAGTAGCAGGCGTCGTCCATGCGTTCGGCTATTGCCGGGAGTCCGGACCCGCAGCGTGGGCAGCACTCAAACTCCACACCGTCGAGGATGCGGTGGGAAATGTCCACCCGCGCCGCTTTCATCTTGAGCTGCATGAGCTCGGCCGCCAACGCCTCCTGTTCGCCGATGCGGGCGCTGACCTCGTCGACAGCGTCCTCAAGGGCCGCCACCTGGGCGGCCAGCTCCTTCAACCTCCTGCGGTTGTCATCGGAGATCCGCGTGTCCGGCCGATACCCGGCGCGCAGCGCAGCAAGCTCCTCTTCAATCCGCCTTGCTTCGGCGTTCAGCTCCTCCAGCTCCGCAGCAATGCGCTCCTCAGAGTCGAACCCGAAGGGGACCAGGAACGCGCGGACCTTCGTGATGGAGTCGCGTTGGGCGCGCTGCTCCTGCTTCAGGCGCTGAAGCTCGATCTGGAGTTCGTTCAGCCGCTCGCTCAGGTGGCCGACGAAGAACCGCAGGGTGTCTTGGCTCTTCTCCTTCCGGATCGGCACGTCGAGCAGGAAGAAGTCCGAGTCGAGGTTGTCTTGGTCGAGATAGACGAACTTGAAGATGTCGCGGATGCTGAGGCGCACCAGCGGCGAGTCGCTGTCGTAGGTGCGCCGCCGGACTTTCACGACCGGGATCCCCAGGAGCCGGAGGATCAGGTCGCTGAAACTGAAGACGTCCTCACCGAAGATCGGCTCCGCCCGCGGTCTCATGGGCGCCGACACCATGTAGGTCTCGCCCGTGGCGGTCTGCCAGGTGACCTGCGCCGAACCGGCGTCCTGGGCGACCCGCTCGATGACCACGGTGTTCGTGCCCATCCGCGTCTGCAACGCGACGGAGACAAGCTCCTGCTTGAGCGCCGGGGTGCCCGGGAACCGGCCGCCGAGGCAGAAGTCGATGAGGGCCGGGATGCTGGACTTACCGGCCGACATTTCGCCATGGAAGAACGAGACCCGTTCGGCGAAGCGCACCGTCTCGACGCTCGCACGGCAACGCAGCTGGAGGTACTCGAAACGCAGCTTCATGGCGTGATGGCCTCGTCGTAGGCGAGCGTCGCGATCTCGGGGAAGGTGGCGTAGATGAACTTCATGATGTCCGCCGCCCCGATGTCGATCCTCTGGCGGAGCATGCGAGCACGGGCCGCCAACGGTTTGGTGGCGTCTTCTTCCGCCAACGCGGCCGCAATCTCCATCCCGCGCGCCGTCAAGGACAGCCGGACGGTGCGGCCGTCGGTGTCGACCCGTGCCAAGCCCTTGGCGGACAGGATGTTGATGAAGCGTCGGTAGCGATGGTCCCACGGCCCAAAGCGGTACCGGACCATCGTCGCTTCGACAGTGCGGCGTTCGTAGGCCTCCAACGGCACGCGCTCGGGCGTGACCCCGCGGGCGACCATCGCGCGCTCGAAGTACGACGGGTACCTGAGCAGGAAATCCAGCTTGGCGAGTTTGGTGATGCCGTGGATCGCCGCGTCATCCGGCCTGCTGAACGCCAGCAGGAGGACGAGCATGCGGGCCAGGTGAACCGGCTCGTCGCGGTCGAGGCTGGTCACGATGTCGGCGAGCATGAGCCTCATCGGACAGCCTTCAGATCGAACCGGTCACTCCACCAGACCGTACACTCCTCGGTCAGAATCCCGGCCGTACCAAGCAGGTGCTCCCGTGCGCAATCGAACATCGGCAAGGTACTCGTACGCAGCCGATCTTCCAGCATCTGCCGAAGGGCTGTGTACATCGCGCTCGCATACTTCTGGCCCGGCTGCTCAACGGACAGCTGAGCCTCGACGCAATCGTCCCTAACCAAGGTTTTCAGATGCTGCAAACGCCGGTTGGCCTCGTCGAGACCGTAACGGTAAACCCATTTGACATACAGTGTCTCCATGGACTTCTTGAAGTCCTTCAACGAGTCGACACGCGCCATCTGGAGGCCACCGTGCTCGAGCTTCTCGACCATGACGTCGAACCCTGGCGGAAGTGCGTCTGCCGAGACGCCTCCTGACGAGACCAGAAGGTTGTCCGCCCCTTCGACCAGGGACTGCCGGATGACCTCTTCCACCCGGTCCGCGGTGATCGTCTTGCCCGCCAGCAGCAGGGCATCCCGCTGAGCATCGAAATCCATCACCAAACTGTACAGGTCAGCGACGCTGCCGCCGAGAACGCAGCTGGAGGCCTGTTGGCAAAGGTAGATGAGGTTGTCGGCAACCCTGGTGAGGGTGTGGAACGTCTGCGTTCGCCGGTAGTCCCGAACATCGCCGACGTTTTCGCGCAGATCCTTGTACGGCCGCTCCAGGTCCGTTTGCTGACCGAGAAGAAGCAGCTTGAGCACGGCGGCAACGACGTGTGCCTCGTCACAGCCGTGCTCACCGCACAGGCCGGACACAAACTTCTTGAGCAGGTGCGCCTTGGTCAAGCCATCGAGGTTGCCACGCTCGCAGATCTGGGCGCGAATGTAGGAAAGGTTGTTCCCGTTCTCCTTCTCACCCCAAAACCCGTGGTTGGTGATGAAATGGAAGTTGTCAAACCGAGCCGGATAGGCTTTTTCAAGTTTGGCAAACCGGCCAATGCTGTTCTTGACAGCATCATCATTGGCCTTGAAGGGTTCCAAGTCGAAGCGGCGTGTCTTGACCTGGAGAGCATCATAGGTCCCCCCCGGCTTCCGGAGCAGGATGTCTTCGTGATTCTCGCAATAGACGGCTTCCAGCTGGCCGGACAGCAGCCGCAGACACTGAAGAGCTGCGAAACAATGCTGGTACGAGAACCGCGCTTGGGTGTCAGCGCCGGGATCCGTCTTGTCGAGCACCGCGCCTGGGTCCGGCGACGCCGTCGTCACGCACTACTCCTCACCATTGCGCTCGATGGTTTGTTCGGCCTTTAAGGATCATCCTCGACCAATGGGTATGCAGCAGGCAATCTGAGTTCACAAGAACTTCTTTTTCAGGTGGTAGGTGGTGACGCCGATGTGACCGGCTTCTCGAATCCGCTGCGCCAGTTCTGCGTTGTTCGCACGGACTTGCAGAGACGCGAACGGCAGCGACTTCTCGCTGCCAACTCGGAAGAACACCCCCTCCTGAACCAAGCCGACGGGCAAGGCCTGCACCGGTAACGGAAGCTCTCCGACCTCGTGGAGGAAGAGCGCGCCGTCAGCCGCACGCCAGGCGTAGCCGCGGCGCAGCGCGTTGGCTCCGATGAATGCCCCCCTTCGCGTGCACGAACACCTCGCTGCCGATCAGGTCTGCCGGGGTGGCGGCACAGTTCACCGCCATGAAGGGCGCCTCGACGCGCTGCGAAATCCGTTGGACGAAGCTGGTCACCACCTCCTTACCTCATGGTGGGAGGATAGCTAACCGCCGGATCCTGCGCTCTACCATCAGCCAGTCATGCAAAACCGCCCCGGCATAGCCATGTAAACTATTCAGGAGAAGCTATGGAGTTTTCCACCCCGAAATCACGCACTGCATAGCGACAGTCCACGCTTCAGATGGCAGGTTTGTGCTGCCTGACGAAAGCATGGAGGCGGCGAATGGGGGTGATGACGACCAGGCACTCCGAGAAGCGTGTGCGCCAACGCGGGGTAACGGACGACGTCCTCGACACCCTTGTTGGCTGGGCGGACATCGCCGTCCCGGTAGGCGGGGGTGACACCAGTCTTTGGCTGAGCCGGGAAGGAGCCGAGGAGCTTGCCGCCGAGGGGATCTCACGGCACCACCTCGACCGCATGAAGGGCTTGGCCGCGGTGGTCACCGGGGACGGCGTGGTCAAGACGGTGCTGGTGGTGCGCAAGTCGGGCCGGGGAAAGCAGCGCTACCGCCGCGGGGCCAAATGAGGAAAGCCTGATGAGCGACAAGCAGAAGCAAACCGTCAGCGAACTAATGCGCCAAGCGGAGATCGCCCGCGCCCGGGTCATCGAGCAGCGGATGGTCGAACACACCGGGAGGCTGACCGAGAAGGAGCGCGAGCGGCTTGCCATCAACCTCGGCAAGCTGCTGCAACGGGCGAAGGAGGCCGGAGTAGCGATGGGCAGTGTCGTGGCCAAATCCGGGGTGGCTCCGGGTACGGCCAAGCCCGAGAATGCCCTCGGCGCCTACCGGATTTACGAAGGCGGCAAACGGATCGCCAAGCCTCGCCTACACGGCTCCGTACGGAACTACCACAAGCTGGCGATGGCGGTGGCCGAGCTCGCCGGGATACCGGAGCACGAGGCTATCCTTGCGTTGGCACAAGGGACGATCCTCTTCGAACAACGTGTGGGTCCCGACGCCGAACTCGGTCCCGCGGAGCAGGTCTGCACACTGCTGACCACCATGTTGAGGGAGGTCGCCACCCGGCACGACCTCGACGGCTACTTCCGGGAGGTCTACGCGCTGCGCGTTCTGCCGCAATGGGAGTGGGTTGGTGACGTTCCCCAGGTGAAGGGGTGGCAATCGGAATTGCACGGTTTCGATTTCCAGGAGACGGATGCTTGGCCGGGCGTTCTGTTGACGGCCGTGATCCGGTCGACCGCCCCGGCGCGCCTCCTGGTGGACGACAAGGAGATGACCGGTGAGGTGATGTACATCGAGAAGGCATACCTCAATCTCGGATGGGACAGCGCCGCGTCCACTGTTCGGCCGTACTTGGAATTCACCGCGAACACCGCACTGCGTCCCACCGGGCGGGAGGCATGGCGTTGGCTGGATGCGCCGTGGACGACGTGGGGATACCCGCCGCGCACCGGCATGGGCGCCATCCACTCACAGAAGGGCAAGGTGATCAAGTTCGAGATCCGTCCAGGCAGCAAGCTGAACCTGCCGAGCGGCCTCAACGAGCCAGATAACCGTGCGCTGGCCAACCAGGATCCCTACAACTGCTCACGTCTCGAGCGGTTGGAGCCCGCCGTGCTCGTCGAGAGCTTCGTCGACCGGCGTACGCTTGCTGTGGATCGCCAATTCCTACCGATTGCGATCGACGCGAGCAGCCTGCTGTCGCCGCCGGGGTCCACGTTGGCAGTCATCGAGGGCGCTCTCCTGGCCCGGGAAAGCCTCGGCACCGCCCAACAGGACTTCGGCAATATGCCCGGGTTCATCGAGGAGCTCGACCGCAAGGCGACCATGTTGACCTCGACCTTTCGGGAATGGCGTCAGGATGCCAAGGCCAAGGCGCGGGAGGACCACCGTCGGCTGCTGGCCAAGGTGGAGGGCAGGTTGGCCGAGATGCGGATGAACGCGCCGCCGCCGGACGGGATCGTGTAAGCGATGAACAGGAGGAAAGAATGGCCTGCCTGATTGCGCCGGTGACGGAACCAACCACCGTCGGGACCCTGGCCGCCAACTTGGCTGCGAGCCATGCCGATCTTGTTCAGGCCGTGGAGCATCACCTTGCCGACGTATCGGCGGCGTCCCGGGAGCGCGCGGACTATGGCAGCCGGTTCAAGCGCGCCCGGGTGGACCTTAGGGGCGGTCTCGACCACAACTTCAGTGAAATCATCAACCAATTGGCCACGGTCGAACGTCTGATGGACGCCCTGACGTGGTTCGGCGCGTCGCCTGAATTCCGCGACCATCAGGTCATCCTTTGCAACCCGACCACCAGCAGCGCCGGTGTCCGGTTACCCGACGGGCATGTCGCAAAGAACGACCTGGTGCTCGCCGCCGCCTCGGGGCCCGTCGTCCGGTGCGAGGTGTGGGACGGCGCCGGACGCGACCGGATCAACAACGGCAAGGACAAGAGCGTCCTAGCGGCCCTGGGTTTGGTCAAGCAGGACGACAGCGCGAAGGGCGGCTACGCCCTGCTTCCGCGGTCCCCCGGCGTCGAGGAGCGCCTGCTGCTGGTGTGCAGCGACAGCGACCGCTTGAAGCTGCGCTTCGACGGAATCCGGTACGTGGACCTGGGCAAGCATGGGATCACGTGCATCGTAGAGGCTCAGCCGACAACGCCGCTGGGACGGTGAGGCGCCGCCGGTAGGCTTGCCGACTGCCGGTTGCCACCGCATCATACCGCCGGGCGACGGGGAGGCGGGTTGATAGCGACGTGCGTGTACTGCGGTTCAACGCGGAGCATAACGAAGGACCACATCGTGCCCCTGTCGATCATGTCGTCCCGGCGGCGCAAGGGAGGAGAGCACCGCTCCAACGAGGTCGTAGACGCATGCAGCACATGCAACGCGATCCTCGGTAACAGGTACCTCCTATCAAAGGCTAAGAGGTCGATGTACTTGGTCGACCAGTATGCTAACAGATTGCTGTAGTATGACGCCCCCAGGATCAGGACGAGACGCTGGAGCGGATCAAGTCGTGCGTCCTGGGGTATGAGATACTGTGTTGACAGTCAAGCGGGTTTGAAGGGTTGGCGTGTTTTCATGACGCCGTATGCGATGATGAGGAGTTTCCGGGCAATGACGACATCATCAACCAAGGCCAAGATCCTCACCGGCTATCTGGTGCTCAAGGAGTAGGCGGGCCTGGGTTAGCCGCAAAAGAAAAGCCCGCCCGGGCAGTCCGGGCGGGAAGGCTCACTTCGGATCTGTCGGGGCGGCACCCCGACTCCAACCGGCGTCGAACGGACGGAGGCCCCATGACGTACCCCCGCGACCTCCTGGCCGACTTCGTTGGGCGCACGAAGGCGAACCTAGACCTGATCCGGGCCGAGCGGCAGCGGCGCAAGGCGGACGGGGCACCTCGGGGCGAGGGCCCCTATGAGGTGACGCAGTTGCTGAACAGCATGCTGGGGCTGCTGGTGTTCCCGCAGCAGCGGGCGCTGGACGTGCTGATCGAGGCGGTCGAGAGCGCACCCGAGGAGATGGTGAGCCGCATCAGGGTGTGGGTCGAGGGATGCCCGCGGTGCCAGCGCAACGGCACCGACGGCGAGGACGGCGGCACCGGGGTTCCGCCCTGCCCGTACTCCCAGCTGTCCGATCCGTCCGGGTTGGTCAGGATGCTGCGGAACGGCATCGCGCACTTCAACCTCGACCTGCTGGGTTCGCACGGGGGCGACATCACCGGGCTGCGGGTCTGGAATACGAAAGACGAGCAACGGACGTGGACCGCCGAGATCGACCTGCCCGACCTGGAGCGCCTGTTCGACTTCGTCACCAACCGGATGTTGGCCCTGGCGCGGAACCGCAAGATCACGGTTACGGCGGTGGGGGGAGGCTCCGACGATGTGCCGGTGCTCGCCGTCGAGGGGACCGCCGCGGCCGCCATCCTGGAGGTGGCCGACGGGTGCGCGACCAAGGCCGCCCTGCTGCTGGACGGGGCCGTACGCACGGCCCACGAGGCGTGGGCCGCCGAGACGGCGCGCCTGGGGACGCGCGCGGAGCCGCTGCGGGTGCTGAGCCACACGCCCGACCCGCCGACCGGCGCCGGGGAGGACGGACCGCCGCGCGTCACGCTAACCGCGCGCTCGGCCGAGCAGGTGCTGGAGATGGCCGTGAACCGCAAACGGGAGGCGAAGTTGGTGGCGACGCGAATCGCCCTGCTGATCGGCCGGAGACAGCCGCTGCTGCGGTGATGCGGGAGGTCACCCTCAACAACCTTTAATGCGACAGCCGTCCGGCCAATCCCATTAGAGGTTTCCTGGATAGCCTTTAATGGCCCGCCCGAAACGACGACGGCGTCTGCCCGACCTGCCGCCGCCCGCGGGCGCCCAGTGCGCTTTACGGCGGTCCATAGCCTCCGGAAGAGATGGCCGAGGAACTCCACTGTGGTGTGCACCAGCCAGCCGAAGATGAAGAACACGGCGGCGATGATCACGCCCATATCCGCGAGCCAAAGAGGAAGAAGAGGCCATAACGCTATTGAACGGCAAATGCTGGGATGACGGGCAGCCTTCATGAGGGCAAAGGCAAGCGGGCGGTGATGAACCCTGCTGACATGCTGGCCTGGCCGATAGGCTTCCTGGTGTTGGGACCCTGCACCATAGTATTCATCGGTCTTTCACCGGCTCGATCAGGCTGTGATGAATCCATCCGGCTGGCTCCTTGTCGCCGATCTGAACCCAGTCACCCCCACGGCCGAAAACCGTAAACCGCTCGCCCCTGCGCGCGGTCTTGATGACGGGGGCGTTGGCGCCGCCGTCCTTCCGAACGTTGGCTCCCTGGGCACGCACCACGACCACATCCCGCACGGGCGTCTTGTCGGAGAGGGGCGCCTCAGTGCCTGCGGGAACCACGGCCGGGGATGGGGATGGTGAAGGAGGCGGGGGTGGAACTGAAGGACTGGTGGCGGGTGATGCCGATGGCATTTCAGGGGCTCGCGTTTGCGATGCCGGAAGGTTGCCCGTTGCGTGATTGGCCGACGCAACCAAGTCATTTGCCGCTGTCCGAAACTCGGGAACCGTCAGCCACGCGGTCACCAGCGTCGCCGCGAACGCCACGAAAACCCCGTCAAGGACCAGGAGGGGACGCCGCCGGGGCTGAGCCTCTCCATCGGCCTCGACCTCGATCGCGGTTTCCAGCGACGCCGCATCGGCCGCGTCGGCCGCAGGGGTGATCGATGGACTGCTTTTGGCCTCGGCAGCAAGGGCCTGCTGGTAACGCGAGAACGCGCGCCCGAAGGAGAGCACCGCATCCGCGCTGCTGACCATGTAGGCTTCGTTGAGGCCGGTGTTGCTTCGGACCGTCAGCTCGCCGTAACGGGCGATCGGAATCTGGTGGTTGTTGTTGAAGCGCTTGTCGCGCGAACCGTCCTTGTTGGCCTTCTTCCAAGTGTGACCGACCACCGCGGCGTCACCTGGCACCGACTCCTCTTCTATGAAGCGGGTCTCGTTCGCCCAGATGTCCAAATCGGCAATGTCGACAAGGGCGAATTCGCCGCTCTTCTCCCGAACGAGCACAAAGCCTGGGTAGAGCCGGAGGTCCTCACCGTTCGCGTTTCCGAAGTGCAGCGCTTCCCAGCGGGCCTTTACAAGGTCACTGCGCGATACGTCGAAGCGGACCGGCCTTCTTGTCACGGATTTGTACGCTGTCGTCCTCTCGACGTAGCGGTTGGTCGCAATCTCAGTGGTTACGTCCCAAATGCGTGAACTCATGCGCAGCCGCGCGTAGGCTTGGCGAACTTCCTCGTACAGAGCCAGAGTCTGCGCATCAAAGTCGAAGTCCAGCTGGATCGTTGCGAACTCCAACTCCTGCTTGGCGGTCTCGATCTCAACGCACCGGGTTGCTGTCCGTTCCTCGAAGCGTGCAATCCAGGGACTTGTGAGAAGCCGAACGACAAACAGCTTTGAAAATCCCGTGAACACACGCCAGGCAAAAAGAGCCCGCTTGTGACCGGCAATTTCCCTCTGAAGAACGCGACGGCGATCAGCGGCCTCGTTCACAAGCATTTTCAGCTTGACCAAGCCCGGGCTGGTCAGAGCGCTGACGGCCGCACTTCGGATCTCGCCGGGGAGCGCCCCGATCGGATGGGTGGTTGGTCCGGGGACGAATGACCGGCCACCAAGCGGCGAATCGGCTGTCGGCACCGCGGGGACATGCCGTTGTGGCGGTGGCGTCAGGCTGGCTCGGTATGAAATGCCGGTGCCTGGAATGCCGAGCGTCATGTGAGCCCGACCGTCCAAGCCAACGTTCAGAGACGCTCCCGGCACGCCCAGCGTCGTGCTGATCCGCCCCCCAGAGACGTTCAGCTTCACCCCAGGAAACAGCCGAACGGATTTGCGGAACCGTAACCCCATGGGTGTCCTCCTCAGGCCGCCACCGCAGGCGCGCGCTCGATTCGCTCAATCACTCCGGTCCGTGTCTTCCCGCCACTCAGGTCGATCTCAATTTCGTCCTCCAGTGCGCTGCCGAGCAGCACCTTGGCCAGCGGCTCGCCGACATGGATGATGCCGACGTCGGGCTTGTGTTCCGTCTCGCTGATCCGGACCCGGACGGGGCGGTTGGGCGTGTCGTCGTAGCGTACGACCACGAGATCTCCAGGCTCCACGGTGAGCGAGGCCGTTGCCACCGCGTCGATGTCCTCCGGCTCCGGCATGGGCCCCGCATCACTCTCGGTCTGCGCCACGGGGCGGACGAGCACGGCAACGTCCCCATCATCTTCAGCCAACACCGGAACCGGCTCGGGTGCGGGTTCCGCAGCAGGAGGCGGCTCGACCTCCGCACTGACCTCACGGAACTCGGTCCAGGCACCCTGTGGCGGTTCGGCCCCGAGCGGCTCGATGCCCATGCAGTCCAGCGTGCGTTGCAGGTCCGCCAAGCTGCCCTCAGGATCGACCGTCCATTCCGACCCCCAGCAGCGCCAGAAGGTCCAGCCCAGCCGCTCGAGTGACTTCTGGCGACGGAAGTCCTCCGCCCAGCGGTCGGGGCCGTGGTAGGCGTCGCCATCGAGCTCAATCGC
This sequence comes from Azospirillum sp. 412522, assembly GCF_019805165.1. Taxonomy (GTDB): domain Bacteria; phylum Pseudomonadota; class Alphaproteobacteria; order Azospirillales; family Azospirillaceae; genus Azospirillum. The sequence continues at coordinate 21,802 of NZ_RWIJ01000102.1, forward strand.
CAGACGACGGTCGTCGGCGCCCTCGACCACGAAGTCGATGCGGTAGCCGCCGACCGGAACCTGGGCGCGGATACGGTAGCCAAGGTCAAGCAGGCGTGCGCCGAACTCCTTCTCGAAGCCGGAGTCGCAGACGTCGAGCACGTCCTTGCGGGCGATGACCTTGCCTTCGCCCATGGGGTTGCGGAAGTGCTCGATGACCTGGAGCTTGAGATCCCCCGGCTTGAGGTCGGACGAGGAGATCGACCGCACCAACACCAGCCGGTCGCGGGCCCGCGACAAAGCCACGTTGAAGCGCTGCTCGAACATGCGCGACCGCTGCGCCATCGCCGTCCTGGGGCAGGCCACCATAGACAGGAAAACGATGTCGCGTTCCTGGCCCTGGAAGGTCGCCGCGCTGCCACACATGATGCGGTGGCGGTCGATGACGTCCGCACCGAGTTCGCGCATCAGCCGGTCGTAGATCAACTTCGCCTGCTTGTCGCCGATGAGCGAGATGATCCCGATGGTGCGCTTCTCGAAGGCCGGATCTTCGGACAGGCGCCGCACTTCCTCGACGATGACCTCGACCTCGCGCTTGTTCACGTCACCGGCCTTCTCACCATCGCGCACCAGGATGTCGATAAGCGGCGGGTCGAGGCGCTCGGTGGCCTTGGGCAGGCGCATCGGCACCAGCAGGTTCTGGTAGAACCGGGTGGAGAAGCGGATGATCGGCTCGACGCAGCGGAAGTGCTCACGCAGCAGCACCGCCTTGCCGGGGAAGATCATGCTGCCAAGTTCATAGAGCGACGTCGCCGGGTCCATCTGGTCGGCGAAGGGCAAGCCGCTCAGGTAGGTTGTGCGCAGTTGGACAATGGTGCGCTCGTCCAGGCCGATGTAGTTCGGGCTGACCTGCTTGTCGTCGCCAACGATCAGCAGCTTCTTGCCCCGCAGTACAGCGGGCAAGGCGGTGATGTCGGACTGGCTCGCCTCGTCGACGATCACCAAGTCGAAGGCGTTGAGGGTGGCGGGCAGTTGCTCGGCGACGCGCCATTCCGGCAGGACCCAACACGGCACCGCATCCGCGGCGTCGAGCGTGGCGTCGCGGATGACGCGCCGGTGGCGTCCGGCCGCCTTGCCGGTTCCGGCGCCCAACTTGGCGATGGCCGCGGCGAACTTGGCAAGGGCCGCCTCGATGCGCCCCGTCAGCGCCCGCTTGAGGCCCAAAAACGTGCGAAGCCTCACGACCTCGGCCAAGATCACGCGCTGTCGCGCCTCGAGCTCGGAGCGTTCATCGGCCCGCTTCTGGATGGCGGCGCGGTCGCCGATGCTGCGCACGAAGCCGTCCGCCCGCGCCCATTCCCAACTGGCCCGCCAATCCAGCGGCGTCCGGCCGTCCATACCGTCGAGCACTGGGTCCGTCGTCAGCGTGTCGGCCCACCGCGGCGCGCCCGACCGGCGCACCGCGTCGGCAATTTCGTCGAGCCGCATGCGATGCGGGCGCAGAGACGACAGCCGTTCCGCTTCCGCACAGACTTGCCGCCAGCCGTCGGCGAGGTCGTTCGGGGCGACGGACGCATCGCCAAGGGCGCCAGCGAACTCCATCAGCCCGGCATGGAATGGCAGGCCCCGCCCCCCGGCCAAGGCCACGATTTCCTGTCGGACAGCCTCGGCGTTGACGAGTTCCGCCTTCTCCAGGTTCGCCGCCAGGGCGTCGAGTGCGCGGGACACATCGCCCTCGTAGACGACGGCGCGCGCATCAAGCCCGTAGGGGAACAGGGCCTGGAGAGTATCGACGCAGGCCTTGGCCTCGGACGCGAAGCGCAGCAGTGACGCGATCAGGCGCCCCAGGCGCAGGAGTTCGCCCCGCCCGCGCGGCCAGTCGGTCGGCACCGGCGGCAGACCAAGGCTGCCGCAGATGGCCGCCCAGTTGCGCAGGAAGGCCTGTGCGTCGCGCTGCCAAGTCCGGCAGGCCTTCACCTCCTGCCACTGTTGCGGGGTGGCGGGAGCGCTGCCGCCGACCAGCACCCGAGCGAGGCGCTCCTTGAGCGGGCCCTTGCCGAACGAGAACACGCCGAACGCTTTCTCGCCGCGGGCTTGGGCGGCCACGGCCGCATCGAATGCCTGATCGTCGGGCGGCACGTCGCCCGGATCGATCCCCTTGAGGGCGAAATCGCGGCCATCGGCATAGAGCCTGGCCCACTGGTCCAAGGCACGCCGCAGCGCTGCCACGGTCGCCTCGTCCGAGCGCCGGACCCCGAGCAGGATCTGGTAGGTGCTCACCATCCAGGTCTCGGCCCGAACCTCCTCGAAGAAGACCTGGTAGTCGGTGAGCCAGCCCTGGACCGAGCGAGCCTGCTCCAGAGCAGCCGTGGCCATGTAGGGCACGTCGCCGCTGCGCGACTGCTCCTCGAGTTCTCGTGCCCGCGCAAGCTCCTCGTGCGCGGCGAGCACGCGCGCCACATCGGACAGGGCATCCGGGTCCGGCAGGTCGGCCACCGCATAGGCAAGATCGGCCCCGAGCCCGCGGCGTATGTCGCGCGCCTCGGCGATGTCGGCATCCGAGAAGCGTGGATTGAAGCGGCCGTCGAGATCCATGCGGTCCTCGAACCAAGCATGCAGGGAGCGGTCCTGCACGACCTGCTTGGCCAAGGCCATGGGAAGCACGCTTTCACCGGCGCTCTCGACGTTCTCGAGGTTCCGGCGGGCATAGGACAACAGTTCGCCGTCGATGACCTTGATGCGGTCTCGGATGTCGGCGAGCAGGCGCTGGTTGTCGATGATCTCCTGGCTGACCTGCTTCGGATTGATCTGCTTCGCCTCGTTCGCCAGGACCTGGACGGCCTGTTCCAGATGGCGGGCGCCCTCGCGGTCGCTGTGGATGACCGAGATGGAAAGGTCGCGGATTCCGGGCGGCAGCTTGTCTTGGAGCGCGGTCAACGCCTCGGCGGTCTTGGCGGTGACCAGCACGCGCTTGCCGGTGGCCAGGAAGTGGCAGATGACGTTCGCGATCGTGTGCGTCTTGCCGGTGCCGGGCGGCCCCTGGACGACCACACCGTCCGCCTCTTGTAGGCGACGCAGGATTTCCCGCTGGTCATCGTTGTACGGCAGAGGGAAGAAGGCGTCGGACACTTGGAGCGATGTACCGCCTGAACTTCCGCTGCCGGAACCGCCGGGGACATTCGCAGGAGACCTTCCGACGGTCTCGGGCAGGTTCCATGACGCATCGTTCAGGTCGAGGCCACCGTCGTCATAGAGCCGTTCATCACTCGGCGGCCTGACGAATTTCAATGCGGCCGGGGGCAGATCCTCCTCGGCCTCGGCTTCCTCGACGCGCTGGATGAGCTTCTGAATGTCGTCCTGGCGAAAATTCTCTGCCCGCTGGCGGACGTAGAGGACCCAGGTGTCGCTGATCCGCAGGGTGCCGTCGATGGCAAGCAGGGAACGGTCGTTGGGATCGCGTCCAGCCTCGTCCGGGACGTATGCGCCGGATGCGGCCAGGCGCGCGGCGCAGGATTTGAGCAGCGGCTCAAAGGACTTCCGTTCGAACGGCGAGAAGGTGACGTCGGGATCCTCGACGATGCGCTCCAGCTGGCTTCCGGCATCCCGCTGGAGCCCCTTGGACCCTTCAACCTCTAGGGCGTGGAACGGCTTCAGGGTCAAAGACGGTGGAACCTGTCGCGGGCCAACGGTCAGCGTACCGTCCTCGAGGAGTTCGAGCTCGACCAGCTGCTCCAGGACCGGCACGTTGATGCGGCCGTTCTCGCGCTGCCAGCGCGCGATGCCGATGCCCCACACGAGTTCGATGGCATTGTCATCGCCCGCGGCGGTGACGCGCTGCTGCACTTGGTAGAGCTTGTTGTAGACGTCGATGCTGCGACGGCGCGGCTTCTCCACCTCGGCCCACTTCGCCCACGCGCCACCAACGTACTCCTGCCAAGCCTGGCGGAACTCCGGCATGCTGTGCGTTCGCAGGATGGCGTCCATGCTCGCCGGGAACTCCTCGTCCGCATCCCGGGGCTTCATGACGTCATCGGGATCCAGCAAACCGGCTTCAGCGAGGTCCGAGATCTCTTCGATGCTGAGCCGGAGCATGCGGTGCTCGAGCAGCGTCGGCGCCTTGTCTGGAGACGGATGCGCCGCCGCCTTGACCCAGCCGTCGAACATGGGGTCGGACGCCGGGGGCTGGGTCTCCCGCAGACGCTTGAGGCGCATCCACACCTCGGCGTCAACGCCGATGGCGATGCCCTCAAGACCGCTCAGCGCCCCCTCGTGGAAGTGGGGGTGCTGCTCGGCCACCAGATCGTAAATGACCTTTTCGTTGAGGCTGACGAGCTCCTGCGTGTAGAGCAGGACGTTGCGCAGGTCCTTCTGTGTTTTGGTCAGCCCCGCCATGTCGCCTTATACCGCTATCGGTTTTGCCACAAATCACAAATAGCAAAACCACCGAAAACTGTAAACCGATGGGATATCTCGGCCATTTTGTTACACACTTGAAATCCGCCAAATTAGGCGAGAAATGCCATATGTTAGATGTGCTACTTGCGCTATGATCTGCCGGTCAAGCGTTGAGCTTCAGTATCGCGGACAGAGTTTCGCACGCCCAGCTTCTTCTACCATTGGCAGCAGACGGCTTGCGTTCCCAGACTTCATGGGCGCTGGTCGATTCTCACGTCAACGGCGGTTATGATCGAGATCGTAAACACGCACTGGTTCGTTCTCCGTTGATCGCAGCGTCGCTCAGATCGCCACAAAGCCGTCACCGCCAAACCCGTCATCCTCAGAAGCGTCCCGTGGGTTCAACCTTGCCCGAACGTGCTCCACCATCCGATCGGCCGCGAGTTGATAGGTGACCTTGTGACGCTGATGTCGGCGGACGGTGAGAAGAGATCGAAGCTCGTCAGGACGCAGCAGGCGAACATCCACATCGGCCTCCCTGGCGAGGCCGTTGGCGATGTCCTTGCAGTCCATGCAGACGGGGATCTGTTCGGGGTGGATGCCAAGGTGGCTGAGACGCCCATGCAGAGTGCGGTCCTTGGAGAAGCGGACAATGTATTTCGGCGGACGCCCGCAGCATGGGCAGGTCCACCCGGCCGGGAGGTCCTGCCATTCTGGCGCCGCCGCGAGGAATCCCACCACCTCGGCGTCGGTCGGCGTTGGCAGCCTCTGCTGCCCGCTCTTCCGCCAGACATGCAGCGCCTCCTCGCCCCGCTTCGTCGTGCACGAGGTGTCGATCAGGTCGAAGTTGGCCCCAGCGTTGAGCCCCATGTTGTCCAGCATGTCACCGGCTTCGGCGTTCACGTCCTCCCTGCCGGGATGCCGCTCGGGTGACCGCCAGTGAACGCCGCGGGCGAGCAGTGCTACCTGTTCAGAGACGGCCGTCTTGCGGAACTCGAAGGTCTCGAGCTTGCGGCGCTCGGTGAACAGCTTCAGAGCGCGCTTTACGTCTACCTTGTGGTGTTGGTTCCGACCGCTGGTGATGAAGTAGCGGATCTCATCCACCGCGAAAGAGAACGCCTCCATGAAATCCGGCCCAAGGCGCAGGGCCTCAACCAACGCCACCTTTGCGTCCCGGTCAGCCTTGTTGCAGCTCTCGCAGATTATGACGTTCTCGAAGGCCAAGAAGGCCTCGTTGAGCGCGCGCATCACGTCCGGCCGCCGGTCCTCGGCATTGTTCCAACGCGGCCCCAACTGCTCCCGGAACGCCCGGTTGATGAAGTTGCCGAAATGGTCGTGGTGATCGACGACCTTGGCGATGAGCACGCCCGACGCATTCCTGTGCGCGATCGCGTCCTTGCTTCGCCCGCAACACGGACACTTCCAGTTCGGCTTCAACATGGCCCACCACTGGTTCAACTCGACGCCGGTGGCGTTCAACCGCTTAACCAAGGCCTCGGTGGTGGACGACCAGAAGCCGTCGAAGTGGTCGATGACGCGGGCCTTGCTAGAGGGCGAGCGAAGCTCCTCGACCTGTTTGCGCAGGTCCTGGCGCTTACATCGAATGTGATCGAGCAGCCCCTGCGTGGTGGCCGCAATGATCCTCACCCCGTCCTGCTTGATGGTCGCTGCCGACGGCGCCCGGTTCTCCGACATGCTCATGCCCTTTGAAGCCGAACGCCAAGGATACATGCGAAGGATACAACTATGCGAATCGAATTCGCGGATCTCCTACACGCAGCCTTCAAGCCATTTCAGAGTGACTCGCAGAAGCAGCTGGGAAATTGCCCTCCCGGTTGGCCAGCAACAGCGAGAGTCGCATTGTCTACCGACCAGTGAAGCAGGTAGTGCCTGCCGGTATGCTGGACGCTCTACCCGAAGCGTTATGGAGGGCCTGCGGGAATCCTATCGCAAAGCCCTAACCTCCTCATAACGCCGATAGTCCGTGGACACCCGGTGCGCGGCTCTGATCTGGTCACGGAGGTTCTTAAGGTCGCGTTCGGACAAAGACGGATAGCCGACGTCGAGGCGTAGCTTCTCGGTGCCGGTCGCATGCAGGCCGCGGGCATGGCTGGCTACTTCCTCAAGCAATGCCGCACACCACCGGGCCGGTTCAGCATTCGGCCCGGCGACCCGACCGAGCGACATCGCCAATTGCGCCGCCTCCCACGCCAGCGTGTCGATGTTCACCTCCCGCGGCTCAGTCGTCAGCGGGTGGTCGGGACCACGCCGAGCCGATATCTCGGCGATCCGCGCGGCCAGCACGTCGGGATTGAACCCAATCCGCAGTTCCCCGGTCAGCCCGATCGAGCGGCGTGGCCGCCCATTATCGAACCAGACCGCCCCAACCAGCTCGTTGCGGTCGTTGAATCTCATCACCGCGGGCGCAATGGTGCGCGACGTCAGAACGCCACCGGCGAAGTGAAGAACGTTAGCGCCGTGCCGACCGACCGAGACCTGGCTGAAGTCCTGGCCTTCTGCCCGCATCTTGACGGCGTACTCGGGCGACACCGGCCGGACGCCGCCCGGACCGACCTCATAAGCGACCGTCATCGCCTTCGAGCCCCAGGCCCCGGCGTCCAGATCCGCCCTGGCACGCCCGGCAATGGTCCGGCCGACTTTGCCAAGCAGGCCGCCCAGCTGCTCCTTCAGCGTAGGGAGCGATGAAAGGCCATGCTGGCCCCGAAAGTCGCGGTGCAGCTTCCGTTCGCGATGTCCGGCAAGCACGCCACGGACCTCTTCAGCGACTAACGCCGCCGGAAACAGGACGAGGGTGGCGGTGGCTGGCCCGGCTGCCAGCGCGACGGCTCCGACCGCGGTCAGCAGGAGCCCGGCATCACGAACCAGGTACTTCCAGCTGCGGGCGCGGCGGACGGCGTCCTGGTCGACGTGCGCCTGCTGATGTTGATCATTACCCTGCGTCATCGTCCAAGCTCCCGTGCGACCGGCCTGCCGTCAATGTCGGTGCAGGCCATGCAAGGGACGTGATCGGAACGGGCGGCGTTCGGGGATTCGTCAGCCTTGACGCTGCCAGGGTTTTCGCGTGTACAATGAAAAACGCCGCGGTCATCGCCCTGGCAGGGGCTCGCGCGGCGTCTTTCACTCGTAGGTAGACCCAGCATGACGCGCTTTTCGCGTATGATCAAGGGCTACCGCCGCACTTGGCGGTAGCGTAGTTGGCCCGGCGGCTTGAAACCCCAATCAAGCACCGCCGGATACCTTCCACACCCAGTGTTGACATTGTTGAAACAGTCGCCGCCGAGGCGGTCAAGCGTCCCTGCCGCGCTGTCGAGCGCGTCGCGATCTGCGATCCCGCGGAATGGACCGACGACGTGCTGGTCATGCGGCCGACCGTCGAGCGCTATTTCCCCGGCAAGACGATCACGTTGAACGAACGCGGCGCGATCGCTGTGCAGCCCTACGGCAGCGCGGTGTTCTTCCGCCCCCTGCTGCTGGCCGTGAGTGATCTCGACAGCCTGCACGCGGCCTTCGTGCGGGTCGCCGAGGCGGTGGATGGCCCGGGCTTCGTCGTCGCGGGCGACGTGTTCAAGAAGGCCGATCCCCGATCGATCACGCGCCGCAAGACTGGACGAAAGGCCGTCAAGCGGAGCGGCAACGTCATCGAGCGCGGTAGGCCACGGGGGCTCCAGGATGCTGGGCGCCGTTGGCTGGTCCTCGATCTGGACAAGGTCGCCAACCTGCCCGGCGTGGATCCCCGCCTGTCCCCGGCTGCCACCGTTGCCTACCTGCGCGGCCTGCTGCCGCCGGTGCTCCGGACGGCACGGTGTTCCTGGCAGTGGTCGTCCACCCTGGCGCTGCGCGACGATCAGGACCGCCCGCTTCCCACCGGTCAGGCACCCCCAACGTTGTCGGCTCACCTGCGCTTCTGGCTCGACCGTCCATTGACGGAGTCCGAGCGGGCCGCGCTGCTGAAGCGGATTAACGCCCATGTCGTCGCCGAGTTTGCCCAGCGCGGTGCGCCGATGACCGCCGGTGCGAAGCCGGTCGATCCAAGGACGGCGATCTACAACCAGCCGATTTACACGGTCCGCCCCCGCTTCGACGACCACCGCCTTGCCGACCCTTTCCCGAACGCGGTGCGCTTCGGCCTGACAGTCGACGGCAACGACCAGGTGGATGTCGGCGCTCTGCTCGAGGAGCTGCCGATGCCGCTTTCCGCGGCTGCCCGTGCGCTGACCGAGGAAGAGAAGCAGGCTCGCCGGGAAGCCCGGCGGACCGCGCGGGCGGCGAAGCAGGCCACGACGCAGCCCGCGGCGATTCCCTTCCCGGCTTCCCTCCGGTCGGGTCGGCTGGCACGTAGTGCGCCGCCCAGCGCACCAAGCAGCGCACCGACCGCGGTCGTGGTGTCGCTGGGAGATGAGCGCCGGAGCCGACGTGAGCACGAGCTTCAGCAGGCCTATGGTAACGGCACGCAGCGCAGTGTAGCCCGCAACCGCGAACTCTTCCGGTTCCGTGCTCTGCGCGACATCGAACGGATCGTCAGCCACCGCCGGGCGACAATCCCTGAGTGGGGCGACGGCGTTCCCGCAGGACTGCGCGATCCCGTGCTGACTGTTGTCGCCTCGCTGCTGTCCTACACCGAGACGCCGGGTGGTCTGCGCGCGGCCATCGCCGAATTGGCCCAACGCCTCGTGGCGCCGGACTGGTTCGCGGCCGAGTGGGTCACCGCGGGTGCCGACCGTGCGATCATCGAACGTGCGCTGATGGCAGCCGAAGGCTTGGGGACCATCTACAGGGGGCGGGGACAGGACCCCCGGTACGACTTCGGGAAATCCACAATCATCGACCTACTGGACGTCACCGAGGAGGAGATAATCGTTCTCGAGCTTGAGGCTCTGACCACCGAAGCCGTACGTAGCGACCGGCGCCGTCGGGCAGCGGGACGGCCAACGGCCGAAGAGCGTCATGCCCAGACCGCCGAGGCAACCAAGCCATGGCTGGCGGCGGGTGTCAGCAGGGCGACGTGGTTTCGCCAGCGCGCGGCAGAACGTGCCATGGAGGTGGCGGCAGATCCCGTGAGACTGCTCGCGACCGTGGATTCTAAAGAGGGACAACGGGAGGGCTGCGGGAAGCCGGGAGGAGACGCTTCCTTCCCGCCGACGGACGAGATCACGGTCGCCGAACGCGAGTTCGCCGCTGAGAAGAGGGCGGCCGAGGAGGCGGGGCTCGTTTGGGACGCAGAGAACGCCATCCCATGGGACTCTTCGACGTGGTGGATCCCGGCAGAACGGCTTCCGGCATCCCGCGCTGCCACGGAATCGAACCGGGCGCGGTCCGCGCGACTTGGACGCGATGGACGTAATGGGCCAGAGGACGGGTCACAGGTGTCCGGTTGTGCTCGTGTGTTCGCCCGATTCAATGCCGGTCTATCGGCCATGCCAGGCGTCGGCTGACCAGGGCTGAAGGCTCATGTCTCCAAGACTCCCCCGGCGGTTCACGGGCCGGTCGGATAGCCGCCGCGCTTCCAGCGAACTGTCGGGAAGAACCGCGATGCGCAGCGCGGCGTCGAAGCCCTCACCAACGAGGTCTACCGTTTCGTCGCTTCGCGCGGATCTCCACCAACTTCTCAGCGATGTTGGTCAGCGGCCAGCTTTCCATCTCTTCCGACAGCGCCAGGGTGCGCTGAAAATTGGACAGGTCGTAGGCCAAGGGGTGAAGCAGTTGGTCTGGCCGGGAGCCGCAGGTGCGCGGCATAGGGGCCGCACGAAATGCTGCTGCACAATGCCCTCTGTTGCCTTGTTGGGTTGTCAATGGCTGCTCTGGCCACCGCCCCAGATCTACGTTCCCCCAACCGCCGACGACGCCAGCTTGCGGAATCCCGACAGGACCGCAGCGGCCGCCTCCTCGGCGCTGATGCCCCAGCATGCCGCCAGCGCCTCCCGGGCCACGGCGACCTCGCCAGGACCGAGCGGCTTGCCGCCGACCGTGGCAAACGGGCCGTCCGTTTCGGTCAGCACGCGGTCGCGGGGCATGGCCGCAAGCAGGTCGCGCCCGCGCTTGCCTGTCACCATTGCCGGGCCGACCGAGAACCAGCAACCCATGGCGACGGCGCGCTGGAGTTCGGCCTTGGTGCCGGAGAACCAGTGCAGCACGGGAACACCGGCGTCGGGGTGGCGGGCCAGCACGTCCAGGACCTCAGTGGCGGCGCGGCGGCTGTGGATGGAAAGGATGCGCCCGCCTGCTCGGGCCGAGGCGGCCAGGACGTGGTCGAGGACGCTGATCTGCTCCCGCCAGTGCGGTTTGCACTCTGGACTGCCGTCCAAACCAATCTCGCCCACATACCGAGTTTCAGGCAGCAGGGCCTCGAACAGAGGCAACTCCCCAATGCGTTCGTGGGCGAGCTGCGGATGCAGGCCGAGCGCCGTGCGGATGCGATCATGGCCCTTGGCAAGCGCGACCGTTCCACGCCATGCCTTTGGCGTCGTCGTTACCGACAGGATGTAGGCTCCGGACTCCGCGCAGCGGCGGGCGACGCCAGCGGGGTCCGGGTAAAGGTCGAGGTGGCAGTGGAGGTCGACTGCGGGGGCTCTCACGGGATCAGGCCGAGGCTGGTCAGATAGTCCTCAACCTCTGCCATGCCGCGCTGGGCGACGTCCAGCAGCGCCTGCCGTTCGGCCATGTCCGTCGGCAGCGGGCCGGTGCGCCCCACCCAGCGTGCGACGTCGGTCGTCGGAAGCCGCCCAGCGGCCAGCACAAGCGCCATCAAATCGTCGGCCGCCTCCTCTCGAGGCAGGACAGCCACGAGATCCCGGTTGGTCGGCTCGTAGGGTGTCGGGTCTCGCATCCCGGCGGCATGGAAGGAGGCGCGCCGAATGAGGCAGGGGACACACTTGCCGCACTGTTTGCCCGTCCGCTTCCACTTGCCGCAGGAGACGGTCTCCCGCGCGATCCGCGCCAACGTCGCCTGGTCGGCGCATCCTCGGAGCATCTCGCCCTTTGTTTTCTTGGCGTAGGGGTTGGTGATCCGGACCGGCAGGCCGAGCTCGTCAAACAGGCGCTGCACCAGCTCGAGGAAGTGAGGGTGCGTGGTGCGGGTGCTCAGCGCGCCGATGCGCCGGGCTGTCAGCGGCGGATTGAGCGCGATGAGGCCGTTCTCCGGCACGATAAGGTCGACCGGCTCCCGAGCCACCCCGCGCTGGGCGAGCGTGGCGGCGACCAGCGCGCCATAGGCGAGGAAGTTGAAGCTGCGCGTCCGCATCTGGACGTCGTTCAGGTGACCGAGGTCAGACACCGGGTGCGCGTTCGCGGCGAAGCGCGAGACCTTGGCTGGCAGTCGATCCCAGATCCATTCCTGCTTCTCTGCGTCACCCCGGTAGGAGTGGCTGACCAGGACCGGCCTGCGCCCAGCGGCGAGGAGGTCGAGTGCGCCGACCGCGCTGTCGAGGCCACCGGAAAACAGGCAGACCCCGTCGTGGCCGTGGAGCTTGGTGCGGGCACCGCGCCGTTGCGGGGGTGGGCGCAGAGGCCCGTCGGGCAGGAACTCGAGCGTCCAAAGGTCGCCGCTCAGGAAGCGGAGGGCTTCCTCAAGGAGCGGGCGCACCGGCTGCCAGGGGGTCGGATTCTCCAATGGGATCCGCAGGCGGAGATTGCGGGTCCAGCCGTCGGCAGCCTCCTGCTGGCCTTCGGCCGTCTCGCGGTCGCCGAAGGTGTCGGCAGCGGTCACCGCCATGGCGACAGTCAGCAGGTCATGGGCGCGCTCTGGAACGCGCGTGCCGAGGCGGCTTACGGCCGTGCGGACCGGGCCGCCGATGGAGGCGGTCCGGCGGCCCGGCGGCCCGGCCCCGTACATGAGGACCGGGATGATGCCGGGGGCGGCCTGGGGAAGGCGTTGGCCGTCGTGGTGGAAGATGAGATCGGTCACTTCTCGTACGCCTCCCATTCGGCCCAAATGTCCTTGATGGCGTGCAACTGGACATCCCGGACCATTCGGCCGTTCAGCATACGGACGTTCCCGGTCAGCAGCTTCGCCATGTGCTTGTCGGTGGCGGCGCGCACGAGAACCCTCATCGCCTTCTCAGCTCGGTCGGCCTGCCCAGCGTTCCTTGCCTTCGCGAAGGCGTCACGGGAGTCCAGAATGACCTGCTCGAAGATGCACTCCGTCAGGTAGGCGATCATCGTCTCGGCGATGATGTCGTCGGTGATGCGGTTGAAGTCGAACTCCTCTTGGCCCACCAGGGCTTCCGACAGCGCATCGTTCAGCGCGACCCGGATGCGCTCGGCGTCGCCGTTCACGGGGACGAGCGCCTTGACGAGCATCCCGATGGCGACCTGGGTCGGACGCCCGTTCAGCGTGTCAAGGTCGACATTGGGGAGATTGGGATCCTGGCCGTCGCGCAAAGCGGCCATCGCATCGAACAGGGCGCCACCGGCGCTTGCCATCGCGCCAAACCGCCTGGAACCGATGGTCCCGCCGCCGGTGGCCTTGCGGGCGTAGCTGCCTAGCGCCGAGCGCAGCTTGGCGCCGTCGCTGCCGCCGCCAGACACGAACTGGCCCAGCTGCGTGCGGAACTCACGGAAGCGCTGCCCTTCCGGCTGGAGTTGCGGCGCGTTCGGCTCGCTGTCGGCCCAGGGCGGCACCAGGGGGGAGTTGCTGCCCGGCCCGCGGCTCGAGGACGACGTACCCATCAGCTTGCCTCCCCGGCCTTGTACCAAGGCTCGTCCCGGATCAGGGCACCGAGCCAGGGTGGCAGCTTCTTCGAATTGGCGCGGCGGGTGAAGGCCGCGAGGTCCGCTCCGGCCTCGGCTGCCACCTTGGCCAGGATGAGGGCGCCATGGATCCCGGCGGGCGGCTGGAGCCAGTCGCCGTGGGAGCGGAAGCGTTCGATCATCGCCTTCATGACGGCGGTCCGCTCGGCTTCAGGGATGGCGTTGGCGGCGGCGATCGCCGAGGGCGAGGCCATCTTGGTGGTGCCAAGCAGCACCCTCAGCCCCTCGGTGGCGGCTTCGGATAGGCCGCCCTTCAGGCTGCGCAGCGGCATGGTCTCGCGGCTCAGGTAGACGAGCGGGCGCAGGTTGATGCCCGCCAGCGGCGGGTCGAGGGCCAACCACTCGCGAACGAACGCCGCCCTGGGCTTCCATTCCTTCGGGCAATCGCCCTCGAACGCCCGCTCGTCGTCGAGGTGTTGTGCCAGCTTTGCCAGCACCTCGGGCTTGCCGTCGGGGGATGCGTTGATCTCCCGGTATAGGTAGGTCACCGAGGCGGCGTCGGTGCAGCGCTCGAACAGGGCCAGCTTGGCGACAAGAGCCTCGTCGACCGGCATCTTGCGGCGCTCAGCGATCTTCGCGCGCATGCGCACAACGTTCAGCATGCGCTTGACGATGCGCGGGTTGCCGCGGACTTTGTCCGAGTTCACCAGCATCGGCGCCATGCGATCGGCGATGCCGAAGCCTCGCGCGAGGTCTGCTGAGGCTTGGCCGAGCAGGGCAAGCGCGTCCTCCGTGCTGATCGGCTCCTCCGCCCATGCTTTGCGCAGGTTGTCCTCAAGCCGGATGCGCAGGGCCTCGAGCTGTTCGGGAGGCACGTCGGGATCTGCCGACGCGAACAGCAGAAACAGATAGGCACGGATTTCCTGCACGCCGATGGCTGGGACGCGCACCGGCACCTGGATGAGCTTGTCAAGGTAGTCAGTAACGTGCCGGTCGCCCGGATCGTTGAAGAACGTGGAAACCGAGTGTCGAACCATGTCCTCGTCGGCGGCGACGACAAAGGCGGTGTGGTCCATGAACAGGAACAGGCGCAGAGCTTCCAGCGTGTGGATGGTCTGCGGCGGCAGGCAGCGATCAAGGTTGTCGACGAAAACTACCAAGGTCTTTCCGATGCCGCGAAGGACCTCCTCGAACTCCCTGTGGAAGGCGGCGATCTCCTTGGGTGGTGTCCTCTTTTTCTCAGGCTCCAGCAGGCCCTTGCCGCGCTCCTTGGCCTTCTTTCCGGCCTCCTGCGCCGCTTCGATGTCCTCCGCGTCACCTTCCCCCGAGATAAGGTTGTCGACGGCGTCGAATCCCTTGCTCAGCCAGCCCATAGTCGGCACGCCGTGGGCGAGCGCAACGGCCTCGGCAGCCAGCCCGAATGCGCGCATTTTGTTCACGCGCCCAAGAAGGCTCCTTGCTTTAACGACCAGGCCCTTGTCGTCCTTGGCCGCTTTCAGGAGCGTGGTAGCGATGACCTCCATCAGCGCCGCGCGGGCATCGTCGAATCCCTGGTAGAGCCAAGCGTCGAAGCGGACGACGATGAACTGCCCTTTCCGGTCCTCGGTGGAGAGCCCGGTATCGATCAGGTTCAGCAGCGTGGACTTACCGGTGCCCCAGGTGCCGAACACGCCGACTGACACCGGCCGCATGGTCGGGGATCCGACTACGTCCACCACCAAGTCCGCGACCTCAGAAAAATTTAAGAAGTCCTGCCTCGCGTCAACGTCTGCCCACATCCCTGCCCATCTCCACTCGCTTTCCGATGGCAACACCGGCACACGGCCGATCTAAAGGATAGCGGAATCTCTACCAAAGGTCGATCAAATGCAAAAAGACCAGAGTTTGCCAGCTAGGTTGCAAAGCCTCTGAGATACCGGCCTGCTTGACGGTGGACAGTGTGCTTCATGGGTATCAATCGAACCACCCAACGACCTCGTCCAACGAGGCGTTCACGAGCAGGAGGCGGTCACCTTGGATAGCTAAGGTCCGCCTCCGACATATTTGTTGCGCCCTGGGTGACCTTCCGTGAGGAGATCGGCGAGGACCGTCGGGCGATGTGCCTTGCGTGCCCGTCGTCGGAGCTATGCGGGAGATTGGGTGACGGTCCGATCAGGCGGCGCTCTGTGACGCGGCTTCGGTGACCTCGATACCGTCGCGGAATGTGACGCCGTGGATCACCTTGGGCAACAGGTTTTCGCCCTGGAGGCGGCGCCAGGTCTTCGCGGCGGCGGTGACCAACTTGAAGACCATCAGCTTGGCGGTCTCCTGCGACAGCGCCCCCTTGGTCCGGACAGTCCGGTGGCGGACGGTGGCGAAGACGCTCTCGATGGGGTTGCTGGTCCGGATATGCTCCCAGTGCTCGGCAGGGAAGTCGTAGAAGGCGAGCAGCGCCTCGCGGTCCTTGGTCAGGCACTCCACCGCCTTGGCGTGCTTGGCCGCGTATTTCTTCACAAACACGTCCAGGGCGGCCTGCGCCGTGGCCCGGTCCGGCGCCATCCAGATCTCGCGCAGGTCCTGCTTCATCGTCGGCTGCACGGACTTGGCCACCTTGTTCAGCACGTTGGCGGTCTTATGCACCCAGCAGCGCTGGTGCCGGGTGCCGGGGAAGACCTCCTCCAGGGCCTTCCAGAAGCCGAGCGCGCCGTCGGCCACCGCCAGTTCCGGGGCGATGCTCAGACCGCGGGCCTGGATGTCGAGCAGCAACTCGCGCCAGCTCTGCGCGCTCTCACGCACGCCGACCTGGAAGCCGATCAACTCCTTCCTTCCCTCTGGCGTGGCGCCGATGATCACCAGCATGCACTCGGCCACCGGCTCCATGCGGGCCTGGAGGTAGACGCCATCGGCCCAGATGTAGACATAGCGCCGCGCCGACAGGTCGCGCTTTTGCCAGCGCGCGTAGTCGGCCGCCCAGTCCTGCTTCAGCCGGGCGATGACGGACGGCGACAGGTTCGGGGCATCCTTGCCGAGCAGGGCGCTCAGCGCGTCCTGGAAGTCGCCGGTGGAGACGCCGCGCAGGTACAGCACCGGCAGCAGGGCATCCAGGCTTTTGGTGCGCCGCGCCCAGCGGGGCAGGATCGCCGAGGTGAAGCGGACCCGCTCGCCGCCCTCGTCGGCACCGCGGTCGCGCACCTTGGCGCGGCGCACCTCAACCGGCCCGATGCCGGTCTGGATGGTGCGCTCGGGGCCATGGCCATGCCGCACGATCCGGTCGCGCCCGTCCGGCAGCTTGAGATCCTTCATGGCGGCCCGGAAGGCGTCCACCTCCGCCTCGATGGCCTGCTCCAGCAGCCGACGCGCGCCGGTGCGCAGGATGCTGGTCAGCGGATCATCGATCTCCTCCGGCTGACGCAGCCGGACAACGTTGCTATCCTCGTTCATGGCGTATCGCTCCCTCGTGGAGGTTCTGGCAGGTTTGGTCACCCACCTCGATACGCCGCCCCTTCAGACCGTCATCACCCAGATTCCCGCATAGCTCCCGTCGTCGTGCTCCACGATGGTTACATCCGTCCGCAAGCTGTCGTAGCTTCAGCCTGCTTTGGGAATGGAGAACACATGCCTCGCGGACCACATGCCGTTGCCCGATGGGCGGTCGCCTGCGCGCTTCCGGCGCTCGTTCTGTTCGCCCTTCCGGTTACGGTCGATGCCGCGCCAACGGCATGTCCGGACCATTATGCCGGGGCCTTGGCACCGGACCTGATCAACCCGAAACTGGCCGCCAAGACGCGGGAGCTCTGCTACTCAGCCTTTGCCGTTCTGCATTCGGGGGTGACACGCACACCGCTCTATGCGGTCGAGCACTTGACCCGCGACAGTGTCGCCGCCGCCAAGGGTCTCCAGCGTCCCGAGGCCAGCGCATTCCATGCCGAACCCAGGCTGCCGCCGGACGAACGCTCCGAGTTGGCCGATTTCAAGCGCTCCGGCTACGATAGAGGGCATCTGGTTCCATCAGCCAACGAACCAACGCCGAATGCCCAGCGGGAGAGCTTCAGCTTGGCGAACATGATCCCCCAGGTGGGCGAGAGCAACCGCGGGATCTGGAGCGCCATTGAAGGAGCGACCAGGCATCTCGCGAACACCCGCGGCGAGATCTATGTCGTGACCGGTCCGGTGTTCCTGGGTACCAACCTCCAGCGCATCGGCGGCCGGGTCCTCGTGCCGACCCATGTCTACAAAGCCATCTACGATCCGCGCCGCCGCGAGGCCGCCGCCTATCTCGTGCCCAACGCACCGGGGAACGATTACCAGCGCATCCCTATTGCACAGCTGGAAGAGGTCACCGGCATCGCAGTCTTCCCGGGTATCCCGGCCGCGGCCAAGTCGACAGTGCTGGCTCTTCCGGAACCCCAGGCGCCGGGGCGGGGACGGAAGAAGGATGAGCCCGGTTTCTCTGAACGCGACGTCCTGAAGTTCCTGAAGGGGTTGGTGCAATGATCAAGCCGTATGCCGATGACGCCGGAACCATGAAGATCGGGGACATCGAGGTCGAGAACGGCACCGATCGGGTAGCGCTCTATGGGTCGATCGATCTCACGCGCGACAAGAAGGGACTGGATCATGCCCGCAGGCTCCGCGACCTGCTGGCCGCCGTCGTGCAATCCCTCGAGGCCGAGGCAGATCTTCCCGACCAACTTCCTCCGCCGAAGCCGACAGATTCGGTCGAGAACCCGTTTCGGTAATCGGTGAGCCCGAAGAGGCAAAGCTCCCGGCACATCCGAGCGGCCGTCAGCACACGCTATGAGGCCATTCTTGTTCCACCTGTCCAACTCAGGTCTGGAAAAGTACATTTGGATGCGCAGGCCGATAGGTTGTATAAAGAGCGCAGTCGCTCACGTAGACGGATTGGTTGGGTAGCATGGCGCGTCGAAGAAATGGAACCCAGGCTAAAGACGAAATTGCAGAGGCCACAACGGTTGACCGATATGTTGGAAGTCGCATCCGGCTGCGCCGCACACTCCTGGGCATGACCCAGACGGCGCTGGGCCAAGCCGTCGGCCTGACGTTCCAGCAGATCCAGAAATACGAGAAGGGAGCCAACAGGGTCTCCGCATCCCGCCTATGGCAGTTTGGGGCGACGCTGGATGTGCCTGTGTCCTTCTTCTTCGACGGCCTTGCCGACCAGGGCGATCTACCGGACGTGGTCCTCGAACCCGACCTCTGCACACCGGGAGAGCCGGACCCGATGGCAAGGCGGGAGACGCTTGAGCTCGTCCGAGCCTATTACCGCATCGAGGACCGAGGCCTGCGCAGACGGCTGCTGGACCTGATCAGGGCGGTTGCCGCAGCGGACGTCCCGGCAGACGCCTTTCTGGCCGCCACCGATGCCTAACGGACGGCGGCTTCCGGCGACGCCGTTGCACCGTCTCGTTCCGCTGCAACAAGGCGGGCCAGCCGCTTCACGACAGGTTCGCCCAGCAGGGTGACGTAAGAGCGCCTGCCGATGAGGAGGTACTCGACCAATTCGACCCCGAGCAAGCTCCCGGCTTTCTGGATGTCCGCGCAGGAAACCCTGACGCTGGCCGGGTTCGGTGGTTCATCGCTGGGGCAGCTGTGGACGATCACCAAACCACTGGCGTCCATGGTCAGCGCGCGGCTCATGATTTCCCGGACATACAAGGCGACGTCACCAACAGAACCGGTCCGGTGGAGTTCATCGGCAATCAACTGGCGCTGGCGGTCGAGGAACAGCAGGCGCAGCGTCTGGACCGCCGAGCAGGCGGCACGAAGGCGAGCGTAGGTGACCAGATCCTCGTGAGAGGACAGGAGCGGGCGTTGCTCCAGCGTAGGGCGCACCAACCGTGCCGCCAGTTCGATGACGGCCCGGAAGCGGAGGGCAGCATGATCGTCCCACGGCATGCCGCCAGGCAGCTTTCCCGCTGATGCCGCCGCAATCGCCGTCTCCAGCGAACCATGTCCGGCCAACAGGCGCAGGGCCAGGAGATCGCCATCGGCTTCCGGGGCTGCCATCGCGAGCAAAGAGGACAGCAGGGTTTCGTCCGGCATCCCCTCCAGGCTGCCGCCGATCTTCGGGTCCCTCATCACTGGGAACGGCCGGGGAATGTCGGCGGCTGCCAGTCTCCCGGTCTTCGCCCGGGGCGAGGCCTTGGCCGTGCTTGGCATGGTCGACCTCTCGTTCCCGCTTACGCTTGGCCGGAGCGGCCGCGGCCCGTCCGGTCGAGGACGGCGATGCCGAGGACGCCGTCGACCGCTCCACGCAGCGACCGGCGTGCCTGACGCCAGCGCCGCCGCTGCTCCACCAGCGCGCCACGGCGGCTGCGAAGCGAGTCCCGCACCCGTTCGATCTCGCTGGCGGTGGATTCGCGCCCGGGGCCGCCGCCATGCTCCTGTGCAGCGGCGATGTCGACCGGCCGCAGCACGGGCGACCGGGTGCCGCGGAACCACTCCGGCCGAGCCTCTCGCGCGGCGGTCTCCAGATCGACCACTCCCTGGACTGTCATCGAGCGGATGATGTCCCCGACCTCATGGTGGGCGCGGCGGAACGGCATGCCATGCTCCCGGACCAGCCAGTCGGCCAGCGCGGTGGCGTTGGTCTGGCCGGACACCGCCCTGAGGCGCATGGCTCCCTGGTTCGGCTCCGCCCCGGCCACGATCAGCCGGACCAGCGTCAGCGCATCCAGCATTCCCGAGGCCGCCGACCATACCGGCTTGACGCCCTCGGTGCCGACGGCGATGGAGTTGGAGAAGGGGGTGGCGTGCATCGCCATCGCTGCCGACGTCAGCGCTCCCATTGGCGCTGCCGCCAAGCCCTTGACATGCTCCAGCATGTAGACGTTGCGCTTCTGCGGCATCATCGAACTGGTGCCGACCAGATCGTCGGCCACCGTCAGGAAGCCGAACTCGCCGGTGGTCCACAGCTGGAGGTCATGGGCAAGGCGGCTGAGCGTCACGCCGAGGATGCCCAGCGCCGCCAGCAGGCGCAGGACGGCATCGCGCGAGGCCACGGCGTCGATGGAATGCGTCCAGGGCGCCGAGAAGCCGAGCAGGGCGGCCGTTCGCCGGGTGTCGATGGGAAGCCCGGTGCCACCTACCGCTCCAGCACCCAGCGGGCAGCGGTCGAGATCGGCCAGCACGGCATGCAGGGACTCGGCGTCGCGGTCCAGCGCCGCGGCAACCCCGGCGTAATAGTGGGCCAGCGTCACCGGCTGGGCGGGCTGATAGTGGGTGTAGATCGGAAACACGGCGTCGGTGCAGGCCGCAGCGCGGCGCAGGAGCGTGGTCTGGAGCCGGGTCAGGCCGGTCAGCAGGTCGGCGACGACGCTGCGCAACCGCAGGCGCAGCGCGGTGGCGCCCAAGTCGTTGCGCGAACGAGCCGTCTGGAGGACGCCGCCGATCTCCTCGCCGAGGTCGGCGATGAGATAGGTCTCGTAGAGCAGGTAGACTCCGCGCGGGGCCGCACGGCCGCGCAGGACGGCGAAGCCCGAGCATTCCATCTCGTCGATGCGCCGCAGCAGAGGCGAGACCTGCGCCACCGGCAGCAGGCCGGTCTCGGCCATCATCACCAGATGCGCCCGGTCCACTTGGGTGATCCAGGGCAGGTCACGGTCGATGGCGTCGTCGGCGACGTCGCCGAACAGGATGGACTGGGCCTTCGGGTTGAGCGTCCCAGCCACCCGGCCGGTGTCGCCGAGGTGGGCCAGGATCTGGGCGTTGCTGATCACCATGAGGGTGGCTCCCGGTGAGAAGGAATTTCGGGTGTATGGCTGGTCGGAGCGTGGCTGGTCGCCGGGTCAGCGGCTGGAGGTCCGGCGGGCCAGCGTGATGCCGACCAGTGCCAGCGCGCTGCCGAGCCATTGGAGCGGGCCCAGGGCCTCGCCGAACAGCATCCAGGCCAGCGCCGCCGCCGCGACCGGCTGGATGAGCAGGCCGATGGACGAGAAGGTGACGGGCAGGTGGGCCAGCGCATGGGTGATGAGGCCCTGGCCGATGACATGGCAGGCAACGCCCAGCGCCAGCACCACGGCCCAACCCCAAGCGGTCGCGGGCAGCAGCGGGCCGCCCTCGAGCAAGGCGGCCACCGCCAGCACCAGGGCGGCCGCAGCGCTCGATCCCGCCATGATGACGCTGGTCGAGTGGCTGGCCCGCAGGCGTTTCACCGCCATCAAGTAGACGGCGTAGAAGGCGGCGGTGCTGACGGCGATGGCGTCACCCTGCCATTGCCCCTCCGCCGCGCTTCCCACCGACGCGAACAGCCCGTCGCCAATCAGCAGCGCCATGCCCGACAGCGAGACCGCCAGGGCGACGATCAGCCCGAGGCCGATCCGCTCGCCGAACAGCAGCCAGCCGAGCAGGGCGACGAAGACCGGTGCGCAGTTGTTGAACAGCGTCGCCTTGGCCACCGAGGTCATGGTGATGCTGAGATGCCAGAGTGCAAGGTCCCCCGCCAGCATCAGCCCGGCCATCCCCATCAGCGCCATGTCGGTGACGGTGACGCGCGCGCTGGCAGATTGGGGCGCCTTCCGTTCGGCGAGCATGCCGAGCCAGAAGAAGGGCAGCGCGATGACCAGCCGGTAGAAGGCGGTGGCGATCGGCTCCAGTTCGCTGACCCGCACCAGGATGGGGGCGAGCGCAATGGCGAGCGCACCCGCCAGCAGGGAGAGCAGCGCCGGGTTCGCCCCGGCGCGCGACGGTCCGGCGGCCGCAATGGAGGTTGAGGACATGGAAGAGGGCTCCTGCTGCTGTTCCGCTCAGGCGACGGTGGCAAGGGTTCCGGTGCCGTCGGCGGCGACACGGAAGCGGATGGCGCGGCGCGCCAGTTCGGCGGCGGCCACGGCGGCCTCCAGGGTGGGGGCGCTGGTGAGCGCGTGGCCAAGGCGGTCCTGGAAATCGCCGCGGCGGGCTATTAGCAGCGGGGATGCGCGGTAAAGCCGCAGGTCGCGCAGGAAGGGCGCACCCCGTGCCGCCTCCAGACCCTCGGTGGCGAACCACAGTCCGTCGTCGAGGGGCGTGAGGAAGCGGATCGCCGCGTGCTCCTGCCGGATCGGCGTCACCACCGGCGTCCGGCCGACGGCCAGTTCGACGGTCGCCCGGATGAGGTCGATGCCGGTGGCCTGGCGGACGAGCTCAGGGATGAATCCTCCGGCCAGCCGCGGGTTGACCTCCATCAGATGCGGGCCGTCCTCGCCAAGGCGAAGCTCGACATGCAGCGGCCCCCAGGTGAGGCCGAGTGCTCGCGTTGCGGCCAGCGCGAAGCCCGCGATCCGATCTGCCATTGTCGAGGCGAGAGGTGCCGGGAAATCGTGGCCCATCTCGACGAAGTGCGGCAGGGCGCCCAGGTGCTTGCGGGTCACGCCGATGACAGTGTCGTGGAAGATTTCCACCGAATACTCGTCGCCCCGGACGACCTCCTCGACCAGCAGTGCGCCACAGGTCGGGTCGGCGAGCAGCGATCTGGCGTGGGCCGCCACCTCGGCCATCGTGGCGCAGAGCCGGACGCCGACACTGCCCGATCCAGAGCCCGGCTTCAGGACGACGGGCAATCCGATGCCGATGGCAGCCTGGACGGCATCGGCGGCGTCGGCGACCTCGGCATGGCGTACGCGGTCGATACCGGCTTCGTCCAGGCGGCGGCGCTGGGTCGCCTTGTTGCGGCAGGCGGCCACTGCGTCGGCATCCGGTCCCGGCAGGCCGAGTTCGGCGGCCAGGCGGGCGGCGGTGGCGATGAAATACTCCGAACTGGAGGTGATCCCGGCCACCCCCTCGCTGTGCGCCAGCTGGCGCACCAGCGAGCGCAGGACGGTCAGGTCCGCCGTGTTCGCCTCGATGCTGCGGACGGCGTCTTCAGCGACATAGGGATAGCGGCTGGGCTGGCGGCTGATCAGCACCGGCTCGAAGCCGAGGGCACGGGCAGTTTGGACGAACAGGCGGCCGGTGCCCGAGGTGTTGCTCTCGACGAACAGCAGGAGGCGCGGCATCACGCGGCCTCCGCGAGGTCGCGCGCAACCGGGGTGCCTGCCGCCAGCACCTCGTCCAGCGTCCGGCGGTCCCAGCGGAAGCTGCTCCAGTTGGGCCGGACGTCGCTGGGATGCGCCACCGGCTGCGGGGCCTCGGGCAGCACGCCGGTCCAGCCCGGCAGCGTGGTAAGCCAGTCGTCGTTGTAGATGGTGGCGACGTAGCGGTGGCCTTCGTCCGGGAACAGCGTCACCACCTTGCGGTCGGGATGGGTGCGCGCCCACCAGTCGGCCACCAGGTAGGCCGCCCCGCTGGTGCCGCCCTGGTAGAGCGCATGGTGCTGATGCAGGCGGCGGGTGGCCAGGAACGCCTCGGCAGCGCCGACCCAATGGACCTCGTCGAATTGGCGGTGGTCGACATTCGGCGGCACCAGGCTGTTGCCGAGGCCACGCAGCAGCCGCTTGCCGTCGGGCTGGCCGAAGACGACGCTGTGGGGGGTATCGACGCCGATGACGTGGAGATCGGGGTTGAGATGGCGCAGGAAGCGGGCGATGCCCGACATCGAGCCGCCGGACCCGACGGTGCCGACGAGGCAGTCGACATGACCGAGGCGTTCGGCGATCTGCTCTGCGACTTCGGCATAAGCGCGCGGATTGTCGGCATTGCCGTACTGCGAGGGGCAGAAGCTACCCGGGTTGGCCTCCAGCGCAGCGCGCAGTCGGTCGAGGCGGGCGGTTTGGAAGCCGCCAACCTCATAAGGCTTCTCGACGATCTCCAGCGTGACGCCCAGTTCCAACAGGCGCTTGTGCAGGTGTTCGTCAATGGCCGGGTCGCTGACCAGGATGAGGCGGTAGCCGCGCACCGCTGCCAGCATGGCGAGCGCCAGCCCGAACGTCCCCGACGTCGTCTCGCAGATGGTGCCGCCGGGCTTCAGGCGCCCGTCGGCCGCCGCGCGGTCCAGCATGTGCCGGGCCGGGAGCAACTTCATCAGGAAGAAGGCGGCTCCATGCAGGTTGTCCGTCAGCCGCACCAATCGGGGGAGTTCATAGTCGGGAAAGCCACGGGACTCGCGGGACAGGGGCTGGGACATCGTCATCTCAAGCGACATGGCGGACCTCGACGGCATCGGTGCGGAAATGGAGGGCGGGGGGCAGGCCGATGGTGTCGAGGCGGGAGGTCGCCTCGGCAACCCGCCGGGCCGTGGCCGGGTTGCGGGGGTCGAAGAGCAGGCCGACGACCGTGCCGCTGTGGGCTACCTGGATGCCGAGCGCCCCGGTGGAGGCCGCGATGGCGTTGATCTCCTCGAAGGCGGGCTTGGGCAGATGGCGCTGGGAGATGCGAGCGCTGGCCGTGGCAACCCGGCCGAGCAGAGCCGCGTCGCCGGTGCGGATCGCCCGCCGCAGCATTCCGCGCAGTGGCCGGAAGGCCTGGACCTCCCAGTCGTCGTAGTCGGCCGGAGGCTGCTTCACGGTGTCCACGCCGGTGCCGGGAGCCGTGTTGACGCTGAGGACCTCCAGCGGCGGCAGGGCGGGGCCGAGATGCTCCAGCACGTTGCCCTCACGCTGGGCGAAGAGGACGGCGAGGTCGCCATGCATAATGCTGTCGCTGGCCGTCTCCGCTCGAACCGCCAGCCGGGCGACCTCGTCGGCAGCGAGGGCCGCGCCGTGGGCGTCGGCGACGGCGCGGATGGCGGCCACCACATCGGCGGTCGAGGACCCCATGCCGAGGCCGACCGGGATGGTGCTCTCCACCGTCAGGTGGCCGCCCTGGTCATGCAGGCCCAGGCTGTCCAGCGTCAGCCGCGCGGCCTCGGCCGCCTTGAGCTTGTCGTCCGGAACGGTGACCAGATTTCCCGGTGCCGGGCGGAAGACGGCGGTGGATGAAACGATGTTGCACGGGAGCGTGACGAGACCGCGATACAGACGTCCTACGTCGTCCGGGAAAACTCCCTGGAGGATCTCGCCATGATGGCCGTTGACTTGGCCGAAACCTTGTTCCTTGCGCTGATTTCCCCTGGTGCCAAGGCGCACGGAGGCAAACCGAGAGATCACATCTCCGGGCATTCGAAACCTCTTCGCTGAATGGGTCAGTTTCTATTGTTGATGTTTAGGCGAGTGTCCCCGGCCTAACGGGGATAATTAGCTACTATTGGGAAGATGTTTGCGCCGCAGCGCAGTTCATTGCGTCGTGATGAGCAGACTGTAGCGCCATCTGGACGGTATGAAATTTCTAATTCTGCCACTCGATTTGCCACGATGGAAAAATTGACGGCGCAGTGCGCGACACTCATAAGTGTGAAATCGCCTTAAACGAGCAGCTGCCCCATGCCTGACATCGAACTCGACCAGATCGACCGGAAGATCATCAATCTGCTTCAGGGGAACAGCCAGATCACCAACCTGGAACTCGCCGACGCGGTTGCCGTGTCTCCGCCGACCTGTCTGCGTCGGGTCCGCCGGTTACGCGAGGCCGGGGTCATCGCCAAAGATGTCTCGATCGTCGATCCCAGCAAGCTCGGCAGCCACATCCAGCTGATCGTGACCGTCGAGCTCAAGGGCGATGATCGGGTGCTGATGGATGCGTTCGAGAAGACCATCCACGCCCAGGACTGCGTGATGCAGTGCTACTTGGTCACCGGATCGACCGACTATGTCCTGGTGGTCTGCGTCAGGAACATGAGCGAGTTCGAGAAATTCGCCTGGGCGACGCTCTATGCCAGTCCGTTGGTCAAACGGTTCATCACTCTGACGGTGATCAGCCGGGTCAAGTACGAGACCAGGATCCCAATCGACGGCTGAACAGATGCTGGCCTCACCGATACTTCCACATCCCCACCCGTTCGGTCCGAGCGGCCTGTTCCTGGAGTTCGTAGAACCCCGCGCTCTCGGCCCGGTCGTCCGTCGCCCATCCCGAGGTGATCATCAGGTGGCCGAGGTCAGCGCCATCGACCGAGCATTGGGCGCTGACCGGCTTGTCCGGGCTGCCGTCCTTTACGATGCAGATGACATCAACGTTGCCGATGAGCGCCTGGAGTAGGCGGCGGGATACCCTGGCGCAGGGCTCCCCCTGGCCATTTCCATGGCACAGGGCATCGGCCTCTGGTGCCCGGACGCCCCAGAGATGGATGTCCCGTCCTTCCACTTCGATCAGATCTCCGGCGATCACGGAGACCTCCGCGGCCATCGTTGCATGACCGATAAAAGGCATCAGCAGGGCCGCCAGAGCAATTCGGTGAAATCCGCGGAGCGCTGCGGCTGGCAGGGTCATGCGCCTACTCATGAGGGAACGGCGATGGCTTAATGCTACCGAATGACCAAGTCTGCGTCATGCGGGAATTTCCTCCCTTCCCGCAAAGCGCCTGCCGAAAGGTCGCTTGCTTGGATGCCGGGGTCTGTTCATTGTCCAGGCGTGCATTTTTGTGGGGTCTGCTGGTGTTCGTCGTGAGCAAGGAGATGGCGGAAGCCGTGCAGCAGGTCTTTCACGAGCAGGGCGAATGGCCCGCCGTGGCAGAACTCCGCCGCCATGTCCATATCGCTGACAACGCCAGCGCCTTGCAGGCAGTCAGAGCCATCGCCTCCTGGCGCACTCTTCCCGCCGAGCCACCGGCGCGGCACCATGAGGCGAAGGACGGCCGGGCAGACACGTAAAGCAGCTATCGTGTTAAAGCCCCTTCAGCATGCAAAACGACGGGGGCTGGGTGATGGATTGTGTGAGTATGCCTGTATGCATTCGGCCTAAATGCGCTCTTAAACGCAGATTTTCGCCGTTCTCCCTGGGAGTTTGCACCAAGGCCACCGGGTTCCGGCCGCTTCGTCACGTTCCATTGGACTTCAAGGCCCTTTATCCGACGCCAAACCTGTCTGAGTGCCTTGTTGGCGGTCTATGGAGGCGCAACTCATCAGCTGCTTGGGCCTGACAAGGTGGTGTGCGTCGTCCTCGGTTAGGCCTGTCAACTCATGGGCGACTTTCCATGGCCAGGAATGTCAGGAGCTCCCGGGCAAGTTCCTCCGGCGCCTCCTCGGCCATATGGTGCCCGCAGTCCAGGCCGCGGCCACGCAGATCGGGCGCCCACGGTCGCCATACCGAGAGGACGTCGCCATAGAGCGCTTCGAGGTCATCGCGCAGTGACCATAGGGCGAGCGTCGGGCAGGCGAGGGTCCGCCCCGCCTGCCGATCCGCTTCGTCATGCTCCCGGTCGATGCCGAGGCCAGCGCGGTAGTCCTCCATCATGCCGTGGATCGTGTCCGGGTCGTGGATGGCCGCCCGGTAGTCGGCATAGGCCTCAGCCCCCATTACGTCAGACGAGCCACCGTACCAAGCGTCCGGATCGGCAAGGATCGCCCGCTCCGGCTTGTCCGGCTGGCCATAGAAGAACCAATGCCACCAGGCCTGGGCGAAGCGGGCGTCGCAACGTTCCAGTGCCTCGGCGATGGGAACGCCGTCCAGCACGGCCAGGTGCGTGATGGTCCCGGGATGGTCCATCGCCGTGCGAAAGGCTGTGTAGGAACCCCGGTCATGCCCGACGATGGCGAAGCGTTCGAAACCGAGGTGACGCATCAGCGCGACGCAGTCACGGGCCTTGGCACGCTTGGACGATCCTTCATGATCCGGCGTATCGGTGGGCTTCGACGACTGGCCGAAGCCACGAAGGTCCGGGCAGACGACGGTGTGATGCGCTGCAAGCAGAGGGGCGACGCGGTGCCATGTGGCATGGGTGCGGGGATGCCCGTGGAGAAGCAGCACCGGCGGGCCATTCCCGCCATGCCGCACCCGCAAGGTCGCCTCCGGCAGGTCCACCATCTCCAGACGGAAGCCTTCGAACATCGACGTCTCCGATGGCAAACAGCGTGGGGGACAAAGGATGCCGCTTCCCAGAACAAGCACCAAGCTGGCCCGTTCCGGTTCGCCACCATGGTCGGACTCGGCGTCGCGGCATTGTCCCCACGCATGGTACCATTCGGCACCGTCGACGTAGGCCCGCGGCGGGGGCTTCCGGCCCTTCCGCGTCTGCCTGTGGGTTCTGCACACCAGGGTCGGAGACGGACAACCGCGGGCCGCGCTCGCGGCCTTATCGGCAGCGTTCAGGAGCGCGGTTCGAGGCTGATGGGCTCCTTCAGCAGCCCACATTCCGTTGAAATGGCCAGCCAAGCGTTCGATCGCTCGGTCAGCCATGGGCTGCGATACTCGCTGACGTGGCGGCGGTTCACATCCGACGCGGGAGCCCTTTCGAGAGAGTACAATCCGCCTGTACGGCGGCGATGAAACTGCTACCCTTCGACGTCTGATCTGACACCCATGGACCGATGAACGATCCCGACGCCTCTATCCGGCTTGCCGCCTTCGAGCGCCTGAGGCTGTTGGTGCAGCTGCATGGCGGTTCGCTGCCATGGAGCGTGGTCAACGAGGGCTTCGTCCACGAGGGTGCGCGAATTCATTTCGCTACGAAGGCCGAGGGAATCTTCAAACCGGCCTCAATGACGGGCGTGCTGAGCGTCACAACGGTGGTTCCGCGTGCCGGGCGGCGGGCCTGGTACCATGACCAGCTTGAATCCGAAGCCAAGTTGGCGATGGCGGCGGATGGGTTGTCCTATGCCTTCAACGGCACCGATCCCGACAGCAGGCAAAACAGGCTTCTCCGCGACGCCAGGGACAGGCAACTACCGATCATCTACTTCTTTGGCGTCGCCCCAGCGATATACGAGCCGATCTTTCCGGCTTACGTCGTGGAGTGGGATCCGAAGGCCCTGTCGGTGAAACTCGCCCCGAAGCCTCTCGCAGACACCGCCACCCTCTGGACGCCGCCAAATCCGGACGAGCGCCGGTATGCTCTGAGGCAAGTCAAGCAGCGGCTGCACCAGTCGGCGTTCCGGGAGCGCGTGGTGGCGGCCTATGGCGGCCGGTGTGCGCTGACCGGGTTGCCTGAGGTGCGATTGGTGGATGCTGCCCACATCATCCCCGACGGCGACGTCGAGCGTGGGCAGCCCGACATCCGCAATGGCATCTGCATGAGCAGGCTGCATCACGCTGCCTACGACGCGGATTTAATCAGTATTGACCCCGACCATCGCATCCACATCTCCGAACGCCTGCTCGAGCAGCATGACGGACCGATGCTGGAGCTCGGCCTGAAGGCGTTGAAGGGACAGCTGATCCGGATGCCGCGCGAGGACCTGATGAAGCCCGATCCTGACCGGCTTGCGGTCCGGTTCGAGCGGTTCAGGAAGGCAGCCTAGCCATGACATCCGCCCGCCAGCGCTCCATGGCGACCGTCCAGTGAATCGGTTTCCATCCTCAGTCCCCGCCAACCCAAATGGCCGCTCGCAAACGGCCTTGGCGGCCACGGCCCGGCTGGCGCGTCGAATGATGGTCGCCGGGCTTTCGGTCGCCATAGTCGTGACGCCGTTTACCGTCTCGCTGACCGATACCGTTCCGACCGATGCCGATGTACGGGACGCTCTCATCACCATGCTGAAGCAGGTCGCTCCCAAGAAGCGCCTCGAGCAGCAGATCGCGTCGGCGTTGGACCGTGACGCACCCGAGGAGGCCGAAGACTATCTCGACGTCGCCGATCTCCTCCAGGTGCCGGTCGACCCCGCGCTGCGCACCCGTTTCGCGGACGAGAACTCGGGCCTGCGGGCTGCGGAAAGGAACATCCGGCGGGCCGCGATGGGGTTCGTGACCGGCGAAGGGGAGGGGACAGTTGGAATGGCCGCAGCGATTGCCTCAGATTTGACGGTGGTCGGCGACATTCGTGACCTGAAGGAACAGGCGTCGCGCATTGTGCGAGATGAGCCGGTCGATGATCTGGTACTGGGGCTGTCGATAGCCGGGGTGTCGATGTCAGCGGCGACCGTGGTCACGGCGGGAGGCGCCCTGCCGATCAAGACGGGCATCTCCCTGGCCAAGCTGGCAAGGAAGACCGGCAAGCTGACCGCCCGGTTCCAAGACGAGCTTTCCTGGATCGTCGCCCGGGCCGTCAAAACCTCGGCGTTCCGGCAATCGGTGGCTGGGATCCCCTGGTACCGCGTCGACGATCTGGCGAGAGCCGCCCGCACCCACGCCGCCCGTGTCGACACGAGGGAGGTTCAGAGCGTACTCGCCTCGGTAACCCAGGTCAGCAGGGTGACATCGCCTTCCAGGACGCTTGCCATCCTGCGCCATGTCGACAACGTGAAAGAACTCCAAGATGCAGAACGTGCGGCAAAAGCCCTGGGAAAGCCGGTAAGCGGCGCATTCCGCCTTGCTGGGAAGCGTGTGTTTTCGGCAATGGCCCATATCGTGAAGATCACCGCAAAGCTGATATTGGCCCTGATCGCCGCCATCCTCGGCGCGATATCGTTCTTGATCGGCCTTTTCATCAAGGTGAGATCGGCGATGCGCCTATGGCGGGGGCTCTGCTCGAGGCTGTCGTCGGCGAGGACCAAGGCGGCATGATTCGGCAACTGCTTTCCGTCGGCCGAGGCGAGCTGGATGGTCCCGCCTCTCGGCAATGGTATCGAGGCGGCTCCTATCTTCCCTGCCAGCACGGCAGTGTTTGGTCATGACCGATCCTCACCCGACAGCACCGGAGCATCTCGATACGACGCCGAACGGGGACACCGTGTCGACCTACGACCGCCGCGCCCAGGAGTTCGTCGCCCAGTACGAGACCATCGCCTTCGAGGAGCTCTACGCCGACGTCCTCGACCTGATTCCGTCCCAGCCGTCAGCGGTGCTGGATGTCGGGGCTGGGTCCGGCCGCGACGCGGCTTGGCTGGCTGGCCGTGGCCATTCCGTCGTCGCCATCGAACCGGCGGCTGGAATGCGTGAGGAGGCCGCCCGCAGGCACACGGCAACCGGGATCCAGTGGATGGATGACCGGCTGCCGGGACTGGAGCGGGTCCACCGCACCGGCATGGTGTTCGATCTGATCCTGCTGGCCGCCGTGTGGATGCACATTCCCCCGGCCGACCGACGGCGTGCTTTCCGAAAGCTGGTGACGCTGCTGAAGCCAGGTGGCCGGATGATCGTCAGCCTGCGCCATGGGCCAAGCGATCCTGAACGGCCGATGCTTCCCGTAAGCCGCGCCGAGATCGAGCGCCTCGCCGCCGAGCACGGCGCCATGGTCAGCCGGGCCATCAGAACGCCGGACCGCCTCGGTCGGTCGGACGTCAGTTGGGAAACCGTCGTTGTCCAGTTGGCGGATGACGGCACCGGTGCGTTACCGCTGATCCGGCACATCGTTCTCAATGACGCGAAGAGCAGCAGCTACAAGCTGGCTCTGCTGCGCGTGGTCGCGCGGGCGGCCGATGCCTCCCCCGGCCTTGCAATGGCCGACGGCGATGATGGTGTGGTTCTCCCGCTCGGGCTGATTGCCCTCTATTGGATCAGGATGTTCCTGCCGCTGGTCGCGGCTGACCTGCCGCAGACGCCGACCAGCCGGAACGGGGGCGGGCTGGGCTTCGTCAAGGAGCCATTCCGACGGCTCGCTGGCACCGCGCCGCCCGAACTGCGGGTCGGCGTAGAGTTCCTGGGCGACACTGGCCAGGCGCTGGCGGGGGCCATCCGGGACGCGGCGAGGACGATCGCCGAGATGCCTGCGCATTACATCACCTACCCCGGAAGCGACCGCCAAGTGTTCGGAGCCGTGCTCCGGCGCGGCCCGCGCCTTGGCGAACGGCTGGTGCTGGACGCAGCCTATCTGTGGTCGGTTGGCGACTTCCGGATTCCGCTGAACGTCTGGCACGCCTTGACGCGCCTGAACACTTGGATCGAGCCCGCGCTCACCATGGAGTGGACTCGGCTGATGCAGCAGTATCTGGCCCGTCAAGGTCGCTCCGTCCCCGAGGGCCATATCGCCGAGGCCCTCGCGTGGCTCGATCCCCAGCGTGGCACCGTCGAGGTCCGGCGCCTCACCGCTGCCATGTTCGATGCCGGGCAGCCGGTCTATTGCGTCTGGACGGGCCGGAAGCTGCGGCAGGAAGGCCTGGACATCGACCATTGCCTGCCGTTCTCCGCATGGCCGAATGCCGACCTGTGGAACCTGATGCCTGCCGATGCGCGCGTGAACCGGCACCGGAAGGCGGACCGCCTCGTTTCGGCCGATCTGCTGGACCGCTGCGGCGACCGGATTACGGACTGGTGGGAGCGGGCATATCTCCGTGGCGGCGATGTCCTGGCGCGCCGGTTCGGCCGCGAGGCGGCGGCATCGTTGCCGGTGGAAACGGTACTTGATGGCTTCGTCGGCTCTGGACCGGTCCTGGAGGCGGTGGCCGCCAAGCGGCTGATGCTCAGGGCGACACAGCAGCTGCCGGAGTGGAATGGCCAGCTGGCTCCTCGGCAGAACGCTGGGGGGCCACCAGCGTCGTCTCCTGCCTGACGGAGTCCGCCAGGGGGAGAATCTTCGGATTGAGGCTCGAAAGCAGCATTAAGGCGTTCAGGCGCTGCGTGGTGGACATGCCGCTGCCGCTCCCGGCGGAGGCGAGATGGCAAGCGGCGTCGAAGGAGATTGCGTCCGTCGCATCCTGGGACAGCGTGGACCAGAGCTTCGTATCCGATCTCACTGCCTGATAGGCCAGCCAGCAGGTCCCACTTTCCAAGACGCCGTACACCTCCTCGGCCATCAGCCCTGTGCCCGGCAACTCTGCGGCCAGCGCCCGGAGCGCAGAGGAAGCCCTCCAGTCATCAAGGTATCGGGCCGGGTCGTCGCCCCAGGGAAACCGCCTACTCCCTTCCATCCACCTCACGGCGGCTGGGACGATCCTGGTCGCCAGCGGCTGGTTTCGGGCATCTCTACTGGCGAGCAGATGGTCGATGGCTTGGCGAACGAGCGGTTCCGCGTGGCGGGGATGCAGGGAAAGCAAGCCCCTATCTCCGATGGCGCTCACGGCAGAGCAGGCCAACTCACCACTTGCCACCCCCGTTGCCCATGTTGCCGCCCACCCAGCGAGCTCGTTCAGGCCAATCATCACTGCCTCCGTCTCCAGTAGATGAGGGAAGCGTTGATCGACCGAACGCATGGGACGAGGGCGGTCGCTCGACGGTCTTTAGGAGCGGCAAAATCATCCCCTCGCGCAAATCAACGAATAGATGGCGGCACCCCATAGGTTGGACCCGCCCTGCTATGCGGTTGTGCTGTCCATCGACGAGAAGAGCCAGATCCAGGCGCTCGACCGCACCCAGCCCGGCCTGCCGCTGAAGCCCGGCAAGTGCGGGACGATGACGCACGACTACAAGCGCAACGGAACCACCACGCTGTTCGCCGCGCTGAACACGCTGGACGGCACCGTGGTCGGGCGCTGCATGTCCAAGCACACCCGCAAGGAGTTCATCCGATTCCTCGCCGCCGTGGAACGTGCCGTCCCAGCGGGCAAGGTGATCCACGCCATCGTCGACAACTATGCCACCCACTCCCACCCGAAGGTGCTGGCGTCGCTGGCCGATCATCCCCGTTGGGTGTTCCATTTCACGCCCACCTCGGCCTCTTGGATCAACGCCGTCGAGGGCTTCTTCGTGATCGTCACCCGCCGAAGCATCCGCCGGGGCGTCTTCAAGTCCGTGCCCGATCTCCAGGACGCTATCGCCCGCTACATCCGCGCCCACAACAAGGCCGCCAAGCCCGTCGTCTGGACCAAGCCCGCCAGCACCATCTTCGCCAAACTTGACAGGCTGCCTGCACCTTCTGAATGAGTCAGTGCACTAGGCGAAGCGCAGCATGGCGCGACGTTCCTCGGGGGACAGGGCCCGCGGCTTCGGTTCAGTGTTGGCCTGCCGCGACCGAGTGCCTTCCAGACCGGCGCGGGCGTACCAGGGGGAGGCGCGTCAGCCGTTGATGACCCAGATGCCGAGGCTGATGATGCCACCCACCCCGGCGGTCAGCAGTCCGAGGGTTGCAAACAGGAAGGACCCCCGAAGCGCGATGATAAAACCGCACGGGGCGCCGACGACCTGAGCAGTGCGGCCGAGGGCTCCCAAGGTGCCATCGCCGTACTGGATGGCAAGCCACTGTGGGATGAAGAAGCCGATGGCGCCGCCCATCAGCCAGCAGAAAAACAAGAAGATGGCGAGGATTCCGGTGACCATGTCCCCGTCGCGAAAACCCCACTTGGGCACGATGGCGCAGAAAATGGCCGTCAGTGCCGGGATGCCGACGATGTAGCTGAGATAGATCGCGGTCACGAACAGAACCTCCGAAAACGCGGTTGGCTGGTGACGGTGCTGGCATCGGAACGGGTGGCGACAGGGATAGCGCTCAAGGGCGTTCCAGTTCGCGCTGGCATGGTGGCGTCACCATGTTGGCTTGCCGTCTCCTGTTGGTCCGCCGGTACAGTCGCTTTTCGAGGCGCCGACATGTTGAGGTCACCGAACCGGCGTCTGTTGAGCATTGATGTCCGCAGGATTGGCGTGACTGTTCGCTGGCTCCATGGCGCGGGCCGATGGTCAGTTCCCTATGGTCAGCAGCGCCTTCACGCTGTCGGGCGGGTTGCCGAAGTAGGCCATGTTCTGGCCGTCCTCGGTAAGTGACGCCCAGACGTTGCCGTTGTGGTCGAGCGCAAGGCGGGCGTGGACAGTCGAGCAGTTATGCGGCTGGCAGCCGGACCCGAACACGATGCCGTCGCGCTCCTCCATGGGGGCGCTGACGCCGTGTTTGGCCCAGGTCGACCACACCTCGAATTCCGGGGCGGGCATGATTTCCCGCACCGCGTCCAGCACCGCTTGATCCTTCATGACCTCATAAACTTCCTTGCCCTTGGCGCGCTCGGCATGGTCTGCGGCCAGCGCGGGCGAGACGGGACCGACCACAATCATGATCAAGGCAGCCAAGCCAGAGAATGCCACCAATACGAACCTTGTACGCACGCTGCTACTGCTTGGAACCTTTACCAAGATTTCGCTCCAGCCCGGCGAACCAGTCAGGACGCTTGGGCCGGGGTGACTTTTCGGAGGGACTCGGAGCATGGCCTCCCAAAGCGGCGGCACGGGCGGCTTCGAATTGTTCGGCAGACGGTACTTTTGATGACAAGAACGCCGGGAGAAACGCAAAGAGTCCGAATCCCCAACACGGAAGAATGGCGAACACGCCAACGGTAGCGAGGCCGCTTTTGTCTCCCTCGAGGAGAGCCCCCAATGCGATGAGGGCGACGGGTCCAAAAAACGCCAACGTGGTGACAATCTTTCCAATCCTTCGGTCTTCCACGAAGCCTTCAAAATCGCTTGCGAAGCGATCCCCCAGCTGAGCCGCCAGAAGGAGGTGGGGGGCATTGCCGTACAAGAAGAACACCCCATTTTCACCCGGCTGAATGTACGAATCCACAGTGCTTCTTGTCTTTACAGACTTAACAAGCACCACCTCGCCATTATTATTCAGAAATCTAATATAATCATAAACAGTCTCGTCTTTTGTGCCGCGGCTGGGGCCGACCGATTCAATTTTTCCCTTTATCGTCTTGAGCATGAACTTGTCCTCGGTTTCCAGAAACTCGTTCGACCATGTGGAATGCGCCGCACCACCCTGACTGCGTAGCGGGTTACATCATATACCCCAGCATTTCTACGGTTGAAAGTAGGAAGTCTACGTAGACCGGGGCGCGGTGTCGCGGGCACACCGGATGCATGGAAGGGCTCGGAAAACGACTGCGCGAGCGGGCGCAAGCCTTGGGGCTGACGGACACCGAGGTGGCCCGGCGAGCTGGGCTGGGCGAACGGCGGTACGGGCATTATATCCAGAATCGGCATGAACCCGACCTTGGAACTCTGGTGAAGATCGCCTCCGTCCTTGGCGCAACCACCGACAGTTTGCTGCTGCCGGAGCAGGGCGAGGCCTCAAGCGAGCGCCAAGCCCTGATGGCGCGGTTGACCGCGGCGGCCGAAGCGATGGAGGTCGACGACCTGCGTCCTGTGGTCCGGATGCTTGAGGTATTGGTCGAGGACCGCCGAAGCCGCGGACGCCCCGCCGAGCAGGAAGGCTGATCACGCCGCTTTTGGCGACAGCTTCACTCCGTGGTGTTCTCAGCTCAGCCTCACCTGACGCTGAGCGTCGGATACCCAGAGGTTCCGCATGTACGGGTGCAGGCTGCATTGACCCGGTGCGTGCGGAGACGCGCCAATCCGCGAACGGGTTGCGCATCAGGCATCAGGATGGCGTCCTCACGCTCCGGGCTGGTGGACAGCAGCGTGACCGGGGCCTCGATCAGCTACTCCAGGCGGCGGACGTACTTGACCGCGGCGGCCGGGAGCTGCGCCCAGCTGCGCGCCCCGCAGGTGCTGGTCTGCCACCCTGGGAACGTCTCGTAGACGGCCTTCACCTCGGCCTGAGCGGTCTGGCCGGACGGGAAGCGGGTCAGGGTCTCGCCCCGGTACCGGAAGCCCGTGCAGATCTTGCTCTCCGCCGACTCATCCAGTAAGTCGAGCTTGGTGAGCGCGATGCCGTCGATGCCTTCGGTCTCGATGCCTTGGCGCACCATGACCGCATCGAACCAGCCGCACCGCGGCTTGTGCCCCGTCACGGTGCCGAAGTCCCGGCTGCGCTGACCGATGAGCTCTCCAAGTAGTACAGCAGCGGCATGTTCAGAGTTTGGGTCGGGGCGTTCTGCTCGTGAAAGTATCAGCGCTGACGGTTTCTGGAAACAGGAGCTGGGCGGCGACACGCCTGTCCAGGACATGCGGACTCGATCCACGTAGAGCCTGAGAGCGATTGCTCTGGTCACGATGTCCGGGACTACCAGCCAACACGCTGACGGCCCTCAGCGGTGTCCCAAGCGGCCGCCCACAGCCTCATCGCAGCCTGGAAGGCGAGCAAGGCCTCGGCCGCGTCCTCTACCGCGTTCGTGCACGCCGCCGTGCCGTTCGACAACTGTATGGATGCCGTCAGGCCGTTGGCCGCCTCGAGCCACCGACCGCGGAACGGCCCCTCATTGAAGATGCCGCCCTCAGCGGCCTGCTGACGCAGCTGAGCTGCTGCGGCGCGCAGGGCCAGCTCGATCCGCTCCGGCGACAGCTTGACTGCTTCAGAGGTGAAGGTCAGGTGCACCCCGTTCCACAGGTCCAGATCGACCTTGTGCCCTCTGCCCGGGAGCGCGTGCATCCCGACGCAGCGGAGTTCGCCGTTGGCCAAGCGCCCCAACAGATCAGCGGCGAGTGGTGCTGCTGACCTTGAAGGCGCCGTCGGTGCCTTCTGCCTGCGCTTGCTTGCAAGCTGGATTACCTCTCCCATCGCCGCTCCCTGAAACGCAAGGCACCGAGCGCCGGTGCCTCTAGCATCGTGCCCCGGTTCGGTTCTCTGTGCCATGGAAAATTGTTGATGTGCCACAATCCCTGCGATCAGAGTGACGGTGTGGAGATCGCGGTCGAAGAGTGACGGCACCTTCGGCTGCCGAACCCGGCCAGTGCAGTGTGCTCGTGGTTGTTCAGAGCGCGGGGGTGGCCGGGGCGCGGTGATGTCGTGGCCTTGTAGAAGCAGCTCGGTCGACACCGTGGCTAGGGGGGCTCATCGGGAGAAGATGGTTGACCGGCAGCGTGCGCCTGTGTCGGGTTGCCGCTGGACAGCGGCGCGCGCCATGCTCCGGGAATGGCATTGGAGCTTGAGAGGAATTTTTGCATACTGTTTCTTTAAATTTCATGGGCTTATACGAAAAATAAGGGCCAGAATAAAAGAGAACTAGAAACCGGTTGTGAGGGCGGCCGTTAGCCTGGGGTGTGCGGACGTAGATTCGGACCGGATTAGCAGAACTCCGAGGGACTGCCGACAGTCATGGCACATGGCGCGTCTCGGGCTCCGTTCCAGCCGGTCGTTGGGCGACGCTCGGCACTCTCCGGCGAGAGGAACCGCCGCTGGTCGCGTCAGCAGAGAATTTCCGTAGACTATCTTTGTATAACAATGGTTTGCTCGCCGGTTCAGCCCCAGAATAAAAGAGAATTAGGTACCCTGCTAAGGCGTCCTGTATGTCCCTCGGACTGGCAGGCCCCATTTGGACTGCGACAGCTCCCGCCGAGGGGGTTCTTGCCCATCGCTGCGGACGGAGTTCGCTTGGTGTGGCGACCCGGTGGAGCGAGGGCTGGGACATCTCTTAGGTGCTGCTTCTCTGCCGGGGGGTGGTGACCAGTGGGTTGGTGCTTGGGTAGGCCGAGTTGGGGATCAGCCTGACCTATCCACGGACGGTCCGCGCCGGAGGCAGGGTCTGCCGACTAAATTCTCTTTTATTCTGGGGCTTGAGTTTCTTGTAAGTGACTGAAATTACACATTTTCAGACGAAGAAACGCCTGCCTTGCAGTTTGCTTCAGCGAATGTCCGGGGCTGGGGCCAGCCGACATGCCGACCTGAAGGTTACATGGGCTTAGGAGGCCGATCACGAGGTCCTTGCGATCAGAGGTCGCATGCCGAACACTGGTACAAGGTTCCCCTGAGTCCACCACCATGGCACGTACGCGCAACATCACTCATCCCCGGCCGAACACCGACCACAAGGGTGTCGTCGCGACCGCGCGAGGGCGAGCCGAGGATTGGGAGATGGGCCTTGGTGTCGTTGCCGCCCTCGACGTGGAGACCTCCCTTGCTCGGCCAAGCATGGACCTCGAAGCCTGGGCGGTCTACGTGACCTTGGCGGCCTACTGGTCAGCCGGGCGCACGACAATCCGTCTGTCGGCTCTGGCGCGGTCAGCGGGGATCACCAAGAAGTCCGCCGAGGCTGCCCTGTGCCGCGCCGGTGGCTTGTCCTTCGCTCAATGGACGGAAAGCTGCAAGCGCCTGCCGAAGGGCGCGGCCTTTGTCTACAAGATCTCTGATGGGATCGTCCGTTTCGACCGCGCCCTTGACGCTTGGCGGAATCAGGGCGTTTACATCCGGCTGCCGGTCGATATCGTCCGTGCGGCACCGTCGGCTGCGGCGTTGCGTCTGTTCATCGCACTCGAAGGTGTTGCCGTACGGCGCGACGAGAACGCTTGGCGTTCCTGGTCACGCGAGCGTCTGCGCAGCCTCCTCGGCTTGCCGCCCGCGGCCGACGTCGACGCTGAAGTCGCCGACGCTTTGCTGTGGGCACACCCGAGGGTTCGTGCCGATCGACGTGTCGTAGTCGATCACGACGGTGTGCTGGCCGTGGCGGCCGAACCAGCGAAGCAGCCGGTGGCAAAGCTGATCGCAGACGGTTTCAACCCTCTCACCAGCTACTCGGTCCCGTACGCCAGCAGGGCTGCACTCCGCTCCGTGAGGGTGTTCGACGGCCCGGTGCAGGGCCAAAGGATGGTCTTGCCGGGACTCTGGGCCCACCGCGCCGTCCACTACCTGTGCGCTGTGGGCGCTGTTACCACCGGAGAGCAGCTCATCGGCCAATGGTTGGTCTACGTGCACGCCGTTGATCGGGGCGTGAAGCCGCCGCTGGCTGTGCGTGCGGACCTCTCCGGTGGCGTCCGGCTCGCTTTTTCAGCCTTCGTGGACTCCTTGGCCCGCCTCGCGGTCGGCGGCCATACGTGGCTGCTGAGCGGAACCGAAGTGGACGTGGCCAAGGCCGCTCGCGTGCGCCGCTGGCTGTTTCGTAAGGGCTATGCCGGTGCCAACATTCACGCTTGGACTGACGACGGCCGCGTGATGACCGAACCCATCTGGAGGCAGCACGAGGCTGAGCTGGACCGGGCTGCTCGCGAGGACTTCAGGAAGGAGTCGGAGATCAGGACCATGAAGGCGGCCGAAGCCGAACTGTGGCATGTCGGCCGCCCGGTTCCCATTGACCTGCCTCCGCTTCCCGTCAGCACCGGCGCCCTGGGTGCGTTGGCCGCTCCGGTCACGGTCGCGAATGCCGACGTCGTGACCGAACAGGGCATCCCCTCGTTCCCCCGCGTCGACGCCAAGGATATCCGGCGCGCACTGGCAAAGCTGATCAGCGAATCCACCAGCGACGCCGAGCGGACCCTGGGCCGTGTCGCCATGGCCTATGCCCGCGATCTCGCTGACGCTCCTCGTCGCTTGATGAAAGAAGTTCTTCGACGAGATGGCCTGCCGCACCTTGGCCTTGCCCAAGCGGTCCTTACCCGCGAACACCCGCACGCCGGAGATACCAGTGCTCTCTGGCGGGGGGCATTGGACGCGATGGCCTGTGAAGGGGATGGCGACGATCTGGAAGAAGCGCAGCGTCGCGCTGCGCGCCTGCTTGCAGATGCGCTGCGCGACGCTCAGGACGCCGTGGTCGAAGAGACGCAGTCGCGAGCTATGCTCCGGGCGGATCTGCTTGCACGAGAGAAGGGCGAGGAGACCGAAGCGTCGTTCCCTGCACCGGGCATTCAGCCAGACGTGGACGCCACCTTGGTTTCAGTCCGGACCGCAGCGGAGCCATTCCGGCCGCATGCGGTCATTACCAGGCCGTTTAGGGGCTTCGGTGCCGGGGCGGCCACCCCCATGACCACTGTTCCGGTTCCGGTAGCCCCGCAGCCTGACGTAGCGTCGACAACAACCGCGTCCCCGGCGATGAAGTCGCCAGTCGTGCCGGTCGCCAGCGGTACGCTGGGGCAGCTGGAGCGGGCAATAGCCTTGCTGCCCGCCAGGGAATCTTATAGCGGGCCACTGAATGCCTTGACCAGGTTCTATCTGCCCGCGCTGGCTAAGCAGTTGGGGGATGGCGACGAGGTCCGCTCCAAGCTGCGCATCTGTATCTTGGTCCGCGCTGAGGGGATCCCGGATGGCCTGCGCTGTCCGGAAGGAGCCGAACGCACGGCGTTTGAACAGGCTGTCGTGACGGTGGCTGAAGCGATGCGGGCCAGCAGTTGCCGCGATGATCGCGAGAGCTTGGTCTACGCGGTTGGTGACCGTTTGCGGACGACCGTTGAAGCTCTTGCCGAGCAACTCGGCCTCGGTCATCTCGTCCCCGATGTCGAGGTCGGCTAATCATCGTCTGCTCAGGCGCTGGTAGCGATCATCTCAACAGCTTCCTTCAGTCGCGCTGACATTAACCTTGAGGTGGAGGTTCTGATTGGGGGCGTGATTTTTTCGCACGATCCCCTTGCGCCTGAATCCGATCATGAATCAGAATAATGATTAGATGGCGCTCGCGAGCTAGTAGCATTGGCCGTTGTGGTGCTTTGCAAGCCGTAGATTTCATCGCAAACGTGATGCATGAAAGAGAGACCGGTTATGGATTCTAAGATCAATCTTCCTGGGCAAACTGCTGACGTTACCTCGATGACCGCAGCGATCGTTGCTGCGTACGTGAGTGCGAACCCTATCCAACCGAACGAACTTCCGGAGATGATCCGCGTTGTTCATGCGGCTCTCTCTCAGCTTGGGCAGCCGACGGCTCCCGTTGAGCAGAAGCAGAAACAGGAGCCTGCGGTTGCGATCCGCAGGTCGGTCACGCCGGACTATATCGTCTGCCTGGAAGACGGCAAGAAGCTGAAGATGCTGAAGCGCCACCTTCGGACCACCTACGGCATGTCGCCCGAGGAGTACCGGGCCAAGTGGGGGCTTCCTGCCGAGTACCCGATGGTCGCTCCAAACTATGCCACGCGACGCAGCGAGTTTGCCAAGCACATCGGTCTTGGTCGCAAGAAGGCGGCCTGAGTTGGGCAGGGTGGCCAGCCATGAAGCTGTGGCTGGCCAGGTTGATGCCTGGGAAGCCGTCGAGGGTTTGCGCGCCACAGTATCGAAGACGAGGACGCTAATTTTCCGTCCCGAATGACCCACCTCGGGTGGCTCGCCAATCCGGTTCGCGGACGCTCCTGTCCACCCATAATGCCGTCGCCTGCTGGGGCTCGGAACCTTTCCGGAGCCGCAGTCCAAGTTCTTTGATGAAGTTTGCGCAAGGCTGCGCGTCCCTCCGGCTATCTGACGGCTGGACGCAGCGCATACCATGATATGCACGCTGAAGTTATGCGTATAGAGAGACGTTCGCAGAAATAGATTGAAACTGCCTCCCTGCTTTGACAGGTTGGACTACCTCTAATGGATAGTGCGCCAGCTACGGTTCTCAGCCATGCCAGCCCCCGCCGTCACCCAACCATCGGATGTTCCACGAGGCGCGGCGTTCCCGTTCGATTTTACGGTGTCGGTAGACACGGCGATCTTCCCCAGGGAAGTTGTCCTCCGCACCTGCTACGCCTTCACCGACCGGTGCCACTGCTGGCCCGAGTCAGAGGAGGGCGCGCGTATCTTGGTCGGCTTCAGGCTCAAGGCCACATCGGCTGACCCGGATGCCATCAGGGGCGAGTTCGGGAACGCGCTGATCGACTTCGGCCTGCGCGCCAGCATCGAGGAGAAGACACGAGCCGTCCGTGAAGCCATCGTCACCGCGGCCCTGGCCGAGGCCAACGCACCCGCACCGGCGAAGCGGTAGGAGGCCGGGTTGGCAGGGCGTCTCCCCTTTGCACCGCTGGCTGACTTTCGTCCGAAGGAACCGGGCTACCAACCGATGCCCTTCCGGTTCGCGCGCATCCCTGGCGTCGACGGAAAGGTGCTGGTTACGTCCGAGGTCGGCGAGTTCGAGTTCCTGGACGAGACCGACTTCAGGGCTTTCGCGTCCGGGACGCTGAGTCCGGCCACAGATGCCTACGCGGACCTTCAGGGGAAGCACTTCCTGGTCGAGGGCGATCCCTCTACCCCCCTCAGGATGGTCACCGCGAAGTACCGAACCCGGAAGTCCTTCCTGAAGGGTGGACCGGCCCTTCACGTGTTCGTGGTGACCCTCCGGTGCGACCACAGCTGCCGATATTGCCAGGTCTCCCGGCAGACGGCCGACCAAGCACGATTCGACATGTCGGCCGAGACGGCCGCAGCGGCCATCGACCTGATGTTCCAGACGCCGTCGCCGTCCCTGACGGTTGAGTTTCAGGG
This sequence comes from Azospirillum sp. 412522, assembly GCF_019805165.1. Taxonomy (GTDB): domain Bacteria; phylum Pseudomonadota; class Alphaproteobacteria; order Azospirillales; family Azospirillaceae; genus Azospirillum. Next base: position 64,619 of record NZ_RWIJ01000102.1, read on the forward strand.
TGGCGAACCCCTTCTTGCGTTCCCGCGCATCCGGCAGATCGTGGAAGCGATTGAGGAGCGCAATCGGGTCGATGGTCGCGCCATCACCTACTCGATGACGTCGACCCTGCATCAGGCCGACGGCGAGGTGCTGGAGTTCCTCCGGCGCCACGATTTCCAGCTTTCCACCTCGCTGGACGGTCCCGAGACCTTGCACGATGCCAACCGGCCTCGGCCCGGCCGGGCGTCCCACCGGCGCACGCTGGAGGGCATCGGCCGCGTTCGGGCGGCTCTGGGCGAGCGCAGCCTCTCGGCCCTGACAACGCTCACGCGGGAGAGCCTGAAGCACCCCGAGGCCATAGTGGATGAATATGTCCGCCTTGGGTTCCCTTCCGTCTTCCTGCGGCCTCTGAGCCCGTTCGGTTTCGCCGCCAAGGCGGCGCAGCGGATCGGCTATGGGATGGAGGAGTTCCTTCCATTCTACGCACGGGCGCTGGCCTACATCCTCGAGCTCAACCGCAAGGGCGTTGCGATCCAGGAGGCGTACACGGGCTTTCTCCTCAGCCATATCCTAACGCCGTTTCCGACCGGCTACGTCGACCTACGGTCGCCGACCGGCGCCGGTCTGGGCGCACGGGTCTACAATTATGACGGCGGCGTCTACGCCTCCGATGAAGGGCGGATGCTGGCGGAGATGGGCGACCATAGCCTGCGGCTCGGCACCGTCCACGACAGCCATGCCGACCTGATGCAGTCCGAGGGCATGCAGTTGCTGCTCGCCACCGGCGTCGCCGAGGCGCTGCCTGGCTGCTCCGATTGCGCCTTCCTGCCATACTGCGGCGCTGACCCGGTCTTCAACATGGCGCGCGAGGGCGACCCCGTCGGCCATCGACCAACGAACGCCCACTGTGTCAAGCATACCGGCCTGTTCCGAATCCTGTTCCGCTACCTGGCCGAGGCCGACCCGCACGTCATGAGGACCTTCACCTCCTGGGTGACCCAGCGGCCGGTCCAGCGCCTGCCGGACGCGGAGGCTGCCTGATGCTTCCGCTGCACACACGGGCGGTGATCTCGGGTGCCCTGTCCCGGCCATTGCTGAAAGTCCTCGACCTCGCTGAGGCGTTGCGGGGAGACGTGCCTCATGAACAGGTCGCCGTGCACCTGGATGACGGTATCGACGTTGACACCGGCGTGCTGCGCGATCTGGGCTTCGCCGCGGTGATGCGGCCGAGTGCTACCGGCATGCGCCCTGACGATGCCCTGCCGGTCATCTGCGGGCTGAGCAACATCGACGTCGTAAATCCCGGCGACGTCATCCGGGTGCGGCACGATAGCGGGCAGCTGAGCGTGCTCTACCGGCGCGGGGCGAACGCGAATTCCCTGTTCCTGACCGAGCAATGCAACAGCCGCTGCCTGATGTGCAGCCAGCCGCCGCGCGATGAGGATGACCTCTGGCGGGTCAGAGAACTCCTGGAGCTCATCCCGCTCATCGACCGGGATCTGCCGCAGCTGGGTTTCACCGGCGGTGAGCCGACGCTGCTCGGCCCGCTGCTGCCGGAGCTCATCCGCGCCTGTAAGGCGGCGCTGCCGCGAACCGGCCTGCACATCCTGACCAACGGGCGCAACTTCGCCGACACAGCCATGGCCGACAGCGTCCATGAGGCAGTCGGGTGCACGACCTGGGCAATCCCGCTCTATGCCGACGTGCCGTCTCGCCATGACCATGTCGTCCAGGCGGCGGGCGCCTTCGACGCGACCGACAACGGCATCTACAATCTGGCCGAACGCGGGCACGCCATCGAGATCCGCTTCGTCGTGCACGCGCAGACCCTACCGCGCATGCAGCGCTTCGCGGAGTTTATCTGGCGGAACATGCCGTTCGTCAGCCATGTCGCCTTCATGGGGCTGGAGCCGATGGGCTTCGCGAAGGTGAACCGGGACCTGCTGTGGGTCGACCCGGTGGACTATGGTCCGGCGTTGGCCGATGCGGTTTGGCATCTCCAGGACCGCGGCATCACGACGTCGATCTACAACGTCCCGCTCTGCGTCCTGCCTGAGGCCGCTTGGCCGCTGGCGCGTCAGAGCATCTCCGATTGGAAGAACATCTACGACCCGGCTTGCGAGGGGTGCTCGATGCGGCCGCGCTGCTGCGGGTTCTTCGCGTCGCATGGCCCGGCATGGCGAAGCCGAGGTATCAGGGCATTCAGGTTCGAGGAGGCAGCGGAATGAAGAAGAACTGGACCGACTACCTGAAGCAGGTACTGGGTTGGACGGCGCCGACGGCGGCCACCCTGTCGAGCATCTGGTCGCCTGCCCAGGCAGGGCCGCTGCCGGTCCTATTGCCCGAGGCGCACCCATCGAACACTCGGCTTCAGCCGCTTACCTTCGTGATGCCGAACCGGATGGAAGGCCCGGAGATCTACATCGGTCATCGCAGCCATTCCAGCCATCGGAGTCACAGCAGTCATCGCTCGCACTATTCGAGCGCGGGCGGCTACACGTCGCCGTCCTATTCGGCACCCGTCTATTCGCCCCCGCCGCCTCCGCCTCCGCCTCCGCCTCCGCCTCCGGTCTACAGCGCTCCCTCCACGGTGACGACACCATCCTGGTCCAGCCCGTCGAAGACGACGACCGCTCCTTACCAGCCGCCTGTACCGGCGTCCGGTTCGGCTTCTTCAGGAACCACAGCAGCGCCTCGAGCAAGCCAGCAGGACGCCATCGCGATGACGATGCGGGTCCAAGTCGAACTCATGAGGCTCGGCTACTACAAGGGCAAGATCGACGGGAAGATGGGACCGGGGACCAAGGAGGCGTTGCGGGCGTTTCAGCGGGCTGAGGGGCTGGCGGTCACGGGGGTGATGGATAACGCGACTTTGGCGAAGTTGGGGATCACGGGATAAGCGTTGCATTTATAATGCTGCGATGTCTCATCGTCTTTGGCTACCCTTCCCAGATCTCCAGACGTAATCACGAATTTTATCCCTCTAATGTAAGATCACCTTTCTCCAGCCATCACAAATCGGAAGGAAAAATGAGAATGAAAGGAATTATTCAGATTGACTCTATTCGCAAGGGGATGCCTGCGTTACGAAATTGTGACTTGCCGTTACGTATGTACTACGACGAGACCAATAACATCCGGCGCCTGACATTGTCTGAAACCGGACTCACCGCGCCGGATAATCGCACTTTCGTCATTGGTGGAGTTGCGATTCCACCAGATCGAGCTATCATAGGATGGGATGATCTGCGAGCGTCATTACGCATTCAACGCACTGCAACGGAAATAAAGTACGAGCACATTGCGCCAAAGGATTATGAAGAAGCTCTAATGTCTGACAAATTATTATCTTTTCTTTCGTGGCTCGAAGACAAGGAATTTCTTCTCCATTACTCTTCTCTTGATGTTTTACATTGGTCTATCGTCGACATAATTGACTCTCTGGCATGTGATGAGCGAATTAAATTTTCTGATCACCACCTTCATTTGAAGTCAGAGTTATATCATGCAGCGACTTTCAATAGCTCCGCCTTCATGAATCTTCTGCAAAAATTCTCGTATCCCAATGTAGAACGAGGTAGCGTTTCTTTGTTTCTCAGCGAAATTTCAAAATTTGTTGAAAGTTCGCGGCCATACAACCGTAACCATTTTAGTTCACTTCTAAAGAAAGTTCTAAAGCAGAGCTGGAGACTGCCTGGTCTCGAATTACCTTTTTTACATGAGAATAGATCCGGTGAACTGATTGATAACTTCAGCGTTCACTTTCTTCACTGTGTGTGTATGTTCAAGAACTCATCACATATATTTGATACGGAAAAATATGTGGAACGCATATTAAGCAACATAGAGCTTCGCGAAGGTAGCCGGATTTTAGATTACAGGTTTGTAGACTCGAAGAGCGAGGTTGGCGTGCAGCTTTCAGATGTAGTCTGCGGATTACTCGGACGTCACTTCAGCTATATACAATCTCATTCTCTCTCGGCTTTGCGAGAGCGGAAATCAAAATTTAAGAGCCAGCAATTGGCTACCCTTTACAAACTTAGAGATTTGCTACTTAGATCTGATTTATACAGCGACGGGCTCCTACATTCAGTTCTTCCTCTGGACACACTCTATAAGAACAATTTTTTTCTCTATGGAAAAGATGCTCCATCGTTCTTGGGTTAATCTTCATTCTCAGCTGGATCCCATGCTCCGTATCTATCCGAACCTGCATCACTGCCAACGTAATCTCCGATCCGACCTGAATATGATTAGTAGATGCCGTTTATTGCTCCGGTCTATGATCAGAGCCATGCATGTATAGAAGATGGTGAACCAGAACACCCGGCGTCCTGGTTGCTCGCTCGTGCGACAATAGGCGGCATGTGCTCCTCGATCCGGTCGCCGGTCCGGAAAAGCGACCGTGTCGTCCGGCGGTCGGGTCGGTGTGGAAGGCGGCGGTCAGACTAGGCGGGAGCCGCCGTCGATTTGCAGGGTCTCGCCGTTCATGAAGCCGTTGCTCATCAGGAACACGACGGCGGCACCGGCCTCGGACGCCGTGCCCTGGCGACGGAGGGGCAGCTTCTCCGTGAGGGCGGCCACATAGGCGTCGCGGCCCTCGCCGAGCGTACGCGCCAAAAGCGGGGTGTCCGTCGTGCCGGGAGAAAGTATGTTTACCCACCGAGGCGCCAGTTCGAGTGCCACCGCCTCCATGGCCGCCGAGGCGGAGGCGAGCATGGCGGTGCCCATGGCGTTTGGCCGATCCGCCAGCACGCCTGAGATGAAGGTGATGGAACCGTCCTCAGCCAGCCGGTGGCCGAGCGTCCGGATCGCCGCCCAGATGCGCTCGTCGAAGGCGCGGCGCATGTGATCCAGGTCGGCCTCCATGATCCCCTCGGCCACAAAACTTCAGGCCAGTTAACCTCTGCGAGGCTTGACGCGACGAGAGTTCGTAACGTGCGGCACTCGCGAGAATGGTGATAAATAATAATCTTCAGATAAAAAGCTAAGTATATCTTTCAGTCCGGCTTTGTCATCCGGCAATTTAATAACCTCAACCCCTTCGGATAACGTTGTGATTAGCTCAACATCAAGGTCCAAGGCAGCCGCCTTTAAAATTTCGATAGGTACATTCTCCAATATTCTACTTTGATGAACAAGTGTTATTTTCCGTCTGACTATGGTATCCGAAACTGCGATTACTCCCTCAACATTGTCAACCTGCAAGAACGGAGATGCCGCAAAATCTCTAATGTCTCCCTCTGTAGCCGCTTTGTAATGGGCAGATAAGTCAAATATTTGACGAGCGACATGGAAACTAAAGAAATTGAGTGAGCGACCTTTAAGTACGGCGGATAGCCTCGGGTCAATTGATAAGCCTATACCATCAACTTTCTTATAAACATTGCCTGAATGGAAAAGAGAAAATCCTCTGGTAGACAGTATTTTCTTCTTATCAAAATGCTGAAGCAGAATTGTAATAGTGCGATCTTCCGGATCACGATAACCAACAAATATTGCTTTAATTTTCGAAAATGCTTCTGATGCCGACGGTATTGCCGCAACCCCTTCAGCATTATCAATACATGCCGCAAAATCGTGTGTTGGGATGAAGCCGTCTATGACTAAACATTCCCCTTCGTCCGGCTTGTACTTTCCGTCAAACTGAATTTGGTTAGCGGCATCCACCCTAAATGCCGCCTCCTGATCTCGGAAATAATTCATGACCTCATTGCGTATTTCCTCAGCCAATGGGAAACGCACAATAGTCGAATTAGGAATATCAGTGATAGCAAACAAAGCAGTCATTTCAGTCCATCACAATCAGAAATGAAGAAGAGATTTTTCTTACTTCTCTAACGTCTTCTGGTCTCTGTATTTCCTTTCTACTGATTACGGTATAAACAAACCCATGCGCGGCCTCGATCTCATAAAAACGATACCCAAACAAACTAAGTATAGGATGGGCCGGAACCGAGCTAACGAGCCAGAGCGAAAACAGAACAACCAGAGTCAAAAGCGTCGTTTTCGGAGCATCAAGCTGCGCCGACCTAGCAATTATAGGTATTAGGTAACTAAAAATAAAACCTATTAAAAGATGGTCGTTAGGTTTTATCTTCTTTGCAGTAAATGATATTTTCTCGCTATACTTATTTATTGCTTTCATAATACAGAAAATTGAAAGCAATCCCGCCAATCCCGCCGCCAAAAGAGAAATAACATAATAGGATAACCCTTCCTCTTCATGGCGAACATAAGAAAGCGTCAATAACGCAGGGGAAAACGCCGAAAAAAGAAGTAGAGTCTTAATCCAGTTCCTCATATCTCACACCTACCATTACATTGACTCGCTCTTGGCGTTATCGCCAAATTTATGCCCACAATTATACCAAAATAACAATCATTAGCTTACCAAATTCTCTAAAAATTATTCATAAGATATTCGCTCATGAGCTTCATGCTTGCCGATAGCGCACCCAACCCTTCGGTGGAAGCATATCCTATTTACGATGAATGTTGCCAAGAAAGCGAATCAATTAAAAAAGCACAACCCTGTATGAGTTGGGCGCTGGTCCCTACTGTGTGCCAAATAGCTTTTTTCGTGGCCGAGCTACCTTTTCCAACTCTCTCAACGAAAGTTCCTCGTCTGCTGCCTAATGCCGGGCCCAAGCCGCAGGTCGGGATCGTACATCTCCTTCGCCTGCGGCATCAGCCGCCCGGCTACGCCAATTCCAACCTCATCGGCACGGCACGGCCGCAACGGCATCGCCTCTCCTCGCCCGCCGACCGATCGCAGCAAGTCCGTCTGGTCGGTCAACCGCTCAGCGATCAGGTGGATGACCTCACCCTCGACCTGCACGCGGCCCTTCACCGCCATCATGCTGGCGCCCAGGACGACCCGGCGCTGCTGCTCGAAGAGTTTCTTCCAGACGATGACGTTGGCGATGCCGGTCTCGTCCTCAAGCGTGATGAACAGCACCCCATTGGCGCTTCCCGGCCGCTGCCTGACCAGCACCAAGCCGGATACCGTGACCCGGCGTCCATCCCGCGTGCGAGTGAGGTCAGTGCAGGGGACGATGCCCTGGCGTCGGAGATCCCGGCGCAGGAACGACACCGGATGGCTGCGCAGGCTCAAGCCCGTCGTCGAGTAGTCCTCGACCACCTCGTTGCCTGCGCTCATGGGCCTGAGGGCTACCTCCGGCTCATCGGTCTCCCGTTCGGACCCGGCGGCCGCGAAGAGCGGCAGGCACTCATCCCGGAGCGCCCGGATGGCCCAGACCGCTTCCCGGCGCCGGAGCCCCAGGCCAGAAAAGGCATCGGCGGCCGCCAGCTGGCGCAGCGCCGTCACCGGCACGCCCGCTCGGCGCCACAGGTCCTCGACGCCGCCGTAGGGCCGGTCCTCGCGGGCGGCAACGATTCCGGCCGCGGCGGCGTTGGCTAGCCCCTTGACCAGCCGGAAGCCGAGCCGGACGGCCAGCCTGCCGTCCGCCATCGGCTCCAAGGTGCAGTCCCAGCGTGAGGCGTTGACGCAGACCGGCCGGACCTCGACGCCGTGTTCGCGCGCATCCCGGACGATCTGAGCGGGTGCGTAGAAGCCCATCGGCTGCGCATTCAGCAGGGCGGCACAGAACACCTCGGGATGATGGCATTTCATCCAGCTGCTGGCGTAGGCGATCAGGGCGAAGGAAGCCGCGTGGCTTTCCGGGAAGCCGTAGCTGCCGAAGCCTTCCAACTGCTTGAAGGTCGCCTCCGCGAAATCCTGGGTGTACCCGCGCGCCACCATGCCGTTCACCAGCTTGTCGCGGAACCTGCTGACGCCGCCGGTGAACTTGAAGGTAGCCATCGACTTGCGCAGCTGGTCGGCTTCGCCAGGGGTAAAGCCCGCGCATTCAATGGCGACCCGCATCGCCTGCTCTTGGAAAAGCGGCACCCCCAAGGTCGGCCCCAGCACGGCTTCAAGCTCGGGCTTCGGGTATTCCACCGGCTCCAGTCCCTCGCGACGGCGCAGGTACGGATGCACCATGTCACCCTGGATCGGGCCAGGGCGGACGATGGCCACTTCAATGACCAAGTCGTAGAAGGTTCGCGGCTTGATGCGCGGCAGCATGGCCATCTGCGCCCGGCTCTCGATCTGGAAGACGCCCAATGTGTCGGCCCGCCGGATCATCTCGTAGGTCGCCGAGTCCTCGGCCGGGATGTTCGCCAAGTCCATGCGGATGCCCTTGTGCTCCTCCAGGAGTTCGAAGGCCCTGCGCATGCAGCCAAGCATGCCGAGCCCGAGAACGTCGACCTTCATGATGCGGAGGACGTCGATGTCGTCCTTGTCCCATTCGATGACCTGCCGGTCCTCCATGGCGGCGGGCTCGATAGGAACGAGTTCGTCGAGCCTGTCTTGGGTCAACACGAAACCGCCCGGGTGCTGCGACAGGTGCCGTGGTGTGCCCATCAGCTGCCGGGCAAGCTCCAGGGTCAGCCTGAGACGCCGGTCCTCCAGGTTCAGCTTCAGTTCGGCCGCGTGCTGCTCGTCGACGCCTTCATCGGACCAGGCCCATATCTGTCCGGCCAGCGCGGCCGTGACGTCCTCGGTGAGCCCCATGACCTTGCCGACGTCGCGGATGGCGCCACGAGCCCGGTACCGGCTGACCACGGCGGTCAGGGCGGCACGGTGCCTTCCGTAGGTCTCGTAGATCCATTGGATCACGATCTCGCGGCGATCGTGCTCGAAGTCGACGTCGATGTCGGGCGGCTCTCTGCGCTCTGCCGAGACGAACCTCTCGAAGAGGAGGTTGTGGCGCTCGGGATCGATGCTGGTGATGCCCAATACGAAGCAGACGGCCGAGTTCGCCGCCGAGCCCCGTCCCTGGCACAGGATGCCGCGCGACCGGGCGAACCGGACAATGCTGTGGACGGTCAGGAAATAAGGCGCGTAGCCCAGCTGGCCGATGAGCCGCAACTCATGCCGGAGCACCGCTTGGACCTTCTCCGGCACGCCATCGGGATAGCGGTCGGCAACGGCCGACCAGGTCAGCTGCTCCAACGACTGCTGTGCCGTCAGGCCTGGAACTACCACCTCCTCAGGATATTGGTACTGGAGTTCGGACAGGCAGAAGCGGCAGCGGTCGACGATCTCCAGCGTGCGGGCCACCGCCTCCGGGTATTTGGCGAACAGGCGCACCATCTCCGCCGGGGGCTTGAGATGGCGGTCGGCGAAGCGCTCTCGCCGGAAGCCCACGCTGTCGATGGTGCAGCCTTCTCTGATGCAGGTAACGACATCCTGCATGATCCGGCGCTCCGGTGCGTGATACAGGACGTCGTTGGTCGCCACCGTCGGCACGCGCAGCGTGGCCGCGATCGCCGTCAGCCGATGTAGTCGCATGGCATCTCCCGGCCGCCGACGGAGGGTCAGCGCCATGTAGCAACGGCCGGGATAGATCCGGCGCAGGCGCTCCAACTGCCGGGCGCAGTGCTCGTCCGCTTCTTCCGGCACCAGGATGGTGAGCAGTCCCTCAGCCCAGCCTGCCATGTCCTCCCAGGTGAGCTCGCAGGCTCCTTTGCCAGCCCGGGCCTTGCCGATGGTCAGCAGGCGGCAGAGCCGCCCGTAGCCCGCCCTGTTCATTGGGAACAGCAGCAGGGCTGTGCCGTCGATCAGATCGACCCGGCAGCCGACGACCAGTCGCACGCCGGTCTTCCGGGACGCCTCGTAGGCGCGCACGATGCCCGCCAGCGAGTGCCGGTCGACGATACCCAATGCCGGGATGCCCAAAGCCGAGGCCTGCGTGAACAACTCCTCCGGGGATGAGGCGCCGCGCAGGAAGCTGAAGTGCGTCGTCACCTGGAGCTCTGCGTAGGCCACGCTCACGATGGCGGCCCCCGTGCGGTCTGACGCGCTCATCCGAAAAGCCCCTGCAGATACCAGCGCACCGGACCGGTTTCCGGCGAGCCCTCCCAGGACCTGTAGAGCCAGAAGCGCTCACCGCCGTGGTCCTCGACGGCGTAATAGTCGCGCGCGGCTGCCATCTCGCGGTCTCGTCGCCACCATTCGCCATGGATGCGCTCTGGGCCGTCCGCCCGCTTAATAAGCCGCCGAACGCCGCGCCAGGTGAATGCCATCGGCGGGTGATCTGGCATCAGGGCCAGCGTCTCGATGGGTTCCGGCGGCGTCAGCAGCCGTCCCGGCCGTGGCCACTGGGACGGCCAACCAGCCGGGACCGGTGGCGCCAGCGCCGGGATGCGCGAGACCGACCTCTCGGGGACGTCGCTCTCCACCGGTGCGCACCGGAAAATCCTGTCGTGGCCGATCCGGTTGCCCAGGACATCGACCAGTCCGGCGATAGTGGCCGCGTCATCGGGGGCGGCAAGGTCGGTTCCAGCGCCGACCAGGCGGCCGACCTCCTCGGCCGTCAGGGGCTCGGCAAGCGTAGCCGTCAAGATGGCGGCCTCAATGCCGAACCCAGGGTCGACCTTATCGACACGCTCGACCAACAGACGGATGAGGTGCGCCGCGCTACGGACCGGCTTGGCCGTCCCGACCCGGATGGCCTGCATCGTTCCATCGACCCGATGCCAGAGCAGGTCCAGCGTTCTGGCGCCCAGCCCACGTTGTTCCAGCTGTCCGCAGAGGTCCGTCACCAGTGCCCCAATGACGGCCTGGAGAGCCTCAGCCGTGCTGATGGGTTCGACCAGGCTGCGGCGCGTCTGGACGGCTTCGGTCGGGACGACAGGCACAATCGGTTCAGCGATGCGGCCGAAGACTTGGTCCAGCCGTCGGCCAAGCGACGTACCGAACCGATGGGCCAGCGGTGCGCGAGGCGTTGCCTCCAGGTCGCCGATGGTCTCAAAGCCCAGACGCCGGAGTTCGATCATAATGTCCGGCGGTAGCCGCAGGGCGGCCAGCGGCAAGGCGGACACGACCTCCAGCGCATCGTCGACTACACACACCGGGCGGTGACCGAAGCGCGCGATGGCATTGGCGGCGCCCGGTGTACCGGCGACCGCGGCCCGTGAGGCGACGCCCATCTCGGCCAGCCGCCCGACCAAGTCGTCGAGCAGCTGGCGTTCACCGCCCATCAGGTGACTGGCGCCCGTGATGTCGATCCACAGGCCGTCCGGCAGGTCGACGGATACCATCGGGCTATAGCGGAGCGCCCACAGCGCCAGCCGGTGCAGACCCTCGGCGTCGGCATCGGGATCGGCGTCTGCGACCGTCAGGTCCGGTACCATCGCCCGCGCATGGGCAAGCGGGATGCCCCGGCGCAAGCCGAGCCGATGGGCGGCTATGTCCATGGCCGTGATGACACGCTGTGCGCCGGTCGACGCGACGACGACGGGCTTGTCGGGCGGCTCGTCGGCATCAAGCGCCGATCCGGAGCCCGGCCTGCCATGGCGGTTCTTCGACGAGCGTACCCTGGCGCGAAGCCGATCCGTCGGCCAGGTTGGCAAGTAGACCGAGACGACCCTCCTCATCGCAGCCCTCCAAATCCCACTCACCGGTCCCACCGCCTCGACACCGCACCAGTTCCACCCGCCATCGCCTTCGGCCGATTCCAGGCGCTGGCAGCGGGCTTGATGGCAGGGCCGAGACCCGCCATCGGGTGACGGCGGCCGTAGGCTGGCCGACTTCAGCGGCTGCCGCGGCCGGGCTGCGCCACCGGCGCAGGATGATGGCAGTGACGCCGGAGTGCTCGGCGGCGATCTGCATGCGCCTGGAAGCAACCATCGGCAACTTGGCGAGCTCGCCGACCACAGCTGCTAGCCCGCGGTGGCGTAGGCCTTCCTCGACCAGCAGAGGCAGCATCTTCTCATCCGGAGCTTCGGCGTAGATGACCCGGTTCGGGTTCAAGCCGACCTGGGAGAGCGCCGGGGCGAACAGGTCCGACGCCCGCAGGCACCAGAGCACCGGCCCCGTCATCCTGGACAGGATCCCTGCGACGAACAGCGTGGCCGCTGCGGCGTGGATCACGCCTAGGTCGCCGCCCTCGGCCACCTCATGTACGGCCCCCAACCCCAGCCCGCCGCTTGGCAGCCGATCGTCGACCGCAGCGAGCCCGAACGGCAGCACGCGCATGACGCGCTGCTCGCCGCGTTCCAGCTGGCGGATGCGGTTACGCAGGTCCTGAAGGGCAGGTCGAGGGGGCTGGTCAGGATACATGTCTCTTGAGACAGGCCGGGAAGGATTATGTTCCCTTTTTGTTCCTCAGAAGCCGGACACAAGTCAAGACCAAGCCTATTTCGGCCAAGGTCAGGGCAGTGGCATCACGTTTCTCCACATCGCTGACGTGATCATGGACTCAGCGTCACAAGCGGAAATCCGGCGCAAACCGCCGAATCTTCAGCAAGTCGTTGACGGTGGGGCATTCACGGCGAAGGCAGGACAGCGACCTGACGCAGTGACGTAAAGGGAAGAGGTCGATTGGTTTATCCCGGACCGGTTGCTGGATGCTGAACGACTCGAATCCTGGCATTTGTCGGCAGTGCTTGGCCAAGCCTGCGCACCATGACGCGAGTTCGCGCGAAAAAGGTGCAACTGCCATGGTGGAGTAGGGAGGCTGAAATGACACAGTGTGTCGTCGTCTCCTACGGAGCGGAGGCAATTCTTTCATCGAGCCGCCATGTGAGAGGGGATCGCATTGACGGGAGGACGGAATGGCCGATTGTCTGGACATCCTGGTTGCCGAGGACGATCTCTGCATCGCCGCGATGCTGGCCGATATTCTGGATGAACTGGGTCATCGCGTCGTCGGTGTCGTGGACACCGCCGAGGCTGCGATCGAACTCACCGCCGGTAAAGTCGTTGACGTGGCGGTGATCGACGTCTGGCTGGCCCATGGCTCCAACGGCCTGACCGCCGTGCGGCACCTGACCGGCCGGAGCGGCATTCCCGTGATTGTGTGCAGCGGGCATGCGGCCGCCCAGGACGCCTTGGGCGCCGGTGCCATCGCCTTTCTGGAGAAGCCGTTCCGGATCGCCGACCTGGAGCGCGCGTTGGAACTGGCGATGGGGTCCGGTGTGCTGGCGGATGCCACGGCGACCGCTGGGAGGGCAAGGATGCTGGCAGGCCACGCGCTGTCGCCTGCTGGTCGGTAGTCACGCCTCAGGTGTATCGTTGATTGGTCGCCGGTCAAACCACGGCTAGATCGCGTCTGTCTGGGATCGAGCAGGTCTTCATGGGGCCAGTGCGGGTAAAGTTCAGCCGTTGATTGAACCGGGCACATGGCCCAAGCGTTCTACAGGTCCCGGTCCGGCTCAGGAGAGCATGAGTGCAGACAGACCTGAACTCGCCCGCGCCTTCGGTGGACAGTGCCGATCGCCGAACCCAGTTGGCTGCCGACCGAACCGTCTTCGCGGCTGAGCGGACTTACGCTGCGTGGGTCCGCACGGGTCTGGCGGGCTTGGCCAGCGGCGTCGGGGCCAAGAAGCTGCTGGAAGGGGTTGTCCCTGAATGGATGATCTGGGGAACCGGCTCCATCCTCGTCGCCTTCAGCGCGTTCTGTTTCGGTGCGGCCGTATGGCGCCAACTGTTCGCAGGGCCACCGCCACCGCACCCTGACACGCCCCGCATTCCGCCAGCGCTGCTCATCGGAGTGAATGGGTTCCTGATGCTTGTTGCCTTCAGCGCACTCATCGGGATCTGGTTCGGAAGGACCGGTGGGGATTGAGCAGCATCCAGTTCCCAGCCGACATCCGGTTTCAGGAAGGCAGGGCCGGACCGGCGCAATGACATGAGCCTCAATGCATCGGGGCAGCCGGGCAACGTCGACCGGGTTCTCGCCCGCACGTGCTGGAAGCCATCCGCCCATTCTACGGCTGGCCTCCATCGCCTCAAGCGGCTTCCTAATCTTGTGTCCGCGTCAAGGTGTGCTGACAGGACGATGGTCCCTGATTCGCGCTGGAGCGGAAGCCGGTGCTCCAGGAGGCCCGGTTCAGTTGGGTAAAACTTAGCCATCTGACGAAGTTTCTGCTTGCGCCAGCGACGCTCCAACGATACTTAGCAATATGGCTAAGCATGGACCTGATCTCTCGCTGCTCTTCCACGCGCTCTCGGATCCGACGCGACGGTCGATCCTGACCCGGCTCGCCGGAGAACCCGCGCGCGTAACGGATTTGGCCGGTCCCACCGGGCTGAGTCTGCCCACGGTGATGCGGCACCTTTCGGTGCTGGAGGAGGCCGGGTTGATTTCCACCTCCAAGGATGGGCGGACGCGGACCTGCGCCATCGTGCCGGAGGCCCTGGATCCGGTGCGGACATGGCTGGACGAACACCGGGCCATATGGGAGGCCCGCCTCGACCGGCTGGATGCATTTGTGATGAACGCCATGAAGGAGCGCAAAGAATGATGTCGAACGGGGATACGACCAGCACGGCGCCGGATAAAAGGAAGGATCGCTTTGCGACGCTGACCTTTGAGCGGGACGTGGCCGCGCCGGTATCGGTGATGTGGCATGCTTGGACGGCCCCGGCCGCGCGAATGGCATGGGCCGCCCCCACGCCTTCGGTCACCGTGGAGTTTCTTGAGGCCGACAGCAGGGTGGGAGGACGTGAAGTCTCGCTCTGCAAGGTGGCGGGGCAGTCGGACATCCGATGCGAGGTTGGCTGGCTGGAATTGCAGCCTGCGCTGCGCAGCGTGAACTACGAGGTGGTTTCGTCCGAGGGCGTGACGCAGTCGGCTGCGCTGGTGACGGCTGACTTCTCCGGCACGGACAAGCGCAGCCGGTTGGCCGTGACAGTGCAGCTTTCCTCGCTGGCCGAGAACATGGAGGCTGGATACCAGCAAGGCTTTGGTGCGGGACTGGACAATCTCGCGGGCGTGGCCGAGCGGACCATGGTGCTCGAGCGCGTGATACAGGCACCTCGGACCCTGGTCTGGGGTGCGTGGATGAATCCCGAGACGCTGCCGCAGTGGTGGGGGCCGGACGGTTTCTCCTGCCGGACGACGCGGATTGATCTGCGAGCGGGCGGCGAATGGGTCTTCGACATGATTGCGCCGGATGGAACGGTCTTCCCGAACCACCATCGTTATGGCGAGGTCCGGCCCGAGGAGAGAATCGGCTATACGCTTCTCTGGGGCGAGAATGGGCCGAAGCATGCCGACGCCTGGGCTTTGTTCGAGGATCTGGATGGGGCAACGAAGGTAACACTGGGGATGGTGTTCACCACGGCTGCCGAGTTCCAGGACGCGAAGGGTTTCGGTGCCGAGGAACTGGGACAGCAAACTCTTGGCAAGCTGGAGCGCTTCGTCGCATCTCGCTGAAGCGATGCGACTACCCACGGTCTCGACCTGGTCTTGTCGAGACGGGCGGACCTGGAAAGGCGGCGCGCTCCGGACAATCGGCGGCCAAGGGGCGCGGTCGCCATCTACCTGAAAAACAACGGGTGGCGCGAACCGGTGATGCGCTTGACGGGAAGCAGGAGCCCGTGCGCATCATGGAGGGACGGAGTTGGCTTGGGCGATGGTGCCCAGACGGTCTCTTCTATAGGTAGGCCCAGATATGTCTCGCCGAGGCGAAAGACAAACGGGCTGCCGCCTGGGTAGGCGGTAGCCGATGGCCCGGCGGCCGGATCCCCGATCCAGCCGCGGGCCACTCGAAGCCAACCCTGTCAACAAATTTACCTCGTCTCCGCAAACAGCTTCACGCCGGGCGGCTTCATTTAAGCGGCGCGCGGCGGCAGATGCTCTGCTGCTCTCCTCTCCGGCGTCGGCGCCATGGGCCGAACGCTTCCTGGAGCGCTACGAGGTCCACCGCGAGCTCAATGCGGCCGAGCGGGCCGGACGCCGTGGCAGGGCAGGCCCGGGCGACCGGCCCATCCAGCAGGCGGACCCGGCCGCGGCCGATGAGCGGCGGCAGTTCGTCGAGCGCGCCCGCAACACCGCTGCTCGCGTCGATGCCCGGTTCCGGATCGGCTTCCGCTGGTTCGGCGGCTATGTCAGCGGCAAGCCCGGCCGGGGCGGCCGGGGCTACTGGCGGTCGGCCTTCAGATATGAGGGCCTGGTCAGCACCGAGCACCCGATCCTGCGGCTGTACGTGACTAAGGTGAACAAGGCCCGGCGTTTGCTGACGGGGAATGACAAGGGCGCGGTGACGGTGGGCGGGCCGAAGGTGTTGGCGCTGGACGATGCATATGTGCATGCCAACGCGGACATGCGTGGCGTGCTGCGGGTCGAGCTCGATCGCGATTTCGTATCCTGGGATCAACTGCGCCAAACCGTCCTGGCCTGCGGCGTGCCGATGCCGAACATCGCGGTCGCCCATGTTCACGAGGTCACCGGTGCCGTCCAGGCTCCGCACCTTATCTGGCTCCTGGAGAACAGCGTCTGCTTCACTGGCCGCGGACGGGCCGGGCCGCAGGCGGCATTCCGGTCGGCCTTGCAGCGGTTGACCGTGGCGCTGGCGACCGCCGGTGCCGACCAGGGTGGGCTCGCGAACGCCCTGAAGATGAAGAATCCGCTGTCACCAAGATGGAGCCGGGCGGTTTGGGCCGAGGAGCCCAATCAGTCGCTGGCGGCCGTCAGCGCCGGGCTGCCGGAAGCCCGAGGCGGGACAGTTGCCGAGGTGGCCGGGAAGGATAATGCGGCGGAGGTGGAGGGATCGAACAGCTTGTTCCGGCGGCTTCGGGCCTTCGCCTTCGGCGCAGTCGCCCGTCACCATTCGGATGGCGAGGGGGCGGGCAGCCGCGGCGAGTTCGAGCAGGAAGTCGTGACCCATGGCTACGAGATTGCGGACGCATGCGGCGTCTCGGAGAAGCAGGCCAGGGCGACCGCGATGAAGGTCGCTCGGTATGCCTGGGAACATTTCGATGGGGAAAGGTGGAAGATGAAGCAGAATTGGGGCGTCTGCGCCGCGCAGACCAAGGGATTGACCGTGGCCGAAGCAAAGGCGGTCGGTGGCCGGTACGTGGCGGCGCGGCGGCGCGAGGCGTCGGTGGAGAAGCTGGTGGCAGCGTACCGTCGCCTGGCGGCGGTGAGCACGGAACCTTCGCGTGCGGCCGTGGCCGGGGAGGCGGGCTTGTGCGTGCGGACGGCCGAACGCCGGTGGGACGAGGTCGTGCAGGCGGTCGCTCTGGCTGACGCGGAGCCTGCTGTCGAGGTCTCGACACTCGCTCCTTTAGATAAAAAGGTCATCCCAGCGGCAGGCCCAGAAAATACCGCAGGCGGGCAGCAGGGAGCAGCCGACGATGCCGAGCAGGTGGCGACCGGGCCGATCCAGCGGGTGATCGGAACGTGCGAACCGGATCTCTTGCTCCCAGCGGGCAGCGGTCAGGGTGCCGGAGCCAAACATGTGGACGGCAAGGGGCGGCTCCAGCAGGGCCGTCATCCGGAGCCATGGTTCACCGAGGATGGAAATGGCACAGGAACGCGAGCCAGGCTTGGACACGGCGGCGACGGCTGCGCCTCCGAGCCGGTCTCAGCATCTCCGGGAAGCCGAGGCGACGGTCGGCCTGGGATCATTGTCCAGAGAGTGCGGCGACGGACGATGACGCCTCGCGTGTCGCCGACCATCGTCGTCGGGACAACCGGGCGGCCATAGCGCCCGCGCCCGGACGGCTGACAGGTCATGCTTCGGCTAGACCAGCGGGATGCACCACTGGCATCAGCAGCGGCCGACTTCCAGTCACGTCGAGCATCAGCTTGTGCACGCGATCTTGGAGGGGATGATGTTCGGATAGGCCGACATGGGCCGCCTGCGCTGCCAGCGCCCCGGCCCACTCGTCGGCGTTCGCCGGGCAGGTCCGGCTTGGTCCGGAGCGGTCGCCGGTGAAATACAGGAGGAGCAGTCGGGCAGGGTGCCCGTGCTCCATCAGAAAGGACAGCATGGCGATGCGGTTGCAGAACTGGTAATGCCCGTTGAGCCAATCGCGCTCCGGCGCCACTCCCAGCGCTTGCTTGGTCCGGTTCAGGGTCCGCTCGATGAGTGGGCGTCCGCCCTGCGGGCTCGCCTTGCAGGAACTGCGCATCTCCTCGATGTTGGCTTTGGCCTCCACCAGCAGCCATTCACGGCGGCCTTCCACCGTCACCCGGCCAACGGCATCCCAGTTGGGTGGGTTGCCCCGCTGAGGCCAGACCCTCGTCCAGGCCGCACGGGCCGGGGCATCCTCGGGCAGGAAGTCCACACCCTTCCATTCGCCGTCCAACCAGGTTCGGCTCCTGTCGAAGGGCGCGTCGAGCCACTCGACTTCGCTGCCTCCTATGGCATCCAGTACGGCAGCATTCAGCAGGCTGCGGTGACGGCCCATGAAGCGCAGAAGGTGGCATTCGCTGCCGTAGCCGTTTCCGATGTCCGCCATGGCAATCTTCAATCCGATGATGCCGACCTTTGGGCGAGCATGATATTCTGGGCTGGCGGGAAAGGCGTCAATATCGTCAGTTGCCGCGCCAGAGTTGCGTACGTCGAAGAAGTCACGGCAAGTTCCGCGACCGCATCGACGCGATGGAGACAGCCTTCGACTGGCTCGGCCATACGGATCTCGCCCGAGAATCGACGCAGTCCGCGGTGCCCTCTGCCAGGCGTGGAACGCGGTAGAAGCCAAGCGGCGGGCTGAAGCCGCTTCCGACGTGTGATTCGGTTATCCACGGATCCCGAACGGGGGCGACAATGGTGGTTGAGCAACAGGGCGACCTTCTGGTGTTGCGCGACTTGGCAGGCTGCCGACGCGCTCTGCGCGTCACCGACATCTCCGAAGTGAGGGACCAGGACGACACATACTTGGAAACTGTCGTCCTGCCTGACGACTTCGACGAAGTGTTGCCGCTCGTGCTGGCACGCTGGGATCGGCGCTGAGTGGCGCGCCGTGAAGGCATCCTATGGCATGTTCTTGAATCGCACCGCTCGCGGCAGCTTGATCGTGAATTCCGACAGGTTGGCGGCCTTATTCGCTGGCTCCAGATGGAACTGAGGGCGGCTGCCGCCCTCGTATCGTCTTTCCCGACAATTCGGATAACAACGCACCCCGCCAGGTTTGGGGCGTTCACACTTGATCTTTCGCTCCGATCAGCGCGGTTAACGCTTGGGCAACTGAACCAGGGTATCCGGGATGATGTTCTATCACCCCCGACATCTGGAGGCTGCCTTGAAGCTGGTCCGTGACGCAAGAACCCTGAAGTTGAAGGCGATCGCTTCGCTCCGGACGGCCATGACGGGCTTCAACTCCTTCGGTGAGGACGGCCGTGTGACGACGGTCCTCCTCCATCTCCAACATGCGTCAGAGATGCTGTTGAAGGCCGCGCTCGTGCAGAAGCGGGTGCAGGTCTTCGATCGGGAAAAGCAGGTCTCCTTCGGCTTCGAGAAGTGCATCAACCTGGGGAAGATGCACTGCGGGGTCACCGAGGACGAGGCGGGCATCCTCAAGGCGGTGGATGCCATGCGGGACGCGGCCCAGCACTGGTTCGTCTACGTAGCGGAGGACATCCTCTATCTGCACACCCGCGCGCTGGTGACAGCCTTCGACACGATCCTCAAGCGGTCGCTCGACGACGATCTGTCGTCCCACCTGCCGACCCGTGTCCTGCCAGTTTCCACCATGCCTGCGGGCGATTTCGACTACCTGATCGACCGTGAGTACAGGCTGGTCGCGGACCTCCTTGCTCCCGGGCGCCGTGCCCAGGACGAAGCCCGGGGGCGCATCAGAGCCATGCTGGCGATGGAGTCCCATGTCGCCGACCACGTCGAGGTTTCCGAACGCGACATCGAGCGCGTCGTGAAGGCGATAAAGGGCGGGAAGGCCGTCGCCGACGTCTTTCCGCGTCTCATGGCCCTGAGGGCCACCGCGACCGGTGTTGGGCCGACGGTGAAGATCAAGATCGAGAAGAAGGTTGGCGCTCCGGTGAGGATCATCGCGAGCGACGATCCGGAGGAGGCTGGGGCCGTTCGCGAGATCGATCTCCGCAAGCGTTTCCACATGAGCGCCAAGGATCTTGCGGCGAGGAGCGAACTGACGCCGCCGAAGGCCAACGCGGTCCGGCAATGGTGCGGGATCGATCGCGACGCCCAATGTTGCCACGTCTTCCAGCACGGCAGCATGAAGTTCCCGTGCTACTCGGATCATGCCTTGACGAAGATGAGGCAGGCGATCGGAGACCACGGAATCGACGCGATCTGGGCTGCGCACAAGGGGAGGGTGGCGGAACCGGTGCGCGTACCTGCGATCGAAACGATGTGACCTGCTCACCGCCGACAGTCCGGAGTCGCGGCTCGTCAGTGGTATCCCGACCAAGGGTTTCACACATCCGGTGACGCTGGACGCAATCATAGCAGCCATCACCAAGCCCTATTCCGCGAAAACGAAACAGGGCTCGCGCGTGGCGGGTATGGTAGCATCGCATCGCACGTTGGGAAGTAGTGTAAGGGATGTCGAGAAATGGCCTTTACCACCAAGGGCTTTGGGGGGAAGTTACGCCATCTACGCGAATCCTTTGGACACACGCAGGCTGTCGTTTCCCAGCGGACCGGCATCGCTCTCGAAGCGCTCCAGGGGATGGAAAACGGGACCGCACTGCCGACTGGTGATGAGGTGCTGATTCTCGCCGACGTCTACAGGTGCGACTTCACGTGGCTTATCGAGGACAGCGCCACGAACCCGGACGAGGCGGCAAGCATGATGCTGAGATCGGAGAGCGGGCGGATTGCCGCTTCCGACCGGCCAGCCATCGCAGACTTCCTTCACCTTTGCAAGTCACAGGCGCTGATCGAGGATCTGTCCGGCCGTCCGTCCTTCGCGAAGGAGTTCGTGTTCCAACCGCGGGGTGGCTACTACAAAGGGCATGGGATCGACTGCGCCAAAGAACTGCGGAACTTCCACGGCCTTCCTGGAAACGCAGTGATCAGGGACATATTCGGGTGGCTTCGAAGCTCCGGCCTGCGGGTCTTCCGTCGCGAGCTACCGAACTCCTCAATATCGGGCCTGTTCATCCGACACCCGGAAGCCGGTAGGTGCATCCTCATCAACGCCAGCGAGGACATCTACCGGCAGCGCTTTAGCGCCGCCCATGAAGCGGGCCACGCGATCATGGATGTGGATACGGCATACAATGTCTCGGAGGAAGGCGATCAGAGCAGTGGGCAGTTAGTGGAGATCAGGGCCAGCACCTTCGCTTCCTGCTTGCTGATCCCGGCCGATCTACTGAAACGGTTTGGAGATCCCGGCGATTGGAGGAACCCCAACAAGATCGCTGAAGTGGCGGGAAAGCTCTTCGTCTCGGTCTCCGCCCTTTTGTCCGCACTGAAGCGAGAGCGCATCCTTGATCAAAATGAGGTCGACGACATAAGGCGGCTTGTCCCTCGTCTGAACGACAAGCCGGACCCTGAACTGATGGGGGACTTGAGCCCGCGTGAGCGAGAGCGGAAAACGTCCATGATGGCGCTGGGCCTGCACTCCGTATACGTCCAGCAAGTCCTCGACGCCTGTCGCGATGGCTTGGTTTCCAGGGCCAAGGCCGCGGACATGCTGCTCGTGGAACCTGCGGACATGCAGGAGATCGCCACCCTTTTCCGGACTGTCCCCCATCATGGTTGATGCCCCGCGCGACGAAGCGCTGCGCTCGTTCACCAGCATGGCGTCGATCGACACCTGCGCCGTCTGGAACATCCTTTGCAGCCAGACCCTCTCCAACGCCCTCAGGGGGAGATGCCACTTCCTCCTGGCACAGTATGTTCGGCACGAGTGCTTGGTGAAACCCAGGAAAACCCGGGAAGGGCAGGCGGCCTTGATGGCGAAGCTGGAAGAGGAGCTCGATTCCGGCAAGCACTTCAGCGTACATGCGCTGACCATCGAAGACTTGCGGGACACAGTGGCATCCATCGGTAAGGTCAAGCGCTTCCACAATGGAGAATTGGCCGCGTTGGCCCTGGCTAGAAAGCTCGTCAAGGGGTTTGTCAGCGATGATCGGGCCGCCCGTGTCGTCGCCGAAGATAAGTTGGGCTCCGATCTTGTCAGGACGACGCCGCACCTCGTCGGCTTGCTGGTGTATCAAGGCCATCTCGGCGACGGAGACATTCCAGGAATCATCGCCGACAACGCGGCTTTGAACATCCGTTACGGGAGCCTTGGGGAATACATCCAAAAATGCTACGAGCATGCCATGGCCATGCGCCTGCGCGATCACGGGCAATCGCTCTCCGCCGGTGGGGAGCAGACGCCCAGTGATGCCCCGATCCTCGACTGATAGTCATCCCGGGGATCAGCGCCTTGCCGGATGCCCCGTGACACCGCACCGCTCATTTACACGCACCGTACCGGGGTACGGCGCCGTATGGCGCGTAAACCAGGGAAGATTTCTCCTGCTCCTGGTGAAACGGCTCGCATCGCTCGAATATTCTTGTGCATGAAAGCAGGAACGCTACTCTGACGGGCTTCAGCGTTTTTCGGACCCGCAGCCGGTCCGGCGGGACGCCTTCCGGAGATCGGCAATGGGCATCGGCAGGGACATCCGGCAGACCATCTTCGACGGCTTGAGAATCGAGAACGTCCGCTGGTGGGGCGCGCTCGACGAGGTCACGTTCCTGTCCGCGATCTTCGACCTCGAAATGCTGCCGTCCCACGACAGCCGCTTCCAGGACGCCGCCGGGGACATCTGGCAGCACCGGGAGAACAACCCGGACGACTGGCCCGACGACTGGGTATTCGGAGACCGCCGCCTGAACCTGCTCGGGTGCGTCGACGAAACATTCCTGGCGTTTCTGTGCCGGATGCTCCACCCGGTGGTCCGTCCCGACGGGAACGAGGCCCGGGGCTTGGCGGCCAAGCTGAACGAGGCGCTGGCGCCCGCGGGTATCGCCCTGGTCGAGGAGCGTTCCATCTTCGGGCGACCCGTCTACGCAGCGCGCTCGTTGACCTCGGCTCGTTCCTTCCTGAAGCACGCCAAGGCGTCGGCGGACGTCCTCGACGCAGGGTGGATGGCGAACGAGGTGCTCCGGCTCGAACGCGCCGTCGATGCCGATCCGGACGCCGCCCTCGGCGGCACCAAGGAACTGATCGAAAGCTGCTGTAAGACCATCCTCGCCAAGCGCGGCGCCCCGGCTGCGGCCGGGGTGGACCTGCCCAAATTGGTCAAGCTGGCTCTGGCGGAACTGAAGCTCGTGCCCGACGACATCCCCGACAGCGCGAAGGGCGCCGACGAGATCCGGGTGCTGCTGAACAACCTCGCCACGGTCGCCGTAAAGATCGGCAACCTGCGGAACTGGTACGGAACCGGCCATGGCCGGGCGGGAAACCACAAGGGTCTCCAGCCCCGCCACGCCCGCTTGGCGGTCATGAGCGGCGTCGCCTTCGTCACGTTCCTGGCGGACACCTTTCGGGACCAGGAGACCCAGCGTCAGTCGGCGACGGCAACCTGATGCATGCGTGGCCTCAAAGGCTGCTCTCCACTTTCGGCGATGCTCCGTCCAGCCGCCGCGTTTGGCGAAGCTCCCCTTGTGCTCCGCGCGAGCTTGGCGTTCCACGCGGCCACGATAGCCTTGGCGACCCTGGCGACGCTCGGGCACCCAACCTCGGGATAAGATCGTTTTCGCAAGTGCGACTGGTCCGGCGGCCGGGAATCCAGCACAATCCCGGCATGAGCGGGCAAGCCATCGCGTCATCGACGGAGTTCCTGGCCGGGCTGGTGGAGCGCGTGACCTTTCACAGCGCCGAGACCGGCTTTTGCGTGCTCCGGGTGAAGGTCCGGGGGCATCGCGATCTTGTTGTTGTGGTCGGCCACGCGGCGATGATCTCGGCCGGGGAATGGATCCAGGCGAGCGGAAGCTGGATCAACGATCGCACCCACGGTCTCCAGTTCAAGGCCACCTTCCTGAAGGCAACCCAGCCGACGACGCTGGAGGGCATCGAGAAATACCTGGGCTCCGGGATGATCAAGGGCATCGGTCCGGTCTACGCGAAGAAGCTCGTCAAGGCATTCGGCGAGGCCGTGTTCGACGTCATCGAGGCCGAGCCCGGTCGCCTGCGCGAGGTCACGGGCATCGGGCCCAGGCGGGCCGACCGCATCGTCAAAGGATGGGCCGACCAACGGGCGATCAGGGAGATCATGCTGTTCCTGCACGCCAACGGCGTCGGGACCTCCAGGGCCGTCAGGATCTACAAGACCTACGGGCAGGAGGCCATCCAACTCATCACCGAGAACCCATACCGGCTGGCCCGGGACATTCGCGGTATCGGCTTCAAGACCGCTGATGCCATCGCCGCCAAGCTGGGCATCGAGAAGACGGCTATGGTCCGCGTCCGGGCAGGCATCGGCTATGCGCTGGCCGAAGCTATGGACGAAGGGCACTGCGGCCTGCCGGTGGAGGACCTGGAGAAGCTGGCCAGCGAACTCCTGGAGGTCGCCACCGATCTGGTGGTCGAGGCGCTGACGGACGAGCTTCGTGACGGCGCCATCATCGCCGACCAGTTGGAGGGCAGGAACTGCGTCTTCCTGGCCGGGCTGTACCGGGCCGAGCAGGCCATCGCCGCCCGGCTGCGGGGACTTGCGGCCGGGACGCTGCCCTGGCCCGTCATCGACATGGAGAAAGCGCTGGAGTGGGTTGAGGGGAGGACGGGACTGACGCTGGCGCCGAGCCAGCGGGAGGCTGTCCGGCTTGCCCTGGCATCCAAGGTCATGGTCATAACCGGCGGACCCGGCGTGGGCAAGACGACCCTGGTCAACTCCATCCTGAAGATCCTGGCTGCCAAGCACATTCGCATCCTGCTGTGCGCCCCGACCGGCCGGGCGGCCAAGCGGCTCTCAGAGAGCACCGGGATGGAAGCCAGGACCATCCACCGGATGCTCGCCTTCGACCCGGCTGCCGGTGGCTTCAAGCACGGTGAGGAGAACCGGCTGGAATGCGATCTGCTCGTCGTCGACGAGACGTCCATGGTGGACGTGCCGCTGATGAACGCGCTGCTGAAGGCGACCCCCGACAGGTCGGCCCTGATCCTGGTCGGCGATGTCGACCAGTTGCCGTCGGTGGGGCCGGGGCAGGTGCTGGCCGACGTGATTGCATCCGGCGCCGTGCCCGTGGTGCGCCTGACCGAGGTTTTCCGGCAGGCGGCGGCCAGCCGCATCATCGTCAATGCCCACCGTATTAACCAGGGGCAGATGCCGGACCTGACACCAGTAGAGGGCTCGGACTTCTACTTCGTCGAAGCGGCAGAACCCGAGGACGGTGTTCGCAAGCTCATCGAAGTCGTTCGGAACCGGATCCCGAAGCGCTTCGGCCTAGACCCCGTGCGCGACGTCCAGGTGCTCTGTCCGATGAACCGCGGGGGCCTCGGCGCCCGGTCGCTGAACGTGGAACTCCAGGCGGTCCTGAACCCGCCGGGCGATGTCCGGGTTGAGCGCTTCGGCTGGACCTATTGCGTCGGCGACAAGGTGATGCAGACCGAGAACGACTACGAGAAGGAGGTCTACAACGGCGACCTGGGCGTCATCACCGCGATGGATCCGGAGAACAGTGAACTGCTGATCGACTTCGACGGCCGTGAGGTGGCCTACGACTTCGGCGAACTGGATAGGGTATCGCTGGCCTACGCGACGACGATCCACAAGAGCCAAGGCTCGGAATACCCGGCCGTCGTCATCCCGCTGGCGATGCAACATTGGACGATGCTCAGGCGCAATCTCGTCTATACCGGCGTCACCCGCGGGAAGCGGCTGGTCGTCGTTGTGGGCCAGCGGAAGGCGATCGGGATGGCGGTGCGGGCACGGCAGGAGGGGCGTCGGTGGTCGAAGCTGAAGGAGTGGTTGGGCGTGCAGGCGAACAGCGGATAAAAGACGCCCGCCGCGACCGGCACGCCGAGCGCGTTATAGACGAAGGCCAGGAACAAGTTCTGCCGCATGTTGCCCATGGTGGCCCGACTCAGAACCCGCGCCCGTGCGATGCTCGCCAAGTCGCCTTTGACCATCGTCTCACCGGCACTCTGGATGGCAGCATCCGTGCCAGTGCCGATGGCGACGCCGACGTCAGCCTCGGCTGCCCCTTGAGGGCGTTGGCGCCCGCGGGCTCGAGCGCGACCTTCTGGGTCTGCTTGTTCGCCAGGACGGTCGCCTCGGCCTTGGCGCCGGTCACATCGACCGGCTTGTCGGCGCCATCGGTCACGTACAGGACGACATCGTTGCCCTCGAGCACGACTTCGACATGGTAGGGGGCCCGCGTCGGCGCGCTGGCCGCTGTTCGGGCCGATCTTCGGGCCGTCGGCGAAGGCCGTGGCCGAGGCGGTGAACAGGGCGGCGGCGAGGAGGAGGGTCGAGAAATTCACGATGGCTTCCTTCTGGATGGACTGGGTGAGGGGGATCAGTAGGCCTCGGCCGGACGCAGCGAACCGGCCTGGGCGGCGACCAGGCGATTTAGCGGCTTCTCGCCGAGCTTGAGGAAGAGGACCGGGGTCAGGAAGGTGTCGAGCAGGGTCGCGCTGACCAGCCCGCCGAAGATGGTGACGGCGACGGGATGCAGGATCTCCTTGCCCGGCGGGTCGGCGCCGATCATCAGCGGCACCAGCGCTACCCCCGCTGAAAGCGCGGTCATCAGTACGGGTGTCAGGCGCTCCTGGCTGCACCGGATCACCATGGCCTTGCCGAAGGTCTCGCCCTCGTGCAGGACCAGGTTGATGTAGCGGCTGATCTTCAGGATGCCGTTGCGCGTGCTGATGCCGGTCAGGGTGATGAAGCCAATCATCGAGGCGACGGACAACGGCTGCCCGGCGATCCACAGCGCCGCGACGCTGCCGATCAGGGCCAGCGGCACGTTGCCCATGATGATCAGCGTAAGCACCGCGGAGCGGTAGCGGCTGTAGAGCACCAGGAAGATCATCGCCAAGGAAACCATCGACAGCGCGGCGATGGTCTTGGATGCCTCCTCCTGCGCCTGGAAGGTGCCCTCCAGGCTGGTGAAGTAGCCGGGCGGCAGCTGCGACTGGGCGATAACGTCGCGGATGCTCGCGATGATCCGGGCCATGTCCGTCTGGCCGTCGGAGTTGTCGAGGATGACGATGCAGCGCTTGGCCGAGACCGTCTTTGACCTGCGGCTGCCGCAGCGTGAAGAAGACGATTTCGTTCAGGCTCTTCGGAGCATCGAGACGAGCGCCATCGCGTTGCGACGCCTCGGCCGTGATCGCGTGGTCATCGACATCGGGAACCCGATCGATGCTTTCGATTTGGCCCGGAAGGTCGGCGAAATCCGCGAACGAAGCATCGAGTCCCGGCGCCCGGCGCCGGGTGGCCGGTGAAGCTCCCGGCGGCGAGCTTCAGGCGGCTTTCCGCCCGGCGTCCCAGCCGCAAATCTCGAGGCCCCAGATGACCTGCTTTAGATACCCTTCCGGCAGGCTGCCGGTGCCCTGCTTGCCCAGCGCATAGACGCCATCGAAGGTGATCGCACGGCCGCGCTCCAGGTCCAGCAGGCTGACGGGCATGGTGACCTGCATCCTGCCCTGCTCCGACCTGCCGACAAGGACGATGTCGAAGGCATCGGAGCTGCCGAAAGCAAAACGCTGGATGACTGGGTGCCAGTCGTCCAGTCGGGCCACCGGCTCCCGATCTGCGGCCGCCCTACCGGTCAGGGACGCGAGTTCGGCATCGGTCGGCCGATCAAGCTGCACGCGAGGGAACGGCGAAGTGGGGAGCGTCGCCGGTGTCTGGGTCGGATCGTCGTCATTGATCATAGCGGTCGTCCGCCTGCCGGTAGGAGTGTCGAGTCAGGCGAAATTTTGTTCGTGCTTTGTTCGAAATGCAACAGGAAAATGGCTCCGATGCACGTGACAATAGCTGAGGTTCGCAGCCGCCCCGTTGCTGCTGCCGGTCAACACCCGGCCCGCCGCTGGAGGAACTCTTCCCACACCGGGTTCTCGTTCACGGCCGTTGCGACGATGCCTTTTGTGTCGATGTGGTTCGGGACGCAGGCATGGAGGGTCGACAGGCTCCAAGGGTCATCGACGCGGGATACCCATCGGGCCAGGGTCTCGGAGAGTTCCGCCCGACGGTCGGAGCGCGTCAGTTCGTCGAAGACCGGCACCTTGGCGGCTTCTTTCATCAGGGCGCCAAGGGGGCCGCACAGCTGCGGCCGAACTCCGGCCGAGTGCAGCACCGGCTGGAGGGAATCGCTCCAGTCGTACCAAAGCGTCTGGCTGATCTGCTCATAGGATGCGCCGCCATCCGCTCTCAGCAGGTGGACGGCGAAATCATCCTCCCCTTCGGCAAGCCATCCTCAGGGCACGCCCCGGGTGGTGGCATCGCACAAGCGCCGGTCGCTGTGGCGCCGCCGACCCTCACCTGTCGACCGCGGTACGGTCGAGACATCGCCTGCTCAAAGGTCGCCGATGCGCCGACACACCGATGTGCCCGTACGACGACATGTTGAGGTCACCGGACCGTCGTATGTACACCTCAGCGTCCGACGACGCGCTGGAGAGGTTGCTAAGTCGTTGCATCTTTTCACTGTTTGCGCCTTGCGCCTGTTGAATTCGGCGCTCCGGCGTCCGCCGACATGTTGAGGTCAACAGGGCGGCGGGTTTTCTTTAGACGGCATGTTAAAATCTTTTCTATCCGAACACTTGTCATAAAAAATTAGATTAATGCATGGCCATGATATGGGTTCCTAGAGTAGACGGTATGTTGATGTCACCAAGAGACTTTGTCTTATGACCGCTACAGCGTCAGATTGACATCTGGTATGGGATGGAAGGTATCGAAATTTACTAGGCAGCGATCAGAATTCTCTTGCGTGCGGCCGCCGAGGAAAGCATCATATCCAAGCGGGACATCGAGCCCGTGGGCTTGGCGCAGCCCGACCGCCCGTCGAATACCCTACCGGGGCGAAGCACCCGGTCACTCGTCTCTTCCGACCCGCGCATCCTCGCGTTGGGCCGATGTGAAAGGGCGCCATCGGTCTCATCATACGGAGGCTGCGATGCAGGTCGCCATCACCCGGGATTCGTTCCGTTCCATCAAGTGCGCCATCCTCGAGCAATACCCGCTCGCAAGGCACGCCAAGAGCCAGACCCTGACCGAGGCGCTCGCCCGAGGTCTCGGGGCGAAAACCCATGCGGGGCTCATAGCCGCCATGGCGGATCGCGGGGTGTCCGTCTGCCCGATCAACCAAGGTGCCTTCCTGCGCCACCTCGCGACCCACGGCGTCCGCATGGATCTCGAAAAGGAGATCCTCGACGCCTGGCCGCTGGAAATGATCATCCGGCTGGCCCTCCCGCCCGCATGCATCATCGAAGCCGACCCGGTTGCCGACCCGGTTCTGGCGTTCGACCTCGACAGCCTGTCGCGGATCACAACGAACGCGCGCACGGCGATCGAGGTCTGGTATCTCGTTCAGGCCGCCGACGCCAATCCCATGGCAGTCCGTGACGTCCGCGGGCAGCTGCCGGGTGTCGTCGAGGTCTGCACGTCGGCGGAGCGGGCCGAATGGGTATCCCGCATGTGCCACGAAGCCCTTGACCGCCGCAAGCTGCCGCTCGTGACCATCGGCGGCGAGGAACGCGAGATCGCGTCGGTCATCGCCGAGATGATCAGCGCGCAGTTGCTGATCTGCGAGGGCGACGGTGCCGAGCGACTGCCCGGCCGGACCGACCTCTTGATGTGCGACTACCTCAAGTCGAAGCTGACGCTGGACCTGTCCCTGCCGCAGCTGGAAGACGGAGCGAACATCCGCCTGGAAAGGGCGACCAGGATGATGCTCAAGGCTGCGGCGCTCGCCGTAGCATGCCGGATGTCGGCCCCACACGTCGACCAGGGGGCAACGGTGAACCCAGACGGTCGGCGGTTGCGGGCCGAGCGATGCATGCCGCAACGGAGTATCCTCCAGGTGATGCCGGACTCGTTGCCGGACCGGGAACTGGAGATCGACGTCCCCGAGGCGTTCCACATGCTCAACGATGCCGTCGAGGAATGGCGTTTGGCATCCGATGAGCAAAGCATGGGCATCAGCGTGCCGATCTCCGCCATCCGGTGAGGGTCACCGTGAGAGCGGCAGCGGTTCCTTACAGGCGGGAAAACTCGCTTGCCGGGTACCGCCCGCTCCCGCGGCAAGTCATGACGGTGCTGGTGGAAGGATGGTTCGGTAGTTGCGCTCAGGATCCGGCCGCGGCCGTGTGGGCTCAAGAGCAGGTGCCAGATAGAGGATCGGAATTTGCCCAGAAGAATGCGAGTCAGTGCGACACGATTAGTGGCTGGCTTCGAGAAAAATGTTGCCAGTGGCTTGATTTCGCTGGGAATCGGCGCCTAGTATCATGAGGAATCAGGACAAGATGGCGAGACCGAAATGCGCATCGATGGGGCGCCAAGGCCACGATTTGGACGACAGGAAGCCTCGGCCGCCGCCCGCGGCACCGAGACAGCCAGCGCACGAAACGCCTCCCGACGGCCGCCCGGCCGTCTGGAGCAGAGCCGTTGCCCGCACACTGTCGACATCGAAGAATGGCTCGCGGCCCGTGTGAAGCCGGGCGGTCGCGATGCTGCCCTATCGCCGCCGACCTTGTCGTTTGGACACATCTCTGAGCAACAGAGGAACGTGAGATGATCGAGGATCAGAACCGACAGAGCCAGAACCCTTCCGAGAGGGATCGCGGTCTGGAGCGGTCTGCCCGGAGACTCCATGTGATCTTCAGTGAACTGGGTGCCTCGATCGAGGGCCAGGACAGCAAGGGAAGGGCGGCCGCCCTGGCTCAGCTTCGCGCCACGCCGCTCCCGGAGCTTATGGTCGCCGTGTCCTGTGCTGCGTTCCTGGTGCGGCGCGACGTCTCGACTGCCGAAGGCTGGTGCCGACAGGAGGAGCTCGACGGCCTTGATGGCCCTGACAGCCTTGGAAGTTGGGCCCTCCGATGTTCGCAGCGTGCCCTCACGATCGCCGAGACGCTTGTGGACGCCACCCAAAACGACCTGCGAGCGGATCATGCCAATCAACTGATCGTACGCCGGTAGGCAATGCTGTCGAGCGGCGCCTCCCAAGCCCATGTCCAGCCTTCTCCCAGCAGCCGATGGACGGCTCGGGCCAGCCACGCAGTCCCACCCCATTCGGACCGGGCTTCACCGGCGGCTTCATCGTCGGGATCATCCCAGGCAGCCAACGGCGCGACGAGCACGCCAACGGCGCCGGTCTGCTTCCATGTGGCTTGGGCGGTCGCCCGCGCAACGATGTCGATCGCCTGATCCCTGGTTACCGCCGTCCCTCCTTCTCAGGCCGCGCGCCTTGCACGTCATCCTGTACCCGTTAGATTGCTTCAACGGCCGCAGGTTGGAAACGGAGAGCGCATAGGCATTCGGTCGATCCGGCACCACGGCGCGACTTACACCCTGCGCTTCGATCGTCTTGGAGCTCGGTGGCACGTCGAGTTTGCGCGCATGGAGGGGACCACCCTGGTGGTCTTCATCTCCCGGGGCCGCAGTCGGCGTGCCGTGGTCCGTGCCGTCCATACGGCCATCGAAGGCGATCGTCGGAAAGCGGGCTGCTGTGCGTAGCATCTTCGAGCCCGAGCCCATAGATCTTGCCCGCGCCTGCGTGATCGACGTCGAGGCAAGCGCCCTGGGCCGCGGCAGCTACCCCATCGAGGTCGGCGTGGCCTGGCTCGACGGGCGCGTGATGTCCTGGCTTATCCGGCCGACCGCCGAGTGGCTCGAGCGCGGGGTGTGGGAACCGGCCGCCGAGGTGGCCGAGGGGGTCATGGCCGCCCTGTCCGGCCAACTGCCGCACAGCGACGCGGTCGGCGCCGACGATGCGTGGCTCGCCAGCCTGATGGCTGTCACCGGGCACAGCTATCCGCGGCTCGAACCGCTCGACGACCTCCTTCGAGAGGTCACGACGGGCAGCAATAAGGACAGGGCGGCCGAGGTCGAGCAGGCGATGACGGAGGCAAGCGCCCGGCGGCCAAGACGGCACCGCGCAGGTGGCGATGCGGCACGGCTGGCGGAGATGGTCCGAATCCTGGCTGACAGGGCCGATCGCCTCTGAATGCCTTCTTCCGGTATCGTCGGCCGGGCCTGCTGAACGACGGCGGGGCAGGACACGGCCAAGACACCGAACAACGAGTGCACACGAAGGCGGTCACCGCGACCCTTGCCGCGCCGGGCCGTGGAGTTCCAGTCGACGCTCACGATTGGCAGACCGAGGGCGGCTGACGAAGGGCCTCCGGTGGCTGAGAGGGGCGCCCGGGCGGCCAGGGGTGCACCGGCGACATTCCGCCTCTCGGCTGCCATCAGGCTCCCAACTCGATGCCGAGGGTGCGGTTCGTGACCGGAACTGCCCCGAATGCCGAGAGGGTCCAGATAGCCGACGGGCCGGAGCGACGTCGTCCCCCCGTTACTCCCGAAATCAGAATCACATTATCCGGGGTCGTGTAACACTTTTTGAGAGTTTCTCGGGTCCGCTTCGGCACTCGGCAGACGGTTGAATTCGCCCAGGGAACGTGATGTCTGACGACCGTTTTCACGAAGCGGAAAGGGGCGTCACCGCTTCAGAAGCTGACGCCAGCCGGGGGCGGCTCAACTCCCTGCCCGGCGAGGAGGGGAGGGCGGCATCATGGGTGCCGATCCGGCAGGTTCACAGCCATACAGACATCGGCGTCAACGGATTTCGGTGCAAAAGGTGGACAGTTCTAATGACGGAATCGCCCCTGATGCAGTCGGCCAATAGAACCCAGTGGCCGACGTCCTGCTAAACGTTCCCTCATCGACAGCCTCCAGGACCGCTGGAGATAAAGCCGCCGTTTCTGCTTTCAGAGCAATGGCTTGGCAAATCCGTGCAACATGAATCGTGGCGTCGTGTAACACTTTTTCGAAGCCGTGTAACAGCTTCTGCGGCCGGTGTATTACCTCTTCGAAACCTGCGCCGAGCGGCGGATCACCGTCTGGCAGGGCGTTAAGATGCCGGTACCGTACGGTATTTTACCGGTACGATACGGTACAGCAGTCAGACGCCCTCCGGGCAGCCGCTGGAGGATCTCGGCCGAGCAGCTCGACGGCACTGATGTCATCGCATGCAGGTGTTGGGGAAGGTCCTCTCAGTGATCCTTCCAGTTCAGTCCCGCGGTCTTCATTCTGTCCCAGAACGTCCGCTTCTGCCGGTGGCTCGCCACAACCTGTTCGCGGTAGGCATCCTGAGGTGGGTGTCCGAACCAGTCGTCGACGGCGGGGAGCAAGCGTTCCGCCGCGGCCAAGTCGCGGACAGCATGCTCGTACTGCGTGGACTGCGCCCGCGCCAGGACGGCGTCGGCCATGCTGCGGTAGAGCAGGACGGCGGCAAGGGGATAATCGGCCTCCAGCGCCTGCGCGGCGGCGCGTAGTCTGCTGTACAGGTCGCCGTTCATCTCGCCGACGCGGGTCAACACGAGGTTCGCCGCAGCATCCAGATCCAGGCTGATCAGCAGGTTGAGCGCGGCATGCGGCTCGCGATGCTGACGGGCCAGTGTCACGGCCGTTGCCCGCACCCGGTCGTGCTCTCCGTCCGGCAGATGAGCGAGGTATGCGCGGAGGATGTGCTCGGACAGGCTGCCGGTGAACATCTTCCAGCGGACTGCCTGAACGTCCTCGTGACGGCCCAGCAGTTCTAGGAGACGAACACGGAGATCATCGATCTCCCATTGCCGGTGTCCCGGGACGTCCGCCTGCTCAACCCGCGCTAGGGCTTCGGCCGCGCGCCCAGCTTCAACGAGGCGTTCGCAGATCTCCTTGAGGACGTGGCTCTCGGTCCCGGCGAGCCGGTGCGCAGCGATGAAGCCGTCGACATCCCCGCGGGCATCCGCGATCTGCTGGAGCCCTCGTGTCAGAGGCCACGTCCGCGCCTCCTCGTCCTGGGTCCGGCAACATTCCAGGTCACCGCGGATCCGGCGCTCCAGTTCGTCCAATCCTTCCGGCCCCAATGCCTCCTTGAAGGCGATGACGATACCACCGTGAACGCCGTAGCTGTCCTTGGTGAGGATGCCGAAGACATCGCGGGCCAACTGCACCCGGTCGCGGTCTGGCACCGCCGCCCATGCTGTACCGAGGTCGCCGACGGCTCGCTTGAGCACGTCACCGATCAGGCCGTCGGAATCGTCGGAGCGGTCGAACACCGCGGCGTCGAGCAGGATGAAGCGACCGAGCAGCTCGGCAGCCGCTGAGGGATGTTCCGGGAGGAGGTCCCGGACAATGGCTTCGCGGACCCGGTCAAGGTCGGCAGCCAGCGATGAGCTCTCGCGGTAGCCGTAGAACCGGCGATCAGATTTGATCCGCTGGATTTCCTCGGACAAGGTCTGCGGCAGTCGGTCGCCGCTGCCCCGTGACGCCAGGGCAAGACGGAGAGCCTGATGCAGGCCCGCGTCCTGATAGGCATGCTCGACGAGGATCTCCGCCAGCCGCCGAGCACCGAGAGCCTCGACAGCCTCTACA
This sequence comes from Azospirillum sp. 412522, assembly GCF_019805165.1. GTDB lineage: Bacteria > Pseudomonadota > Alphaproteobacteria > Azospirillales > Azospirillaceae > Azospirillum. The sequence goes on from NZ_RWIJ01000102.1 coordinate 98,906, forward strand.
GTGATATCGAGTTCCTCGTTCTCGACCATTCCTTCGTCCCCTGTCGCTGCCCGCGGCTCAGAGCAGACGCTTACGAGGGCATAGCCGCTTTGCCCCGTCGATGAAGGTTAGAGATCATGGTCTTGTTCAATCATGCTCGGTTTTAACCGACGTCGAGGCTTTGCACCGTCTTCTGCTTCCGCGGCCGTCTCGGCGGGGAGCCGTGCGTCATTGGACGAGGGTAGCTCTTCTTCCGTTTCGAGATCGGGTTCGTCGGGGCCAGATCCCTTGGATTCAGCCGCAACACGGTCCCAAAAGCGGTTCTCGAATTCGGCCTGCCGTTGTTCTCGGCTGTAACGGCCAGCAAATGCCAAGGCAATGTGACCGGAATTGCGATAGGTTACCGCATCTTCGACGTGCGCTGCGAAGCCTCGCCCAACCTCATTGGGATCGACAGCTTCATAGACAAGCCCAACCAGTTTGGTCAGCACGCTGTTGTCGCCCTGCGTCGCGCCTTTTCCGTTAGGCCTCCACGCTTCGACCAGCTCCAGGCAGGCCCAAGCGGCCACGAGCCCCGCCGAAGGACCGAGCAATGCGGGTCGTCCTTTTGCGGCAGGCAGGGACTTGAGGACCTCCTTGGCTGCGGCAATGAGGCGGCCGGTCGGATCGATATCGGACGCAACCATCGCCTCGACCTCAAGGGCCAAATCCCTCGCGAGACGGCTGGGGCCGCAGGGAGTATGGCCAATTACTTCCGACAACCGGATGCTGTTCTTGAGGTTTCGTGATTTTGCAGCGGATTCTATCCCTCGCCGTCTCCGGGCTGCGGCAATGAGCCACCCGGCTCCCACCCGCCGATTGGCCTTCGCCAGCTGGCTTGGCGCTACTGTTGGAGCGGATGCCGACCTGGAAATGGCGTGCCGAAGGAGAACCTCTTCGATTTGCATCTGTGCATGCCGCCCGGCGCGACCTCGTCGGAAGATTTCCTGAATGCCTTCGGCCTGTTCGATGACATCCGTCAGGACTTTGCGGAGATGCGCCGAGTTCGCTCCGGCGCTCACCTTCTCATCGTCGTACGCTCTCTCCGTCGCCCTGATCACAATGGACAGATCACCAAGAGCCGCTTCCACGAGCGGAGAGGCGTGGTGAATGCGTAGTTCCTCAAGGGCGCGCTCTTGCACGGCTCCGAGGTTGCGGTGGGCATTCCGGGCCAGCGGATCAGCGGCCAAGGTCTGCACCAGGGCAACGGCGTCTACAATTCTGGAATCGACCATAACGCGATCACGAAATTAACGGATGGACGGATAGGCTATGTACGCTCTGCTTCCATGTCCAACGGAAACGAGCGTGGCCTTCCCCAGCTAAATGCCGGTTTTATGCTGGATTTGCCGATGGCTCAGGAGTTGCGATCGCAGACGACAAGAGAGACCTTCCCCACGCAAACGGAGAAACGCGATGGAGACGGTCACGATCGGTTCTGCCACCCTCGTTCGCGGCGACGCCCGCGACGTGCTTGCCTCCACGACCGACAAGGCGGTCGATCTTATTTTCACCGATCCGCCCTTCGGGCACCGCAATAACGACAATGGCGACCTCATCAGCCGCCGTGAACCCGCCCTGGGGCACGGGCCTGCCCGCACCGGGCGTCCCATCGCCAACGATGGTCGCGAGGAGGCCGACGAGCTGGTTCGCTTCCTTTTCAACGAGGCTCGGCGTCTTCTGCCGCCCGGCGCCGTCCTGGCTTGTTGCTGCGGGGGTGGCGGGTTGACAATGGCGCGCTGGACGCTCTGGATGGAAGAACTCCTCGGTCACAAGATGACGGTGATTTGGGACAAGGGATTCGGCATGGGCTGGCATTACCGCCGCTCGTACGAAGTTGTTCTGACCGGGCAGCGGCCCGGGGGTAAGAGCCGCTGGTACGACACCACGCGCCGGGTGACCAACGTCATCCGTCCCGACGACGGCATCAAGCGCATCATTCCCAAGGCCGAAGACCACCCGACGCCGAAGCCGCCTGCGCTGGCCGGACACTTCATTGCGCTGCACTCGCAGCCTGGCCATCTGGTGGTGGATCCCTTTATGGGCGGCGGTTCTACGGCTGAGGCCGCCATTCTGGCGGAACGCCGCTTCTTGGGTGTGGAGCTTGATACCCGTTTCTTCGACATGGCCTGTCAGCGTGCCGAGCGCGCCGAGAAGCTCCGCAGGATGCTTGCGGAAGGTGGAGCCAACCAGAACGAGAAGGACGGTGCTAAGGCCGGGTAGTGGCCTTCGTCAGGAGAAAATGGACCCAGGGGTTGGACGCCCCTGGGTTTTCCTTATGGAGAACCGTGGCGCAAACCATGGTTGCGTCAGAGCTCCAGGACCCAAGGCTCGGCCATGGCCAAGCCCCGCACCCGACAGCCGCCCGGTAGCTCTCCTTCGTAGGCATAATGATGGTGCCCATGGATGACAAGGCGGGCCTTGCATGCCGTGGCGGCCTGATCGATACCGGCGAAGCCCGAGCGATGGGTGGTCGGCGCTTCGTGGGTCACCAGCACGTCGACCGGCCCAACTCCTCGCAGCGCCTCCAGGTCCTCGGGGAAGATCGTCGAACGGTGGCGCAACGGCAGTCCGCTACGCCACCTGGCCTGCTTCGGCGTGTGTTCCAACAGGTCGGCCCTGGTCTTCCAGACAGGGGCTTCGTCACCGAGACGCGGGTGCCACACCCTTCCGCGGAAGACGCCGCCTAGACCGGCGATGCGCACACCGTCCAGCTCGACGGCCCGGCCGTGCAGGTTTCCTTCAGGGTGATCGTCAAACAGCAATGGATACCGCTCTGGGTGGTCCGTATCATGGTTGCCCGCGATGTAGAACACCCTCACACCGGCGTCGAACAGGGGCGCCAGAACCTGGCGAAGCGGCTCTTCGAGCTCACAATCGCCGACAATGAAGACAGCCTGGGGCTGGTGCCGGGTGCAGGCTTCGAGGAGCGGCCGCCATTCGCCATGAGGATCGCCGTAGAAGATGATGGTCATGATCAGCGTCCTGCGCGCGTTGTGGGCGTCCAGACTGCGGAGTTTGGTGTTTCCGGGCGTTCACCCTTGGCGTCGGCGCTGGCGACCGGGCAGACCATCATCGCTTTCCGCAACATGGCCTCGATCTCGTCACCTCCGATGGTCTCCCGGTCAATGAGCGCGTTCGCGATGTCCTCGACCTCATGGCGATGCTGCTCCACCAAAGTCTTCGCCTCGGCATAAGCGTCGGTCAGCATCTTGGATACCCGGTCGGCAAGGTCCGGCTTGAGAGCCAGCATGGAGCCGATCGTGTCGGGCGACGGCAGGCCCAGCCATAGCAGACCGTGTTCCCCCTCGTCCAAGCCAAAGGAGCAGAGTGCCGACACGGCCAAAGCCGTCGCCCTGGCCAGGTCGCTGGTGTGATCGCCGCCCGCTCCGGCCGACACGTCGCCGAACAGCACCTCTTCGGCTGCCCGTCCAGCGAGAAGCTGCCGGAGCGTTGCTGCGACTTCGGCGCGGGTCATCGGCCCAGCGTTTTCCAGGTTGGCGGTCACCCCTCCTCCCGTCGTAGCCGTCCCCCGGATGGAGGCACGGATCAGCGCACCCGGCCGTTCGATCGCAATGACCAGCGCATGCCCCGCCTCATGGACCGCATACCGCCTGTCCAGTTCAGGTGTCCGAGGACGGTGGGCTCCGCGGATTTCGGCGATGAGGTCGTCGATTGCGATGTCACGATTCCCGTGCCGGGCACGGCGCCGTGCACCGCGAACCCAGCGCTCGCAGTCGGCGCCGGTGCCGCCGAGTGCGAGTGCGGCCGCCATGGCCAAGTCAACGCCGTCCAGATCTGTGCTGAGATAATCCCGCAAGATAGCCGCGAGGGCACTCCGATCCGGCAGTTGGAGACGGATGGTGCGGTCAAGGCGGCCGGATCGCGTGAGCGCGGGGTCGAGGCGATCAGGGTGGTTGCACGCGCCGACCACGACAACGCCTTCGCGGCCGCCGATACCGTCCAACTCCTCAAGCAGCGCGTTGACCACCTGAATGTTGTAGTCTTGATGATCAGTGAACTTGGCTCGGTTGCCCACACTGTCGACCTCGTCCAGGAACAGAATGCAAGGGGCAGTTGCACGGGCCTCATCGAACGTCGCCGCCATAGCCCGCAACATGTCGCCCAGGTGCCCCGCCGCCTGCCACCGGCTCAAGGAGCCGGTCACGAGCGGCACGTCGCAGGACCCGGCCAACGCGCGGGCGAAGGTCGTCTTCCCAGTGCCGGACGGTCCGGCTAGCAAGGCCCCGCGGTCGACCGCTGACCACGGCAACTTCCCCTGCCGGTAGTCGGCGAGGTCGCGCACGAGCGCCATCCCCCAGTCCACCGCCTCATCCATTCCGCGCATCTGTGCGAGGGTCGCTGTGGGTTGCTTCGCCTTGGCTTCCAGCAGCGTGCGCAGGCGGGCGACGTAGTCGTCGGCGTCCTGCCCCGGGCGACGGGCGAGGCGCAGATCCTCAACCGTGATAAGGCGGCACCGGGCGTCGGAAATCGTCAGGGACGGCGGGGTGCCGACAAGCGCGGTAACCACCTCCCTGAGCGCGTCTGCATCCAGAGGCGGGATGACGGCCCGAACGTCGGCGACACGAAGCAGGTCGCGCGGCAGATGCCGCTCCGGCGCGGGGCTGAAGCCGAAGATGGAGCGCCTTGCGCTGAGTGCAGCCGATACACCCTCGTTTCCGACGTCCGGCCGGTGTTCCTTCTTGAAACCGTCGCGCCGACACTCGAACCACGCTCCCGCCAGATGGGGCTGAGGCAGGTGGGGGCGCGTGATCGTATCGGCATCTTCCGGTGCGGCATCGGCGCCACCGAGAAGGCAGCCCCAGGCATTTGCGATGGCGTTGAGCCAGCCCGCGCTCGGGACCTGCACGACAGCAGCGATAGCATGGGCGATCGTGGCGATTTTCAGGACCGGCGAGGAATCCAGCACGCGCCTCACCAAGACGAGCGCGGCTACCTCGGCGGGATCACGAGCCTCCTCGGTTTGAGGGGCGCTGGTGAAGGGGAACTCGTCGCAATCGTCGACTGATTGCGCCACCGCATTGCGGGCTGACATCCGGAGAACCTTCTTCTGCGCGGGAGGACAGTGCGCTGGCGAGCGGCCAGCAGGCCATCAGCACCGCCGTATCTGAAGGTCGCTTCGCGTCATCGTTTCTGCCCCGAGCGGTGGGAGCCGAGCAGGGGGGCGGCTCCAGAGTGCGGTGGAGAACCTACATTCGGCTCTCTGATGGCACAACCATGACGATCGGATCGTGACGCGATCCGATCGTCATAGGGGTGTGCGATTGCTCGCGGCTTGCGGTGGTGTCACCATGGTTCCCCCAAGAGAACCAGGGAATTCCGGAGATGGTGACGCCGAACGCGCATGACGTGACAGAGAGGATGAAGATCATCCTGCTCCGGTACATTCTCCGGCACCTGTCCCGGGGAGAACCGCGGCCGGACGTCTCGGATCCGGAATTCCGGCGACGAGCTTGGCGGGCGGCTCGGCGCCTCGAGGTTCGCCGCCTCGAGCGTGGAGATACGACGCCTTTGCTGTCCCAATCGCCGAAGACCGCGGGGCAGTCGACGGCGCAACGGACGTGCCAGCATCGCGGCTGGCGGATTGTCCTCTGCCGCAACGGCGGCAAGTGGCACGCCGAAACAGCCCGCGGTCGCCACCCGCAGCTCGTGCTCTCGGCGCGGCGTCCACGCCGCCGCGATGCCTTCCGGGCCATCTTGGCAATGATCGACTGTGGCGACTTCGGGATCAGGGTGCCGAGACCCGCGCAATGAACGGGGCGCCGTCGCGGCGGCTGTGCATCCAAGCGCGCAGCAGGGCATGGCGTCCGGGGCCGTGGGCGCGGTGGGCGCGATGGAGCAGAAGCGGGCAGCGATGAGACCAGGGAGTCCACAGCCGTTGAACGGTGAGCCTATCGTTCATAGATCATCTCCGTATCAGTGCAAGATATCAGCACAATATTATAGATCGCATTTTTGGAATGAACTACTGCGGCGCGCAATATGTGTTGACAAGGAATTCTCAACGATCAATGGTTGATGCCGTTTTCGACGCCGATGTGGTCACTTGCTGAGGATCCGAGCCATGGACGACATGACCTTTGGCATCTTGCTCGGACAGAAGCGTCGCGCCGACACGGTCGAGGCTGTCGGTGTCGCGCTCGCGGAGCGCCTCGGGCAGGCCAACCAGCAGCGTCAGGCCGACGCGCAGGCCATCACCGCCCTCGAGGAGGAGAACGGAGCCCTGCGCGCCCGGGTCGCAGACCTTGAGCTCAAGCTGGCCTTGGAAGAAGCCACGGCAGTCGCATCTCAGGCAGTCGTCGATGCCTTCAAGGCACAGCATCCCGACAGTCCTCTTCTGGTACAGGTCGGTACTCTGAAGAACGGCTCGCCGCTGAGGAGGTCGACCGGAATCTGGATCAATGCCTTCGACGAGGCTGCCAGGAAGCGGAACGTGACGAACCCCGAAGTCTATCGCGTGGGGTAAGAGAACGCTCGGTCCACAGTTGAAGCGGCACCGGAAGGTGCCACTTGGGTTATCCGCCCCCTTTCAGCTGACCGTTTCCTGCCGGTTTCGGTGCTTTCGCAGCCGGGCTACCGTGGCTGGTTTTGCCGCTGTCACCCGCCTCACCCTTTGCCGTGTCGGCCATGTGCGGAGTATCGGCTGCACGCCCGGCCGCGGTGCTGGTGATCTTGCTCGCACCAGACACCTCTCCAGCAGCGGAAGCCAAGTTCCCGTTGCCGTTGGCCTTCTCGAGGGTGCTCACCAGTCGATCCAAGTCGCTTGGCTTGGAAAGGAGGGCTCCTTTGCCTGCATTGACGCCCATCTGCATAGTGTCTTTCGTATGAGTCTCAACGACGCCCACCGCGTTGGCCGCCTGGTGATGTTCACCGTCCCCGTCCGGCTGCGCTCCGAACCACCGTGCGACCCGATCAGGCACCTGGGTGATCAAGTTGAAGCTGCGGATCGCCAACTGGTAGTTCAGCACCGAGATGAGGATCACGTAAGTGACCACACCAATAAGCCCAACCGTGTTCCCTGAAGTGGCGGACGCCATCGCCGCATACACAGTCTTGGACAAGAACCAGACCATCGCCTCAAACACAAGAATGGAGAAGAACAGCCCGAACAAGGTCAGCGGGATTCGGAACAACAGGTTAAAAACAATGGAATAACCAACCTTCTGAGGAGCATCCAGGAACTCCGCGCCGTCCATTCGGATGTGCATGAAGGCCCAGAGGGGTGCTGCGATCACTCCCTCGATCACCAAGATCAGCATGCCCATCACGGCGTACAGGAAGTGGATGAAGGGCATCATCGGCAGAACGTAGGCGTGGAAGACCGCCGCAAGCAGGAGAGCGACGGCAATCAGACCGAAGAACGTCGCGGCAAAGCCCGTCAGTTTTTCGGCCCCGCTCGGCATCAGCTTGCCGACGAAGTTGGACGCTGCTTCGGCAGCCGCACCCGCGACCGGAACCTTCGAGATCAGCGCTCCACCCACGCCCAGGGCGGCGAGGATCATGAAGGCGGCGTTGAGGATGAGATGGCCGAAGTCGACCATGTGCTGAAGCGCTTGGCCGGTGCCCGGCTTCAGGACCGCTAGGCCAATCAGCCACTTCTGGAGCGCGCTGTCCGAGCTGCCGAACCATTCCAAAACACCGGCAATGCTGCCGCTGTTGTCGAACTGACCAGCGCGGGCGGCCGCAGTAGACAGAGAGGTCGTGGTCAATAGCTGCTTGTCCCACCAGCTACGCAGCTTCGGAAGCACACCCAAGAGTTCGTGGCCAAGCAGACGGTCAATCCCAATGCCATCCTTATACTGTGAGCCGGTGCTCCCGAAAGTCACCTCCGGCATCACGCCGACCAGGGACATCACCTGCGCAGAAATTCGGCTGAGGGTCATATAGTAGGAGCCAGCAGACGCCCAGCCTGCCGTTCCCGCAACTGCCTTGAACTCGGTCAGGCTGACCTTGTTGACACTGTCCACATAGGTCTGGACTGCCGTCGTCAGTGCGCTATCGTAGTGCGCCTTTGTCAGCAGAACCTGTTGGAAGATATCGTTTGCTCTTTCCTCATTGGAAAGCCTGACAGCGACGGGACCGTTGGTGGTCATCATCCGTTGCGCGATGCTCCGCAGCTCGGCGCGCAGAGAATCGAGGGCGGCGTTCCGCGCCCCGTCCAGGTTCAGCACGTTCCGGTCGGCCGCTGGAGACTCCTTGCTCGAGCCAACCCGGATCGACCCGCAGACCCCGTAGTCCCAGACCAGATCCTGGACAGCCACGGGCTGCTGCGTCCCGGCCGTGATCGACGAATCCCAGAGGCTCACGGCGTCATGCCAGAGCTGGCTGGCGCCGCGGTAGATGCCGTTGTTCGTCAGTGTCATCGGCCCTGGTGTGGGCTCCCGCGGCCATTCCGGCGCGGGGACGCCTGAGCTGACGTTGGCGGACTCGCGCCGGACAGCCTCGAAGCAGACTTCAAGGAACATGAGGTCGCGGACCAGCGGGATGGTCTCTTGGAGGGCCGGATTGCTGATCTTCGCACCGGACAACCCGTCGAGAAACCCGGACCAGACCAGGTTTCCGAATTGGCCGCCGACCAGCGCAATCCAGACGACGAGTACCTGAAGGAGGCAATACCCCTTGGCGACCGGGGCAAGCGCGCCCACGCCATACATGACGCGCATCGGTGCCCATACTTGGTGCCATCGCTGTCCAAGAACCTTTCCTTCGTGCGCCGTGGCAACGATTCCGATGATGGTGTGGTAGGACATCATCGCCGCGGAGCAGGCCATCAGCACGGCGATGAAAACCGAGAAACCGCTGGCGATCCCGTTTGCCAGCGGCGTGACTGTGCCGCCGACCGGACCAACACCCGGGAACACGAACGTGAGGAGTTGATACCAGAGGTCGTCGGTGTTGAGCGTGCGGAACAGCGCCATGATGATGTTCCCGCTGACCACCGGTTCGGCGTTCGGAGTAGCAGCAGCCACGGCGGCAGCGGGATTGCCCAGCATCATCGCGGCTGTGGCGCCGCTGATCATCAGCACCAGTGTGGCCGGGCCAGCGCCGGACAGCGGAGAAGCACCCTCCGGAGCTTCGGTCCACCATTCACTGGGCTGCCGAAGCCAGGATGCGAAGCCGTCGAGCCGACGTTTGCGCAGCTGAAAATTGTAAAACGCTGCTCTGATCGCCAGGGCACCGAACGCCGGGATCGCCGCAAAGCAGGCGAGAAAGCTGATCCATTCCAGCAAGCCGGTGACATGGCCTCCGCCCACTGACCCGACCGCGATAGCGAGCAGAGCGATGAGAGCGGCGAGGTAGAGCAGGAAATACCGGTGCGTGCACGCCTGGGCGGTGGTCAGGAAGTCGTCGGAACGGTCGTAGAACCGCTGGGCGACGTGGAAACGCTCGGCGGGATCCGTCGCCTGCGACGGCAACGGCGAGGCGATCTGGCGACCGAACGCTCCGCGGGCCAGCACCCCGATGTTGGTGGCGGCTCCAGCCCAGAGCCCGTTGATGCTGCGCCATCCGGTTCCCAGGAGCCGTCCCTTGCCTCGCAACGCCCCTTTCCAATCGGATCGCCACTCGTCGACGCCAAGGACATCGTCACGAACAAATGCGCGTGCTTCCCTTCGACCGCGGTCGAGGAATGCCTGGAGCCGCTGCTGGCTGCGTTCATAGAGGGCCTGGAGCTTACTCATTGGAAGCATCCTTGGCCGTGGGGCGCCGAACAAAAATCGCGGTGATGGGAAAATAGGGGCGACGGAGAGCCTCGATCTCCTCGATCGAGCGGGCAACGAAACGGCTGATGCCCATGAGCACACCGAGTGCGAGGACTGCGTCTGCGGCGATCAGCAGAGGGGCTTGGAAGCCGTAGGCAGCCATCAGGAATGCCAGCAACCCGGTGGCCGCAAGGGTTGCTGTGACGATGTTCCCGATGGAAAGAGGCTCACGCCGGATGGCTTTCATCACCATGCGCGCGGATTGGTGCACCACGAGGATTGGCAGGAGGCCGGATGCCAGCACCAGCGCAAGCCCTATGCTCAGCTCGACGCTGAGGGCTGCCTGGACGATGGGCGGGGCAGCATCGACCAGCCAGGAGCTCATCAGCATAAGCGACGGCAGCTGCGGATAACCGGCCATCAACTCACCAGCGGTGAGCCACAGCAAACAAGCGAATGTAGCGGGTATGGACATCGCCATGCTCCACTTCGCACACCGCCTGATGAATGATGAAGCAATGACGATCATCGGGATCTCCCCACGTATGGATTGGCTTCACAAATCAATGCTATGATCAGTTTCAAACATTCTGCAAGCATATCAGTGAAAAAGGTGGCGCTATGACAAATATGTTTACTTTGCTTGGTGAGGCGCGCGCCCACGTAAACATTTTCACGCCTGTTCGGCTGCATGGTAGAACGGAGCGGCATTACAAAAATGTTTACGACGCCTTTGTTCGTGGAGCGTTGTCGCCGGAGACTGCTCCCAGCCGTGCAACTGCGGTGGCTTGGCGTAGCGCGATCAGGCACGGGGCTCTGCGACAGCTGGCGGCTGCTACCGAAGCGCTGGAGACGGCCCTGAGAGACGGTGGTCGCGCCGAGAGGGATGCGGCGGCCCTTGAGGTTGAGCGGTGCCTCGAACTCCTGCACCGGTTTCCCGCGATCCGGACGGGACGCCGTCCACGGCCGAGCGACGTTCGGGGGCGACCGCGAGCAAGGCAGGGTGCGGAAATCACCGCCTGATTGACGGGAAACGTGCAGACCGCGGTCGCTGAGCATCGAATGTCCACTGTTCGATCTCGACCAGCGGCGTGACCGTCACGGGTGGATCCAGAAGGGTCAGCTCCCTGGCCATGGCCAACCTGATCTCGGGGGCGTCGTTTCATTGATGTTTGCCGGAGCGACCACCGACGGAGTCGGGTGGACGCGAGCAATCATCGTCCTCGCCCTATCAATCTTGCCGCCTACGGCTTCGAGCAGGCGTGCTCGGACCTGTGCTGCCTGCATCAACCCAGCTTTGTGGGTGGCTGCGGTGAGGCGGTCAGCGACCACCGCAATCACTGTGATCCTCCGGCGATCAGGGGCGGCGAATTTGCATGGCGGCTATGCTGTGGCTTGGGCCTCCGCGGAGCGCCGCCTTGGGAGCGAGAAATCCTTTATACAACCTTAGGTGCAAGGAATTCCGCGCGGGTTTTCCTTCGGAGTCTGTCGAAATCCTTTCTTGTATCTAGAATTTTCCTTGTTAATCAATGATTTGACCCCATACCCACCTCGGTGGGATAGTGTTTGAACGGCACATCGGGGAGGCCGTAGAGGCAGATCGGAGGTTGTGTATGCTGATTGATGACTTTATTGACGGGCTGATCGACGGCGTGGCGACGCGCCCCGGCAAGGCTCGCGCGATGTTCGACGTGGTGTTGGGTGGTCGTCGCTATCGTTCCGAAGCGATGGAGCGGGTGGCTGGCTACGAGTTCGGCCGCTCCCGGGACGACTTCCATTACACCGAGGAGGCCCTCTACCGGTCCGCCAAGGGGTCGTTCCTGCTGGTGGTCGAGGGCTGGCTGCACAGCACGGGTGACGGAACGTCGTACGGACACGCATACGCTCCGCTCGACCGCTCCCAGGCCATGTCCTGGCTGGAGTTCCGCGGGCGCCACGAGGCGCTGACCGAACTGTTCGGCGACGAGGTCGAGGACGCCTGACAGCTTTCTGGGGTGACCGGGGCGGCTTCTGCCGCCCCTTCGCGTGAGGCACTCATGCAGTCGGTTCTGGCAAGGTCTCCCAGAACGGAGCGGAGGGCAGTAATGATGAAGATTAGAGCGAACACGGCGTTCGGGCGGCTGGAGGTTCGCCGCGCGGACGGGACGAGCCCCGGCGACATCCCGGCCTGGGTGATCGACGAGCCCGACTTCCTGCGCCAGCTTCTGCGCTTTGCCGAGGCGGGCGGGGCGCGCTACGCCGTGGATCACGAGGACGATGATGGCTTCATCGTGGAACCGCCCGTTCGGCCTCCGGTTGCGCGGACCGAGACCGCGGGCGTCTCGGCCGAGGAACTGGCGGAGATGGCGCGCTGCCTGGAATGGGCGTGCCGGTTCGCCCGTGGTTCCCATGATGCCGATCCCAGCTTGCAGAATGGGGTGTTCCGGAAGCGCCTGGCAGATTGCGAAGCGATCCTTGCGCGGGTAGCTGGGTGAATTTAGTCGCCGGTCCGGGGCGCCCGGAAATCTGGAGCATCGGATCGGGGCAATGGTCCCGCGGCAAATCCCGCATTAGGAAATGGCGTTGCCCCTCTCGGCAGGCAGGTCTTCTCCGAGGGGAGGGGGCACGCCGGTCCGTCCTGTGGCGGCGGTGATGGTCACGCCGCCAAGCTGACCGCCTCCTGTCGGCAGACAGCTTCTCGCGCCATGCAGTCAAGCGAGCCTATCAGCGGGCAACGAGCAGCCCGGGAATCAGGCTTCCCGATTCTCAGATAGTTGAATGCGTATCCATGGCATTGCCCAAATAAATTTACTCTCGTGAGAAAGTTATTATTCTTGCTTCTTCGAAATGTTTTCGTAGTGAATTCTAAAGGAAGGTGGCTGAGAAAAATCTTTGTCAACAGGTATGACGTGCAACAAGCTGATTTAAGCTTATTATTATTATGAGTGGCGTGGAATTTTATTGACAACAGGTTGGATGCGATCTACCCCTATTGAGGTAACCCACTCAGTAGAGGCAACTCGAATGAGCGAAACAATTGTGAGGGTGACGCGGGTGATCGAGGTCAGCCCGGACGGCGCCGAGGTGGATGTTACTCATGAGTTGGAGGGTGAGGTTCTCGAGTACATCAAGTCGGCTCGGAAGGGCTTTGGACTGAGTGATGACGAGATCGAGCTGGATCTGATCGCTCATTTCGATCGCAAGTCCTGTCCTCGCTGCTACGACGATGTCGAAATCATCGGCGACACAGTGCGCCTGCATGCTTTCGATGTGGGTGATGAAGAAGACTGGCGCTCGCTCCTCTGAACGCGCACATCTGCGCCGTAAAGACGGCACCGGCCGGTGGTCGATCAAAGTAATCTGAAACAGATTTTTATAGTGAAGCCCAAGCAAACGGTTTGCTGGATTCCTCTGTCAAAGGATAGCTGCGCCCTGCGCAGGAGGCAAAGACATGTCCAAGACTTGGATTGACTGGTATATCTCTGGATATGCTGAAAGGACTCGTGCGGCCGCTAATGCGGATGCCATCGGTCAGTTCATTGCAACAACAATGCGCGAACTCTATGGTATCCAAGTGGATAAGCTGACTGATATTGAGGCGTTCAAGCTGATTGTGCCGCTCCAGTCCAGCTTCAGCATCCTCAACTATGACCCGGGCGCATTTGACCCCGATGACTTGGTCGGAAACTCAAACGCTTTCTTGCAGTTTCTGTGGCCGTTCGCTTTGTCTCTGGACGACCGCAAGAAGGGCGTGGAGGCAGCCCCTAAGTCCAGAACCCTGGCGATCCAGCCCTCACGTGAGCTTGTTGCATTGCTCTCGCAAGCGAAAGCTCCGGCCGATCAATGCACCATGCTCAGCGGCGATCTGCTGACTGTGTCGTTGTACATCGACCTTCCTCATGGATCACTGCTGGTCGGAGATCTGGGAGTTCGTGCGATCTTCACCCGGCCATCCCAGCGGCATGGTTCAGTAGCCCTGTGTGCGATTCTGTGTGTCCCTGGCTCCAACCGGCTTGCGGGTCGCTTGATGTGGGTTGCGGGACAGGGGGAGGCTAACGGACTCGTGTCGACCGACGTTGACAAGACGCTGCTGGCCGAGCAGGTCGAAGACTTCCTGAGCCTGCTCCTGCTGTACCGGCAGCATGCCGATAACGCGCAGCGTGGGCGGCTTCCCCGCATGACCCGTGAGATGGCGGCGTCCCGCAAGGCCCGCCAACACCATAAGAAGGTCAGTCTTTTCACGGTCGAGACCCTGGCGCCGCCCCTGGATCGCTTCGGCCGTCGCCATTCCCTTGGAGCAGGCGGCTGGCAGCTTGGCTGGCGCTCTTCTGTAGCTGGACACTTCAAGATGCAGCCGCATGGCCCTGGCCGCTCGCTCCGGAAGCTGATCTTCGTCGACGCCTACGAACGCGGTCCGGATGACGGACCTCGGAAGCATCGTCTGGAGCGCTTGTCCAACCCGTAAGTCTGGGGCGAGGCGGCCAAGCGATCGCACTGCCCAGGCAACGTGTCGGCGTCGACCGCGCGGGCACGCAACCTGGACTGCGGTGTCACATTTGCCGCCCTTTGCGTCTCGGTGCATCACCTTGAGGGTCGCCCTCGCCGCGACAAGGTCCAACGACCACTCCTATCCTCGATCGTCGGCGATCCGCCCCGCGAAGCGACCATAATGCGGTCAGGGTGCCCGGGTTGATCTGAAGGAGGCGGCGGTGAGCGAGATCAGGGAAATTCTGAGGACGATGATCTGGACCGACAGCCTGCCGGACCACGCTTGGCCGCGTCCGAGTGACCAGGCGTACCGGTAGGAGATGATGCGCCTGCGGTCGCTGCTGGAGGCCGCCCCAGAGGATACGGAACTCGAGCCACTGAGCTCGATGGTCCTTGCCGTCGAGGTCGGATCCGAAGCGTACATGGATGCGTTGACAGCCGTCTCCGATGCCCTGGGCTCCGAACTGGGCCGAGCGCCGCAATGACCGAGCGGGGCGGCCGAACGAGGATGGTGCGCGCTCGCTCAACTTTGGGACCCGTTCGAGCCGTTGAAGCCACTGCTGACCGTCGAGACGGACTGGACCAACGCCAGTCAGGTATCGTCAGGCACCGGCTGCCGTCCCGACCATATGGTAATGTCGGCGCCTGCCTGGGCGCCGACATCATCGCATTCCCAGGTGCCGTTGCGACGACATGGTGAGGTTACCACGTCGTCGGATGCCGCGGTCGGCACTATCCCCAAACCAGAGAAAACAACGCTTTGGCCGCATCCGACGCCATCAGCCGGTGCGCCGACACGACGACATGGTGAGGTCGTCACCTCACCGGTCACCGACATCACCGAGCGCTGGGCCGACGGCATGTTGAAGTCACCACATCGTCGTCTCCCCAGGAAACGGTCAGAAGATCCGCTGAAGCGCCGGAACCGGTGCAGGAGACAGCGTCCGCCCCAGCGCACCGGCCGCCACTGCGCAGGCGGAGATCACGAAGGATGTAACGCCGTCCCGAGCCTGTCCTCGTGGTGCTCCACGAAAGCTATAGCCTGGCCCCGGCGGCGCGCCCGCTCTGGAAATCTCCCCGGATACGGTCCGGACAGTCACCGTTGGCCAGGCTCTCGACATTGGGGCGCGGCGGATGGGGCGGTGATGAGGAGGTCCTTGGCCGCCTGCGACACAGCCCAGCGGATCAGCACGCCTTCGATCGGGTCGTCGTGGGCCACGAGCCGAGAGGTCTGCTTGATCCTGGCGCGAGCCAAGTCGTCGACCTCCCGCGTGTTGAGCGCGAGCAGGTAGCCGAGGCCTTGCACGGTGAGATGGATCAAACTGCACTGGAGCGCTAGCCGGTGAAGAGTCTGCCCGGAACGCCCGTCATCGAGTGCCCACCATCATCAGCATTTTCCCGTTCACCGTCCCGGCTATACCTCGGCCAGTACCGGCTGCCCGCCTCCAACTCTTTCTCGGCCGTCCGCACGCACAAGCCCGCCTCCTCGGCCACAGCCGCACGCGAAGGCTCGCTGCCCTCCGCCACCAGGCGACGGTACACCGCCACCAGCTTCTCCACCGATGCCTCGCGCCGCCGCGCGGCCGCGTATCGGCCGCCGACCGCCTTCGCCTCGGCCTCCGTCAGCCCTTTGGTCTGCGCCGCACAGACGCCCAGTTCCTCTTCATCGCCCACCTTTCCCCGTCGAAATGTTCCCAGGCATACCGAGCGACCTTCATCGCGGTCGCCCTGGCCTGCTTCTCCGAGACGCCGCATGCATCCGCGATCTCGTAGGCATGGGTCACGACCTCCTGCTCGAACTCGCCGGGGCTGCCCGCCCCCTCGCCGTCGGGATGGTGGCAGCCGACGTTGGCGAAGGCCCGCAGCTGACGGAAGAGGTTGTTCGATCCCCCGGTCTCTGCCGCATTGTCCTTCCCTGCCACCTCGGCGATCATCGAAGGGGCCTTCAACTGGCTGAGCGCCGCCCGCGACGAGGCCAGCGCCTACCAGCGGCTCGAGGCGTCCTTCAGCTACACCGGACGGGATGCGGGACGCTTCGTCGGCAAGGCCGTGGAGAGGCTGGAGGCCGCGCGGATGCCGAGGGCTGCGTAGGGAGATTGGCGATCCGTGCTTCTCGAGGCAACAGCAAGTCTGGTCATTCGGCATGATTGATGGTTATCGGTTCCGAACGCATGTCTTGGTGAGAACGCTGGCGGGTAGAATGAAAATTCGTGTGCTGTCATGGGCGGCCGTCGAGCGCGGGGAGGCCGAAGGCGCCGAGGGGATCATCTCAATCAGACCGTCGGCAGAACATGATGCCGAGAACCTGGATCTTGCCTTGGCGCAGGCCACCGGCGGCGAGGTGGGCGCCGTGCTGGTGCAGCGGTTCGACGACATTGCCGTCCCGGCCTTTGGCCCCTACCGCGGCCCGGTCATCGACCATGTCGCCGAAGCGCTAGAGTTCGGGCGCAGGATTGCCGAGCAGGCCCCGGAAGGTTTGCTCGTGGTCCATTGCCAGATGGGCGTCAGCCGCTCCGCCGCCATGGCGCTCGCCCTGCTGGCCCAGGAACTCGGACCAAGCGCCGAGGAGGAGGCTGTGGCTGCCCTGCTGAGGGGAGATCCAGAAGGACGCATGCATCCAAATCCGCTGCTCGTCAGCATGGCCGACAGCTGCCTGTTCCGGTATGGGCAACTGGAGGCCGCGCTTGCGTATGCCTGCCCCAGGTACGTCAAATGGCGTGACCACTGGCGGGAGGCTGCATTGGACCCGGAGCGCTATTGGGAGCAGGCAAGGCGGATACGGACGGGACGCAGGACGGAGTGACAGCCCGCTCAATGCTCATCCCCTCATTCTACATGAATGCAGAAGTTAGCGGCTGGACACAGAATTACCGTCTTCCTGGTCCGCAGGAAAAACGGCAAGCGAGCGTTGAAATAGGCTCGGGCTCAACACTGACATGATTTGGCTGCGGCAGTTCATCTGCGTTGAACGTCATTTGGGCCAAGGCAAAACGGCGACGGTTACCTCTAGCATTTCACCAAGATCCACTTGCTTGAAGACATCGAGCCGGAGTGGCGGCACAGGCGGTGGCTTAGACGTTAACGGGTCCCGGCGGCACGGACATCAGCAACCATCTGCTTCAGCAACCGCACGCCACGTCGGATGGCTTCCTCGTCAAGGCTCGCGTAACCCATGACCAGCCCGGCGACCGCAGGCTTCGGCGCGGTCGCGGCCAGATCGAAGAGGGGGCCGATGGGATAGATGCCGAGACCGGCTGAACGGGCCTCGACGATCAGCATCTCCTCCAATGTCCGCGGCACCATGTTCAGCCAGACCACGACGTGAAGCCCGGCAGCAGCGCCGACGATCGTAACATCGTTGCCGAAGGTATCGGTCAAGGCTGCGAGAAGCACCGCGCGGCGTTCCCCGTTCCTGCGACGGATGCGCCGCACATGCCTCTCGTAGGCTCCGTTCTCAATCAGGTCGGCCAGCGCCTCCTGCTCCGGCCCGGGCGTGTGCCGGTCCATCAGTCTCTTCGCCCGCGCAAAGACGAGAGCCATGGCCTCAGGGACGACGAGGTAGCCAAGGCGCAGGTCAGGCGAGAGAATCTTCGACACCGTGCCGAGGTAGATGACCCGGCGGGCATCGTCCAGCACCTGCAAGGCTGGAATCGGTGAGACGTCGAAGCGGTACTCGCCGTCGTAGTCGTCCTCGATGACATACCCGCCGCTCCGCTCGGCCCAAGCCAACAGGTCACGGCGACGCGCCGCCGACATGACAGCTCCGAGCGGGAACTGGTGAGAAGGCGTGGTGTAGGCAAGGCGCGCCGGGGGCAGCCCATCGGTCTTCAGGCCCTCCTCGTCGACCGGGATCGGGATGACGTCGGCCCCCGCCGCCTGGAATACCTGCCGGGCCAAGCCGTAGCCGGGATCCTCCATCAGGACCCCGTCGGCCGGGTCCAGCAGCAGCCGTGCACAAAGGTCGATGCCCTGCTGCGAGCCGTTGACGATGACGATCTGGTCCGGTTCGCACCGCATAGCCCGCGCCCGCCAGAGATAGCCTTGCAGGGCGACCCTGAGGCGCGGGGAACCGCACGGCTCACCATACCGCAGGCTCGGCCGCTTGCGGAGCAGCGCGGCCGTGATCGCCCGCTTCCACATCAAGCGCGGGAAGTCGGCGCCCGCGATGTCGCCGTAGCGGAAGTCGACGGCCAGCGCCTCGCGATCTCCTTCGGGCGGAATGGCGAAACCTGCCACCCGCTGGCCGTATGCGGACAGACCACCAAGATGCTCAGCGCGCGACGAATGCTGCGGCCGAGGTGACGATGGGGAAAGCAATGGAGCGACCCTGGTAGCGGCTCCCTGGCGCGCTTCCAGGTAACCTTCGGCGATCAACTGATCGTAGGCTGCGGTCACCGTCGTCCGTGACGCGCCCCATTCGGCCGCCAAGGCACGGGTCGACGGCACCCGCGCGCCGGGAGCCAAGTCGCCGGAACCAATCCGGTCCCGGATCGACTGGCAAATCCTGCTGGCGAGGCGGACCGGTAATGGGTGCTCCGACATATCGCTAAACTGGCCCAGCCAAAATGTGAAAAACTGGATGTTTATCGTGAACCAGTTCCGGCCCATGGTCCAGCCCACGCCCTGACGTGGAGACACCCCGATGTATGTCCCGCCCGCATTTCGCGAGGATGATCTGCCGACCCTGCATGCGCTGATGCGGGAGACGCGCCTCGCCAACCTTGTGACCGCCACCGACGAGGGACTGATGGCGACGCCATTGCCGCTGTTCCTTGCGCCTGATGAGGGTCCTTGCGGCACCCTCTACGGTCATCTTGCCCGCGCCAACCCGCAATGGAAGCAGCAATCCCTGGGCGAGGCCATGGTCCTGTTCACCGGGCCGGAGGCATACGTCTCGCCATCCTGGTACGCATCGAAGGAAGAGCATGGGAAGGTGGTGCCGACCTGGAACTACATTGCGGTGCATGCCTACGGCCCGGCCGAGTTCTTCGACGACGCGGATCGCCTGTTGGAGGTGGTCACGCGACTAACGGACCTGCACGAGGGTCGCCGCGCCGCACCATGGGCCGTCGCGGACGCACCGGTCGACTTCATCCGCGCGCAGCTGCGAGGCATCGTCGGGCTTCGGCTCCCGATCACGCGCATTCAGGGCAAGCGCAAAATGAGCCAGAACCGATCCGCCGAAGACCGGGCCGGGGTGGCTGCGGGACTCACCGCTAGCGACCGGAACACCGACCAGGAGGTTGCTGCCCTGATCCCAACCTGATCCAGCCTTCCCGACGCTTATCGGCGCGCATGTGGAACTCATCGCCTCCGATCTTGAAGCGGCGAGTTCCACCTTCAATCGGGCAGCTTGGGCATCTGCGCCAACGTGCTCACCAGCACGAAGCCGGTTGCAGCGTTACTTGGCGCCCAACCCCATCGGTTCCCGGGCAAGGCCGAGGGCGATTCGGGCCATGGCCAGCGCGCCCTCGCGCGAGCGGGCAGCGGCGATGAAGCGGTTCAGGTGGCAGAACACAGCATCCGACACCCCGGACACGCGGGCAAGTTCGGCGTCGCGCAGGCCTGCCCAGGCCGCTGGCAGCGGCAGCTTCTGGGCGAAGCTACCCGGCTCCGGCGGCATGCAGCCGACCATCCAGGCATCACCGCCCTTGTCCGGGTAAACGGCGAACAGCACCGGCAGGTCTGCCTCATGCGCCGGTCCCTGCCAGGGCATGCCGCGGTCGAGCTCCAGCACGCGCGGGTCGGCCGATCGGGCATGCGCCTCCAGCACGATGTCGCGGGCGGCGATGCGGGCGCGGATCTGCTCGATGCGGCCGTCGAGGAAGGCGCCCGCGATCTCGGCGGCCCGGGCGAAGCGCTCGTCCTCGGCCAGAGCCCGGTCGATCACGTCGGCATCCCAAGGCAGGTTCAGGACCTCGACCAGGGACGGCAGAGCCATCCCGTCGGCGATCCGGGCCGCCCGGTCGAGGCCTTCGTCGCCGAAGTCAGGGACAGGGCGCTTGCCGTTGTCGGCAAGGTCGACGATGCGGATGACCTGTTCATCCATCTCCGTCCAGACCCGCTCAACGACGTCCTCGCCGCCGCGTCCCGCCAGGATGGCGCGCACCGCGTCATGGCCGAAGGCGGCCCACAGCAGGCCCGCCGAGGAGTAGGGCGACCCGTCAGGACGCACCGGGGCACCGCGCTGATGGTGGTCGAAGCGCCCCCGCGTGGGATCGAAGACGCCACCGACGTCCCAGACAATGTCAGCGGCCTCGATAACGCTCTGCTCGCGGGTGCGCACCAGCGTGGCGTCGGCCAGCGTCTCCGGCAGCAGGGCGCGGCGCAGGATGGCGTAGCCCAGCACCTCATCGCAGTGGAACGAGCCGCTGTGGGTGACAAGCCGAAGGCTCTTCGTCATGGTTTTCCTCCAGATGGATTCCAGGACAGCCCTCGGAAATCCGCGTCTTACAGCCCTCTTTTAGGAGATGACCCATGGCCCGCACCATCGCAGAAAAGCGTGAGGCTTTCCGTGCGCTTCATGTGGAGGGCTGCTTCATCCTGCCGAACCCCTGGGATGTCGGCAGTGCCAGGATGATGGAGCACATGGGCTTCAGCGCCCTGGCGTCGACGAGTTCAGGCTATTCCTGGTCGCAGGGCCGCCCCGAAAACGGCATCGAACTCGACGATGTCCTGGAGCATCTTGGGAGCCTCGTTCTCGCCACGGATCTCCCGGTGAACGCCGATTTCGAATCCGGCTTTGCCTGTGATCTTGAGGAACTGGCTGCGAATGTTCGGCTCGCGGTCGACGCCGGTGTCGCGGGCCTATCGATCGAGGACATCCGCGCCGATGGCAAACCTGGCTTCTACGATACCGCCACTTCCGTTGAACGAATCCGAACCGCTCGCGCCGCCATCGACCGGACCGGCGAGGATGTCGTCCTGGTGGCACGCACTGAAATCCTGCTCAGCGATCCCACGCGGGTATCCGAGGCGATCGACAAGTTGGTGGCCTTCGCCGATGCGGGCGCCGATTGCCTCTACGCGCCCGGCGTGATCGAGAAAGCCGACATCGCGAGCATGGTCCGCGCCGTGGCGCCCAGGCCGGTCAACCTGCTTGTGATGCGCCCGGACGCCACCCGGGCTGAGATCGCAGATCTCGGTGTGCGGCGGATCAGCGTCGGCGGCGGGCTGGCGCGGGCGGCCTGGGGCGCGGTCATGCGCATGGCGGAGGCGATGAAGGCCGGATCGTTCGAGGGGCTCGCATCGGGAGTATCCGGCATATCGAACAAGCAACTCAACGACATCTTCGGTCGCAGTGTTTGACCTGCCTGGCTCGCCAGCACTGACGCCACTGGCCACACGTCACCTCTAAATCCTGCTTGTTTGGCTCGTCAGACTTCCGGGTTGCCTTTTCCGACCGCTTCCAGTAATCGTGCCCGTATCGCCAGTCGCACTGGCCGTAAGCGTTTAACGTCAACCAACGCGCTCAACGATCCTCGTCGATCGGAGCGCGTTCGCGTTGTCGGACGGCCCGTCGATCGAGGACCAGTGTGGAGAACCACCATGGGTCCCCAACCGGCGCGCGATGCGGCTCAAGGCCGCCTCATCATCCTCGCCGTCGTTCTTTTCATCTCCTATCTCTGCGTCGCCATCTCCCTGCCCGTGATCCCGCTCTTTGTGGCCGGGGATCTCGGCCTCGGCAACGTCTGGGCCGGGCTGGGCGTCGGCAGCGCCTTCCTCGCAACCATCCTCACCCGCGGGTTCGCAGGTACCCTCTCCGACCGCCGGGGTGCCAAGCTCGCCGTCAGCCGGGGATTGGTCTTCTATGTGGCGGGCGGGCTGGTCTCTATGGTAGCCGGACTGCTGTCCCACCTGCCGTGGCAGGCATTCTGCCTACTCGTCCTGGGACGCCTGCTCATCGGCCTCGGCGAGAGCTTGGCCGGTGTCGGCGTTGTGGCCTGGGGCATCGGCATCGTCGGCCCGCAGCGGGCAGGCAAGGTGCTGGCGCTGATCGGCGCCGCACTCTACGGCGCCTTCGCGGCGGGCGGCCCGGTGGGCCTGGCGCTCCTCGACGGGCTCGGCTTCTCCGGTGCCATGGCGGTCAGCGCCCTGCTGCCCGCCCTTGGCCTGCTGGCCGTCAGCAGGATGGAAGGGGTCGCCGCCCATCCGAATGCCGAACGCCCGCCATTCCGGAGCGTGCTCGGCCGGATATGGATGCAAGGCTCCGTCGTCTGCCTCCAGGGCATCGGCTTTGCTGCGATCGGCGCTTTCCTCTCCCTCCACTTCGTCCGCGAGGGCTGGCCTTTCGCCGGGCTCGGCCTGACCGCCTTCGGCACCGGATTCGTCCTCGTTCGCTTTACCGTTGGCCATCTCCCGGACCGCATCGGCGGCCTGCCTGTGGCTATCGGATCGCTTTCGGTCGAGACCGTCGGCCAACTGCTGGTCTGGAGCGCAAACGATCCGTTGCTAGCGCTGGCCGGGGCCTTCCTGACGGGCCTTGGCTGCTCCCTGGTCTTCCCATCCATGGGCCGGGAGGTCGTCCATATCGTGGAGCCGCACCTTCGCGGAACCGCGCTCGGCGCGTTCGCAGCGTTTCAGGACGTGGCCTACGGCCTGACCGGCCCCGTGGCCGGGCTGCTCGCCGACCGGGCTGGCTATGGCAGCATCTTCCTGATGGGCGCCGCCGCGGCCTCGGTTGGCCTCCTGACCACACTCCATCTCCGCCGGACACGGGCAGCGACCGTCAAGCAATCGGCGTAGAACCTCCCTCCGGCACACGCGGGCACGGCGGCCAAGCGGGGCGGTAACTCATCAGCCCCCCGCCAGCTGCCGTCCCTCAATGAAGCGGCCCAAATCTCCGGTGCCACTTCGAGAACCAGTGGGGCAGCCGCCGCGTCGCCGAGCGCGCGCTCCAGTGCTTCGGGCACGTAGGGGGCCTGTCGTGCAGGCAAAAACACTTCAGCCGCCTCCAGCTACCGCTGGCGGACCAAGGTGATGGTCAAGACGCCCTTGCCCTCGGCCTGCTCCCGTACTCCGTGAGGTATTCCCGGCCCAATGAAGCCACCCCAGTTATCCCGGCGCACGCCGAGGCGACGGCGCGCCGACGTGTTGGGGCCACCATGTGAGTACGTCACCATGCGCCGCCCTGGGCGGGTTAACCGGTTATGATCCGCGTCTCCGTGACCTCAACGACTCTGCTCCCGCCGAGGTGATGACCTCGACCACAGCTATCGCGGACCCAAGGGAAGCCTGAGCTTTCAGGGCTTCCCAACATGCTCATGGGTCTCTGTCACCGGCCGGGAACAACATCCAATGACCCGACGACCTCAACATGTCGGCGCTTCAGCACGCGCCGACACCGGCGGGCCAACGGGCGACGGTGCGCCGACATGGTGAGGTCGCCATGTCGGCGGTTCATCGAAAGAACGTCCATTGATCAGCTCCCAGCCCTTTCTCGGCTGGTGGCTGATCATCTGGTCGTGCGGCCCCGCTACCCCAAGATTTTTTGAGTAGCGGCGCCATCCGTGAAACGGTGGTCAGTCCATTCTAAGCAGCTGCTGGACCTCGATGACGCGGTTCGCGTCGCCATAGGCGTAGCGGTCCATGATGGCCTCAATCGCGGCATAGGTGTCGCCACCAATGCTGACGACCCTTTCGGTGCGCCCGCCATTGACCGGCAAGGTGGTGAAGCGCACTGCGTTCGGCCACACCTCGACGCCGGTACCGTTGTAGTAGCAGCCAGAGTCATAGTCCGGCTCGCCCTTGGTCAATTCTTCGGCCTCGTCTTCCCAGTCGGCGGCCTCGAGCGCTTCCTCGATCGCTTGGCCGACCAGTTCGCGCAAATCGTTGAGCAGGCTTGCGGCTTCATTCTCTTCTTCCGAATCATGGTCGATACTGATCGAGTGGTCGAAGGTGTCCGCATCGGCCATTTCGCAGTAGCAATCGACGATAGCGTCCTCATTGGAGGACCAAACGTGAACCACATCGAAGACGGCGCTCAGGACCGCGTCCTGCGCTTCATCGCTGTAGGCCCCAGCCTCCTCAAGCGCTTTGCCGCTCAAGTACACACGGGCAATGAAGTTGAGGTCCGGCATCTTGTCTTCCTTTCAGTTTTGGGAGCTGCACCCAGAAGATTCGATCCAGTGCCTGGGCGGCGGAACGGAGGAGCAAGCCAAATGCTCAGTCGGTGTTGCTGAGCTGGCATCGCGGAGTAGAAGAAATGATTCGATGAAGACCCGCTGACATGGTGAGGTCACCATCTCGGCGGGCGCCGGGATGTATCAGGAGCGATGGCCCATTACCGAAGCTCGACTGTCCTCGACCGGAGTGGCAACACCACTCTCCACCTGCGCCTTCTCCCAGGCGGCTCGGTAGTGCGCCACCAGTGCCTCGGTTTCCTCGGTCTGGCTGCGCAGTTCGTAACCAGCGGATTCGAAGCTGGAAGACATGATCTCGGGTTCTTCCAGGAACAGGCGCCAGCACTCGCGGACATCGGATGTGGCGGTGTGATCCGTGTCACGCCCGAACTGTCGCTTGAACTCACTCTCCGACCGGAAATGAGCGATGTCGATTGTCTCCAGTTGAGATCTCGAGAAGCCGCCGACAGGCTCCGCGACCTGAGTAAAGTGACGCATCTTCAGCCCTTCGACCTGGTTGAGAAGAAATGATTGGGAGTTCGCGCCCGTAACCGGCGGCAGTCTTGATAGAGCTCTTCGGCAGGCCAGCCAGAAGGAGTGAGGATGGCCTGGGCTGGCCTGCCGAAGAGGTACGCGCTACATCGCGATCGACGGGCACAACCGGTCCGGATCGGCATCCATGCCTTCCGCAAGGGAAGGGTTGTCCGCGGCATCGGTGACCTCGTCCAGTGCGGCGTCGATGACATCGCCCTTCATCGCGACCTTCTTCGTCATCGTGGCGTCGAAGCTGCCGTCCAGGACGAGGTGCTGGACGAGCACGGCATTGCGCTGCCCGATGCGGTGTGCGCGGTCCTCCGCCTGCTTCATGATGCCGGGGGTCCAATCCTGCTCGGCGAAGATGACCGTCGACGCCGCCGTCAGCGTGATCGCCACGCCACAGGCCCGCATGCTGCCAACGAAAACCCGCCTCCGCCCGCCCTGAATGTCATCCTGGGCGCGCTGTCGTTCGGCGTCAGAAGTAGCGCCGGTGATCACCGCGGGCTCGTATCCCGCCTCGCGCAGACCGGCCACGATGCCCTCGATCACGTCGGTATGGTGGGCGAACACCAGCACCGCATCAGGCACCGAGCCGAGGACATCGGCGACATGCTCGACGGCCTGCGGCACCTTCGCCAGGGCGGTGTCGTGTCGCAGACGCGACATCTCGTTGAACGCCGCGCTGCGACCGGCTTTCAGGTTGGCCACAGCCGCCCGGTACGCGGCCTCGTTGCCACCCACCTTGGCCGAGGCGACCGCGGCACGCAGGCGCTTCTCCTCCTGCTCAGCGCGCTCGAGCGCCTCACGCTCCGCGGCGACGACATTGCCGAGAGCCGGGCTGTCGCAGGGGAGCTCGACGACGGAGAACCGCTTCTCCGGTAGATCGGTCAGCACGTCGGCCTTGACGCGGCGCACCATCACTGACTGGCGCAGGACGTCCTGCAATTCATTAAGATTGCTGGCGCCGCTGGCGTCGAACCCGAACCGCGTGTGGCGCCCTTCGCAGTACCGGCTGGCGAAGCGGAAATAGTTGCTCGCCTCCGGTAGCCCCATCGCGTGCAGCATCGGGTAAAGTTCGATGGGCCGGTTCAAAATCGGCGTGCCGGTTAGGAACAACCGACGCTTGGCCGGGATCGGCGACTGCCCCTTGCCACCCAAGGCGGCCTTGGTTCGAGCCGTCTTCTCGTCTTTGAGCGCGTGCGCCTCATCGAAGACGACGATATCCCACTCCACGGAACGCAACCGTTCCGCGAGCTTGGACAGGATATCGTAGTTCACAATGACGACGTCCGTGCTCGGCCACACCTTCGTCGTCGCGATGCCGATGGTGAGCGGCTTGATCAGCCACTTGGTGAGCTCCCCACGCCAGTTGATCCGCGCGATCTTCGGACCAACGACGAGCGCACGCACCCGGGCACGAGTGGCAAGCTCCGTGTTGATGGTGCCGATGGCCTGGATCGTCTTCCCCAGACCCATCTCGTCCGCGATCAGGACGTCCTTGCGCGCCATCGCGTAGGCGATACCAGCCTTCTGGTACGGCAGGTAGGACAGCCCAGCCGGAACGGGGATCTCAACGTTGGCATCCGTCGCCCGCGACGCAGCCGCCGAAGCCTGCTTAAGAGCCGTTGCAGCGGCCGCCGCCGCCCGCAGTCCGAGAGCCGTCATCGGGTCGGCATGGGCTGCGAGCTTGACCGCGATCAGCGGGTCCGTCGTCCACCAGTGCTTCAGGGGCGCGGGCGCCCAGCGGAAGCCAGCATTCTTCGGCAGGTCGCGCTCTGAAAACTCGGTTTGGCATTCCCAACGGCCCGTGCCCGCGTTGTAGCTCAGGTTCATGATGTCACCGTACGATGCAGAGGTTGACGGAAAGCGGCTGACGTGTGGTTGGACGGCAAAGATGCTCCTGAGGGCTCATTACATGCCTCCCGTTGCAACCATCCGAGCGGCGCTCTCTGTCGTCGCACTGCCGATGCGCAGGACGCCGCCGTCGGGGAGTGAGCGCACAGCCCAGTGCCAGTGATCAGGGTGTTCGCAGAGTTCGACGGCCACCAGCTGCGCCCCCGCGTTACCGACCACGACGCCGACTTCGGTGACGACGCGGAGGCCAGTTGTTGCCTTCCGGAACTCGCGGCGGCTCATACGCTGCCTCCCTCGGGCTGGACGGCAGCACGGCCCTTGTCAGTCAGGCTCCATTCGTACATGCGGCTGTTCGCCCCGCTTGGCTTGCCCGTGACCATGCCGATCCGTGCCAGCTGATTGAGGCAGTTCCCGATACGGTCCTTGTTCGCCACGGTCGGCGGGATGTGTTCGTGTACGGCCTCCACGACATCAGCCGTGGTCAGCGCACCGAGGGAGGCGTACTCAGCGAGCACACGGCGGATGGCGGCAGGCAGGTCGCCACGGCGACGGCCGACAGCACCGACACGAGCCGGTGGCGAAGCAGAAGGCGGAAGCGCCTGGGACGCCACAGCAGGCGTCGCTGCGCGACTACGCTGCCCACTGATGACCTGCATTGCCTGTTCAAGCGCATCCAGATCGTGGGCGACCGTTTGCTGCGTCCGTTCCAGCCGAGCCAACTGCTCGGCCAGTTCATCGCGGTGCTGGCGCAGACCTGCAATCAGGGTATCGGCCGGGACGTTAATGACATGGCTCATTCTACGCCTCCGCCGGTCTCGACAGCGCGCAGGTGCGCGCGCAGGCTGCCGTGTTGCGTTTGCGCCTGCCAAGCCGTTGGAGCCAGGGCCAAGGACGCCTTGATCTCGGCGGCGTCTGCGGCGGAAATCTCAGACGTGGGGCCGTAGGTGAGAGCCACGTACAGGCTCCGCGTCCGTAGGACCTCAATGGCGTCGTCCTCAGACGTGATCACCCCGTCCAGGAGTTCGCCGCGCGCCCAGCCGCAGCCAGCGGCGTAGACGAACGCCCGGGCGAGTGAGAGCGTCGAAAGGTCGCCCAGGCGGGCGCGCCACATCTCCCAGGCAACACGAGGGGATGCGATGTTGATGTTGCTCATGGGGTCAATCCTTCTTCATCTCGGCCGCCGCGCGGGCTGCGGCGTCCAGGGCATCAGCCGTCACTTCGATCGCGCCCGGCGGCACGTCGCTACCGGGACGGTGTTTGGCGGCCAGTTCGTCAGCCGTCGCGCTCAGAAGCGCGATCATGGCGCAGTACGCAGCGTCCACCGCTAGGCTGCGGATGTCGTCGTACTGCACGCTCTGGAGACGCCGCAGGACGTTGCGGCCGTTGATCCGGTAGTATGCGGACCCGTCGGTCTCGACGACGTCGAGACGGCGACTGACGTACCAGGCACAAACCATCGGCGGGGTCGTGTCGACGACGAGGTACTGGTTCCCATCGCATGCGGTCGCGGCATGGAGAACAATAGGCATGCCTCAGCCCTCCACGCGCTGACGACGGGTGTCGGGCTCGCATGGAAGGGCATGACCACCCCGCGCAGTGACAGGCGACAGAGCTGCCGCATTGAGTGACAGGCCCATCAATAGGCTGAGCGGGGCCGACTGCATTGCCAGGACGAACGGCGCGTCCACGGAACGGGCGAACCTCGGTATGCGGCGTTTGTGAGGCATGGTGCGGGCTTGGTTGATGGTTAACTGGCTGTTCCCGCCAGGCCCGCATCACCGGGGCCTCAGCGAGCACGACGATACACGCCTTGCGTGCGACAGCCGCAACGAGCGTTTGCCCGTCGAGCCCAACTCCTCAGCAGGTACGGCGACCTGCCGGATTGCTGCCTACTTTGAGAGCACCGTCAGACCTGATGTCCGGTGTTTTCACAGCAGGGTCGCCAACCGCAAGTACTTAGAATGTAGCCGCCCCATAACGCTCTCGCAACTCAAATGAAAAAGTAACGTTACCTTTTAATTGACAAACAAGACGCATCAAAAATCCAAGTCACTGTATTATATGAGTGATCGCGTCAGAAAATTTTTTTGAGCAACACACAAGCATGATGGCATTTTTCTCAACTAATCCATTGTGGCTAGCGATAGATCGGGTCATGTGTCATGAAATAATCTTTTGTCTGACAAAAGATTACACAATGACGTGACCCTAGGAGGGCGGCATGGAGATGGTCGCGAGCGGGACGCAGGCCGATGCGATCGTGGCAGCCTTGGCGGCGCGCGGCATCACGGAGGCGTCGGTGGATGCGGACTACAACCTCGTGTGGGTCAAGGTGAACGGCGTCGTTGCGGGTATCATTTCCGGATACGACGGGTGCGAGGCGGACACGTTTGCTATCATCGACCGCTTCGGCGAAAACTAAGGGGGCAATTACTACGGCTACACGCTCGACGAGGCCGTGGCTGCTGTGGCCGCCTACGTCCAGGACGGCAAGACGTACGACACCCGAGCTTTGACCAACGTCCTCGTCGACGACGGCAAGTCCGAGGACTTGAATTGGACACCATCGACCTGAGCGATGGTATCGACGATGTTCTGGAAACCGAGGCCGATGCCCTGCGTGACGACGCCTTCCGGGGCGAACTTCGACACCCACACCCGCCAGACCGAGATCGGCGAGTGGCGCATCATCGACGCCCGCCAAGCACCGGAGGACAGCGTCACAGCGCACCTCGACTTCGCGCAGAAGCACGGGCCGCTGAACCTTCCAGTCCTCAAGGCCGCTTTCGCGGAGTTCGGCAGCAGGCTCAGGAGCTACGTGCTCGCGGCCCCCATCGGCAGCACCAACCGGCGGGCTTGGTACCTGTACGAGTGGCTCACCGGCCACAGCTCGAGCCGCCCGACCTGACTATGGGCAACTACGTCGACCTCCTGAACCCTGCCGCATACCATGCAGAGGCAGGCGAGGTCTTGCGCCGACACCGCGTGCGGAACAATCTTGGCGGGATCCCCGCCTTCTGCCCGCTGATCCGGCGTGCCCAGGACTCGAACGAGATGCGACTCAACGGCCTGCGCCTCGGCATCCAGGATGCGCTGAGCACGACGCCCGAGCCGCTGCTACGCCGGGCCGCCAGCAGCCTGCTGTTCGGCGAGACGCTCACCACCTACGCCATCGAGCAGATCCGTCCGCATCGCGACAAGCACAAAGAGTAAGCTGAAGTAGACCAAATCTAATGCTCCACAGCAGCTTCCGCCTTCTCGGCTTTGACCTTGGCTCCGTTTACGATCACGTCAAAGATCTGTAGATCATCCACTAGGGTATCCAGCGCCCGCCTCAGCGGCGCCAGTGCCTCTACCCAGTCCTCGTTCTCCCAGGCTGAGGCCAACTTGTCGGCGGGTAACACCACCGGGCGGAAGAAAACGCCCTTGCCTTCATGAACCCAACCACGCCCATTGAGTTGGTGGCCAAGCTCAACCAGTCCCTTGGCATAAGCGTTCCACGCTGTCTTTCCCCCGAACCAGCCGTGGCCGACCTCAAAACGAAGCCCCCAGTCGGCTTGGCCCGACCCGAACAGGTCGGCTATCTCGTAGGAACTGGTGTCTGAATTGGCACGGTAGCGAAATTGAAACCAAGCGTACGATTCGTTCTCCTCGGGCGCCATCCAATGGCGTGGAGCCACCCACAGATCCTCAAGCTGCTCGGAGACATCGCTCTCTCCTGACCAGTTGTGAGCCTCCAGCCAGGAGGACACAACCTGCCCGATCTCGGTGCGAATCAGCGGTTCGATCTGTGTCTCGAAGAATATGGCTGCCCTGTTGAACAGAGCCAAGTCCTTGAGAATGATAGCTCCGGCTTTGCAATCGTCCGCATCCATCGTGCGGGTCTCCCGTTCAGAAGTTAGTTACGTGACTGGCGAATGTGGTCGCCAGGAAATGCGAGACGCCCGCAGGCGCGCGACCTTCTAAAGTTCGACCTTTTGAGGAACCCGCCCGACGCAGCCCTGTGGCGATCATCGACCAAGCAAACGGGACGACGTATCCGCCGTATTCACCAGCTGTTACTGGTAGCCGTCCATCGGGAGTCAAAAGCGCGACAGCCCAGGGTCTGCCGCATGCCCTCTCGGCGGCGATCCGGCAGTAACGCTCCAATTGGCCCGGCTGCTCCGGCGCATCGATCTTCACCTCGACAACGACGATGAAAGTCGGGTCATCCACCTGGATGTCGACACGGTTGGCTCTTGATCCGTCCGGGCACTCCTCGACAGCCACAGTGCAGCGGGGCGATGGCCGTTCCGGGAAGTCCGGCAAGCGACCTCGTATGCGGTCGAGGAGAGACATCAGAAGGGCATCGCCGCACCCGTGGCCGCCCCTCGGGTCCAAGAACCACGCCAACACTGAAGCGTTGCGCACTTCATCCCGCCGGAGCGCAGCAGCGGCCCATGGGTTGCCAAATAGCCCCGCGTCCCAGCAGTCGGTGAGCGGGCCTCTCAATTCTCCAAACCAGCTCATCAAGGCGGACGTCTGCCCCACGCCGAATTGCGCTTTGGGTAGTTCAGGTCCAGCGTGACCAAAGCTAAGCCCGCGCAATGTATCGAACATGGCGGGAAGTTGCTCGGCAAGGAGCGGGCGCTCATCGACCATGACCGGGCGAAGCTGATTGAAGAATGCCGCCAACTCCAATTCCGCCGGAGGTCCTAAAGCCTCCCCATCCTCTCCGTTCATCCTGAGTCCCTGAACGCGAATTTGGTTGCAGAATAACGATCACGATCAACCCCGGCAAGCACTCGGTATCCATCACACGCTCAGTGCAGTTCCGAACGCCACCAATTCCATGTACGAACTCGTTTCAACTCCGTGCGGCCTACAGCTTCGAGGCTTCCGCCGTATCGATTCCCGAGTAGGTGACCGTGAACTGCCCCTTGAGCTCTTTCTTCGCGCCGGGCAGCAGTATGCAGGTAAGCTCGATACGGGTGGGGCCGAGCACCCAGAGGCGGGAGAACGAGGAAGAGACGGTGTTCCGCTCCTCCTTCGAGGACGCGGGCGCTCCGTATCGGGACATGAGCATGTCGGTGAAATTGTAGTAGGCTTCCAGGCAGCCACGGCCGTCACTCGACTTATCGAGCATACCGAGCGAGTACAATCCGCCGCCCTTGTCGAACCAAAACTTCATGAGAAAGTCGTGCTGGGCGACCGTGTAGCTGTCGAGCATCAGCAAGAGGCTGTTGCCGTAGCCGTCCTTCTCCGGCTTCACCAGTCGCTTCGAACCCGGCACGGCCCCGAGCACGTCATCCGCGGACATTCCCCACCGCGTCCCCTGCCATCCTGACACGGCATCACCGGCGGCGGCCGGAACAGTGACCCAAAGGGTGAAGATAAGGGCACCAACTATGAGCAGCGAGCGAAGCATCGCCTTCTCCTGACGATCTACAAGGCCGAGCCCAAGGTACATGCAGCGCGGTCAGGTTGTCGTGAGCCAGATCGACGCGACATATGTCGCATCCTGTTGCGATCGCCCGCGGTCCAGGTGCATTGGAAGCGCCGTAGACTGCGGCCTCGGCGCCACCTCCGGTCAGGGCTCCATGTGTGGTCGCGCTGGGCATAACAGCGCCCCAGGGCGGCAAGACCGCGGTCGAGGAACTGCGCTTTCGCTGCTCATGCTGCGACGACAGGAGCGTCTACGTTGAGCTGGAGCCCCCTGCCGCTGAAGCAGGCTGACACGGTTAGCCACCACTGCTGATCCAGCACGCTTCCCATGAACGGCCGAATCGGCGCCGCCGCATGGTTCGCAGGCGGCGAACAGCATCGCGTCCGGCAATCCGCCTGATGAACAGGGCGCCGACCACTTGGTCCGGCGCCATTGCATTGAGCCAAGCGCCCGCCCCGACGTGCAAATGGTCCCTGGATCGTCATAGAAAGCACATCTTGACGCAGCTGCCGATCTAGCTCACAACGTGCCCCACGCCAGCGAAGGTGGTGGTTTTAGTAGGTTTGTTGTCCCAGAAGAGTTCGATGGGAAGTCATTGATTCTTTTGGTGACGGTCTGGGGGATCGTCTAGCGGTAGGACAGCGGACTCTGACTCCGCCAGCCTAGGTTCGAATCCTAGTCCCCCAACC
>NZ_RWIJ01000100.1:0-184 GCF_019805165.1 Azospirillum sp. 412522
CCGGCAGCACGCTGTTCCTGGCCGGCGTCGAGACGCTGCTGGGCGGCAGCGGCACCGATGTTGTGACGCTGGGGTCTGCGGGCGGCACGCTGCGGCTGAGTGGCGTCGAGACGCTGGTCGGCGGCGCCGGCACCGACGTGGTGGCGCTCGGTGCCGGGGCGCTGGTCTGGAAGACCGGCACCGG
>NZ_RWIJ01000100.1:373-567 GCF_019805165.1 Azospirillum sp. 412522
CTGAACGCGGCGGCGGCGGCGGCGCACTACTTCAACTACGGCTCGCACGAGGGGCGCACGCTGAGCTTCGACGCGCTGAAGTACGTCGCCTCCAACCCTGACCTGATCAATGCCTTCGGCATCGACACGGTGGCGGCGGAGAAGCATTTCATCGAGTACGGCTCGAAGGAGGGCCGGCCGGTCAATTTCGACAC
>NZ_RWIJ01000010.1:1535-159066 GCF_019805165.1 Azospirillum sp. 412522
ATGCCGCCAGCGTTCGTTCTGAGCCAGGATCAAACTCTCAGGTTCAGATCGCGGACCGAAATCCACGACTGACAGGACCGCCTGAAGCGATCTCCTGAAACGTCGATACTGTTACAGTTTCTCTGCTCAAAAGATGCACAGACGATCCNTCTCAGACCAGCTACGGATCGTAGGCTTGGTGAGCCATTACCTCACCAACTACCTAATCCGACGCGGGCCCCTCTCTCGGCGTAAACTTTCTCCCGAAGGACGTATCCGGTGTTAGCGTCCGTTTCCAGACGTTATTCCGAACCGAAAGGCAGGTTCCCACGTGTTACTCACCCGTGCGCCACTAAGGCCGAAGCCTTCGTTCGACTTGCATGTGTTAGGCATGCCGCCAGCGTTCGTTCTGAGCCAGGATCAAACTCTCAGGTTCAGATCGCCAACCGAAGCTAGCGACTGACAGGACCGCCTGAAGCGATCTCCTGAAACGTCGATACTGTTACAGTTTCTCTGCTCAAAAGATGCACAGACGATCCTCATTGTGCCGATCCCCATCAGGAAACCAACACCCCAAGGCCGCAACGGCTACCAACTGCCGCCGCCTGCGCATCCCTTCTCACAACACGGTATGAACTTGTCAAAGAGCCCGCAACGCCGAGACGCGTCGCACCGGCCGCTCTTCCGCATCCCCTTTTTGGAGAGGATCGGGTCAGAGTGACCGGAGAATTTCGGTCGAAGCCGGAAGACCAAACCGCTAAGCTGCTGTTTTCGCTTCCGTTTCTGCCGCCAGCGCCGCGCCTCGTTCAGCGCCCCGCCGTCGGTGGAGCGGTTTATAGGCGCCCCACCCCAAACCACGCAAGCGCTTTTTTCATCGCCTTCCGCATTTTTATGTTCGCTGAACCGACTGATGTTTTTGTCAGAGCAGGCCGAGCGCCCGCAATTCCGCCGCCATTTCGGCCGGCAGTTCGTCCCCTGCCCTGCCGGCCGCGGAGAGATCCTGCGGAGCAGCCTCGACGCTCAGATAGCGCCAGCCCTGGAAGGGGCGATGGGCGGTCGGCACCGTCTGGACCCGGTCGGCGGCGACCTGCAGAGTGCAGTAGCTCTCCCCTTCCTCGTCGGCATCGGTGTCGATGGCGAGGATGGGCTGCCGCACCAGGACACTGCCCTTGATCACCCAGTAGATCGAGCCACCGGCCAGAAGCTCGTCGCCGCGTTTTGGCAGACGGCGGGTGTAGACGGGAATGCGGGTCTGACCGCCGGTCGTCACGGCACGGCGGTCCTGAAGCTCCGCCAGATGGTCGAGGTCGCGGACGCCGACGGCGAGCTTGATGAGATGGAGTGGCATGAAGGCTGTGTCGTCTCTGACGGGATGAACGGAAACGCGCCCAGCATAGCGCGCCTCCTGACATAGTGCGTTATGCCGGATTGTCCCGTAACCTCCGCAGCGAAGCGGATCTGTGTTCAGAGCGGATCGTTGCGGTCAGACCGCCCGGCCGGCCGGGCATGGCCGATGATGGCGCTGAAGCCGAACAGCAGAAGCAGGACGCCCATGATGATCTCGATGCCGCAGACCAGCCGCACCGGACCCGACACCGGATGGATATCGCCATAGCCGACGGTGGCGAAGGTCACGATGGAGAAATAGATCCCCTCGGCGAAGGTGATGTCGCGCCTGACCCCCTCGATGACGAAGTTCGGCTCCGCCATGAAGCGGTCCATGATGGTGTAGATGGCGCCGAACAGGATGATGCACAGCGAATAGAAGGTCAGGAAGGCGAAGGCCGGCAGAACCAGACGTGCCGATTGCTGGAAGAAGCCTTCGAACAGCAGGCCGGCGTCGAGCAGGAAGATGGCGATGTCACGCGACACCAGGGCGACGATGGCGGCGATGGACGACATGGCCAGCAGGAAGACGGCGCCGATGGTCTGGGTGTCCATGTCCTGTTCGGGCACCAGGAACGTCAGGGCGCCGATGCCCCAGACCGGAGCCATCCACAGGAAGACGCGGTCGAAATGGCCGCCTTCCCGCAGCCGCCGCGACATCACGATCCGCCGGATGTCCTCCGCCCGCCACCAGGCTCCGCCGAGAAAGGCGACCAGCGGCAGGACGAAGGCGATGGCCTGAATCAGGGGGCTGATGTTGTGGAAGTTGCTTTCGGCGAAAAACACGAAGATGCACGCATAGACGCCGATGAAATTGGTCAGCGCCAGCGTGAAGAACTGGCTGCCGGGAAACAGGTAGTGGAAGGCGCCGACTACGAGGCCGACCGATCCCAGCAGGACGAAGGTCAGGTCGCCCGACACCGAGCGGATCGACAGGGCGATCAGGCCGAGCAGCAGCGCCGTCAGCAACGCTCCGCCCAGCCAGGACTTCGACGCTCCCCTGCCCCCGTGCGGCCCGCCATGGTTGCCGTGCAAACCGCCGGACGGGACTGCCGGGGGCGGGCTGGAGATCCGGGAACGGCGGTCGGGAGCGATCTGATCCATGGGCGGCCAACCGAAGCGAGAGCGGGCGCCGCGGCCGGCGCCCAACCGAAAGTCTTATCCCACGGTTATAGCGGTTCGCCCGCCGTGACTGTCAGCACTTTCCACCCCCCGGCTCAAGCTCCGGAGACTTACCTCACCAGCCGCCGGTGGCGAGCCAGCGGTCGACCATGTCGAGCCGGTCCCAGCCCCAGAAAGGTTCGCCATCGACGATGAAGAAGGGCGAGCCGAAGACGCCGCGTTCGACCGCGTCGTCGACCTCGGTCCGGAGCCGGTCCTTGACCGCCGGGTCCTGGATCGCGGCGCTCACCGCGGCCCGGTCGATGCCGAGGCTGCCGAGAGTCTTCGCCGCGATCTCCGTCACCACGTCGGCCGAGCCGATGTCCCGCCCCTCGCCGAAATGGGCATGGAAGAGCGCATGGGCCAGCAGCTTCGCCTGTTCCGGATGCTGGTCGGCCAGCCAGTAGAAGGCGCGCGAGGCGGCGACGCCGTTGGCCGGTGCCGAGTCGGGGAAGGTGAAGGGCGCACCGGTCAGGCGGGCGATGCGTCCGACATCATGGGTCAGATACTCGCCGCGCAGGGGCTGCTCCAGATTCGGCTTCATGCCCGTCACCTTGAAGATGGCGCCGAGCAGAACCGGGCGCCAGGTGACGGTGCGGCCATGCTTCGCCGCCAGTTCGTCGATGCGCAGGCTGGCGAAATAGCCGTAGGGCGAGGCGAAGTCGAAATAGAAATCGATGGGATCCGGCACGAGCGTTTCCTCTCCGCAGAATTTTCCGGAAAGGCTATCGCGGGCACCCGGCAGCGTCCAGCAGAGCATCCGGGGGCGTCCGGAGAAGCCGGATTTTCCCCAGCCAGCCCGTCAGACCGTGCGGACCTTGGCGTCGAAGACGTAGCCGGCACCGCGCTCGGTCTTGATGATGCGGGGCTCCTTCGGGTTCGCCTCGATCTTTCGGCGCAGGCGCAGGATCAGCACGTCGATGGACCGGTCGAACACCTCCGCCCCGTCGACGCGGGTGAGGTCGAGCAGCTGGTCGCGGGTCAGCACCCGCTGCGGCCGCTTGACGAAGGCCGCCAGCAGGCCGAACTCCGCCTTGGTCAATTCCACCTCGCGCCCCTCCTGCCCGCGCAGGCGCTGGGCGGTGAGGTCGAGTTCCCAATTGGCGAACTGCACGACGGCGCGCAGTTCGTCGGCGTTGCGCGGCGGACGAGCATCGTTGGAGACCCGGCGCAGCACCGCCTTGATGCGGGCCAGCAGTTCGCGCGGATTGAAGGGCTTGGTCAGGTAATCGTCGGCGCCCAGCTCCAGCCCGACGATGCGGTCGACGTCCTGGTCCTTGGAAGACAGGATGATGACGGGAATCTGCGATTCGGTGCGGATCTGGCGGACAAGGCCCAGCCCGTCGCCGTCAGGCAGGCGCAGATCGCAGACCACGAGGTCGACAGGCTCGCCATCCAGGGCCTGCCGGGCCGATGCAGTATCCTGCGCCGTCGTGACCCGGTAGCCCTCTCCCGCCAGATATGAGGCCAAAAGCTCCCGAATCGGCTCGTCGTCGTCGACCGCGAGAATGTGCATGCCTGTTACCTCCCCAAACCTTCTTATCTCACGCGCGAGCGACACGCAATGCGTTACAACCCGGTAACACCCGCGGCTCTTTCGCCGTCCGCATGAGTTGGCTGAAACTGCCGGCCATGGCGACGACACAAAAATGCCTGTCCGTGGACATTAACCAGAAACACGCTGCGGTTTAAATCCAAACCATCGAACAGGGACGGTCGCCCGCCGGAGGGCACCGGACCATTGCCGCGACAGGACCCTGAGGGGGCCGCGATGGGGGAGTGCACCGCCATGTCGAACATCGATCATTGCCTGGAGCGTCTGGCCCTGCTCGACCGTGCCGACCGCCTGCTGAACGAGGTGCGGGTCTACGGGCAGCACGGCTCGATCCGCGAAACGCTGGCGCAGCACCGGCTGCTGCTGGGCGAGGCGAGGCGCCATCTCGACTCGGCGCGCTCGGTCGGGCGGCTGGGCTGACATGTTGCAAAAACCCGCGATCATGTCCGTCCGCAACGCCCCGGTGCCGCCGACTCCGTCGCACCGAGCCGTATCCCATGCACATGTTCCGATCCATGGCCCGACCCACGGCAGGGCTGTGCGGCGCCTTTCCGCCGACGGCAACCGCCGTCCGGTGGCGGAGCGGTGCGGCCACCATCCGGCCGGCACGCCGGGCGCCGTGCCGCTCGCGGCGGCCAGCGGTGCGTCGCTGTGGCGCACGATGATGGAACGCTGGCTGGCGACGGCACCCTGACCGGTCCGGCGCCTCACCGTCCCTCCGCCCCTCCTGCAAAGCTCTCCCTATTCCCGCCCGATTTCGCATCTATGCCGACGGCTGGGAGTCACAGATACGGAGAGACCCATCATGACCCGTGCCATCCTTCTCGCCTCCACCGCCCTGCTGATGGCGGCCCCGGCCGCCGCCCTGGCCCAGAACGGCACAGCGAACAGCACAGGCGACGGATTGGGAGGCGGGCAGCTGGCGCTGACGCGGGTCCTGCTGTCCACCGGCGGCGTCGGCTATTTCGAATATGAGGCGACGGTCAGCGGCGACGCCGACCTGTCGCTGGAGGTCCGGCGCGATCAGGTCGACGACGTGCTGAAGAGCATCGTCGTCTACGACGACAAGGGCGGCGTCGGCACCATCGGCCTGCCGGGCGCCGAACCGCTGGAAACCGCCTTCCGCGAGCTTCCCTTCTCGGAAGGCGACCTCGGTTCCCCCGCGGCCTTGCTGAACGCCATGCGCGGAGCGGAGGTGACGTCGGGCGGCTCCCGCCAGCTGACCGGCCGGCTGATGTCGGTGACGGAGGAGACGGTGCGGCTGCCGGGCAGCGACGGCGCCACCGCCACGCGCCACCGGGTGACGCTGATGACGGCCGACGGCCTGCGCCAGCTGGTGCTGGAGGAGGCGGACGCCCTGCGCTTCACCGATCCGGCGGTCCAGTCCCAGATCGACCGGGCGCTGTCGGCGGTGGCGGAGAATGCCCGGCGCGAGCGACGGCGGCTGACCGTCCACAGCAGCGCGCCACAGGGCGGACAGCCGGCCGCCGAACGGCGGGTGCGGGTCGGTTACGTGGCCGAGATGCCGCTGTGGAAGGCGACCTACCGGCTGAGCCTGTCGCAGAGCGGCCAAACGCAGAACGGAACACAGGGCCAGCCGGCGAAGGACGGCAGCGGCGCCCTGCAAGGCTGGGCGGTGCTGGAAAATCTGAGCGGCGAGGATTGGCGCGGCGTCGACCTGACGGTGGTCTCCGGCAACCCGGTCACCCTGCGGCAGGCGCTCTACACCCCGTACTTCGTCGAGCGGCCGGAGGTTCCGGTGGAGGTCCTCGGCCGGATTCTGCCCAGCGCCGACGAGGGCACGGTGACGCTGAACGATACCCGCGCGGCGATGCGGCCGCAGTCGGAGGTCTCGCGCGCCGCTCCGCCCGCAGAGGCCATGGCTGCTCCCCCGCCGATGGCCACCGCGCCGGCTCCCGCCCCGATGGGCGAGCCTCTGGCGAAGGTGGCACCCCATGGAGCCATGGCCGGGACACCGGCGGTGGCCGCGGTGCGCGGTGCCGAGGCCGGCGCGGCGGAGGGCGCGCAGGTGCTGTTCCATTACCCGCAGCCGGTCAGCGTGCCGAACGGCGGGACGCTGATGATGCCGATCGCCGCGCGCAGCCTGCCGGTGGAGCGGGTGGCGCTCTACCAGCCCGGCACCGATGCCCGCCACCCGCTGGCCTCCCTGCGGCTGCGCAACGATGGCGACACCGCCCTGCCGCCGGGGCTGCTGACCTTTTACGACCGCAACGCGGCCGGCGGCGCCGCAGGGGCCACCGCCTATGTCGGCGACGCGCGCATGGCGACCCTGCCGGCGGGCGACAGCCGGCTGCTGTCCTTCGCCGTCGATCAGGCGGTCACCATCGACCGCGAGGAGAGGCCGAGCCGCCGGCTGTCCCGCGCCACCCTTGCCGACGGCGTGCTGACCCTGTCGGTCACCGACCGGCAGAGCACCACCTACACGGTGGCTGGCGCCCCGGACGCCGACCGCAACGTGGTGATCGAACATCCGCGCCGCGCCGGCTGGGAGCTGGCCGAACCGGCCGATACCAAGCCCGACGCGACCGCCACCGCCTACCGCCTGCCGCTGGCGGTGCCGGCCGGCAAGACGGTGACGCTGACCGCGACGCTGGAACGGCCGCGGCAGGAGCGGATCGTCCTGACCGATCTGAGCGCCGACCAGATCGCCGCCCGCGCCTCCGCCCCCGAACTGCCGGCGGAGGTGCGTCAGGCGCTGACCACGCTGGCCGGCCTGCGCGCCGCCGTCGCCGAGAAGGAACGGCGCATCGCCGAACTGGAGGACGAGCGGACGGAGCGCATCGCCGACCAGGACCGGCTGCGCGAGAACCTGAAGGCCCTGCCGGCGGGCAGCGACCTGCACAAGCGCACGCTGGCCAAGATGGGAGAAGCGGAGAACCGCCTGGACGGTCTGGCCCGCGATCTGACCGCCGCCCGCGCGGAGGCGGAGAAGGCACGGCAGACGCTGCGCGAGCGGGTGAAGGCGATGACGATCTG
Organism: Azospirillum sp. 412522; assembly: GCF_019805165.1. GTDB lineage: Bacteria > Pseudomonadota > Alphaproteobacteria > Azospirillales > Azospirillaceae > Azospirillum. The sequence continues at coordinate 8,614 of NZ_RWIJ01000010.1, forward strand.
AGGATGGCGATCTGAAGGCTTCGGGGGGCGGGGTTCCGCCCCCTTCGGCTGCTGTCCTTGACAGCCGTCCCTACAGCGTCGCCGCGCTGCAATAGGCCCAATCCTCGCCCTGCAGGCCGAAGAAGGCGGCGACCGGCTTGCCGCTGGAGCGGTCGACGACGACGCGGAAGCGGCTGCCGGTGCAGGTGCCCTGGGTCTGCTTGGCGAGCGGCAGCTTGACGTGCTTGGACTTCAGGCAGGACTCCGACATCTTCGGCGGGGTGGCCGGACCATCCACCTTCTTGCCGTTCAGCACCATGTAATAGTTGGTGGCCTGCCCGCCCTTGACGTCGGCCTTCACCTCGATCTTGCCGAAGCGCGACTTGTAGAGGCCGGCATCCTGTTCGCCGTCGGGCGCACCGCCGGGCAGCGAGCGGAAGGAGATGGCGGCGCAGGACGGCGGGTCCTTGGCCTCCGCCGGGGTGGCGGCCAGCGCGGCGATGCCGCCGGCCAGCAGAAGGGCGGCAGAAAGCAGACGGGCAGACAGCATCGAAGAGTCCTTTCGAACCGGTTGGAAGGTCATTTCGGCATCACGCAGAAGGCGGTCTGCTGCATCAGGGCGCAGTCCTTCTCCACGCCGCCGTCCAGCATCGACACCTCGACCTGGGTGATGACCAGGGTGCGGCCCGGCTTCACCACACGGGCGCGGGCGATCATCACCTCGCCCTTGGCCGGCGACATCAGGTTGATCTTGAACTCCACCGCCAGCACCTCCGCCCCGGCGGGCATCAGGCTCAGCGCGGCATAGCCGCCGGCATTGTCGGCCAGCGTGCTGACCATGCCGGCATGGAAGAAGCCGTGCTGCTGGGTCAGGTCGGCGCGGAACGGCAGGCGCATCTCGCAGAAGCCCGGCTCCATCGCCGTCATCTCGATGCCGAGCGTCCGGCAGATCGGCTGCTGTTCGAAGGACGCGAGGCAACGCGCCTTCCAGTCGGGGGTACGGGGTTCGAAGGTGGCGGGCACGGGCACGGATCTCCGGCAGAGGGGCGGTGCGCCACAGCCTGCGTCAGCCGCCCCGCTGGATCAAGCGGCCGAACGGAGTGCGCGTCACCTTGCCCACCCCCCTGCCCATCAGCCGCCGATGCCCGTCAAGATGTCAGCTGCCGATCAGGCCCATCTGCGGGCTGGACGGTTCGGCATAGGCGCGCATCGGCATGCGGCCGGCCAGATGGGCGGCGCGGCCGGCGTTGACCGCATCCCGCATCGCCGCCGCCATCCGCACCGGGTCGCGCGCCTTCGACACCGCGGTGTTCAACAGCACGGCGGCACAGCCGAGCTCCATCGCCAGCGCCGCGTCGGATGCGGTGCCGATGCCGGCGTCCAGCACCACCGGCACCGGGCTGCGGGCGCAGATCGTCTCGATGGCATGCGGGTTGCGGATTCCCAGGCCCGACCCGATGAAGGCGCCGAGCGGCATCACCGCCGCCGCCCCCAGATCGGCCAGCTTGCGGCAGGTCACCGGATCGTCGTTGCAGTAGGGCAGCACGACGAAACCATCGTTCACCAGTTCCTCGGTCGCGCGCAGCAACTCCTCCACATCGGGATAGAGCAGTTCGCGGTCGCCGATAACCTCCAGCTTGATCCACGGGGTGTCCAGCGCCTCGCGCGACAGCTGGGCGGTCAGCACGGCCTCCTTCGCCGTCATGCAGCCGGCGGTGTTGGGCAGCAGCCCGACCGGGCCGGTCGGCCGCCCGGCGGTGGCACGGGCCAGCACATCGACGAGGCTTTCCGAATAGCCGTCCAGGCTGATGCGCCGGATCGCCAGCGTGACCAGTTCGCTGCCGCTGGCCGCCAGCGCGTCGAGCATCACCTGCTGGTTCGGATAGCCGGCGGTGCCGAGGAACAGCCGGGATCCGAGGCTGCGCCCGGCGATGGTGAGGGTGTCGGTTGGGGACATGGGTGAGCCTTTGCAAAGGCCCTCTCCCGAGGCTGACTACACGGAACTCCCCCCTCTCCCGGGGGGAGAGGGGATTCTTGCCGTATCGCCGGGCGGGAGAGAGAATTACGAGGGTCAGCCGCCCTGGAGGGGGCGGACGATTTCCAGGCTGTCGCCGGGCCGAAGCGGGGTTTCCGACCAGCGGCGACGGGGGACGACGGCACCGTTCAGGGCGACGGCGATGCCCGGCGTCCCCGCGGCGATGCCACGGGCGGCCAGAAGCTCGGCCACGGACGCGGCGGCCAGCGCTTCTTCGCGACCGTTTACGCGGAGAACGCTCATGCGGCCGCTCCCGCCGCGACAAAGCGGTCGGCGGCGAAGGGACGCAGCAGCGGATCGGTCTCCCCGGTCAACACCAGCCGGGCGATGCCGTCGGCGGTCACCGGGGTCAGCAGGATGCCGTTGCGGTGGTGGCCGGTGGCGTGGATCAGGCCGGGAATGCCGCTCTCGCCCAGGATCGGCGCGTCGTCGCGGCTGCCGGGGCGGAAGCCGGCCCACGCCTCCTCGATCGGCAGTTCGGCGATGCCCGGCAGCGCCCGCCATGCCCCTTCCAGCAGGGCGAACTGCCCGCCTGCGGTCAGGCGGTCGTCGAAGCCGCGCTCCTCCGTCGTGGCGCCGATCAGCAGCCGGCCGTCCAGCCGCGGGATCAGGTAGGTGCCGGGCGTCCACACCACATGGCGCAGCAGCGGCAGCCGGGCGTCCATCCGCAGACAGAGCATCTGCCCCTTCACCGGTCGCACCGGCGGCTTCGCTGCGGGCGGCAGTCCCGCCACCCCGGCCGACCACGCCCCGGCGGCCAGCACCACCCGGTCGGCCCGGTGCAGCGTTTCGCCGACCCGCACACCAGCCGCGCGACCACCCTCCATCGCCAGCGCCGCCTCGCCGCAGCGCTCGTGCAGGCGGGCGCCGGCAGCCTCTGCGGCGCGGCGCAGGGCGGCCGCGACCTTGCGGTTGTCGACCTGATGGTCGCCGGCACAGAACAGGGCACCGGCGACGCCGGGCTGAAGGAAGGGCTCGCGCCGCCGTACCTCGGCGCCGCTCAGCCACTCCACCGGCAGGCCCAGGTCGCGCTGGAAGCCGTGCAGGAAACGGACCTTGGCGGCATCGTCGGCGTTCAGCGCGATGACCATGGTGCCTTCGGTGCGCAGATCGACGGCCATGCCGCTCGCGGCCTCCAGATCGCGGGCGAAATCCGGCCACAGCGCCTGCGAGGCGCGGGTCAGCGGCAGAAGCCCGTCCTCGCCCGGTTCGGTCTCGACACAGGCGGCCAGCATGCCGCCGGCGGCATGGGTGGCGCCATGCCCGGCCTCCCCGCGCTCGAACAGATCGACCCGGCAGCCGGCCGACGCCAGCCTCCAGGCAATGGCGAGGCCGATGCAGCCGGCGCCGACGATGGCGACAGAGGGACGGGCGGCGGACGGGCGGAGTCCGGCTTCGGAAACGGAAAACGGATACGGTTCTGGCGCATGGATCATGCGGCGGCTCCCTTCGCTGGAATTACCCAGACAGGTTCGATGGGTGTGTTCTCAGCCGCGCGACCACCGCGCGGCACCCCAGGCCTATGGCTTGCCTTATGCCAATGTTTCGCTGGCCCCACAAGCGGAATCCGGCGCGCGCGCCCACTCCGGCTCTGCGGCGACATGTCACGGCCGGATAGGGGCTTCCCCGGATGAAGACCGCTACCGATGCGCAGCTAAACTGCCTGCAACATGACACCCACCACGACACCGGCGGTTGAAGACGGGTGCCGTGGCCGGGCTGAACGAACAACAAGACAACCGAGGATTCGCCGGCATGCTGTCATTCTTCCGCTCCGACTCCGCACCCGCCGCCACGTCCAACACCTTGAGCGCCAACTTGGCCGGCAACTTGGCCGGCAAGTCGGAACCGGTCGCCGGACCGGCGGATGGACCGGAGGAAGCGCCGATCCGCAGCCTGTGCCTGCCGGCGACACGGATCGGCAGCGGGGCGCTGGACGGGCTGGGCTTCGCCGCCGGCGCGCCGGGGCTGGTCGTCGGCTTCGTGTCGCCGCATGTCGATTTCGCCGCCACAGCCCGCGCCGTCCGCTCCGCCCTGCCGCCAGCCACCCAGCTGGTGCTGGTCTCCAGCGCAGGCGAACTGTGCACGGCCGAGGGGCAGCCGCTTTACCGCGAGGCCGGCGACCGCTGGGACAGCGTGGTGCTGCAATCCTTCAGCCCGCGCCTGTTCGCCGGCGTCAGCGTCCACACGGTCCCGCTGCATTGCGACGACCTGCGCGGCGGCCACCCGACCCGCGACGTGCCGGCACGGGTGGAGGCGATCCGCGGCGAGCTCGACCGCATCCGCGTCCCCTTTGCCGTCGACAGCCACGACACGGTGGCGCTGACCTTCATCGACGGGCTGTCGGCCAGCGAAAGCTGGTTCATGGAGGCGGTCTACCGCTCCGGCCATTTCCCCTGCCTGTTCATCGGCGGCTCGGCCGGCGGCAAGCTCGACTTCCGCAACACCCACCTGTTCGACGGCCAGCGCGTGCTGGAGAACGCGGCGGTGACCATCTTCCTGAAGATGGCGCCCGGCATCCGCTACGGCATCTTCAAGTCGCAGAACTTCCGCCCGACCCAGACGCGCTTCGCGGTGGTCGATGCCGACCCGATGCGCCGCATCGTGCGCGGCGTGATCGACCGCGACGGCTTCGAGGTGGTGAGCTTCATCGACGCGCTCGCCAAATCCCTGCGCTGCAAGCCGCAGGAGCTGCCGGGCAAGCTGGCGAAGAACACCTTCGCCATCGAGATGGAGGGAGAACTGTTCGTCCGCTCCATCTCCGGCTTCGATTTCGAGAAGGGGGAGGTCGGCTTCTACTGCGACGTCAATCCCGGCGATTCGCTGTGCCTGGTCGAGGCGACCGACTTCGTCCGCCAGACCGAGGACGACCTCGCCACCTACCTGCGCGGCAAGCCGAAGCCGGTCGGCGCCATCCTGAACGACTGCATCCTGCGCCGGCTGAACAACCCCGACCAGTTGTCGCGGGTCCATGCCTTCGACGGTCTGGCCGCCGCCGGCTTCTCCACCTTCGGCGAGCTGCTGGGCATCAACATCAACCAGACCCTGTCGGCGCTGATGTTCTTCGAGGTGCCGCCCGGCGCCGCCTTCTCCGACGACATGGTCGACCGTTTCCCGGTGCATTACGCCCGGTTCCAGAGCTACTTCATCGCCACCCGCTACAACCGGCTCGACCTGCTGAGCCGCATCCGCAACAGCGTGATCGAGCGGATGCACAGCTACCTCGACGCGCTGGTCACGCTGACCGGCGGGGTGCAGGAAACCGCCAGCTACGCCGCGCGCATCGGCGGCTCGATGTCGGCGATCGAGGCGACGCTGAACCGCCACGCCACCCTGTTCGACGGCCACGCCGACCGCAAGGAGGCGCTGGTGCGCGAGTTCAACCAGCTCTCCACCGTGGTGAAGAGCATCGAGAAGGTGCTGGCGGTGATCGACGGCATCGCCAGCCAGACCAACCTGCTGGCGCTCAACGCGACCATCGAGGCGGCGCGGGCCGGCGAGGCCGGCAAGGGCTTCGCCGTGGTGGCGGCGGAGGTGCGCAAGCTCGCCAACGACACCAAGCAGACGCTGGGCGACACCCGCCGCGCCATCGATCAGGTGGTGACCTCCGTCCGCTCCGTCGGCGGCCAGCTCGACGACACCAGCGCCCGCATGGACGAGGCCGCCACCGCCTCGCAGGAGCTGCAGACCGACATCCACGCGGTGATCGACGAGGTGGAGGGCGCCCAGAAGGCCATCGAAGGCCGGCTGTCCGACATGAACGACCATGCCCGCCGGATGGAGGAGATCAACCGCTACATCGGCTTCCTGAAGCAGCTCGACCGGGCGGGATGAGGACGGCGCGGCGGGTGCCCCCCACCCGCCGAGACGCCTCTACAGCAGGAACGCCGACGCCAGCCCCAGGAACGCCAGGAAGCCGACGACGTCGGTCACCGTCGTCAGGAACACCGCGCTCGACACCGCCGGGTCGACGCCCAGCCTTTCCAGCCCCAGCGGGATCAGCGCGCCGCTCAGGCCGGCCACCACCAGATTGATGATCATGGCGAGCGCGATGACGACGCCGATCAGCGGGCCATACCAGACCAGCGCGATCATCCCGACCATCACGGCGAAGATGCCGCCGTTGATCAGCCCGACCAGCAGCTCCTTCCCCACCACGCGCAGCGCGTTGGAGGAGGACAGCTCGTGGGTCGCCAGCGCCCGGACGACGACGGTCAGCGTCTGGGTGCCGGCGTTGCCGCCCATCGAGGCGACGATGGGCATCAGCACCGCCAGCGCCACGATCTGCTCGATGGTGCCTTCGAACAGCGAGATGACGCCCGACGCCAGGAAGGCGGTGGCGAGGTTGATGGTCAGCCAGCCGACGCGGCTGCGGGCGATGTCGGCGATGCCGCTGAACACGCCGGTGTCGCCCGACCCGCTCAGCTTGCGCAGGTCGTCCTCCGCCTCCTCGTCGATGATGCGGACGACGTCGTCGACGGTGATGACGCCGATCAGCCGGCCCGCGGCATCGACCACGGGGGCGGAGACCAGGGCATATTGCCGGAACAGGTTCGCCACCTCCTCCCGCTCCATGGTGGCAGGGATCGCGTCGACCTCGCCGGTCACCAGATCGGCGATGCGCACGGCCCGGCGTTGCCGCAGCAGGCGCGACAGCGGAACCGCCCCCACCACCCGGTGCATCGGATCGACGATGAAGATGTCGTAGAAATCCTCCGGCAGCGTGTCGGTCGCCGCCCGGACGAAGTCGATGGTCTTGCCGACCGTCCAGAACTCCGGCACCGCGACCAGCTCGCGCTGCATCATGCGGCCGGCGCTGTCCTCGTCGTAGGTCAGGTTCTCCTGCACCAGCGCGCGTTCGGCGTCCGGCAGCTTAGCCAGGATCTGCGCCCGCGTCTCGGCGTCCAGATCCTCGATCAGCTCCACCGCGTCGTCGGTGTCGAGGTCGGCGACGGCGTCGGCCAGCTCCTGCGGCTCGAACCGTCCGATCAGCGCTTCGCGGAGATCGGGGTTCAGGTAGGACAGCACCTCGCCGTCCAGCTCGGCGGGAAGCAGGTCGATCAGGTCGGCGCGCTCGGCCGGCTCGGCCTGTTCGATCAGGTCGGCGATGTCGGCGGCATGCAGCCCGTCCAGCCGCGCCAGCACGGCCTCGCGTTCGCGGGCGCGCAGCAGGCCGGCGATCTCTTCCACGAAGTCCGGCTCGACGCCGTAGCGACGTTCGTCCTCGGCCTCATGGCCCGGATTGCCGTGAGCCTGGGCAGCGCCGTCCGGCCGCAGGTCCGGCCGATCCGGCGTACGGGGATCGGTGTGCATGCCGGCACCCTCCCTTCGACGAGGCAGCCCCCGAATGCCGGTCCTTTGAAGCCGGCCCCGAAGCCGGCAGGGCGCCGGCGACATGGGAACGGCGGGACGGCTCCGCGACATCGGACGGTGGCCGGCGGCGTTCGGGGTTTGCGGGTTGTGGAAGGCTTCCGGCCGGTGCCGGGAGTCCGCCGCAAGGAACGGAGCCGGTGTCGGCGGAAGCGACCCCGACATAGAGGCGCCGTTCCCGTTTGTCCAGCCCGGTTCGGCGGTGACCAGCCGGTCCGGGCGCTTTTGCCACCGGATCCTTGCACCGCCGCGACCCTTCGTGCTCCCCTCTCCCCGTGCCGCATCGCGGGCGCCGCATCACGGGGAGAGGGGCTGGACGCGCCGATGGAGTATGCCTTCACCACCATCGGCGGCTGCGACGGCATCCTGCTGTCCGGCCGCTGCACCTACGAGGACGGCAGCCGCTTCCACGACATGCTGCGCGACTGGGACTTCGCGGCCAGGCCGGTGGTCCCGATCGACCTGCGCTTCGTCACCTTCATCGACTCGGCCGCCATCGGGATGCTGTTCATCCTGGCCAACCGCTGCCGCGAGGCCGGCGGCCATATCGTCGCCAGCGGCACCGCTCCCCACATCGTCCGGGCGCTGCGCCGCGCCACGCTGGACCGCTACATCGAGTTCCACTGAAAACGCCGAAGGGCGGTGCCGCACCGTGCACCGCCCTTCTTTACGACCGGCCCTCGTTACATTCGGCCCTGAAATCCGATCAGGTCGGGCTCGGAACCGCAGCGGCGGCGTCGACGCCGAGCTTGGCGCGGGCAAGGCCGTTCAGCGCCTCCGTGTCGGCAAAGACATAGCCCTTCTCGATCAGCTTCGACGTGTAGTGCTTGTTGTAGAGAAACGCCGCGATGATGCCGGAAATCCCACCGGTGAGGAAATACAGGACAGTCAAAATCAGCCCCATTCCCCAGTCGCCGCGGAACAGGGCGGGAAAACCGCCGAAGAACAGGGTGGTCCAGCTGAACCCGACCAGCCCCTTCTTGGTAAGCCCCGTCTGCGGGTGCTTCATCATCACAACGGTCGCCATCCAATCCCCCATGCCACCGGCAGGTCGAATGTCTGGCACGACGCCATCCATCCCGCCATTCGCAACGCAGCATATTACCACTTTCGATCAGAGACAAGAGCAGGACAGATGAATATCGATCCATCATTCTCTGTCCACATCATCAAGTCTTCAATATTTGCTTACTTGTTATCAAATATGATATCAATTACTTAGACAACCCTTCCGAGTGCCTTTCCCTGCGGCCAAAGCCCGCAAAATGGGGAGGGGTGCATTCGGAAGCATCCTTCCCTCCCCCGGAAGGCGCCTTCCGATGCGCCGTTGACCAGGCTTGTCATAAAACCGCAACACTGGCGTCTGCCTCCTGTCCACCAGAGGAGTCGCCGTGGAGTTGCTGCACCGTCTCGACCAGACGCTGCTCCTGTGGCTGAACCAGTTCGCCGGGCACAGCGCCGTCCTGGATCAGGCGGTGCGTGGGATCGCCAACATCTATCTGGTGAAACTCGGCCTGTTCAGCGCCGCGCTGTGGTGGCTGTGGTTCCGCCGGGAGGAGACGGAGTCCGGGCGCCGGCTGGTGGTGGACGCCCTCGCCGCCGTGGTGCTGGCGGTGGCGGCCTCGATCCTGATCCAGGCGGTGATGCCGGCCCGCCCGCGCCCGCTGCACGATCCCGGCGTCCCCTTCGTCCCGCCCATCGGCCAGAGCCGCGAGGCGCTGAAGAACTGGAGCTCCTTCCCCAGCGACAATGCCGCCCTGGGCTTCGCCCTTGCCGCGACCTTCCTGCGCGCCTCCCGTCCCTGGGGGCTGCTGGCCTGCCTGTGGGCGGCGCTGGTGATCGCCCTGCCGCGGGTCTATCTCGGCCTGCATTACCCCGGCGACGTCGCCGGCGGCGCCCTGCTGGGCCTTCTCAGCGCCTTCGCCGTCGCCCGACTCCTGCCGATGGGCGGCATCCACCGGCTGGTCGGCCGGGTGGAGGAGCGCTGGCGGCCCTGGTTCTACAGCGGCGCCTTCCTGGCGATCTACGAGATGATGGTGCTGTTCGAGGATGTCCGCCGCGCCGCCGGGGGCGCGGCCAAGCTGCTGCACGGTCTGACGGGGTAAGATCCGGATACGAAAAAGCCCGCTCGGTCTTGCGACCTGCGGGCCTTTCGTCACTCCCGTATCCCCGGGATGGTCCCATCTGCATGGGAGAGTGGTGCGGTCGAGAAGACTCGAACTTCCACGGGTTGCCCCACAGCGACCTCAACGCTGCGCGTCTACCAATTCCGCCACGACCGCATCAGGCTGGTAGTTCCCGACGCTCGCTTGCGCGCCTCATCGGGTGGAGCGGGTAGATATCAGCTTCCCGATGGTCGATCAAGCGCTACAATCATCGTCTGCGAAGAAAAATTCGGATCGGCCCTCCGGCCGGTCCCACACACGCCGCCAGAGACCCCATCGAATGACATCCCCGACGAGCCTTTCCGCCAGTCAGTCCGACACGCCCGCCGCCCAGCCCGCTGCCCAACCTGTCGAGTGGCGCATCTCCGACGAGCCGGTGCCCTATCCCGAAGCCATCGCCGAGATGGAGGCGCGCGTCGAGGCGATCCGCGCCGGCACCGCGCCGGAACTGGTGTGGCTGCTGGAGCATCCGCCACTCTACACCGCCGGCACCAGTGCCAGGGACGAGGATCTGCTGGAGGCCGACCGCTTCCCCGTCTACCGCAGCGGCCGCGGCGGCCAGTACACCTATCATGGGCCGGGTCAGCGGGTGGCCTACGTCATGCTGGACCTGAAGGCGCGCGGCGCCGACATCCGCGGGTTCGTCCGCGACCTGGAGGCGTGGATCATCCGCACCCTCGCCTCCTTCAACATCAAGGGCGAGCGGCGCGAGGGCCGTGTCGGCATCTGGGTCGACAAGCAGCCCTATGGCGGGCTGAAGGGGCAGGAGGACAAGATCGCCGCCATCGGCGTGCGGGTGCGCCGCTGGGTCAGCTTCCACGGCATCGCCCTGAACGTGGAACCGGACCTGTCCCATTTCGGCGGCATCGTCCCCTGCGGCATCGCCGAGCACGGCGTCACCTCCATCGTGGCCCTGGGCCAGCTGGTGACGATGGAGGATGTCGATTCCGCCCTGATCGCTGCATGGCCGGAGGTGTTCGGCGGCGCGACGCGGGACGAAGAGGACGCCTAATACTTCTTGAATCCGCCGGCGGCCGGGGTGGCGGCCTGGTTGCCGGCAGGATTCACGCGGGGGTCCTGGTTGTCCACCGACTGCACGGTGCAGCCGGTCGAATCGCCGTTGCGGAACAGATAGATCTTCTTGCGGTCGGCCTTTTTGTCAGGGTCGTGCAGGTTCAGCCCATGCCCGAAGGCGACGCCCAGCACCTCGCCCTTGTAATAGGCGCGGAAGCGCATCAGCGCGATCTCGTTGAAGCGCAGGGCGGCGCAGTCCTTGCTCAACTCCTTCTCGAAGGTGCCGGCCTTGCGCCAGTCCTCCTTGGAGCGAATCGTCATCCATTGCGAGGGCAGCGCATACTGTACGATGGGCGGTGCGATGGGCAGGCTGGAGCCCGGCTGCGGTGGCGCCTGATGGCCCTGTTCCGTCCGCTCCAGCGCCCCGGCCAACGCAGGGGCGGCGCCCAGCAGCGAAAGCCCGCACACCCAGCAGGCCGCCAGAGAACGCCCGTCAAATCCGGACATCGAACCCGCGCTCCTTGATTTCAACGACCATTTCAACGACCGGGACCTCGCCGGCCGGCGTCTCGTTTGCCGGCATCCGTTTGGAAAGCGCCGCGGCCGCCACCTCCCCCAGCCGGCCGGACAGAACCAGTGACAGCTCCATCGCCCCGCCATCGGCCGGCGCGCCCAGCGGCGACAGCCTCACCGTGCCTTCCAGCCCCTGTGGCGGCCGCGTCATCGCTCCGGTCAGCGCCGCCATGACACGCTCCAGATCATCGATGGCGACCCGGTCGGTTTCGACCGTCAGCCCCTTGCCCGGCCGGATGGCGGAGCGGATGGCACCGAGTATGGCGGTCAACCCCTCCTCATGCTCTTCCGCCGGCACCCGAGCCAGCACCAACGCCGCATCGTCCAGCCTCACATCGACCTGCCCGCCATTGAGGGCGAGGGCGATCCCCCGAAGCTCGACCGTCATATCCTGCCGAGCATTCTCCGCCAGCGGGCGCAACGCCCCTGCCGGTCCATCCAGCGCCGCGACGGCCGCCTGTCGGTCCGCCGCGCCGAAGCGGGCGACGAGAACCGCCTCCGCCATGGCGGCATCGCTCCCGTCCATTCCGAAGGCGGTCAAAAGCCGTGCCAGATCGCGCGCCAGCGCCTGAATCGCTGGGCCGAGCCGGTCGCCGAGGTCGCCCGCCACCGGTTTGGACGGCCGCGCCAGCGCATCCTCCGCCGCCTCCGGCCCCAGGCTGAGGCGGACGGCCGGATCGTGTCCCGGCGCGGTCGGAGCCTTCGGAACCGGGGCGGCCGCCGGAGCGGCCACAGCCCCGCGGACAACCTTGCCCTTCGCCTCCGCCGCCTTGGCGAAGACGCCGGTCAGCATGGCCTTCATGCCGGCCATATCCGGCTTCCCTGGCGACTTCCCTGCGGTCATCCCGGCTGCGGTCCCAACCATAGCCATTGCAGCGGCCAGCATGCCGCCGTCATGGTTAGCGGAACGCTAATGCGGGACTCACACCGTCGGCCGCTGCTCGAATCCCGCCATGCCCGGATCCTGCTCCGGTTCGGACACCACGTCGCGGACGATGGCCGACGGCGGGCCACGGCGGCAGGCCTCCAGCATGCGGTCGACGGCGTCGGCCGGGCCGGCGAACAGCGCCTCCACCGTGCCGTCGCCGCGGTTGCGCACCCAGCCGGTCAGGCCGAGCGCGCCCGCCTGATCGACGGTCCAGCCGCGATACCACACCCCCTGCACCTTGCCCTGGATGCGAACGCGCACCGCCTTCCGGTCGACAGCGCTCATGCCGCCCCACCCTTCGCATCGGCGGCCTGCGCGGCTTGGGCGCGCTTACCCTGCTCCTCGTCCAGCAGGGCCTTGCGGGACAGCTTTCCGATCATGGTCTTGGGCAGCTCCTGGCGGAATTCCACGACTTTCGGCATCTCGATGGGCGACAGCTTGTCCTTCAGGAAGGCGGTCAACTCCCCGGCAGTCAGGGTCTGGCCATCGTCCAGCCGGACATAGGCCTTCACCGTCTGGCCGCGATACTCGTCCGGCACGCCGGCCACCACGCATTCGGCGACCGCCGGGTGCAGGTAGATCGCCTCCTCGACATTGCGGGGATAGACGTTGAAGCCGCTGCACAGGATCATGTCCTTGATGCGGTCGACGATGGTGGTGTAGCCGTCCTCGTCCATCACACCGACGTCGCCGGTGTGCAGCCGCCCGTCGATCAGCGTCTGCGCCGTCTCGGCCGGGCGGCGCCAATAGCCCTTCATCACCTGCGGCCCGCGGATGCAGACCTCGCCCTTCTCGCCGGGGGCCAGGACGCGGCGCGGCTCCTCCAGGCTGACGATCTCGACGATGGTGCCGGGCAGCGGCAGGCCGATGGAGCCTCGCTTGTCGCTGTGCAGCACCGCCGGATTGACGGTGGCGACGGGGGAGCATTCCGACAGGCCGTAGCCCTCGACCAGCGTGCAGCCGGTGGTGCGCTCGAACGCCTCCTTCACCTCCAGCGGCAGCGGCGCCCCGCCCGACATGCAGAAGCGGATGGAGGAAAGGTCGAAACTCCCCAGCTGTTTATGATGGTTGATCGCCGTGTAGATGGTCGGCACGGCGGGGAACAGGGTGATCCGTTCCTTCTGCAGGGTGCGCATCACCTGCTCCAGCTCGAAGCGCGGCAGCAGAACGATCTCCGCCCCCAGATGCAGGCCGAAATTCATCACCGCGGTCATGGCGAAGACATGGAACAGCGGCAGCACGCCCAGCATGCGCTCCTGCCCATCGCCCGGGCCATCCGTACCGCCCCCGCCCGGCTTGCGTTCCTTTGCCGCGTACCACGTCGCGCACTGGATGGTGTTGGCGTAGAGGTTGGCGTGGGTCAGCATCGCGCCCTTCGGCACGCCGGTGGTGCCGCCGGTGTATTGCAGGACCGCCACGTCCTCGCGCGCGTCGATGGCGACCGGAGTGGGCCGGCCGTCGTTGGCGATCAGCCGGGCGAAGGGGATGTGCCGGTCGTCGCGCGGGATCGCCGCGATCTCCGCCTTCTTGGCGATGGGGAACAGCCAGTTCTTCGGGAAGGGCAGGATCTCGGCCATGCGGCAGATCACCAGCCGCTTCAGCCCGGTCTCCGCCAGCATCCGCGCCATCTTGTCGTAGAGCAGCTTCAGGTCCAGCGTGACCATCAGGTCGATGTCGCTGTCGCCGATCTGGTGGACCAGTTCGCGCTCGGCATAGAGCGGGTTGAAGTTCACCACCGTGCCGCCGGCCTTCAGAATGGCGAAGAAGGCGACGACGTAATAGGGCGTGTTTGGCAGGAACAGACCGACCCGCGTGCCCTTCCCCACCCCGATGGCCTGAAAGCCGCGGGCGGCGCGGTCGACCAGCCGGCCGAGGTCGCGGTAGCTGGTGCGCTTGCCGAGGAAGTTCAGGCAGGGCCTGTCGCCATGGCGGGCGACCGCTCCCTCCAGCAGCTCGGTCAGCGGCCGGACCGGGATGGGCATCGCCCAATCCACCGTCGGCGGGTACGAGGCCAGCCATGGATAATCGGGCAGCTTGCGGGCGGCGTCTCCCATAGCGCGGTTCCTCCCCTGAGTTCTCGTTCCCGGTTGCCGGTTTCACCCGGTACCGACACCCCCAAGCCTACGCCAGGAAGCGGAGGGCCGGGGAGCGGGGGATTGCCCCCTGGAGAGGAGATGGGATCGCCGCCACCATGAACAAGCAGGGGATGTGGTGCGTGCCGCCCTATCGCCTGCCGCGCAACCGGTGCAGCACCTCCACCGCCATCCATTCGGCGAGATTTCCGTCCTCGCCGTCCAGGAAGACGGCGACGGAGACCGGGACCGGCCCCGGCGCATGATAGGCCGCCGGCGTCACCCCCGGGCCGCCGCCGGTGTGGCCCCAATAGGGCCCGGCCGCCGGGTCCAGCTCCACCATCATGCCCAGCCCATAGGACGGTTCGACCCAGGGCCGCCCGCCCATCGACCCGCCGACCGGCAGCCCGTCCCGCATCCGCCGCAACAGCACGCCCGGCAGATACTCCTCCGTCAGGCCGTGCATGAGTCGGCAGGCATCCGCCGCCGTCATCGCCACCACCCCGTGCGACACCCAGCCGGGATGATAGGCATCTTCCACCGGCATGCCGCCGAAGGCGGGACTGGGCCCGAGGAACAGCCCGGCGAGGTCGGAGCGGTCGCGCAGCAGAGCCGCGCTGGACAGCCCGAGCGGAGCGAAGACCTCGCGCGCCAGCATCTCCGCCAACGGGGCGCCGCCGGCCCGCTCCAGCAGCCGCCCGACCAGCAGGTAGCCGATGTTGGAATAGGCGAAGCTGCCGACCGGCGGCCCCATGCCCTGGGCCACGCCGCAGCGGGCCAGGAACTCGTCGCCGCTCCACGGCTCCCCGCCCGCGGCGACGGCGGCATGATAGTCGGCCCGGCCGCCATAGTCGGGCAGCCCGGCGCGGTGGGTCAGGATCTGCGCCACGGTGACCGCTCCCGGCCGGCCGGCCAGCTCCGGCAGCCAGCGCTCCGCCGGCCCGTCCGGATCGACAATGCCGCGCGCGGCCAGCCGCAGCGCGGCGGCGGCGAGAATGGTCTTGGTCAGGCTGTAGACCAGGGCGCGCCGGTTGGCCAGATCATCGGCCGCATCCCGGTGGCGTGTCCCCGGCCGGCGCAGGACCAGCGTGCGGACCGGTTCCGCATCGTCGCCCCGGCCGCGGGCGAAGGCGACAAGGGCGGTCCTGGCAGGGGTCGGACCTGCGCCGTCCTCCTCCAGCAGGCCGGCGAGGACGGCGGCCAGCAACTCCCGGTCGATATCGGCGCCCGCCGCCCCGTTCTTGTCCTTGCCCATCGCCTGCCTGCCCCCTGTTGCCCCAAGCCGTTCCTTGCCCCGAATAAAAGGACAGTTCCGTGGCAAAGGGGAATCGGGTTCACTCCCACTGGGAAGGCCCGCAAGTCTGCGATTAACCATGCTTGGCCGCACTACTTGGTCGCACCGGGAACAGCACCTGGCCGCTGTCGTCCGCCTTGCGCCTGCGTTATCCTGTGGGCATAGCCTCCGCGGAGGGCCGCGCCATGCCCGTGATGGATGCAGACCAGCGCCGGAAACTGGAAGACCAGTTGATCCGCAAGGCGGAGGACGCGTTGCGCACCTTGCGGCGGGAGGCGGAGACCGGCGATCCCGCCCGTGTCGATTCACTGGCCGAAGCGCTGGCCGGACTGCTGAAGACCCGCGAATTCCCCAGCCTGCGCGCCGCCGAGTTCCGCGAACTGTCCCGCGCCTGTCAGCGCGGCGCCTACCAGCGCAGCGTCGATTCGCTGCTGGGTCAGGCCGAACGCTGCGGCCATCGCGGCGACGACAAGGGGCGCAACGCCCTGCTGACCCAGGCCAAGGACCATTTCGCCAAAGCCCTGCGCCTTGGCGCCGACGACGAGTTCCGCCATGGCGTCGAGCGGCGGGTGCAGGCGACGCTGATGACCAGCAAGGACGGGGTAGACGACCGCACCAAGCAGGCGGCGAAGCGCAGGCTGGAGCAGCACGACGTCGGCGCCAAGCCGCCGAACGGCATCGAGCATCGCCGCGCCATCCGCTACGTCGACCCGGTGCTGGCGGTGGAAGCGGAAGGGCGCCGCTGCACCACGATCAACTGGTCGACCCGCGGCCTGCTGGTGGATCTGCCGCCGGCCGAGTTCAGCCATGCGGTCGGCGGCAAGCTTCGGCTTGAGCTGTACTGCCCGGAGGTGCCGGAGACGGGAGGCCGGCGCGTCGGCGGCCGTCAGGTCGCGCATGTCGTCCGCCTCGACCCCGACCGCCACGCAGTGGCCCTGTCCTTCCCCGACATCAGCACCGTGGTGCTGGACCTGATGCACGCCATGAAGGATGCCGGCATCAAGCCCGAGCCGGAGCGCTGATCGCGGACAGGATCGCAAGAGGAACCGCAAGAGCACCATTGACCATCCGGGCCGCGCCATCAACCGCCGATGAAGCGTCCGTTGTGGCCGCGCACCAGCGGGTGTTCGTCCGGACCGGCGACCGGCAGCAGGCCGTTGATGCGCGCACCCGCTTCCGCCGGCAGGCAGAACAGGTTGATCCCCATGCCGAGGCCGTGGATCTCCGCCCCGTCGTCGACCAGCCCATAGCCGAAGATCGGGTCCGAGCGGCCGGCGAAGTTGGCGGGATTATGGAAGGCCGGCAGATACCAGTAGCAGGCATAGCCCAGTTCGCCGAGCAGGCGGATCAGGGCGGCCGACCGGTCGGCACGGTCGTTCTCCACATACAGGACCGGCCGGTCGCGGGCGATCAGGCCACGCGCGCCCTCCAGAACCTCGGCCTCCATCCCCTCGACGTCGATCTTGATCAGGCGGACGCGGCCGGGCCCCGCCAGCCTGTCGCCGACCAGCCCGTCCAGGCGATGCACCGGCACCGGCCGGTCCCCCGCCAGCGCGTCGAGCGACAGCGCCCCGTAATTGCCATCCTGCTCCATCGCCACCGCGGCGAGATGCAGCATGCCATCGGCCGCCCCGGCGGCGGCCTGCAAGCCGTCGGCCCAGTCCAGCCCGTTCAGCGCAAGATTTCCACAGAGCAACCTGTGATTGGCATCGACCGGCTCCAGCGCCAGCACCCGGCCAGCGGGGCCGACCAGCCGCGCCAGCGCAACCGTGTGGGCGCCGATGTTGGCGCCGACGTCGATCACCCGGTCGCCGGCCCGGACGCACTGGCGGAACAGCGCGACCTCCTGCTCGAAATATTCTCCGTAATAGCCCAGCGACCGGCCGACGACGCTGTCGGTCCGCCGGAACATCATCAGGCCGTGCCGCGCCCTCACCAGCCCGACCGGCCCCTCTCCCCCCAGCAGATCGTCCGCCATCGCCCTCTCCAGCCTTGCGCCCGGCCGGAAGTGTAGCGGAGCCGGCCGCAGCCGTCGCGTCCGCCGGGATGCGGACCCGCCCTCCTCCGTCCCGCCCTCGGCAGGTCCGGAGGAGGGCGAATCGTCAGCCCACGCCGATTCCGCTGGGGGCGGTGACGGCATGCTCCTTCAGGATCGCCTCGGAGATCGCCGACACCTCGATCAGCTGCACCTCGTAACCCCACAGGTTGGCGATGTGGCGCAGCACCGCCTTGGCGTCGCTCTCGTCCAGCAGCACGCCGTTGGTGACGCGGTGCTGCAGGATCAGCTTGCGGTCGCCGGCAAGATCGACGTCGACGATCTGGATGTCCGGCTCCAGATAGCCGAGGTCGTACTGGCGGGCCAGCTTCTTGCGGATGTCGCGGTATCCGCGCTCGTTGTGGATGTGGTCGACGAGCAGATAGGGGTCCTCGGCGTCGTCGCGCACGCTGAACAGCTTCAGCTTCCGCATCAGATGCGGGCTGAGATATTGCAGGACGAAGCTCTCGTCGCGGAAGTTGGCCCAGGCCTCGCGCACCGCCGCCATGCCGTCGCCGCGGCCGGCGAGGTCGGGGAACCACTGGCGGTCCTCGTCGGTCGGCTTCTCGGCGATGCGGGCGATGTCCTGCATCATCGCGAAGCCAAGCGCGTAGGGGTTCAGGCCGGAGAAGCGCTTGTCGTCGAACTCCGGCTGGAACACCACGGAGGTGTGCGAGTGCAGGAACTCCAGGAAGGCGCCTTCGCTGATCTGGCCGGTTTCATGCAGCCGGCTCATGATCTGGTAATGGACGTAGGTGGCGCAACCCTCGTTCATCACCTTGGTCTGTTTCTGCGGATAGAAATACTGCGAGATGTGGCGGACGATGCGCAGCAGTTCGCGCTGCCAGTGCTCCAGCCGCGGCGCCTTCTTCTCCAGGAAATAGAGGATGTTCTCTTCCGGCAATCCCAGCAGCTTCTTGCGCTCCGACACCGACTTGGCAGGCCGCGGGCCGGCGGCGGTTTTGGGCACGGTGCGCCACAGATCGTTGAAGGTCTGGTCCTGGTATTCCTGCCGCTCGCGCTCGCGCCGCTGTTCGGTCCGCAGGTCGGAACGCTTCTTGGGATACTTGTGCACGCCCTGGCTCATCAGCGCGTGCGCCGCGTCCAGCACCCGCTCCACCGCGGCGTGGCCGTAGCGCTCCTCGCAATGGGCGATGTAGGTCTTGGCGAATTCCAGATAGTCGAGGATGCCTTCGGCATCGGTCCATTGCTGGAACAGCTGGTTGTTCTTGAAGAAATGGTTATGGCCGAAGGCGGCGTGGGCGATCACCAGCGTCTGCATCGTCATGGTGTTCTCTTCCATGATGTAGCTGATGCAGGGGCTGGAGTTGATGACGATCTCGTAGGCCAGGCCGCGATAGCCCTTGCGGTACATCATCTCGTCGCGGGCGAAATGCTTGCCGAAGGACCAGTGCTTGTACATCAGCGGCATGCCGATGGACGAATAGGCATCGAGCATCTGCTCGGCGGTGATGACCTCGATCTGGTTGGGATAGACGTCGAGGCCCATCTCCTTCAGCGCGATGTGCTCGATGGCGTCGTAGACGCGCTTGATCTTGTCGTAATCCCACTCGACGCCGTCATAGAGCAGCGCGTCGGGCCTGGTGATCACAGCGGTCATTCTCGATCTCCCCCTACCGCCTCCCTGCCCCCTTATGCGGGAAGGTGGCGGTGATTTCCCTTTATCCCCTCAGGCGCCCTCACGCCCCGGCTTTCTCCCGCGAGAACAGCTCGCGGAAGACCGGGAAGATCTCCCGGCGGGAGCGGACGCGGCGCATCGCCAGCGGGCGTTCCGGACTCTGCACCTGCTTGTAGGTGCGCCACAGCTCGGTCTCGCGCCCCAGCGCCGACAGGCCCATGTTGTGTTCCGCCGCCACCTCGATGTAGGCGAAATACTGGCACATCGGCAGGATGGCGTCGCGCAGCAGGGTCGCCGACTTGGCGTTGTCCGACGACATGTTGTCGCCGTCCGACGCCTGGGCGGCGTAGATGTTCCATTCATTGTGCGGGTAGCGCTCCTGCACCACCTTCTGCATCTCCTCCAGCGCGGTGGACACCACGGTGCCGCCGGTCTCGGTGGAGTAGAAGAAGGTTTCCTCGTCCACCTCCTTGGCCTCATGGGTGTGGCGGATGAAGACGATGTCGACCGACCGGTACCGGCGCTTCAGGAACAGGTACAGCAGCATGAAGAAGCGCTTGGCCAGGTCCTTCATGTGCTCGGTCATCGAGCCCGACACGTCCATCAGGCAGAACATCACCGCCTGGGCGATCGGCTTCGGCACCGTCTCGAACCGGTTGTAGCGGACGTCGATCGGGTCGATGAAGGGGATGCGCCGGGAGCGCAGGACGATGCGCTCGAGCTGCTCGCGCAGCGCCTGGATCTGCTCGGCGTCCTCGCCCGACTCCTCCGCCTCGCGGAGCAGTTCCTCCATCTCGCGGATCTCGTCGCGCTTGGGGCGCTTCAGCGCGATGCGGCGCGACAGGCTGTTCCGCATGGTGCGGACGAGGTTCAGGTTGGCCGGCGACCCCGACACCGAATAGCCGGCCCGCGTCAGCGTGTGCGATTCGGACTGCTTGACCTTCTGCTTCACCAGGTCGGGAAGCTCCAGATCCTCCAGGAAGATGTCGAGGAACTCGTCGCGCGACAGGACGAAGCGGAACTCGTCCTCGCCCTCGCCGTCGGCGCTGCCCTCGCTGCCGCGGCCGCCACCGCCGCCGTCCGGGCGCTGGATGGTGTCGCCCTCCACATACTCCTTGTTGCCGGGCACGACATAGTCGCGCACCCCGCCCTGGGACGCGCGATGGAAGGACGGCTCGCGCACCCCGCCGGCGGCGATCGTCACCTTCTCGCCGTTCTCGATATCCTGGATGCCCCGTTTTCCGGAAGCGTCGCGGACCGCCTTGACCACCTGCTCCTTGGCACGGCGGAGGAAGCGCTGGCGGTTGGCCAGGCTCTTGCCCTGCGGGTTCAGGCGACGGTCGATGATGTTCATCAAGGGGCTGGCCCTCCCACCCGTTTCGTCACGCGGCCTTCACACTCTGACAGCATTCTATGACAGTGGGGTTGCCGCGGGGCGTTGCAACACCCTGCCCCGCGGCAATTCCGCATCCCCTCAGTCCACCCGCGTCAGCCCGTCTGCCGGTCAGCCCGCCTGCTTGACCCGCATGTACCACTCGACCAGCCGGCGGACCTGCCGCTCGGTGTAGCCGCGCGTCATCATGCGCGAGACGAACTCGGTGTGCTTCTTCTCGGTCTCGCCGTCCTTCTTCGAGCCGAAGCTGATCACCGGCAGCAGATCCTCGACCTGGCTGAACATCCGCTTCTCGATCACCTCGCGGATCTTCTCGTAGGAGGTCCAGGACGGGTTGCGGCCGGAGTTGGCGGCGCGGGCGCGCAGGGCGAACTTCACCACCTCGTTGCGGAAGTCCTTCGGGTTGGCGATGCCCGCCGGCTTCTCGATCTTGGTCAGCTCCTGGTTCAGCAGCTCGCGGTTCATCAGCTGCCCGGTGTCGGGATCCTTGAAGTCCTGATCCTCGATCCAGGCGTCGGCGTAATCGACATAGCGGTCGAACAGGTTCTGGCCATAGTCGGAGTAGGATTCCAGATAGGCCTTCTGGATCTCGTTGCCGATGAACTCGGCGTAGCGCGGGGCGAGTTCGGCCTTGATGAACTCGACGTATTTCTTCTCCGTCTCCTCCGGGAACTGTTCACGGCGGATCGCCTGTTCCAGCACATACATCAGATGCACCGGATCGGCCGAGATCTCGGTCGAGTCGTAGTTGAAGGTCGAGGCGAGCACCTTGAAGGCGAAGCGGGTGGAGATGCCGCCCATGCCCTCATCGACGCCGGCCTGGTCCTTGTACTCCTGCATCGACTTGGCCTTGGGATCGGTCTCCTTGACGCTCTCGCCGTCATAGACCCGCATCTTGCTGTAGAAGCTGCTGTTCGGATGCTCGCGCAGGCGCGACAGCACCGAGAAGCGGGCCAGCATCTCCAGCGTCGACGGCGCGCAGGGGGCGGTCGCCAGATCGGAGCCGCGGACCAGCTTGTCGTAGATCTTCTGCTCCTCCGCCACCCGCAGGCAGTAGGGGACCTTGATGACGCAGATGCGGTCGATGAAGGCTTCGTTGTTCTTGTTGTTCTTGAAGGTCTGCCACTCCGCCTCGTTGGAGTGGGCCAGGATCACGCCCTGGAAGGGAATGGCGCCGATGTTCTCCGACCCGACATAGTTGCCCTCCTGCGTCGCGGTCAGCAGCGGGTGCAGCATCTTGATCGGCGCCTTGAACATCTCGACGAACTCGAGCATGCCCTGGGTCGCCCGGTTCAGGCCGCCGGAGAAGCTGTAGGCGTCGGGATCGTTCTGGCTGTAGATCTCCAGCTTGCGGATATCGACCTTGCCGACCAGCGACGAGATGTCCTGGTTGTTCTCGTCGCCCGGCTCGGTCTTGGTCACGCCGATCTGGCGCAGCTTGCTGGGGTGGAGCTTCACCACCTTGAAGCGGTTGATGTCGCCGCCGAACTCGTCGAGCCGCTTGACCGCCCAGGGACTCATCAGCCCGGTCAGGCGGCGCTTGGGGATGCCGAATCGCTCCTCAAGCTCGTCGCCGATCTCGTCCGGGTTGAACAGGCCGAGCGGGCTTTCGAAGATCGGGCTGATCTCCTTGCCGGCCTTCAGGACATAGATCGGGCACTTCTCCACCAGCAGCTTCAGCCGCTCCGCCAGCGACGACTTGCCGCCGCCGACCGGGCCCAGCAGGTAGAGGATCTGCTTGCGCTCCTCCAGCCCCTGCGCGGCGTGCCGGAAGAAGCCGACGATCCGTTCGATCGTCTCCTCCATGCCGTAGAACTCGGAGAAGGCGGGATAGACCTTGATGGTCCTGTTCATGAAGATGCGGCCCAGCCGCGGGTCGCGGGCAGTGTCCACAACTTCGGGTTCGCCGATGGCGGCCAGGATGCGCTCGGAGGCCGAAGCGTAGGCCATCGGGTCGTCGCGGCACAGCTGGAGATAGTCCATCAAGGACATCTCGGTCTCGCGGCGGGTCTCGTAATTCTGCGTGTAGCGCGTGAACAGTTCGTCGGCCGGGAACATTCGTCGCTCCGTCTTATCTGGTCCGATGCGCCGGGGCGCCGCCGGTGGCTGCGGCGGCAGGGCGCGGCGCATGCCGCGATCCAAGGGGCACTCCAGGGAAGGCGCGGACCTCGTCGGGTCCGCAGCCTCCCCGCTCAGCGGTAGAAGCCAGCGGTCTGGTGTAAGGAACGGTCCTGTGAAGGCCGGGAGCCGTCCGTCCTGTGACGCGGCAACCCCCGAACGAGTCATTTTTGAATGTAATGCTCCACCTGGAGCTTTCCAGGCACTCAGGCTCCATAGCCGGAAAGCCCGCCATGGAGCCGGCCTCCGCCATAGGACCTAGGTCCCAAGGCCGGTACCGGTACGCCGAGCGCACCTTTTCAACCCGCGCGTGCAGCGGAAGGTTCGGTGAAAGGACTGTGACGGTATGAGGAGAAGACGGCGTGAAACCGGCGGCAATCGTCGTTGCCCGTCCAGTCGGGAAGAACTGCCCATTGCGATGCGACCCCTGCGGGTTCGATCGGGCGCTCCTTGTCACGCCATCGGCCTCCTCAAGCAGACGCGCCGCCTCGACCAAGCACGGCGCAGGGATTTACCGTCGATGCTGGACTCCAAACCTTAACAAAATCCGGTAAGAGGCATCGCGGTCTGCCGCAGTGTCGGCCACAGGCCCGCAACACCTCTTTGAGATCATGTTGCGTCCCAATCGTCCTCATCAACAAGGCGGAAATTGGGTGAGGATGCGGCCCGGATGCGGCGCGGTGGGCGATTACCGCTCGATTGCCGAATTGTTTCAATAACTTGGCAGGCTTGCCACGGGGTGGGAAATTTTAAGGCCACGCCCGTGGTCCCCGTCCGGCGCTGCCGGAAGGGGCAATCGCAGACGGCAAACAGGACTTTCGGACGGCCCCTCAGGCTGGCTGTCCGGCCCTGGATCCGATCAGCAGGGCCTTGCGCAGGCCGTCCGGAGTGACCGGCTTGGCCAGCACCGCGTCGGCGCCGCTTTCGCGCGCCTGGGCTTCGCGGTCGCCGTCGACACGGCCGCTCATGAACACCACCGGCAGGGCGCGATGGCGCGAATCGCTGCTCCCGCGCAGCGCGCGGACGAAGCCGAAGCCGTCCATCGGCTGCATTTCCACATCGCACAGGACCAGATCGGGAGCATGGGCGGCGACGGCGGCAAGCCCCGATTCGCCGTCGGCAGCCTGATGCACCGCCTTGACGCCCAGCGTGCCGAGCATCTTCGCCACCACCATGCGGGTGAAGGATTCATCCTCGACCACCAGGACCGACAGGGCGCCGAACGACGTCTCCATCTCGATTGCCGCTGCGCCCTCAGCCGATTGGTCAGCCACCACGCCTCGCCCTTTCGCTTGAGCAACCGTCCGGCGGGATGCTGCCCGACGGTCATTTCGTGACCGGGCCTGTGTACGATGGCAACCGATGCCGCGCAAGATATCCAAAAATGCGAGGGTGAGGACTGCCCTGGATGAGCGGTTGCGCCGGCTCTCCGGCCCCGCTTAGATGGGGGCATGAGCTTTCTCGATCACATCCGCGCGTGCAACGCGCACGACCTGTCCGGCTTCCGCCCGTTCGAACTGGACGGCCACGCCGTGGGCTGGGTGCGCCATGCCCTGGCCGAGGCGCTGCCCGACGTCGATCCCGGCTTCGTCGTCAGCGCCGACCGGCTGACCATCGCGCCCGAAATCCGGGATTTCGAAGCGCGTTCCACCCTGCTCGACCATGCCGCCGCCTATCTGGTGGAGCAGGGGACGGTCAAGGCGCTGCGCGGGGAATATTACCCGGTGACGCCGCGCTGGGGGGCGGAGCCGCTGGCCCGGTTGGACCGCGCCGCGGTCGGCGCCTTCGGGATCGAGGCCTATGGCCTGCACATCAACGGCTTCGTCCGAAACGAGGCCGGGGACCTGATGCTGTGGGTCGGCCGCCGCGCCCGCGACCGCGAGGTGGCGCCGGGGCAGCTCGACAACCTGATCGCCGGCGGCCAGCCCATCGGCCTGACCCTGGCCGAGAATCTGGAGAAGGAAGCGGCGGAGGAGGCCGGCCTCGATGCCGGGACCGCAAGGCGCGCGCTGCCGGTCGGCGCCATCAGCTACACGATGGAAACCCCGGCCGGGCTGAAGCGCGACCGCCTGTTCGTCTACGACCTGGAGCTTCCGCCCGGCGTAACGCCCGTCAACACCGACGGCGAGGTGGAGAGCTTCGAGCTCTGGCCGCTTGACAAGGTGGCGGACTCGATCCGCAACACCGGCGACTGGAAGTTCAACGTCAACCTCGTGGTGGCCGATTTCCTGATCCGCCACGGCTGGCTGACTCCGGAAAACGACCCGGACTATCTGGAGATCGCTCGCGGCCTGCGGCGGTAAAATCTCCTCTCGCCTCGGAAAGAGGGGGATTTCCACGCGAAAAAAGGCCCCGCCCTCTTGCGAGAGCGGGGCCGTTTCCTTTCCACCCGCGGAGGCGACCGGTGCCCTGGACCCGCGGGTTACTGCGGCAGCGGCTGCGGGCTGTCGGCCAGCGAGCGCAGATAGGCGATGACGGCGGCGCGGTCATCATCCTTCTTCAGGCCGGCGAAGGTCATCTTGGTCCCCGGGGCGTAGGCCTTCGGGTCGTAGAGGAACTTGTTCAGCTCGTCGTAGGTCCAGGTGCCGCCGGTCTTGACCAGGGCGTCGGAATAGCCGAAGCCCTGCATGTGACCCTTGGGCCCGCCAAGGATGCCGTACAGGTTCGGGCCGACCTTGGCGGCACCGCCCTTGTCAAAGCTGTGGCAGGCGGCGCAGGCCTTGGCGACCTTCTGCCCGGCGTCCGGGCTGGCGGCCGCGAGCAGCGGCGCGATCGGCGCCGGACCGGTGGGAGCGGCCCCCTTGTCGGCGGGCGCACTGGCCCCCTCGGGAGTCGCGACGACATAGACGCTCTTTTCGAGCGGCTTCGAATGAACCAGCACCTTGGACGCGAATCCGGCCAGCATCGCGATCAGCCCGGCCAGCAGCACGGCGCCGAAAATCTTGTTCCACTCCATGCTCATTGATGAGCCCCTTTGTTCCCTAATTTCAGTACACTCGGCGTTTCTCCCGCCCGCGGCTGAACGCGCCGCGGTCACCATAGCCCGCGGTCCGAAGCTTGTCATAGCCCGGCGGACCGCGAAAAAAGGTCGCATACAAATTTGTCGCAGTCACCAACCACTTAATTTCCTTGCGCATTACGCTGCACCGCAAAACAGAGCGGATCCCGCCAAGCCGGCCCTCATGCCGCTCCCCATGCTGCCCCTTGACGCCGCCCCGGCGTCCGTGGTTCACCCGCGCCAGTCATGTCACGGATCCGTGATCTTACCGGAGCTTCCCCACCGGAGTTTTTGAGCCATGCCGACCACCGCCCCCGCCAGCCCCTCCACCGGTTCCCTCGGCGGCCGCCCCACCAATCCGATCGTGGTGATTCCGGCGCGCATGGCCTCCGTCCGGCTGCCCGGCAAGCCGCTGGCCGACATCCTCGGCGCGCCGATGATCGTCCATGTGCTGCGCCGCGCCATGGAGGCGGAGATCGGCCCGGTGGTGGTCGCCTGCGCCGAACCGGAGATCGTCCGCGCGGTGGAGGCGGCCGGCGGCACCGCGGTGCTGACCCGGCCCGACCATCCCTCGGGCTCCGACCGCATCTTCGAGGCGGTGCAGCTGATCGATCCGGAGGGCCGGCACGACGCGGTGGTCAACGTGCAGGGCGACCTGCCGACCATCGAACCGGAAAGCGTGCGTGCCGCCTTCGCCCCGCTGGCCGATCCGGAGGTGGACATCGCTACCCTGGTCGCCGAGATCACGCGGGAGGAGGAGCGGACCAACCCCAACGTGGTGAAGGCGGTGCTGGAGTTGCCGGCGGGTTCCCGCCAGGGCCGCGCGCTCTACTTCACCCGCGCCACCGCGCCGACCGGCGACGGGCCGCTCTACCACCATATCGGCCTCTACGCCTATCGCCGGGCGGCGCTGGAGCGTTTCGTGTCGCTGCCGCCGTCCGTGCTGGAGCAGCGCGAGCGGCTGGAGCAGCTGCGCGCCCTGTCCAACGGCATGCGCATCGGCGCGGCGGTCGTTGACGCGGTTCCGCTGGGTGTCGATACTCCCGCCGACCTGGAGCGCGCCTGCGCCCTGCTGTCCGGCCGCAAGACGGCCGGTGCCTGATATATCAATCTCTTATCTAAGATCCGCCGGGGGAAATCCGCTCATGGGCACGTCCAACATCATCGCCTTCCAGGGCTTCCCCGGCGCCTATTCCGATCTGGCCTGCCGCAATGCGCGGCCGACCATGACCACCATGCCTTGCGCCACCTTCGAGGACGCCTTCTCGGCGGTGCGCGACGGCCGGGCGTCGCTGGCGATGATCCCGGTGGAGAACTCCATCGCCGGCCGCGTCGCCGACAACCACTATCTGCTGCCGGAAGGCGGCCTGCACATCATCGGCGAGCATTTCCAGCGGGTGAACCACCAGCTGCTGGCGCCGAAGGGCGCGACGCTCGACAGCATCCAGACCGTGCGCAGCCACATCCAGGCGCTGTCGCAGTGCCAGACCGCCATCCGCAGCCTGGGCCTGCAGGCGATCAACCATGCCGACACGGCCGGCGCGGCGAAAGAAATCGCGGCGATGAACGACCCGCGCCATGCCGCCATCGCCTCCTCGCTGGCCGCCGAGATCTACGGCCTCGACATCCTGAAGAGCGGGATCGAGGACGCCACCCACAACACCACCCGCTTCCTGATCCTGGCGCGCGAGCCGAAGCTGCCGGCGCTGGGGTCCTGCAAGACGATCACCACCTTCGTCTTCCGCGTCCGCAGCGTGCCGGCCGCGCTCTACAAGGCGCTGGGCGGCTTCGCCACCAACGGCATCAACATGACCAAGCTGGAAAGCTACATGGTCGGCGGCCATTTCACCCAGACCCAGTTCTACGCCGACGTGGAAGGGCACCCGGACGAACGTTCCCTGCGCCTCGCCCTGGAGGAGCTGGACTTCTTCGCCCGCGAGGTGAAGATCCTCGGCGTCTATCCGGCCAACCCCTTCCGCTACCAGGAAAGCCAGCGCGTCGGCGAGGATTGACGCCGGGCCGCGGCGCCATCGACGGACGCCGCGACTCCACCCATGCGTCGCATGACCGGCTTGGCGCCCTATGTTAGGTTTTGTGGACCCCGCAATTCCTTCCCAATGTCAGGCCGACCATGCGCATCATCCGAGGCATGTCCAAGCCAAGCCCGGAGCGGCCCGTCTCGCCGGCCAGGCCCGTTGCGGACATGCAGGGCGGCGACCTTTACGACGAGGATTTCGTCGCCTGGCTCGAACGCCAGGCGGCTCTGCTCCGTGCAGGAACCCTCACTGCGCTGGACCGCGCCAACCTCGCCGAAGAGCTGGAGGATATGGGAAAGGCCAAGCGGCAGGATCTGCGCAGCCGGCTTGAAGTGCTGCTCACCCATCTCCTCAAGTACCAGTTCCAGCCGGCGATGCGCACGGGCAGCTGGCTTGGAACCATCGGCGAGCAGCGTCATCGCATCGAAGACGTGGTGGACGAAAGCCCGAGCCTGCGTCCTCTGCTCGCCGAACTGCTGGAGGATTCCAAGCTCTACAAGCGGGCCGTTCAAAAGGCGGCACTGGAGACAGGCCTTCCGGCCGGCAGCTTCCCGCCCGTCAACCCGTACGGCAGGCAAGCGCTGGAGGAACGCTTCTGGCCCGGACCCGGCCCGCATCCGGACCTCGACTGACATGCGGAAATCCGGAAATGGCAGGATGAAATCCGACACGAACCTGATGAAGTGGATGCTCGGCTCCGTCCTTGTCTTTCAGATCGGCATCTTCGTGAAGCTGTTCATCCACTGATCCCTCACCCCTCCGCCATCCACTCCCGGATCAGGCGGTGAGCGATCGAGTCGGGCCGGGCGAGGCGGAAGGTCTCGTCCGGCGTATGGGTGCGCAGGAAGTCGCGGTCGAACCAGCGGGCGCTTTCCAGCTCGTCGGCACCGGTGTCGATGTCGAAGCTGGTGGCCCGCGCGGTGAAGCCCAGCATCAGCGACGACGGGAAGGGCCAGGGCTGCGACGAGCGGTACCGGATGTCGGTGACGGTCAGACCGACCTCCTCGAACACCTCGCGGGCGACGGTGTCCTCCAGGCTCTCGCCCGGCTCGACGAAGCCGGCCAGCACCGAATGCATGCCGGACGGGAACCGGCTCTGCCGGCCCAGGACTGCCCGGTCGCCGCCGTCATGGACCAGCATGATCACCGCCGGGTCGGTGCGCGGGAAATGGTGGGTGGCGCAGTCGGGGTTGGTGCAGATGCGTACATGCCCGCCCTCGGCCGTGGCCGCCGGGGAGCCGCAGACTCCGCAGAAGCGGTGGCGGGCGTTCCACCACACCATGCCGCGGGCATAGGCGCACAGCGCCGCCTCCCCTTCCGGCATCAGCGGGCCGGTGACGCGCAGATCCTCGAACCGGCCATGCCCCCGCAAGGCCGGCAGCGCGTCGGGATCCTCGACCATCGACAGATCGACGGTGAAGAGCGGGACGCCATCCTCCATCAGACCAAGGAAGATCGGCACCGCATCCAACCCTTCGACCGGCAACAGGACGGCGCGCGGCGCATCCTGCGGGCCGGCGACGAAGCTGTTGGCCTGCCAGACCGGCAGGACGCGAGACGCGGGAGCGAGCCAGGCTTGCGTCAGCCAATCCTCGTCCTTGCGGCGGAGGGAGGCGCGGTCAACCGGCGTGGCGGCGTAGATGTTGGGTCGGTTCGTCATGGCAAGTCGAGGCTGCCACAAGCCGCGGCGGGCGGAAAGCCCTCGCGGCGGATGGGCTGCCCGGCGGAAATCGCGACCTCTCCTCAAGCAGAGCCGGGGCGCTTTCGGGTTTCCGGGGCAGTCCTGCGTCGTTAGGATGCGGCACCGATATCGACAGAAGCCTCGAAGGAGCGACCATGACCGAACCCTGCCCCGCCCCGATGGTGGCGCTCGCCCAGCGGTTGGCCGACTCCAGCGGCAGCGTGGTCCGGCGTTATTTCCGCACCCCCGTTGCCATCGACGACAAGGCCGACGCCTCGCCGGTCACCGTCGCCGACCGCGAGGCGGAGCACGTCATCCGCACCATCATCGAAAGCCAGCGCCCCGACGACGGCATCTATGGCGAGGAACACGGCACCAAGAATCTGGACGCCGAATGGGTTTGGGTGATCGATCCCATCGACGGCACCAAGTCCTTCATCACCGGCCGGCCGATCTTCGGCACGCTGATCGCCCTGCTGCACCATGGCCGCCCGGTGATGGGCATCATCGACCAGCCAATCGTCGGCGACCGCTGGATCGGCGTGGAGGGCCGGCCGACCACCCACAACGGCCAGCCGGTGCGCGTCCGCCCCTGCCCCGGCGGGCTGGGCGCCGCCATGTTCGGCACCACCTCGCCCGACCTGTTCCCCGGCAGCGACTACGAGGCCTACCGCCGCGTCGCCGCCAAGGTGAAGACGGCGTCCTATGGCGGCGACTGCTACACTTACGGCCTGCTGGCGTCCGGCTATTACGACCTCGTCGTCGAGTCGGGGCTGAAGCTGTACGACTTCGCGGCCCTGGTGCCGGTGGTGACCGGGGCCGGCGGGCTGATGACGGATTGGGACGGCAAGCCGCTCGACGCCAACTCCAGCGGCCGGGTGATCGCCGCCGGCGACCCGCAGACCCACCGGGACGCCATGGCGGTGCTGGCCGGCTGAGGGAACCCCCATGACCGCTATCAGCCCGCCCGCCCGTTCCGTCTTCGAAACTTCCCCAGAAAAGCTGCGCCCCTTCCTGGAAGGGCTTGCGGCGCGGGTATCGGGGGGATCGAACTGGATGGTGCGCAAGAAGACCGTCTGCGACCTGCTGCTGGGGCTGGACGCCTTCTTCGCCCTGCCCGCTGCCGAGCGACAGGCCCTGATGACCGACGGCGCCAGCCCGGCCGACGGTGCGGACACGGAGGGCGGACCGGAGGATTTCCGCAGGGTGCTGCCGATCTACGTCGGCGCGATCCTGGAGCGTTTGGCCGAAAAGACCGTTGCGTCCCCGGAACAGGCGGCCATCTACCTGCTCTCCATCCATCCGGAACATCAGGCGGCGGCGGAAGCCTGGATGCTGGCCGACCCGCGCAACGGGAAGTCGGTGCGCAGGCTGATGCGCGGCGACCGTCGCTATCGCCAGTTGATGGACCGCATGGCCGACCATTGGCGGACCGTCCAGGGACGTTGAGTTCTAAACGGAATAGCGCTTGACCGGAGAGCGGGCGTGGCAATCTAACCAAGACGCCCGCTCCCGATACAGGACCGCCGATGCGCCGCCTTTTCGCCATTGCCGCTACGATCCTGACCCTTTCGACCCCGGCGCTCCTGGCGCCGGCGCAGGCGGCGACCGTGACCGTCACCGCGCTGAAGCAGTTCGGCGAGCCTCAGTTCAAGCCCGGCTTCACCCATTTCCCCCACGTCAATCCCGACGCGCCCAAGGGCGGGTCGATCGGGCTGGCCGAATCGCAGCCGGGCACCTACGACAGCCTGAACACGCTGATCCTGCGCGGGGTGCGGCCGCGCACGCTGGGGCTGATCTCCGACACGCTGATGGTCGGCTCCGGCTGGGAGCTGGATGCCGCCTACGCCCATCTGGCGGAGAGCGTCGAGATGCCCGACGATTACGGCTGGGCGATCTTCACGCTGCGCCAGGGCGCCCACTGGCATGACGGCACGCCGATCACCAGCGCCGACATCGTCTTCACCTGGGACGCGATCCAGGCCCATGGCGCGCCCTTCATCAAGTCCTTCCTCGACCACACCGCCAAGGTGGAGGCGCTGGACGACCGCCGCTTCAAGATCACCCTGACCGGCACGGGGGAGATCAAGCCGATCATCGACTTCGCCACCACCTTCTCGCCCCAGCCCAAGCACTGGTGGACGTCGAACGGCCGCGACATCTCCAAGACGACGCTCGAGCCGCCGCTGGGCAGCGGTCCCTACCGCATCAAGACGGTCGATGCCGGCCGCTCCATCACCTACGAGCGGGTCGCCGACTGGTGGGCGAAGGATCTGCCGACCGCGCGCGGCTTCTACAATTTCGACATCGTGAAGGACGATTTCTACCGCGACGACGACGTGATGTTCGAGGCGTTCAAGGCCGGCGCCTACGATTTCCGCGGCGAATACCGGGCGCAGCGCTGGACCACCGGCTACGACTTCCCCGCCGCCAGGGACGGCCGGGTCCTGAAGCTGGAGGTGCCGAGCGAACTGCCGCTGGGCGCCCAGGGCTTCCGCCTGAACACCCGGCGCGACAAGTTCGCCGACCCGCGCGTGCGCGAGGCGCTGACCCTGCTGTTCGATTTCGACTGGATCCAGAAGAACATCCTGTACGGTCAGTACAAGCGGACGCTCAGCAACTTCCCCAACTCCGACTTCGGCGCCAAGGGACCGCCCGGTCCGGCGGAACTGGCCCTGCTGGACCCCTTCAAGGCGCAGCTGTCCGACCGGCTGCTGACCCAGCCCTTCGCCCTGCCGACCACGGACGGCAGCGGCAACAACCGCGCCCAGGTGCGCGAGGCGACCCGCCTGTTCAAGGAAGCCGGCTGGGAGACCCGCAACGGCAAGCTGACCAATGTGAAGACCGGCGAGGTGATGGCGGTCGAGTTCCTCGACGGCACCGGCGCGCTGACCCGCGTCACCCAGCCCTATGTCGAGACCCTGCGCCGGGTCGGCATCGACGCCACCATCCGCCTCGTCGATACCGCCCAATATCAGGCGCGGCTGGACGAGTTCGATTTCGACGCCACCGTCATCAATCTCGCCTTCTTCACCCCGCCCGGCACCGAACTGCGCAGCTATTTCGGCTCGGCCGCCGCCGGCATCAAGGGATCGGCGAACTATTCCGGCATCCACGATCCGGTGGCCGACGCCCTGATCGAAAAGGCGCTGACCGCCAAGGATCTGGACAGCGTGCAGGCTGCCACCCGCGCGCTCGACCGCGTCCTGCTGTGGGGCTTCTACATGGTGCCGCAATGGCACAACGCCGAAAGCTGGATCGCCCACAAGGCGTGGCTGGCCCACCCCACGGTCTGGCCGAAATACGACCAGGACTATCGCAGCACCAATTTCCCGGCGACCTGGTGGGTCGATGCGACGAAGAGGGCGGCGCAGCCTTGATGACGCCCCATTGCGGGGCTAACTCCATCAGACTGAACGGTTTTCAGGAAAACAAAAGAGCGGGGGGAGCGGGCATGACGGGTCGGATGCGGTGGCTGGGCACCGGTATGGCGGCGGCA
Source organism: Azospirillum sp. 412522 (assembly GCF_019805165.1). Classification (GTDB taxonomy): domain Bacteria; phylum Pseudomonadota; class Alphaproteobacteria; order Azospirillales; family Azospirillaceae; genus Azospirillum. Next base: position 41,443 of record NZ_RWIJ01000010.1, read on the forward strand.
GTGATGATGGCGGCGGCGGGGCTTCCGCTGCTGACGTCGCCACTTGCGGCCCAGACCCAGGGCAGCCACGCCCTGTCCCTGCACGGCAAGCCGAAATACGGGCCCGACTTCCAGCATCTCGACTATGTCAATCCCGACGCCCCGAAGGGCGGCGAGGTCAAGCTGATGGCCTTCGGCGGCTTCGACAACCTGAACCCCTTCATCCTGCGCGGACAGGCCGCCGCCGGCTCGGGGCTGGTATTCCAGACCCTGACCACCAGCAACGGCGACGAGGCGATCACCGAATACGGCCTGCTGGCCGAAAGCATCGAGGTCGCGCCGGACCGCACCTGGGTCGCCTTCACCCTGCGGCCGCAGGCTCGCTTCCATGATGGCCAGCCGGTTACGGCGGACGACGTGATCTGGAGCTTCGACACGCTGAAGGAGAAGGGCCACCCGCTCTACCGGACCTATTACGCCGACGTGACCAAGGCGGAGAAGACCGGCGAGCGTACGGTCAAATTCTCGTTCCGGGATGGCAACAACCCCGAACTGCCGGTCATCATGGGCCAGTTGCCGGTCCTGCCCAAGCATGCCTTCGCCAGCCGCGACTTCGCCACCACGACACTGGAACCGCTGATCGGCAGCGGTCCCTACAAGGTGGTCGACATCCAGCCCGGCCGCGCCATCACCTACGAGCGGGTGAAGGACTGGTGGGCGAAGGATCTGCCGATCAACCGCGGCCGCTACAATTTCGACCGCATCCGCTACGACTATTACCGCGACCTCGACGTGGCCTTCGAGGCGTTCAAGGCCGGCGCCTTTGATTTCCGGCTGGAGAATTCGTCGAAGAACTGGACAACCGGCTACAATGTCCCGGCGGTGCAGAACGGCCAGATCATCAAGGAGGAGATCAAGCACGAGGACCCGCAAGGCATGCAGGCCTTCGTCTTCAATATCCGCCGCCCGATCTTCGAGGACCGCCGCGTACGCGAGGCGCTGAATTACCTGTTCGACTATGAATGGACGCGCGCCAACCTGTCCTACGGCCTGTACCAGCGCACCAAGAGCTATTTCGCCAATACCGAACTGGCGGCCACCGGCCTGCCCTCGCCCGCCGAACTGAAGCTGCTGGAACCCTTCCGCGGCCAGATCCCGGACGAGGTGTTCACCAAGCCCTACGAACCGCCGAAGACCGACGCCAGCGGCAACATCCGCGGCAACCTGCGCACCGCGCTGGGTCTGCTGAAGGACGCTGGCTGGGATCTGAAGAACGGTAAGCTGACCAATGGGCAGGGCCAGCCCTTCCGTTTCGAGATCCTGCTGGTCCAGGCCGACATGGAACGCATCGTCCAGCCCTTCGTCCGCAATCTGGAGCGCGCCGGGATCGAGGCGCAGATCCGCGTGATCGACAGCGCGCAGTACCAGAACCGCACTGATAATTTCGATTACGATATGATCATCGAGCGCTTCCCGCAGTCGTTGTCGCCCGGCAACGAACAGCGCGATTACTGGGAATCCTCGCGCGCCGACCAGCCCGGCAGCCGGAATGCCATCGGCATCAAGAACCCGGCGGTCGACAAGCTGGTGGAGACGCTGATCGCCGCCCCCGACCGCGAGGCGCTGATCACCGCCACCCGGGCGCTGGACCGCGTGCTGCTGTGGAACTGGTACGTCATTCCGCACTGGTACGACAATGTCTACCGCGTCGCCTATTGGAACCGTTTCTCCCATCCGGCGGTTGCCCCGAAATACGGCCTGGGCTTCTCGGACAGCTGGTGGGTCGATACGGACAAGAACGCCAAGCTCGCCAACAGCCCACGCCGCACGGGACCCTGAGCAACAGTCTGGTCTAAGCTGCCGTCACCTGAAGACTGTCATCTGCAAGACTGCCACCTGAAGATTGGGGAGGGTCGGGACACCCGCGATGCTGGCCTACATCATCCGCCGCCTGCTGCTGATCATCCCCACCCTGTTCGGGATCATGGTGATCAATTTCCTGATCGTGCAGATCGCTCCCGGCGGCCCGATCGAGCAGATGATCGCCCGCGTCCAGGGCACCGCGGTGGAGGCGACCTCGCGAATCGGCGGCAGCGCCGGCGGCGACGCCAACGCCGCCGCCCAGCGCCAGAACCAGACCGGCGGCGACAGCGGCGGCAAATATCGCGGCGCCCAGGGGCTGGATCCCGCCTTCATCAAGCAGCTGGAGAAGGAGTTCGGCTTCGACAAGCCGCTGCACGAACGCTTCATCCACATGATGTCGAACTACATCATGTTCGATTTCGGGACCAGCTACTTCCGGGACCGCCGCGTCGTCGATCTGGTGCTGGAGAAGATGCCGGTGTCGATCTCGCTCGGCATCTGGACGACGCTGATCGTCTATCTGGTCTCCATCCCCTTGGGCATCGCCAAGGCGGTGCGCGACGGCCAGCCCTTCGACGTCTGGACCTCCGGCGTGGTCATTGTCGGCTATGCGATTCCCAGCTTCCTGTTCGCCGTGCTGCTGATCGTGGTGTTCGCCGGCGGGCGCTATCTCGACTGGTTCCCCCTGCGCGGGCTGGTGTCAGACAATTGGGGCAGCCTGCCCTGGTACAAACAGGTGCTCGACTATTTCTGGCACATGGCCCTACCGGTGATCTCCATGGTGATCGGCGGCTTCGCCGGCCTGACCATGCTGACCAAGAACTCCTTCCTGGAGGAGATCGGCAAGCAGTACGTCACCACCGCCAGGGCCAAGGGCCTGACGGAAAACCGCGTGCTGTACGGCCATGTCTTCCGCAACGCGATGCTGATCGTCATCGCCGGTTTCCCCGGCGCCTTCATCGGCATCCTGTTCACCGGCGCCATGCTGATCGAGGTTATCTTCTCGCTCGACGGGCTGGGGCTGCTCGGCTTCGAGGCGGCGATCAACCGCGACTATCCGGTGATGTTCGGCACGCTCTATTTCTTCACGCTGCTGGGGCTGATCATGAATCTGGTCGGCGACATCACCTATGTGATGGTCGATCCCCGCATCGACTTCGACTCGCGGAGGGTGTGATGACTCCGCTGACCCGGCGCCGGCTGGCCAATTTCAAGGCGAACCGCCGCGGCTTCTGGTCCTTCTGGATCTTCCTGGTGCTGTTCGTCGTCTCGCTGGGGGCGGAGTTCATCGCCAACGACAAGCCGCTGCTGATCGAATACGAGAACCACTATTACTGGCCGGTCTTCCATACCTATCCGGAGACCACCTTCGGCGGCGAGTTCGAGACCGAGACCGATTACCGCGATCCTTACGTCCGCGACCTGATCGCCGCCAAGGGCTGGATGGTCTGGCCGCCGATCCCCTACAGCTACCGCACCATCAACTACAACCTGCCGGTCCCGGCGCCGGCCCCGCCGTCGGCCGACAACTGGCTCGGCACCGACGACCAGGGGCGCGACGTGGTGGCGCGGCTGATCTACGGCTTCCGCATCTCGGTTCTGTTCGGGCTGGTGCTGACCGCCTTCTCCTCGGTCATCGGCGTCGCGGCCGGCGCGGTCCAAGGTTACTTCGGCGGCCTGACCGACCTCTTGTTCCAGCGCTTCATCGAGATCTGGCAGGGGCTGCCCACCCTGTTCCTGCTGATCATCCTGGCCAGCGTGGTGACCCCGACCTTCTGGTGGCTGCTCGGCCTTCTGCTGCTGTTCTCCTGGACCTCGCTGGTCCATGTGGTCCGGGCGGAGTTCCTGCGGGCGCGCAACCTCGATTACGTGCGCGCCGCCAAGGCGCTTGGCGCCGGCGACGTGACGATCATGATGCGCCATGTGCTGCCCAACGCCATGGTGGCGACGCTGACCTTCATGCCCTTCATCCTGAACGGTTCGATCACCACCCTGACCGCGCTGGACTTCCTCGGCTTCGGCCTGCCGCCCGGCTCGCCGTCGCTGGGCGAACTGCTGGCCCAGGGCAAATCCAACCTCCAGGCGCCCTGGCTGGGGCTGACCGCCTTCTTCGTGCTGGCGATCATGCTGAGCCTGCTGATCTTCATCGGCGAGGCGGTGCGCGACGCCTTCGACCCGCGCAAGACCATCGCCCAGATGTCCACCGCGCTGCCCGGCGAGGCCGCCGCGGCCACCGCCGCGCGCAAGGAGGCGGCGGAGTGATGACGACGACCGTGAAGAGCCCGACATGAGCCTGATGCCCCCCAACCCCGACCTCCTGTCCGTGCGGGGCCTGCGCGTCGATTTCCGCTCGGGCGCCGGCGCGACCCAGGCCGTCAAGGGCGTGTCCTTCGACATCCAGAAGGGCGAGACGGTGGCGCTCGTCGGCGAATCGGGATCCGGCAAGTCGGTGACGGCCCTGTCGATCCTGCAGCTGCTGCCCTACCCGATGGCGCACCACCCCGCCGGCTCGATCCGCTTCCGCGACACCGAGCTTCTCGGCGCCGAGGAGAAGACTTTGCGGCAGGTGCGCGGCAACCGCATCGCCATGATCTTCCAGGAGCCGATGACCTCGCTGAACCCGCTGCACAGCATCGAGCGGCAGATCAACGAGACCCTGTTCCTGCACAAGCGCCTGTCGCGCGGCGCCGCCCGCGCCCGCACGCTGGAGCTTCTGCGCCTCGTCGGCCTGCCCGACCCGGAAAAGCGGCTGACCGCCTACCCGCACGAGCTGTCGGGCGGCCAGCGCCAGCGCGTGATGATCGCCATGGCGCTCGCCAACGAGCCGGACCTGCTGATCGCCGACGAGCCGACCACGGCGCTCGACGTCACCATCCAGGCGCAGATCCTGGCGCTGCTGAAGGATCTGCAAAGCCGCTTCGGCATGGCGCTGCTGCTGATCACCCACGACCTCGGCGTGGTGCGCAAGATGGCCGACCGCGTCTGCGTGATGAACCAAGGCGAGATCGTCGAGCAGGCCAAGGTCGACGATTTGTTCATCCGCCCGCGCCACGCCTACACGAAGAAGCTGCTGTCGGCCGAGCCGCGCGGCAACCCGCTGTCGCCACCCGACGACGCGGCGGAGGTGATGGCCGCCGACCGTCTCAAGGTGCATTTCCCGATCAAGAAGGGGCTGCTGCGCCGCACCGTCGGCCATGTCAAGGCGGTGGACGGCGTCGATGTCGCGGTCCGCCGCGGCCATACCGTCGGCGTCGTCGGCGAATCGGGATCGGGCAAGACGACGCTGGGCCTCGCGCTCCTGCGCCTGCACGCCAGCCAGGGCGCCATCCGCTTCGACGGCACCGACATCCAGGGCTGGCAGCCGAAACGCCTGCGCGGCCTGAGGCGCGAGATGCAGATCGTCTTCCAGGACCCCTATGGCAGCCTGTCGCCCCGCCTGTCGGTCGGCCAGATCATCGGCGAGGGGCTGGGCATCCATGGCATCGGCGACCGCAGCGAACGCGAGGCCATGGTCGCCCGCGCGCTGGAGGAGGTCGGCCTGCCGCCCGAGGCGCGCAACCGCTACCCGCACGAGTTCTCCGGCGGCCAGCGCCAACGCATCGCCATCGCCCGCGCCCTGGTGCTGAAGCCGAAATTCGTCGTGCTGGACGAGCCGACCTCGGCGCTCGACATGTCGGTGCAGGCGCAGATCGTCGATCTGCTGCGCGACATCCAGGCCCGCCACAACCTCGCCTACCTGTTCATCAGCCACGACCTGCGGGTGGTGCGAGCGCTGTCCAGCCACGTCATGGTGATGAAGGACGGCAAGGTGGTCGAGCAGGGTCCGACCCAGCGCATCTTCGAGGAGCCGCGCGAGGAGTACACCCGCGCCCTGCTCGCCGCCGCGCTGAACCTGGAGGCGGTGGAGTCGCCGGCGGTGCGGACGTGAGGCCCGGGCTTTATCCGCGACCGCTCCGCGGGTAGGGTAGCCCTCCCCTCGCACTGACCGACGCGCCGCCGCCATGACCGACACCGCCCCGCAAGACGCTGCCCGCCTCGCAACCCAACTTGCAGGGGCCGTCCGGTCGGGGGACCGGCGGGCGCTGGCGCGGGCGATCACGCTGATCGAATCGACGCGGGCCGACCATCGCGCCATCGCCGACGCGCTGCTGGCGGCTCTGCTGCCCCATACCGGCAACTCGGTGCGACTCGGCATCTCCGGCGTGCCGGGGGTCGGCAAATCGACCTTCATCGAGGCGTTCGGGCTGCATGTCATCGGGCTGGGACACAAGGTCGCGGTGCTGGCGGTCGATCCGTCGTCGCAGCGCACCGGCGGCTCGATCCTGGGCGACAAGACCCGCATGGTCGACCTGTCGCGCGATCCCGACGCCTTCATCCGCCCCTCCCCGGCGGGCGCGACGCTGGGCGGGGTGGCGCGCCGCACGCGCGAGGCGATGCTGGTCTGCGAGGCCGCCGGCTTCGACGTCATCATCGTGGAGACGGTCGGCGTCGGCCAGTCGGAGACCGCGGTCGCCGACATGGTCGACCTGTTCCTGCTGCTGCTGCTGCCGGCCGGCGGCGACGAGCTGCAGGGCATCAAGAAGGGCATCGTCGAGCTGGCCGACCTCGTGGTCGTCAACAAGGCCGACGGCGACCTCGCCGCCACCGCCCGCCACACCGTCGCCGATTACCGCCACGCGCTGACCCTGCTGCGCCATGGCGACTGGCGGGTGCCGGTCCTCAGCTGCTCCGCCTTCAAGAAGATCGGCATCGACACGGTCTGGCAGACCATCGGCGAGCACAGGACCTTGACCGAGGCCAACGGCGCCCGCGCCACCCGCCGGGCGGAGCAGGCCCGCGCCTGGCTGTGGAGCGAGATCCGCGAGACGCTGATCGACCGCTTCCGCGCCCACCCCGCCGTACGGTCCGATCTGGCGCGGCTCGAAGCGGAGGTTACCGCCGGAGCCGTCATCCCGGCGGCGGCGGCCCACACCCTCCTGGGTCGCTTCCTCGATCGATCGGACCCCGCATAACCCGTTCAGCTTATGTTGCACCGCAACAAATCCGTTGCACCGCACCAACCGTAGGGCTATTCTGCACCGGGCGGGAAAGGGGCGGCGTGCGCCGATTCGACCTTTGTCGATTCGCCAAGTCGCTTGGGCCGGGGTGCCCGCGGTCTCCTGGGGTTACGCCGGAGCGGCCTTTCCGTTTCCGCCAATATGCCTTGCTTTACGGGAGACAACGCCATGACCGCTCAGCCGACCCCCGCCAACGTCCTGAACCTGTTCAAGACCAACGCCCAGACTACTGCCGCGAAGTCCGCCCGCGTCGCCACCCTGGTCCAGGACGGCTACCGCCGCTGGTTCGACGGCGTGACCGCGTCGGTCAACGACGCCAGCCGTCTGGCCGCCGGATTGGGCAAGGCCCGCACCGCCGCCGATCTGGCCGCGCTGCAGCGTGACTGGCTGTCCACCACCCAGGCCCGCGTCAGCGAGAGCGTTCAGGGCTTCCTGGACGTCTCCAGCAAGATCGCGGCCGAGATCACCACCCTGCCGGTCCCGGCCGCTGATACCGCCTCCGTGGCTGCCCCGAAGGCCGATGCCCCCAAGCCGGCCCCGGTAACGCTCGCCGCGCCGAAGGCCGAGGCTCCGAAGGTTGAAGCTCCCGCCCCGGCTGTCGAGGCTCCGGAAGCCGCTCCGGCACCGACCCCGGTTCCGGCCATGGCTGCCGAAACCGCTCCGGTCGCCGCCACCGTCGCCTCTCCGGTCGCCGGATCGGTCGAGGTGCCGGTGAAAGAGCTGGTTGAGACGGTGAAGGCCGAAACGGCCTCTCCCACCGCCGCCATCGCCGCCGAGGCGAAGGCCGCGGTCAAGCCGGCGCCGCGCCGCACCGCCAAGCCGGTTGCCGCCAAGCCGGCGTCGAAGACCTCCCCCACCGTGAACTGACACCGGTCACGGCAAGACTGGCGCGGCGCGTCTCTTCGCCGGATCGAAGAGACCGCCGCGCTTCGACTCTCCACATTTCCGCGACGACTCGGCTTTCGACGGCTTCATCGCGGATCCCGGCTTGACGACGGCGCTTTTGTTCGACTATATAGCGGCCTCCTTCGGGCGGCAGGCCGTCCGTTACCGGGTTTCATTTGCTAAAATAAAGGAACAGTCCGATGGCACGTCGGTGCTCCGTGACCGGCAAGGGCACGCAGTTTGGCAACAACGTCAGCCACGCCAACAACAAGAATCGCCGCCGCTTCCAGCCGAACCTCCAGGAAACGTCGCTGCTCAGCGACAGCCTGGGGCAGCTGGTGCGTCTGCGCCTCTCGGTGAACGCGATCCGCTCGATCGAGCACAAGGGCGGCCTCGACGCCTTCCTGCTCGATGCGAAGGACGCCGTGCTGAGCCTGGACGCCCGTCGCATCAAGCGCCGGATTTCCAAGGCCCAGGAGAAGCAGCAGGCCGCGGCCTGATCGCTTCCCGGCATCTGGGGCGCGTTGGTGTGCTGAGGCGGGGCGCTTGCCGCTCCGCCGATGAGATTTAGGACGCGTACAGGACGATTCCGACTCCCGGTAAGAGAGCGGCGCGCGACATCCGAAAGGGTGCCGCGCGTTTCGTCGTTTCTGGGGGGCGTGAACCGTGGAACATCCCTGGAAAGGCGTTCCACGATGTTCCACCAACCGGCCGCCCGGTCTTTCTACTCCTCCAGCACCGCGTCGGGATCCTCCGCGTCCACCACCCGCCGGGCGATCTCGTAGCCGAAGCCGGCACGGCCCAGCGCCGCCATGTCCTTCTCGCGCTGCGCCTCCCGCTGCTCCGGCCGCCGGTAAGGTCCCAGCCGCCGCCGCTTGGCGAGCGCCAGCGCCGCGGTCAGGTCGAGGTCCGGCCCGACATCCTCGCGCAGGCTGTCCAGCGCCTTGTCGGCCTCGTCGCGTCCGATGCCCTTGCCGGCCAGCTTCCGGGCGATCAGCCGGGTGGAGGCGCCGCGGCGGTGCAGGCTCTCCGTCCGCATGCGGGCATAGGTCTCGTCGTTCAGCAGGCCGCTGCGGACATAGCGGGCCAGCAGCTCGTCGATCCAGCGCGCACCCTCCTCGCGGTCGGTGCCGTGGGCCTTGGCCGACAGGTCGACCTTGCGCATCAGCACCCGGCGCAGGTTGGCCGTCGAACTGGCGAAGCGCTCCAGGTAATGCAGCGCCGCGTTCTCCAGATACTGCGGCGTGACGCGCTTGGGCGGCTTTCTGGCCGGGGGAGCGGAACGCTTGTCTTCGGTGCTCATGGCAGTCCCTTCGGCGGCGGCGGTTGCCGGACGGATTGGCCGCACGTACAGTCCGTGGCCTTGTACCGGCCGGTTCCCAAAAGGCAGATCGTGACGCGATGACCCTTCCCCTTCCTCCCATGCCGCGCAATGTCGGTTCCGTCAACTGGATCGGCCTGTGGACGCTCTACGCACGCGAGGTACGGCGCTTCATCAAGGTGCACCAGCAGACCGTCTGGGCGCCGGTGGTGACGACGCTGCTCTATTACGCGGTATTCGCGCTGTCGCTGGGGTCGGCGGTGCGGATGGTGGGCGAAACCCCCTACCTGCAATTCCTGGCCCCCGGCCTGATCATGATGGCGATGGTGCAGAACGCCTTCGCCAACACCTCCTCCTCCGTGGTGATCGCCAAGGTCCAGGGCAACATCGTCGACATCCTGATGCCGCCGCTGTCGCCGATGGAGCTGGTCAGCGGCTTCGTGCTGGGCGGCGTCACCCGCGGCGTCGTGGTCGGTCTGGTCACGGGCCTCGCCATCTGGGCGGTGATCCCGATGCACATGCCCCATCCGGGCTTCGTGCTGTTCCACGCGGTGATGGCGTCGATGCTGCTGTCGCTGCTGGGTCTTGTCGGCGGCGTCTGGTCGGAGAAGTTCGACAACATCGCGGCGGTGACCAACTTCGTGGTGACGCCGCTGTCCTTCCTGTCCGGCACTTTCTATTCGGTCGACACGCTGCCGCCGGTCTTCTGGTGGGTCGCCCATTTCGACCCGTTCTTCTACATGATCGACGGCTTCCGCTACGGCTTCATCGGCACGTCCGACGGCGCGCGCTGGCTGGGCGTGGCGGTGATGCTGGGCGTGAATGCCGGCCTGTGGTGGCTGGCGTGGCGCATGTTCAAGACCGGCTACAAGCTTAAAGCGTGAAGACTCTGCGAAAGCAGTTCTTTTCCGCCCCTATCCGTTGACAGAACCCATCGATGTCCGGATATTTGCCGTTCCCGGCGGTCAGGCATGGCCGCCGGATTTTCCTTTTTTGGGAGACCAAGGCCGTGATCCCCGTCGTTATGCCCACATACGCCCGCGCCGATGTTGTTTTCGAGCGCGGTGAAGGTCCGTATCTCTACGCGACCGACGGGCGACGATTCCTCGACTTCGCCGCCGGCGTCGCGGTGAACGCCCTGGGTCACGCGCATCCCTATCTGGTCGAGAAGCTGACCGAGCAGGCGCAGAAGCTGTGGCACACCTCCAACCTGTTCCGGGTCGCCGGACAGGAGAGCCTGGGCAAGCGTCTGACCGAGGTGACCTTCGCCGACACCGTGTTCTTCACGAACTCCGGTGCGGAAGCGTGGGAATGCGGCGCCAAGGCCGTCCGCAAATACCACTACGACAGCGGCAACCCGCAGAAGAACCGCATCATCACCTTCGAGCAGGCCTTCCACGGCCGCACGCTGGGCGCCATCTCGGCCGCCAAGCAGGAAAAGCTGGTGCATGGCTTCGACCCGCTGCTGGACGGCTTCGACCAGGTGCCGTTCGGCGACCTCGACGCCGTGCGCGCGGCGATCACGCCCGCCACCGGCGGCATCTGCGTCGAGCCGATCCAGGGCGAGGGCGGCATCCGCGCCGGCTCGGTGGAGTTCCTGCGCGGCCTGCGCGCGCTCTGCGACGAGCATGGCCTGCTGCTGTTCCTGGACGAGATCCAGTGCGGCATGGGCCGCACCGGCAAGCTGTTCGCCCATGAATGGGCCGGCATCACGCCGGACGTCATGTGCGTCGCCAAGGGCATCGGCGGCGGCTTCCCGCTCGGCGCCTGCCTGGCGACCGAGCGTGCGGCGGCGGGCATGACCGCCGGCACCCATGGCTCGACCTATGGCGGCAACCCGCTGGCGACCGCCGTCGGCAACGCCGTGCTGGACGTCATGCTGGCGCCGGGCTTCCTGGACGAGGTCCAGAAGACCTCCGCCTATATGCGCGGCCGCCTGGAGGAGCTGATCGCCAAGCATTCGGCGATGTTCCTGGAGCTGCGCGGCCAGGGCCTGATGCTGGGCCTGAAGCTGGGCCAGCCGGTGGGCGAGGTGGTGGCGAAGCTGCGCGCCAACGGCCTGCTGTCGGTTCCGGCCGGCGACAATGTGGTGCGGCTGCTGCCGCCCCTGAACATCGGCGAAGCCGAAGTGAACGAAGCCGTCGGGATTCTCGACCGGACGGCGCAGGAGTGCCTGGGATGAGCGGCGACACCAACAAGGCCAACGGCAGCGTTCGGCATTTTCTGGACATCGACCGGATGGACGCCGCCACCCTGCGCCGTCTGCTCGACCATGCCGTCCGTATCAAGGCCGACCTGAAGAAGGACCGGCTTGCCCATTCCACCCTGCTGGCCGGCCGCTCGCTGGCCCTGATCTTCGAGAAGCCCTCGACCCGCACCCGCGTGTCGTTCGAGGTCGGCATGCAGCAGTTCGGCGGCAGCGTCGTGGTGCTGAAGCCCGACGACATGCAGTTGGGCCGCGGCGAAACCATCGGCGACACCGCCCGCGTGCTGTCGCGCTTCGTCGATGCGGTGATGGTCCGCACCACCGGCGAGGAACGGGTGCATGAGCTGGCGGCCCACGCCAGCGTGCCCATCATCAACGGCCTGACCGACCAGACCCACCCCTGCCAGATCATGGCCGACCTGATGACCTTCGAGGAGCATCGCGGTCCGATCAACGGCCGGACCGTCGCCTGGATCGGCGACTGCAACAACGTCGCGGTCAGTTGGGCCCATGCCGCCGTCCGCTTCGGCTTCGAGCTGCGGCTGGCCTGCCCCGGCGTCTACGGCCCGTCGCCGGAGCTGCTGGCCTGGGCGGAACGCGAGGGCAGCGGCCGTCTGGTCGTCACCGAATCGCCGGAAGAGGCGGTGCGCGGGGCCGAATGCGTGATCACCGACGCCTGGGCCTCGATGCACAACACCGACGTCGACGAGCGCGCGGCCATCCTCGCCCCCTATCAGGTGAACGAGGCGCTGATGGCGCACGCGCATCCCGACGCGCTGTTCATGCACTGCCTGCCGGCCCACCGGAACGAGGAAGTGACCGACGGCGTGATCGACGGCCGCCATTCGGTGGTCTGGGACGAGGCGGAAAACCGCCTGCACGCCCAAAAGGCCATCCTCGGCTGGTGCATGGGCGTGCTGGACTGACGTTCCGCGCCTGACATCTGCAGTCATGCTTCGATTTGGCCCTCTCCCGCCCCGGGGGAGGGCCAAACTCGCATGGGTGCCCTGCCGATCTTGATTCGGCCCCTCCGCACCCCGATCTTCGGCCCTACGCCTGCATAACCGGTCTCTGTCTTAAGGAATGCGCCCTATGGACGATCCGTCCGTCCGCCCGCTCACCGATGATTTCGTCCTGCCGTTCCAGATCGAGGCGTCGCGCCTGCGCGGCCGCATCGTCAAGCTGGGGCCGGCGATCGACGAGATCCTGACCCGCCACGACTATCCGCCCACCGTCGCCCGCTTCCTGGCGGAAACGGCGACGCTCGCCGTACTGCTCGCCAGCATGCTGAAGTACGAGGGCATCTTCACGCTCCAGACCAAGGGCGACGGGCCGATCCGCCTGATGGTGGCCGACGTCACTTCCGTCGGCGACGTGCGCGCCTATGCCCAGTTCGATCCGGAGGCGCTGGCCAAGGCCGAGCGGGACGTCGACATCGCCCCGGCGGCGGCGCTGCTGGGCAAGGGCTACATCGCCTTCACGGTGGACCAGGGTCCCGACACCGACCGCTACCAGGGCATCGTCGAGCTGTACGGCAAGACGCTGACCGACTGCGTCCAGCATTACTTCCGCCAGTCGGAGCAGATCGACACCGGCCTGACCGTCTCGGTCGACCGCGCGGCGCTGCCGGACGGTTCCTTCGGCCCCTGGCGCACCGGCGGCATCATGGTGCAGCGCCTGCCGCAGGAACAGGGGCTGACCGCGTCGGACAACGAGGACGACTGGCGCCGCGCCATGGCGCTGATGGCCAGCGTGTCCGGCGACGAGCTGCTGTCGACCGACCTGCCGGCCGCCGACCTGCTCTACCGCCTGTTCCATGAGGACGGCGTGCGCGTCTACGAGGGCAACGCCCTGCGTTTCGGCTGCCGCTGCTCGCGCGAGCGGGTGGAGAACATGCTGCGCAGCCTGCCCCGCGAAGAGGTGCAGGAACTGAAGATCGACGACGGCCGGGTCGAGGTGACCTGCCAGTTCTGCTCGACCGACTACCACTTCACCGACGCGGATCTCGACCGCGTCTATGGCGCCGCCTCCTGACGCCAATTCCCGCTTGGGAATAGGGTCCGACACCAGCGCGTTCATGGGGGCGCGGCGTCCGCGCCGCGCCCCTTCCTTATTCAGCAACCCCGAACCGGAGTCCCCATGCTGTCCCGCCGCCCTGTCCTAGTCGCCGGAATGGCCACCCTCCTGCTCGCCGCCTGCCAGAGCGCGCCGCCGCGGCCGGCCCCGCGACCGGTCGATTTCTCCAATTTCGGGCCGATCGTGCTGAATGCCGGCACCATCGACGTGGTCGACGCCTACCGGCCGACGGGAGCCAAGCATGTGGAGGGCCGCTCCGCCGTCCCGCCGGCCGAGGCGGTGCGGCGCTGGGCGGCGGAGCGGCTGCAGGCGGCCGGCGGGACGGGGCGGGTGCGCGTCACCGTCCGCGACGCCAGCATCGTCGAGGTAGCTCTGCCGACCCGGAAGGGCATCACCGGCTATTTCAGCAACGACCAGGCCCAGCGCTATGACGGCCGGATCGAGGTGGAGATCGCCGGCGAGGTTCCGGACACCGGCAATGGTGGCTTCCGCGGCGTGACCCGCTCCACTGTCACCCACTCCACCACCGTTGCGGAGAACATCTCGCTGGCCGACCGCGAGGCCACCTTCCTGGAGATCACCCGGCGGATGATGGACGACCTGAACGCCCGGCTCGACGCCGGCATCCGCAAGGATCTGGCGCCGATGGTTCGCCGCTGACCGACATCGACCGGAGCCCAAGGGGGCGGGCTTGGAAACCCCTACCCCCTTTCGCCGGTGTCGCTCGTGGAATCCATTTGGCGTAGAAGCCGCCCGAGGCGGCGCAGGGGTTCTGCAACCTCCGCCCCGGTCATGTGCGCATAGCCGATCCGCGTCCCCCCGACCGAAGGCCTGCCGGTCCAGAATTGCCGGGCGGGGAGAAGACGCACCCCCGCCGCCCGTGCTCGTGCCATGAAACCGGCCGTATTGACCGGCGCGTCGAACTCCACCCAATAAGCCAATCCACCATCCGGCACCGAAAAGCGCACGCCCATCCCGAAATTCTGCCGCAACAGGTCGGCAAAGCCTTGGCGACGCTGGTCGTAGACCTGACGAGCCTTGTCGTTATGGCGTTGCAGAGTGCCGGAATCGATAAGTTCGGACAGAGCCAGTTCCTTCACCGGATCTCCCAGCCGATCGATTTGGGCCACCCACGAGGCTGCTTCGCGGATGAATTTGGCTGGTCCGGTGATAAAGCCACTGCGCACATGCGGCGACAGCAGCTTGGAGAATGAACCGACATATACGATCCGCGCATCCGGTGCCCGGTTGGCGAGCGGCAGCAGCGGCTTGCCGGCAAAATGGAACTCGTGGTCGTAGTCGTCCTCGACGATGGTGAAGCCGTAACGCTCCGACAGCTCAAGCAGCCGGCGGCGACGCTCGGGACTCAGCGACACGGTGGTGGGAAACTGATGATGCGGCGTGACATAGACACAGGCGAGCCCACGTGTCCGACATAGCTCTTCCAGGGTGTCCACCCGCATCCCTTCCCCGTCCACCGGAACCAGCGCCAGATCCGCCCCGGCCCGACGGAACGCAGTACGGGCCTGCCCATAGCCCGGCTCCTCCAGCGCAACCGTCCTGCCCGGTCCGGTCAGGATGCGGGCCGCCAGGAAAATGGCCATCTGGCTGCCGCGGGTCAGGCAGATGCGGTCCGGCGTAGTGGCCATGCCGCGGTTGAAATTCAGCATGCCCGCGATCGACTGCCGAAGCTCCGGATTGCCCAACGGGTGCTCGTCGGCCAGCCTGTTGCTTCGGCTGAGCCGCCGCAGCGCTCCATGATAGGCCTGCGCCAGGGCCGACACCGGCACCAGCCGGGTGTCCGGAGCGCCGTCGTCGAAGACGATCGTGGTGGATGGCGGCGGCTTCGGAACCGGCTGGGAAGATTGCACGGGCCCCGGATGCCGTTTGATGCCCGTCTCGGCGGTCGAACGCTGCGATGATGGAAGGCGCGGGGAAACGAAGGTGCCGCGCCGGCCTTCCGCCGTAACCCAGCCGGCGGCGATCAACTCGTCATAGGCCAATTGCACCGTTTTACGATTAACATCCAGAAATTGCGCCAAGGTTCGACTGCCCGGCAGCGGACTGCCGGCGGCCAGCCGTCTCGAACGAATGTCCGCCACCACCGCATCGTAGATTTGGATGTGGATCGCCCGCTGGCTGTCCTCATCGAGGCGAATATGAAGTGGCCATGGCCTGAGCATCTGGACCATCCAGATTTTAAGAACTGGAGGATGCGCTCAAAAACCGGGAATGTCATACAGAAAGCGCAACCAATGAGAAATGCTGCAAACTTTGATGCATGTTTCACATTAGAATAATAGGTTTTCAAGGAAATCGGAGAGCGCCAGCCGACGGAAAAATATATGTGCTTGCAAGCACTTCTTTCGGGAAAGAACCGTTGGACAGCGTGTTCGGGCGTGCAAACACATATGCGGCAGGCTCCCGTTTGTCATTGCGGCCACATTCTCTTATATCGAACTCTCAAAATAAATACGCAACAAACTCACCTATAAATTCGCTCGTAATCTCGAGAAACCGCCTGACGGACAGAAATGCTCTATCAGAAATTTCCAACAATAATTCACTTTATCTCAATATCATTTTGTCAATTTTCATGCGTGAATTTGACACCTCCCAACCAAGCTCCACATCCTATCAAACTAGAGATGTAAGGAAAACCCATGTCAGAGTATTGCAACGTTGTCATCAAAAACAACTCCGGTCGCTCCATTGATGCTGCGGCAGTCTGGCACAGTGCCGGGATATTCGGTATCGGCTCGGTCAATTCTTCCGATGCTGCAGCCAAAGGAAGTGGGATCGGTCCAGGAGGGCAAGTCAGCGGCTCAGCTTTGCTGTCTGAATCCCCGGTGGATTACTGGGTAGGAGGCATCCTTTTTCATGGAGACGGGACGAAATATATCATCTGCGCCGGATTCGATGGAGCTCCGAAAGAATACGAAGTATCTGAAGGGAGCACTATCACATTTATCATAAATGGCTATACATCCAGCACAACGAATCAACCTGATGTCACCATTCAGTATAGTGGTGACAATGGTGGATCGGCATCCTTGTACAATTCTCAAGTCGTAGCGGCGGCGCAATACGTGGAAGGAATTGTTGATTTCCTTGTGGAATTAGCTGCTGATTAACACACTTTCATATGTCTTATTTTGCATCCAAGATAAGCATTCGTGAGAGCAAGCTCAAAGGTCCCGGTCTGCAAGACCGGGACCTTTCCGTTTCCACAGCCCAGGCCTTGCAACCGGAAAGCCGGTCAGATCTCCAGCTGCATGCCCAGTTCGACCACCCGGTTGGGCGGGATGCAGAAATACTCCGACGCGCTGGACGACAGCTTCGACAGGAAGATGAACAGGGGCTCCTGCCACCGCGGCAGGCCGGACTTGCCATGGGTGCGGATCAGGGTCTCGCGGCTGACGAAATAGGTGGTCTCCATCGGCTCGAACGGCAGTCCCGGGATGCGCTTGGTCTCCAGCGCCTGCGGAATGTCCGGTTCGTCCTTGAAGCCGAAATGGACGATCAGCCGAAAGAAGCCGGCGGACAGCGCCTTCAGTTCGAAACGCTGCTCGTCGGGCACATGCGGCACGTCCTCGATGTCGACGGTCAGCAGCACCACGCGCTGGTGCAGAACCTTGTAGTGCTTCATGCTGTGCAGCAGCCCCGGCGGCAGGCCGCGCGGGTTGCCGGTCAGGAAGACGGCGGTGCCCGGCACCCGCTGCACCGACCCGCTCTTCAGCCGCTCCAGCAGCATGTCGAAGGGCAGCGCATCCTCGGCCAGCCGCTTGCGCACCACCTCGCGCCCGCGCCGCCAGGTCGCCATCAGCAGGAAGACCAGCGCGCCGACCACCAGCGGGAACCAGCCGCCCTCCTCCACCTTCACCAGGTTGGCCAGGAAGAACGCCAGATCGACCGACAGGAACACCGCCAGCGCCAGCACCGCCTGCCACAGCTTCCAGCGGCCGAGCGAGCGGGCGACCTTGTAGGCCAGCAGAGTGGTGGCTACCATCGTGCCGGTCACCGCGATGCCGTAGGCGGCGGCGAGGTTGCTGGAGGTCTGGAAGCTGAGCACCAGCACGATGACGCCGGCCAGCAGCAGCCAAGTCAGCTGCGGCATGTAGATCTGGCCCTTCTCGTGCTCCGAGGTGTGCAGCACCTCCATCCGCGGCAGGTAGCGCAGATGCATCGCCTGCAAGGTCACCGAATAGGCGCCGGAGATCACCGCCTGCCCGGCGATGATGGTGGCGGCGGTCGCCAGCAGCAGAAGCGGCACCTGCGCCCAGTCCGGAGCCAGATGGAAGAAGGGGTTCTCGATCGCTTCCGGCTCGTGCAGCAGCAGGGCGCCCTGACCGAAATAGCACAGCAGCAGCGACGGCAGCACGATGGTGTACCAGGCGCCGCGGATCGGCTTGCGGCCGAAATGCCCCATGTCGGCGTAGAGCGCCTCCGCCCCCGTCACCGCCAGCACCACCGCCCCCAGCAGCAGGAAGCCGTGCCAGCCGTGATTGAACAGCATCTCAACCGCATGGCCGGGCCACACCGCCCCCAGCACGCCGGGATAACGGATGATCTGCCACAATCCCAGCACGCCCAGCGTCAGGAACCAGACCATCATCACCGGCCCGAACAGCTTGCCGACCTTCTCGGTCCCGAAGCGTTGCAGCACGAACAGCCCGACCAGGATGGTCAGCGTGATCGGGATGACGTAGCTGTCCAGGGCGGGCGCCACGACATGCAGCCCCTCCACCGCGCTCAGCACGGAGATGGCGGGGGTGATCAGGCTGTCGCCGTAGAACAGCGAGGCGCCCATCACGCCGATCGCCATGACGACTCCGGTCCGCCGGTGTCCCGGCCGCATGCCGCGCAGCGCCAGCGCGGTCAGCGCCAGGATGCCGCCCTCGCCCTGGTTGTCGGCGCGCATGATGAAGACGACGTACTTCACCGTCACCGTGATGATCAGCGCCCAGAAGATCAGCGACAGCACGCCCAGGATGACCTCGGGCACCAGCGGGAACCCGCCGCCCTCGGTCAGGCATTCGCGCAGCGTGTAGAGCGGGCTGGTGCCGATGTCGCCATAGACGACGCCGAGCGCCCCCAGCGCGAGCGCGCGCAGCTTGGCCGCATGCTCCCGCCCATCCATGCTTGCTTCCATACCCGGTCCGCTCCGATCGTTTCCACATGCACAGCCATGCCTAAGGTGGCTTGGCGTGGCCGCGCAAGCACCGAATGGCGAAACGCGCCACCGGCCCGACCGATCCACCGTGATTCTTGCGCTGTTGGGATCAAAACCATATAGGGCGGGCGCGCCGTTCGGCACCGTTGCATCGGCGGCATGGGCATGCTTCCATCCTCGCGTGCAGTGTGGGCAGTTCCGGGCCGGCAGCCATGTCCAACGATTTCCTGTTCGCCTCGGACGAGTCTCCCGACCCGCAGGATGCGTCCGCCGGGGTGGACGCCCCCGACGCCGGCGACAGGGCCGCGCCGCCCTGGCTGGTGCTGGTCGCCGACGACGAACCGGAGGTGCATGCCGTCACCCGGCTGGCGCTGTCCCGGCTGCGCTTCCGCGAGCGCCCCATCCGCCTGCTGGATTGCGCCAGCGCCGCGGAGGCCGAGCGCATCCTGCGTGATACTCCGGACATCGCCGTCATCCTGCTCGACGTGGTGATGGAGACGGAGGATGCCGGCCTGAGGCTGGCCCGCCGCATCCGCGAGGATCTGGGCAACCGCGCCATCCGCATCGTCCTGCGCACCGGCCAGCCGGCCCGCGTGCCGGAGGAGGAGCTGGTCCTCGCCTATGAGATCGACGGCTACACGGCGAAGACGGAACTGACGGCGCGCCGCCTGTTCACCAGTGTGGTGACGGCGCTCCGCGCCTATGCCGATCTGGCGGCGCTGGAGCAGCGTCTCGCCGAACGCAGCCGGGCGCTGGAGGAGGCGACCGTCCGCCTGAACCGGATGGCGACGCTCGATCCGCTGACCGGGGTGTGGAACCGCCGCCGTTTCCTGGAACTGGCGGCGGCGGAGCTGGCGCGGGCACGGCGCTATGGCCGGCCTCTCGGCGTCTTCCTGCTCGACCTCGACGGCTTCAAGACGGTCAACGACGCCCATGGCAACGCAATCGGCGATATGGTCCTGCGCGCGGTCGTGAAGCGGGTCCGGGCGGCATTGCGCATCTCCGACCACATCGCGCGGTCCGGTGGCGAGGAGTTCGTCGTGCTTCTGCCGGAAACCGACGACGCCGGCGCGGCAGTGGTGGCGGAGCGGGTCCGCGCCGCCCTGGCCGGCAGCCCGATCCTGGTGGAGGAGCGGGCGATCCCCGTCACCGCCAGCATCGGCGTCGCCAACTGGCTGCCCAGCGAGCCCGGCATCGAGCGGACCCTGAACCGGGCCGAACACGCGCTGCATGCCGCCAAGCAGGCCGGCCGCAACCGGGTGGAGCGGGCGGCGGGATGAGGCCGTCGCCGCTCGACCCCTTTGACCGCTCTTTTGCTCCATTTGCATGTTTCATGTGAAATATCGTTACAGCGCCGCGATTGAACGCCGGTGAGCCAGGGGGTACTCCTATCGCTGGAGACATCCAATTGGATGACATTCCCGATCGGGGGTTCGCACATGTGGCAGGACTACACCAACGCGCTGGTCACCGCCTTCGGACTCGCCGGCTTGGGCTTCGGCATCGGCAAGCTCGTCATCGTGCTGGGCGAACGTGCGATCGAACGTCGCCATGGGTCCGAGGGCGTGCGCGACGTCATCGCCCGACGCGCCAAGATGGAGACGAAGTTCGAGGCCCGCCGCGGCGGCCGCATCCAGGAGCTGAAGGAACTGGACGCCGCGGTCGAGGACGAGCTGCGTCGCCGCAAGGTTCTGGAACGCCAGATCAGCGACTCGCGCCAAACCGGCGAACGGCTGGTCCGCCTGATCGGCGAGGAGGTCCAGAGCAGCCCCTGCTACGTTGCCATGGTGGTGAACAAATATGTCGGCACCAATGCCGCACAGCAGAGCCAGCATGCGCTCGTCGATCCCAGCTGGGCACAGCCGCAGATGATCGAGGTGTGGGCCCGCTCGATGGCGGAGGCACGGACGGAGATCGAGCGGCGTTATCCGCCCGCCTTCGGCTATGCCGTGACGCGGATGCAGGAGTTCCTGTCCGCCGACACGCCCGTCGCCAAGGCCGGCTGAGATCCCGCTGGGACGATCCCGCTGAGACAAGGACCCGCCATGGACAGCATGCCCTACATCTTCGCCGGCTTGGTGGGTCTCGCCTCGCTCGCGGTGTCGCTCCTGCTGGCGCTGCGGCGCCTGAAGACGTCGGAGGAACGGATCGCCACCGCCGTCTCGCGCAAGCAGGCGCAGGTGGAGCGGATCAAGAAGATCGCCCGCGTCACGCTGCAGCAGGCCCGCGACCTGCGCGATGCCCGCCGGCGCAGGGCGATGACCGAGCTGGGGTCCGAGGATCTCGAACAGCGCCTGAAGGCCGCCGGTGCCACCGACCGCCGCATCTATGTGCTGGACGACCGCCGCACCCAGAAGGATCAGGGCTGGCTTCTGCGGGTGGTCAACGTCGAATACGGCGCCCGCGTCAACGCCAACCTGACTACGACCGCGCTCGACAGCTGGAAGCGCGGCCGCCGTTTTCTGGTCTGGGCGCTGGACGAGAAAAAGGCCCGGGAAAAGGTCAATGCCCGCTTCCCCGAGAACAAGGGCTTCACGGTCATGGGCGTAGAGTCCTATCTGGGATAGCTTAATCTCAGGGTAGCATGAGTCTGCCACATTGATGACATAAATCCCATTTTCAGACTATCATCCCTGCGCGCACCCATCCGCCAGCGCCGGGGAGCCTTGCCATGATCCGTTACGCCGAACTGCAGGTCGCCACCAGCTTCAGCTTTCTGGAGGGGGCGTCGCACCCTGACGATCTGGCGACGACGGCGGCCTCGCTCGGACTGGCGGCGGTGGGGGTGACCGACCGCAATTCGCTGGCCGGCGTGGTGCAGATGCACATGGCGGCGCAGAAGGCCGGTGTCCGGGCGCTGATCGGCTGCCGGCTCGACCTGACCGATGCCGACAGCCTGCTGGCCTACCCGACCGACCGCGCCGCCTATGCCCGGCTGTCGCGGCTGCTGACGCTGGGCAAGATGCGGGCGCCGAAGGGCGAATGCTTCATCGCCCGCGCCGACGTGCTGGCCCATGCCGAGGGCATGCTGTTCCTGCTGCTCGCCCCCAACCAGCGCGACGATTCCTTCCTGCGCGAGCTGCGGGCCTGGCGCGGCGGGCTGGCACGCCGGCAGCTTTATCTGGCGGCGAGCCACCGCTACCAGGGCGACGACGCCCGGCGGCTGCGCTGGCTGGCCGGGCTGGCCGAGGCGGAGGGGGTGCCGCTGGTCGCCACCAACGACGTGCTCTACCATGGCGCCGGGCAGCGGGCGTTGGCCGACGTGATGACCTGCATCCGCCACCACACCACCATCGACGAGGCCGGCTGGCGCCTGTCCGCCAACGCCGAGCGCCACCTGAAGCCGGCCGTGGAGATGGTCCGCCTGTTCCGCGACCATCCCGACGCCGTCGCCCGCACGGTGGAGATCGCCGATGCCTGCCGCTTCTCGCTGGACGAGCTGCGCTACGAGTATCCCGACGAGGTGGCGGAGGGCCGCGACCCGCAGGACACGCTGGTCGCCCTGACCTGGGAGGGCGCGGACACGCGCTATCCCGGCGGCATTCCCGACACGGTGCGCCAGACGGTGGAACGCGAACTGGCCCTGATCGCGGAGCAGCGCTTTGCCCCTTATTTCCTGACCGTCCACGACATCGTCCGATTCGCCAGGGAACGGGACATCCTGTGCCAGGGCCGCGGCAGCGCCGCCAACTCCGCCGTCTGCTATTGCCTGGGCATCACCTCGGTCGATCCCACCGAGGTCGATCTGCTGTTCGAGCGCTTCATCTCCAGCGCCCGCGGCGAACCGCCCGACATCGACGTCGATTTCGAACATGAGCGGCGCGAGGAGGTGATCCAGTACATCTATAAAAAGTACGGCCGCGCCCGCGCCGGGCTGACCGCCACCGTCATCCGCTATCGCGCCCGCAGCGCCCTGCGCGAGGTGGGCAAGGCGATGGGGCTGTCGGCGGATCTGGTGGCGCGGCTGACCGGATCGATCTGGGGCTGGAGCGGCCAGGGGGTGGACGAGGAGCGCGCCCGCAAGCTCGGCGTCGATCCCGACGATCCGAGGCTCAAGCGCACGCTGGAACTGGCCAATGGGCTGATCGGCTTCCCGCGCCACCTGTCCCAGCATGTCGGCGGTTTCGTCATCACCCGTGGCCCCTTGTCGGACCTCTGCCCGGTCGCCAACGCGGCGATGGAGGACCGCACCACCATCGAGTGGGACAAGGACGACATCGACGCGCTCGGCATCCTGAAGGTCGACGTGCTGGCGCTGGGCATGCTGACCTGCATCCATCGCGCCTTCGACCTGATCGAGCAGGTGCATGGGCAACGCTGGACACTCGGCACCCTGCCCCAGGGCGATCCGGCGGTCTACGAGATGCTGGGGCGGGCCGACAGCCTGGGCGTCTTCCAGGTCGAAAGCCGCGCCCAGATGAGCATGCTGCCTCGGCTGAAACCGAAGAAATTCTACGATCTGGTGATCGAGGTCGCCATCGTCCGCCCCGGCCCGATCCAGGGCGGCATGGTCCACCCCTACCTGCGCCGCCGCAGCGGGGCGGAGGACATCACCTATCCGATGCCGGTGCTGGAACCGGTCCTCCACAGGACGCTGGGCGTACCTCTGTTCCAGGAACAGGCAATGAAGGTCGCCATGGTCGGCGCCGGTTTCACCGCCGAGGAAGCCGACCAGTTGCGCCGCGCCATGGCGGCCTTCCGCAAGACCGGACAGGTCCAGCGGTTCCACGACAAGTTCATCGCCGGCATGATCGCCAAAGGCTGCGATGCCGCCTTCGCCGAACGCTGCTTCAAGCAGATCGAGGGCTTCGGCGAATACGGCTTCCCGGAAAGCCACGCCGCCAGCTTCGCGCTGCTGGTCTATGTCTCCGCCTGGATCAAGCACCACCACCCCGCCATCTTCGCCGCCGCCCTGCTGAACAGCCAGCCCATGGGCTTCTACGCCCCGGCCCAGATCGTCCGTGACGCAAAGGAGCATGGCGTGACCGTGCTGCCGCCGGACGTGAACCTGTCGGGGTGGGACTGCACGGTGGAAGTTATGAACGAGGCGCCGCCCCAACCCCTTCTCCCCCCTGGGGAGAAGGTTAGGATGAGGGGGTTCGGCGCAGCCGAAGATGTCCATGAGATGCATCCCCCTCACCCCGACCCTCTCCCCGGGAGGGAGAGGGGGATGATCCTCCGCCTCGGTCTCCGCCTCATCAAAGGCTTCACCCCAAAGCACGCCGAGTCTCTCGTCCGCTGCCGCGTCGGCGGCTACCGCGACCCCTACGATCTGTGGCGCCGCGCCCAACTGCCGGTCGAAGCGTTGGAGAGGCTCGCCAAGGCCGACGCCTTCCGTTCCGTCGGCCTCGACCGCCGGGCGGCGCTGTGGACGGTGCGGGCGCTGGGCGACCAGCCGCTGCCGCTGTTCGCCCGGCTGGACGGCCCGATGGCCGAGGAACCCGACGCCCCGCTGCCGGCCATGGCGCTCGGCGAGCATGTCGTGATGGATTACGGCAGCCTGTCGCTGTCGCTGAAGGCCCACCCGCTGGCGCTGCTGCGCGACGGGCTGCCCGGCGTCACCCCGGCGGAGCGGCTGGCAAAAACGCGTGACGGCCGCCGGCTGACCACCGCCGGCTTGGTCCTGGTGCGCCAGCGCCCCGGCAGCGCCGAGGGCGTCGTCTTCATCACGCTGGAGGACGAGACCGGGATCGCCAACCTCGTCGTCATGCCTGACGCCTTCGAGGCCTTCCGCCGCCCGATCATGACCGCCCGGATGATGGCCGCCACCGGCCGGGTGCAGAACCACGAGGGTGTCGTGCATCTGCGCGTGGAATCGCTGGTCGACCTGACCCACCGGCTGGCCGAGCTGACCGGTGAGAACCGCCCCGCGGCCGGCCCCTTCCCCAAGGGCCGCAATTTTCATTGAGGAAGCCGATTGCTCCTGACATCACGCTGTCAGGAGGGGGTGTGCTATCAAGGGGGCGTGCCGGCACGAACCACGAACATCCCTCTGTCCTCTGTCAGGAGCCAGTCCCATGAACAACCCGCACGTCGTCACCTGGTTCGAGATTCCGGTCACCGACCTCGCCCGCGCCGTCCGCTTCTACGAGGCCGTCTTCGCTGTCAAGATGGTCCAGGAGCCCTGCCCCAGCGGCGTGATCATGGCCATCTTCCCGGCCGAAGGCACCGCGGTGAAGGGCTGCCTGATCCAGCATGAGGGCTGCAAGCCCAGCGCCGACGGCACCACCGTCTACCTGAACGGCGGCGACGACCTGTCCGCCCCGCTGTCCCGTGCCGAGCAGGCCGGCGCCCGCATCCTCGTGCCGAAGACGCTGATCACCCCGGAAATCGGCTATTTCGCCCAGCTCATCGACAGCGAGGGCAACCGCATCGGCCTTTATTCGATGCATTGACCCTTTCTGACCGGAGCCGCCGCCATGCGCCGCGCCGACCGCCTGTTCCAGATCGTCCAGCATCTCCGCAAGGGGCGGCTGGTGACGGCTGCCGAGCTGGCGCGGTGCCTGGAGGTGTCGGAGCGCACCGTCTACCGCGACATGCGCGACCTCGCCTCCTCCGGCGTCCCGGTGGAGGGCGAGGCCGGCGTCGGCTACCTGCTGCGCGACGGCTACGACCTGCCGCCGCTGATGTTCACCCAGGACGAGGTTGAGGCGCTGGTGGTCGGCGCCCGCCTCGCCCGTGCCTGGATCGGCGGCGGGCTGGCCGATGCCGCCGCCCGCGCGCTCGACAAGGTCGAGGCGGTGGTGCCGGAGGCACGGCGACGCGAGCTGGCCGACAGCCGGGTCTTCGTCCCCGACTTCTCCTTCCCCGCCCCCCTGCGCGAACGGATGGACGTGCTGCGCTGCGCCATCAACGCCAGGCGAGTCGTGCTGTTCGACTACCGGCGCGAGGACGGCACCCATTCCGCCCGTGCGGTCCAGCCGCTGGGACTGTTCTTCTGGGGCCGGGTTTGGACGCTCGGCGCCTGGTGCGAGCTGCGCGAGGAGTTCCGCAGCTTCCGCATCGACCGCATGGAGACCCTGCTGGCGCTGGAGCGCCGGTTCGATGAAATCCCCGGCCGCGGCCTGGACGATTATCTCGCCCGCTGGCGCCAGGCGGGTTGCCTGCACCGGTGAGCGCTCACTCCACCAGCCGGATTTCCGTCGTCGCCACGCCCGAGGCGCCGACCGCCACCGCATAATCGTCGAAGCTGGGCGGGCCGAAGCTGCCGCGGGCGGAGCGGCTGAAGCCGTGCGGTTCGGCGGGGATGCCGAACAGGCCGGTGGCGAGTTCGCCGTTGTTGTCCAGATCCTGGAAGGCGATCAGGCCGTAGCGCCCGGCCGGCAGGTCGGGGAAGACCACCTGCACCTCCGTCCCCAACGCGGCGGCGAAATAGCCGGCGCGCGGCTCCTTGGCCTTCTGCGCCTCGGCGCTGTCGAACAGAGCCACCATCACCTTGCCCTGGTTGGGCTTGACGTTGCGGACGGTGGCGCGAAGCTCCCCCGCCGCGGCCGCTCCGGCGAATGCCAGCGTCATCAGGGCCATGGCGGCGACCGCGCATGCGCATCCAGGGCGAGACGTCATTCCTGTTCCCCTCACATAAGGCCCCTTCCGGCTTCCTTACATAAGGCGATCCGACGGACCCTAAACCCCCTCGCCCCGGAAGGGTCGCGACAGCAGCCCGTCGATGGTTTCGTCTAGCCCGGCGCCGCGGTTCAGGATGGCGTCGACCGCGGCGCAGATCGGCATGTCGACGCCCAGCTTCCCCGCCAGCCCGACCACCGCGGCGGCGGTGTAGACGCCCTCCGCCACCGACCGGCGCACCGCCAGGATATCGGCCAGCGCCTTGCCCTCGCCCAGCGCCGCGCCCAGCGACATGTTGCGCGACTGCAGGCTGGAGCAGGTCAGCGTCAGGTCGCCCAGACCCGACAGCCCCATCAGCGTCTCCGCCCGGCCGCCGAGCGCCAGCGCCAGCCGGGTGATCTCGGCAAGCCCGCGGGTGATCAGCGCGGCGCGGGCATTGTCGCCCAGCCGCCGCCCCTCGACCACGCCGCAGGCGATGGCCAGCACATTCTTGACCGCCCCGCCGACCTGCGAGCCGACGACGTCGTCCGATCGGTAGGGCCGGAAGGTGCGGCTGCCCAGCGCCGCGACCAGCGCCGTGCCCAGCGCCTCGTCGGAGCAGGCCAGAGTCACCGCCGTCGGCAGCCCGCGCGCCACCTCCGCCGCGAAGGTCGGGCCGGACAGGATCGCCACCGGGTTGCCGCCCGGCAGGGAGGCCGCGACCGCCTCGCTCATCAGCGCGTGGCTGTCCAGCTCGATCCCCTTGGCGCAGACGACCACGGACGCGCCGGGCTTCAGCAGCGGCGCCATCCGCGCGGTGACGCTGCGCGCATGCTGGGCCGGCGACACCAGCAGCACCGCGTCGCAACCGCCGAGATCGGCGAGGTCGCCGGTAACCCGCAGCGCGTCGGGCAGCGGCACGCCGGGCAGATAGTCGCGGTTCTCGCGGCGGATGCTCATCGCCTCCACCACCGCCGGTTCGCGCGCCCACAGCAGCGTCTCGCGCCCGGCCCGCAAGGCCGCCAGCGCCAGCGCCGTGCCCCAGGCGCCGCCGCCGACGACGCCGATGCGGCGAAGGGGGAATATGCTCCCGCCGGCCATCACGCCTTCACCCCCGCCCCCACCCCGGCGCGCCCGATCACCGGTGCCGCGTTCGGGTCCAGCGGCCAGCGCGGACGGGGCGCGAAGTTTAGGGGGTCGCTCTCGCCCAGCCGGAAGCGCTCGATCCCGGCCCAGGCGATCATCGCCGCGTTGTCGGTGCACAGCCGCAGAGGCGGCGCCACGAACGGCATGCGCTGCTTCTCCGCAAGGACCGACAGCCGGCTGCGGATCGCCTTGTTGGCGGCGACGCCGCCGGCGACCACCAGGGCGCCGCCCTGCGGATGGTCCTCCTTGAAGCGGCGGATTGCACGGGCGCAGCGGTCGGCCAGCACCTCCGCCACCGTCGCCTGGAAGGCGGCGGCGAGGTCGTCGCGATCCTCATCCGACAAGGTGCCGCCCGAGTGACGGCCCAGCTCCTCCACATGCCGCCGCACCGCGGTCTTCAGCCCGGAGAAGGAGAAATCGCAGCCCGGACGCCCCAGCATCGGCCGCGGCAGCTCGAAGCGCGCCGGGTTGGTCGCCCGCGCCGCCGCCTTCTCCACCAGCGGCCCGCCGGGATAGCCCAGCCCCAGCAGCTTGGCGGTCTTGTCGAACGCCTCGCCCACCGCGTCGTCGATGGTGGTGCCGAGCCGGCGGTAGCGCCCCACCCCCTCCACCGCCAGAAGCTGGCAATGGCCGCCCGACACCAGCAGGAGCAGATAGGGAAAGGCGACGCCGTCGGTCAGCCGGGCGGTCAGGGCGTGGCCTTCCAGATGGTTGACGGCGACGAAGGGCAGTCCGCGCGCCGCGGCGATAGCCTTGGCGGTCATCACACCGACGATGACGCCGCCGATCAGCCCCGGCCCGCCGGTGGCCGCCACCGCGTCGAGGTCGCCGAAACCGATCCCGGCCTCGTCCATGGCGCGGCGGATCAGCCCGTCCAGATGGTGCAGATGGGCGCGGGCGGCGATTTCCGGGACGACGCCGCCATAGGGCGTGTGGTCGTCCAACTGCGACAGCACGACGTCGGCGCGGATTTCGCGCGCGTCGGTGACGACGGCGGCGGCCGTCTCGTCGCAGCTCGTTTCGATTCCAAGAACGATCATGGCGCCAAGTTAGCCGCCTTGGCGCGCCGGGTATAGGGTGGAGTTGCGGGATGCCTGGAGCGTGAAATTTGATCCGCCTCAATCTTATGTATGAAGGACCGACGAATCCTTGCAAAGCTGCGCGGATCCCCTAGAACTCGGGCTTATGACGACCCACCCGCTCCGTATCGGGACGCGCGGCAGCCCGCTGGCGCTGGCGCAGGCCCATGAAACCCGCGACCGCCTGATCGCCGCCCATCCGCATCTCGCCGCCCCCGGCGCCATCGAGATCGTCGTCTTCAAGACCACCGGCGACCGCATCCTCGACCGCACGCTTGCGGAGGCCGGCGGCAAGGGCCTCTTCACCAAGGAGCTGGAGGAGGCGCTGTTCGACGGCCGCGCCGACCTCGCCGTCCATTCGATGAAGGACGTGCCGACCCAGCTTCCCGACGGGCTGGAGATCGCCACCCTGCTGCCGCGCGAGGATCCGCGCGACGCCTTTTTCGCCCGCTCGGGCAGTGGTCTCGCCGACCTGCCGGCCGGTGCCGTGGTCGGCACCGCCGGCCTGCGCCGCCAAGCCCAGGTGCTGGAGCTGCGCCCCGACCTGAAGATCGTCCCGCTGCGCGGCAACGTGCAGACCCGCCTGTCGAAGCTCGACGCCGGCGAAGTGGACGCCACCCTGCTGGCGCTGGCCGGTCTGCGCCGCCTCGGCCTGACCGACCGCATCACCGCGGTGCTGGAGCCGGAAACCATGCTGCCGGCGGTCGCCCAGGGCGCCATCGGCATCGAGATCCGCAGCGGTGACGACGCCACCCGCGCCCTGCTGGCTCCGCTGAACTGTGCGGAGACCATGGTCCGCGTCACCGCGGAGCGCGCGCTGCTGGCCGCCCTGGATGGCTCCTGCCGCACGCCCATTGCCGCGCTGGCTATCCTGGACGGCGACGACCTGCATCTGCGCGCCAAGGTGCTGTCGCACGACGGAAGCAGCATCTTCCGCACCGAGCGCCGCGGCAGGGCGGCCGACGCCGAGTCGATGGGCACCGACGCCGGGGCCGAGATCCGGGCGCAGCTGCCGCCCGATTTCTTCGCCGCCGTGCCGCACTGACCTCCAGCCCGGCCGAGTTTTCCGGATGACGGAAAAACAGCCCGATCCCGTCTCCCCGCTCCCCCGTACGCGCCTGCTGGTGACCCGGCCGGCGGAGGATGCCGCGCCCCTGGTCCGCCGGCTGGAGGCGCTCGGCCATGACGTTGCGGTGGAGCCGATGCTGTCGATGGTCTGGCTCGACGGTCCGGAGCCGGAGCTCTCCAACGTACAAGCCCTGCTATTCACCAGCGCGAATGGCGTACGCGCCTATGCCAAACGTACAGGGCGGCGCGACCGTCCGGTGCACGCCGTCGGCGACGCCACCGCGCGGGCGGCGCGGGCGGCCGGCTTCTCCGACGTCGATAGCGCGTCCGGGGACGTGTACGCCCTGGCCGAGCGTGTCAGGCTTCTTCGCGACCCTTCGGCCGGTACGCTCCTTCATGTGGCGGGAAGCAAGGTGGCGGGCGACCTTGCCGGCCTGCTGGGCGCGGCCGGGTTCACGCTGCGGCGCAGCGTGATGTACGATGCCGTACCCGCACTAACCCTGTCGGACGATACCGCGACATTTTTGCGTACGTCCGCACTCGACGGCGTGTTGTTTTTCTCTCCCCGTACCGCGGCATCCTTTGTTAGGCTGCTGGCCGAGGCGGGGCTGGTCGATCGTTGTCGTACGGTCGATGCGTTCTGCCTCAGCCCCGCGGTCGCGGAGGCTGCCTGTGCGTACGGCGACGGGGGAGTGGCGCCGTGGAGGAGCGTACGGGTGGCGGCGCGGCCGGAGCAGGACTCCCTGCTCGATCTGTTGCCGGTCGCCGGATAACACCGGCGCGGTCCGGCCGTACGGTTTACACCCCCGGTGCTTCCGGGTGGGTCCGTCAACCGTACGGGGGACGAGGGGGACCGGTCAGGGGGCTGTGACGTTAAAACGAACAACAGCGAACCGAAGGTACAGCCCATGACCTCTCGTCCAGGCTCCGAACGCCCCGGCACCGACCGTGACGGCGACGGCGCCAGCACCGGCAATGCGGCGGTCGACCGCATTGTCGAACGTTTCGGCGGCATCCGCCCGATGGCCCACAAGCTGGACACCCCGGTGACGACGGTCCAGGGCTGGAAGAAGCGCGGCGCGATCCCGCTGGCCCGCCATGCCGACCTGCGCGCCGCCGCCGCCAAGCACCGCATCAAGCTGGACGACGCCGACCTGGACGCGGCGACCCCCAGCGAGGACCGTCCGACGGACGCGTCCGCGGCCGCCGTCATCACGCCGCCCCCCACGACGATCGACGCAGTTCCTGTGGTGGATCCGGCGCCGACCGCCTCCCCGGCCGACACCATTCCCGGCGCCGACACGCCGGCCACCGGCGCCACCACCGGCGCGGTGACCGAGTTGCAGTCGGCCGACGCCCTGATCCTGCCGGTTACGCCGGTTGGTGCGACGGACAGCCTGACCGACTTGCCGAAGAGCGACGCGGAAAAGGCCGGAGAGACCAAGGACGAGGCCAAGACCGACGGCATCAAGTCGGAGGGGCCGAAGACCACCGCGTCCACCGGAAGCTGGACGCCGTCCGGCGCCGCCGGCAGCGCGGGCTACAGCCGCAGCGCCGATGCCGAGCCGGTGCGCCCGACCATTACCCCGACTCCGTCCTACATCGAGGAGCCGCGCTCCAACGGCGGCTTCGCCACGGCCCTGTCGGTCGTTGCCCTGCTCGTCGGCGCCGCCGCCCTGTCGGCGCCCTGGTGGGGTCCCGCCCTGCCCGGCTGGCCGTCGCCGGCCGTTCCCGCCGCCTCTTCGGCCGCCGCTCCGGCCGACCCGGCGCTCCGTGCCCAGATCCAGCAGCTGGTCGACCGCGTCGGCAAGCTGGAGCAGCGTCCGGCCGCTTCCGGCAACGGCGGCAACGGCGCCGACCTCTCCGCCCTGACCCAGCGCATCGACGCGCTGGAGAAGCGCCCGGCCGCCCCGCCCGACACCGGCGCCGCCGACGCCCAGAAGGCGCTGGCCGACCGTCTCGCCGCACTGGAGCAGAAGGTCACAGCCGCGTCCGGCAACGCCCAGGCGGCGCAGCAGCTGCGCGGCGAAGTCGATTCGCTGAAGCAGCAGGTCACCAGCGTCAACCAGGCCGTCAGCGAACGCCAGGATGCCGCCACCGCCGCCCAGGCGCTGGTGCTGGCCGCCGGGCAGCTGCGCGCCTCCCTGTCGGGCGGGCAGCCGTTCCAGCAGGATCTCCAGGCGGTCCGCGCACTCAACATCGCCGACGCCGGCGTGACCCAGCCGCTCGACGCCGTGGCGCCCTACGCCGCCAAGGGCATCCCGACCCGCGCGCAGCTGACCGACCGCTTCCAGCCGCTGGCCGGCGAGATCGTCCGTGCCGAGATCCGCGGCGAGGGCAACAGCTGGATCGACTCGGCGGTGGGCAAGCTGTCCACGCTGGTCACCGTGCGCCGCGAAGGCGGCGGGGTGGTCGGCACCACCGCCGACGCCGTCGTCGCCCGCGCCGAAGCCGCTCTTGCCGCCGGCAACCTCGCCAAGGCGGTGGAGGAGCTGTCGGCCCTGCAGGGTCCGGCCGCGCAGACCGCCGCCCCCTGGCTGGCCGACGCCAAGGCGCGCCTTGCCGCCGACCAGGCAGCGCGCCAGCTGAACGACCGCGCCATCGCCCTGATGACCACCGCCGCCGGCGGGAAGGGGACGGCCCAATGATCCGCGCCCTCTGGTTCCTTCTGAAGGTCGCGGTCGTCATCGCCGCCGCGATCTGGCTCGCCGACCGCCCCGGCACCGTCAGCGTCCACTGGCTGGGCTATGCCGTCGAGGCGCCCTTCTGGGTCGCCCTGCTGGTCACGCTGGCGGCGCTGGGCATAGCGGCGCTGGGCTACCGCCTGCTCCGCGGCCTGATCCGCACGCCGCAGCGCGTCCGCCGCCACAGCCGGGCCCGCCGCCGCGAACGCGGCTACCGCGCCCTGACCCAGGGCATGGTCGCCATCGCCGCCGGCGACGCGCCGACCGCGCGCAAGATGGCGCGCAAGGCCGACGGGCTGCTGAACGAGCCGCCGCTGACCATGCTGCTGTCGGCCCAGGCCGCCCAGCTGCAAGGCGACGAGCGCGCCGCCCGGCAGTATTTCGAAGCGATGCTGGAGCGGCCGGAGACGGCCTTCCTCGGCATGCGCGGGCTGCTGACCCAGGCGATCAAGTCGGGCGACCGCGTGGAGGCGCTGAACCTCGCCCGCAAGGCGCGCGGGCTCCAGCCCAACACGCCCTGGCTGCTCGGCACCCTCTATGACCTGGAAGCGCAGGCCGGTGACTGGGCTGCCGCTGAAGGCACGCTGCAGCAGGCGATCCAGGCCGGAGCCATCCCGACCGAGGAGGGCCGCCGCCACCGCGCCGTCCTGCTGCTGGAGCGCAGCTTCGAGGCGGAGCGCCGCGGCCGCGCCGACGCCGCCCTGTCGCACGCCCAGGCGGCGCACGACATGATGCCCGGCTTCGCTCCCGCCGCCGTGCGGCTGGCCCGCCTGCAGGTCGCCGCCGACCGGCTGAAGCCGGCCGCCAAGGTGGTGGAGCGGGCG
Source organism: Azospirillum sp. 412522 (assembly GCF_019805165.1). Taxonomy (GTDB): domain Bacteria; phylum Pseudomonadota; class Alphaproteobacteria; order Azospirillales; family Azospirillaceae; genus Azospirillum. The sequence continues at coordinate 74,346 of NZ_RWIJ01000010.1, forward strand.
TGGCGCCACGCGCCGCATCCGGAGCTGGCCGACATCTACCGGACCATCGTCGCCGGCTACGACCCGCTGGCCCGCGTCCGGCTGTTCCAGAAGCTGGTGCGTCAGGCCCCGGATTCAGCCGAATCGCACATCGCCGTCGCCCAGGCCGCCATCGAGGCCCAGCTGTGGGGCGAGGCGCGCCAGCACCTGAACCGCGCCCTGGAGATCGGTCCGACCCGCCGCGCCTATCGCCTGATGGCCGAGCTGGACCGCGGCGAGCGCCATGACGAGGAGGCGGCGAAGGACTGGCTGGCCAAGGCCGCCGACGCGCCGGAGGATCCGGTGTGGACCTGCGGCTCCTGCGGGGCGGTCAGCCACAACTGGGGCGGGCTGTGCGGCCATTGCGGCGCCTTCGACAGCCTGACCTGGAAGAGCCCGACGGTCGCCGTCCCGCTGATGGAACCGACCGACATCCCCCCGGCCCTGGCCCGTCCGGCCACCGTGTAAGGGATCGTTGCCAGTTGCAAAAAAAGCGCCCCTCCCCACCGGGAAGGGCGCTTTTTCTTTCAGGGTGGTTCGCCGGCCCCGGCGGTCTCCCGTCCACCGAAGCCGGCGACCTTCTCCATTCGACCGTCATTCCCGCGAAGGCGGGAATCCAGCCATTATAAGCACTTGAGCCGAAAGCCTGGATCCCCGCCTTCGCGGGGATGACGGCCAAGAAAGCCCATCCCGCGCTTCCCGGTCAACGCATCCCTTCCGGACCGACACGGTCCAGCGGCAGTTGCTTCATCGCCACCAAACGATCCAGCAGGCGCCCCCCGGTCGGAGCGTTGGCCGCCGGAGGGGCGGCGGCCCTGGCCGCGCCGGCGACACCCGCCGTTTCCGCCGTGGGCACGGCGTTTTCCAGCTGGGTGTTGTCGATGCGGTAGTCGCCGCCGGACAGGCTGTTGACGAGCTGCTCCTTGGGCGACGGGCCGGCCACCACGTTGCCGTCGGCGACATTGCCGTGCATCCGGCCGGCCGGGCCGGCGCTGGGCACCCATTCCAGCCGCAGGAAGCGATCCTTGCCGTCGTTCATCACCGTGACGTTGTCGGCCACCCGGTTGTTGTCGCCGCCATGCAGGAAGATCGCCGCCATGCCGGTGTTCTCCAGCAGGTTGCCCTGCACCGTCACGCCGCTGGTCATGTCGTCCAGATAGATGCCGAAACCCTTGTAGCGGACCAGCCAGCGCCCCTGGGCGTCGGTGGCGAGGCCGCCGGTGTCGCGGATGTCGTTGAAGCGGATGACGCTGCGGGTGTCGTTGCCGCTGCGCCCCAGCATCTCGATGGCGCCGGCGTCGGCGGTCTCGAGCGCGGTGTCGCGGATGCGGTTGAACTCGATGGTGTTGTCGCTGTTCACCGTCTGCGGGTTCCAGTTCTTGATCGAGATGCCGTAGCGCGCCGACCGGCGGATGTCGTTGTGGGCGATCAGCGTGTTGCGGATGCCGGCCCCCATCACGCCGCCGCTGAAGAAGCGCACCTCGCCGATGTAGGCGATGCGGTTGGCGAGGATGCGGTTGTCGCTGCTGCCCGGCGCCAGCACCACGCCGGAGCGGCCGAGATGTTCCATCCGGTTGCCCGACACCTCGGTTCGGCTCGCACCGTCGAGCAGCACCGCCGTGCCGACCAGGGCGAAGCGGTTGCCGGCGATCCGCGCGCCGCTGCCGCCCTTCACCACCAGCGCGTTGCCGTCCCACGGCACGTCGGTGAAGGTCAGCCCGCCTACCGTCACGTCGCGGGCGTTGTCCAAACGCAGCAGCACGGGCTGCCGTGCCACAACCAGCTCCGCGCCCGCGCCGTTCAACCCGGTGGGCGGCTTCACCAGCAACCGCTTGGCCTTGGCGTCCCAGGCGAACTCCCCCGGCCGCGTCAGGAAATCGGGATGGCCGAGCAGCCGCACGGTGGAGCCGTCGCGATACGGATACTGCCCGTCGCCGTCGAAGCTCAGCAGCCCGCCCGGATCGGCGGAAACCACGCCCAGCAGGTCGTCGGACAGCCGCTCGCGGTCCAGCGCCTGCGCCCGCACCCCCGGCCCGGCCCAGCCGGCCTTCAGCACGCCGGGCGGCAGCCGCATCTGCCGCTTGCTTCCCTGGCTCTTGGGATCGGACTGCACCGCCTTGGCCGGGAACCAGCCGCTGCGCAGGTCGCCCGGGGTGAAATCGCCGCTGCGGGCGGCGGCCAGTCGCACCCTTTCACCGGGGCCGCCGATCGAGACGTCCAGGGCCGGATCGCGGGCCAGCGGCGCCGACAGCACGCCGTTCGCCATCTGCGCTCCGCCGACCGCTTCGCCGCCCGACAGCACCGGCTGCTCGCCGTCCACCGCGATCAGCCGCAGCCCCGGCAGCGAGCCGTCGATCACCAGCGGCGCCGTCAGCCGGTAGGTGCCGCCATGCAGCCGCACGGTGGCCGGGCCGCTTCCCTTGGCGGCGGCCAGCGCACGGGCCGGGGTGGCGAAGGGACCGTCGCGCCCGTCGGCGGACGGCTGGGACAGGCGGCCCGACCAGCGGTCGTTGCCGCTGGGAGACACGTAGAAGGTTGTTTCCGCCGCAACGGCCGGCCCCCATCCGGCCGCGGTCAGCAGAAACGCGCAGGTCAACAAAATCCGAGGCAGGATTTGGACCGCTCCACGTCGAACACGAGGGTGGGAACGGAACATGGGAGAACCTCCTCCAAAATGGCGGCCGCGCAAACCAGCGTCGAAGCCGCCGAAGGGGGGAGACTGACCCAGCCCCACCGCAACCGGCAAAAGCGCGAAGGGGGTGTGCAGGTGCGAAGGGGCCACGCCCTCTGCACCCCTGCCGGCCCGGGACGGGACGTATAGGCTGGCTTTTCATCCTAGCCTGACCGGCCGGTCGTACCCGCTTGCCCGCGGACCGACCCTCGGTCTGGCGGAGCCTACAACCGGGGACGGTTTGCCGATGATCGAAATGGCGCTGATCGCGCAGGTCCTGGTGCTGGTGCTGGTGACCGCGGTGTACCTCAGCTCCGGCAGCGCGTCGATGTTCCATCCGATGACGCTGTACCTGATCTTCCACACCCTGGTCTTCGTCATGCGGCCGATCCTGGTGCACACCCAGCATTTCGACGATGTCTGGCTGTTCATGGGCTTCTGGCCGGACGAAAAGCAGTTCGTCATGACGCTGGTGGTCAGTTCGGTCGGGCTGATCGCCTTCGCCGCCGCCTGCATCTGGGCCGGGCTGGTGAGGCCCGACTGGACGCCGAACGGCGAGCCGGCCCCGGCCTTCACCTTCGACCGCGTCGATGTGGTGGCCTTCCTGACCACCGCGGCGCTGCTGGGTCCGCTCGCCATCTATTCGGCGGTCCAACGCCAGGGCGGCGCCAGCTTCGACGGCACCGGCGACGTGCAGATGGAACGCGACCCGCTGACCGGCCAGCCGATCTACACCAACACCACCGGCTACATCGCGGAGGCCCATTCGATGGGCCTGCCGCTGACGCTGGGGCTGATCTGGGTCTGCCGCTTCCACCCGCTGTCCTTCATCCCCTTCGCCGGTTTCGTCGCCTACCGCGCCTATCTGGGCTGGGGGCGCTGGGCGATCATCATGGGCATCCTCGGGCTGGTGCTGCTGATGCTGTACCGCAGCCGCACCAAGTGGTTCCGGCTGTGGCATGTGCTGGCCGCCATCCCGGTGATGGGTCTGTTCACCGTGCTGGGCAACAACCGCGACGCCTTCCGCGACGTGCTGGCCGGCGACGCCCCGGCCTCCGTCCTGCTGAAGTTCAACGGCGGCAGCGGCAGCGGCCGGGCGCTCGACGCGCTGGCCGGCCAGGATCTGGCGAACTTCGACTTCCTCGCCTACATCCTGTGGGTGGTGCCGAAGCAGTCGGCGACCTACACCTGGTTCACCCAGTATCTGCAGCTCTTCACCGAACCGATCCCACGCCTGCTGTGGCCGGGCAAGCCGGTCGGCGCGCCGGTGAAATGGGTGGACCTGAACGACTACGGCGTCTTCTACAACCTGACCACCTCGCTGCCGGGCGACGGCTGGATGAGCGCCGGCTGGATCGGCATGATCGTCACCATGGTGGTGGTCGGGCTGATCCTCGGCCGCATGCACCGCTGGTTCTGGACCAGCGGGTTCCGCAACCGCTACGCCGTGCTGTTCTATTGCGCCTTCCTGCCGCTGTGCCTGCAGTGGTTCCGCGACGGCAACATCACCATCGTCAAGTTCGGCTTCTTCTCGCTTCTGCCGATCCTGCTGTGGATCGGGCTGACCCGCGCGCTCCGCGCCTGGGGAATCCTGGACGACGACCCGCTGCGCCCGGTGGTGGCACCACCCAATCTTGTCCGGCCCAATCTTGTCCGAAGGGAGCCGTCATGACGCTGACCGTCAGCGCCGTCATCGCCACCTACAACCGCGGGCCGGAACTGCGCATCGCGTTGACCCGGCTGATGAACCAGACCACCCCGCCGATGGAGATCATCGTCATCGACGACGGCTCCAGCGACGGCACCGGCGCCATGATGCGGGCGGAGTTTCCGACCGTCCGCTATGTCCGCCAGCCGCACAATGGCGGGCTGATCCTGGCCCGGAACTTCGGCTTCGTGAACACCAGCGGCGACTGCATCCTGTCGGTCGACGACGACAGCTGGTTCGAGGAGCCGGACGGGCTCGCCCGTTGCGTCGCCTATCTGGAGCGGAATCCGGAGGTCGCCGCCGTCGCCTGCAACATCGAGACGCGCGACGGGCTGGTCTATTTCCCCAAGGGTGCCGCTCCGTTCGACGTTCCCTGGTATGTCGGCTGCGGCCATCTGCTGCGGCGCAGCGCGGTCGAGCAGGTCGGCCTCTACATGCCCGAGCTTTATCGCCAGGGCGAGGAGAAGGACCGCTGCCTGCGGCTGGTCGGCGCCGGCTACCGTGTCGTCGCCCTGCCCGACATCATGGTCTACCACGACAAGAGCGAGAAGGGCCGCAAGCCGGGGATGGAGCGCTTCTACAACCACCGCAACGACCTGATCCGCGAAGTGGCGCGCTGCCCGTCCCCGCTGATGGCATGGCGGCTGGCGCGCAGTTGGGCTGGCAACAGCTGGAAGAACCTGCGCCACGGCCCGCGCCTGACCGACCTGAAGGTGCTGCTGGCCCTGCCGCAGATCGTCCGCATCGGGCTGAAGCACCGGGCGCCGGTGAGCGTGGACGCCTATAACCGCTGGCTGCATCTGGCGAAGACCGCGGCCCCGGCCAGCGCGCCGCGAGCGGAGAAGCCCGTCAGCCGGGCTGCATCCCGCCCAGTTGCAGCAGAACGGCCCAGCCCAGCACGATCAGATTGACGGTCAGCGTCATCGCCATGCCCGGCGCCCGCGCGAAGGGATGCACCACATACCCTGTCCAGAACAGCAGCCGCCCCAGTACGAACAGCCCGGTCGCCACGGTCGCCGCGCCGAGCAAGGGCTGCGGCAGGGTGACGACCAGGGCGGCCAGAGCCGGGACGAAGATGGCGGACTGCTCCACGCTGTTGGCCAGCACCCGCTGGGCGATGCGCTGGCCGCGCGATTCGGGGTCGTCGATCGGATTCAGGGCGGCATGGCACCCGCGCATCGCCATCACGCCGCCGACCATCAGGAACAGCAGAAGCGCCGGCCAGACCGCCAGCCGAGCCCACAGGACCATCCGCGCCGCCGGTGCATTGACGCCCGTCGGCGGCGCCACCAGCGACAGCAGCAGGACGAACAGCAGCGCCGTCACCACGATCGCCGCTCCGTTCAGCAGCAGGGCGCCCAGGATAAGGGATTTTCGTCTACGGGAGGCGTGCGGGCGAAGGCCGGCATCGGTCATGGGGGTGGGGCTCCGTCAGAGGCCGGGGATTCGACAATGGCCTGCCCCCTTCCCATCTGGAAAGGACCGGACCCTGTCCTTCAGACCGATAACGGCACAGCTGGTGATTTGGATCACCCATGATTTGGATCAAGGCCCGGATGACAGGGCGGGTGTCCCATGACGGCGTGCAGTTGGGGACTTCCCCAATGGGAGAGATGTTGTCAGTCTCTCTTTTCGCTACCATGTTCTAACCATCTGCTTCACCATGTGGTGAATGCGGGGATCTCGATGGTGGAGGGCCTATGATGGATCTCGTTCTGCTCGGTGGTGCGGTGGCGACGGCTGCGGCGTTGGCCGGTCTGATCGCTACGATGCCCACGCCGAAACCGATTCCGATCCGCATCCGCGACCGGCGCCGCCAGCGTCGCTGATCCGCCTTCCGGCCGGTCGCCTCCATCGCAGTGGCCACCGGGTTACTGCGGCGGCATTGCTGGTTTGAGGAAGCCGACCACGAGGTCCGACACCTGACGGTGAATGGCCTCCCGCTCGCGGCCATCTCGATCATGACCTGCGTGGTCACGGCAGATCATCCCATCCCCCGGCTGTTCGGCCTCCAGCAGCGGAATGGCGTCGGCCTTGCAGACGCTCAGAAAGCTGAAATGGCTGGCGTCGGCGATCTCGACATAGCGCGTCCGCTCTCTTGGCAGCAGACTTGCCAGATGGCGTGACTCCAGATCGACCGGCATCTTCGGACTGCCCGGTCCGGCTCCGATGATCAGGAACGGCTTGTCAATCCTGCCAAGGCTGGCCGGATCGAATCCCTGTGACAGACCGAGATCGAGCGTGACGACGGCCGTGATCCGTTCGTCAGTCAGTGTCGGTGACGCCCAATCTTGCATTGTCGGACCCTGCACCGTCGAACCCTCGCCAACCAATCCGCCGATTCCCGTTCCGCAAGCCGCCATCAGTGGATGAGTGTTGCAGGCGGCCTCGAGACGCCACGGCTCGAACCGCCCTCCCGCCAGGGCGACGGCGGTCCATCCGCCGAGCGAATGACCGATCACCGCCGCCCGTCCGGCAATGACCCGCCCTGACCAGCGGGGATCCTCGTTCAGCCAGTCGATGACCCGGCTGACGTCTCCGGGGCGCTTCCACAGCATGCCGGCCCCCGGCGGGGCCATGTCTCGGCTGGTCGATCCGGGATGGTTGGGGGCGGCAACCAGATAGCCCTGCGCCGCCAGATCGGCGGCCAGCCATTGCTGGTTGGTCCAGTTGCCGCCATAGCCGTGGGAGAGCACCACCAGCCCGTGCCGTCCCGGCTGCGGCGGAGCGCCGACCCGCAAGGCCGTCCCCACCATGACGGGAGTGTCGCCGACCAGCGAGGTTTCCCCCGCCGGCTCCGCCGGATACCAGACCGCAACCTCAAGCGCGCGCTGCCGCTCCGTCGCCGGCAAGGACAGTTTCTGGAAGCCGATGGACGGCGATTCGGCCTGGACCGGACCCGCCAGCGCTGCGACGGCCACCGCGAAAAGCACGGGGCGGATAAAGCGCGTCATGTCGGTGCTCCCTGCCCTCGGAAAAATGCCCTGGAAAATTCAGCGGTCCAGATCGCGGATCGCCCGGTTCAGCTCGAATTCCTTCGAGGCGACATAGGCTTCCATCCCGACGATCCGCTTCTCCATGTCGCGGAAGCGCTGGGTCAGGCCGGCGAGCGAACGGTCGGGCTTGGTCGACACCGTGCGCCAGAACGCTTCTTCCTCGGCATCGCGATACAGCTGCGGCGGACGCACCGGCAGCACCATCAGCGCGATGACGTAGGCGATCACCAGCGGCACCGAGAAGAAGAACAGGGCGACCAGCATCGCCAGCCGGACGACGCCCGGCTGCATCCCGAAGTAGTCGGCGATGCCCGTGCACACCCCGCCCAGCACCCCACGCTGCGGATCGCGGTAGAGCCGGTGCGGATTCGGCGAGTCGTAAGGGGACGTGCGGTCCATGACTCCTCCCAAGGATTGAATGACTTGCGTCATCCCCGCCTGCGCGGAGATGAAATCGGCGGGGACGGGCAATCCGCCCCCCGGACTGCCGTCACACCTTGTTGCGCCAGTTCGGCGCCTCGGTGTCGAGCACGCGTTCCAGCGCGTGGATGCGGGTCTCCAGCCGGTTGGAGATCTCCCACAACTCGGCCAGCAGCCGCTCGTCCTGCGCGGTGAGCCCACGCTGCGACCGCCATTTGGTGATGTAGTGGAAGACGATCCAGACCGGTGCCACCACCACCATGAACAGCACCGCGAGGACGAAACCCATGAACCCCATGGTCGTCGGACCTTCTTATTGTCGTGAGGGGAGCGGGCGGGGCGTCACCGCCCCACCCCCGGCAGCCAGGCCAATTGCCAGACGGGTCAACCGTTGCGGCGGGCAGCGACGCGGGCCTTCAGCGCCGCCAGATCCTCTTCGACCTTCTGGCTCGCCTCGAGTTCGGCGATCTCCTCGGTCAGGCTCTTGGCGCGGCCCACATCGTAGGATTCGACGCGGCCTTCCATCTCGTCCAGGTTGCGCTCCACCTGCTCGAAGCGCGACAGGGCGTCGTTGATCCGCTCGTCGTGCAGCGCGGTGCGCAGCTTGACCCGGTTGGTCGCCGTCTGGCTCCGGGCGACCAGCGCCTTCTCGCGGGTCTTGGCGTCGGTCAGCTTGGCCTGGAGACGGCCGATGTCCTCGTTGGCCTTGGACAGCGCGGCCTCGACCTGCACCAGCTGCGCGGTCAGCGCGTCGGCCTGCTCGACCAGCTTGGCCTTGGCCATCAGGGCGCCCTTCGCCAGATCCTCGCGGCCGGCGGTCAGCGCCACCTCGGCCTTGCGGTCCCATTCGTCGCGCTCGCGGTGGAGGTCGACGACGCGGCGTTCGATCTCCTTCTTCTCCGCGATGATCTTGACGGTGGAGGACCGCACCTCGACCAGCGTGTCCTCCATCTCCTGGACGATCAGGCGGATCAGCTTCTCCGGCTCCTCGGCGCGGTCGAGCAGGGAATTCAGGTTCGACTGCACGATGTCGGTCAGGCGCGAAAAGATGCTCATGGTCGGTGTCCCGTGAATCAGCCGAGGATGGCGCCGGCGACGATGCCGGCGAAGAAGAACAGCCAGCTTTCCGCCGGCCGGGTGGCGAGATAGTTGCGCACGCGGCGCGCCAGCGGGCGGCCCTGCGCGGTGTTGAAGCGGTCACCGCCATAGCGGCGGCGGAAATCGCTGAAGTCGCTCATGAATGACCTCCTTGCCATGAAACCCTTATCGCAACCGCCGTGCCAACCGGCCCCAACGGCTCCAAACCGTTGCGACGCCTTGGCTTGGCGGCATCGGTGTCTTCATGGCCCCGGATTGCCATGTCGCCTTTTAAGCGATATCTTCGCTGAAATGACGAACTAATGGTAAATAGTGCGATGTCTGCCGCTCCCCCTTCCCTGCTCGGCGAATCGCCGGCTTTCCTGGCGGCGCTGGGGCATGTGTCTCGGGTGGCGCCGTTGGAGCGGCCGGTGCTGGTGATCGGGGAACGCGGGACCGGCAAGGAACTGATTGCCGCCCGCCTGCACTATCTGTCACAGCGGTGGGACCGCCCCTTCGTCAAGGTGAACTGCGCGGCGCTGCCCGAGTCGCTGCTCGATTCGGAGCTGTTCGGGCATGAGGCCGGGGCCTTCACCGGCGCCACCCGCCGGCAGATCGGCCGAATCGAGCAGGCCGATGGCGGCACCCTGTTCCTGGACGAGATCGCCACCGCCTCCCCCGCCGTTCAGGAAAAGCTGCTGCGCGCCGTCGAGTATGGCGAGATCGAGCGGGTCGGCGGCCGCACCGCCACCGTCGACGTGCGGGTGGTCGGCGCCACCAACGCCGACCTGCCGGCGCTGGCCGCCACCGGCCGCTTCCGCGCCGACCTGCTGGACCGGCTGGCCTTCGACGTGGTGACCCTGCCGCCGCTGCGCGCCCGCCCCGACGACATCCCACCGCTGGCCGAGCATTTCGCGCTCGGCATGGTGCGCGAGCTGCAACGCCCGCTGTTCCCCGGCTTCACCGCCGCAGCCCTCGACCGGCTGTGCGGCCACGACTGGCCGGGCAATGTGCGCGAGCTGCGCAACGCGGTGGAACGCTCCGTGGCCGCCGCCGACCCCGACGAGCCGCTCGACCATATCGTCCTCGACCCGTTCGAGTCGCCATGGCGTCCCGCCGCGACACCGACCGCGCGCCCGGAGGCCGTGCAAGCCCGCGCCCCGGCCGCCGAACAGCCGGCATTTCCCACCTTCGACGGCGGCATCCTCGATCAGGTCCGGGCCTTCGAGGCCGCCATGCTGCGCGAAGCGCTGGAGCGAAACCGCTTCAACCAGCGCCAGACCGCAGAGGCGCTGGGCCTCGGCTATCACCAGCTGCGCGGCATGCTGAAGAAGCACGGGCTGATCCCGCCCCCCCAACTGCGACCTTAGGCCGTCCCCGGACCGCTCGTGTACCGTGTTATATCGGGTCCTCAACCGCCGAGAGAGCGGTTCGTCGCGATACGGGTAGGGGAGCAGCACGATGGCCACCAGCATGTCCGGCTCATTTGTATCTGGCCTCGAGATCCGCGGTCCGATCAAGCCCGGTTTCGAGGAGATCCTGACGCCGGAGGCGATGGCTTTCCTGGCCGAGCTGGAAGGGCGCTTCGGGCCGGAAAGGCTGCGGCTGCTGGACGTGCGGAGCAGGCGGCGGGCGCTGCTCGACCAGGGCCGCAAGCCCGATTTCCTGCCGGAAACCCGTGCGATCCGCGATGCCGACTGGACCATCGCCCCGCTGCCCGCCGACCTGCTCGACCGCCGGGTGGAGATCACCGGCCCGGTCGACCGCAAGATGGTCATCAACGCGCTGAACAGCGGCGCCAGGGTCTTCATGGCCGATTACGAGGATGCCACCTGCCCGACCTGGGCCAATCTGGTCGAGGGACAGATCAACATCCGCGACGCCGTGCGCCGGACCATTTCCCACCAGGATCCGGTCAACGGGAAGAAATACCGCCTGAACGACAGGACCGCCGTGCTGAAGATCCGCCCACGCGGCTGGCATCTGAACGAGAACCATGTGCTGATGGATGGTGCGCCGATGTCGGGCGCGCTGTTCGACTTCGGCCTGCATGTCTTCCACAACGCGCAAGAGCTGCTCGCCCGTGGCAGCGGCCCGTACTTCTACCTGCCCAAGCTGGAAAGCCATTTCGAGGCGCGGCTGTGGCGCGAGGTCTTCCTGGTGGCGGAGGAGTACCTGCATCTGCCGCACGGCTCGATCAAGGCGACGGTGCTGATCGAGACCATCCTCGCCGCCTTCGAGATGGACGAGATCCTCTACGAGCTGCGCGAGCATTCCGCCGGCCTGAACTGCGGACGCTGGGACTATATCTTCAGCTTCATCAAGACGTTCCGCAAGGACCCCGCCGCCGTCATGCCCGACCGCGCGGAGGTGACCATGGCCACCCCCTTCCTGTCCGCCTACAGCCAGCTGGCGGTCAGGACCTGCCACCGCCGCGGCGCGCCGGCCATCGGCGGCATGGCCGCCTTCATCCCGGTCAAGGGCGATCCGGAAGCCAACGAGGTCGCCTTCTCCCGTGTGCGCGCCGACAAGGAGCGCGAGGCGTCCAACGGCCATGACGGCACCTGGGTCGCCCATCCCGGACTGGTGCCGGTGGCCCGCGAGGTGTTCGATGCCTACATGCCGACGCCGAACCAGATCGCCCGCAAGCGCACCGACGTGACCGTCACCGCCGCCGATCTGCTGGCGGTCCCCGCCGGGCCGAAGACCCAGTCCGGCCTGCGCAACAACGTGGCGGTCGGCATCGGCTATATCGAGGCATGGCTGCGCGGCCAGGGCTGCGTCCCGCTGTTCAACCTGATGGAGGACGCCGCCACGGCGGAGATCAGCCGCGCCCAGCTCTGGCAGTGGGTCCACACCGGCACGGTGCTGGACGACGGTCGGGTCGTGACCCTCGACCTCGTCGACCGCATCATCGCCGAGGAGCTGGCGGCCTGGGAGACCCGTGTCGGCGCCGACACCTACGCCAAGGGCCGCCACGCCGACGCCGCGGCCCTGTTCCGCGATCTGGTGGCTCGGGAGGACTTCACCGACTTCCTGACCCTGCCGGCCTATGAGCGGGTGATGGCCGAAGGAGCGTAAAGGAGGGGGCGCGACGCCCCTCCGCTACCCCACCCGCCCCAGCCGGACCGTCAGCGGCCAGCGGATCCGCCGCTCCGTCTCCGCATCGCCCCACAGCGGCGCGATCTCCTCCGCGAACGCCTCCAGCGGGTTGCGCCCCAGCGCCCTGGCCGCCGCCTTCACCCCCGACCAGGTGCTCATGTAGCCGAGCAGCCGCGGCAGCGACCACACCGCCTCCATCGCCAGCGCCGGCACCGGCACCGGCAACTCCGGAAAGGGAAACTCCAGGTCGCGGTAGCCGTTCACCACCTTCCAGCGGTCGGCCGGCCAATAGGGCCCCAGCGTGCCGTTGTGGAAACGCTCCACCGCCGCGTCCAGCGCCGGGTCGTCCAGTTGCTGCAACCCGTAGCAGACCAGAGCCGCCGCCGCCCCCGGCTTCGCCACCCGCCGCACCTCGGCATGGAAGCGCTGCAGGTCGAACCAGTGCGCCGCCTGCGCCGCGACGATCAGGTCGCAGCAGCCATCGGGAAGGCCGCTGTCCTCCGCCGGGGCGACGGCATAGCGAACCCGCGGATGGGCTTCCGCCTGGGCGATCTGCCCGGCACTGGCGTCGGTGGCGTGGACCGCCGCGAAGTGTTCGGCGAGGGAGACGGAGAACTGCCCGTTGCCGCAACCGACGTCCCAGGCCAGCCCGCGCGCCGGCGCGGCAGCGGCAAGGGCAGCGGCCAGACCGGCCGGATAGGTTGGGCGGAAGGCGCGGTAATCGCCGGCCTGGGCGGAGAAATGATCCTTGAAGGGCGACATGGAGCGATCCGCCTCGCGATGTCTGGGGGAACGGCTGGGGCAACGGCAGGGCCGACGATTAGGCTTGGAATTTCCCGGCCGATGAGGATAAACCCTGTGGGTTCGTCGCGGAACCCTCCCCAGGGTGCCCCGCATCTTTCCGCTGTGGCGCAGGCGCGCCGGGCGTGCTACCAAGCGCGCGTTTTTCGTGCGCCTCGCCAACCACCCGTGTCCGGCATGCAGACCTTCCTGGAATTCGAAAAGCCGATCGCCGAGCTTGAAGGCAAGATCGAGGAGTTGCGGCACCTGACCAACGCCGGCGACATCAACATCGCCGACGAGGTCGCCAAGCTGCAGGCCAAGGTCGACAAGCTCCTGCGGCAGACCTACGCCAAGCTCACGCCCGCGCAGAAGGTTCAGGTGGCCCGCCACCCCAATCGGCCGCACTGCCTGGACTATGTGAACGGCCTGATCGAGGACTTCACGCCGCTGGCCGGCGACCGCCATTTCGCCGAGGACCGCGCGGTCATCGGCGGGCTGGGGCGCTTCCGTGGCCGGTCCGTGGTGGTGATCGGCCAGGAGAAGGGCAACGACACCGAAACCCGCGTCCGCCACAATTTCGGCATGGCGAAGCCGGAAGGCTACCGCAAGGCCCAGCGCCTGATGGATCTGGCCGACCGCTTCAAGCTGCCGGTCGTCTCGCTGGTCGACACCGCCGGCGCCTTCCCCGGCGTCCAGGCGGAGGAGCGCGGACAGGCCGAGGCCATCGCCAAAAGCATCGAGCGCTGCCTGCGGCTGAACGTGCCGATGGTCGCCTCGGTCATCGGCGAAGGCGGTTCGGGCGGCGCCATCGCCATCGCCACCGCCGACCGCGTGCTGATGCTGGAACATGCCATCTATTCGGTGATCTCGCCGGAAGGCTGCGCGTCGATCCTGTGGCGCAGTTCCGACATGGCGGGCGAGGCGGCCATCGCGCTGCGCCTGATCAGCCAGGACCTGAAGGAACTGGGCGTCATCGACCATGTGGTGAGCGAGCCGATCGGCGGCGCCCACCGCGACCCGGCCGAGACGATCAGGAAGCTGGGCGACTGCATCGAGCAGTCGCTGGGCGAAATGGACGGCCTGGACGGCGTTACGCTGCGCGCCAAGCGCCGCGAGAAGTTCCTGGAAATGGGGCAGAAGGGGCTGGGCTGAGGTCCGCCTCCGGCATAACCTCCTCCAGTCCGACTCGCTTCACGCCAGAAACCCGTGCAAAAACCAGCGCGGGTTCTCTCCCGGCCGGTACAGCCCGGCCCTGAACAGCCAGAAGCGGCGGCCGCCCTCATCCTCCACGCGGTAGTAGTCGCGCACGTCCAACCCCAGCGACCCTTCCGGACACCACCATTCGCATTCGATCCGCTCCGGTCCCTCCGCCCGGCTGACACGGTGGCGCACGCCGCGCCAGACGAAGTGCAGCGGCGGGTCGTCGGGCAGCGGGGCGATGGCCTCCACCGGTTCGGGCGGAGTCAGCAGGCGCAGGGGGCGCAGATGCCCGGCCGGCCAGGGCTTCGCCGCCGGCAACGTCTCCAATGGCGGATGCGGCGCCACGCAGCGTTCCGGCAGCCAGCTTTCCCGCGGCACCAGCCGCAGCACCGCCCGTTCCCCCAACCGCAACGCCAGCCGGTCCACCAGTTCGGCCAGCCCTTGATTGATCCCCTGGGCATCGCTCCCCTGGGCATCGGCCCCCGCGCCATCGATCCCGGTCTGGATGGCGGACAGCGGCCCTGTCTCCGTCGCCGACAGCACCAGCGTTTCCAGCCCCGGCCCTGGCTCGATCCGCTCCAGCAGCGGGGCGAACAGCCGGGCCAGCGCCGACGGATCGCGGGTCGGGCGGCTGGTGCCGAGCGTCAGGCATTGCGCCTCGTCGTCCACCCGCTGGTCGGTGCGGTGGGCGTCCAGCCGCAGACGGCGCGCGCCCTGCCCCGCCGCTTCCAGCCCCTTGCACAGCCGCCCCAACAGGTGGCGCAGCGCCCCGGCGATCGATTCGGGCGTGGCGATCGGCTCGGCGAAGGTCAGCCGTTCCCGATGCTCGGGCACCGGCCGGCGCGGGGAGATCGGCTCGTCCAGCCGGCCGAAGGCCTGATCGTAGCGTTGCAGCAACCTGCTCCCGAACCGCGCCGCCAGCCCCGCCCGCGGCATGGCATGGAGGTCGCCGATCCGGCGCAGGCCCAGCGCATGCAGACCCTCCACCATCTCCGGTGCCAACCGCAGGGCGGTGAGCGGCAAACCGTCCAACACTTCCCGCTGCCGTTCCGACGGGCCGCCGAACCGCACCAGCCCCCAGGCGGCGGCCGGGGTGTCGGCGATGGCGGCACGGGCGCTGAAGCCGGCGGCGCGCAGCCGGCCGGTCAGGTCGGCGGCCAGCGCCGATTCGCCGCCCAGGAGATGGGCGCAGCCGGTGATGTCGATCATCACCCCGTCCGGCTCGTCCGCCGCCGTCCAGGGGCTGTAGCGCCGCGCCCAGTCGGCGATACGGCCGAGCAGGGCCGAATCGGCCTCTGGCGTCGCCTCCGCCACTTCCAGCGCCGGTTCGAGCGCGCGGGCGTCGCTGAGAGTGTGGCCCGGAGCGATGCCCAGCGCCGATGCCGCCCGGTTCACCGCGACGACCATCCGTCGTTGACGCTCCGTCCGCAGCAGGGCCAGAGGCCGCACCCGCGACTCCGGCGGCATCCCCCGTTCCCGCGCGTCCGTCGGCAGGCGTGGCAGCCACAGGGCGAGGATGCGGCGCTTTCCCCTTCTGCAAGCTCCCCTCTCCCCCCGATGAGAGGGGGAACCGCCCGGATGTGAAGGGAGGTGAGTCATACGAAACCCGACGACGAAGAACAAACAAAGAACACTTTAGCGCTGGCTTGGCCGCAGGGGTAGTCCCTCCTTTGGGGGTCTCCTTGCCGAAACGTTCAGCGATGCCAACATTCTCTCCATGATCCCGCATCTTCCGCCCCTCGCCCGCCGCCTGGCTCCGCTGGCTTTCCTGCTGACCGCAGCCGCCTGTGCCCCGGCGGACCTGCGCGACGACATGCCCGGCCGCGCCCAGGCCTTCCCGCCGGTCTACAACCAGACGGTGGTCCCTGGTGGCGGGGAGTGGAGAACCTGGAGCCAGATCCAGGCGGAGCAGTCCCGCACCGGTGCCAAACCCGCTACGGCCCAGCCCCGGCAGGCCGGCGACCGGCAGATGCGCCGCGACTCGGACGACACCGACCAGCCGCCGCCCAAGCGCCGCCGCGGCAGCTCGTCCCCCCCGCCCGACCCGGCCGCCCTGCCCCAGCCGCCGCGGCCGATCCCGGTGCCGCCCCCGCCCTCGTCGCAGAGCGCCACCGACGCCTTCAAGCGCGACCTGATCCGGCCGGAGGTCGACCGCATGCGCACCGACGACGCGATGGGACGGCTCGACCCGCTGGGTCAGCGCGACCTGATGAAGCGCGAGAACGACCTGCGCCAATGGGGCGACCCGCTGGCTCGGTAGCAATGCCCACCCTCGGCAGTCCCTCCTGATGGCTTGACCCCGCCCCTCCTCTGCCGCCATACCGGCCCCTGATCGGGACTGGACACGGGGGATGCGGACGCATGACGACGGTGACGGGGGCCTTCGGCAACGGGCTGACCACGCCGGTGTGGGTGCTGCAGCATCTGCTGGGCATCCTCGGCATCGGCCTGTGGGCCGGGCAGGCCGGTGGCGCCGCGGTCTGGCAGGTGCCGGCCGCCGCCGTGACCGCCGCGCTGGCGGCGGGCTTCGCCGCCCAGATGGGGGTGCGGCTGCCCTATGCCGGGCCGGGACTGGCCGCCTCGCTGGTGGTGGTCGGGTCGCTGGTGGCGCTCGGGGTGCGGGCGCCGGCGGCGGTGGCGGTGCTGGTCACCGCGGTCGCCGCGGTCTTCCACGGCCATGCCCACCAGGGACCGCCGCTCTACTGGGCCGGTTTCGCCGCCGGGCTGATGCTGGTCGCCTGCGGCGGGCTGGGGCTGTCGATCGCGGTGACGCAGGCCGAGTCGGACCGGGCGGTCCGGCTGTGTGGCGGTGCGGTAGCAGTGGCCGGCGTTCTCGACCTCGTCGGCGTGATTTGACCGGTCGCGCCTTGAAATGACGGGGTTGCGCGGAAATCTTTGAAGGCACGCCCTTCCCACCCCCGCCCGTCCCATTCCGGAGGAACGGGCCAGACGATCGGAACGCCCCGGTGCCCCGCGCAGCCGCCAAAGCCTGCCTCACCCCGCCGGCATCTCCGTCATCGGAGCTTCGGGCCGATCCCGCCGCACCTTCGCTGACCCGCCGCCATCTGCTGGGCGGGCTGATGGGAGGGGTGGCGCTGGCACCGTTGCTTGGGGGCGGGTTGCCGGGCGGCCCCGCCGCCGCGCAGGATCTGCGCTATTTCCGCATCGGCACCGGCACCACCTCCGGCACCTATTTCCCGATCGGCGGGCTGATCGCCAACGCCATCTCCAACCCGCCGGGCTCCCGCCCCTGCGACAAGGGGGGAAGCTGCGGCATCCCCGGCCTGATCGTGGTGGCCCAGGCCAGCAACGGCTCGGTCGACAATGTCGAGATGCTGCGCGCCGGCACGGTGGAGGCGGGCTTCGCCCAGGCCGACGTCGCCTATTGGGCCTACAGCGGCACCGGCAGCTTCACCGGCAAGCGCCCCTTCACCGAACTGCGTTCTCTCGGCATGCTCTATGCGGAGGCGATCCAGGTCGTCGTCCGCTCCGACGGCTTCATCGACCGCATGGCCGACCTGAAGGGCCGCAGCATCTCGCTCGGCGAGGAGGGGTCCGGCACGCTGGTGGAGGCGCGTCTGATCCTCGACGCCTACGGCCTGTCGGAAAGCACGATCACGCCGCTCTACCTGAAGCCCGGCACGGCGGCCGACCGGCTGGCGAAGGGCGAGCTGGACGGCTTCTTCATGGTCGGCGGCTATCCGGTGGCGGCGGTCAGCGACGTGGCGGCGCGGGTGCCGATCCGTCTGGTGCCGCTGGACGGCGAGCCGGCCGAGCGGCTGCTGCGCACCCAGCGCTTCTACATCGAGCACGACATACCCGCCAACGCCTATCCCGGCAGCGCGCCCACCCCGACGCTCAGCCTGGGGGCGGAGCTGCTGACCCGCGCCGACCGCGATCCCGACCTGATCTATGGCGTCGTCCGCGCGCTATGGCACGAGAACACCCGCCGCGTCCTGGCCGAGGGTCACCCGCAGGGCCGCAACTTCGACCCCGCCCGCGCCGTCGCCAACGTGTCGGTCCCCCTGCATCCGGGGGCGGAACGCTTTTACCGCGAGGCCGGCCTGCTCGGCAACGCCGCCAACGAACCGGCCCGCCCGCCGGCCAGCGGGGACGCCACCCCTCCCGCCGCCGTGGACAAGGCCGCGAACGGCAAGCCTCCCGCCGAAAAGCCGGCTGTCGAAAAGCCGGCTGCCGACAAGACGGCCGGAGACAAACCGCCGCGCTGAGCGCCCTGTTTTCCGGACAGGACGAAAGGACCGTTTCCGTACGGCCGGCCGGTGGAATAGTCTGACCGCTATCCGGTTGATCCTGAGGATCGGGCGCAACGGGCGGAGGGAGACGGGCATGCAGGCTGGGGAAGGGGGGCGCATCGCGATCCGTTCCGCCTGCGACGCCGACTCCGAACGCTGCGCCGAGATCTTCCTCCATGGCCGCCGTCAGGCCTTCTCCTGGCAACCCGCCGAGCGGTTCGGGCTGGACGATTATTACGACTGCGTCCGCGAGGATGCGGTGCTGGTCGCCGAGACCGGCGGGCTGGTGGTCGGCTTCGTCTCGCTCGATCCGCGGGCCGGGGTCATCCACAACCTGTTCATCGCTCCCGAATGGCACAAGCGCGGCATCGGCTCCGCCCTGCTGCGCGAGGCGCTGGGCCTGCTGCAAGGCGGGCACCGCCCGGCCGAGCTGGCCTGCGCCGCCCGCAACGCCGCCGCCCGCGCCTTCTACGAGCGCAACGGCTGGACGCCGGTGGGCGAACCGTCCAACCAGCCGGACGCGCTGGTGCTCTACCGCCTGTCGCGGGCGGGATAGACGGCCCCCGCGAAACCTCCCCCAACGAGTCCCTCAGGCTCCGATGCGCAGGCTGTTTTCGTTTGCGGCGTTGCGGTAAAGTCCCGCCGCCATGCGAACCCTGTACCACCACCCGATCCACGCCCTGTCGCGCACCGCGCGCGTCATGCTCGCCGAGAAGGGGCTGCCCTTCGAACCCGTGGTCGAAAGGCCGTGGGAACGGCGGACCGACTTCCTGAAGCTGAACCCGGCCGCCGAGGTTCCGGTTCTGGTGGAGGAGGACGGGACCGTCGTCGCCGGCGGCCTCGCCGTGATCGAATATCTGGAGGAGGCCTATCCCGACACCCCCCTGCTGCCACGCGAGATCGCGGCGCGGGCGGAGGTGCGGCGGGTCGCCGACTGGTTCCTGCACAAATTCGAACGCGAGGTGGCCGAGAATCTGGTGGGCGAAAAGCTGATCAAGCGGCTGTCCGGCCAGGGCCACCCCTTCGCGCCGGCGATCCGCGCCGGGCTGGCCAACGTCACCTACCACCTCGACTACATCGCCTTCCTGTCGGAACGCCGGCCTTGGCTGGCCGGGTCGTCCTTCACGCTGGCGGACATCGCCGCCGCGGCGCAGCTGTCCTGCCTCGACTATATCGACAACGTGCCGTGGGACCGCAGTCCGGAGGCCAAGGACTGGTATGCCCGGATCAAGTCGCGCCCCAGTTTCCGGGCGCTGCTGGCCGACAACATCACCGGCTGTCCGCCGCCCAAGCACTATGCCGACCTGGATTTTTAATCTCCCGTTGGCATTTCGCCCATTAGGGGCATGGACCGCCCCAGCGTATCAAGCTTAACGTGCTCCCAAATCGCGGTTGGCAAAATCGTATTGGCAAATCGTAGTTGGGAGTGGTTCCTCGATGCGTCTCAGCCGTCCTTCGCCCGTTCCGGCCCTGCCGGTCCGTTCCCTGAGGCCCGCCCTGATCGCCGGCGGCATGCTGGCGCTGGTGGCCGGCTGGTCGCCCGCCCAGGCGGCCCCCGCCGTCGACGATGCCGGCGCCAAGGCGCTCGCCGCGTCCTTGAAGAAGGATCTGCCGCGCTGGTTCCCGCCGCCCACCGAGGACGGCGAGGGCATCGGCTTCGAATGGCAGGGCGAACCGACCGTCAAGCCGGCCGGCGACCATTACGACGTCGCGCTGCCCCGCCTGTCGGCCGAGGATGCGGAAGGCACCCTGTTCGACATCGGCACCATCCTGCTGTCGGTGACGCCGAAGGACGACAGCCAGTACGGCGTGTCGATCACGCTGCCCAGCGCCATGAAGGTGCAGAACCTCGACGACAACGACGAGTATGTCGACGCCGCCACCATCTCCATCGGCAAGCAGTCCCTGACCAGCACCTGGTCGGGCGCCCTGGAGACCCTGCTGGCCGTCGACGGCGCCTTCAACGACGTCGCGGTCACCGCCGCCGGCGGCAAGGGCAAAATCTCCATCGCCTCGATGACCATGGTCCAGGACCTGAAGCCGGAGACCGGGGCCAACGGCGCCACCCTGTGGAGCGGCCCGGCCGCCTTCGCCTTCGGCGGCCTGTCGGTGCAGGACGACAAGAACAAGGAGCTGATGAAGATCGGCAGCGTCACCACCGAGGCCGCCTACACCCGCATCGACCTGACCAAGGTCAGCGCGCTGCAGAAGCTGTCGGAACAGACCGCCGCCAGGGGCGTGCCGCCGACTCCCGCGGAACTGCTGCCGAAGATGCAGGGCATGTTCGGCGGCGTCACCGGCGCGATGCGCATGTCCAACCTGTCCTTCGTCAATCCGGAGGATGGGACCACGGTGGCTCTGGGCCAGTTCGCCTTCCATAGCGGCCTGACCGACCTCGACCAGGCGTTCTCCACCGTCAGCATGGGCATGGAGGCGCGCGACTTCAGCATGACGCCGTCGCCGGCGCCGGTGGCCTTCACCCCGCGCGCCTTCGAAATGAAGCTGTCGGTCGCCAAGCTGCCGAACGCCGCCCTGTGGAAGGCCTTCACCGAACTGGCCAAGACCGCCGAGGCGGAAGAGGCCCCGCCGCCGAAGAAGGGCGCCAAGGCCAAGGCCGCCGCTCCCGCCGCCCCCTCGTCGGACGTCGTCATGCAGCAGGCGATGGCCGCGATGGGCGAGGCCGGGACGGAGCTGCGCATCGACGCGCTGAACCTCGACACCCCGGCGACGGCCGGCACCGCCACCGGCGCGCTCAAGGTCGCCACCCAGGCCGCCTTCGGCGTCACCGGCGGCGCCAACGTCCTGCTGCGCGGCATCGACGCCGCGGTGAAGGCGATGCAGCCGGCCCCGGGCGCCAAGCCCGACAAGGAGACCCAGGATCTGCTGGCCGGTCTGGCGATGGTCCAGGCCCTGGGCCAGGCCGGCAAGGACGACACCGGCGCCGACACCCGCACCTACAAGATCGACGTGACGGAGACCGGCCAGCTCCTGCTGAACGGCGCCGACATGACCGCCCTGCTGGGCGGCGGCGCCGAGCCCGCCCCGGCCCCGGTGGAGCAGCCAAAGAAGAAGAAGTAAGGGACAGCGGGCGTGGGGGATCGCTTCCCCCCGCGCCCCATCCCCACAACGGCCCTCCTCCGCGACACCCCGCCGCACACCTCCCGCGGTTGCACGGCACAAGCCTCTTGAACGGCCGGGACGCTTTCACATATCTCCGCCGTCTTGACGCCAACACCCGTAAAACCAATGAAGGTGCCCCCATGACCGAGGAACGGCTCAGTTTTCAAGCCGAGGTCAGCCGTCTGCTCGACATCGTCGCCCACTCGCTCTACAGCGAGAAAGAAGTGTTCCTGCGCGAACTGGTCTCCAACGCGTCGGACGCCTGCGACCGCCTGCGCTACGCGGCCCTGACCCAGCCCGAACTCTCGGCCGACGATCCGAACCTCAAGGTCCGCCTGCTGGTCGACAAGGACGCGCGGACCCTGACCGTCGCCGACAACGGCATCGGCATGAACCGCGAGGATCTGGTCGAGAATCTCGGCACCATCGCCCGGTCCGGCACCGCCGCCTTCATGAAGTCGCTGGAAGGGGCTGAGAAGGGTGACGGCAAGAAGGACGTCAACCTGATCGGCCAGTTCGGCGTCGGCTTCTATTCCGCCTTCATGGCCGCCGACAAGGTCACCGTGCTGACCCGCAAGGCCGGCGAGGCCACCGGCTGGCGCTGGGAATCCGACGGCAAGGGCGAGTTCACGATCGCCGAGGCCGACGGCCTGTCGCGCGGCACGAAGATCGTCCTGCATCTGCGCGCGGGCGACGACGAGTATCTCGACGAGGCCCGTCTCGGCGGCATCGTCCGCAAATATTCCGACCACATCGCCATCCCGATCCTGTTCGGCGAGGGCGAGGACGCCAAGGCGCTGAACAGCGCGTCGGCCCTGTGGACGCGGTCGAAGTCGGAGATCACCGCCGAGCAGTACAAGGAATTCTACCACCATGTCGGCCACGCCTTCGACGATCCGTGGCTGACCCTGCACTGGCGGGCCGAAGGGGCGCTGGAATACACCAACCTGCTCTATGTCCCCTCGACCAAGCCCTTCGACCTGTTCGACCCCAAGCGCGCCCACCGGGTGAAGCTGTACGTCAAGCGCGTCTTCATCACCGACGCGGCGGAAGGGCTGATCCCGCCCTACCTGCGCTTCCTGCGCGGCGTGGTCGACAGCGAGGATCTGCCGCTGAACATCAGCCGCGAGATGCTGCAGCACAACCCGATGCTGGCCAAGATCAAGGCCGGCATCACCCGGCGCGTCCTGTCGGAGCTGTCGAAGAAGGCCAAGGACAGCGAGAACGCGGCCGAGTACGACAGCTTCTGGGAGAATTTCGGCGCGGTGCTGAAGGAAGGCCTCTACGAGGACTACGAGCACCGGGACGAGCTGCTGAAGCTGCTGCGCTTCCGCACCACCGCCGGCGACGAGCTGGTGTCGCTGGAGCAGTATGTCGCCCGCATGAAGGAGGGCCAGGACGCCATCTTCACCATCAGCGGCGACGACATCGACACCCTGCTGCGCAGCCCGCAGCTGGAAGGCTTCAAGGCCAAGGGCGTCGAGGTGCTGCTGCTGACCGACCCGGTGGACGAGTTCTGGATGCCGTCGGTCGGCGTCTATGACGGCAAGCCCTTCAAGTCGGTGACCCGCGGCGGCGCCGACCTCGGCAAGATCAAGGGCGAGGAGACCGAAAAGCCGGAGGAGAAGGCGCCGGAGGGCGAACTGACCGACCTGCTGGCCCTGCTGAAGCTGACCCTGTCGGACGCGGTGAAGGACGTCCGCAAGTCCGAACGCCTGACCGGCAGCGCCGTGTGTCTGGTGGCCGACGACAACGACATGGACATGCACCTGGAACGCCTGCTGAAGCAGCACAAACAGCTGAACGGCGAGGTCGGCAAGCGCATCCTGGAGATCAACCCATCCCACGCCCTGATCAAGCGGCTGGCCGAACGGGCCAAGGGCGCCGGCGCCACCGACGCGCTGGAGGATGCGGCCTGGCTGCTGCTCGACCAGGCCCGCATCGTCGAGGGCGAACCCCTGCCCGACCCCGCCGCCTTCGCCCGCCGTCTGGCGAGCGCGATGGAGAAGGGGCTGGCGTAAGGATTGGCTGCGGATCGATAACCGGAAAGCCCTCTCCTCTCCGCAGGAGGGGGCTTTTCTCTTCTACCCCCGCCCCACCCGCGACGGCGGGAAGACCAGCGAAATGGTGGTGCCCTCGTCGCGCCGGCTGACGACGTCCAATCGGCCGCCATGCAGTTCGATCAGCCGCTTGGTCAAAGGCAGGCCCAGTCCGGTGCCGACCTGGACGCGGGCCAGCGCACTGTCCACCTGCCCCCAGGGCTCCAGCGCCTTGGCCAGCTCCTCTCCGGTCATGCCGATGCCGGTGTCGTAAACCGATAGCCACAGCGCACCGTCCGCCGCCACGCGGCCACGAAGCGTCACGATCCCTTCGGTGGGCGTGAACTTCACCGCGTTGGACAGCAGGTTCAGCAGCATCTGGCGCAGCTTGCGTTCGTCCGCCCGCAGCGGCGGCAGGTCCATCGGCACCGCGGTGGCGATGCTCACGCCATGGCGCGAGGCCCTTTCGGCCAGCAGACGCGCCGTGCCGATCGCCACCCGCACCACATCCACCGTTCCGTCCACAAGCTCCAGCCGGTCGGCGTCGGCCTTGGACAGGTCGAGCAGATCGTTGATCAGTTCCATCAGGTGCCGGCCGCTTTCGGCGATGTCGCGGGCATATTCGCGATAGAGCGGAATGGTGTGCGGCCCCAGCACCTCCTGCTCCAGCAACTCGGCGAACCCCATCATCGCGGTCAGCGGCGTGCGGATCTCGTGGCTCATGTTGGCGAGAAAGGAGGTTTTGGCCCGGATCGCCCGCTCGGCCTGCCGGCGTGCCTCCTCCAGTTCGCGGGCGCGCAGTTCCGTCTGTTCGGCAGAGCGCGCCATCAGCCCGGTCACCGTGCCGACACCGAGATAGCGGCCTTCCGCCACCACCAGGAAGCCGGTCGCCAGCGCCGCCGGCTTCAGCCGAGCCAGCCGCCGCCCGATCTCCGCCAGCGGAGTCGCCCCCTCGATCAATAGCGGATTCGGGTCCATGAGGTTGGAAACCGGCATTTCGCGAGCCGGCCCGCCGCCTCCCTCTCCCCCGCCGTCCGGCAGCAGCCGGCCACGCTCCAGCAGTCCGGCGACCCGGCCGTCGCCGTCGACCACCGGCAGGGCGGCAAGCTCCGGCTGGCGGAGGAAGCGGGCGAGCGCCGCCGCGCAATCCTGGGCCGGAGCCAGCGGCGGAACCGGTACGGCCAGTCCGGCGGCGGTGAAGGCGGGTTCATCCATATGCGGCTCCGCCGTCATCGCCGGGGCGGGAGACCGGAAATCGAATGGCGTCATCGTGGCTCCCCTCCTCCCCGTCGGGCATGGTCCCGTCCGGCAGGGTCACATCCGATGCTGCGTCGTCCCGGACTGTACGGCGCTCCTTCCGGGAAAACCTAGCAGGGGAATATGAGCAATTGGTTTCCGTCCCACCTCTTGGTTCCACCAGCCAATAGTCTGAAGGTCTTATGCCTTTGCCTGGGAAAGTCTGCGGCAACCGGCCGTCCGGCAGGGGCGTGGGTATTTGAGAATGCCTACGAAACACAGTATGATGGTCGGGTATTCGGGGTGCCGCGAACGGCCGGCCGGGGGCGAACCGCCCAATCGGCTTCGGTGCCGTGGTTCGGCGTCGGCACCCCGGGCCTCAGGGAGACCGGAGGGGCGAACCGACGCCCGTCGAACGAAGACAGGATTACAGGGGATGTCCATGCCCTCGCGCCTCGAGGAACTGTGCGTGAAGAAGGGGTTGAAGATGACCGACCAGCGGCGCGTGATCTCGCGCGTGCTGTCGGAGGCGACGGACCACCCCGATGTGGAGGAGGTGCATCGCCGCGCGTCCGCCATCGACCCGCGCATTTCCATCGCCACGGTCTATCGCACGATGCGGCTGTTCGAGGAGGCGCATGTCATCGACCGGCTCGATTTCGGAGACGGCCGCGCGCGCTACGAAGAAACGAGGACCGATCATCACCATCATCTGATAGATGTCGATTCGGGTGAAGTGATCGAGTTCACCAACGATGAAATGGAACGGCTGAAGGAAAGCATAGCCCGCGAACTGGGCTATGACCTGATCGGCCATCGGTTGGAACTCTACGGTGTCCCGCGCAAACGCCGTGCCGACAAATCTGAGTCTTGACTGTATCCGGACCTGATTTGGGCCGCGCACAAGGGGTGGCGGCTAAGTTCGCACCCACCCGGAATCGCCACCCGCGAAACGGGTGGATCAGGCGTTGATCGCTTGCGGGGTGCATCGGGTGCCGGTCTGGACCTTGCCGGCCGCTGGCCCAAGGTTAGGCGAGGAGCAAACCTCACTGACCGGAACCGGCCGCACCATGGATGACCGTCACGATCAACGCCCCGACGCCCGGCCCGAAAGCCCGCCAAGCACCGCAGGGCCGGCCACTTCCAGGATTGACGCAAACAGGGCCGAGGCGAATGCCGGCGCGCCGGGCCTCGACCCGGTTCTGGAGCGGCTCGACCGCCTGTCGGATCTGCTGATGCGCCGCATCGACCGGCTGGAGGAGCGGGTCCGCAGCCTGGAGCAGGACAATGGCGAGATCATCAACCTGCTGATCGCCGTCAAGGCCGGGCTGGAGGAAGCGTCGGGCGACCTGATCGCCCAGCTCGAGGACGCCGACGCCGACGGACCGGAAGACGGGTCCGACGAGACGGAGGACGGGCCGCTCTTCGAGGTTCCCTGCGGCCCGACCATGCTGCACTGACCGGGGCCGACCTGAAAAGCCTTGCCCGCCCGACGGCGACGGTCGGATAAATGCGGTCATGCACACGACATCCGCCCCGCCGCGCGGCCAAGAGCCCCGGATCAGCATCACGCCGCCTGCTCCGTTGCCGGCGGCCGCACCCGACTCGCCGGCTTCCATGCCATCGATTTCTGAAGCATCGGTTTCAGAGTCAGCGGTTTCCGGGCCAACGGTTTCCGGACCGGCCGGCGTCGCCTTCTTCGACTTCGACGGGACGCTGATCCATGGCGACAGCCTGCCGATGTTCGTCGGCGAGGTAATCGGCCGGCGCCGCGCGGCCCTGGCGCTGGCCGATGCCATCCGCTCGGCCCTGCACCGCCATGTCCGCGGCCGCGGACCGGGTTGCGACTTTCCCGGGTCGGTGAAGGCGATCTACCTGAAGCGCACCCTGCGCGGACTGCCGGTGGCCGATGCGCTGGCCGCGGCGGAGCGCATGGTTCCCCGCGTACGCTGGCACCGGCCGATGCTGGACGTGCTGAAGGAGCACCGCCGCCAGGGCCGCCGCGTGGTGGTTGCCACCGGTGCGCTCGACCTCTACATGCCGGCCCTGCTGCGCGGGCTGGAGGTGGACGATCTGCTGGCGACCGGCATGGAGGTGGTGGACGGCAAGCTGACCGGACGACTCGGCACCGCCAACTGCGTGCGCCGTGACAAGGCGGAGCGGGTGACCGACTGGATCGCCGCCAACGGCCCGGTCGCCGCCACCTGGGGCTATGGCAACCATCCCAGCGACCTGCCGATGCTGGCTCTGATGCACAAGGGCGAAGTGGTGCGCATTCGACGATAGTCGAACCACAGGTAGCGGCGGTTTACAACCCGCCCCCCCGCCCGCATACTCCCCGCGTCCATGACAAAAACATGATGGACGGAGGGGAACGTGGCTTTCAGCATCGATGCCGACATCCGGATGCCGGGCTATGGCGGGCGCCGGGCCGTGGTTGCCGATGCCGACCGCGTCAACCGTGAGTTGCTTGCCGGCCATCTGTCCGGCCGCGGCTTCCAGGTCTCGCAGACCGCCGATGCGCTGGAGGCTCTGACCATCATCGGCGCGGAGGCGCCGGTCGTGGCCTTGCTGCCGCTGGACCATGAGGGTGACGACGGCGACCGCGCCGCGGCGCTGGCCGCCATGCTCTATCCGCAGACGCGCATCCTGATGACCGGCCGGCGCATGCCGAACCTGCCCTTCCCCATCCTGCCCTGCCCGGTCGACCTGACGGCGCTCGACCGCTGGCTGGACGAGGCGACGGCCTAGAAGACCGAGAGGTGTTCCAGCTTCTGCGGGTTGGCGATCTGATAGATCCGCTGGATACGGCCGCCAGCGCCTTCGGAAGCTGCGAATTCGAAGGCCAGAACGCTGCGGAACGCCCCACCCAGTTCGGCCAGCAGCCCAGGCCCGCCATTCACCCGCACCGGCACGAATCGGAAATCGGCGCCGCGCTTGCGCTGGACGCCGAGCAGGAAGCGGGCAATGCGGTCGGCACCGAACAGCGGGTTGACCGCCGTCCGCACCATCCCGCCGCCGTCGCTCAGCCACTGGGCGTCGTCGGAGAGCAGGGCGACGATGGCGGCATAGTCGCGCCGGAGGCTGGCCTCGGCGAAGGCGTCGGCCAGACGGCGCCCGGCATCGGCGGCGTTTTCCGGCTGGCCCCAGGCGGCGGACGGTTCGGCCAGCCGGGCGCGGGCGCGCCGCATGATCTGGCGGCAGGCCTCCGCCGACTTGCCGAGCATCGTCGCGATCTCTGCGTAATCCAGGTCCATCGCCTCTCGCAGGACGAAGACCGCCCGTTGGTCCGGCGCCAAACGCTCCAGCAGAAGCAGCATCGCCAGCGGCACCGACTCGGCCCCCGCCCCCTCGCCATCCTCCACATCCCAGCCGGCGACCTCCGGTTCGGGCAGCCAGAGCCCGTAATATCGTTCCCGCGCCACCCGGGCTGAGCGCAGCCGGTCGAGCGCCAGCCGCGTCACCAGGGTGGTCAGATAGGCGGGGGCCGACCCGACGCTGCCGGGCGCCACCGTCGCCCAGCGCAGCCAGGCGTCCTGCAGCGTATCCTCCGCCTCCGCCACCGAGCCGAGCAGTCGGTATGCCAAGGCGCGCAGCCGCGCCCGCTCACCCGCGAAGGCGGCGAGCGCGGTGTCCGGATCGGCCAAAGCCATCGTGCCGCCAGACGTCACGCCGCCATCCCCACGGCGGTGCCCTCAATATGCTGGGCGATGCCGATGCGGTTCCAGGCGTTGATCTGCGCCGCCGTCACCGTCAACTGGGCGATCTGCTCGGCGCTGAAATGCTGTTGCAGCGCCCGGTACGCTTCGTCGATCCGGTCATGCTGGGTGCGGGTCAGCACCTCGGCCCAGGCGAAGGCGGCGCGCTCGTCCGGCAGGAACAGCTCCGACCGCTCCCACTCGGCAAGCGCGGCGATGCGCTGTTCCGACTGGCCGTCGTGGCGGGCTTCCTTGCTGTGCAGGTCGATGCAATAGGCGCACCCGTTGATCTGCGACACGCGCAGGTCGATCAGGTGGATCAGCCCGGTCGGCAGGCCGCTGCCCCGGATGGTCTTGGCGGTGGCGTACAGCGTGGCGAACAGGGATGGCGCATCGGTGGCGACAGTGAAACGGAAAGCCATGGTCTTCATCCTCATCTGGAGTGTCATCGCCCCCATGACGGGACAGACCTCTCCGGCGTGACTCATGGCTGCCTTGCGTTTGCCTCAGGCGCTACTCAGGCGTCGCCCAGCCTGCCGACAGCCTCACGCAGGATGGCGATCTTCGCGGCGAAGCGGCCTTCGGGGTCGCTTTCGCCGATCAGTTGGATCATCACGCCCACCGCATGGGCGACTCGCGGCGCCATCCCCGGCCGCTCCCGGATCCGGCCGGCGAGGTCGGCCAATGCCGGCCGGTAGGGGCGCCCCTCGAAGCCGTCGGTGGCGATCGACTCGAACCGGTTGGCAAGGTCGAGGATCTCGCGGTTGTCGCTCATGCCCGTTCCAGCATCCTCAGACGAACAGCATGGCGCCGCCGGCGGGCGCCTCGTTCAGGAAGGTGACGACGCCGCCGGTGGCGACCGGCACGTCCGCACGCAGCGCCACGCCCTGCGGCAGCCCCAGCGCCCGCAGCCCCATCTCGCAAGCCATCACGGTGACGCCCATGGCGATGCAGGCCTCCAGCAGTTCCTCGAAGGTGGCGAGACCGTGGCTGGCGAAATAGCGGTCGCGCGCCACCGGCGTGCTGCCGTCGTCGGCCGGATCCAGGTCGTGCCAGCCCAGCACGCCGGGCTCGCTCTCATGCACCAGGGCGCGCAGCGCACGGCCGGTGAAGAACAGCGTGACCTTGCGGTTGGTGGCCGCCGCGGCGCTGGCCATCACCAGCGCGTAATGGACACGGTCGAAGCCGCCGGCGAACAGTACGATGGACAGCGCCGCCGTGCCGCCGGCACCGCTTCCTGACATAGGGTTGGACATGGGCATGATGAGGCCCCTTCCCGTCTTTGCAGCGGCGCCCCTCAGTGGGCGGAGAGGTCGAGGATCGTCCGATGATCGCCGCAAAGCGCGCAGTCGGGATCCCGCTTGATGGCGATGCGCTGATAGGACGCATAGAGAGTGTCCATCATCAGCAGGCTGCCCGACAGGCTCTCGCCCAACCCCAGCAGTTCCTTCAGCACCTCCGTCGCCTGCAGCGAACCGACCGAACCGGCCAGCGCCCCCAGGACACCGCCTTCCGAGCAGGACGGCACGAGGCCGCGCGGCGGCGGTTCGGGGAACAGGCAGCGATAGCAGGGGTGCGGCGCCCCCAGATGCGCCTTGAAGGTGCTCAGTTGCCCGTCGAAGCGCAGGATCGCCGCCGACACCAGCGTCTTGCCGGCCAGGAAGCAGGCGTCGTTCAGCAGGAAGCGCGTGGCGAAATTGTCCGACCCGTCGGCGACCAGATCATAGCCGGCGATCAGGCCCAGCGCGTTGTCTCGGTTCAGGCGCAGGCGATGCGCCTCGATCCGGACGTCTGGATTCAGCGCGCGGATGCGGGCGGCGGCACTCTCCACCTTCGGCAGGCCAAGCGAGGCTTCGTCGTGGATCACCTGCCGTTGCAGGTTCGACAGGTCGACCGTGTCGTCGTCGACGATGCCGATGGTGCCGACGCCGGCCGCTGCCAGATAGAGCAGCAGAGGCGCGCCCAGGCCGCCGGCACCGACGACCAGCACCTTGGATTGCAACAGCTTTTCCTGGCCGATGCCGCCGACTTCCGGCAGCACGATGTGGCGGGAATAGCGGTGAAGCTGGGTATCCGTGAAGTCCATGGCCGGCAGCATAGCGCAAGGATTGGCCGTTGCAGCAACATTCGATGCCGCGTTTTCCGCAAACCGGCAGCGCGCCGCCGGCGTCCCCGGAAAGGTCAGGCCTTGGTCGAGGTGGTCGTGGGCTTGCCCTCCGACGCCCATTGGCGCAACCGGGTCTGGCGCTCGCGCAGGGTCTTGGCGATGGCGCTTTCCTGGCTGGTGCCGCTCTCCGTCAAATCCGGATTGCGCGGCACCAGGCTGAGCTGGAAATCGGTCGGCGACTTCAGGTCGGATGGCGGCACCACCACCATGGTGTATTGGCCGGGGTCGAGCTTGTAGGTCGGCTTCTGCAGGAAGGTCTGCTGGTTGTCGGGCTTGCCTGAGTCGCTGGCGGCGACGACCTTGCCGTCCTTGTCCATCATCGCCCAGCGCGTGTTGGGCAGCGTCAGGTTGGCGTTGAAGGTGCCGCCCTGCACCACGTTGAAGGTGTGCTTCTGGACGCCGGTGTCGCCGTTGGCGGGGGGCTGTGCGGTCCCCTTCAACGTCGCGCCACCGCCGGTCACCAGGATGTTCTGCCGTTCGGTGATGTCCATCGAATAGTCGCGCACGCCCGCCGCGCGGTTCGCCTGGGAAATGGTCGCCGTGTAGGTACCGGGACCCAGCCGCGCCGTCGCGTCCGCCGCCGACTCCTTCGACCGGATGGTCGTCACCACCTGGTTGCTGGTGTCGCGGATCTCGACGTTGGTGAAGTTGTTGTTGATCTTGAAATTGAACTCGCCGGCCTTGCTGACCGTGAAGGTCTGGGTGTCGGCGTTGGCTCCGTCTGAATTGACCTTGGTCGTCGATCCCTTGAACTGGGAAAAGGCGCTGCTCGACAGGTTCGGAACATAATTGGAAACGGAGACATCCGTCATGGCGGTCACTCCCCGGCGGCGGCGCGAGCGGAAACGACGTTGCGGTCGGCGAAGATTTTATCCCAAATTGCGAAATCCGTCAAATTCCAGGCAGGAATTTCGCCGCAAGGCTGCGGAATGGGGGCATGGAACGCCCCCACCCGCATCGATGCAGTCTTGACTCAAGAGCTTCGGCGACATGGGCCGCCAGTGTTATTCCAGCCCTTCGAACAGGGCGGTCGACAGGTAGCGTTCGGCGAAGGACGGCAGGATCACGACGATCTGCTTGCCCTCGTTCTCCGGACGGGCGCCGATCTCCAGGGCGGCGGCCAGCGCCGCACCCGACGAGATGCCGACCGGCACGCCTTCCAGCCGGGCGACGGTGCGGGCGGTCTCGAAGGCGCGCTGGTTGGAGATGCGCACCACCTCGTCGATCAGCTCCTTCTTCAGGATCTCGGGCACGAAGCCGGCGCCGATGCCCTGGATCTTGTGCGGGCCGGGCATGCCGCCGGACAGGACCGGGCTGTCCTCCGGCTCCACCGCCACCGCCTTGAAGGAGGGCTTGCGCGCCTTGATGACCTCGGCGGTGCCGGTCAGCGTGCCGCCGGTGCCGACGCCGGAGATCAGGAAATCGACCTGGCCGTCGGTGTCCTTCCAGATCTCCTCCGCCGTGGTGGCGCGGTGGACGGCCGGGTTGGCGGTGTTCTTGAACTGCTGCAGCAGATAGGCGTTCGGGTCGGCGGCCAGGATCTCCTCCGCCTTGCGGATGGCGCCCTTCATGCCTTCCGCCGCCGGGGTCAGCACCAGCTCGGCACCCAGCAGCTTCAGCATCTTCCGCCGCTCCACCGACATGCTTTCCGGCATGGTCAGGATCAGCTTGTAGCCCTTGGCGGCGGCGGCGAAGGCCAGCGCGATGCCGGTATTGCCGGAGGTGGGCTCGACCAGCGTCGTGCGGCCGGGGGCGATGGTGCCGGCGGTCTCGGCGGCCTCGATCATGGCGCGGCCGATGCGGTCCTTGACGCTCGCAAGCGGGTTGAAGAACTCCAGCTTGCCGATGATCTGCGCCTTGACCCCTGCGTCGGCGGCGAGACGGTCCAGCCGCACCAGCGGCGTGGCGCCGATCGTGTCGAGGATGCTGTCGTAGATCTTGCCGCGGAACTCCGGTGCAGCCATGATTCCACCTCTGATATTTGTGTTATAAGCGATTTCAACACCCCGGGCGGAGCATTATCCAGCGCAAGGAGCCTGTCAAACGGGAAGTGGCGCCGCTGGGCCGACCGAACGGCCCCATGCACCGCGCCACGGCGTCAGATGGTGAAGTCGATCCGGTCTTCGGTCTCGCTCTCCACCCCGGCGCGGCGCGCGCGCATGCACAGATCCTCGATGGTGATGGTGTCGAGCTTGGCCATGCATTCCTCCTGCAGTTCGCCCCACAGCGGGCGGACCACCTGATGGCCCAGCACGGAACCCGCCGGCTCCTCGATGGGGTCGGTGGCCGTCTCCATCGCGCGGACGACCTTCACGATCTCGCCCAGCGTGATCCGCCGCCGCTCGCGCGCCAGCCGGTAGCCGCCGCGCGGCCCGCGCACCCCGGCCAGCACGCCTTCGCGCACCAGCTGCTGCAGCACCTGTTCCAGGTACCGCTTCGGGATGCCCTGGCGCCGGGTGATCTCCCCGGACTGCACCGGCTCGGTGCCCGCGTTGTAGGCGATGTCGAGGACCGCCTCGATGGCGAACATCAGCTTCTTGGAGATGCGGAGCATCAGGAACGACTCCCGGTATTCTGTCCATGGGTGGAGCGACGGTGGAAACACCACCCTCTCCCCCATTTCCGCCTGTTGGTTAAGAACCGTTTTACACTGTAGACGCGGTAATTCTCAACAGGATTTGTCGCAGACAGACTCGGGAAAATGCGCGGCCCTCACCCCGCCGGGGTCCAGACCACCTCCCCCAGATCCTCGCGGAAGGCGAAGCGCTTCAGGTGGTCGATCACCACCTCCTGCATGCGCTCCATCTGTCCGGCATCCTCGATTTCAATCGTCAGGGTCACCCCCTCGGCGTCGGCCGCCATGCGGCACCGGCGGTCGGGAGCGAAGGGAACGAGTCCCTGGGTCTCGTCATAGACGACCTCGAACTTGTGCGCCCAGTGCTTGCACAGCTGGGTCATGTACCGGCGCCCGTTCGGCGTGGTGACACGGGCAGTCGCACTATGGGCGGTCGCACTATGCTCAGTCGATGCGGCCATGGTCTTTGTCTCCCGTCAGATGCGCTCGACGCTGCGGGCGGCGCCGTCGATGATGTCGGCGATGGCCTGGGTCTGCTCGGCCGTCAGGTCGCCGCGCGACAGCCGCAGCCGCAGGGCCAGCTTGAAGTTCTCGATGGCGCGGTGGATCTGCGGCGACGATTCGCGCTGCTGGCGGGCGCGGGCATGGGCGATGCGCTCACGCACCGCGGCCACCACCGGTTCCGCCGCCTTCAGCGC
This sequence comes from Azospirillum sp. 412522, assembly GCF_019805165.1. Taxonomy (GTDB): domain Bacteria; phylum Pseudomonadota; class Alphaproteobacteria; order Azospirillales; family Azospirillaceae; genus Azospirillum. The sequence continues at coordinate 108,107 of NZ_RWIJ01000010.1, forward strand.
CTCCGAACCCTCCGGCGTGATCTCGTAGAGCTTCTTGTTGCCTTCGGTGGCGCCGACGCGGATGTGGCCCTGCTCCTCCAGCAGGGTCAGCGTCGGGTAGACGACGCCGGGGCTGGGGCTGTAGGCGCCGCCGACCAGTTCCTCGATCGTCTTGATCAGGTCATAGCCGGAGCGCGGCTTCTCCGCGATCAGCCACAGCAGGACGAGGCGCAGGTCGCCATGGTCGAAGACGCGCCGCTCTCCCCGGCCGCCCCGTCCATGGCCGCCCCAGCCCTCCCAGCCACCACGATGACCGGGGCGCTCACCATGCCGCCCGTGACGGCCGCGCCCTTCCGGAACCTCGTCGTCGAAGTCCGGACGCGAGAAGCGGCGGCCGTGCTTGTGAAACAGATGCCGAAGCATGAAACCCTCTCTTGATGCAGTTTCGATATAACGAAAACTTAGATATATCGAAACACGCTCTATGACAAGGGGGAACCGTTCGCCCCGGTCCGCATCGGACGCGGGCACCCGGGACAAATCGTGCCCGCCTGCAAATCACTGTCGCCTGCCCGGCCGAAGGGGCTATAACCGACGCCCTGGCTTTGCTTTCGCGCGTGTGTGCCCAGATGCCCCTTCGGATCGAGACCTTCTCCAACGTCACCGGCGGCTCCAGCTTCTTCAAGGCGGTGGGCCATCCGCTGGCGGCGCCCAAGGCGGCGATCCTGATCGCGCGGCTGGCGTCCTTCGGCCCGGTGGCGGTCTACGACCCGCTGGGCCTGCTGTCGGGGCTGGCGGAGTTCTACGATCTGTCGTCGATCGACATCTGCGGCATCTATGTCCAGGACGTGGAGCAGGTGGGCCGGGACGTGTCCGGCCATGCCGCCCGCCCGGTCACCGACCTGCCGGCCAGCGGCGCCCGCACAATCTTCGTCGTCGCCTTCGATTCGCAGCGCTTGGAAGGCCACATCGCCCACCTGATCCCGAAGCAGGCCGGCGTCGTCTCGCTGGACGCCATGCGGGTGCCGGAGGACATGCTGAACGACCCCGGCCATTACCTGTCGAAGTTCAACTGGGCGACCAACTTCGCCTGGTTCCGCGATGGCGACGGCCACCACACCCGCGTGGTGTCGGCCAACTACTGGCCGCGCTACGGCGCCAAGGGCACCCGGCTTTGGGCCTGCCTGTTCGATGGCGAGGGCCGCCCGCTCGCCGACTGGACGGAGCCGATGCCGCCGACCGACGGCACCGTGGTGATCGACAGCCGGCAGGTGCGCGAGCGCTTCAACCTCTCCCCCTTCTGCGGGTCGCTGTTCCTGCACGTCATCGGCGCCGCCGGCCACGACGTGGTGAAATACGCGCTCGACACCTATGGCGACGACGACACGGTGCTGTCCTGCACCCACGACGCCAACGCCTGGCCGGCCGACCTCTATGCCGGCCTGCCCGCCCCGCGCGACGGCGAGCGGGTGAGCCTGTGGATCCAGAACAGCCACCCGACGCCGATCCCGGCCGGCGCCGTCGGGTTGAACCTGATGGGCTCGACCGACATACGCGCGGTCGACCGGACGGTCCCGCCCTTCGCCACCGTCGAACTGGACCTTGCCAGCCTGTTCCCCGAGGCGCGCTGGCCGCAGCAGTTCGAGGTGCAGGCGGGCAAGCATTTCGTCCGCCCGCGCTACGAGATCGCCGCCGCCGACGGCCGCCGCCGCCTGGCCCACGCCAATGTCGAGCGCACCGACCTGAAGCCGGATCCGAAGCTGCCGCAGCTGACCGGCGGCGCGGTGGACAAGGGCGTCGTCGGCAAGGGCCACATCCTGCCGGCGCCGCTGCTGCCGATGGGCCGCTGGCGCACCACCCTGCTGCCGACGCCGATGAGCACGGCGCAGACCGAACTGCCGGTGAAGGCCGTGGTCTACGACCGCAACGGCGTCGCCGTGGCCGATCACCGCTTCGGCAACCTCAAGCGTTCCGACAGCGTCGCGCTGGACGTCACCGGGCTGGTCGCCGACAGGGCGGCAACCGATAGAATGGGCGGCGAGGATTGGGGCCATGTCGAGCTGGTCTATGATTTCGAAGCCGGAATGATTGCCGACGGCTGGCTGCATGCGCTGGTCCGTTACGAGGACGTAAAGACCGGCCATGTGGCGGAGACCAGCTTCGGCAGCCACATGTTCAACATGGCGATGGTCTACCGCGACGAGCCGCAGAGCTACCATGGCCGCCCGCCCGGCCTGTCGACCCGCCTGTTCCTGCGGCTGGGCACCGCCCCGTGGGACACGCTCTGCCACCTCGTCTACCCTGCGTCGACCCAGTGGCATGCCACATCCGACACCAGCCTCGTCCTGGTGCGGCGCGACGGCGTCGAAGTGGCGCGCAAGCGGTTGGCAATCCCGTGCGGTGGTTCGCATTTCTGGCGCTATCACGAGAAGTTTACGGAAGCGGAACGGATGGCGGCGGGCGACCACGCCTATGTGCTGATCCGCGACACCACCTGCCGCCTGTTCGGCTACCATGGCTGCCTTGCGGCCGGTGACAGCGCCTTCAGCCTCGACCATATGTTCGGTTTCTAAAGCCGCTTCAATCACGACCCCCCTTCGCCGGGAATTTGCGGGATCACGTCCATGGCCACCACGCACCACACCAAGGTCCTCATCATCGGCGCCGGCCCGGCCGGCTACACCGCCGCCATCTATGCCGCGCGCGCCAATCTGGAGCCGCTGATGGTCCAGGGCATGCAGCCGGGCGGCCAGCTGATGATCACCACCGATGTGGAGAATTTCCCCGGCTTCGCCGATCCGATCCAGGGCCCCTGGCTGATGGAGCAGATGCAGAAGCAGGCGGAACATGTCGGCACGAAGATGGTGTTCGACCTGATCACCGACGTCGACTTCACCAAGCGCCCCTTCGTCTGCAAGGGCGACAGCGGCGACACCTACACCGCCGACAGCGTCATCATCGCCACCGGCGCCCAGGCGCGCTGGCTCGGCATCTCGACCGAGGAGATCTACCGCGGCTTCGGCGTGTCGGCCTGCGCCACCTGCGACGGCTTCTTCTTCCGCGGCAAGGAGGTTGCGGTCGTCGGCGGCGGCAACTCCGCGGTGGAGGAGGCGCTGTACCTGACCAACCACGCCAGCAAGGTGACGGTCATCCACCGCCGCGACGGCTTCCGCGCCGAACGCATCATGCAGGACCGCCTGTTCCGCCACCCGAAGATCGAGGTGGTGTGGGACAGCACGGTCGAGGAGATCGTCGGCGAGGGCGACGGCACCATGGGCAACCCGCGCGGCGTCACCGGCGTGCGCGTGAAGAACGTCAAGTCGGGCGAGGAACGCGTGATCCCGGTGGCCGGCGTCTTCGTCGCCATCGGCCATGTCCCGGCGACCGGCATCTTCCAGGGCAAGGTGGAGATGGACGAGGCTGGCTACATCGTCACCGTGCCCGATTCGACCGCCACCAACATCCCCGGCGTCTTCGCCGCCGGCGACGTGAAGGACAAGGTCTACCGCCAGGCGGTCACCGCCGCCGGCATGGGCTGCATGGCCGCGCTGGAAGCCGAGCGCTGGCTCGCCCACCACGAGCCGGCGGCCGGCGCCCACGGCGATCCCAGCCCGGCCGGGACCTGGTGAGTTGAGAAAACGCCTCCTCCCCGTCCCGGATCGGGATGGGGAAGAGAGCGAATACCCCCCTATGCCCTTGACGGGCTTTGCCCAAAGCTCCGACTGTGATTCCCTTGGCGCTCCACTCGCGAGGGAGTCCTCTTGCCTACGCTGAAACGCGGCCTGACCCTGCTGGTCACGGTGGCCGCTACCCTGCTGGGCCTGCTGCTGGTCACCTTCCTGATCGGCCGCGTGGTGCCGATCGACCCGGTGCTGTCGGCACTCGGCGACCGCGCCAGCGCGGAAAGCTACGCGCAGATGCGCACGCAGCTCGGCCTCGACCTGCCGCTGTGGCAGCAGTTCCTCCGCTATGTCGGCGACGTTCTGGAGGGCGACCTCGGCACCTCGGTGCTGACCTCCCGTCCGGTGCTGGAGGATGTGCTGCGCGTCTTCCCGGCGACGATGGAACTGGCGACGGTCGCCGTCGTCATCGGCGCGGTGCTGGGCGTGCCGGCCGGGGTGTTCGCCGCCACCCACCGCGGGCGCTGGCCTGACCACGCCATCCGCCTGCTCGGCCTGATCGGCCATTCGGTGCCGATCTTCTGGCTCGGGCTGATGGCGCTGCTGCTGTTCTACGCCAAGCTCGACTGGGCGCCCGGACCGGGACGGGTCGATGTCTTTTATGAAGGGATGGCCGATCCGGTGACCGGCATCGTCACGGTCGATGCCCTGCTGGCCGGCGAAACCGACATCTTCTGGAACGCGCTGCATCATCTGCTGCTGCCGTCCGCCATCCTCGGCCTCTACAGCGTCGCCTACATCGCGCGGATGACGCGCGGCTTCATGCTCGACCAGCTGCGCCAGGAATACATCACCACCGCCCGGGTGAAAGGCCTGTCCGAGACCCGGGTCGTCTGGCGCCATGCGCTGGGCAACATCGCGGTGCCGCTGATCACCGTCATCGCCCTGTCCTACGCAAGCCTGCTGGAGGGGTCGGTGCTGACCGAGACGGTGTTCGCCTGGCCCGGCCTCGGGCTCTACATCACCAATTCGCTGCTCAGCGCCGACATGAACGCGGTGCTGGGCGGGACGCTGGTGGTCGGCGCGGTCTTCATCGCGCTGAACCTGCTGTCCGACCTGCTTTACCGCCTTCTGGATCCCCGGGCCCGATGACCGCGCGCACCGACACCCAATCCGCCGGCTGGCGGGACTGGCTGACCACCGACACGCCGCAGTCCCGCGCCCAGGCCCGGCTTGGCCGCGCCTGGGCCGGCTGGACCGCCTTCCGCCGCAACCGGCTGGCCATCGCCGGGCTGCTGATCGTGCTGGCGCTGGTCGTCGTCGCCGCACTGGCCCCGGTGCTGGCGCCCTACCATCCCTATGCCCAGGACCTGAACGGCCGGCTGCTGCCGCCCGGCGCCGCCCATTGGCTGGGGACCGACGCCTTCGGCCGCGACATCCTGTCCCGCCTGATCCATGGCGCGCGGCTGACTCTGATGATCGTGGCGCTGGTCGCGGCGACGGCGCCGCTGGCCGGGCTGGCGATCGGCACGGCCGCCGGCTATTTCGGCGGCTGGGTCGATACCGTGCTGATGCGCATCACCGACATCGCGCTGGCCTTCCCCAAGCTGATCCTGGCGCTGGCCTTCGTCGCCGCGCTCGGCCCCGGCATCGAGAATGCGGTGATCGCCATCGCCATCACCTCCTGGCCGCCCTATGCCCGCATCGCGCGGGCGGAGACGCTGACCGTCCGCCGCGCCGACTTCATCAGCGCCGCCCGGCTGCAGGGCGCCTCCAGCCTGCGCATCATCCTCGGCCACGTCATGCCGCTGTGCGTCGCCTCGCTGATCGTGCGGACGACGCTGGACATGGCCGGCGTGATCCTGACCGCCGCCGGCCTCGGCTTCCTCGGCCTCGGCGCCCAGCCGCCGCTGCCGGAATGGGGGGCGATGATCGCCAACGGCCGGCAATATGTGCTGGAGCAATGGTGGGTCGCCGCCATGCCCGGCCTCGCCATCTTCATCGTCAGCCTGGGCTTCAACCTGCTGGGCGACGGTCTGCGCGACGTGCTGGACCCGAAGGGGGACTAGACCATGACGGACGACGCTCCCCTTCTGGAGGTCGCCAACCTCCGCGTTGCCTTCCCCACCCGCACCGGCATGGCCGAGGCGGTGCGCGGCGTCTCCTTCACGCTGGGCCGCGAGAAGCTGGGCATCGTCGGCGAGTCGGGCTCCGGCAAGTCGATGACCGGCCGCTCGATCCTGCGCCTCGTGCCGCCGCCGGGCCGGGTTGCCGCCGACCGGCTGGCCTTCCGCGGCGAGGATCTGCTGGCGGCGTCGCCCAGGCGCATGCGCGACATCCGCGGCCGGCGCATCGCCATGGTGATGCAGGACCCGAAATACTCGCTGAACCCGGTGATGACCGTCGGCCGCCAGATCGCCGAGGCCTACCGCGTCCACAGCCACGCCGGCGCCGCCGAAGCGAAGCGCCGCGCGCTGGAGATGCTGGCCGCCGTGCGCATCCGCGATCCGGAGCGGGTCTATGAGCGCTACCCGCACGAGGTGTCGGGCGGCATGGGCCAGCGCATCATGATCGCGATGATGCTGATCCCCGATCCCGACCTGCTGATCGCCGACGAGCCGACCTCGGCGCTCGACGTCACCGTGCAGATGCAGGTGCTGGCGATCCTCGACGACCTCTGCTCCCAGCGCGGCATGGGCATGATCTTCGTCAGCCACGATTTGAACCTCGTCGCCTCCTTCTGCGACCGCATCCTCATCATGTATGCCGGCCGGGTGGTCGAGAGCTGCCGCGCGTCGGAACTGCACGCGGCGACCCATCCCTACACCCGCGGCCTGCTCGCCAGCCTGCCGAGGATCGACGAGCCGCCGGGCGACCTGCCGGTGCTGAGCCGCGATCCGGCGTGGTTGGAGGGGTGAGGATGATGATCGACATCCGGGATCTGCGGGTCCGCTTCGGCCAGGGCGCCGATGCCGTCACGGCTGTGGACGGCGTCACCCTGTCGGTACGGGAAGGCGAGAGCTTCGGTCTGGTCGGCGAGTCGGGGTCGGGCAAATCCACCGTCCTGCGCGCGGTCAGCGGCCTGAACGACGAGTGGACCGGCCGCATCGCCGTCGCCGGCACGGAGCAGGGACCGAAACGGCCGAAGGGCTTCTACAAGCTCTGCCAGATGGTGTTCCAGGACCCCTACGGCTCGCTCCACCCGCGCCACACCGTGGACCGCATCCTGGCGGAACCGATCGCCATCCATGGGCTGGGCGACGCCGACGCCCGCATCGTCCGGGTGCTGCGCGATGTCGGGCTTGGCCCCGCCTTCCGGTTCCGCTACCCGCACCAGCTGTCGGGCGGCCAGCGCCAGCGCGTCGCCATCGCCCGCGCCCTGGTGCTGGAGCCGAGGGTCCTGCTGCTGGACGAGCCGACCTCGGCGCTCGACGTGTCGGTCCAGGCGGAGATCCTGAACCTGCTGCGCCGGCTGCGGGCGGAGCATGGCCTGACCCTGGTGCTGGTCACCCACAACCTCGCCGTCGTCGCCAACCTGTGCGACCGGCTGGCGGTGATGAACCGCGGCCGGCTGGTGGAGGAGATGACCGTCGAGGAGTTGCGACAGGGTGCGGCGCGCGAGCCCTACACCCTGCAACTCCTGCGGGCCAGCCGGGGCTACGACCGCGCGACGGCGGAAAGTTTCCGGGATTACGCCTGAGGGAGCGCTCTTGCCCGCTTACGCCAGCCGCACCACGCACAGCTTGTCCTCCGCGCACTTGGCGGCGGCCTTGTGGTCGGCGATGGCGGCGTTGATCGTGTCGGGGGTCAGCCCATGGCTGCCGGGCGGGATCACCACCGCCACCCCGCTGGCCGCCAGCAGCGGGAAACGCCGCGTCGCGCCATAGCGGTCCTTCGCCAGGAAGCCGCCGCTGACCCGCGTTTCGGCATCGTACAGGCTCTCGGCGTCGGACCGGAACAGCGCCAGCAGCTCCGCCAGCCGAGCCAGCATCTCGCCCTCCTCGCCGCCGCTGACGCCGAGGAAGAAGTCGTCGCCGCCGATATGGCCGGCGAAGGCGTCGGCGTCGATGGCGGCCCCGGCGCTGCCGGCCCAGGCCTTCAGCCGCTCGCTGAACATCAGGATGGCGCGGTCGCCCTGGCGGAAACCGAAATTGTCGTTGAAGGGCTTGAAGTTGTCGAAATCCAGATAGGCCAGCACATGGCCGCGCCCGGCATCGGCCAGCGCCCCTTCGATGTGGCGCAGGATCGCGGCATTCCCCGGCAGCCGGGTCAGCGGGTTCTGGTCGGTCGCCATCGCCAGGTTGCGCTCATGCACCAGACGCAGCAGGGCGCCGCTCGACAGCACGCCGGCATAGGCGCCGCCCTCGACGATCACGATGCCGTCGGCGGCGGATTCGGTGGAGAAGGCCTCGATCACCCGGTCCAGCGGGGTGGAGATGTCGCAGACCGGCGAGCGGATGACCAGATCGTCCAGCCGGTCGCCCAGTCCGCGGTTGCGCAGCAGTTCGCCGCCGAAGCGCGAATAGACGAAGCGCTTCAGGTCGCGTTCGCGGATCAGCCCCAGCGGCCGGTCATGCTCGTCGATGATCGGGGCGATGGGCGCGCTGCCTTCGCGCCGGAAATAGTCCAGCAGTTCGGTCTTGCGCGAATTGGCGCGCAGCGGCGGCAGCCGTTCGATCACCTCCGACAGGCGGCGGTGCGATTCGCTGGGCTGGCGGCGGTCGCGGCGGTTGAGGTCCTCGACCACCGGATAGCGGTTCGGCAGGCTGGTCAGGTCGACGCGCGGCCGGGCGATCAGGAAGCCCTGGGCGAAATCGCAGCCGAGATCCCGGCAGGTATAGAACTCGGTCGCGGTCTCCACCCCCTCCGCCACGATCTGGATGCCCAGCGCATGGGCATGGCCGGCCAGCGCCGCCACCAGCCCGCGCTTGCGCGAATCCGCGTCGATGCCGGCGATGAAAAAGCGGTCGATCTTCACGTAATCCGGCCGCGCCTCGTACAGCGTGCGCAAACCGGAATGGCCGACGCCGAAATCGTCGATGGCGATGCCGGTTCCGCTCTGGCGGTAGCGGTCGACCGCCGCATCCACCGCGACCTCCTTTGGCACCGGACGGCTTTCCGACAGCTCCAGCACGATGCCGCTGTTGCGCGAGGCGGCGGGATCGCGGGCGAGCCAGGGCGAGTCGGGGCGGCCGATCAGCCGGGCGTCGAGGTTCAGGAACAGCTTGGCCTCGCTCCAGCCCGCCAGCGCGCGATAGGCGGCGACCGCCTTGGCGTGCAGCGCCGTCTCCACCGTCGCCAGCAGGCCGGCGGCCTCGGCGGCGTCCAGCAATTCGCCGGCATTGGCGAAGCCGGTGCGCTCGAATCCGCGCAGCAGGGCCTCATAGCCATGGCAGCGGCCGGACCGCAGCTGGACGATGGGTTGGAAGGCGTAGCGCAAAGCGCCGACCGCCGATGCCCAGTCGAACGCTTCGGCAGCGCCGTCCGCGGAGTCGATGGCGTTCCAACCCGCGCCATAGGATCCGGCACGGTCGCTTTCCGGCCTTCCGGAATTGGCTCCGGCCTTAGTCGTGGTCAGCACAGTCATCGCTCGGTCCGCCAGCGCCGGTCGCGCATGGGATCGGCATTCGTTTGTAACAGAGCTTGTTTGCGGTTTCATGACCGCGGCGTCACGTTGTTATGCAACGAGATCACCCGCCGGGGAGGCGGGAGAGCGAGCAAGCCTGGAATTTTAGTTGACCGACAGGCCTTGAAGACACGGTATGGTGGAATACGCATTGTCCACCCCGTCGCACACCGCTATGCATGCGATCGTGGGAACCGGGCGGCGGAACGGCCACCGCCCGCGTCCCACTACTGCGGAGGACCGAGTGGAAAAGACACTCGTACTCCTGGTCCTGGTGCTGCAGTTGATCAAGGCAATCCTCGATCTGCTGAAGTAACCGGACCGGACGAGGGGTGCGGCGGGAACTGCACCCTCCTGTCCGCAAGAATATGGTCAAACCGCCCTCCGTCGCAAGACCCACCCCACCACCGGAGCGGTCATCCGGGCCCCCCGGCTCAATCGGCCGGAGAATGGCCGCCTAGCCCTGAGCCGCCTGTCCCGAATCGAATCCTCGTATCGCCGCGCCCGCCTGCGCTATAGGAAAGCCCCCTTCTTCACGGGGCGGTTCGGGTGAGCGGGAGGCGAGCGGGATGAAGGTCGGCATCGACATGGGGGCGACGAACGCGGGCGGCGCCGCGACGCTCGACCTGGAGGAGCTGCTGGCGACCCGTCTGCTGGTCCAGGGCAATTCCGGCTCCGGCAAGTCGCACCTGCTGCGCCGGTTGATCGAACAGAGCGCCCAATGGGTGCAGCAGGCGGTGATCGATCCGGAAGGCGACTTCGTCACGCTGGCGGAGCGGTTCGGCCATGTGGTGGTAGAGGCGGACGAACACAGCGAGGCGTCGCTGCAATCCGTCGCCGCCCGTGTCCGCCAGCACCGCGTCTCCGTCGTCCTGAACCTGGAGGGGCTGGACTCGGAAATGCAGATGCGCCACGCCGCCGCCTTCCTGGGCGGGCTGTTCGATGCCGACCGCGATTTCTGGTATCCGATGCTGGTGGTGGTGGACGAGGCGCAGCTGTTCGCCCCGTCGGCCGCCGGCGAGGTATCGGACGAGGCGCGCAAGGTCTCGCTCGGCGCCATGACCAACCTGATGTGCCGCGGGCGCAAGCGCGGGCTGGCCGGGGTGATCGCCACCCAGCGCCTGGCGAAGCTGGCGAAGAACGTCGCGGCCGAGGCCTCCAACTTCCTGATGGGCCGCACATTCCTCGACATCGACATGGCGCGCGCCGCCGATCTGCTGGGCATGGAACGCCGGCAGGCGGAGATGTTCCGCGACCTGGAACGCGGCCACTTCATCGCGCTCGGCCCCGCCCTGTCGCGCCGGCCGCTGCCGCTGCGCATCGGCGCGGTGGAGACCCAGGGCCGCACCGGCAGCCCGACCCTGATGCCGCCCCCCGCCACCCCGGCGGAGGACGCGCGCGACCTGATCTTCACCACGACCGGGCCGGAGCCGCCGCGCTACGTGCGCCGCCCCTCCACCTCGGCCAGCGCCGACCTGATGGCGCAACTGGCGCGCGGCCGGCCCGCCGCTCCGCCGCCCTCGCCCGGCAACGATGCCGACGACGAGGAGCAACCCGCCCTGCTGCCGCTGGAGCCGGAGGAAACGCCCGAACAGGCGGCCGAGCGCGAAGCCCGTTACGACGAGGTGCTGGCCGAAGTGCTGGCCGACCCGGAGGCGCCCTACCGCTCGCTGGCCGTGCTGTACCAGGATTTCCTGGTCCGCTGCCGCGGCCGCGGAGTGGACGGCGACCGGCTGGCCCTGCCCGCCTTCCGCCGCCGGCTGGCCACCGCCCGCGCCGGGGCCGGCAGCGGCGACGATCCCGCTTGGCAGCGCGCGACAGAGGTTGCCGCCACGCTGGCGGAGGACATCCAGCCGGTCTTCCTGATGCTGGCCCGCGCCGCCCTGGACCACGCCCCCTGCCCGTCCGACGCCGACGTGGCGCGCGCCTGCGGCAGCCGGTCCAAGGGGCGTGGCCGCCGCCTGCTGACCTACATGGAACAGCGCGGCTTCATCGCCAGCCGCAGCGGCCTGGGCAACACCCGCGCCATCACCTTGCCGGCGCTCGGCTGGGAAACGGCGCTCGGCGACCCGAATGCCGACGACGCGGCCGATGCTTCCGACGAGGGCGGGCTGTTCGCGGCGGGATGAGCGTTCACGCGGCCAGTTGCTTTTGCAGGAACAGAAGGTCGAGCCAACGGTCGAACTTGCGGCCGACCTGACGCAGGCAGCCGGCTTCGACGAAACCGAAGCCGGCGTGCAAGCGGATCGACGCGGTGTTTTCCGCTTCGATGCCTGCCACCATCATGTGTTTGCCATTGCGCATCGCATCGTCCAGCAGGGCGGCCAGCAGAGCCCGTCCGACTCCCTTCCCGCGCACGGAGGCATCCACATAGATCGAGTGCTCGACGGTGTGCTTGTACCCTTCCCACGGACGAAACTCGCCGTAGGAGGCAAAGCCGGCGACCGCGCCGTCGAGTTCGGACACCAGCACGGGCATGCCCTTGGCCTTGCGCTCCGCCATCCAGGCACGGCGCTGCTCCAGCGTGGCCGGCGTCAGACTCCATACCGCCGTGGTGTTGAGGATGGCTTCGTTCAGGATGGCGAGGATTGCAGGAAGGTCGGCGTCCGTCGCCGCCCGTACGGCGTGAGTCATGGTTCGCTTCTCCGACTTCTGACGCTGCCGATGCGGTAATCGTCGGCAACCACTCCATAATTCCATCATATTGGATTTTATTCCATCAAATTGACTTTCCTGTTTCCTCGCCACCGCCCAGATGTCCGGGAAAATGAAAAGGGCCGCTCATCAAGCGGCCCTTCGATACGGGAAACGGCATCGAGGCCTCCCCCCGTTCGGCTCTCCGCGGTTCAGCTTCCAGTGGTCGGCGCGCTGACCGGCTTGCCGCTCTGGCCCCAGCTGGCGACGAAGTCGTTCACACCGGGGACCGCCATCATGTGGGCGTCCTTGACATAGACGAAGCGCTTCGGCCCGAAGCCGTACTCGGTCAACGTGATGCCGGCGGCACGGCATCGCTGGTACTCGGCCGCACTGATCGGGCGGTCGGACGCCACCATGTCGGGATGGTCCAGCCCGACGCCGCCGCAGAAGGCGCGGAAGCCGGTGGCGGTACCGCGAGCGTCCAGATGGGGCTTGGTATCGGGACCGCCGGCATACTTGACCGCCGCCTGATCGATGGTGCCGCGCAGGGCCGGGCTGCCGACGATCCATATGCCGCGGGCTTCCGGCGGCGGCTTCGGCACAGTCGGAGGCGGAAGGGCGGCGGTCTGTTGCGGCGGCGGCACGATGCCCGGCATCTGGCAGCCGGCCAGCGACGCCGCAGCGGCAACAGCAAGGGCCACACTGCGGGCCGGCGCGGAAAAACGGATCATCGGGCGTCTCTCTCCTCGGAATCGTCGGGCATCCAGGCGGTAAAGCCCGGAGGGCTGACAATGAGAACGCTCCCGCCCGCCTTCAACGGTCCGGCCACCGCTTGTCCCACAGGCGCGCCCTGATGGGCCGCTCGCTATCCATGAGCGTTCACGATAGGATAGGTGTCAACGATGATTATCCGGAATGCACCCTCATGTCCCTGCCCGATCTGGAGATCGACGCATTGCGCGCCTTCGTGACCGTGGCGGAGGCCGGCGGCTTCACCGCGGCAGCCGAGCGGCTGGGCCGGACGCAGTCGGCGGTCAGCGTCAAGATCAAGAAGCTGGAGGACATCCTCGGCCGCCGGGTGTTCGAGCGCACCAGCCGCTCGCTGGCGCTGACCCATGACGGCGAGCTGCTGATGGGCTACGCCCGCCGCCTGCTCGACCTGAACGACGAGACGGTGCGCCGCTTCACCGAACCGGCGGCGGAGGGCGAACTCCGCCTGGGCGTGGCCGAATATTTCCTGTCCGACCATCTGCCCCAGGTCCTGCGCCGCTTCGCCAAGCTGCACCCGCGCCTGCACATTGACGTGCGGGTGGGCATGTGCAGCGAGATGGTCTCGGCGCTGGATGCCGGGGAACTGGACCTCGTCATCTCGCGCCGCGATGCCGGCGATACCCGGGGCCGCGGCTTCTGGACCGAGCCGATGCGCTGGGTCGCGGCCCCCGGGCTCGAGATCCCGGACGACGCCCCCCTGCCTTTCTGCGCCCTGCCGGCACCCTGCGTCTTCCGCAACCGCGGGCTGGCGGCCCTGGGCGAGATCGGACGGCCCTGGCGGGTGGTCTACACCAGCGGCAGCGTCATGGGGGTCCAGGCCGCCGTCCGGGCCGGGCTGGGCGTGGCGGTGCTGAGCGAGTCCTCGGTGCCCGACGGCGTTCGCCGATTGGGGCCGGAAGACGGTCTGCCCGAACTGGGCAACGTCGAAATGGCGATCTTCGGCGAGACGGCGCGCAACCGTCGCCTCGCCGAACCGCTGGTGGGCTTCATCCTGGACAGCCTGTCGGCCATGCGCCCGGCCCGCCTGCCGCTCGCCCTGGCCGGGTGAGCGGCGGACCGGGGAGCGCGGATCAGAAGCCTTCCAGCACAACCTTGCCGCGGGCCTTGCCCGATTCGATCAGGGCATGGGCCTTGCGCAGGGTGGCGGCGTCGATGCGGCCCAGCGTTTCGGTCAGGGTGGTGCGCAGCGTGCCGGCATCGACCAGCCGCGAGACCTCGGTCAGCAGCTCGTGCTGGGCGATCATGTCGGCGGTCTGGTAGAGCGGACGGGTGAACATCAGCTCCCAATGCAGCGAGACGCTCTTGCGCTTCAGCAGCCGGACGTCGATCGGCTCCGGGTCGTCGATCAGGCCGATATGCCCCTGCGGCGCCACCAGCTCGACTAGGTCCTGGAAATGGCGGTCGGTCGCGTTGGTGGAAAAGACGTAGTCGACACCGGCCAGCCCCAGCGCCTTCACCTGCTCCGCCATCGGCCGGCTGTGGTCGATCACGTCATGGGCGCCCAGTTCGCGCACCCAGTCGGCGGTCTCCGGACGCGAGGCGGTGGCCAGCACCCGGACCTTGCTCAGCCGGCGGGCCAGCTGGATGGCGATGGACCCGACGCCGCCGGCCCCGCCGACGATCAGCAGCGACTTGCCCTCGCCTCCCTTCCCATCATCGGCGGCGCGCGGCAGGCCCAGCCGGTGGAACAGCATCTCCCAGGCGGTGATGGCGGTCAGCGGCAGGGCGGCGGCCTCGGCGACGCTCAGGCTGGCCGGACGGGCGCCGACGATGCGCTCGTCGACCAGATGATATTCGCTGTTGGTGCCGGCGCGGTCGATGGAGCCGGCATAGAACACCGCGTCGCCGGGGCGGAACAGGCTGACGCCGGGACCGACCGCCTCGACGATACCGGCGGCGTCGAAGCCCAGGATGCGCAGTCCGCCGTCGGCCGGCGACGCGTTGCGCCGCAGCTTCGTGTCCACCGGATTGACCGACACCGCCTCCACCCGGACCAGCAGGTCGCGGCCGGTCGGGGTCGGGCGGTCGATCTCGATGTCGATCAGCGAGTCGGCATCGGTGATGGGCAGGGACTTGCGGTAGCCGATGGCTTTCATGATGGCCTCGTCTTCAGGATGGGAAGAAGTCGAGACAGAAGATGGCGCTGTCCACGGGATATGTGAAATTCATAGTTCTTGTTTCATCCATCTGGAACCACGATGGATGGCAAGGCGACCCAGCCTCGGAAAGGGTGGCGCCAAAGGGGTATGGAATAGCCGGCCGGGCCAGGGTGTTTGTACCGATGACCGGCTTCACCGCCAAGTCCGGTCTTCCAGCCCAGACAGGAAGCAAGGCCATGAGCACCATTCGTCCGAGGATTCTGACCGCCCTGCTCCTGGCTGCGGGAGCCGCGACACTGTCCGGCTGCGTCGCCTACGATCCCTATTATCCCGCCTACAGCGAGCCGGTGGTCGTCCCGCCGCCGACTGTCTACGCGGTGCCTCCGCCGGTGGTGGTCGGTCCGGGCTACTATCGCCGCCCCTGGAACGACCATTGGCACGGCGACCGCGGCTGGTACGGGCGGGGACGCGGGTGGGGTCCCGGCGGACCGCGTGGCTGGCGTTGATCGGGACGGTTCGAAAGGACGGGACCCGCGGCGGTCAGGAAGTTCCGGTGGCCGCCACGTGGTCGGCGCGGTTGCGCAGCACCAGGATGGTGTGGTCGTCGTCGCTCACCGCGCCGTCGCGCAGCAGCACCAGGGCCGCCAGCGTCGGTTCGACCGCGTGCAGGTTGCGATGGATGAACAGGGCCGGCAACCGGGCGCATCCACCGGTGTAGAGCACGACATGCTCCCCCGGCGCCCACAGCAGATGGACCGAGGCGGGAGCCAGCGGATTGAAGCCGATCATCGCCCAGCGGGCGCCCAGCGCGGTGATCTCCTGCCGGCGCACCACCGCCCCGGCCAGGGTGCCGAGCGCCGTATAGTCCACCGCGCCGGCATCGAAGCGCAGAACCGCGACGGCTGACCGTCCGATCCGCGTCAGGGTCCGGTCGTCGGACAGCCCCAGCTCGGGCCGCCCCCTCAGGTCGCGCCGGATGGCGTTCACGACGACGGGAGCGGGCAGACCGGACACTGTGGCCGCGACCACCGCCTCCACCTGCCCTACCAGTTCGGGCGTCATGACGGCGAGGGATTGCGCCGGGTGGCCGCCACCATTGGGGGTGTCGCTCCTGGCATCGTCGGCCATGTCGCCGTCGACCATCAGCGCGACCCCGCAGGGGCCATCCCCGCCGCGCGCAGCAGCGCAGCGGACGGACCAATGGTCGATGAAAGGGCCGCCCCGCGTCGTCTCACCGCCGGTCCGCTCGACCATCACCGCCCCGGCCTGCGCCAAGGCGTCGGCCGGCGGCGCGTCGTCCGCGCCGGGCCGCAGGACGCGGGCCAGCAATGCCGACCCTATACCCGGCGTGGCATGGATGTGGAAACGGTCGGCCTGCCCCCGAACGGTTTCCAGCGCCGCGCCGAGTGCCAGTGAAGCGCCATCCGGCATGGAAGGGTCCGGCAGTTCGACGGTGCCGGGATCGCGGTCATAGGCCAGGCATTCGACCCCGGCCCCGCTTCGCATCCTTGCGATCAGCACGGTCCCGTCCGGCCGATGCAGCGCGTAGTCCGCCACCGACGTCACCAGCCGGTCCAGCCGGGCCGCCTCGTCCGCCGCCAGCACGCCCTCGGCCCGCTCCGCCGCGATCCGGCGCGCCGTGGCGATATCGTCGGGCGACGCCACGGCGATGCGACGGTGACCATGGTCGGGGAACATCGAACCGCTCCTGTCAGCGCTCTGGTTGCTCTTCCCCGGAAGTTTACAATCCTCAACCGGCCAAGCCCAAGGAAAGCACTCGACCGTCTTCATTTTTCAACCGATCGGCGCCGGCGCCGACGCGATCTTCACGATGCCGGTTCCCACGATGCCGGCCCTCAGGATAACCGGCCCTCAGGATAACCGGCCGGGAGACCCGCGTCAGGATGCGGTCGCCGCCATAAGCGCCGGCTGGACCGGCTGGCGGATGGAGAGCGTGTGCAGCATGTCGCGCCCGCGCAGTATCTCCGCCGCTTCCCAAAGACGACCCAGACCGACAATGGACCGGCTGCCGGTCTTTTCCATGATTCGGGCGCGGTGGACTTCCACCGTCTTGATGCTGATGCCCAGTTCCCAGGCGATCGTCTTGCTCTGCTTGCCCTCGACGATCAGTTCCAGGACCTCCGATTCACGCCGGCTCAGCAGGGCGAGCCGGCGGACGGCGTCACGGCTGCGGTCGCGCTGCTGGGCAAGCGGGCTGCCGGAGGACAGGCAGGCGCGCAGCCGCTCCAGAAAGGCCGGGACGGCGAAGGGATGGGCGATGCAGTCCACGGCGCCCGCCCTCATCGCGGCGACGGCGGAGTCGACGTCGCCCTGCTCGGTCACCACCAGAACCGGAAGGTCGTGGCCCTGGAGCGAGGCTTCGACCATGAATTCGATCGCGGTCATGTCCGGCAGCTCGCTGCGCAGGACGATGCAGGAAGAGCCTGTGCCCAGCACGGCCAGCGCGTCGGCGGCGGTGCTGTGGACCCGGCAGGCGATGCCGACGGCGCCCAGCGCCCGCGACAGCGTGCTGCGCGACAGCAGGTCGCCGTCGACGATGTGAACGAGACAGGCGGTATGCGGCTGAGCGGACATGGACATTTGCACGGGCATCTTGGGACCTCCCCACATCGGACCAGCGAACAGCGCCGGCTCCCCATGACGATCGATCCGTCACCGAACCGTCGTCATGTCGGGCATTTTAGCGGTCATCCCTTATTGACCGCCGCAAGCGCGAGGGATAGTGGGGCTGTCTAAAAGGATATCGGGGATACTATACGCGCGAACGCCCCAACAAGAGCTCCAATCGGCGCGCTATCCTGCCGAGTGGGAGAAAACCAGACGGCGAATGGGGCAAGTATTTTCGCAAAATGCATCTCGGCGCACATTGCCCGACTCAAGGAAAGGCGGCCTGAACTTCATCACGCCGCGAACAAGCCCATACTGAGCGTTTGTTATAGCGGCTTGATTTTGAAATTGCTCTCTTCGGGATTTTTTCTTTCCGCCCCCCATCCGACCGCATGCCCCGGGCGATCAGGCCCGGCGGCGGGTCGCCAGCAGGATGCCGGCGGCGATCAGGGCGATGCCGACGCCGTGATACAGATGCAGCTGCTCGCCCAGGAACAGGATCGCCAGCAGACTGCCGAAGACCGGCACCAGATGGATGGCAAGGCCGGCGGTGTTGGGGCCCAGAAGCTCCACCGCCCGGTTGAAGCAGAGATAGGCGGCGATGGATGGGAACAGCACGGTATAGCCGACCGCCAGCAGCGTGATGCCGTTGGCCTGGACCGGATGCCCGCCCAGGCTCTCCCAGACGTAGAAGGGCAGAAGCTCCACCGCGCCGATGGCGAAGGTGACGACGACGAAGCTCAGGCCGTGGATGGCCGGCCGGCGGCGCAGCAGCGTGGTGTAGGCGGCATAGATCACCACGGCCGCCAGCATCCAGACGTCGCCGGAATTCAGCTCCAGCCCCAGCAGGGTCGCCGGGTCGCCGTGGGAGATCAGGGTCGTCGCCCCCACCAGCGAGACGGCGATGCCCAACCCCTGCAACGCCCCGATCCGGTCGCGGAACAGGACGAGGCTCATCAGCACGATCATCACCGGCATCGACGACTGCAGCATCACGCAGTTCAGGGCGGTCGTCGTGTTCAGCGCGATGTACTGGAAGGTGTTGTAGACGCCGATGCCCAGCGTGCCCAGCAGCAGGACGCTCTTCCAACGCGCCAGGATCGGCGTGATGTCGTGGCGCAGGTGCGGCCAGGCGAAGGGCAGCACGATCAGCATGCCCAGGCACCAGCGCCAGAAGGCCAGCCCGATGGGCGGCACCGCTCCGGCGACCGCCCGCCCCAGGACCGCGTTGCCCGCCCAGAACAGGGGCGGCAGCATCATCAGCAGCCAGGCCTGATCGGCTAGACGGGCACCTCTGGCGGGGGCGGCGCGGTCGGCGGGCATGGCGCTTTCGGTCCTCAGCTGCGACGGCGGGGCGAGGCGAAGACGCTCGAGGCGGTCAGGGCGGCGCTGCGGTCGGTGCTGTCCTCGGCGCGGAAGACGCTGGCACGGGAGTCGCGGCGGGGATGGCGCGGCGCGTCGTCGCGGCCCTCGCCACGACCCTCGCCACGGCCCTCGCCACGGCCCTCGCCACGGCCCTCGCGGGGCGGCTTGGCGGGCTGGCGCAGCTCGGCGTCGAGTTCGGCGATGCGCTTGACCAGCGCTTCACGGATGGCGGGGGCCGCGTGGGCTTTCAGCGTCGCCAGCTGCTCCTTGAGCTGAACCAGCTGACGCTGCTTCTCCTCGCGGCTGCGCTTGATGGCGACGTTGTCGGAATGCTGGCCCTCGAAGGAGCGCATGGAACAGGCCCTCGTTTAAAAATACGGAAGTCAGGAGGCCGGCGCCCCGCATTCGGGTGCCCGGCGAGAGGGGCGGATTATTGGGAGGGGACCGCGGCAAAGCAAGGCGGACTTCGCCTTGACTTTTCAGGATCGAGGGAAGTGCCCGCGGCCCGCCCCGCCCCTTTCGGCAAAAGAAAAAGGGCGCCCCCTTGCGGAGACGCCCCTTTCCCAACCGTGCAACGGCGGAACGACGGGCTATTAGAAGCCCATGTCGTCCATGCCGCCCATGCCGCCCGGCATGCCGCCCGGAGCAGCCTTCTTCTCCGGCTTCTCGGCGATCATCGCCTCGGTGGTGATCAGCAGGCCGGCGATGGAGGCCGCGTCCTGCAGGGCGGTGCGAACCACCTTCACCGGATCGATGATGCCGGCGGCGACCAGGTCGGTGAACTCACCCTTCTGGGCGTCGTAGCCGAAGTTGGCATCGCTCTGGTCCAGCAGCTTGCCGACCACGATCGAACCGTCGGTGCCCGCGTTGTAGGCGATCTGACGGACCGGGGCCTGCAGGGCGCGGCGGATGATGTCGATGCCGACGCGCTGCTCGTCGTTGGCCGGGACCAGCTTGTCCAGCGCCTTGCCGGCATACAGCAGGGCCGAACCGCCACCGGCGACCACGCCCTCTTCCACCGCGGCGCGGGTGGCGTGCATGGCGTCGTCAACGCGGTCCTTGCGCTCCTTCACCTCGACCTCGGTCGCACCGCCGACGCGGATGACCGCAACGCCGCCGGCCAGCTTGGCCAGACGCTCCTGCAGCTTCTCGCGGTCGTAGTCCGAGGTGGTCTCCTCGGCCTGGGCGCGGATCTGGCCGCAACGGGCTTCGATGTCGGCCTTGTCGCCGGCGCCGTCGACGATGGTGGTGGTCTCCTTGGAGATCACGACCTTCTTGGCGGTGCCCAGCATGTCGAGCGTGACGTTCTCGAGCTTGATGCCGAGGTCTTCCGAGATGACCTGGCCGCCGGTCAGGATGGCCATGTCCTCCAGCATCGCCTTGCGGCGATCACCGAAGCCCGGGGCCTTCACGGCGGCGATCTTCAGGCCGCCGCGCAGCTTGTTGACGACCAGGGTGGCCAGGGCCTCGCCCTCGATGTCCTCGGCGATGATCAGCAGCGGACGCGACGACTGCACGACCGACTCCAGGACCGGCAGCAGCGGCTGGAGGCCCGACAGCTTCTTCTCATGCAGCAGGATGTACGGATTCTCGAGATCCGCGATCATCTTGTCGGCGTTGGTGATGAAGTACGGCGACAGGTAGCCGCGGTCGAACTGCATGCCCTCGACGACGTCCAGCTCGGTGTCCAGGCTCTTGGCCTCTTCCACCGTGATGACGCCCTCGTTGCCGACGCGCTCCATCGCCTGGGCGATCATCTTGCCGATCTCGGCTTCGCCGTTGGCGGAGATGGTGCCGACCTGGGCGATCTCGTCGTTGGTCGTGACCTTCTTGGCGCGGGCCTGGATGTCGGCGACGACGGCGGCGACGGCGATGTCGATGCCGCGCTTCAGGTCCATCGGGTTCAGGCCGGCGGCGACCTTGGTCACGCCTTCGCGGACGATGGCCTGGGCCAGGACGGTGGCGGTGGTGGTGCCGTCACCGGCCAGGTCGTTGGTCTTCGAGGCGACCTCGCGGACCATCTGGGCGCCCATGTTCTCGAACTTGTCCGAGAGCTCGATTTCCTTGGCGACCGACACGCCGTCCTTGGTGATGCGCGGAGCGCCGAAGGACTTCTCGATCACGACGTTGCGGCCCTTCGGGCCCAGCGTGACCTTCACGGCGTCGGCGAGGATGTCAACGCCACGCAGCAGCTTTTCGCGCGCGGTGGGGCCGAACTTGACGTCTTTGGCAGCCATGTCTCGATTCCTTTAACTTGCAAATTTCGAAGGACAGGGGCGGAGGACTTAGGCCTCGATCACGCCCATGATGTCGGATTCCTTCATGATCAGGTAATCGACACCTTCGATCTTCACTTCCGTGCCCGACCACTTGCCGAACAGGATGCGGTCGCCGGCCTTGACGTCCAGCGCCACGACCTTGCCCGACTCGTCACGAGCGCCGGGGCCGACGGCGATGATCTCGCCTTCCTGCGGCTTCTCCTTGGCCGTGTCGGGGATGATGATCCCACCCTTGGTCTTGGTGTCGGACTCCAGACGCTTGACGACGACGCGGTCGTGCAGCGGGCGGAACTTCATGGAATGCCTCCTTGGATCAAGGCTTGGTTCTGACTGACGATGATTGGCGCGGGCCGGGACGCTGTTAGCACTCCCCCCCGGCGAGTGCCAGACAGCTAATCGAAGCGGTTTTGCGATTCAAGAGGCTCGTTTTGGAAATTGATGCAAATGCCGGCAGCATCCATCCGAACCTGCCGGCAAGCCACTGAAAAATCTCATATTTTTCTGTCGTTCCCGCAATCCGGGCCGGACGAGATTTCTTCAAACGGTCACGAGGGCCGGGCCGGTCTCAGCCTCCGGTTCCACAAATCCACCGTCATCGACCCGCAGCGCCAGTCTCTCGCACGCCCTGTGATTGCCGTCACAGCGCCTCTCCCCGGCATTAGATAAAATTTTATTCGAATACCGGCATTGGGCGAGGTGGAGGGCACGATGATGGCGACGCAGAAGACGGACGGCTGGACCGGGGGGTGCATGGACGGCTGCACCGCGGACCGACAGCCATCCCGCGCCGCTTCGGAACCGGCGGCTTCCGGACGGGAACCGGAGGGACCGGAATGCAGGCGCACGCGGTGGCAGGACCGCGAAAGCCGGCTGGTGGAAGCGCTGTTGGAGTTCACGACCATCGCCGGTCTGTTCGCCCTGCTCTTCGCCCTTTTCGTGCTGTTCGGCGCCATACAGACCCTGACACCTTGAGAGGCTCCCGTGCCGATATCCTCTGCGGCGCCACCGACCCGGCTCCACCAGCGGCTTGCGACAAATTTCAACCCGCCCTTCCCGCGACGCGCGCAACTCGGATAGGATCGCCTCCGATGCGGGCGGCAATCGTCCGTCCGGCGCGCCAACCGGGAGTTTCCATTCATGACCACCAAGCCGGTCTGTCAGGCAGCGGTCGATCTCGTGAAGCATTTCGAAGGACTCTATCTCACCGCCTATCTCTGCCCGGCGGGCGTCCCCACCATCGGCTACGGCCACACCGCGGGGGTCACGATGGGCGAGACCATCACCGCCGAGCAGGCCGACGCCTTCCTCGCCTCCGACCTCACCCAGGCCGCCGGCCACGTCGATGCCCTGGTGACGGTAACGCTGAACGACGACCAACGCGGCGCGCTGTCCTCCTTCGTCTTCAACCTGGGCGCCGGCAGCCTGCAGAGCTCGACCCTGCTGAGGCTGCTGAACGGCGGCGATTATGCCGGGGCCGCCGAACAGTTCGGCCGCTGGGTCTATGCCACGGTGAACGGCAAGCCGACCAAGCTTCCGGGCCTCGTCGCCCGCCGCGCGGCGGAGGAGGCGCTGTTCCAGAGCCAGACCGCCCAGGCCCGGGCCGGCGTGACCACCGCCGACGGCACCACCTGATCCGGCATTCCCGGCAGTCGCCGGACGAGAGACACCGGACAAGAGCCGTTTGACGGGACGGGATGTTCGCCCCACATTTGCGGACATCCCACCGCCGCGCTCCGGAATGCCGCCTTGACCGCCTTCGCCTCCGACCGCCTCGCCGCCTCCACCCCCTCCAACCCGAACCGGCCCATCGCCGTCTGGCTACTGGTCTGCGCCGCCATGGTGCTGGCGATGGCCGTGATCGGCGCCATCACCCGGCTGACGGAATCCGGCCTGTCGATGGTGGAATGGAAGCCGCTGATCGGCATCCTGCCGCCGCTGTCCTCGGCGGAATGGAACCGTGTCTTCGACCTCTACAAGGCGACGCCGGAGTTCCGCATCTACAACAGCCACATGGATCTGGCCGGCTTCCAGTCGATCTTCTGGTGGGAGTGGTTCCACCGGCTGTGGGGCCAGCTGATCGGCTTCGTCTTCCTGATCCCCTTCCTGCGCTTCTGGATGCAGGGCCGCATCTCGTCGGATCTGTGGCCGAAGCTGGCCGGCCTGTTCCTGCTGGGCGGTCTCCAGGGCGGCATCGGCTGGTTCATGGTGAAGAGCGGGCTGGTCGATTCGCCGAACGTCAGCCATTACCGGCTGGCTTTGCATCTCGGCACCGCCATCCTGATCTACGCCCTGCTGCTGCGCACGGCGCTCGGCCTGCTCGACCCGCTGCCGCTGGCGGGCTGGCGGCCGGAGTCGGCATCCTTCCGCCGTCACGCCCGCTGGTCGCTGGGGCTGGTCGCCGTCACCATCGTCTGGGGCGCCTTCGTCGCCGGATCGGATGCCGGCTTCGCCTACAACAGCTTCCCGCTGATGGCCGGCCACTGGATTCCGCCGGAGGTGAACACACTGACCCCCTGGTGGCTCAACCCGGTCGAGAACACCGCGGCGATCCAGCTGATCCACCGCGCGCTGGCGATCCTGACCGGCGTGGCGGTCCTGGTGCTGGCCGCCCGGGTCCTGAACGCCCGCCTGCCCGGCCGCGCCGGCCGCGCCGCGCTGGCATCGGCCGCCATGGTCCTGCTGCAGATCGCCATGGGCATCGCCACGCTGCTGACCGTGGTCTGGATCCCCATCGCCGCCGCCCATCAGGCAGGCGCGATTCTGGTGGTGTCGATGCTGGTGTGGCTGCTGTTCGAACTGCGGCCGGTCGGGCGCGAGTGAGCGTTCCGTCAAACACCGGCGCTCACGGCAAAGCCGCGGGCGGCGGTGTCACGCCCCTTCGGCCAGATCGTACATCGCGTCGAGGTCGGCGATCAGGACCTTGTTGCCTTCCTGGAGCGAAATCACCCCGGCGGTCTTCAGCTGGGTGAAGGTGCGGCTGACGGTTTCTGTGGTCAGGCCCAGATAGTCGGCGATGTCGGCGCGGCTCATCGGCACAAAGACCGGATTTTCCTTGTGGCCGCGGCGGGCGGCGCGCTGCGACAGCATCAGCAGGAAGGAGCAGATCTTCTCCTTCGCCGTCTTGCGGCCGAGCAGGAGCATCTGGTCCTGCGCCGCCGCCAGCTCGTTCGACGCCATCGAGAACAGGCGCCGCTGCATCTTGGGAAATTCCTCCAGCAGCGCGTCGATCTTCTTGCGCGGAAAGCGGCAGAGCGAGGCGCTGGTCACCGACTCGGCGGTGTAGGCATAGCTGTCGTTGACGGCCAGCCCCAGGAAATCGCCGGTCACCAGGAAGCCGGTGATCTGGCGGCGACCGTCCGGCAGCAGCTTGTACAGCTTCACCGTGCCGGAGGTGACGTTGTAGAGCGCGTCGGAGGCGTCACCCTCGGCGAACAGGGTGTGGCCGGCATCGATGCGCACATTCTGCAGAATGTCGGCGAGACGGCGCAATTCCTCCGGCTCCAGCGCGGCGCACACCGTCAGGCTGCGCACGGGACAGGCCCCGCAGGGATTCATTTCCGTCGCAGCGCTCTTTTCCCGAGCGCGAACC
Source organism: Azospirillum sp. 412522 (assembly GCF_019805165.1). Taxonomy (GTDB): domain Bacteria; phylum Pseudomonadota; class Alphaproteobacteria; order Azospirillales; family Azospirillaceae; genus Azospirillum. Next base: position 132,700 of record NZ_RWIJ01000010.1, read on the forward strand.
ATATCGAAGGGTGGCATGGAGGAACCCAGCCTTTCATTCCGCATGGGCTCATATTGGTGGCAATCGCCGAGAATCGCAACCTCGCACGCATACAACCTTGTTCTTTGCCCACGCAGGTTTCGGCACTATTGCGCGCGGACGGCCTCCGCCGGTTTGGCCGGTTCATCCCCGGGGCGGGCGGGCGGCGGCAGGTCGTCGTCGAACAGGACGCGGTGGGCCGCCCCGTCCAGATCGTCAAACTGACCGGACTTCAGCGCCCACAGAAAGGCCGCCAGCCCCAGTCCGCCCAGGCTCAGCGCGATCGCGATCAGATAGAGAAGCTCGTCCATCACCCGAATCCTTACCCGGCAATTCCCGGACGGTGCTGTCCCGCGCGGGAAGATCCTTGACGACGGCGCCGCGGGCCAGCCGCAGCGCGTTCAGAATGACGATCAGCGACGACGACGACATGGCCAGCGCCGCCAGCAAAGGCGTCAGCATGCCCCCCATCGCGAGCGGCACGGCGCACAGGTTATACACCAGGGCGATGCCGAAATTCTGCCTGACCAGCCGGCCGGACCGGCGGGAAACCTCCACCGTCTCTACGATCGGGCGCAGCAGCCGGCCCTGGAACACCACGTCGGCGGCGGTCTGGCTGACGTCCACCGCGGTGGAGGGCGACATCGACACCGCCGCGGCGGCCAGCGCCGGGGCGTCGTTCAGCCCGTCGCCGACCATCAGCACGGTACGGCCCTGCGCCGCCAGTCCGGCGAGCACCGTGGTCTTGTCGGCCGGCGTCTGCTCGGCCCGCCAGTCGGCGATGCCCAGCCGTTCCGCCACCGCTGCCACCGCGCCGCGGCGGTCGCCCGACAGCAGCGTCACATCCAGCCCGCGCGCCTTCAGCGCCGCGACGACCGCGGCGGCATCCCGGCGCGGGGCGTCGAGGAAGACGATCCGGCGCGGCTCCTCGCCCGGACGGGCCAGCCACAGCTCCGGACCGGCGGCATCCTCCGCTTCCTGCGGCGCGCCGGTGAAGCGGCGGCTGCCCAGCCGCACCTCGCCGTCCGCCGTCTGCAAGGACAGGCCGGCCCCGGCGATCTCGCGCACGCCCGCGGCCACCGGCACATCGGGAGCGGCGGCGGCGAGCGCGCGGGCCAGCGGATGGCGGCTGGTGGCGGCGAGCGAGGCCGCCAGCGCCAGATCCTCCGCCGCCAATCCGTCAAGCTGCGGCACCGGCCGTCCTTCGGTCAGGGTGCCCGTCTTGTCGAACACCACCGTGTCGATGGCGGCGAGCCGTTCCAGCGCGGTCGGGCTCTTCAGCAGCGTGCCCTGGCGCATCAGCCGGCCGCTGGCGATCACCTGCACCACCGGCACCGCCAGCGCCAGCGCGCAGGGGCAGGTGATGATCAGCACGGCGATGGCGTTCATCAGCGCATCCTGCCACACCACCCCGCCCAGCAGCATCCAGGCGGCGAAGGTGGTCAGCGCGGTCAGATGCACGACGGGAGCGTAAAGGCGCGACACCCGGTCGGCGATGGCGACATAACGGGCGCGGCCCTGCTCCGCCACCTCCATCAGCCGGACGATCTCGGCCAGCAGCGTGCCCTCCCCCACCGCGGTGACGGTCAGGCGCAGGGGAGCCGTCAGGTTGAGGGTGCCGGCGAAGACCTGATCGCCGGGCCGCGCGGTGCCCGGCACCGTCTCGCCGGTGATCAGGCCGGTGTCGAGGTCGGACACGCCGTCGGCCACCCGGCCATCCACCGGAATGCGCTCGCCGGCCGCGACCAGGATGGTGGTCCCGACGCCGATCTGTTCCGGCGCCACCACGGCGCTGGTGCCGTCCGCGTTCAGGATGGTGACGGCGTTGGCGCGCAGGCCCAGCAATTGTTCCGCCGCCGAGCGCGCCCGGCCGCGCGCCCGCTGGTCGAGATAGCGGCCGACCAGCAGGAAGAACAGCAGCATGACGCCGCCGTCGAAATAGGCGTGCTCGCCGCTGTGGATGGTTTCGAACAGGCTCATGCCGGTGGCGAGCAGGACGCCGATGGTGATCGGCACGTCCATGTTGGTGCGGCCGTGGCGGAGCGCCGACAAGGCCGAGCGCGCGAAGGGACGCAGCGCATAGGCGATGGCCGGCATGCAGATCAGCGCCGAGATCCAGTGCATCAGGTCGCGGGTGGCGGTGCCCATGCCCTGGCTGTGGCCGGCCCAGACCGACACCGACAGCAGCATGACGTTGCCCATGGCGAATCCCGCCACCGCCATGGCACGCAGCAGTTCCTTCTCGCTCTTCGCCTGGGCGCCGCCCAGCCGGTCGGGGTCGAAGGGAACCGCACGGTATCCCAGCTGCGCCACGGTGCCGACCACCGCGTTGGCGTCGGTCGCTTTGGGGTCCCAGCGCACGGTCAGCCGGCGCGTGGTCATGTTCATGCGGGCATGGCCGACCCCCGGCCGGCGGCTGAGCGCCGATTCGATCAGCCAGACGCAGGCCGCGCACTGCATGCCGTCGACCATCAGGTGGAGGCTGCGGCTGCCGTCGGACTCCTCGCGCGCATGCGGTTCGTAGTCGACCGCCGGAGTGTCGTCGGGGCGCAGCGGGCGGGCGGTGGGATCGACGCTGCGGCGCTCGTAGTAGCGCTCCAGCCCCAGCCCGCGGACAAGGTCGTAGGCGGCGGCGCAGCCGGTGCAGCAGAAGGGCCCCGCGCCATCGCCGGCGGTCACGGCACCGGCCGTCGTCGTACCGGCCTGCCCGCCGTCGCCCAGCTCTTGTCCGCAATGGAGGCAGACGCTCATCTCAACATCACCCTGACTGTCGCGGTCGCGGCGCTTTCGCCGTCGTCACTGCACCCAGACGCGCTTCTGGTCCTGATAGTCGCCGGTGGCATGGGTGATGACGAAGCGCATGTCCCACTGGCCTTCCAGATCCAGCTCCACCGGGGCGCCATAGCGGCCCTCGCCCAGATAGGGCAGCGACAGGGTCTTGTCATGCCCTTCGGAGATCGGACGGATCATCGTCACGGTGACGGCCGCGTCCTTCAGGATCCGGCCCTCCTTGTCGCGGGCGGTGATGGCGATCAGGCCCTTGCGCGGTTCGGTGCTGGTGAACTCGGGCTGGACCTGCCAGCCGCGTTCCGCCTGGGCACGGGCGCCGGCCAGATCGCTGTTGTAGCCGAGCCCCTTGATGAAGTGGTTCTCGGTCTCGATCCCGGTCCAGCTCGACACCGCGAAATGGACCATGACCCCGTTCACCGCCAGGACGACCATGAAGACGCCGACGAAGATCCAGGGGATGTACCATCCCGGCTGGCGCGGCGCCCCGGGGAGCTTTGGCAGGCGTTTCGGGGAGACGGGGCGGTTTCCGGTGGTGGTGCTGATGCTCATGGTCGCTGGCTGCCCTTCGACTGGTCGGCGGCGTTTGATCGCGGTCACTATGGCGACCGATTGCCGCAGGGACATTGCGATGGATCAAATGACAGGAAGTTAACGAAACCACCCCCCGTCGCCCGTCCCGCAAAGAAAAAGGCGCCGGGAAGAGACCTCCCCGACGCCCTTTCCTCGTGTTTCCTGCGGCCGGTTCCCAACCGGCCCGCCCGGGCGTCCGGCTTACTTGCCGCCGCCCAGATTGTGCACGTAGACCGCCAGCGACTTGATCGTCGCGTCGTCCAGGCGCTTCGACCAGGCCGGCATGACGCCGGCGCGGCCGTTGGTCACCGTCTCGACCAGCGTCTGCTTGTCGCCGCCGTAGAGCCAGTTGGCCTGTTTCAGCGGCGGGGCGCCGACGCCGTCGACGCCGGCGGCAACCGAGCCCTGGGCCGCGTCGCCATGGCAGGCGGCGCAGTTCTCGTCATAGACGGTCTTGCCCTTGGCGACCTTGCCCGCATCGGCGGGCTTGCCGTTCAGCGACAGCACATAGTCCGTCACCTGATCGATCTGCTCGCGGTTGAGGATGCCGTCCTTGCCGAAGGCGGTCATGCCGACGTTCGGCGTGCCGCGGGTGTCGCCGTCGTCGGACCGGATGCCGTGCTGGATGGTCTTGTAGATGTCGGCGGAAGCCCCGCCCCACAGCCACACGTCGTCGGCCAGCGTCGGGAAGCCCTTGGCCCCCTGGCCGCCGGCGCCGTGGCAGGCGGCGCAGTTCTCGTTGAAGTAGGACCGGCCGCCGGCCATGGCGAAGCCCAGCAGGTCCTTGTCCTTCTGGATTTCGTCGACCGACTTGGCGGCGATGGCGGTCAGGTACTTGGCCTGACCGGCCTTCGCCTCCGCCAGCCTGGTGTCCAGCTCCTCGCGCTGGGAATAGCCCAGGATGCCCTTCGTGTAGGTCTTGCCCAGCGGCCAGGCCGGGTAGAACACGTAGTACACCAGCGCCCAGGCGATGCAGACGTAGAACAGGTACAGCCACCATTTGGGCAGCGGATTGTTCAGCTCGCGCAGTCCATCCCACTCGTGGCCGGTGGTCTCGACGCCGGACAGCTCGTCCTTGTAATTCTGTGCCATGGTCTAAAGCTCCTGACCATCATCCTTGAGCGGGATCTGGGCGGCGTCGTCGAAGGTGCGGCGGTTGCCGGGCCACATGGCGTAAACCAGGATGCCCGTCAGCAGCAGCATCAACCACACCGTCCAGAAGGACCGAAGCATCACCGTGATCGAATCCAAGTCCATGGATTCCTCCCCCGATTACTGCTGCAGCTGCTTGGACTGGTACTTGGTGAAGTCCACCATGGTGCCCAGCACTTGCAGGTAGGCGACGAGAGCGTCCATTTCGGTGACGGTCTTGTTGCCGGTGAAGTTCGCGACCACGGCCTTCGGATAGCGCTTCATCAGCCCGGCGGTATCGCCCTCCGGGTTCTTCTGCGCTTCCACGTCGGCCTTGGCGTTGGCGATCTGCTCGTCGGTGTAGGGAACGCCGACGATCTTCAGCGTCTTCAGGTGATCGGCGATGTCGCCGTAGCTCAGCGGACGGTCCTTCATCCAGCCGTAGGTCGGCATGATCGACTCCGGCACGACCGCACGCGGGTTCACGAGATGGGCGACCTGCCAGTCGTTGGAGTATTTGCCGCCGACGCGGGCCAGGTCGGGACCGGTGCGCTTGGAGCCCCACTGGAACGGATGGTCGTACATCGACTCCGCCGCCAGCGAGTAGTGGCCGTAGCGCTCGACCTCGTCACGGAACGGGCGGATCTGCTGGCTGTGACAGTTGTAGCAGCCTTCGCGGAAGTAGATGTTCTGCCCGGCCAGCTCGAGCGGGGAGTAGGGACGGACCCCCTCCACCTTCTCGATGGTCGATTCGATGGTGAAGAGCGGGACGATCTGAACCAGACCGCCGATCGACACGGTGATCAGCACAAGGACGATCAGCAGAAGGGTGTTCCGCTCGATCAGGTCGTGGCTGAAGCCCTTTTTATCCTGAGCCATTTCTCGCATCCTTCCCTAGCGTCAGGCCGCGCCGACCGTCGCCTTGTGCGGCGTGGTGACATAGGGCTTCTCGATGCGGACATCGCCCTTCGCCGTGCGCCACAGGTTGTAGACCATGATCAGGGCGCCGGTGAGGAACAGGACGCCGCCCATCGCGCGGATCACATAGAACGGGTGCATCGCCGCGACGGTCTCCACGAAGGAGTATTGCAGGAAGCCCAGGTTGTCGTAGGCGCGCCACATCAGGCCCTGCATGATGCCCGACACCCACATGGCGGTGATGTAGAGCACGATGCCGATGGTGGCGGTCCAGAAGTGGTAGCTGACCAGACGCATGCTGTAGAGCTGCGAGCGCTTCCACAGCACCGGAACCAGGAAGTAGATCGCGCCGAAGGAGACGAAGGCGACCCAGCCGAGCGCGCCGGAGTGCACGTGCCCGACGGTCCAGTCGGTGTAGTGCGACAGGGCGTTGACCGGCTTGACCGACATCAGCGGGCCTTCGAAGGTCGACATGCCGTAGAAGGCGACCGAGGTGACCAGGAAACGCAGGACCGGGTCGGTGCGCAGCTTGTCCCAGGCGCCCGACAGGGTCATGATGCCGTTGATCATGCCGCCCCAGGACGGCATCCACAGCATGACGGAGAAGGTCATGCCCAGCGTCTGCGCCCAGTCCGGCAGGGAGGTGTAGTGCAGGTGGTGCGGACCGGCCCAGATGTAGAGGAAGATCAGGGTCCAGAAATGGACGATCGACAGGCGGTAGGAATAGACCGGCCGCTCGGCGCGCTTGGGCACGAAATAATACATGATGCCCAGGAAGCCGGCGGTCAGGAAGAAGCCGACCGCGTTGTGGCCGTACCACCACTGCACCATCGCGCTCTGCACGCCCGACACGAAGGTGTAGGACTTCATCCCGAACAGCGACACCGGGACGTTGACGTTGTTGCCGATGTGCAGGATGGCGACGGTCAGGATGAACGCCATGAAGAACCAGTTCGCCACATAGATGTGCGACTCGCGCCGCGTCATCACCGTGCCGATGAACTGGACCGCATAGAGAACCCAGGTGACCGTCAGGTACAGGTCGAGGATCCATTCGGGCTCGGCGTATTCCTTGCCCTGGGTGTAGCCCAGGACGTAGCTCAGCGCCGCGAGCACGATGAAGACGTTGTAGTTCCAGAAGATGAACTTCGCCAGCCCTTCGCCCCCGAAGAGATGCTGGCGGCAAGTCCGCTGGACCGAATAGAGCGAAGTGGCGAACAGCACATTGCCGCCGAACGCGAAGATCACGGCCGAGGTGTGGACCGGGCGCAGGCGCCCGAAGCTTGTCCACTCCAGCCCGAGATTCAGCGCCGGGAAGGCCAGCTGCAGAGCGATGAAGGTGCCGGCCAGGAAACCGACGACGCCCCAGAACACTGCAGCGATGACGAAGAGTCGGATGGCGTCCTCATGGTAACGCACGTCTTCCGACACCCGCTGGCTGCCCAGGGTGGCCCCTGAAGTCAGAGTCGCTGATGTCATACAATCTCTCCCGTTTGCCCCGGGCGGCCGTGAGGCCGCACCGTCTGGGTTGCACCACCACTGGGTACGTACTGTTAAGGAGCGGGACAGGTTGCACTCGGAAATGCCAAGAGGGACGCCGGGCGCGCCTGTCTCCAATGGCGCCCACTATGTGGATGGGGGGTTCCAGCAACATTGATCTACGTCAACGACCCTTCCGCCCAGGGGCTGCCATCGTTCAGCGTCCTTGCAATCGGCCAGGCTGAAATGGACGAGATTTTCATCGTGAAACCCCTTGGTCGGCGCCAGATCGACCAGGCCTATCCGCTGGTCTGCGCCATCGCGCCGGGCCTGGGGGTCGGCCAATGGCGCGCATTTGCCGCAGCGGCGCTGGACGGCGGCGCGGTCGATGGTGCGGGCGGCGGGACGGGGAACGACAACCGTCCCGCGAACAGGGGCATCATGACCGTGCAGAACGCGCGAGGGTACATGCATGGCCTGTTCTCCTACGCGGCCGAACCGCATCTGCTCCATGGCCGGACGCTCTCGGTCGACAACTTCGTCGTGCTCGACCTGTTCGACGTGACCGGCATCGCCGAGACGCTGCTGCAGGCGATGGAGGATCTGGCCCGGCGGCTCGGATGCGCCGCCATCCACACCACCCTGCCCGACCGGCATATTCCGCGCGACTCCCGCCGCGACCCGGTTCCCGACTGCTTCCGCACCGTGGGACACCGGCAGGAGACGATCCGGTTCTGCAAGGATCTGGCGGTGGTCAACGACAACACCCCGGCAAGGGCGGATGGAGTGGCGGGCGGAGCGGCTGAGGGACGGCGCGGCGCGGAATAGTGCCCGTCGGGCAGGGGGACGGGCAGGAGGCGAGCCGGAAGGCCCTTGCGAGGATCTCGACCGGCCGCTGCCGCTGGGGCAAGATCGCGATCCCGGTCTCGTCCATGACGGTGCCGCGCTGCAACCACCGACCCCGGAACTTTGCGGATGAGCGGAGCGCAATTCGGCAGTCTGCTGGAGGGGCTTCCCTCAAGCCCGCAGCCCGACGAACTGTTTTCGACCCTGGCGGCGCTGCCCGGCGTTAGGGTCGAGCGGATCGTCTCCACTGGCCAGACCTCGCCGGATGGCTTCTGGTACGACCAGGGATGGGATGAGTTCGTCCTCCTGGTCGCCGGCACCGCCACCTTGCAGGTGGAGGGAGAGGGCGGCCGGATGCTGACCCCCGGCGACTGGACGCTGCTGCCCGCCCGCACCCGCCACCGCGTCGTCGCCACGGCTGCCGGCGAGCCGACGGTATGGCTGGCGATCCATATAGGCGAACCGGACGGCGCGGCAGGAGCGGAGTAGATCAGGCGGAACAGGAACTGCTCGGCCATTGGACGGCCATTGCGCCCCCCATTGCGCGCCGGCGATTTGCCGCTAGGATGCGGACCCATGAGCGACACCGGCACCAAACCCGTCAAGAAGTACCCGGCGATCCACCTGCAGGCCGGCCGCCAGCGGCGCGTCATGCAGGGACACCCCTGGGTCTATTCCAACGAAGTCCAGATGGACACCACCGCCAAGGCGGTGCCGCCCGGCAGCCCGGTGCGGCTGCTGGACCCCGGCGGGACGCCGCTGGGCATCTACACCTTCAATCCGCACACGCTGATCGCCGCCCGGCAGCTGTCGAGCGACCCGGCGACCGTGGTGGACCACGCCTTCCTCGCCGGCCGGCTGCGCCGCGCGGTGGAACTGCGCGACCGGCTGTTCTCCCGCCCCTTCTACCGCGTCGTCCATGCCGAGGCCGACGGGTTGCCCGGCCTGATCGTCGACCGTTTCGACGACGTGGTGACGGTGCAGGCCAACTCCGTCTTCATGGACAGCCGGATCGACGACATCCTGGCCGCCATCGACGAGGTGATCGCGCCGCGCGCGGTCATCCTGCGCAACGACGGCAGCCAGCGCGCGCTGGAAGGGCTGGCGGAGGAGACCCGGCTGGCCAAGGGCGAGATCGACGGCCCGATCCGTCTCGAAGAGAATGGCGTCACCTTCTTCGCCAACCCGCTGGACGGCCAGAAGACCGGCTGGTTCTACGACCAGCGCGACAACCGCGCCTTCATCGCCGCGCTCGCCGCTGGCGGGCGGGCCATCGACTTCTACAGCTACAACGGCGGCTTCGGCATCCAGTGCGCGGTGGCCGGTGCCACCCAGGTGGTCGCCGTCGACCGCTCCGCCCTGGCGCTGGAGAACGCCGCCCGCGCCGCCGAGGCGAACGGCGTCGCCGACCGCTTCGAGGCGCGCAAGGCCGACGCCTTCCAGGAGATGGAGCGGCTGGCCGCTGCTGGCGAGACCTTCCAGGTGGTGGTCGCCGACCCGCCGGCCTTCGTGAAGTCCAAGAAGGATCTGGCGGCCGGCAGCCGCGCTTACCGCAAGATGGCGCGGCTGGCCGCGAAGATCACGGCGCCGGGAGGCTATCTGCTCTGCGGGTCGTGCAGCCACAACGTCGACCCGCCCACCTTCGCCGAGCAGGTCGCCCGCGGCCTGACCGACGCCGGCCGCACCGGCCGCATCCTGCGCAGTGCCGGGGCCGGCCCCGACCATCCGGTCCACCCGCACCTGCCGGAGTCGGCCTATCTGAAGGCAATCGTTCTGCAGCTGGATTGATGAAAACGGGCGGGGGGGCCGGCGCCCCCTCGCCGCCCGACCATCAGCGCTCGAACAGGCCGACCAGCTCCACATGGGCCGACCACAGGAACTGGTCGACCGGCCAGATTTTCGTCAGCCGATAGCCGCCATCCACCAGCATCCGCGCGTCGCGGGCGAAGCTGGCTGGGTTGCAGGACACCCCGACCACCCGCGGCACCTTGGATCCGCCGAGCGCCGCCGCCTGGGCCGCGGCACCGGCGCGCGGCGGATCGAACACCACCGCGTCGTACCGGTTGAGATCCTTGACGCTCAGCGGGCTCTCGAACAGGTCGCGCCGCTCGGCCGTCAGCCGCAGCCCCTGCACCGAACGGCCGAGCGCCGCCACCGCTGCCTCGTCGCCTTCCACCGCGTGGACCGCCGCCTGTTGCGCAAGCGGAATGGAAAAGGTGCCGATGCCCGCGAACAGGTCGGCGATGCGGCCCGCCTGCCCCACCCCCTCGCGCACCGCCGCCACCAGGGCCGCCTCGCCCTCCGCGCTCGCCTGGAGGAAGGCGCCCGGCGGCGGCTGGATCGAAACGCCTGCGAAACGGATGAAGGCGGGCCGGCGGTTCGCCACCGGCTCCGGCGCGGCGCGGTCGGCGGACTGCCAGGCGATGCGGGCGACGCGTTCCGGCTCGAACCCGACCAGCGCTTCGCGGGCGGCGCGGTCCAGGCTGCGCGGCCCGACCAGCAGCAGATCGACCCCACCCTCCAGGTCGGTCAGCACAACGTCCGCATCACCGCCGTCCGGCAGCAGCTCGGCCAGCAGGCCGCGCAGAGGTTCCACCAGGGCGAACAGGCGGGGCGCCAGCACTGGGCACTCCTCCAGGTCGACCAGCCGGTGGCTCTGCCGCTCGTTGAAGCCGAACCAGACGCGCCTGCCCCGCTTCAGCGCGGCGAAGCGGGCGCGGCGGCGGGCAGCGGCGGGAGTCCGCGCCAGCGGCTCCATCGGAACGCCGTCGAGTCCGACCCGCTCCAATGCGCCACGCACCATCCCGACAGTCCAGTCGGCGTACGCCGCATCGTCCATCTGCTGAAGCGTACAGCCGCCGCAACGGCCGAAATGGCGGCAGGGCGGCGTATGGCGGCCTGGACCGGGTTCGATCACCTCGATCAGTTCGGCGCGTACACCCTCACCTTTCCCGTCGCCATCGGCGACACGTACACGCACGCGGTCACCGATGACGGTGTAAGGCACGAACAGGCGCAAGCCGTCGGCATGGGCGAGCCCGTCGCCGCGCGCCCCGACATCGGTGACGGAGACCTCCATCTCCCGCACCTCGGCAGGCTGCTGGGCGGTCTTGCGGGCGGGCTGGCGTCCCTTGGTGAAAGGGCGCTTGGCGGGGCGCGTCATGGCGGTGTCCGTCTGGTGCTGGCTTCAGCCCCCCTTTACGCCTCCAGCAGCTTGGCGCGCAACGGTTCCGGGATCGGCGTCGGGCGATGGGCCGCCTTGTCGACGATCACCGCCACCGCCTCCTGGGTGGCGATGCAGCGGTCGCCCAGGAAGATGGCGCAGCCCAGCGTGATCGAGCTGGTGCCGACCCGCAGCGTCCGCGCGCCGATCCGCACGGTATTGGGATAGAGCAGCTCCGCCTTGTATTCGATCAGGCTGCGGGCCAGCACGACGGTCCAGGGATCCGCGTCGCGGAAGCCGCCGGCGCCATGCAGCAGGGCGATGCGCGCCTGTTCGAAGAAGACGCCGATGGCGTTGTTGTTGACGTGCCCCACCGCGTCGAGGTCGTTGAAGCGCACGCGCTCCTCCCACCAGAAGCGATAGAGGCCGGGGCTGGTCAGGTCGGGCGTACCGGTCATGCCATCTTCCTTGCCGTATAGGTCAATGCGTCTCCGGACTGTGGCGTATGGTCCGGGACGGCGCAAGGGCGGCTTCCGGTTTCACAGCCCGTTTCCAGCCCCTATTTCCGGCGGGACCCGCGAATTCCCGCACCAATCGCCGATTGGCCGTGTTATTGGAGTCGGACCAACCCTCCGCAACGGACCGGACGATGAGCAAGGACACCACCAACCAGACGGCCGAGGCGCTGTTCGAAAAGGCGCTGTCGATCGCCGAAAAGCATCTGGATGAGGCGATCAAGGAAGGCGGCCCGCTCGGCCCCTACATCGCCGTCGCCATGATCGAGGCCGCGGTCAACGCCGCCGTGGACGAGACCAGCCACGAGGACGTGATCGACATGCTGCGCGACCTCGCCGCCCAGATCGAGGCGGACGCCGACGAGGCGGAAGAGGACTAAGGTCAGGCCGTCTCCAAGGCCACTGCGGACCCTGCCTGCCGGCGCGCCTCGCGCCGGCGCAGGATCTCGTAGACGACGGCGCCCAGGATGGTCAGCGCGATCAGCACCAGCGACAGCGCGTTGACCGCCGGGGTCAGGCCGGTGCGTACCTTGGTCGCGATGAAGACGGTCAGGGTGGTGTCCAGCCCGCGCACGAACAGCGTGGTGTTGTAGTTCTCGAAGCTCTGCAGGAAGGCCAGCAGGGCCGCCGACAGGATCGCCGGCATCAGGTAGGGCAGCGTGATGCGCCGGAAAACCTGCCCGTGCGTCGCGCCGAGGTCGAGCGCGGCCTCCTCCAGCGCCGGGTCGAACCGCTCCAGCCTTGCCGAGAACAGCAGCATGGCATAGGCGGCGATGAAGCTGGACTGCGCGACCACGGTCAGGAACAGACCGCCGCTGACCCCGAACCACTCCCGCCAGAACACCAGCGTCGAGATGCCGACGATCACCCCCGGCGTCAGCAGCGGCGACACCATCAGCGCGTAGAGGAAGGTCCTGGCCCGGCTGTGCAGCCGGTCGAGCAGCAGGGCCGCGGCCAGCCCCAGCGGCACCGCCAGCGCGATCACCCCCGCCCCCACCAGCAGGCTGGTGCCCAGCGCCGCCCACATGCGCTGGTCTTCCCACAGCGCCTGGAACCAGCCGAGCGTGAAGCCCATCCAGGGCGTCACGGTGGGAAAGCGGCTGCTGTTGAAGGTCGCCGCCGCCATGATGCCCAGCGGCAGGAACAGGTAGCCGAAGAACAGCACCAGATAGGCGCCGGTCAGCAGGCGGCGGAGTCGGGCGGCGGTCATGTCGGTGATCCCATAGGGGGCAGGCTCACTTCGCGATATCGGCCAGCCCGACGCGGAACAGCCGCATCGCGCCGAGGATGAAGCCGATGCACAGCACCAGCAGGATGAAGGCGTAGGCCGCTCCCTGGTTCCAGTTCCCGCCCTCGAAGAACCAGTTGTAGATGATCTCGGTGAACCAGCGGCTGTTCGGCCCGCCCAGCAGGGCCGGCACGGCATAGCTGCCGGCGGCCAGCATGAAGGTCATGATGCAGCCGACGGCGATGCCCGGCTTGGCGTGCGGCAGCACGATGCGGCGGTGGATGCGCAGCCAGCCGGCGCCGAGGTCCCGCGCCGCCTCGATCTGGTTGCGGTCCAGCGACTCGATGGCGTTGTAGAGCGGGAAGACCATGAACAGGATGTAGACATACACCATGCCGACGATCACCCCGCCGTCGCCGCCCAGGAAGCGCTGCGGCTCGTCGATGATGCCGAGTCCCAGCAGCAGCGCGTTCAGCGGCCCGTTGAAGGCGAGGATGATGTACCAGGAGAAGGTGCGCAGCAGCTCGTTGATCCAGAAGGGCACGACCAGCATCAGGATCAGCAGCGGCAGCCGCCGCTTCGGCGCCACCTGCGCCAGATAGAAGGCGACCGGATAGCAGACGGCCAGCGTGGTCGCGGTGACGAGCGCGCTGGCCCAGATCGTCTTCAGGAAGATCGCCAGATGGATCTGGTTGGTCCACAGCGTCAGGTAGTTCTTGACCGTGAACACGTCCTCCGGCCCGCCGAGCTTGGACGGCGGCAGCGACGGCCGGAAGGAGAAGCCGATCATCATCAGCTGCGGCAGCACGACCAGCAGGGCCAGCCAGACCGCCACGGCCAGCAGGATCACCCCGGTCAGGACCGGGCCGTACCGGCGAAGAACCTCCGTCATTCGGGCGCTGCTCCAGCCTGTGGGACCGGTTCGACGCCTAACATGGAGATTCCCGCCGGCGCAAGCGCGGCTATATGACGATGACGTTCAGCAGGGGGTCTCTCACCCCAGATTATGCTTGGCCACCACCGCGGCGAAGTCGTCGCCGAAATGCTCGCCGACGCGGATGACGGAGACGCCGTGCGGGATCTCCTTCAGCGACGGGTGGTCGAGGTTCAGCGAGGTCAGCAGCGCCATCGGCACATGGTGGGTCACGCTCATCGCGCGCAGGCCGCGGATCAGGTCGAGCCCCGACAGCCCGTCCATCACCATCGAGGCGATGACCATGTCGGGAGGCACGCGCACGGCGAGGCTGATCGATTCGATGGGATCGGTCACCGTCATGGTGCGGAAGCCGCAGGCCGCCAGTTCGGTGCCCAGCTTCTTGGCGACGACCTTGGACGGGGTGACCAGCATGATCTCGACGTTGCGGACATCGACGTCGGTGACCTGGAACTCGTAGCGCACCGGCAGGGCGCGGATGATCCGGTTGGTCTCGGCCAGCAGCGGCTGCTCGGCGCGGTCGACCAGCTCGGAGATGCGGTCGATGAAGATCTGCGCATCGACCAGCTGCTTCTCGTCCAGCCGCTTCAGGCCGCTGAGGTAGTCCTCCAGACGATGGGCGACGAGGCTGACGGTGGGATAGCCGAAGCTGGTGCCCATGCCCTTGAAATTATGGGCTTCGAGCCGCAGGACGCCGATGGTCTCCACATCGGTGCGCTGGCCCTTCACACGGTCCGCCAGCGTCGCGTTCATCAGCTCCAGCCGATCGCGCGCGTCGTCCACGAACTCCATGCGCAAGCGGTCTTCGAGGTCGTCGGTCGACAGGGACGAGGCCATGGAGCGGGTTCCGGATGAGGAAAGGGGTACCCCGAAGGTACACCAAAACCTTCCGCCAAAACAGACGCGGCGCGCCCTTATTGAAAGGGGCGCGCCGCGTCTGTTGAAATCGCAGGCTTTGCGGAAAGCTCAGAGCCGGGCGAGCAGCCCCTGGAACCAGGCCAGACGCTCTTCCGCCTGGGCGATGTCCAGCTCGAGCCAGGACGCGAAATGGCCGTCGCTGCCGACATTCGCCCGCTTCAGGTCGCCCAGCCGGGCCAGTTCGGTCTCGCAGAGCGCCACGAGGTTGTCGATCTGGTCGCGCTGCGACTCGACGTCCAGCAGATGCAGGAAGCGCAGCTTCAGCGCAATGACCAGCTTGTTCAGCCCGTCGGCCGACGGCGCGCGGACGTTGGCGCGCATCAGCGTGTCGAACTCCGCCCGTCCGGCCTCGGTCGGCCCCAACAGGGCGTTGTCCTCCATGCCGCTGCCGTCCAGCGCCTCGATCAGCCCCTCATAGCGCAGCATTTCCAGCGAGGTGCCCATCAGATCCAGCGACGGCCCCATCATGCGGTCGAGGAAATGGCGGACGGCGCCGGCCAGATCGGCGTAGCGCAACGGTCCGCCCTGGATCAGCGTGCCCAGGACGACGAGGCGCACGGCCTCCTTCGGCATCAGCGAGTTGTCACGATACATGGCGAACCCCCTGGGCGATGCCCCGGATTGCAGGATGGACGGCAAGCCTGACGGCCGGTCCGCAGCGATGAAGCTGCGAACCGGTCGCAATGCTATCCCTCAAAGTAGGGTCGCGCGTGCCGTCTGTCCAGAGGACAAAACGTCCTTACCGCCAAAGGGGTTTTCCCGAACTCACCGCCCGATGCCGCTTCAGGCGGCGAGACGCAGGTCCAGCCGGCTCCACACGTCCAGCAGGGCATCGACCAGCATGCCCATCTGCGCGTCGGTGTGAAGCGGGGTCGGGGTGAAGCGCAGCCGCTCCGTCCCCCGCGGGACGGTGGGGTAGTTGATCGGCTGGACGTAGATGCTGTGCCGCTCCAGCAGCTCGTCCGAGGCGCGCTTGCAGCGGTGGGCGTCGCCAACCATCAGCGGCACGATGTGGCTGACCGACGGCATCACCGGCAGGCCGGCGTCGGCGAACATCCGCTTCAGCGTGGCGGCGCGTTCCTGGTGCTGCGTCCGCTCGGTCTGGCTGTGCTTCAGGTGGCGGATGGAGGCCAGGGCGCCCGCCGCCAGCACCGGCGACAGCGAGGTGGAGAAGATGAAGCCGGCGGCGAAGCTGCGGACGCAGTCGATCAGCGCGGAGGAGCCGGTAATGTAGCCGCCCTGCACGCCGAAGGCCTTGCCCAGCGTGCCCTCGATGATGGTCAGCCGGTCCATGACGCCGTCGCGCTCGGCCACGCCGGCGCCGCGGGCGCCATACATGCCGACGGCATGGACCTCGTCGAGATAGGTCATGGCGCCGTGCTTGTCGGCGACGTCGCAGAGGTCATCGATGGGGGCGATGTCGCCGTCCATCGAATAGACGCTTTCGAAGGCCACCACCTTGGGCCGGCCGGGGGCGATGCCCGACAGCAGCTCGTCCAGGTGCCTGGGGTCGTTGTGGCGGAAGATGTGCTTCTCGGCGCCCGAATTGCGGATGCCGGTGATCATCGAGTTGTGGTTCAGCGCGTCCGACAGGATCACGCAGTTGGGCAGGATCTTGCCCAGCGTGGTCAGCGTCGCGTCGTTCGACACATAGCCCGAGGTGAAGAGCAGGGCCGCTTCCTTGCCGTGCAGGTCGGCCAGCTCGCGTTCCAGCAGCACATGGTAGATGTTGGTGCCGGAGATGTTGCGGGTGCCGCCGGCCCCGGCGCCCACCTCGTCCAGCGCATCGTGCATCGCCTTCAGGACTTTGGCGTGCTGTCCCATGCCGAGATAGTCGTTGGAGCACCAGACCGTGACCGGACGCTCGCGCCCGTTGGAATCGCGGAAGGTCGCCGTCGGGAAGTTGCCCGCATGGCGTTCCAGATTGGCGAACACCCGGTAGCGGCCGTCCTGCTTCAGGGTGGCAATCTGATTGCGGAAGAAAGTTTCGTAATCCATCGCGCGTTTCCGTTCGCGTTCATCCACACGGTCGGCTGCACCGGTCCCAGGCATAGGAGCTAGACCATTCGTCCGGCGCGTCGAAGAGGATGGCATGATCCCCACTGGCATGCCACCCGGCATTGATCGAAATCAAGCCGCCGTCGAATGAGACCTTCGCACAAGTGGCAGGCTCCTATGTCCTGCGGATGCCGCATGTCCGCTTCCCGCCGACAGGCCGTCCAAAGCGCCATGACTTGAATTCACCATGGACAATATGGGCTGAACTTCCCGGATAACCATGAAGAAGGTCCGGGAATACGCGCGCGTGTCCGCCCCGTGCCCCCACTTGGCCAAGCCGCAACCCGAAGGGACAGGCATTCCACGGCAACCGCTCGCTCTGCGCGCCTATGTTCAGGTTGCATCGAGGCATGCGCTGCGGCAAACAGGTGGTACCAACCCCCTGCCACACATCCAATCCGGATCGGCTGCCATGGCGATGCCCCACAGCACCTTCACCCTTCCCGACTTCACCGAGGTGGGGGCGCTCGGGGTGGTCGGCCTCAAGCGCATCTGGGCGCGCCAGATCTCAGGCTCCAGGCCCATGGATGACGAGGCGGCGCGCGAATGGCGGGCCATCCACGTGCTGACCAGCGGCCTGCAGGTCGGCCTGGAAGAGCTGCATTGTTACCTGGGGAACGTCCAGCCCAGCTTCGCGTCTTTCGAGGACTGGATCGTCCAGCGCAACGGCGGATCCATCGACCGTGCCGTGGCGGAGCGCATCAACGCCGCGCTCACCGGCCGGTCGCCGCCGCCCGCCGCCTCTGCCCTGGCCGCCGAAATCGACGCCATGGATCCGGTGCTGGACGCCGACGACCTTGCCCACTGGGAGGAGCACGGCTGGGTCATCCTGCATGATTCGATAGCCCCGGAAGCCTGCCGGGCGACCGCGCAGGCGGTGTGGGACGAGCTGGGCAAGTCGCCGGACGATCCCGCCTCCTGGGACGAATGGACGGACCAGCAGCAATGCGTGTTCATCCAGCTGTACCGCCATCCGGCGCTCGACGCCAACCGGCGGTCGCGGCGCATCCACAAGGCGCTGGCCCAGCTCTGGGGAACTGCCGACCTGTGGGTGAGCACCGACCGCGTGGGCTTCAACCCGCCGGTCACGCCCTGCCGCGCCTTCCCCGGTCCGGGCATCCATTGGGACGTCAACCTCACCCGCCCGATTCCGCTGGGCATCCAGGGCCTGATCTACCTGACCGACACCGCCGCGCACCAGGGGGCATTCGGCGTGATACCGGGCATGCACCGCACAATCGACGCCTGGCTCGACTCGGTTCCGCCGGGGGTATCGCCACGCATGCACGCCGCGGAACACTTGACGCTGACGCCCATTGCCGGACGGGCCGGCGACCTCATCCTGTGGCATCATGCCCTCGCGCACGGCCCGACGCCGAACCACGCCGAACGGCCGCGCCTGGTGCATTATCTCACGATGTTCCCGTCCGACTTTCCGTGGACGCCCGGCTGGCTGTAGACCGGGACCGTTTTCCGGCCCCCGCCCCATGTCCGCGCGCCCACGTCCTCGCCCCCGTGTCTGACGGTTCGGCCAGCCGTTACTTGGTGCCGAACATGCGGTCGCCGGCATCGCCCAGGCCGGGAACGATGTAGGCGTCCTCGTTCAGGTGGCTGTCCAGCGCCGCGGTGAAGACCTTCACGTCCGGATGCGACTCGTGGAAGCGGCGGACCCCCTCCGGTGCGGCGACCAACGCCATGAAGCGGATGTTGGCGTCCTCCACCCCATGGCGGTTCAGCACGTCGCAGGCATGGGCGGCGGAGTTGCCGGTCGCCAGCATCGGATCGACGACGATGAACAGCCGCCCTTCGGCCGGCGGCAGCTTCACCAGATATTCGTGCGGCTGCTTGGTGTCATGGTCGCGGTAGAGGCCGATGTGCCCCTCTCGCGCCGACGGCACCAGTTCCAGCAGGCCGGCCGACATGCCGAGCCCTGCGCGCAGAACCGGCACCACCGCCAGCTTCTTGCCCAGGATCACCGGCGCGTCCATCGGCTGCAGCGGCGTCTCGATCCGCTCGGTGGTCAGCGGGATGTCGCGCGTCAGCTCGTAGCCCATCAGCAGCGAGATCTCGCGCAGCAGGGTGCGGAACCCGCCGGTCGACCGCTCCTTGTTCCGCATATGGGTCAGCTTGTGCTGGATCAGCGGATGGTCGAGGACGAACAGGTTGGGAAATTCGGGCAGGGTGCGCATGGAATCCGGATCGCGGCTGACGGTAAGGGTGACCCGATCCTAGCGCGCCTGGGGGGCGTGGGCCAAGAGGGCTGACCGGAAAGGCCGTCGCGTGCCCTTATCCCCGCCCCGCCTTCGCCACCGCCTGCTTCGGCTCGGGACGGTCGATGCCGTAGCGGATCACGCGGTTGCGGCCGGAATTCTTGGCCTGATAGAGCGCGCGGTCGGCGCAGACCACCAGATCGTCGACGGTCAGCTCGGCCACCGCCTCGACCAGCCCGAAGGAGGCGGTGACCGGGATCACCCGGCCGTCGGGCAGCACCACCGGCGAGCGCATCAGATCGACGCGCAGCCGCTCGATCACCGCATAGCCCTCGTCCAGCCCGGTTTCCTTCAGGCAGACCAGGAACTCCTCGCCGCCCATGCGGAAGGCCTCGTCGAAGCTGCGGACGCCGCGGCTGATGACGGCGGCGGTGGCGGCCAGCACCCGGTCGCCGATGTCGTGGCCGTAGCTGTCGTTGATGCCCTTGAACTTGTCGATGTCGCACAGCGCGACGCAGAAGGGCTGGCCGGTGCGGCGGTAGCGGTTGTGCTCGCGCTCCAGCGCCTCGCCCATGCCGCGCCGCGTGCGCAGGCCGGTCAGCGGGTCCAGGCCGGACGCGGCGGCGGCGAAGGCCCGCTCCATCCGGCGCAGATGCAGCATGAACTCCTCGAAACGGCCGACCACCCCCTCATACTCGGCTTCGGTCGGCAGCTCGCCGCTGGACGCCTTCAGCAGGATCAGCCGGGCCTGCCGGTGCATCTGCTCATGGAGGTTCGCCAGCTTCTGCACCGCCGGCTGCTGCAGCAGGTCGTCGCGGCTGGCCGCTTGGCACCAGGCCTGGAAGGAGGCCGGGGCCGACGAGCGCTCCCCGCCGCGCCCTTCGCGGTAGAAAACGGCACGCTGCCACTGGCCGATCCAGCGCAGATGCTCGTCGAGCACGGCGCCGAGCGCCTCGGTTGTGGACGGAGTGGTCGAATCGCTCATCAGCGCATCCTACCCGACGGCGCAGGGTCCCGCCATGCGACCAAGATAAGCCGAAGCATTCGTCTAAAACAGGACGCTATTGCGACAAAGCGTAACGATGAAGCCCAACCCTAAAGCGCGGCGACCGCCGCCAGAAAGGCGCGGACCAGCGCCGGATCCTTGTGGCCGGGGCGGTCCTCGACGCCGGACGACACGTCGACCTCGGCGGCGCCGGTGACCCGCACCGCCTCCGCGACGTTTTCCACCGTCAGCCCGCCCGACAGCATCCAGGGGCGCGGCCAGCTGCGTCCGGCCAGGATGGTCCAGTCGAAGGCGATGCCGTTCCCGCCGGGCAGCGCCGACACCTTGGCCGGCGGCTTGGCGTCGAACAGCAGCCGGTCGGCGACCTCCGCCGCCTCCAGCGCCGCGGTCAGATCCTCCGGCCCGCCGATCTTCACCGCCTTCATCACCGGCAGGGCATAGCGGGCCTTGATCTCGGCGATGCGGCGCGGCGTCTCGCCGCCATGCAGCTGGATCAGGTCGAGCGGCACCTGCCCGGTGACATGCTCCAGGAACTCGTCGTCGGGATCGACGAACAGCCCGACGGAGCGCACACCGGTCGGCAGCAGCCGCGCCAGCTCCGCCGCCATCGGCGGGGCGATGGCGCGCGGGCTGCGCGGGTAGAAGACGAAGCCGACATAGCGCGCCCCGCCGGCGACGGCGGCGCGCAGGCTTTCGGGCTCGCTCAGCCCGCAGATCTTGGCGGCGACGGTCATGCGGTCCCCTCAATCTCGGCGACGATGCGGCGGGCGGCGGCGGCCGGATCAGGCTCGGCGGTGATCGGGCGGCCGATGACCAGATGGTCGGCGCCGGCGGCCAGCGCCTCGGCCGGGGTCATGAAGCGCTTCTGGTCGTTGGTGGCGGCCCAGGCCGGGCGGATGCCGGGCACCATCAGGATGAAGTCGGGGCCGCAGGCGGCGCGCACCAGCGCCACCTCGGCCGGCGAGCAGACGATGCCGTCCACCCCCGACGCCTTGGCCAACTTCGCCAGCCGCACCACCTGATCGGCCACCGGCACCGACTGCCCGAGGGCGCCCAGGTCGCCCTCGTCCAGGCTGGTCAGCACGGTGACGGCCAGGATCTTCGGCCGGTCGGCGCCGGCGGTCGCCGCCGTCTCCGCCGCCGCCCGCATCATCGCCGGCCCGCCGGAACTGTGGATGGTCATGAAGGCCGGCTTCAGCGGCAGCGCCGCCCGCACGCCGCCCGCCACCGTGTTGGGGATGTCGTGCAGCTTCAGGTCGAGGAACAGCGGCGGCCCGTCCTCCCCCACCACGGCGCGGACACCGGCCGGCCCTTGGGCGATGAAGAACTCCAGCCCCAGCTTGATGCCGCCGACGGCCCCGGCCACCTGCCCGGCGATGCGGCGGGCGGCGTCGATCTCGGTGGTGTCGATGGAGCAATAGATGCGCGAGGCGGGCGCGGTCATGGGAAGGCGGTCTCCAGAACCCGGATGAGAATGGTCCGGCACCCTAGCAAGGGATGGGGCCATGCGCCAGTTTCAACCCCTCTGCTCGCCCAACCGCTGCTCTGCCGTCCACCGCTCCAGCGCCGCGAACAGCCCGGCGGCGGTGGCGCAGGCGGCGGCGAGCGCCGCCGGGTCGGCAAGCTCCTCCTCCAGCCGGACCATCAGCGCCTTCCAGGCCTCCGCCATGTCCAGCCCGTCCGATGCCAGGAAGCGGGCGCCGCGCCGGGCGTCATACCCCAGCGCGCGGGTGATCCCCGGCAGCATCGCCCGCCCGCCATGGGCCGAGCCGTCCAGCACGTAGCGCGCCGCCAGCCGCGCCGGCGCACTGTCCAGCGGCGGCAGCCCCGTCATCTCCGGCAGCGCGTCCGGGTCGGCGCCGAGCGCCCGCAGATCCTCGCGCAGCAGCGCCAGCCTCGCCGCGCCCTGCCCCAGCGCCCGTTCCACCGGCGCGTTGAAGCCGTAGAGCACGGCCAGCGCGCGGACATACTCCTGTTTCGTGATGTCCGGCCGGACCAGCGGCTGCAGCACCGCGGCCTTGTCCAGGCGGTCGTGGCTCTCCTGCGTCGCGGCGCGCAACGCCTGCCTTGCCGGTCCCATGATCGTGCTCCCCGGTTCCGGTCAGGTCGGCGCCAGCACGCCGGGCAGCGGCGCCGGGCCCTGGCTCGTTTCCTGCTGCCGCGCCCACAACGCCGCATAGGCGCCGCGGGCGGCCAGCAGGTCGGCATGGCGGCCGCGCTCGATCACCCGGCCGGCCTCCAGCACCAGGATCTCGTCGGCGTCGATGACGGTGGACAGCCGGTGGGCGATCACCAGCGTGGTGCGGCCGCGGCTGACCTCGCGCAGGTTGGCCTGGATTTCCCGCTCGGTGTGGGTGTCGAGCGCGCTGGTCGCCTCGTCGAACAGCAGGATCGCCGGGTCCTTCAGGATGGTGCGGGCGATGGCGACGCGCTGCTTCTCGCCGCCCGACAGCTTCAGCCCGCGCTCGCCCACCGTGGTCTGGTAGCCGTCGGGCAGCGCCATGATGAAGTCGTGGATGTGGGCCAGCCGGGCCGCCCGCTCCACCTCCGCCGGGCTGGCGCCGGGGCGGCCATAGGCGATGTTGTAGAAGACGGTGTCGTTGAACAGCACGGTGTCCTGCGGGACGATGCCGATGGACGCCCGCAGCGAGGACTGGGTGACCCCGCGGATGTCCTGCCCGTCGATCAGCACCCGGCCGCCGTTGACGTCGTAGAAGCGGAACAGCAGCCGGCTGATGGTCGACTTGCCGGCGCCCGACGGGCCGACGATGGCGACGGTCTTGCCGGCCGGCACGGTGAAGCTGACATCCTTCAGGATCGGCCGGCGCGCGTCGTATCCGAACTCCACCCCCTCGAAGCGCAGCTCCGCCCCGTCGACCGCCAGCGGCCGGGCATCGGGACCGTCGGCCACCTCGCGGTCGACCGCCAGCAGGGTCACCATCGATTCGATGTCGATCAGCGACTGCTTGATCTCGCGATAGACGACGCCGAAGAAGTTCAGCGGCTGGTAGAGCTGCAGCAGATAGGTGTTCACCAGCACGAAGTCGCCCAGCGACATGCTGCCGTCGACGATGCCCCTGGCGGCCATGCCCATCACCACCGCCAAGCCCAGCGAGATGATCGCCGACTGGCCGACATTCAGCAGAGACAGGCTCTGCTGGCTGCGCACCGCCGCCTGCTCGTAGCTCTGCAGGGCGCCGTCGTAGCGGCGGGCCTCATGCTCCTCGTTGCCGAAATACTTGACCGTCTCGTAGTTCAGCAGGCTGTCGATCGCCTTGGTGTTGGCCTTGCTGTCGGTGTCGTTCATCTGGCGGCGGAACTTGATGCGCCATTCCGACACGAAGAAGGTGTAGAGGATGTAGCCCATCACCGTGACGAAGGTGGCCAGCGCGAACCAGACGCTGAACAGCTTCCACAGGATGGCGCAGACCAGCGCGATCTCCACCAGCGTCGGCACGATGGAGAACAGGGTGTAGCGCAGAAGCGATTCGATGGCGCGCGTCCCGCGTTCCAGCGAGCGGGTCAGGCCGCCGGTCTGGCGTTCCAGGTGGAAGCGCAGCGACAGCGCGTGCAGATGCCGGAACACCGACAGCGCCACCTTGCGGATGGTGCGCTGCGCCACCGTGGCGAAGACGGCGTCGCGCAGCTCGGCGAAGACCAGCGAGGTGACGCGGGCGAGGCCGTAGGCGACGATCAGCCCCAGGGGGATGGTCACCGCCGCCCCCGGCCCGACGCTCCCGCCGGCGCTCGCGGGAGTCAGCGCGTCCACCGCATGCTTGTAGAAGATCGGCACATAGACGTTGGCGACCTTGGCGCCGACCAGCAGCAGCATCGCCAGCACCACCCGGACCCGCGTTTCCAGGGAGTCGCTCGGCCAGATGTAGGGCCCCAGCGAGCGGATGGCGGCGCGCAGGTCGCCGGACGGGCGGGTGAAGGCGCTGGTGTCGGAGGGAAGGCTGCGGCGCATCGGCTTCTTCAATGGTCCCTGAGGTTCGTGGAAAACCAGCCCCGAGGAATGGGCCAGGACATGGCGCCGCCCCAAAACGCTGTTCCCCAAATACTGTGCTGGCGACCTAACCTAGGGACCCCCGCCGCCTCGTCAAAGCCCCGCGTCCCGGCTTTGACACGATTTTGGCGCGGTCCAGGGACGCTTTCCGTGCATTTCCCCGCGTCATGGCAACGGACTGGAAACCATCTTCCTCTACCCTGCCGGGCTTAATCGCGTTCGATCCGCACCGCAGACCAAGGCAGTTGACCATGCAGAACGCCAGTTTCGCCGGCCGCTTCAAGGTGGGCACCCGCATCCAGGTGGGTTTCCTTCTGATCCTCGCCCTCCTCGTCCTGGTGGCAGCACTGGGCGTGCGGTCGCTGTCGACGGTACAGGGCGGCTTCACCCGCTACGGGTCGATCGCCGACAACTCGCTCCGGATTTCCGATATCGACGGCTCGGTCTCGGACATGCGCCGCAACGTGGTCAACTACTCCTTCTCCGGCAGCAACGCGCTGATCGCGCCGATCCAGGCGCAACAGAAGAAGCTGGGCGAGTTGCTGCACACCGCCCGCGATGTCTCGATCGACCCCGGACGCCGCGCCCTTGTCGAGCGGATGATCCAGCAGTTCGACAGCTACGGTTCCAATTTCGCCAAGCTGGTCAAGCTGCGCGAGCAGCGCGACCGGCTGGTGTCGGAGGAGCTGATGCCGATGGGTCAGAAGGCGCGCGAGGGACTGAGCCGGGTCGTCGCCAACGGCATCGCCGCCGGCGATTTCGAATCCGCCGCCTATGCCGGCCAGGCCCAGGAATCGCTGATCCTCGCCCGTCTCAGCGCGCAGCGCTTCCTGACGGACCCGTCGGCGAAGACGGCGGACGAGGTGCGCAGCCGGATGGACGGCTTCATCAAGGTGGCCTCCGTACTCCCCCCCCGCCTGGCCGACCCGCTGCAGAAGCGCGCCGCCGAGGAGGCGGTGCAGATCGGCAGCCGCTACCTTGAAAGCTTCAACCGCGTCGTCGCCGCCGTGAACGACGCCCAGACCCTCGCATTCAACACCATGACCCAGGAGGCGGAGGAGTTCGCCGCCCTGGTGGACAAGGTCATCCTCTCGCAGACCGACGCCCGCAAGACGGTGCTGACCGCCGCGCAGGACGATATGGACGACACCAGCACGCTGATGATCGGCATGGCGGCGGGCGCCTTCGTGCTTGGCATCGTGATCGCGCTGGTCACCGCCCGCTCCATCGTCCGCCCGGTGGTCCAGATGACCGGCACCATGACGGAACTGGCCGCCGGCAATCTCACCGTCGACGTTCCGGCGCTCGAGAACCGCGACGAGATCGGCCGCATGGCCAAGGCCGTGCTGGTGTTCAAGGAGAACGCCGTCGAGAAGAAGCGGATGGACGAGGCGGAGCGCGAGCGGCTGGAGGCCGAGCGCCGCGCCGCCGAGGCCCAGCGCGTCCGCGAGCAGGCCATCGGCGAGGAGATCGCCACCCTGATCGACGCCGTGTCGAAGGGCGACCTCGACCGCCGCATCGATCTCGCCGGCAAGGACGGCTTCTACAAGACCATGTCGGAAGGCATCAACCGCCTGACCGACACGGTGGAGGCGGTCATCGCCGATCTGGGCGAGGTGCTGAGCGCCCTGGCCCAGGGCGACCTGAACCGCCGCGTCACCCGCGACTACCAGGGTGCCTTCGAGCAGGTGAAGACCGACGTCAACACCACCTCCGCCCGGCTGGCCGAGATCGTCGGCCAGATCACCCAGGCCGCCGAGACCATCGCCGCCGCCGCCGCCGAGGTGTCGCTGGGCTCCTCCGACCTCGCCGACCGCACCGAACAGCAGGCCTCCTCGCTGGAGGAGACCGCGGCCAGCATGGAGGAGCTGGGGGCGACCGTGCGCTCCAACGCCGAGAACGCCCAGCGCGCCAACCTGATGGCGGCCCAGGCCCGCGGTTCCGCCGAATCGGGCGGCGGCGTCGCCGGCTCCGCCATCGAGGCGATGCGCCGGATCGAGGAATCCAGTCGCAAGATCACCGACATCATCGGGGTGATCGACGAGATCGCCTTCCAGACCAACCTCTTGGCGCTGAACGCGGCGGTGGAGGCGGCGCGGGCCGGCGACGCCGGACGCGGCTTCGCCGTGGTGGCGCAGGAGGTGCGGCAGCTCGCCCAGCGCTCCGCCCAGGCCTCGAAGGAGATCAAGGGCCTGATCCTGGACAGCGACGCCCAGGTCAAGGACGGCGTCGATCTGGTCAGCAAGGCCGGCGACGCGCTGCAGGGCATCGTGTCCGGCGTGCAGCAGGTGGCGACCCTGATCGCCGAAATGGCCTCGGCCTCGGCCGAGCAGGCGACGGCGCTGGACGAGATCAACTCCACCGTCGCCAACATGGACGAGATGACCCAGAAGAACGCCGCCCTGGTGGAGGAGACCACCGCCGCCGCCCAGGCGATGAGCGGCCAGGCCGGCGACCTGAAGTCGCTGGTCGGCTTCTTCAAGTTCGAGCAGGCGGCCGGCTTCGGTTATGCCGCGGCACCGCGCGCCGCGGCCGTCCACGGCGCCCCGGTGGTCGCCACCACCCGCCGCGCTCCAG
>NZ_RWIJ01000010.1:159109-194169 GCF_019805165.1 Azospirillum sp. 412522
CCACCCGCCGCGCTCCAGCCACCACCCGCACGGCCGCCGCCGCCAAGCCCGCGGCGAAGCCGCCCGCCCGCGGCAACGGTGCAGCCCATCCGGCCGCCACCGCCAAGCCGGCCGCCCGCACCGACTCCCCTGCCCGCGGGACCACCACCGCGGTCCCGGTCCTGAAGCACAGCACCAGTGACGACGACGACTGGAAGGAGTTCTGAGCGTTTGCGCGTCTCGATGAGGGCTGCCGAGAGTCGTTAGACGTTTGAACCGGGTCCCATCGGATCTGGATCATGAACATCTCTCGGCCGTCATCCCCGCGAAGGCGGGAATCCAGACCTTCCGAAGGGAAGATTCCCGGTGAAGCCTGGATCCCCGCCTTCGCGGGGATGACGGCCAATAACAACCTCTGAACAGACAAGTGCATCTTGAAACGGAAAAAGGCGTCGGGCCGATGACCCGACGCCTTTTTCCATTCCAGCTGCCGTCGGACGGCCTATTGCATGAACCAGCCGTGGCTGACGACCAGCGACTGGCCGGTCAGCGCGTTGGACCCGAAGGACGCGAAGAACAGGGCGGCCTCGGCGACGTCCTCGACCGTCGTGAACTCGCCGTCGACGGTCTCCTTCAGCATCACCTTCTTCACCACGTCCTCTTCGGAGATGCCAAGCTCCTTGGCCTGTTCCGGGATCTGCTTCTCGACCAGCGGGGTGCGGACGAAGCCGGGGCAGATCACGTTGGCGCGCACGCCATGCGCCGCCCCTTCCTTGGCGACCACCTTGGCGAGGCCGATCAGCCCGTGCTTGGCGGTGACATAGGGCGCCTTCAGCGCCGACGCCTCCTTGGAATGGACCGATCCCATATAGATGATGCTGCCGCTTCCCTGCTCGTACATCGTCCGCAGGGCGGCGCGCGTGGTCAGGAAGGCGCCGTCCAGATGGATGGACAGAAGCTGCTTCCACTTGGCGAACTCGAACTGCTCGACCGGCGCCACGGTCTGGATGCCTGCGTTGCTGACCAGGATGTCGATGCGGCCGAAGGCGGCGACGGCGCGGGCCATGCCGGCATCGACCTGGGCCTCGTCGGTCACGTCCATGGCCACGCCCAGCGCCCGCTTCCCGGTAGGGTCGAGGCCGGCCGCCGCCGCGTCGGCACCGGCCTGGTTCAGGTCGGCGATGACGATCTTCGCGCCTTCGCGGGCGAAGGTCCGCGCGATCTCCAGCCCGATTCCGCTCGCCGCTCCGGTGATGACGGCGACTTTGTCCTGCAAGCGCATGGGTCCGCTCCTATCGGTCAAGATGTCGGTGAGGGTGTCTTGCCTGTGTTGGCCGGCAGCGCCGTGGCGGGCCGGCCGGATGATCGGGTGTCAGGACGGCTGGGCGTCGTCGCGCAGCACGTCGTGCGTGACCGGGCCCTCCAGCCGCGACGGCATCGCCAGCCATTCCGGGTGGGCGAGCGTGGCGAGGGTGTCGGCAAGGCCGCTTTCCCAATGCTCCCGCATGCCGGCGTTGGAGAATTCGTAGTCCTTGCTGTCGCGCTCGTAGCTCTTGCGGCGGTAGATCAGGTGGATGATGTTGACCGCCGCCCCGCAGGAGGCGCTCCGCAGGGCCCTGGCCTCCGGCGTGTCCCGCAGCTCCTCCGGCAGCCGGTCGAGCAGCGAGACGAGCTGGTTGCGCAGGGTCTGCTCGTAGGTGACCTTGTCGGTGTTGAAGCGGGTGCGGCTGGAATAGGTGATGTCCTTCTGCCGCTCCATCACCTCCGACAGGCCGCGCGGGACCTGACCGCTGGCGCTCCACAGATCGACCTGGAAGACCAGCGTGTCGCGGCGCGGCCGATCCTCCAGCACATGGTCGAGCGGCGTGTTGGAGACCAGTCCGCCGTCCCAATAGAACTCGCCGTCGATCTCGACCGGGGCGAAGCCGGGCGGCAGGGCGCCGCTGGCCATCACATGCTCCGGGCCGATCCGGTGGGTCTCGGTGTCGAAATAGATGGAATTGCCGGTCCGCACGTCGACGGCGCCCAGCGACAGCCGGATGTCGCCGCGGTTGATCCGGTCGAAGTCGATCAGGTCCTCCAAGGTCTTCCTCAGCGGCGCGGTGTCGTAGAAGCTGGTCGGTCCGGCGAAGGGACCGGCCGCCGCCCATTCCACCGCCGCGCGCGGCCGGAAGAAGCCGGGCTGTCCGGACAGCGCCGTCCGCCACGCGCTCCATTGGTTGAGGACGGAAATCGACGGGCCGTCGGGATCCAGCCGCCGCCACAGCGCCTCCGCGCCCTCCCAGGGCGAGGGCGGGGCGATGCGGGTCCAGAACTCCGACAGCGCGGCGCAGCGCCGTTCCGGAGGATTGCCGGCGATCAACGCCGCGTTGATGGCGCCGATCGACACGCCGGCCACCCAGGTCGGGTGGATGTCGTGCTTGAACAGCCCCTCCAGCACCCCCGCCTGATAGGCGCCGAGCGCGCCGCCACCCTGAAGGACAAGGGCCACCCGGTCATAGGGGGCGATGAGATCAGCAAAGGACCCGTTGCGCATCGGTGCTTTTCCCAACCAGTCAATCGCTTTGGAGGCGTCTCGCCTCGATCCGCAAGCCAGATATGGGGCTGGAATTGAATGCGGCCACGCAGAAACAACCCTGTGAAACAGAAGAGTGCTTCATGGCAGCCATGCCTGTTGCATGTAACGCGCCCCGAGCCTTGTGAGAACTACATCAAAGTATTACACCACCGTTAATTGTCTGTAATATTGGGCGCCGACGCGGGATTTCGGGTACCCCGCCATCTTTCACGATACAGGGGAGCCGAACCACCTCCGGCGGAGACTGCGCCGCAAGATCGGAAATTCACGGCTGTTGTGGCAAATGCCCGCATTAACGAATCGGTTGGAATTGCGTGCTGCAATCCCACCGTCTTCGTTTCAGCATCCGGTTTTCTGGAGGACGCCATGTCCCGCCGCCCCACTTCCCGCCGCCTGTTTCCGCTCGCCGCCCTGTTGCTGCTGGGCGGTTCGCTTGCCGGCTGCGGTGCCGTCACCGGCGTGGCGAGCGGCGCCGCCAGCCTCGCCGGCACCGCGGTGGACGTCGTCGGCACTGTGGCGGAAACCTCCGTCGACGTGGTGACCGCGCCGCTGCGGTAGGCTCCCCGCCCCCTACTCCACCACCATCGCCGCCAGCGTCTCCAGCCGGTCGGCCTCGTGCGCCGGCTTGTCCCAGCGGATGCGGTGGATGCGGGGGAAGCGCATCGCCAGCCCGCTCTTGTGCCGGTTGGACGGGTGGACGCTGTCGAAGGCGACCTCCAGCACCAGCCCGGCCTCCACCTCGCGCACCGGACCGTAGCGGCGGGTGGTGTGGTTGCGCACCCAGCGGTCCAGCTCGACCAGTTCGGCGTCGGTGAAGCCGGAATAGGCCTTGCCGACCGGCACCAGCTCCTCGCCGCGCCAGACGCCGAAGGTGTAGTCGGAATAATAGCTCGACCGTTTGCCGTGGCCGCGCTGGGCGTACATCATCACGGTGTCGAGCGTCAGCGCCCCGCGCTTCCACTTGAACCACGGCCCCTTCGGCCGCCCGGCCAGATAGGCGCTGTCGCGCCGCTTCAGCATCAACCCCTCGATGCCGTTCTCCCGCGCCCCCTCGCGCAGGGCGACCAGCTCGTCCCACCGGTCGAACGGCACCAGCGGCGACAGATCCATCCGGCGCGGCTGCACCGCCTCGTACCAGCGCTCCAGCCGGGCGCGCCGCTCGACGAAGGACAGGCCGCGCAGATCCTCGTCGCCGTCGAACAGGATGTCGTAGAGCCGGACCCAGGCCGGCCCGTCGCGCAGCATCTGCGCCGTCACCGTCTTGCGGTTCAGCCGCTGCTGCAGGTCGTTGAAGGGCGCCACAACCCCGTCGCGCGCCACCAGCAGCTCGCCGTCCAGCACCGCGTCGAAGTTCATGTGGTCGACGATGTCGGGAAAGGCGCCGGACACGTCGTCGCCGGTGCGGCTGTAGAGCCGCCGCTCGCCGCCGCGCGCCACCATCTGCACGCGGATGCCGTCCCATTTCCATTCCGCGGCATAGGCGGCGGGGTCGAGCGCGACGCGGTCCTCCTCCTCCAGCGGGTGGGACAGCATCATCGGACGGAACCCGGCGCCGGCCCCGGTCGCCGGTCGCTCCGCCCGCCCCTCCAGCCAGGCGAACAGCTCCGCATAGGGGGCGGTCAGCCCGTGCCAGACCTCCTCGACGTCGTCGACGCTCACCTCCGGCCGGGCTAACCTGCCCCATTCCGCCAGCGCCGTCTTGGCGAGCCGGGCCGAGACGCCGATGCGCAGCGCCCCGGTGATCAGCTTCAGCAGGGCGAAGCGCCCCGACGAGTCGAGCGTGTCGAGCCAACCCTCCACCAGCCCCATCACCTGCCCGCGCCTGGCGGCGCGCAACGCCTCCACCACCTCGTCCAGGCTGGGCGGCAGGCTGTTGGCCCGTTCGGGGCGCTCCGGCCAGATCAGCGCCACCGTCTCCGCCAGATCGCCGACATAGTCGTAGGACAGAGCCAGCAGTTCGGGATCGACGCGCGTGGCGGCCAGTTCGCGGATCGCCGCCGGCTTGGCCTCGCGGAAGCTCAGGGCCCCGGTCAGCGCCGCCAGCGCCCAGCCGCGCTCGGGGTCGGGCGCGGTGGCGAAATGCTCGACCAGCAGGCGGATCTTGCCGTTGCGCGACGGCATGAAGACCAGCGCGTCGATCAGCGCGGCGAAGCGGTTCACGACGCCTCTCCCCCTGAAATCCCTTCCGAATCCTCGTCCTCGAAGCCGATCAGCGCCAGCGCGCGGGCGCGGATGCCGCGGCTGGTGGCGTAATGGACCAGCGCCTCCTCCCGGCCATGCGTCACCCAGACCTCCGGCGCGCCGACATCCTCCAGCGTTCGGCACAGCTCGTCCCAGTCGGCATGGTCGGAGATGACCAAAGGCAGTTCCACCCCGCGCTGGCGGGCGCGCTGGCGTACCCGCATCCAGCCCGACGCCATCGCGACCACCGGATCGGCCAGCCGCCGCGCCCAGCGGTCGGCCACCGCCGCCGGCGGAGCCAGCACCAGCGCGCCCTTCAGATCCTCCTTCGCCGCGACGGTGGCCGGCCGCAGGTCCCCCAGCTCCACCCCCAGGTCGCTGTAGAGCCGGCAGAGCGGCTCCAGCGCGCCATGCAGCCAGATCGGCCGGTCGTATCCCGCCGCCCGCAGCAGCGTGATCAGCCGCTGGCATTTGCCCAGCGCATAGACGCCGACGACATGGCTGCGCTCCGGGAACAGCGCCATCGAATGCAGCAGCTTGCCGACCTCCCCCAGGTCGGGCGGATGGCGGAACACCGGCAGGCCGAAGGTCGCCTCGGTCACGAAGACGTCGCAGGGCACCGGCTCGAACGGCGCGCAGGTGCGGTCGAGGCGCCGCTTGTAGTCGCCCGACACCACCACGCGCGACCCGGCATGCTCCAGCACCACCTGGGCGCTGCCCAGCACATGGCCGGCCGGCACCAGCCGCACATCGACATCGCCGATGCGCAAGGTTTCGCCATAGTCCAGCGCCTGCAGGCTTCCGCCCACCCCCGCTCCCATCCGCTGGCGCATGATGGCGAGGGTGCCCGGCGTCGCCAGCACATGGCGGTTGCCGGGCCGGGCATGGTCGGAATGGCCGTGGGTGACGACCGCGCGCTCCACCGGGCGCACCGGGTCGATGTAGAAGCCCCCCGGCTCGACATAGAGACCCCCGGGCAGGACCTTGATCCATCGATCGGGGTGCGGGCGGCTTGGATTGGACCCGCCCTGATTGGATTGGTGTGCAGCGGACATGCGTCCTAATATAGGGCGCCATAAGCGGAGACCCAGCGCATGCACCCGACCCTGCTGCCGCCCTCTCTATTGCCGACGCCCGAGATCGCCGACGCGCTTGCCGCAAAGCGGCCGGTGGTGGCGCTGGAATCGACCGTGATCTCCCACGGCATGCCCTATCCGCAGAACCTGGAGACCGCCCGCGCGCTGGAGGCGGAGGTGCGGGCCGCCGGCGCCGTCCCCGCCACCATCGCGGTGATGGACGGGCGCATCCGCGTCGGTCTGGACGACGCGGCGCTGGAACGGCTGGCGACCGCCGGCCCCGCCGCGCGCAAGCTGAGCCGCCGCGACCTGCCCATCGCGCTTGCCGCCGGCGGCATCGGCGCCACCACCGTGGCGGCGACGATGATCGGGGCGCGGCTGGCCGGCATCTCCGTCTTCGCCACCGGCGGCATCGGCGGCGTCCATCGCGGGGCGGAGACGAGCTTCGACATCTCCGCCGACCTCGACGAGCTGGCGCGCACGTCGGTCTGCGTGGTCTGCGCCGGGGCCAAGTCGATTCTCGACTTGGCCAAGACGCTGGAGGTGCTGGAAACCCGCGGCGTGCCGGTCCTGGGCTTCGGCACCGACGAGTTTCCCGCCTTCTACAGCCGCCGCAGCGGCCTGGCCGTCGATCATCGCTGTGACAACGTACGACAGGTGGCGGACATCCTGCGGGCGAAATGGCAGCTCGGCCTGGAGGGCGGCGTGCTGCTCGCCAACCCGATCCCCGCGGCCGACGAACTCGACGCCGACGCGATGGAAGCGGCGGTCGCCCAGGCTCTGGCCGACGCGGGATCCAGGCAGATCAAGGGGAAGGACATCACCCCGCACCTGCTGGCGGCGCTGGAGCGCCTCACCGGCGGGCGCAGCCTGACCGCCAACGTCGCGCTGATCCGCAACAACGCGCGGGTCGCGGCGGGGGTCGCCCTCGCACTAACCGCCGAGTAAAACCGATCGGATAGGCCTTACCTCATGGGAGGTAAGGCTTAAGCCTCGGTCCCGGCTTAAGACCCCGTTAACCGCCTAGGCGCAAACCTGTGCTCAACACACGAGCGGAGGCTTCAATGCGCGCACCCAGCAGCACCTCGACCCTGGTTTCCCGGATGATCGCGATGGCCGGCCAAGGCGACGAGGCGCCGGGCGTCGCGGAGATGAAGGAGCCGGCCCACGTCAAGCGCATCGTCTGGGCCTCGCAGGCGGCCAAGCTGCGCGTGTCGCTGTCGGCCCGCAGCATCCACGAGATCGAAGTCGCCGTCACCGCCGACCTGGACAGCATGGAGCTGCCGGAAGTGTTCTTCACCTCGGTCGAGGTGGGCGGCCATGTGGTGACCTGCGACCTGGACGCCTCAGGCACCGCCTCCATCTTCGGCCTGATCGAGGCCCACGAATACGACGACCTGGTGGAGGAAGCCGGCGACGACGCCCTGTTCGGCGTCGATTGGGACGGCGTCTACATCACCCCGGCCCGCACGCGCCACTGAGCGCAACGCCTCCGGTTCTCCAAGCCCCGCCTCCGCGAAACGCTCCGCAGCCCGCCTGCGGGGCGTTTCGCGTTTTTCGTCCGGCCTGCCCCCACCCGGACCGGCCGGAGCCTGCGCATTCTGGGTCGCCGCTCCGACCCTGAGACGCAATTTGCGATAGCCGAACGCCTCGATCAGGGTCTTCCCCCGCATAACCGAGCTTTCCACTTTGGTATATTACTTGCGTTAGATAAGGAACGCCTACCGTCTCGCTGTCGCAGCGGAGTTTCCATGCCCCGACACCTGAACGCCCTGCTTGCCGCCGGACTGGCCCTGACCGTCGTCATCGCCATGACGGTCCACATCGTCTGGCAGGACCGGAAGAGCACCGCCGCGCAGATGGAAGCGCTCGCCGCGGACATGGCCAAGGTCGTCGAGGCCCATGTCCTGCACACGACGAAGGGCGCCGACATCGCCCTGCGTCAGGCGACTTCCCTGGTCGACGAGGCCGGCAGCCTGGAAGCGGTGCGGAACCACACCCACTGGCGCCGGCTGCGCGACGCTCTCGCCAATGTGGACGGCGGGGAGACCCTGTGGCTGTTCGATGCCAAGGGCGAGGCGGTCGTCGGCACCGGCCGGCAGATGGAGCGGCCGCTCAACATCGGGGACCGCCGCCATTTCCAGGCGGTGATGGCGGGGGCGGACTTCGTGATCAGCCCGGCCCTGCGCAGCCGTCTGGACGACCGCATCCTCTTCACCATCTCGCGGCCGATCCGCGACTGGACCGGCGAGATCATCGGCATCGCCAGCACCGGGATGAAAACCGAATGGCTGGCCAATTTCTACGCCCTGATGTCGTTCGGGCTGGACACGACGATCACCATCTTCCGCACCGATGGCGACATCGTCGCCCGCAGTCCGGACCTGGCGAGCCACATCGGCAGGAACAACCGGACGGGACAGCTCTTTCAGGAGCAGCTCCCACGCTCCCCGGTCGGGATATACTGGTCGCGGTCGGTGCTGGACGGCAAGGAGCGGCTCGCCGCCTACCGGCTGATCCCGGATCTCAACCTCGTCGTCTATGCGGGGATCGAGGGTGACTCGGCCTTCGCCGCCTGGCGGACCCGGTCCCTCTGGTTCGTCGCCGAAATGGCCCTGACCACGACGCTCGTCCTGCTCCTGCTTCTGTGGGGCGCCCGCATGATCCGCCAGGGGCACCGCGTCCAGATGCGTGTGCTGGAGGCCGAGAGCACCGCCCAGCAACTGGATGCCGAACTCCATCAGGCCCGGCGCGATCCGCTGACCGGACTGCCCGCCCGCGGCCTTTTCCTGGAACTGGCGGAAGGCATGCGGCAGAACGCCGGGAAAAGAGGATTGGTCCTCGCCTTCCTTTACGTCGATCTGGACGGGTTCAAGGCGGTGAACGACCGGCACGGCCACCATGAAGGCGACAAGGTCCTGACGATGGTCGCCGAGATCATGCGCCGGATGATCCGCGACGGCGACCTGATCGGCCGGATTGGCGGCGACGAATTCGTCATCTGCCTGCCCGGGCACATTCCCGACATCAAGACGGTCGCCACCGGCGTCGCCAGCCGCATCATCGGCGAAGTCCGCGATCTTGGCCTGGGCGTCGGATGCAGCATCGGAATCGCGCTGACCGCGGGCGACTGCGGCGACCTGGCCTGCTCCCTGCGTCTGGCGGATGCCGCGATGTATCGCGCCAAGCAGATGGGAAAGGGTGCCTGGTCCATCCACGAACCGTCGCAGGAGCCATGCCTGTCCTGCGACAACAGGATCGTCGCCTGACGGCGGACGGTGTTTCGACGCCGGTGGGTTCGACGCCGGTGGGGCTGCCTCCCGGTCAGGCCGGCTCGCGGCCGCCCGACGGCCGGTTCGCTCC
Source organism: Azospirillum sp. 412522 (assembly GCF_019805165.1). Lineage (GTDB taxonomy): Bacteria > Pseudomonadota > Alphaproteobacteria > Azospirillales > Azospirillaceae > Azospirillum. The sequence continues at coordinate 168,287 of NZ_RWIJ01000010.1, forward strand.
GGCGGTGGGCATACCGACCACCACGTCGTCGTCGACGAGCGGCAGGCCGGGCCGCCGCTCCTCCCAGGCCGCCAGGAAGGCATCGATGCGGTCGGCCGGCAGCGGGCGGCTGATGAAATAGCCCTGGATCAGGTCGCAGCCCATCAGCGACAGCGCCTCCCACTGGGCCGCCTCCTCCACCCCTTCCGCCACCACGCTGCGGGTCAGGTCGTGGGCGATGCGCGAGATCGACGACACCAGGCTGCGCGCGTCGGGCTTGCGGTGGACGTCGTCGATGAAGGCCTTGTCCAGCTTCAGCGTGTTGATCGGCAGGGTCCGCAGGTAGGTCAGCGACGAATAGCCGGTGCCGAAATCGTCCAGCGCGATGTGGATGCCGGCCTGCCGCAGCGCGTTCAGCTTGCCGATGGCGGCGTCGAGCGAGCCGATCATCTGCGACTCGGTGATCTCCAGTTCCAGCCGGTGCGGCGGCAGGCCGGTGCGGGCCAGGATCTCCAGCACCCGCGGCACGAAATCATGCTGGGCGAGCTGGACCGCCGACATGTTGACGCTCATCGTCATCTCGCCGGCCCCGCGGCAGGCCAGACCGGCCGCCTCGATGCAGGCGGTCTCCAGCACCCACAGGCCGAGCGGGACGATCAGGCCGGAATCCTCGCAGACCGGGATGAAGCGGTCGGGCGACACCGGTCCCAGTTCCGAATCGGTCCAGCGCACCAGCGCCTCGAAGCCGCGGACCCGGCCGTCGGCCGTCGCGACCTGCGGCTGGTAGTGCAGGGTGAAGGCCTGGCGGTCGAAGGCCAGCCGGATGCGGCTGAGCAGCCGCATGCGCTCCACCACATTGCGGTTCATGTCGGCGGTGAAGGTGCAGATGCGCCCGCGCCCGCTCTCCTTGGCCCGGTACATGGCGGTGTCGGCATTCTGCAGCAGGTCGTCGAAGCAGCGGCCGTCCCAGGGATACCGGGCGATCCCGACGCTGCAGGATACGAAGAAGCGCTGCCCTTCGACCAGGAAGGGGGCGGCCATCGCCTGCTCCAGCCGGCGCGCCACCTCCGCCGCGTCGCCGCCCTCGCCATCCTGGACGACCACCACGAACTCGTCGCCGCCCGGCCGCGCGATGAACCGTCCGTCGCCCGCCCCCTGGCGGATGCGCTGGCCCAGCATCGTCAGCAGCTCGTCGCCCACCTTGTGGCCGAAGCCGTCGTTGATGAACTTGAAATTGTCCATGTCGAGGAACAGCAGCGCCAGCGTCCCGGCATTGCCGGACGTCTTCCTCTCGGCGATCAGCCGGTCGACATGCTGTTCCAGCATCAGCCGGTTGGGCAGGTCGGTCAGGGAATCGAAATGGGCCAGATGGTCCAGCCATGCCTGCTGCAGCTTCTGGGCGGTGATGTCGGTATAGGAGCCGCCCATGATCGTCGGCTTTCCCCGGTCGTCGAACAACGCCTTGCCGGTGGCATACAGCCACAGGTAACTGCCGTCGCGATGGCGGACGCGGTATTCCATCCGGTATTCCGGCAGTTCGCCGGACAGATGGCGGTTCAGCGCCTCCTCCGCCTGCGGGCGGTCGTCGGGATGGATGCGCTCGAACCAGGCCGCCCGAGAATCGATGCTGAGGGCGTCGACCCCCAGCAGTTCCTCGACCCGGCCGGACAGGACGCGGCAGTCCTTGACGAGGTCCCAGGTCCAGATGATGTCGCGCGACGCCTCGGCAACCAGCCGCATCCGCCGCTCCCCTTCGCGCAGCGCCTCCCGGCTGGCGGTCAGCTCCGCCACCTTGGCCTGCAGCTGGCGGCGCGAATCGCTGAGCGCCTCGTTGCTCAGCTGCAGCGCGGTCTCGGCGATCCTCCGCTCACGCAACGCGAAGGACAGCACGAGCACCATGCCGACGAGCAGCAGCAGGACTCCGCCGACCGTCGCCACCAGCCAGCGGTAGGTCTCCAGGAAGGAGAAGGGCTTGTTGGCCAGCCGGTCGAGCGGCATCAGCCGCGCGGGATCGAGCCCGTAGCGCTGCATCTGCCGGTAGTCGGCGCCGCGGACGATTGACTGGCGCCTCTCCGCCGACAGGCCGGCGATCGGCCTGCCGTTCACCAGGGCGGCGGCCAGCGCGCCGACCGCCCGGCCATGCTCCTGTGGGCTCAGCAGGCTGCCGCCGGCGATGCCGTGGCCCAGCAGGTGGTCCTGCAAGCCGTAGATCGGCACGCTGCTCTTCTGGCTCATCAGATCCAGGAACTGCTCGGGCGGCAGGACGAGGCCTTCGGAGTCGGTGGCATAGGTCCCCAGCAGCACCGCGCTGTCCGGCGGCAGGGCGGCCAGCCGCTCCTCAAGCCGGACGAAGGGCAGTTCGGGCAGGAACTGCCGCTCCACCCCGCCGGGGAAGCGGCCGTCGGCCACCATCGCGTCGATCTCGGCATCCAGCCCGATGCCCGTCTCGGTGTGGTCGCGCAGGATGAACAGGCGTTGCAGCCTCGGGTTGGCGGCCATCGCCATGCGTACGGTGCCGTCGATGTCCTTGGTCTCGTCCACGCCGACGACGTTGGCCTCTCCCTCGGTCAGCCGCCTTGCCGAGAGCGGCAGCACGCCGCCATGCACCAGCGGCACCGGGCCGTAAATCTCCCGCCGCAACTCCAGGGCGAAGGACAGCGCAGCATCGTCGGTGGAGACGATGGCGTCGACGGTGCCCTTGGGATGGCGGTAGGCGATCAGCGCCCTCAGGTGCTCTATCCCGCTGGGGTCGGGGAAGCGCTTCCAGTCCAGGTAATAGGGAATCGTCAGCGCATTGGGCGCCGCCGACGCCAGCGTGGCGGAAATGCCGGACGCCTGTCCGTCGGTCCACTCATAGCCCTGATGGTAGGAATGCAGGACCAGCACCGTCCTGTTCGGCGGGGTCGCCCGCCCGCCCGCCGGCACCGACAGGGTCGCCAGCATGAGCAGCCCCAACAGCGGAACGCAGCTGCGCATCCATATGGCGGACCAGATGATGGGCCGTCCGGTCATGGGGCATCCTTAGGTGACTTGTCCGGTCATCCTCCTTGATGACCGCGCGTCGAAACCGCGCAGTGCGTGAAGATGCCTGACCCTCCTTAATCAAAGGATAAGCAGCCCGGTCCTTTCGGCGCCAGAGACTTTCGATAAGGGCTTCCCCAGGAATTATGGTTAATTTTCCAGGGAAGATTGGAATTCTTCAAAATTCCTCGCGCATGAGGGGCGCTGAATATTAGGACACGCCCATCTCTTCGCTTGCATCTCGATCGGGGAAGGCTCCGTTTCATCCCGCACTGCACAGCCGGCACTGGAGGAGCGTCAAGAAGGCACCGCTGCATCGTTGCGGAACAGACGACAGCCCGCGGCTGTTTTCCCGGCCGTACCCTCGTCTTTTCCCCCCTCGGGAGCCCCGCCCGTGTCCGCTGCCTTCACCCAGCCCCCTGCCCAGCCCCTGCCCTATGCGCCGTCGATCGAAAAGCCGGATCCCGACGAGGCTCGCATCTTCGAAGAGCTGGCCGAGACCATGCTGTCGATCAGCGCCAGGACCTTCGAGGACAGCGGCCACGCCAACCGCAGCGTCCATGCCAAGAGCCACGGGCTGCTGATCGGCCGGCTGGACGTGCTGGACGATCTGCCGGCGGAACTGGCCCAGGGCCTGTTCGCGCGGGCGGAGAGCTATCCGGCGATCCTGCGGCTGTCGACGACGCCGGGCGACATCCTGCCCGACAGCGTGTCGACCCCGCGCGGTCTGGCGGTGAAGGTGCTGGGCGTGTCCGGCGACCGGCTGCCGGGGTCGGAGGACGAGGCCACGCAGGATTTCGTGATGGCCAACGCCCCGGTCTTCTCCACCCCGGATGCCGGACGGTTCCTGTCGACGCTGAAGCTGCTGGCCGCCACCACCGACCGGGCGGAGACGGCGAAGACGGTGCTGTCGGCCGGCCTGCGCGCCGCCGAGCGGGTGGTGGAGGCCTTCGGCGGCGAGAGCGCCACGCTGAAGACGCTGGGCGGCCACCCCGAAACCCACATCCTGGGCGAGACCTTCTACAGCCAGGCCGCCCTGCGCTACGGCGATCACATCGCCAAGCTGTCGATCGTCCCGGTCTCGCCGGCGCTGACCGCGTTGGCCGGCGCGCCGCTGACCGTCAACGGCAAGCCGGACGGCTTGCGCGAGGCGGTGGTGGAGTTCTTCCGCGACCATGAGGCGGTCTGGGAACTGCGCGCCCAGCTGCGCACCGACGAGGAGCGCATGCCGGTGGAGGACGCCAGCGTGCCGTGGCCGGAGGAGCTGAGCCCCTACCGCACCGTCGCCCGCCTGACCGTGCCGCCGCAGACCGCCTGGAGCGAAGAGCGGTCGCGCGCCGGCGACGACCGGCTGTCCTTCAGCCCCTGGCACGGGTTGGCCGCACACCGGCCACTCGGCTCGATCATGCGCGCGCGGCGCCTCGCCTATGACCGCTCGGCCGAATTCCGCATGGAGCGCAACGGCTGCCCGATGCGGGAACCGGCGGCGGGCTACCGGCTGCCGGGGTAAAGGGGGCGGCGCGACGCTCCCTCACTGCAGGCTGCGCTGCATCTCCTCGAAGGTGCGGGAGAAGCCGTTCAGCGGGAAGTCGATGTCGCGCTTGCCCAGGCGGGGAGAGTTCACCCGGACCAGGATGGTCGAGCCGTTGCGGAACTGGTCGGCGACGCGGCCGGACACGAAGTTCGGGAACATGCACATGTTCAGCGTCGCCACATGCGATTCGATGCGCGGCTGGCGGTCGACGCGGATGGCGCAGCGGTCGATCAGGCCCTGGCTGGTGGTCAGGAAGAGATGGAAGTCGTTGCCGGTCGGGATGATGCTGAGCGCGACGAAACCGACATCCTTCCCGTCGTCGAACAGGCGGTAGATCATCAGCCGGCAGGTCTTGCTGTCGGTCATCCGATCGATGTCGCACTGGTTGGTCCAGGCGCCCTCCGGCCCGAAATCGGCCGCAGCCTTGGAGAAGTCCACGGCGGCGGCAGGTTTCGCGGTGAGCAGGCCGGCGGCCAGCGTCAGGGCCAGCAATCCGGCGGCCGCAACCGCCTTGAACCCACCCAACAGCCCCTTTGCACGCATGCCCCGGCTCCCCGCCATCGTTTGTATTAACACGGAATGCGCCATGATAACCGTCGGCGGCGGGGGTGCAAGGTACGAGATGCCGCGCATCGGGCAGGTGGAGCGGCGGCCGAACGGCCTTCTGCGCGGCGCCGGCGGATCAGATGCGCCCTTCCTCGAAGTCGCGGAAGGCCTGCATCACCTCTTCCCGCGTGTTCATGACGAAGGGGCCGGCCCAGGCGATCGGCTCGCCGATCGGCGCGCCGGCCAGCAGCAGGAAGCGGGCGCCCTCCGGTCCGGCAACCGCCTCCACCCGCTCGCCCTCGCCCAGCACGATCACCCGCGGTCCCCACAGCGGGCCTTCCCCGCCGACGCTCAGCGTGCCTTCGAACAGCACCAGGAAGGCGGTGTGGCCGGCCGGCAGCGGCTCGGCGAAGGACACCGACGGCGGCAGCGCCACGTCGAAATAGCGGGCGTCGGTCGCCTCGGCCCGCACCGGCCCCGCCGTGCCGCGGGCGGTGTCGCCGGCGATCACGGTGACGGTCGCCCCATCCTCGCGCCGCTCCACCGGGATGGAGGCGGCCGGGAACTCCTGATAGCGCGGCTCGGTCATCTTCAGCCGGGCCGGCAGGTTGATCCACAGCTGGAAGCCGCGCATCAGCCCTTCGGTCTGCTCCGGCATCTCCGAATGGATCAGGCCGCGGCCGGCGGTCATCCACTGCACGCCGCCGGTCTCGATCACGCCCTCATGCCCGTGGTTGTCGGCATGGCGCATGCGGCCGGCCAGCATGTAGGTCACCGTCTCGAACCCGCGGTGGGGATGGTCGGGGAATCCCGCCAGATAGTCGGTCGGCTGGTCCGACCCGAACAGGTCGAGCATCAGGAACGGGTCGAGCGTGCGCAGGCGGGGGCTGCCCAGCATGCGGGTCATGCTGACGCCGGCCCCGTCGGAGGTGGCCATGCCCTCGACGGCGGCGAGCACCGGACGGACACCGGGGGTGGCGGGCTTGGCGGACATGGCTGCAACTCCTGGGCAATCGACTGCAATTCACCAGAGGTAGTCCCTCGCGGCCCCGTCGTGAAGCCGGCCCGCCCGCGTCACAGCGTTCCTCCCTGTGCAACAATCGAAACGAAAAAGGCCGCCGGAGAACCGGCGGCCTTCTCGAAGAGACCCGTAGGAAGAGGGTCTGTCTTAGTGGATGCTCTCGCCATGCAGGGCGAGGTCGAGACCGTCGCGCTCCACGTCCTCCTCGACGCGCAGGCCCATGACCACGTCGACGACCTTCAGCAGGACGAAGGTGGCGACGGCGCACCAGACCATGGTGTAGAGGACGCCCTGGACCTGGATCCAGACGGCGGCGGCGTTGCCTTCCAGCAGGCCCAGCGTGGCCTTCGGGTCGGCCTGCAGGACGGCGGCGAAGCCGCCTTCGCTGTTGGACACCGACATCTTGGCGAAGACGCCAGTCAGGATGGCGCCGATCAGGCCGCCGACGCCGTGCACGCCGAAGGCGTCCAGGCTGTCGTCATAGCCCAGCATGTGCTTGAGGCTGGTGGCCGACCAGAAGCAGACCACGCCGGCGACGATGCCGATGACGATGGCGCCCGTCGGGTCGACGAAGCCGGCGGCCGGGGTCACCGCGACCAGGCCGGCGACGGCGCCGGAGATGATGCCGAGGATCGACGGCTTGCCCTTGACGATCCACTCCGCGAACAGCCAGCCCATGGCGGCGCCGGCGGTGGCGATGTGCGTGGCGGCCAGCGCCATGCCGGCGCGCGGACCGGCGGTCAGCGCCGAACCGGCGTTGAAGCCGAACCAGCCCACCCACAGCAGCGAGGCGCCGATCAGCGACAGCACCAGGTTGTGCGGCATGAAGGCTTCCTTCGGGTAGCCCTTGCGCTTGCCGATCACCAGCGCGGCGACCAGGCCGGCGACGCCCGCGTTGATGTGCACCACGGTGCCGCCGGCGAAGTCCAGCACGCCCAGGCCGAACAGGAAGCCCGACGGGTACCAGACCCAGTGGGCGATCGGCGCGTAGACCACGATCGACCACAGGGCGGTAAAGACCAGCAGCGAGGAGAACTTCATGCGGTCGGCGAAGGCGCCGGTGATGAGGGCCGGGGTGATGATCGCGAAGGTCATCTGGAACATCATGAAGACCGGCTCGGGGATCGTCGTCGGGACGCCCGAGCCCGTCGCCTCGCCCAGCACGAACGCCTTCGTGAAGTCCAGCCCGTTCAGGAACAGCCGGTCGAGACCGCCGACATAGGCGCCCGTGCCGGTGAAGGCCAGGCTGTAGCCGATCACGTACCACAGGACGCTGATCAGGCAGGTGATGGCGAAGCTCTGCATCACCGTCGCCAGCACGTTCATCTTGCGGACCATGCCGCCGTAGAACAGCGCCAGGCCGGGGATGGTCATCATCAGCACCAGCGCGGTGGAGATCAGCATCCAGGCGGTGTCGCCGCCATTCAGAGCCGGAGCCGCCGGCGCGGCAGCAGCGGCGGCAGCAGCCGCGTCCTGGGCAAGGGCTGCGGCCGGCATGCCGACCGCGCCCAGAGCAACCGCCATCATCGGTGCGGCCAGAAGGAACAGACGGTTCATCGAGGCTCCTCTTTCTCCAAAATCGCTCCCACCCCCTTGCGGCCGGCGCGGCACCGGAGGTGTTCCGCGCTCAAGCCACCGCACTGGGGCGACCCCGTCCCGGTCGCCCCGTCCCCGGCGAAGGCGGGGCGGCGGACGGGACCAAGGACGCCAGCAGCGTTACAAGAAGCGTGCCAGTCGAAAACGGCTTGGAATCGTCAGGGTTGTCCTGACGCGGGACCCCCGAACGGGCACCCTCCTACGAGTCGCACCCGTTGCCTGCATAGAAAATGGGCAGATTTCGGAGCCGACATTTCGCCGAAAATTTCGGGTATCCGACCGAACGGCAGGGCCGGCAACCGCATTTCGCTCTGTTCTCACCAAGCATTCTGGCTGCCATTCCGGCAGATGATGAAATTTTGGGCAGACGGTGGCTCGTGCGGCGGTCAAAGCGGAGGCATCGGGGCGGGACGGTCCGCCCGCCTACCCCGTCCATCCAGGCCGTTCGGCCGGGCGCCGCATACGCCCCTCTTTCCTCCTAGGCCCGAGAAGAGGTATTGCGGCGGGTAAGCCGATGCGAACCCACCGCCGGGCCTATTGGACATGGCGGCGAGATGTGGCACCGTCAACGCCTCCATATGGAATGGCCGCCGCCGAGCGGCCGCAAGAATAAGGCAAAGGGGGTAACGGCCATGCTCGACAAACGGGATCTGCGCCTCGCACCGCGACGTGCGGTGGCGCTGGTGCTGGCCGGGGGACGCGGAAGCCGTCTGAAGCAGCTGACCGACCGGCGGGCCAAGCCGGCGACCTATTTCGGCGGCAAGTACCGCATCATCGACTTCGCCCTGTCCAACTGCGTCAATTCCGGCTTCCGCCGGATCGGCGTGCTGACGCAGTACAAGTCGCACAGCCTTCTGCGCCATCTCCAGCGCGGCTGGAACGTCTTCCGCGGCGAGATGAACGAGTTCTGCGACCTGCTGCCGGCCCAGCAGCGGGTCAGCGAGACGGAGTGGTACCAGGGCACCGCCGACGCCGTGTACCAGAACCTCGACATCCTGCGCGACCACGAGCCGGAATATGTCCTGATCCTGGCCGGCGACCACATCTACAAGATGGATTACGGCGCGCTGCTGCTCGACCACATCGACCGCAAGGCCGACGTCACCGTTCCCTGCATCGCGGTCCCGCGCGACCAGGCGACCGGCTTCGGCGTCATGCACATCGACGAGGAGCGCCGCATCATCGACTTCGTCGAGAAGCCGGCCGACCCGCCGCCGATGCCCGGCCGTCCCGACATGGCGCTGGCCAGCATGGGCATCTACGTCTTCAACGCCCAGTTCCTCTACGACCAGCTGGAGCGCGACGTCGCCACCCCCGGCTCCAGCCGCGACTTCGGCAAGGACATCATCCCGCATCTGGTGAAGTCGGGCGCCCGCATCATCGCCCATGACTATGCCGACAGCGCGGTGATCGACGCGCCGGACGACGCCCCCTACTGGCGCGACGTCGGCACCATCGACGCCTATTGGGAAGCCAACCTCGACCTTTGCCACGTCACGCCGCAGTTGAACCTGTACAACCGCGACTGGCCGATCTTCACCTACCAGGAACAGCTACCCCCGGCGAAGTTCGTCTTCGACGACGAGAACCGCCGCGGCACGGCGATCGACAGCCTGGTGTCGGGCGGCTGCATCATCTCCGGCTCCACCGTGCGCCGCTCGCTGCTGTTCAGCTCGGTCCGCGTCAACTCCTACAGCGAGCTGCACGAGGCGGTGGTCCTGCCGGAATGCGACATCGGCCGCCATTGCCGCCTGAAGAAGGTGGTGATCGACCGCGGCGTCAGCATCCCCAACGGCCTCGTCGTCGGCGAGGACGCGGAGCTCGACGCCAAGCGCTTTTACCGCAGCGAGGGCGGCGTCGTCCTGATCACCCGCGAGATGATCGAAAAGCTGCCGAAGGAGTAGGAAGCCCTCCTGTCTCCCCACCCTTCCCCTCTGCGGCCGTCATTCCCGCGAAGGCGGGAATCCAGCGCCTCCGAAGCCGACCCTTCGGAACAACCTGGATCCCCGCCTCCGCGGAGATGACGGCCGGGTGAGCGGCAGGCCTATCGTTCCTCCCGACATTCGCCCCTCCCGCCTTTCATCCGAGTGCCTTCCCGATGCGCGTCCTCTACGTCACGTCCGAATGCTACCCGATGGTCAAGACGGGGGGGCTGGCGGACGTGTCCGCCGCCCTGCCGCCGGCCCTGAACGCTGCCGGCGCCGATGTCCGCCTGCTGCTGCCGGGCTATCCCACCGTCCTGAACAGTTTGCAGAACCTGCATGACGTCGGCGACCTGATCACCGACCTGCCCGGCTGCGACCGCGCCCAGCTGTGCATCGGCCGCACCGCCGACGGGGTTCTCGCCTATGCGCTGAAGGCGCCGTCGCTGTACGACCGTCCCGGCAACCCCTATCTCGGGCCGGACGGCAAGGACTGGGCGGACAACGCCCAGCGCTTCGCCGCGCTGGCCTGGGTCGCCGCCGGCTTCGCGGCGGAGACCTCCTACGATCCCTGGTGGCGGCCCGACATCCTGCACGGCCATGACTGGCAGGCGGCGCTGATCCCCGCCTATCTGACCCTGCGCCCCGACCGCTTCGCCGGCCCCTTCCGGCCGGGCACGGTTCTGACCATCCACAACATCGCCTATCAGGGCCTGTTCGGCCCCTGGATGATGGGCGACCTCGGCCTGCCCTCCTCCAGCTTCCGCGTCGATGGCGTCGAGTATTACGGCAACATCAGCTTCCTGAAGGCCGGTTGCTTCTATGCCGACCGCCTGACCACGGTCAGCCCGACCTACGCCAACGAGATCCAGACGCCGGAGCACGGCACCGGCCTGCAGGGCCTGCTCGCCAGCCGGTCCGACGTGCTGACCGGCATCCTGAACGGCGTCGATTACGCGGTGTGGGACCCGGCGACCGACCTGCATCTGCCCGCCCGCTACACCCCCGACGACCTTGGTGGAAAGGACGCCTGCAAGGCCGACCTGCAATCCGCCTTCGGCCTGGACCGCCGCGCCGACGCGCCGCTGGCCGCCGTGGTCAGCCGCCTGACCTGGCACAAGGGCCTCGATCTGGTTCTGGAGGCCGCCGGCCAATGGGTATCCTGGGGCGGCCAGCTGGTGGTGCTGGGCAGCGGCGACGCCTCCAGCGAGGCCGGCTTCCGCCAGCTCGCCCAGTGGCATCCGCAGTCCATCGGCGTCCGCATCGGCTATGACGAGCCGCTGTCCCACCGCATCCAGGCCGGTTCCGACCTGTTCCTGGTGCCGTCCCGGTCGGAGCCCTGCGGCCTGACCCAGCTCTACGCCCTGAAATACGGCACCCTGCCGCTGGTCCGCCGCACCGGCGGCCTCGCCGACACGGTGATCGACGCCAACCCGGCCGCCAGCGCCGACGGCAGCGCGACGGGGTTCCAGTTCGTCAACGCGACCGGCCAGGAATTGGTTTGGGCGCTGCGCCGGGCGATGAGCGTCTACCGCAAGCCCGACCGCTGGCAGGCGATGCAGCGCCGCGCCATGACACGGGACTTCGGCTGGCACGGGCCGGCGGAGGAGTACATGGAACTGTATCGGGGAGTGGGGGGATAATAGAGCGATGCTCTGCCTTGGCGCCTCTTTAGTTCATGGAGTCCGATAGCAGGCGGTAAGTTGCTTCGGTGTCAGTTGTTCTGGTTGGAGGTCAGCGCACGTCAAGTTGGCATTCGTTAGGTTGGCGTCCGTCAGATCAGCGCGCGTCAGGTCGGCGTTCGTCAGGTCGGCGTTCGTCAGGTTAGCGTTTGTTAGGTCAGCTTCCCTCAAGTCGGCGCCCGTCAGATTGGCGTTCGTCAAATCGACGCGCATTAGATTGGCACCCGTCAGATAAGCACCGGTTAAGGTAGCATCCTTCAGGTCAGCGCCCAGCAGGTCAGCGTCCAGCAGGTCGGCGCCTGTTAAGACGGCTCCCGTCAAGTAAGTGTCCATTAGGTAAGCATCTGTCAGGTCAGCGCCCCTTAGGTCAGCGCCCGCAAGGTTAGCGCCCGTCAAGTTCGCTCCCCTCAGGTCGGCATCCGTCAGGTTGGCGCCCGTTAGGTTGGCGTTCTCCAAGTCGACGCTCCTCAGATCAGCGCCACTCAGGTCAAAGATGTGGAATGTTTCCCGAGCAATGGACCAATCCGTCACACGGCCAGCAAGACGATGCAGGGTTTCTGCCAGAATTGCGGGGTCAATACGGATAGGATTAGGTTTTTCTTCCAGCGCGCGTGAAACTGCCGCGACGGCGCAGAGCATAGCGATCTCAGCGTTGCGAATTAGTCTTTCACTGTCTCGCGAGCGCATCCCGCCGTCCGGTAAAGGCATGCCCGCTTCTAGACATTCTACCAACAGACTAGACATGGCGCTCCACCATTGAGCAACCTTCGGAGGAGCGCGACTGGCTTCGGTAGCCACTTGCGCGGACAGAAAAACGTAAGTTGACCAATCCATAGCCGCTGGACCACACAATTCCAGCCAATCCTTCAATGCAGCGTCCGTTCTGTTGCGCCGGACCTCCTGCGAGTTCGGCATCTCCGGCAATAAGCGAACCACCCGACGGGCGGTCAGGAACTGACCGAAGCTTTTATGGGTAAATTCGACCAGCCGATGTTCCACCCCTTGGTGGGCACGGCAGAAAAAGCTGTCGAGTAGCGTAGTCAGGGCCGCGTCGGTGTTATTAGAAAGCAACCTTAACTCGCCAGATAGCCTGTTGTCGACTAGCCGCTTTTCCACATCATTCAAAGGTACAGCTCGGTTAGTGCCGGCATGCCATGCCGCCACAGCAACCTCCTCCAGCATTTGTTCCAGCCGGTCGCGAACAGGGTCGATGGCCTCAGTGCTCCCGTCTCCCGGAAGCCGCCGATGGATACGGTCGAGGACATGGCCGAACAAACGAGTGTAGAGGTCATGGACATCGCTGATGGTGGCGGCCCGTTCCGGCCCTTCCTCTGTCAGAATCTGTGCCAGTAGCCAATTCAACAGCGGCTGCTCAGTCAGCGAGTCGATATGCGGGTCGTCGCGTTTCAACGGCTCCGGCACCCCACCTTTCGGATCGAAGCGATCCCACCAGTTCCACCGCTGATCGAGGTCAGCCAATTCTTGTGGCTCGTAACTGTACCGGTCATGCACGGCGATGCGATAGCGCAGCACATGCAGACGAGCGTCGTCACCGCGGCCGATAGCCCCGGTGGCTACGGCGGCACCAGTGGCACCCGGCCGGCCGGCAAGCAGCAGCAGAACGCGTGAACCTTCACGGTTCCACTCCGACAAGCGCTGCCCCAAATCGGTGATGAAGCCACTTAGCAGCACCGTAGCCCCTTGGCCTGCCTTGGCCAGTTCATCCAGCCCATCCAGGATCAGCACTAACGGCTCGACGGCTGAAAGAGGATTGAAGGGATCATGCCCAAGGTCGCCGACCAGATAGCGGGCTAACTCCTCAAGCGCGCCCCTGGCGATGTTGAGCCGGGTGAGCGGCACCAGTAGCACCCGCCGCTTGTCCGCCGCCAATTGGGCGGCGAGTTTCATGCAGGCGCTCGACTTGCCAGCGCCGGGTTCGCCGGACAGCACACGAATCCGCTCGGACGGGCCATGATCCGTCCGGCTCGCCCAGCCATACAGTGTGTCGTCCAGCCAGACGAGGGTCCGCTTACGCCGCTCGCCGCCTATCCGCTCCGGCGCCTCCGGGTCGCCCACCGCCGCCCGCAGGGGAACATAGAGGTCGTTCAGGGAACAGCGGATCTTCTCCGGGTTCAGCGCCCGCAACGGCGCATCCATCGCCTTGACCAAACGGTCGCGATAGGCATTCCACTGCAGCGACCGCTGCGCCGCCAGATCGAATGGTGTCGGTTCCAACGCCGCCCGTAGCGCTTGATAGTCCTTTTCCCGCTCTGGATTCCGCCACTCTCCGGCCAGCGCGAGCGGTAACGCGGCAGCGAAGGCGCGGCGGATCAGTAGCCGATTGACGTCGAGTACCTCACAGGCCCGCATGAACCAGTCGAACAAGGTGAGCAGCGTTTCCAAACCCGGCCAGCGCTCTGGATCGGTTAATGCAAGTTCGGTCAGGTCTAGGGAAGTATCGGCGGTCGCACCCAGAATCGCCGCCTCGATTTCCCGCGGATCGGCCTCCGCCGCCAACACCGGGGCATTGCGCGCCTCCGCCTGAATAACGCGGATGGCGGCTGCATAGGCGGCGCGTTGAAGCAGCAGCTTCGCCCCCTCCTCCACCGTGGGCTGGGTTTTCGGATCTGCCTTGAAGGCGCCGGTGGCGTCGATCACCCCCTTGATCGCGCTGGCGAACTTTAGATCGGCCAAATCGACCGCCACCTTGCCGAATGCCCGCGCAAGGCTGGCCCGCTCAACCGCAACCATGCTCTGCCCCCGATGTTCCCGATATTGCTTTTCGCTGCTTTCCGGTGTCAGCCGTGGATAGCGATCTACTCTCGCTCCAGCGTCAGAAGTGCGGCAGGACGCCACAAGGTCAAGGACCGTGGCGCCATGCGGCGCCCGTTCGCCTCTTCATGAACGATGGCATCGAAATGGTGGAGGAAACGAACGCGCATCGCCAGACCTTCAGTCTTTTGCCGTGTTCTTTACTCTCACCTTTCCACCCTTGGGAGATCAATATGGGCATTTCGCCACGTCTGCCTTACAATCCCCGGCATCACCTGCCAGGAGTCCTCCCACAGCAGGAGTGAACACTGAACACACCCACGAAAACCGTTCCAAACTGTTTCAAACGTTCCATCCCGCCACCGCCGGCCCTGCCAGGCGCCTCGGATTGAACGGTGAACAGCCCCGCGAAACCTGTTCCACGCTGTTCCACCAGGCCAATACCGCCAGCCACGCTCGCCGCAGATGCCGAGCTTGGAAGCCCTTGAATTGGACCAGTTCACACTCACCGCATACATTCAGTGATGGATGTGCCCCATAGCCGAGCCTGCAACCGCATTTGAGCCAGCCGATGACGATGCGCTGACACGCGCCGTGGCCGAGGCGCGGGCACAGGTTGCCGCCGGTCAGGCAATTCCTCTGCGCGACGTTGCCGATTGGCTCGACAGTTGGGGCACGACAGATGAGCGTCCTGCGCCGTCGTGGACGTAGTCTTCGCACGGGGCACAGAACCAGCCTTGACGCAACGCAGCGGCCGACGACAAGCCGCCATGTTTTTCCATGCCTCCTTACCGCGGGCCGCTCTCCGTGATAGGACTAAAAGCCGCCACCGTCCGAGGAGTGTCCTGCATGTATCGCCCATGGTGCCACGCCCCTTTGCGCCCATTCTCCCGCGCACCCGCCCCGCCGAATGGAACAGTGAACAGCCCCCGGAAAACCGTTCCAACCTGTTCCAAACGTTCCATCCGACCACCGTCCCCCATGCCCGGCGGCCCCGCGTGGAACACTGAACAGTCCCCCGAAACCTGTTCCACGCACCCAACCCCGCCCCCAAAACGAAACGGCCCCCTTCCCTTGCGGAAAGAGGGCCGAAGTCGTTTCAGCTACCCGGTTCGGCTCAGTCGCGCTTGACCGTGTCGCTGTTCAGCGCCGCCTGCGCCGCCGCCAGACGGGCGATCGGCACGCGGTAGGGCGAGCAGGAGACATAGGTCAGCCCGACCTTCTCGCAGAAGGAGATCGAGGCCGGGTCGCCGCCATGCTCGCCGCAGATGCCGAGCTTGATGTCCGGACGGACCTTGCGGCCGCGCTCGGTGGCGATCTCCACCAGTTCGCCGACGCCGGTGACGTCCAGCGACTGGAACGGATCCTGCTCCAGGATGCCCTGGCGCTGGTACTCCGGCAGGAAGCTGCCGGCGTCGTCGCGCGACAGGCCCAGCGTGGTCTGGGTCAGGTCGTTGGTGCCGTAGCTGAAGAACTCGGCCGATTCGGCGATCTCGCCGGCCTTCAGGGCCGCGCGCGGGATCTCGATCATCGTGCCGGTCAGATACTCCACCGTCACGCCGGTCTCGGCCTTCACCTGCTCGGCGGCGCGGTCGATCACCGCCTTGAGGATGTCGAACTCCTTGCGGGTGATGATCAGCGGGATCATCACTTCCGGAATGACGGCCTCGCCGGTGGTCTTGGCGACCTCGGCGGCGGCGGCGAAGATGGCGCGGGCCTGCATCTCGTAGATCTCGGGGTACGAGATGCCCAGACGGCAGCCGCGATGGCCCAGCATCGGGTTCGCTTCATGCAGCTGGATGGTGCGGTGGCGCACCCGCAGCGGGTCGGTGCCGGTGGCCGCCGCGACCTCCGCCATGTCCTCTTCGGTGTTCGGCAGGAACTCGTGCAGCGGCGGGTCGAGCAGGCGGATCGTCACCGGCAGGCCGGCCATGATCGTGAACAGATCGACGAAGTCCTTCTTCTGGAAGGGCTCCAGCTTGGCGAGCGCCTTGCGGCGGCCGGCCTCGTCCTCCGCCAGGATCATCTCGCGGACGGCGAGGATGCGCTCCGGGTCGAAGAACATATGCTCGGTGCGCGACAGGCCGATGCCCTCGGCGCCGAACTTCCGCGCGGTGCGGGCGTCCAGCGGGGTCTCGGCGTTGGCGCGGATCTTCATCCGGCGGATCGAGTCGGCCCAGCCCATCAGGGTGGCGAAGTCGCCCGACAGCTCCGGCTGGATCGTCGGCACCTCGCCCAGCATCACCTCGCCGGTGGAGCCGTCGATGGTCAGGATGTCGCCTTCCTTCACCGCGACGCCACGGACCGACATCTGCTTGGTCTTGTAGTCGATGCGCAGGTCGCCGGCGCCCGACACGCAGGCGCGGCCCATGCCGCGGGCCACCACCGCCGCGTGGCTGGTCATGCCGCCGCGGCTGGTCAGGATGCCGCGGGCGGCGTGCATGCCGTGGATGTCCTCGGGCGAGGTCTCGATGCGGCAGAGGATCACCGATTCGCCCTTGCCGGCCATCTGCTCGGCCTCGTCGGCGGTGAAGACCACCTTGCCGGACGCCGCACCGGGGGAGGCCGGCAGGCCCTTGGCGATGACCTTGCGGTCGGCCTTGGGGTCCAGCGTCGGGTGGAGGAGCTGGTCGAGCGAGGCCGGATCGATGCGGCGGACCGCCTCGTTGCGGTCGATGACGCCCTCGTTCGCCAGATCGACGGCGATCTTCAGCGCCGCCGGGGCGGTACGCTTGCCGTTGCGGGTCTGCAGCATGAACAGCTTGTTCTGCTGGACCGTGAACTCGATGTCCTGCATGTCGCGGTAGTGCTTCTCCAGCGTGAGGCGGACCTCGTTCAGCTGGTTGAACACCTCCGGCATCACCTCCTCCATGGCGGGGAGGTCGGACTTGTTGGCGATCTTGCCGGCGACGGTCAGGTGCTGCGGCGTGCGGATGCCTGCGACGACGTCCTCGCCCTGCGCGTTGACCAGATACTCGCCGTAGAAGGCGTTCTCGCCGGTCGACGGGTTGCGGGTGAAGGCCACGCCGGTGGCGCAGTCGTTGCCCATGTTGCCGAAGACCATGCACTGCACGTTGACCGCGGTGCCCCAGTCGGCCGGGATGTCGTGCAGCTTGCGGTAGGTGATGGCGCGGGCGTTCATCCAGGAGCCGAAGACGGCGCCGATGGCGCCCCACAGCTGCTCCTGCACATCCTGCGGGAAGGGCTTGCCCAGCTCGCGCTCGACCGCCTTCTTGTAATCCTCGATCACCGCCTGCCAATCCTCGGCCGACAGGTCGGTGTCGAGGTTGTAGGACTTGTCGCGCTTGTGGTTGTCGAGGATGTCCTCGAAATGGTGATGCTCAACGTCGAGCACGACGTTGGAGTACATCTGGATGAAGCGGCGGTAGCTGTCGTAGGCGAAGCGGCCGTCACCCGACCGCTTGGCGAGACCGGCCGCGGTCGCGTCGTTCAGGCCCAGGTTCAGGACGGTGTCCATCATGCCCGGCATCGAGGCGCGGGCGCCGGAGCGCACCGACACCAGCAGCGGGTTGACCGGGTCGCCGAACCTAGCGTCCATCGCCGTTTCCAGCCGCTCGATCGCCGCCTTCACCTGCGCCGTCAGCTCCGGCGGGTAGGAACGGCCGTTGGCGTAGAAATAGGTGCACAGCTCGGTGGTGATCGTGAAGCCCGGCGGAACGGGCAGTCCAAGATTGGCCATCTCGGCCAGATTGGCGCCCTTGCCGCCCAGCAGGTTCTTCATCTCGGCCCGTCCTTCGGTGGCACCGGCCCCGAAGCTGTAGACCCACTTGGATTCACCCTGGCTCGCCATCGCGGATTTCCTCTCGCCCCATGGTCGTCCGGCATGCGGGTGCTCCCCTTGTGCTCCACGGGCGGTTCACCGGGCGGGTCTTTTCCGCTCAGCGAAACACCGTGGTCAGTTTGCTTGACCGCACATGCCGCTGAATGGACCTTCTATCGTCCCAAACGTTGGGACACAAGACAGTCGCGTGGTCTAGAACGGGATGACCTGCGCTTCATCGGCAAAGGAGCCTTGCGACTATATCGTATTGGTCGGATCCCCTTTACTCCGGCGGATCCGCATAATACCGATTCGGCTGGTGAATTGCGCCCGAAGTACCCCGGAAACCCAAAGAAAAACCGGACCATTTCCTCTGCAAATGTTTCAGATGCTGAAGCAACCCTCGGCCGGACTGTCGACCCAGTGCTTGCCTTCCCCCGCCAGCCAGTCCACCAGCGCCGCCGCCGGCATCGGCCGGGCGAAGAGATAGCCCTGGCCGATGGCGCAGCCCTCCGCCTCCAGCATGCTGTGCTGCGCCTCGCGCTCCACACCTTCCGCCACGACAGTCAGGCCCAGCGCCTCGCCGATCTGGATGATCGCACGGACCAGCGGCCGGTTGGCGGCGTCGATGTCCAGTTCCTTGACGAAGCTGCGGTCGATCTTCAGCTCGGCCACCGGATAACGCTTCAGGTAGCCCAGGCTGGAATAGCCGGTGCCGAAATCGTCGATCGACAGGGTGACGCCCAACGCATGCAGCGCGTCCAGCGCGTCATGGACGCCGACCTCCTCCGTCATCATCAGCCGTTCGGTGATCTCCAGCGTCAGGTCGTTGGCCGGGATGCCATTGACGGCCAGCGCGGCACGGACCTGATCCGGCAGGTCGCCGCGGGCGAAGCGGACGGCTGAAACGTTCACCGCCAGCCCGGGCACCGGCACCCCCGCCGCCCGCCAGCGGCCCAGTTGCGCCACCGCGGCCTTCAGTACCCAGCTGTCAAGCCGGTCGATCAGCCCGCACTCCTCGGCCAGCGGCACGAATTCCGCCGGCGACACGGCCCCCCAGCGCGGGTGGGTCCAGCGGATCAGCGCCTCCACCCGGTACAGGCGATGAGGCTTGAGCCGGACCTGGGGCTGGTAGTGCAGTTCGAACGGCGCTTCCTCGTCCGGGCAGCCGGCTTCCTGGCGGTCCAGCGCCTCGCGTAACGCCGCCTCCATCTCCAGCCGGCGCACCGCCTGTTCGTTCATGTCGCGGCGGAAGAAATGGCATCGGTTGCGGCCGGCCTGCTTGGCCCGGTACATCGCCGCGTCGGCCTGGCGCAGCAGAGTGTCGAAATCCATCCCGTCGTCGGGGTGCACCGCGATGCCGATGCTGGCGGTCGGCGTCAGCGTCAGGTCGGCCACGGTCAGAGGGACCGACAGGGCGGCGAGCACCCTTTCGGCAAGCAGCGCAGCATGGGCGGCATCGCAACCCGGCAGCAAGGCCACGAACTCGTCGCCGCCCAGCCGGGCCAGGGTGTCGCCCTCGATGAAGAGACGCCGCAGCCGGGTCGCCACCTCCACCAGCAACTCGTCGCCGACCGCATGGCCCAGCGAATCGTTGACGGTCTTGAAACGGTCGATGTCCAGGAACATCAGCGTCACCGGCTGGCGCGTCCGTCCGGCCAGAGCCAGGGCCGCAGTGGCGCGGTCAGCCAGAAGCTGGCGATTGGGCAGCCCGGTCAGCGTGTCGAAATAGGCCAGCCGGTTGATTTCCGCCCGCGCCCGGTCATGCTCGATGGCGAGCGCGCACAGATGCACGCACGCCTCCACCAGTCGGCGGTGGAAGGGCGGGGCCATGTCGCGCGGCTTGCGGTAAT
This sequence comes from Azospirillum sp. 412522, assembly GCF_019805165.1. Classification (GTDB taxonomy): domain Bacteria; phylum Pseudomonadota; class Alphaproteobacteria; order Azospirillales; family Azospirillaceae; genus Azospirillum. The sequence goes on from NZ_RWIJ01000010.1 coordinate 187,994, forward strand.
AGAGGGCGAAGCTGCCCAGCGCGCGGGCCTCGCGGTCCTTGATCGGGTTGGACCAGCAGGCGGCCAACCCATGCGCCAGCGCGAGGTCCCGGCGCTTCAGCCAACTGGGATCGCCCGCGATGTCGGCCGACATCACCGCCTTGCCAGTGGTCATCGCACTGCCGCAACTGCCGACGTCCGGCTCGATGGCCAAGCCGTCGATGGCGGCGGTGTAGCTGGCGGCCAGCGACGGCGCGGCGGCCACCCGCATGCGGTTCTCGCCGTCGCGCAGCATCACCGAACAGGAGACTTCCGGCGCACAGGCCTCCACCTGCCGGCAGAGAAAGTCCAGCACCAGCCGCAGGGACCGGCCGCCGGCCACCAGCTCCAACACGTCCTGCTGCAACCGGGCCACCGCTTCCGCCCGTTCGCGTTCGTCGAAGTCGCGCATCTCGCACAGCAGCAGAGCGTCATCCCCTTCGGTCAGATGCTGCCAATGCAGATCGACCGGGATCGGATCGTTGCGGGGAACATGCAGCACACCGGTGCCGGGTGGCTGGAGGCTCTCCCGCTCGCCCTGCCACACCGATTGCCAGCCACGTCCGCCGAGATCGAGCAGGCCGGGCAGCGAGCGGCCGATCATCGCATCCAGAGGGCTGCCGGTCAGCCGGGCAAAGCCGGGATTGGCGCCGACGATGGTGCCGTCGGCCGAGGTCCAGACCAAAGCTCCGTTCCATTGCGCCGCGGTTGCCCGTAGCAGGCGATCGGACGGCAGACGGTCGTCCAGCGCGGTCCCGGCCGAATCCATGACCCCTGGTCCCTCCGGACATGCTTCGGGAACGCCGCTCCGGCACCCCGGGGGAGTCAGCTAACATGAGCACACGCGGCGCGGTCAAGGGCCGTCGCGCTCCGACCATCCCGTTGCAGCCGTCTCGGAACGGTTCCAATCGACAGACGGCAAAGCCGTTTGTGCACAAGCAAAAGGGAGAAAGCGGTTTCCCGCTCTCTCCCTTTATCGTCCCATCGTTATGACGCCCCGAGCGGGGCGCCCCTTCTGAAGACTCAGCTGCAGCCGGTGGTCGATCCGCAGCTGTCGCACTTCAGGCAGGTGCCGTTGCGGACCAGGGTCATATTGCCGCACTCACCGCAGGGATCGCCCTCGTAACCACGGGCGCGAGCCTCGCGGATGCGGTCGAAGCGCTGGTCGCTGGTGCTGCCACCATAGGCCGTGCCGGTGGCCGCGGTGGCCGCGACATGGCCCTGGACGGTGGCGGCGGCGACCGCCGGGCTGGCCGACATGGCCGCCTGGGCCGAAGCCTGGGTCCCGACGGACACGGTGGCGCTAACGGCAGCCGTGTCGGTGCCGGTGGCGGCGAAGGCCGCCGCGGCGCTGGCGCGCTGGGTCTGCCCCCCCGTCTGGCCGCCATGGAGGACGCGCAGGTTGTTGCGAACATAGCCGGTGGAGGCGATGCGGCGGACGATGTCGGCCGGCTGCACCTGGGTATCCGGCAGGTCGCCCTGCTTGTCGCCGCTGCCGACCGTCGACGGCACCAGATCCTCCGGCGTGGCGTGCGCCAGGTCGGTGCGGTTCAGGTAGGAGATGGCGATCTCACGGAAGATGTAGTCGATGATCGACGTCGCCATCTTGATGGTGTCGTTGCCGGTCACCATGCCCGACGGCTCGAAGCGCGTGAAGGTGAAGGCCTCCACGAACTCCTCCAGCGGCACGCCATATTGCAGGCCGATCGACACCGCGATGGCGAAGTTGTTCATCAACGACCGGAAGGCGGCGCCTTCCTTGTGCATGTCGATGAAAATCTCGCCCAGGCGGCCGTCCTCATACTCGCCGGTGCGCAGGTAGACCTTGTGGCCACCGACATTGGCCTTCTGGGTGTAGCCCTTGCGGCGGTGCGGCAAACGCTCGCGCGAGCTGCTCTTCCGCTCCACCACCCGCTCGATCACCTTCTCGACGATGCGCTCGGTGACCATCTGGGCACGGACGGCAGCCGGCGCCTCGATCACCGCCTCGACTGCCTCGCCATCCTCCTCGTCGTCGAGCAGGGCTGCCTGCAGCGGCTGGCTCAGCTTGGAGCCGTCGCGGTACAGAGCGTTCGCCTTCAAGCCCAGGCGCCAGGACATCAGGTAGGCGTCCTTGCACTCGTCGACCGTCGCCGTGTTCGGCATATTGATGGTCTTGGAGATGGCTCCGGAGATGAAGGGCTGCGCCGCCGCCATCATCGTGATGTGCGACTCCCACGACAGGAAGCGCTTGCCGATGCGGCCGCAAGGATTGGCGCAGTCGAACACCGACAGGTGCTCATCCTTGAGGAAGGGCGCGCCCTCCAGCGTCATCGCGCCGCAGCAGAAGGTGTTGGCCGCCTCGATCTGCGCCTTGGTGAAGCCGATGTGGCTCAGCAGGTCGAAGCCCGGGGCGTCCAGCGTCTCGGCCGGGATGCCCAGCGTCTGGGTGCAGAACTCGGCGCCGATGGTCCAGCGGTTGAAGACGAACTTGATGTCGAAGGCGGTGGTCAGATTGCCTTCCAGACGCTCCAGCAGCTCGGCGGTGAAGCCCTTGGCCTTCAGCGACTCGTGGTTCACGCCGGGGGCGTTCTTCAGCGTGCCGTGGCCGACGGCGTAGAGCGCGATCTGCTCGATCTGGTCCGGGGTGTAGCCGAGCGTCTTCAGCGCCTCCGGCACCAGCCGGTTGACGATCTTGAAATAGCCGCCGCCGGCCAGCTTCTTGAACTTCACCAGGGCGAAGTCGGGCTCGATGCCGGTGGTGTCGCAGTCCATCACCAGACCGATGGTGCCGGTCGGGGCGACCACGGTGGCCTGGGCGTTGCGGAAGCCGTGGGCCTCGCCCAGTTCCAGCGCCTCGTCCCACACGCGGACGGCGGCAAGCGCCAGATCCTGGTCCGGGCAGAGATCGGCGACGAAGGGCACCGGCTCGACCGCCAGACCCTCATAGCCGTTCATCTCGCCGTTCGCGGCGCGGCGATGGTTGCGGATGACCCGCAGCATATGGTCGCGGTTGGCCTCGAAGCCCGGGAAGGTGCCCAGTTCCTGCGCCATCTCGGCCGAAGTGGCGTAGGCGACGCCGGTCATCACCGCGGAGATGCCGGCGCAGTAGGCGCGGCCCTCATCCGAGTCGTAGGACAGGCCGGACGCCATCAGCAGGCCGCCGAGGTTGGCGAAGCCGAGGCCCAGCGTGCGGAACTCGTAGGAGAGCTGGGCGATTTCCTTCGACGGGAACTGCGCCATCAGCACGGAGATTTCCAGCACGATGGTCCACAGCCGGCAGGCATGCTCGAACGCCTCGACGTCGAAGGAGCCGTCCTTCAGACGGAACGACATCAGGTTCAGCGAGGCGAGGTTGCAGGCGGTATCGTCGAGGAACATGTACTCCGAGCACGGGTTCGAGGCGTTGATGCGCCCCGAGGCCGGGCAGGTGTGCCACTCGTTGATGGTGCTGTCGAACTGCACGCCCGGATCGGCGCAGGCCCACGCGGCATAGCCGACCTTGTCCCACAGGTCGCGGGCGCGGACGGTCTTCACCACCTTGTTGTTGGTGCGGCCGATCAGGTTCCAGTCGGCATCGTCCAGCACCGCCTGCACGAACTCGTTGGAGATGCGCACGGAGTTGTTGGAGTTCTGGCCGGAGACCGTCAGGTAGGCTTCCGAATCCCAGTCGGTGTTGTAGGTCTTGAACTCGATCGAGGTGAAGCCCTGGCCGGCGAACTGGATCACGCGCTGGATGTAGTTCTCAGACACCTGATCCTTGCGGGCGGCGAGGATCGCCTTCTTGAGCTCCTTGTTCTCCTTCGGGTCCAGGCCCGACTGGGCGGCGGCCATCACCGAGGTCAGGTGCTTCTGGCAGATCTTGGAGCCGGTCACCAAGGCGGCGACCTTCTGCTCCTCGTTCACCTTCCAGTCGATGTAGCCTTCGATGTCCGGATGGTCCATGTCCACCGTGACCATCTTGGCCGCACGGCGGGTGGTGCCGCCCGACTTGATGGCGCCCGCCGCGCGGTCGCCGATCTTCAGGAAGCTCATCAGGCCCGAGGACTTGCCGCCGCCGGCCAGACGCTCGCCCTCGCCGCGCAGCTTGGAGAAGTTGGAGCCGGTGCCCGAGCCGTACTTGAACAGGCGGGCCTCACGCACCCACAGGTCCATGATGCCGCCCTCGTTGACAAGGTCGTCGGCAACGGACTGGATGAAGCAGGCGTGCGGCTGCGGATGCTCGTAGGCCGAGGCGGAGGAGGTCAGCAGGCCGGTCTTGAAATCGACGTAGAAATGGCCCTGGCTCGGGCCGTCGATGCCATAGGCCCAATGCAGGCCGGTGTTGAACCACTGCGGGCTGTTCGGGGCCGCCATCTGGGCGGCCAGCATGAAGCGCATCTCGTCGAAGAAGGCGCGGGCATCGGCCTCGCCGTCGAAATAGCCGCCCTTCCAGCCCCAATAGGTCCAGGTGCCGGCCAGACGGTCGAAGACCTGGCGGGCGGACTGCTCACCGACGAAGCGCTTCTCCTTCGGCAGGGCGGCCAGCTTCTCCTGGTCCGCTTCCTTGCGCCACAGCCAGGACGGGACGGTGTTCTCCTCCACGGCGCGGAGCGCGGCGGGGACCCCGGCCTTGCGGAAATACTTCTGGGCCAGGATGTCGCTGGCGACCTGGGAGAAGTTGTCCGGCACCTCGATGCCGGTCTGCTGGAAGACGATCGTCCCATCCGGGTTGCGGATCTCGCTGGTCGCCTGGCGGAAGCCGAGGCTGGCGTAGGCGTCCTGACCTTCGTGCGTGAAACGACGCTCGATCCGCATGATGAGACTGTCCCCTGCTTGGAGCCCGCCGCGGCGCGCTCGAATGGAAATATGGTGCGACCCATCCCGGAAAGCGGCCGACGGCTCTCGCCGCCGCCCGGTTCCGGCAACGGACAGGGCGCCGTACGGCAGGGGCCTCTTGCCCGACTGCACGCCGTCGCCGCTATCCTTCCCGGAACCGGGGCCGCCGCTTCGACGGCCGGGTCACGTGGGCGGCATCCTAGCCAGCGTGACCGGGGCAGGCAAGCCCCACTCTGCTAGATATTGTGGTTGACATCACCGAACCCCTCAAAACCTTGATCTTGTGGTGTTCAACCCGTCACCGGGGATGCTGTTCCCGCCCACCAAGAAAATTTTGTGGGGAGTGACGGCGGGCCGCATCGCGGCCGGGAGGCACTGACTGTCGGCACTCGGATCGCCGCAGACGCTGGAGAGGAGTGCGGCGCTCGCCGATTAGAACGCAAAACGCACCGGACCGCCAGAGCTTCGTTGCGGTGAAAATCAACATCTTGTTGCCTACGCCCCGTTGTACCCACCACCGATTCGCCCAATGACGACTCGAGGCGGCACTGGTGGAGTCCAGGGAGCGACTCGAAAAAACGGTCAAACACCGGCCCGAGTCGTCATCTGCCTGTCTGTGGGGCAACATGAAGGGAGTGTGTACAGCCCCCGCCTCGAAACTATTTCAAGCGCCTCCGGTTGAGACGCATGGAGCCAAAATGGTTCCCATACGGTCCTTGGGGGGAGGAGAAGCGTCCATGCTGAAGATCACCCACAAGATGTGGTTTGCACTATCCACGCTGACGCTTCTGGTCGGCTTGGCGATTCCCCTGGAGAGCGCCGCCCAGACCGTCCTCATCAACGGCTCGACTCCGGCCGTCGGCGCCGCGGTGGAACGCAAGACCGGCCCCAGTGTCGATCAGTTGATGAACCGTGGCGTCGTGGGCGCCGACGGATCGAAGATCGGCACCGTCACCGATGTGATCCTCAACGACAAAGGCGAGGCCCAGTACATCGTCATCCACTCAGGCGGAATTCTGGGCTTCGGCGGGAAGAACATCGCGGCCGACTTGACCCTGGCCGACCTGCGCACCGGCAGCGAGGCGATCCGGTTGCGCGAGGTGACCGCCGCCAGTGTCCGCGACATGCCGGAATTCCGCTACGACGACAGCATCACCTCGCTGACCCGCAGCCCGGAACCGCGACGGTAATCGGCGGGTGCTTGGCGGTTAGGTCCTGTCTGACGGCCTGCTGACGCGCAGGGATTGCTGGATCATGGCGAGCTTGATGAAGGTCATGTAGTTGACGGCGAGCTTGTCATGTCGCGTGGCAACGGATCGGCATCCTTTGAGCCATCCGATGCCACGTTCGACGGCGTTTCT
>NZ_RWIJ01000011.1:0-15320 GCF_019805165.1 Azospirillum sp. 412522
CGGCCAACTGCTCGGCCAACATCGTCACCAAGCAGATCTCCGACGCCAACTCGTCGAACGACATCACCGTCCAGTTGAACGAGCGCAACACCAACTCGATCACGGTGAACGCGGTCAACCTGTCGACCAGCGGCCAGGGCCTGCAGATGGACGGCGCCCAGAACAGCTGGATGGACCGCGCCGACATCGACAAGGCGGTCGCCGGCCTGGATCATGCCAAGGCGACGATCCGCTCGGCCTCGCAGAACCTGTCGACCAACCTGAACATCATCACGACCCGCGAGACCTTCACCAAGGAGTTCAGCGACGTGCTGACGGAAGGCGCCAGCAAGCTGACGCTGGCCGACCAGAACGAGGAAGGCGCCAGCCTGCTGATGCTGCAGACCCGGCAGCAGCTGGGCACCATCGCCCTCTCGCTGGCCAACCAGTCGCAGCAGTCGATCCTGCGCCTGTTCTGATCCGGAACAGCGGCCCGATACCAAGAAAGGGGCGCCCCCAAGGGGGGCGCCCCTTTCTTTATTCGGCCTTTCCACTTCCCGATTTCCCAACTTTGGCGGGTTCCGGTCAGGGCGCGCGCAGCGCGTCCGCGATCAGCGCACGGGCGTCGGCGGCCAGCGCGGCGCGGCCCTCGGCCCGCGTGTACATCATGTGGCCACCGGGATGTACCGTCACCGAAACCCGGCCACGCTCTCCCTCCGGCAGTTCCAGCCGGGACGCCACCCAGCGCGACGCCATGTAGGGCGTAATCAGGTCGGTGCGGCCATGAACGATCAGCACCCGCAACGCCGGCTGCAGGGTCAGCGCCGTCTGCAACGCATCCACGGCGCTCGGCACCGTCATGCGCGGCCATTCCCAGTTCCGGTTCACCCGGTCGCTGAGCAGCCGGTAAGGCGCCTCCGTCCGCACCGCCAGCGCATCATGCGCATAGGCGGCGAAGGCCGTGGTGTAGGTCGGCACCGTGCCCTTCAGGAAGGGGTCGAACGGCAGGCGCGGCGCACCCGGATCGGCGTCGGGCGCGGTGAAGGTGCCGTCATAGATGCTGAGGACGCGTCCACGGTCACGCAGAAGTTCGCGCGTGAAGACGCTCATCGGCACGCGCCCGCGTAGACGCCGCACGGTCTCCACCGGCAACCCGGTGATGCGCGCCACCTCGGCGAAGACGTCCTGCGCCGCGTCGAGCCGTCCGTAATCGAGCCCGGCCAGCCCGGTCAGGTAGGGGCCGAGGGCGAAGCGTTCCGCCGCTTCGGCCGCCTGTTCCGGCGTGCCGGAGGTGCGGCCCAGCGCGGCGGCGGCCGCAGCCATCGAGGGCAGCTTCCAGGCCGGGGCAAGGATGCCGTCCTCGTCGATGGCGGCGAAATCGACGACGGGAGAGACCAGGATCAGCCCGTTCACCGCAAGGCCGACCTGCTCGATCAGTTCGTCCGCCATCTTGGCGATGCGAAAGCCGCCATAGCTCTCCCCCGCCAGGAAGGTCGGCGACGACCAGCGTCCGTTGCGGGTCAGCCAGAGCCGGACGATTTCCGCCATCGACCGCGCATCGCCATCGACCGACCAGAAACGCTTTTCCGTCTCGTCCGGCTTGACCGCGCGGCTGAACCCGGTGCCGACCGGATCGATGAAGACCAGATCGGTGAAGGCCAGCCAGCTGTCGGGATTGTCGAGCAGCAGGGCCGGCGGCCGCGGCAGGGCTCCGTCCGGTCCGAAGGCGACGACCTTCGGCCCCGCGGCGCCCAGATGCATGTAGGCCGACGCCGCTCCCGGCCCGCCATTGAAGACGAAGGTGACCGGGCGCGGCCCATCCGACGGCGTCTTCGGCTCGGCCGTGTAGGTCACCGTGAAGATTCGGGCCGCCACCTCTTCCTTCGCACCGTCGCGCAGCGGCAGGAACTCCGCCGTCGCGGTGTAGGCCAGCGCCCCGCCCGGCAGCGGCAGGCTGTGCCTGGTCACGCTGCGCTGGGGATCGAAGCCGTGGAGATCATCCGCCTTCGAAGCCTCCGCCTTTCCGGCTTCGGGCTTGCCGGCCTCATCCTTTCCGGTCTCCGGCCTGGCATTTCCCGGCCGCTCCGCCGCTCCCTCCCGGCTTTGTTCGGCTCCTTCCCCGGCCGCAGCCGCGACGGGCGTCAGCGGCGGCATCAGCAGGATCGGGAGCAGGGCCATCGCCACCAGACGAGAAAGGCTGCGGGAGCGCGGGGAGGCGGACAGGGGGGGCATCGGCTGGTCCAAGGCGGTTTCTCCGGATCGGTTTCCGGCTTTCGCATATTGCGGCCCCTCCCGGTATCCGCAACCTGCCGATTCATCGGCATAACCATGCCGGCCTACTTGCCCGCTCCGGCCGGAACGCCCATCTTGATTAACCCAAAAAGGTAATACTTTTTGGTGTAGAATGTTTCTATTACCCATCCGGGCCAACTTTGACGGAATGCGCCGATATGTTCCTCTCACGGCACGCCACGATACGCACACGGCTGTTCCTAGGCTTCGGCGTTGTGCTTGTGCTTCTGATCAGCCTGACCGTCATCGGTGTCCGGGAAGTGCGGAAGATCGATGCCGACCTCACCCGAATCAACGAGGTGAACAGCGTCAAGCAGCGCTACGCCATCAACTTCCGCGGCAGCGTCCATGACCGGGCCATCGCGTTGCGCGACGTGGTGCTTACCGGGGATCAGGCGACCCTTTCCGCCGTGCTGGCCGACATCGACCGGCTGGCCGCCTTCTATGACCAGGCCGCCAAGCCGCTCGACGCCATGTTCGCCAGCATGACGGACATCGAGCCGCAGGAGCGCACCCTGCTCGCCAGCATCAAGGAAATCGAGGCGAAGGCCATGCCGGCGGCCAAGTCGGTCATCGCCGCCCGCAAGGCCAACGACATGGCCGCCGCGCAGAAGGCCCTGATGCAGGACGCCCGCCCGGCCTTCACCGAATGGCTGAACCGCATCAACGCCTTCATCGACCTGCAGGAACACAAGAACCAGGCGATCGCCGCGCGTGCGCGCGAGGTCGCCAAGGGCTTCCAGACGCTGATGCTGTCGCTGTGCGGCGCCGCCCTGCTGATGGCCGCCGCCTTCGGATTCTGGACGGTGGCGGCCCTGCGCCCGCTGCGCCGTCTGACCGATGCCATGCTGACCCTGGCGAAGGGGGATCTGACGGTCATCGTGCCGGTATCCGAAGCCAAGGACGAGATCGGGCAGATCACCGGCGCCGTCGAGGTGTTCAAGGCCAACGCGGTGGAGGCCGACACCTTCCGACGCCGTCAGGCCGAGGCCGAACATGCCGCCGAGGAGCGCAAGCGGGCCGAGATGGCCGCGCTCGCCGACCGGTTCGAGAACGAGGTCAAGGGCGTGGTCGACAGCGTCGCCTCCTCCTCCACCGAGGTGCGGACCCTGGCGCAATCGCTGGCGACCACCGCTGACCATACCGAGACGCAGGCGACCACCGTCGCCGCCGCATCGGAGCAGGCGTCGGTCAATGTCCAGACCGTGGCCGCCGCTGCCGAGGAACTGGCCGCCTCCATCGCCGAGATCGGCCGCCAGATCGGCGAGAGCAGCCGCAAGGCCAAGCAGGCGGCCGATCAGGCCGACGGCACCAACCGCATCGTCGACGGGCTGTCGTCGAAGGCCAACCAGATCGGCGACGTGGTGAACCTGATCAACTCCATCGCCGGCCAGACGAATTTGCTGGCACTGAACGCGACCATCGAGGCGGCGCGGGCCGGCGAGGCGGGCAAGGGCTTCGCCGTCGTCGCGAGCGAGGTGAAGAGCCTCGCCAACCAGACCGCCAAGGCGACCGGAGACATCTCGCAGCAGATCGCCGAGATCCAGACGGCGACCGCCGACGCGGTCCAGGCGATCCAGAGCATCGCCGCCACCATCGGCGAGGTGAACGTCATCGTCGGCACCATCGCCCAGGCGGTCGACGGCCAGAACGCCGCCACCATGGAGATCGCCCGCAACGTCCAGCAGGCGGCGGCCGGCACCAACGAGGTCTCCTCCTCGATCGGCGGCGTGCTGCAGGCGGCCTCGGAGACGGGGAGCGGCGCCTCCCGCCTGCTCTCCTCGTCGGGGGAACTGTCGAAGCAGGCGGAACGGCTGCACGCCCAGGTCGACCGCTTCCTCGGCAGCGTGCGCGGCAAGGGTTGAAGGGAGGGGCCGAAGGGAGGGGCTGAAGGGGCAGGTTGAGCGAGCGGACGGCCGGGGGGCCCGCAGAATGTCCGCACAGTCCTTCACATAAACCGGGTGGAAAACTGCTTGTGATCTATGGATCATATGTATGCTTTCCATTTTTCATCAGTGAAGGTCTGCGCGGATGCCAGTTCTGACTTTGACCCGGAAATTGTCTTTGCTGCCGTTGTCCGTCGGGCTGGCTCTGCTGGTCGTCGGGGGCATCGCCGGTTCGGCGTTGTTCATCGTCGACGAGGCGAACCGGCAGGTCCTGACAACGGGCGAGGCATTGTCCAACCACCAGACCGGCGACATGATGCACGACGCCTTGCGCGCCGATGTGCTTGCCGCCCTTCTGGCCGGACCGGAGGCGGCCGCGACGGAACGGGAGGAGGTCCGGCAGGGACTCAAGGAGCATGCCGATACCTTCCGCGAGGCGATGGACGCCAATCGGCGCCTCGCCCTCAGCGCCGCGATCGGCAGGGCGCTGGACGAGCTGCGGGTCCCGCTTGAGGAGTACATCCATGCGGCGGAAGGGCTGGTCGATCTGGCGCTGCGCGATACGACCACGGCGAAAGCCGGGCTTTCAGCCTTCCTGGAGCGCTTCCGCCAGCTGGAGGACCGCAATGAGAGGCTGTCCGCTCTGATCCGGACGGAAAGCCATGCCAGCAATGACGCCTCCACCTCCATGACGATCCATGCATACACGCTGATCGGTGTGGTGACCGCGCTGGCCATCGGCGGGTCGGCGATGATGGCACTGGGCATCGGCCGCTCGATCGCCCGGCCGCTCGACCGCGCGACGGAGGGAATAGCCGAGATCGGGCGCGGGCGGCGCGACGTCGCCCTGGAGTATCCCGTTGACGACGCCATCGGCCGGGTGACCGCCGCGGTGATGCTGATGCAGAGCCAGGCGGCGGATCTCGATCGCCGCCGGAGCGAAGAGGAGACGCGGCGGGACGCGGATCTGCGCAAGCTGGCCGCCTTGAACGACGCCACCGAACGTTTCACCAGCCAGACCGAGGCCATTCTGCGCGGGCTTGGCGCCACCAGCGAGCAGTTGCAGTCGACCGCCGGCACCATGTCCGAAGATGCCGGGCGCGCGGCTGGCGAAATCGGCGACGTACGCCGTCATGCGGACACCGCCGCCCGCATCGTGCGCGACGCCGCGGCCGGCGCCGACGGGCTGGGGGCCTCGATCGGCGAGGTCGGCCGCCACAGCGGGCAATCCACGCGCATGACCGCCGACGCCGTTCAGCAGACCGGCGAAGCGGCCCGCAGGATCCGCGACCTTGCCGAGGCGTCGCAGCGGATCGGCGACGTGGTCGGCCTGATCAACTCCATCGCCAGCCAGACCAACCTGCTGGCGCTGAACGCCACCATCGAGGCGGCCCGCGCCGGCGAGGCCGGCCGCGGTTTCGCCGTGGTCGCCAACGAGGTGAAGAGCCTCGCCAGCCAGACCGCGCGCGCAACCGAGGACATCCAGGGCCAGATCGCCGGCATCCAGGCCATCGTCGACGATGCGGTCCAGGCCATGGGCGGGGTATCCCGCACGGTGGAGGCGGTCCGCGACAGCGGAGCGGCGATCGCGGACGCAGTGTCGCGCCAATCGGACACGGCGCAAGGCATCCTGCGGGCGATGAACGACGGATCGGGCGCGGTGACGGCCATGTCCGGCATGCTGGGCGGGGTTCACGACGCCATTGTCGGCACCGACCGCACGGCCGGCGAACTGGCCTCGACCGCGACCGAACTGCGCCGGGAGATGGAACGGCTGCGGACGGAGGTCGATGGCTACACCCGGGTGGTGCGGGCGGGGTGATCGTCGGGAATTGCGAATCGCACTCTCCCCCGCTACACAAGGCCCCGACCCTCGTTTTCCGGAGCCTCCGTCATGTCCACCCTGCCCGATCAGGCCACCATCGCCGCCACCGCGGCCAAGATCCTGCTGGAGATCAAGGCGCTGCACTTCAACGCCGAGACGCCCTTCATCTTCACCTCGGGCTGGGCCAGCCCGGTCTACACCGACTGCCGCCGCATCGTCTCCTTCCCGCGCGCCCGCAAGGCGCTGATGGATTTCGCCGTCGCCACCATCGAGCGCGAGATCGGCTATGAGGCCATCGACGCGGTGGCGGGCGGCGAGACCGCCGGCATCCCCTTCGCCGCCTGGATCGCCGACCGGCTGGAACTGCCGATGCAGTATGTGCGCAAGAAGCCCAAGGGCTTCGGCCGCAACGCCCAGATCGAGGGCCTGCTGACCGAGGGACAGCGCGTCCTGCTGGTCGAGGATCTGGCGACCGACGGCAAGAGCAAGGAGAACTTCGTCACCGCTCTGCGCAACGGCGGCGCCCAGGTGACCGACACCTTCGTCATCTTCCACTACGGCATCTTCCCGCAGTCGAAGGTCAACATGGACGCCATCGGCGTGCGGCTGCACGCGCTCTGCACCTGGTGGGACGTGCTGAAGGTCGCCCGCGACAACCGCTATTTCGACGAGAACACCCTGTCGGAAGTCGAGAAGTTCCTGAACGACCCGGTGGGCTGGTCATCCGCCCACGGCGGCAAGTCGAGCATGTGATCGCGGCCGGGGGCGGAAAGATGGTCTCCGCCCCCACCGACGCGACATCTATACGGGACTTGACGCCCCGTCGGGCCGATCCGCCGCCGCCTGATCGGGTCGCGGGGCGTGACGGAAACGCACACGAACGATTTCCCACCGCCCCTGCCCTGCCGCAGTGACGCCGTCGCAGGGACGGCGATCCAGCACGTCGAAGGACAGTGTCGACAGCCCGTCGCCGGCCGGGATCCTGCCGCCGGACCAAAGCTCCTGAAAGACGCGGCGGTTGACCAGCGAGATGGGCGACGGATCCGCATCCGGGGTGAAGCCGTCATTGTCGTGGTCGAGCGGCTCGAATCGCCCCTTGCGCCGGGCGGTGGCGATCCGGCGCGCCCGGATCCGCAGCGAGAAATCGAAATCCTCGTAGCCCCAGCCCCAGAAGGCGTTCGAATAGCCGTCGACCTGCCGCATGATCGTGTTCGGCATCAGCAGTGCGCCACCCATCGTGCTTTCCAGATTGGTCGTCACCGTCCGGTCCGACCTTCCCGGCGCCACCGGCCGTGCCTCCGCCCCATACCAGAGGATCGGGGTGGGACAGTCGGCCCAGGAATAATCGGCGTCCACGGGCAGATAGTCGACATCGTGCAGGCAGGTGTAGTCGCTTCGCTCCTCGCCCAGCAGGAACCCGGCATTCTTCAGGGCTCCCCGGTTGAAGGGAAGTCCCGCCTCCTGTTCCACGATGGTGACGCGATAGTCGATCGGTGGGACGAGCCGGTCGAAATAGGCGCTCACCCATGGGACGAACTGCCGGAGATGACTTTCGCGATCCCGGTATGGAACGACGATGTGGAGCCGCGCCGCCGCGGCGTCGCCGGTTGTCATGTAGGCTCCCTCCCTCCCTGAGCGGCGGACGCGGAACCGCCGGTATCTTCGGCCGCGATGCTGATCGGCCGCGGCCCTCCGCCGGCCTTGTGGATGTCCCACATCGCCCGGTAGGCCGATTCCAGATGCCGGGTGAAACGCGGCGTGTCGAAAAGCGGGCAGACCGGCCGGTTGCGTGCCAGCCGCTGCCGCAACCCGCCGAGCCGGTCCGGCGAACGGGCGAGCGCGACCGCCGTCGCCTCGTAGGCTTCCTGATCGTCGACGATCAGCTCCGGCAGGCCGGCCGCCAGCAGCAGGCTGGCCGCCACCCGTCCGGCGAAGGTCGTTCCACGGCGCGTCAGCACCGGCAGCCCCGCCCACAGGGCGTCGCTGGCCGTGGTGTGGGCATTGTAGGGGAGCGTGTCGAGGAACAGGTCCGCCAGCCGGTGCCGCGCCAGATGCTCGGCATGGGGCACCGGCTTGGCGAAGACGAGGCGCCGGGGATCGAGTCCGCGGGCCTCGCCTTCCCGGCGCAGATTGGCCGCCACCTGTGGATTTCCGGCATAAAGCCACAGCACGCTGCCGGGCACCGCCGCCAGGATGCGCGCCCAGCCGTCGAACAGGGCCGGCGTCAGCTTGTGGGCGCTGTTGAAGCAGCAGAAGACGAAGCCTTCGTCCGGCAGCCCGCAGTCCGCACGCGTCGGCGTGACCGCGGCGATGGCGCGCCGGCGGTCGTTGGGCTGGTAGCAGTCCGGCAGCCGCACCACCTGCTCGCTGAAGAAGCTCTCCTCGTCCGGCGCGATCACCGTGGGATCGGCGACGATGTAATCGACGTAGGACGCCCCCAGGGTTCCGGGATAGCCCAGCCAGTTGACCTGCACCGGGGCGGGGCGGGCCGCCAGGATCGAGGTCCGCGAGAAGGTGGTGAAGCCGGTCAGGTCCACCAGAATGTCGATGCCGTCCGCCGCGATGGCCCGCGCCGCATCGGCGTCCGTGTGGCGGTGCAGGTCGATGAAGCGTTCGATCCCCTGCTCGAACCGCCGGCGGAGCGGGGTGCCGTCGTCGAAGCCGGTCGAATAGGCGGTGACGGCGAAGCGGGCGCGGTCGTGCAGTTCCAGGGCGTCGACCATCAGGTGGCCCATGGCATGCTCGCGGAAATCCGCCGACAGGTAGCCGATCCGCAGACGCCCGTCCCGCGGAGTGGCGGTGGGATACGGACCGCCGGGAAGCTGCCGGGCGGCGGGAACGGCGGCGCGCCCCTTCGCCGCCGCCCAGCGGGCCGCGGCCATTTGCTGGTCGGCGAGGGTGGACGCGCAGGACAGGACGTCGAAGGGCGACACGCCCTCCGCCCCGTCCCGCACCCGCTGGAGGAGTTGCGCCTCCAGATTGTCCAGACCGCGCCAATCGCAGAGAACCCGCTGCTGGTGGACGAGCTGGCCCAGCGCCGCGGCGTGAGCGGGGACGAGGCGCAGCACCCGCCGACAGGCCTCCGCCGACACCGCGCTCCAGCCGCTCATGGCGGCCGCCATCGCCAGATCGGTATAAGCATCGGGCTCGCCGGGAGCGATGGCCACGGCGTTGCGCAGGACGGCGACCGCGGCGTCGAGGCGCATGGCTTCCGCCAGCACGCCGCCCAGCCGCCGCCAGGCATCGCCGTTCGCCGGCTGCCGGACGATCAGCGCACGCAGGACCGCCAGCGCGCCGTCGGCGTCGCGCAGCATCGACAGGACCAGGGCCAGATTGATCTCCGCCACCGGGAAATCGGGCTGGAGGTCCAGGGCCGTGCGGTACTGGACCACGGCGTCCCGTGGGCGGCCAAGCTCCCGCAGGGCGTTGGCGAGATTGTTGTGCGCCACCGGGTCGGAGGGGTCCAGCCGGACGGCGGCCGAGGCGGCACGCCATGCATCGTCCCGGCGCTGCGCCGCATGGGCCGCATTGCCCAGGGCCAGCCAGTTCCGTACACTCGCCGGATCGAGCGCCACCGCGACACGGCCGGCGGCGAGCCCCTCGGCGGGGCGGCCGGCGGCAGCGAGCAGTCCGGTCAGGTTGTGCCAGTTGTCGGCGTCGTGGGGTGCGAAGCCAACCGCCTTGCGAAGCGCCGCCTCGGCCTCCGCGCGACAATCCAGGCGATGGAGTGCCACGCCCAGCTTGGACCACGCCGCGGCGTCGGCGGGGTCGAGACGCGCCGCCTCCCGGTGGGCGGCGGCGGCCTCCGCGAAACGGCCGAGGTCCTGCAAGGCGACGCCGAGATTGTTGTGGACCTCTCCCAGATGGGAATGGGTGGCCAGCACCTTGCGGTAATGGGGCTCGGCATCCGCCGGACGCCCCTGCCTGTGCAGCGCCAGCGCCAAGCCGTAATGGGCATCGACCGAGGAGGGAACTTCCCGAAGCGCCGCCGTGTAGACCGTCGCCGCCGCATCCCACCGGGCCATGGCGGCCATGGCGGCACCGAAGTCGAGATAGACCTCCAGATCCTTGGCGATGGCCAGCGACTTCTGGAACAGGATCACCGCCTCGCGCGGGCGGCCCAGCCGCAGTTCGACCACGCCCAGCCGGTGCAGGGCCGCCGGGTTCTGCGGCTCGGCCTCCAGGGCTTCGAGGTAGCGGCCCCTCGCTTCCTGCAGGTTGCCGGCATTTTCCGCCGCCACCGCGCGGGCGAAGCTGTTCATGCGTTGCCGGTCCATCCTGGCGGTCGGGGGGAAGGGGTCGGGCCTCTGTCTGCCATACCCCGCCCTACTCGCGCCAGCGCGTGTGTTCCAGGATGCGGGGGATGTCGGCCGGCCGGCGGTCATCTCCCCACTGCGAGATGTCCGGGACGGTGGTCACGCCATAATGGCGGCCGAGCAGGCTGAGGATGCTCTGGTCGTGGCGATGGTCGCGGAAATCCGGATAGTTCGGCAGGCCGCACTCGTTGGCGGCGTCGGTGATCAGCCGGGAATCCCGGGCATAGCGCAGCCACTGCGAAACGAAGGCCATCGTTTGCGGCCCGCGCTCGCAGACGATGAAGCTGGCGAGGATCTGGGGCGCGTCGACGAAGGCCGGCTGGTCCATCCCCATGAAATGGAAGCAGTCCCGTTTCGTCCAGACGCTGTTGCGGTGATGGTCGTCCAGCGTGAACAGCAGGATCGGCAGGTTGCGCCGCTGGCGGCACAGCTCGATCACCGGGTCGGCGCTATGGACGAAATGGGCGCCGCTGTCGCTGTAGAACAGGATGTCGCCGTCCTGCAGATGCTCGCGCAGCAGCAGGTCGATGAAATAGGGCTTCCACAGCCAGTAGCCCGCCCCGCGCGGCTGGTCGAGGATCTGCGCGTTGCGGGCGGCGAAGCCGGCATCGATGTGCCGGCGCCCCATCATCGCGACCCCGTCGAAGCCGCCGACCGACAGGCCGGTCTTCGCATTGTGCTTCTGCGCCGTGGTGAAGGCCCCGTCGGCATAGTTCAGCAGCACGCGCTTCATCGCTCGTCCTCCTGCCGCTCAAAGACGGCTTTCGATCCATTCGGCCAGGCGGAAGGCATCGAAATAGAAATCCTCCGTGCCGAGGAAGGGTGCCGTGCCGCGGTAGCGGCGATAGGTGTCGTAGTCGTCGTCGACGGCCAGGATGGCGTCGATCGCCTCCTCGTCGGACGAATAGCGCGAGACGTCGATGAAGCTGCCGGCGGCGACGTCCCGCAGGACGCCGGGATCGCCCCAGTAGAGCGGCACGGCGCCGGCCTGGAAGGCGTCGAGGATCTTCTCCGTCAGATAGCCGGGATGGCTGGCATTCTCGAAGGCGAAGGCGAAGCGGTAGCGGGAGAAGACGCGGATCTTCGGCAGCCAGCCCATCTTGACCACGCTGCCGGTGTTGTTCAGCAGCCAGCCCACCGACTCCACATGCCGCCGGGCGCAGAGCATCCGGAAGAAGTCGTTGCGGCGCTCGCAGTTGGGATTCTTGTAGAGGAAGGCACAGAATTTCCGTTTGGCCGCCTCTTCCCGCGTCGGCGGCACCGGCGGCAGGACGGGCTGGCAGAAATGCGGCGTCGCCCCTTCGCGCCTGTGGTCCCAGGCATGCATGACGTAGAGCGGCAGGCGGTAATGCCGGGGATCGTCGATGCGGTCGAACGACACCGACATGTCGACCCCGTCGAGCGGCGGGCGCACATTCTCGCCGGTGAAGAACAGCGCGCGGGCGGTCCGCGCCTCGCGGTGGCGGGTGCCGAACACCGACACGATGGCAAGGTCGCAGTCATTGTCGACGACGGACAGGTCGAAACGGGCGGACAGGATGTCGACGAAGAAATTCGCGGACGGATCGAACTCCGGCCAGAAATCGAAGAAGGCGATCTTCAGCCGCGGCCGGGCGCCGCGGCCGCCGCGCTCCGGTCCATGCAGAAGGAAACGGTCGAGGTCTGCCGGGTTCCCGTCCGCACGGGCAAGATGGTCGGCAAGGAATTCGCTTGTCCGTCGATCGATCATGCCCGGCGATGCCCTTGCGCGTGCTGTGGCCCGGACCCGTCCGCTGGGAACCTTCCCTGCCCCGGATACCCCGGCGGCAACACCGTAGATTTGCCGTCGCCCGGTGACCAGGGGTAATTTCGGACCCTGCCGCGCCCCGGACCGGCGTGAGCCGTCCTTGACCGCACCGCACACGCCGCTAATATCCCGCGCCATGGACGTCTCACTGCGGATCCCGATGATGTGCGCCCCGGCGCATGACGCGCGAATTACCGGCCCGGCTCTCTGAGGAGGGCCGGGATAGAGACCTGCTGTGTTCCGGGCGGCGCCACGGCCAGTCCTGCCGGCCGCCGCCCGACGGTGATGCTTTCCCCCAGGGATCCGATATGACCCGCGATTACAAATCGACCGTCTTCCTGCCCCGCACCGACTTCCCCATGCGCGGCGGCCTGCCGGCCAAGGAGCCCGAGCTGCTGAAGCGCTGGGCCGAGATGGACCTGTTCGGCAAGCTGCGCGCCGGCGCCAAGGGCCGCAAGAAGTTCGTGCTGCATGACGGCCCGCCCTATGCCAACGGCAACATCCACATCGGCCACGCCGTCAACAAGATCCTGAAGGACGTGATCGTCCGCTTCCGCCAGATGCAGGGCTTCGACGCCGACTATGTCCCGGGCTGGGACTGCCACGGCCTGCCCATCGAATGGAAGATCGAGGAGAAGTACCGCAAGGCCGGCAAGAACAAGGATGACGTGCCGCTCATCCAGTTCCGCGCCGAATGCCGCCAGTTCGCCGAGGAATGGGTCGGCATCCAGGCCGCCGAGTTCCGCCGGCTGGGCGTGGAGGGCGACTGGAAGCAGCCCTACGCCACCATGACCTTCCCGGCGGAGGCGCAGATCGTCCGCGAGATCCACAAGTTCGCGGTGAACGGCGGCCTCTACAAGGGCTTCAAGCCGGTGATGTGGTCGGTGGTGGAGAAGACCGCGCTGGCCGACGCCGAGGTGGAATACCACGACCACACCTCGACCACCGTCTTCGCCCGCTTCCCGGTCTGGGGGTCGTCGGCGCCGGAGGTGGACGAGGCCAGCATCGTCATCTGGACGACCACCCCCTGGACCCTGCCGGGCAACCGCGCCATCGCCTATGGCGACGAGATCGAATACGCGACCTTCAAGGTCACGGCGGTCGCCGAGGACAGCAAGGCGGTGGTCGGCGAGCGCCTGGTGCTCGCCACCGCGCTGGCGGAGAGCGTGCTGAAGGAGACCGGCATCACCGAGTGGAAGCAGCTGCACCGCTTCCCCGGCTCGCGCCTCGCCGGCACCTATTGCCGCCACCCGCTGAACGGCAAGGGCTACGACTTCAAGGTGCCGCTGCTGGCCGGCGACTTCGTGACGACCGACGCCGGTTCGGGCTTCGTCCACATTGCCCCCGGCCATGGCGAGGACGACTTCCGGCTGGGCCAGGCCAACGGCATCGAGGTGCCGCAGACGGTGGGCGAGGACGGACGCTACTACGACCATGTGCCGCTGTTCGCCGGGCTGGCCGTCTACACCGACCAGGGCAAGTCCGGCCCGGCCAACAAGGCCGTCCTGACCGCGTTCGAGGAAGCCGGTTCGCTGCTCGCCAGCAGCCGCATCAAGCACAGCTACCCGCACAGCTGGCGGTCCAAGGCGCCGCTGATCTTCCGCACCACGCCGCAATGGTTCATCTCGATGGAGACGAACGACCTGCGCAAGGTGGCGCTGCAGGCGATCGCCGACACCCGCTGGGTGCCCGAGCAGGGTGAGAACCGCATCCGCTCGATGATCGAGAGCCGTCCGGACTGGTGCATCAGCCGCCAGCGCGCCTGGGGCGTGCCGATCGCGCTGTTCGTCCGCAAATCGACCGGCGAGATCCTGCGCGACGAGGCGGTGTTCGCCCGCATCGCCGACATCTTCCAGCAGGAGGGCGCCGACGCCTGGTTCGCCCGCGATCCCCAGGACTTCCTCGGCAACTCCTATTCCGCCGACGAGTTCGAGCAGGTCAGGGACATCGTCGACGTCTGGTTCGAGTCGGGATCCTCGCACGCCTTCGTGCTGGAACAACGGCTGGAGGAGCTGGCCTGGCCGGCCGACCTCTATCTGGAAGGCTCCGACCAGCATCGCGGCTGGTTCCACTCCTCGCTGCTGGAAAGCTGCGGCACCCGCGGACGCGCGCCCTACAACGCGGTGCTGACCCACGGCTTCGTGCTCGACGAGCAGGGCCGCAAGATGTCCAAGTCGCTGGGCAACGTGGTGGCCCCGCAGGAGGTCTGCGACCAGTACGGCGCCGACATCCTGCGGCTGTGGATCATCAACTCCGACTATTCGGAGGATCTCCGCATCGGCAAGGAGATCATCAAGACCCAGGCCGACCTCTACCGCCGCCTGCGCAACACGCTGCGCTACCTGCTGGGCGCGCTCGCCGACTACACCCCGGCCGAGCGGATCGACGCCGCCCAGATGCCGGAGCTGGAGCGCTGGGTCCTGCACCGCCTGTCGGAGCTGGACGCGCTGGTCCGCGAGAAGGTCGAGGCCTACGACTTCCACGCCCTGTTCGTCGCCCTGCACAACTTCTGCGCGGTGGAGCTGTCGGCCTTCTACTTCGACGTCCGCAAGGACAGCCTCTATTGCGATCCGGTCGATTCGGTGCGCCGCCGGTCGGTGCGGACGGTGATGGAGCATCTGTTCTCCACCCTCACCGCCTGGCTCGCCCCGATCCTCTGCTTCACCGCCGAAGAGGCGTGGCTGGCACGGCCCGAAGGGCTGGGCTGGACCGAGGAGAGCGTGCATCTGCGCGGCTTCCCGGAGGTTCCCGCCGAGTGGCGCAATGACGCTCTGGCCGCCAAGTGGGATTCGGTGCGCACGGTCCGCCGCGTCGTCACCGGCGCCCTGGAGCTGGAGCGCGCCAACAAGACCATCGGCTCTTCGCTCCAGGCCGACCCGACCGTGTATGTGGATGCCGCGACCAAGGCCCTGCTGGCCGACGTCGATTTCCAGGACGTCTGCATCACCTCGGCGATCGAGGTGACGGACGCCGCGGCGCCGGAGGGTGCCTTCACCCTGGCCGACGTTCCCGGCATCGCCGTCGCCCCGGCTCTGGCCGAAGGCGAGAAGTGCGAGCGCTGCTGGAAGGTGCTGGAGGAGGTCGGCACGGTCCACGACCATCCGACGCTCTGCATCCGCTGCTCCGACGCGGTGGCATGAGGAAGGCCGTCACAACTGCGGCTCTATCCCCTCTCCCCCCCGGGGAGAGGATTAGGGTGAGGGGGATCCGCCTGCCGGACGCCCCTCGCCGCGCAT
>NZ_RWIJ01000011.1:15330-151402 GCF_019805165.1 Azospirillum sp. 412522
CTCACCCCGACCCTCTCCCCGGGGGGGAGAGGGAGAACGTGTGGCCGCATGAACGCCTTCGTCGCCAACCAATCCCGCTCCTACTGGCTGTTCGGGCTGATCGTCGCCGTCGTGGTGGTGGTCCTCGACCAGGGCAGCAAGTGGTGGATCCTCGAGCAGGTCATGCAGCCGGTGCCGCATGTCATCGAGGTGACGTCCTTCTTCAACATCGTGCTGGTGTGGAACTACGGCGTCAGCTTCGGCACCTTCGCCAGCGGCGGGGCGCTGATGCCCTACATCCTGAGCGCCATCGCCGCGGTGATCGCCGTCTGCCTGGTCTTCTGGCTCCGGCAGGCCGAACGGCGTCTGATCGCCCTGGCGCTGGGCTTCATCATCGGCGGGGCGGTCGGCAACGTGGCCGACCGGCTTCTGCATGGCGCTGTGGTCGATTTCCTCGACTTCCATGTCGGCGGCTGGCATTTCTGGGCCTTCAACGTGGCCGACAGCGGAATCAGCGTCGGCGTCGTTCTGCTGTTGATCGACGGACTGTTCGCCGGCCGCGAAAAGTCGTAAGAGTTCCGTCGCCGGTGGCGCTATAACCACCGGCGAGCGCTGACCATGCGGCCCTCGGCCTTCGGGCCGGGTCGCTAAGACGTGACAGACGACGGGATCCTCCGAACGTGACCAGCATCTCCTCCGCCCTCTCCTTCCCCCGGACCCGGCTTCCGCTCATCGGGCTGGCGCTTGCGGCGTTGACGCTCGCCGGCTGCTCGGATGTGCGCCGGTCCATCGGTCTCGACCGCCAGAGCCCCGACGAGTTCTCCGTCGTTTCCCGCGCTCCGCTGACTCTGCCGCCCAGCATGCAGGACCTGCCGAAGCCGCGCCCCGGCGCCGCCCGTCCGCAGGACAGCACCCCGACCCAGATGGCCGCCGGCGCCGTGTTCGGCGGCGCCGCGCGCGGTGGTGCGAAGGCGGCGGCCGGCTCGACCGCCGGCGAGAAGTCGCTGATCGCCCAGGCTTCGGCCCGCGACGGCATCGACCCGAACATCCGCGCCAAGGTCGATCAGGAAACCACCCAGCTGATCGTCGCCGACAAGAGCTGGATCGACTCGCTGCTGTTCTGGCAGACGCAGCAGCCGCCGGTCTCCGTCGTCGATCCCGGCAAGGAGCAGCAGCGCCTGCGCGAAGCCCAGGCCCAGGGCAAGGCGCTGGACGGCGCCGCCACCCCGACGATCGAGCGCAAGCGCAAGGCGCCGCTGGAAGGCCTGTTCTAAGCTCCGGCGGTCCGAACCGCCCTCGGGCCGCTTTTCAGCCCGCTTTCAGCCTTGTTCAAGCCACGTCATCACACCAGTTTCCGGGGGCGCCCTTTCCAGTGAAGGGCGCCCTTTCGATTCGGACCTCCTCATCCGGGAGCCCCCATGCCCGCCTACCTTCCAGCCCGCCGCCTCGCCGCGGCCGGTCTCCTGGCCCTGACCTTCACCGTCGCGGCTCCTCTGGCGCCGACGCCGTTCGCCGCGTCGCCCGCTCATGCCGCGGAAAAGGGGGTGTTCTTCCCCGAGAGCTTCACCCTGTCCAACGGCATGCAGGTGGTGGTCATTCCCAACCACCGCGTGCCGGTCGTGACCCATATGGTCTGGTACAAGGTGGGGGCCGCCGACGAGGAGCGCGGCCAGTCCGGCATCGCCCATTTCCTGGAACATCTGATGTTCAAGGGGACGGACACGATCCAGCCCGGCGAGTTCAGCCGGATCATCGCCAAGAACGGCGGGCGCGACAACGCCTTCACCAGCTATGACTACACCGCCTACTATCAGAACGTCGCCCGCGACCGGCTGGAGATGGTGATGCGGATGGAGGCCGACCGCATGGCCAACCTGAAGCTGACCGACGCGGTGGTCTATCCCGAACGCGACGTCATCATCGAGGAGCGGCGCCAGCGCATCGAGAACGAGCCGGCCGACCGCATCGGCGAGCAGATCAACGCGACCCTGTTCGTCCACCACCCCTACGGCACCCCGGTGATCGGCTGGCCGCAGGAGATGTCGGCCCTGACGCGGGAGATGGCGGAGCGCTTCTACAAGACGTGGTACACGCCCAACAACGCCATCCTGGTGGTGTCCGGCGACGTGACCGCGGCGGAGCTGAAGCCGCTGGCCGAACGCTATTACGGCGCCATTCCGGCCCGTCCGGTGCCCGAGCGCAAGCGCGTGACCGAGCCGCCGCTGACCTCTTCCCGTCAGGTGGTGCTGCGTGACGAGGAGGTCCGCCAGCCGTCGGTCCGCCGGATCTGGACCGCCCCGTCCTACCGGCAGGACCGGGACGGCCAGGCCTACGCGTTGCAGGTGCTGGCAGAGATCATGAGCGGCGGCACCACGTCCCGCCTCTACCGCAGCCTGGTGGTGGACCAGAAGCTCGCCACCTCGGCCTGGCTCGGCTACGGCCCGACCGCCTGGGACATGGCGACGCTCAGCGTCGGCGCCAGCCCGGCCGCCGGGGTGCCGATGGACAAGCTCGAATCGGCGCTGTGGGCGGAGGTCGACAAGCTGTTGAAGTCCGGCGTGACGGAGGAGGAGGTCGCCACCGCCCGCAAGCGGATGCTGGCCTCGGCGGCCTACGCCCGCGACAGCCTGACCGGGCCGGCGCAGACGCTGGGTGCGGCACTCGCCACCGGCCAGAGCATCGACGACGTGGAGAACTGGCCGGTGCGCATCGACGCCGTCACCGCCGATCAGGTCAACGCCGCCGCCCGCGCCGTGCTGAGCCAGAGCAACCACGTCACCGGCCTGCTGCTGCCCCCGACCGGAAAGGACAGTTGAGGATGAGCGTGTTTCACGATGTTTCATCCGCCCGCGGACTTCCCCCCATCCGGCTGGCAGTCGTGGCGTTCTTCCTTGCGACCGCCGCCCTTCTCTCCCCCGCCCAGGCCATGGACATCAAGCGCGTGGTCAGCCCCGGCGGGATCGAGGCGTGGCTGGTCGAGGATCACAAGGTGCCGGTGCTGGCGCTGGAATGGGTCTTCGAAGGGGCCGGCGGCACCGATCCCAAGGGCAAGGAAGGGTTGGCGAACCTCGCCTCCACCATGCTGGACGAGGGCGCCGGGCCATACGACTCCCAGGCCTTCCAGGCGCGTCTGCAGGACAAGGCCATCGCGCTCGGCTTCGAATCCGGGCGCGACGGCTTCGGCGGATCGATGCGCACCCTGGCCGAGAACCGGGACGAGGCGCTGGAGCTGACCCGTCTGGCGCTGACAGAGCCGCGTTTCGCGCCCGAGGCGCTGGACCGCATGCGGTCCTCGGTCATGGCCAGCCTGAGGCGCGACCTCGCCGACCCCAACTATGTCGCGCGGCGCCAGTTCTACGCCACCGCCTTCCCCGACCATCCCTATGGCGGCGAGAACCGCGGCAGCCTGGACAGCCTGCCGGCCGTCACGCCCGACGACCTGCGCGCCTTCGTGAAGGGCCAGTTCGGCCGCGACCGGCTGGTGGTGGCCGCCGCCGGCGACATCTCGCCGGAGGATCTCGGCAAGGCGCTGGACACGGTGTTCGGCGGGCTGCCGGCCAAGTCCGATGCGAAGCCGATCGCCGACGTGACGATGTCCGGGCTGGGCCAGACCATCCTGCTGCCCCGCCCGACCGCGCAGACCGTCATGCTGATGGGCCAGCCGGGGGTGAAGCGCGACGACCCCGACTGGTATGCCGCCACGGTGATGAACTATGTGCTGGGCGGAGGCGGCTTCGGCTCCCGCCTGATGGAGGAGGTGCGGGAGAAGCGCGGGCTGAGCTACGGCGTCTACAGCTACCTGATCCCGATGGACCATACGGCGCTGGTGATGGCCGGCGGCTCCACCGTCAACGCCAAGGCGGGCCAGGCGCTGGACATCATCCGCCAGGAATGGGCGCGCATGGCCAATGACGGCCTGACCGACCAGGAGATGGCCGACGCCAAGACCTACCTGACCGGCTCCTTCCCGCTGCAGTTGGGCTCGACCCAGGCCATCGCCCGCATCCTGCTGCAGGTGAAGCGCGACAAGCTGGGCATCGACTATCTGAACCAGCGCGACCGCTACATCAACGCGGTGTCGCAGGCCGACATCAAGCGCGTCTCCCAGCGCCTGCTCGACCCGGCGAAGCTGCTGACCGTGCTGGTCGGCAAGCCGGAAGGCGTGTCGCCGACGCGGACGATCGAAGGGGGGAGTTGAGGGCAACTCCGACGCCGGATACCGTCACCCGTCTTCCCCGCGTTTTTATGGAGAGGATGGGTGGCGATCCAGTCACGGCAGATGCGGGACCGTTCGGCACGCGTCGCTCCCTTCCGATTGCGCGCCGCCGGTGGTCGCCTCGTCAATTTTGAACCTGCGTGACACCGAGGTCTGACGGGCCTGCCGGGCTCGTCTGCCCGCGAGCAGGGAAGCTGGACCGCCGCCATAAGGTCAAGGCAAAGGTTGCCCAGTTACCAAATGCTACCAAACATGGAAACATTGAATTCGCGCACTTTGATCCCATGGAAAAGATCGAGCATTCTCATCTTGCTTATCATCCCTACTTTTATGGCTTATTAATTTTCCACGAGGCCTTTGAAAGGAAAATCATAGACTCCATATGCCGGATTGGCAGATAAGATAGCCGGGCAAGTTCGCGAAAATTTACCTCAGGCCACATTGGCGGAGCTGACGACATGCGTCCGCATTGGATTGCGGCGGCTTTGTTGCCGCTTGCCGCCTATGCCCTGCTGCTGCTGATCACAGTCAACCGGCTACAACAGGAGATCATCAGGACCAACCTCGAGGATGAGCTTGAACACACCTCCACCTCCATCCAGCAACTGATCCAGCGCGAGACATCCTTCCTCAGCGGCTTGACCATGGCGCCGCCGACCGCATCGGATGAAACGGGAGAGCTCGAGGCCCGCGCCAAATTGGCCAGGCAGCTTCATCCCTCCACCCTCGCCATCATGCTGCGCGACCATGAGCGGACGATCTTCGACATCGGCGGAGCTTTGCATGGACCGGCGGCGGAACATGGCGCCATGGACGCGTTATCGCCCGTCTGGTCATCCGGCATGCCGGAAGTCGGCGATCTGAGCGCCGGCACCATTCCCCTGGAGATCCCGATCCTGCGGGACGGCCGGGTTGCCTACGTGCTGACGGGGATCGTCGACCCGAGAATGTTCAACGATCTGCTGCGCTCCGCCGTCACTGCCAAGGGATGGGTCGCAGCCCTTCTCGACCGCTCCCTGATGATTACGGCCCGCAGCGAGCAGGGGGAGATTTTCGTCGGCACTCCTGCAACCCCCGATCTGGTCGAGTCGATCCGGGCCGGACGCACCGGCATTCAACCATCGATCACCAAGGATGGCCGCCCGTCCTATGTGGTGACCACGGCGTTGGGAAGGACGGGATGGTATCTGGCCATGGCCATTCCGGTCTCGGTGGCGGAGCAGACCTACCGGCCGGTCTGGCTGCGATTCCTCGCCAATGGCGGGTTGATCCTTCTTACCCTTATCGTCACGGCGTCCATGCTCGTCTGGTGGAAGGTCCGCAAGCTGGAGGCCCGGACGGAAACCCTGTCGAGCGGTCTGGCCCGCGCCAACCTCGAAAGTGACGAGAAGTCCGCGTTCATGGCGGTGATCAGCCACGAACTGCGCACTCCGCTCACCGGCATCCTCGGCTTTTCCGAATTGCTGGCGAAATCGCCTCTCGACCCGGTGCAGAAGGAGTGGCTCAAGCTCCAGGTCAGCAGCGGGCGCCTCCTCCTCAACGTCATCAACGACATCCTGGATTACTCCAAGATCGAAGGCGGCTACGTGACGCTGGAGTCCGTGGAGTTCGATATGCGCACCCTGATCGACCGCTGCATCGCCTTGGCGAAGCCGATGGCGGCGGCCAAAGGCCTCGGTTTGCACTGCGACTTCTCGCTGGATGTCGCCGGCTGGGTCAAAGGCGATCCGACGAGGCTGCAGCAGGTGATCGGCAACCTGCTCAACAACGCCGTCAAGTTCACCAGACACGGCGAGGTCCGCCTCTCGATCGCGCTGAAGCCGACCGGTACGGGACAGGCGGAATTGCACGTCGGCATCCGGGACACCGGGATCGGCATTCCGGCGGACCGTCATGACCGGCTGTTCAAACGTTTCAGCCAAGCCGACAGTTCGACGACGCGAACCTATGGCGGCACCGGGTTGGGGTTGGCGGTCTGCAAGGGGTTGGTGGAGATGATGGGCGGCACCATCGGCTTCGACAGCCGGGAGGGACAGGGAAGCAGCTTCCGCTTCACGGTGACTCTGCCGGTGGCGCAACCCCGCTCCGACGAAGCCGACGAGCCACCGCAGACGAGAGTAAGCCCGCCCAGGGGTTCCCGGATCCTGGTGGTGGAGGACAACCCGATCACCCAGACGCTGACCCGGACTGTCCTGGAACAGGCGGGATACGGCGTGAGCGTCGCGGGAACCGGCGAGGAGGCGGTGGCGACGGTGGGGCGGGAGCCGCTTGACCTCGTGCTGATGGACGTCCATCTCCCTGGGATGGACGGCGCCGACGCCACCCGCGCGATCCGGGCGATGGCGGGCGGGCGCGGCCGGATTCCCATCCTGGCTCTCACCGCCGACGCATTCCACGACGACGTGGCCAATTGTCTGGCCGCCGGAATGGACGGGCACATCGCCAAACCCTTCCAGATCGACGATCTGCTGCAGGCCATCGCCGGCCATTTGCAGCGCCCGGATCGTCCCGATGTCGCGCAAACCATGCAGGCCGGTTTTACCGGACCGGAAGCCGCGGCGATGCGGCCCCGGCCGGGCAGCATCGCCGCGGCGGTCGGCAAGGAGCAGGCTGCCGCGATGATCGGAATGTTCATCGACAGGGTGAAAATCGCCCTGGACGATCTGGCGGAAGCCGACAGAACCCCGCCGGAGTTGTACGGGGTTTCCCACCAGATGGTCGGAGCCGCGGGGATGTTCGGCTACACCGAAATCGTTGCGGCGGCCCGAACCCTATGTCTGGCCTGCCGGTCGGAACAGCATGACCGGATTCAGGCGGCGTCGGGCGATCTTCAGGCAGTCCTGAACGACTTTCTCAAGCAGGCGGCCGTAAGCGGATACGGCGATCCCGCCGAGGATTGAGAGCCAGGACACCTGACACGCCCGACCGAAGCCCGGCCCATGGTTCAAATGCCGATGCCTCACGCCAAATCCGGCTGGCTCCCCGGAAAGCGGGGATCGCCGGGATCGACCGGGCTTCCCGGCACCTTGCCGGGAATGATCCCGACCTGATCCGGACGAGCGGCATCGTCGCGGTCGCGTTGATCCTCGCGCTCTTCCAAGGGCGGGGCGGCGGGCTTGTCCGACATGACGTCCTCCTGACGTATTTTCCTGAATCCACAACACCCGACCCGTCGACAGGTTGCACCCCTGGCCGCCCCGCATAGGCCGATAAGCAGCGCCGACCGCCGCGTTTTGGGTCGTGGCCGTGGCCGGCGGTCGGTGTTAGGCTCCGCACGCCCTGCAGATGGGCCGCGCCAAAGGACCGCTGACGTCAAGGAGTCCAAAGCATCATGACCGCGCTGACCCGCTCTTCCGCCTGGACCGCTCTTGCCCGGCACCGCCAGGACATGGCCGGCACGCACATGCGTGACCTGTTCGCCGCCGATCCCGGACGGTTCAAAGCCTTCTCTATGGAGGCTGCGGGGCTGTTCCTCGACTATTCGAAGAATCGCATCACGCAGGACACGGTCGGTCTGCTGCTCGACCTCGCCCGCCAGCAGGATGTCGAGGGGGCCCGCGCCCGCATGTTCGGCGGCGAGCCGATCAATCTGACGGAGAAGCGCGCGGTCCTGCACACCGCGCTGCGCAACCGCTCCGACCGCGCCGTCACGGTCGACGGCCGCGACGTGATGCCGGGCGTGCGCGCGGTGCTGGAGCGGATGGACGCCTTCGCCAATTCGGTGCGCGACGGCGAATGGCGCGGCTACACCGGCCAGCCGATCACCGATGTGGTGAATATCGGCATCGGCGGCTCCGACCTCGGTCCGGTCATGGCGACGGAGGCGCTGAAGCCTTTCGCCCACGCCCATGTCGCCCTGCATTACGTCTCCAACGTCGACGGCACCCATCTTGCCGAGCAGCTGAAGTGGCTGGACCCGGAGACGACGCTGTTCGTCATCGCGTCCAAGACCTTCACGACGCAGGAGACGCTGACCAACGCCCATTCCGCCCGCCGCTGGTTCCTGGAGACCGCGCAGGACGAAGCGCATGTCGCCAAGCATTTCGTCGCCGTCTCCACCAACGAGGCGGAGGTGCGCAAGTTCGGCATCGACCCCGCCAACATGTTCGGCTTCTGGGACTGGGTCGGCGGCCGTTATTCGCTATGGTCGGCCATCGGCCTGCCGATCATGATCGCCATCGGTCCGGAACGCTTCGCCGAGATGCTGGCCGGCGCCCATGCCATGGACGAACATTTCCAGACCGCGCCGCTCGAGCGCAACATGCCGGTGCTGCTCGGCCTGCTCGGTGTCTGGTACCGCAATTTCTGGGACGCCTCGTCCTATGCGGTGTTGCCCTACGACCAGTATCTGCACCGTTTCCCCGCCTATCTCCAGCAGTTGGACATGGAGAGCAACGGCAAGTCGGTGACCCGCGGCGGCGAGCCGGTGGACTACCAGACCGGCCCGGTGCTGTTCGGCGAGCCCGGCACCAACGGCCAGCATGCCTTCTACCAGCTGATCCACCAGGGCACCTCGCTGATCCCCTGCGACTTCGTGGCGGCGGCGACCACCCACAACCCGATCGGGGCGGAGGCCGGCGCCCATCACCGCATCCTGCTGTCCAACGTCTTCGCCCAGGCCGAGGCGCTGATGCGCGGCAAGACCGCCGACGAGGTGCGGGCGGAGATGACCAAGGCCGGCAAGCCGGCGGATGAGGTGGAGGCGCTGGTCCCCCACCGTGTCTTCCCCGGCAACCGCCCGTCCAACACCATCCTGATGCAGAGCCTGACGCCGGCGACGCTGGGCGCCCTGATCGCGCTGTACGAACACAAGGTCTTTGTCCAGGGCATCGTCTGGGACATCAACAGCTTCGACCAATGGGGCGTCGAGCTTGGCAAGCAGTTGGCCAACACCATCCTGCCGGAGATGGAGACCGGTCCGGCCGAGGGCGCGCATGACAGCTCCACCACCGGCCTGATGGCGTGGTGGCGGGCGCACCGGTAAGGGCAAGTCCGCTTCACGCCCAATAATTGTATGTATACGAACGCTATCGGGCGGATCAGACTCCCTCCGATGGCGTTCGGAACATTGCGGCCTCGCCCCGGTTGAAGAAGGAAACGGTCTATGCACCAACCAACTTCAGCGGAGCAGTCCCATGTCCACCCGTTTGCGCCTCGCCATCCTGATCTACGGCATGATCCAGGGTGTGGTCTTCGGCATCGGCACCGTCCTGGTCCTGGGCATCCCCAGCTTTTCCGAACAGGCGAT
This sequence comes from Azospirillum sp. 412522, assembly GCF_019805165.1. Taxonomy (GTDB): domain Bacteria; phylum Pseudomonadota; class Alphaproteobacteria; order Azospirillales; family Azospirillaceae; genus Azospirillum. The sequence continues at coordinate 24,774 of NZ_RWIJ01000011.1, forward strand.
GACGCTGATGCCGACCGTGGTGATCCTCAGCGTCATCCTTGCCGCTCCCATCGCCTGGTTCATGGCGCCACGGTTGCGGCTGCGCTTCTGGCAGCAGCGGGAACGGCAGCAGGCGCCCCGCCGCGTCACCCTGTCCTGACGGCTCAGCCTGCCGATTCTTCCGCGGCCGTGACAAAGGCCAGTCGCGGAAGAACCGCGTGTGCCGACTCGCCATTTATAATGGGCGGAGGCCTTGCATAGAGCAGCGCCTCCGCATGTGCTCTCAATTACCCCAAAGACTCTTTAGCCAGACAGATTAAACAGATGTCAGGCAAATAGAGAATCCCAAGTGTTATAGACACTGTCTATCCACCCGGTATACTGCGTCCCATTCACAAACGCACACTCAACAGTTCCCACCCCATTGTATCCAGTATTCGTTGTCTGAGATTGTATGATAACTCCGTTATCGAAGCTCCCATCGTCCAGTTATCCTGGCTTGTAAATGTAAAGCGTGGATCTGTCATCTCCAAACATTAACTGCAGGGTTGTCGTCACATTTGCGAAATACATTATGTCCCGATTATTTATATCAGAACTCGTCGCGTCATTTATAAGCGTAATTCCTGGAACAGAAAAGTCATGATAGTAGAGATCATTTCCTGCCCCTCCTTGTAAAAGATCGGCAAGACCGAAGCCGGGGTCGGTACCTCCACCAATCAGAGTATCGTCTCCATCCCCACCATAAAGAGCGTCGCGTCCGGGACCTCCATCCAAACTGTCGTTACCCAGATCACCCCAGAGCCAGTCATCACCATATTGACCGTATAAGCTGTCATTTCCCAAATGACCGTTCAGACGATCATTGCCGTCGCCTCCAAGCAGGGTATCTGCTCCGGTCCATCCGACGACGGTGTCGTTTCCAGCTTTTGCATCGACAAACCAGTCGCCGACTTGCGAGCCAGACGTAGGGACCTGGAAGGAATTATCTTTTTCGTTCAAAGATATCGAGAAGGGCACGGCGGATACCCGGCTTTGAAGGTTGTGGAGCGAGGAAATTTTCAATTTACCAGTTGCGCAGTCAAGAGCTAAATAAACTTAGGAAGGTAATTTATTTAATATTCATCACCTTTGGCATTGGGCGCCCTCTTGATGTGCCAGTTTTTTGTGCGTATTATCGAGAGATAATGCACCGAGGGGCTGTGGGATGACGAAGATCACTGGGTCTCAGATTCTGCTCGACGCAACCACTGGCATGGTCAAACCAACCGGAGCATCCGCACGCCCCTCGACCTCCATTGCCTCTCAGGATTCACCACGCCTGCCTCTTACGGATATTGTGGATTTGTCCGATGCCGCGCGCCTGAAAATGGGGCGTGAGAAGCCGACGGCCCTGTCGGCCGAACGAGATCAGGAGATCCGGCGCGTCGGCGCTGCGATTCCGGCAATGACCGACTGGGCCAATGCGACAAGCGAATATATGGGAAAGGCCGCTGACGCATTTCGCGCTGCGTTCGGCTTATCCGACAGTATCTCGATCACCACTGGCGGGGCTGGGACGGCCATGATGGACGCCATTGCCGCCAGCAAGGGGATCTCCAAGCCCAAACCGCCGTCCGTACTGGCTGAAGCCGGTGAGAGCGAGGTCGGAGCAACGGCAGAAGACCGCAAGGCTGGCGCAGGCTTCATCGGGTTGAGCATCACCGATCGGCAGGATTCGCGGTTTGGCCAAAAGCTCGATATCGCGTTCAATCGCGGCACCGGGATCGCATCGGAGGCGATGACGCTGGTGCGGCTGGATGATCGGCAGAGTGCCGGCGCACTGGCCAAGCTGCTGCAATCCGACGGCGGAGATGATGCCAGCATGTTTGCGGTAACCGATGGCGACTCAGGGCCGAACGCAAAGGTTGCGGCGGCGATCCGTTCCGTCGGCATGGACGATGCGGCGACTTCCGCGCTTGCAATCATCAAGGCGGTCGGCCGTTACTTGCCCGGCTCGACCGGTGACGGCACCGGCAGCCAATAAAGGGAAGTTCGGGAACCAACGACGACAGGAGTTCCATCTCCTGTCTCCAGCCCGCCCATTCAGGTCGCCGCCTCTTCCGCGACCATGGCGAACAGCCAGTCGCGGAAAGCGCGCATGGTCGGCGTCTCCGGCCGTGACTTCAGCGATGTCAGCCAATAGGCGCCCTTGCGCACAGTGACGGCAAAGGGTTGCTCGATCAGCCCCACGGCGAGCGGCCGACGGAACATCGCCACCGGGGCCAAGGCCACCCCCGCCCCCTGGATCGCCGCCTCCACCATCAGGGAGGAGGAGTCGAAGACCGGCCCCTTGACCGGAGGCATCGCCGCCGGCTCGATCCCGGCAGCGGCGAACCAGCCCGGCCATTCGTCGGACCGGTAGGAGCGCAGCAGAGTCTCGTGCCCGACATCGGCGGGCTCGCGCAGCCGCCGGGCGATCTCCGGCGCGCACAGCACCGACAGCGGCGCCTCGAACAGAGGAACGGCCTCGGTGCCGTGCCACGCGCCGTCACCGAAGCGGATGGCGTAGTCCAGCCCTTCCGCCGCGATGTCGACGCGGTTGTTGTTGGTGGACAGGCGCAAATCGACGAAGGGATGTGCCTCGCGGAAGCGCGGCAACCGCGGCAACAGCCAGCCGACGGCGAAGGTGCCGACGGCGCCGACCGTCAGAACCTCGCGGAAGTGCCCGCCCTCGAACTGGTCGAGCAGCCCGCCGATGCGGTCGAACGCCTCTTCCAGCGTCGGCAGCAGCGCCCTCCCCTCGTCGGTCAGGGCGAGGCCGCGCGGCAGGCGATGGAACAGGCTGGCGCCCAGCCGCTCCTCCAGCAGCTTGACCTGATGGCTGACGGCTGCCTGGGTCACGCACAGCTCGATAGCCGCGCGGGTGAAGCTGAGATGCCGCGCCGACGCCTCGAAGGCGCGCAGGGCGTTCAGCGGCAGATAGGGGCGGACCACGGGCTCCCCCGGACGATGCTTGATGCCGGAGGGGTGCTAGCACCGAATGGGGGGCGGGCTCCAGGGGGATGTGGGGGTGTCAGCCGACGCCCCCACACATCACTCACCGCCCCGTCAGCACCTTGCGGGTGTGCAGCGCGATCATCCGTTCCTCGTCGGTCGGGATGACATAGACCGGCAGGCGGCTGCCGGGGGTCGAGATCTTCGTCGCATTGGCCTCGTTGGCCGCCGCGTCGATGTCCACCCCCATCCAGGCCAGCTTGTCGCCGACCCGCGCCCGCACCGGGGCGGAGCGCTCACCGATGCCGGCCGTGAACACCAGCGCATCGACACCGCCCATCGAGGCGGCCAGCGCCCCGGTCTCCTTGGCGATGCGGAAGCAGAACAGCTCCACCGCCTCCTGCGCATGCGGGTCGCCGCTGTCCAGCAGGGCACGCATGTCGTTGGAGATGCCGGACACACCGAGCAGGCCGGACTTGTTGTAGAGCATCTTCTCGATGGCTCCCGCATCCATGCCCTTGCGCATCAGGTAGATCAGCACGCCGGGATCAATGGCGCCGCAACGGGTGCCCATCGGCAGGCCGTCGAGCGCGGTGAAGCCCATGGTGCTGTCGACGCTGCGCCCGCCATGGATGGCGCACATGCTGGCGCCGCTGCCGAGATGGGCGACGACCACCCGCGAATCGCTGAGATCCGGTGCGATTTCCGGCAGGCGGCGGGCGATGTACTCGTAGGACAGGCCATGGAAGCCGTAGCGCCGCACGCCTTCCTCGGTCAGTTCCCGCGGAATGGCGAAGGTCTGGGCCTGCCAGGGCTGGTTGCGGTGGAAGGCGGTGTCGAAGCAGGCGACCTGCGGCAGTTCCGGATGCGCCTCGGCCAGCGCCCGGATGGCGGCGAGGTTGTGCGGCTGATGCAGCGGGGCGAGCGGGACCAGACCGTCCAGCTCGTCCAGCAGGGATGGTGTCAGCAGCACCGGGGCGGCATGGCGGACGCCGCCATGCACCACCCGGTGGCCGGCGGCGATCAGCGTCGCTCCCTCCAGCCGTTCCTCGATCCAGTCGAGCAGGTAGGACAGCAGGGCGGTGCGGTCGCTGGGCTCGCCGGCACCCCAGCTCTTTTCAGCGAGCGGATGGCGCTGGGCGTCCTTGGCCTCGAACACCGGCTGGGTGCCGATGCCCGAGATCTGGCCGTTGATGGTGACCACCGGATCCCCGCCGCCATGATCCCGGAAGACCGAGAATTTCAGGCTGGAGGAGCCGGCATTGATGACGAGGATCGCGTTGGACATGGCGTCGGACCTTCTTACTCGGCCGCGGCGGCGGCACCGCGGCGGCGCGCGGCGGCCGACAGGACGGCCACGGCGCAGGACGCCAGACGGGTGCGCACATTGTCGGCGCGGCTGGTCAGGATGATCGGCACGCGAGCGCCGAGCACGATGCCGGCGGCGTCCGCATGGGCCAGGAAGGACAGCTGCTTGGCCAGCATGTTGCCGGCCTCCAGATCCGGAACCAGCAGGATGTCGGCCTGACCGGCCACCTCGGACCTGATGCCCTTGGTGATGGCGGCCTCGCGGCTGATGGCGTTGTCGAAGGCCAGCGGACCGTCGAGGATGCCGCCGGTGATCTGGCCGCGGTCGGCCATCTTGCACAGTGCGGCGGCTTCCAGCGTCGAAGCGATCTTGGTGTTGATGGTCTCGACCGCCGACAGAATGGCGACGCGCGGCACCTCGACCCCCAGCACCTTGGCGAGGTCGATGGCGTTCTGCACGATGCTGACCTTGTCCTCCAGCGTCGGGTAGATGTTGATCGCCGCGTCGGTGATCAGCAGCGGCCGCGGGTAGGTGGGCACGTTCATCACGAAGACATGGCTCAGGCGGCGGCCGGTGCGCAGGCCGGTCTCCTTCTTCACCACCTCGCCCATCAGCTCGTCTGTGTGGAGGCTGCCCTTCATCACCGCCTCGCACTCGCCGGTGCGGGCCAGCCGGACGCCGGTCTCGGCGGAGGCATGGCTGTGGGCGACGTCGACGATGCGGTAGCGCGAGACGTCGAGCCCGCAGGCCTCGGCGACGGAGCGGATCTTGGCTTCCGGGCCGACCAGCACCGGGTCGATCAGGTTCGCTTCGGCCGCCTCGACGGCGCCGCGCAGCGAGCTTTCGTCGCAGGGATGGACGACGGCGGTCGGCACCGGCGGCAGCGACTCGCACTTCTTCAGCATCAGCTCGTGGCCGTCATGGCGGATGACCTGCACCTGCGGCAGTTCCGCCGCGGCGCGGCACACCTTCTCGGTCGGGGCGATCACCTCGGCCACGCCGGTCGCCACCGTCCGGCCGTCCTGGTTGACGCACAGGCAGTCGAAGACGACGGTCTTGCGCGCGGCATCCTTGGACTTGGCGGTGACGGTCACGGTGACGATGTCGCCCAGCAGGACCGGCAGTGCGAACCGCAGATCCTGGCCGACATAGACCGTGCCCGGACCGGGCAGCAGGGTGCCGAGAACGGCGGAGATCAGCGAGCCCGACCACATGCCATGGCCGACCACCTTGTGGTCGACGGCGTAATCCTCGTCCACATGGGACGGGTTGAGGTCGCCGGACACCGTCGCGAACAGCTCGATGTCGGACATGGTCAGGCGGCGCGACAGGCTGGCCTGCTGGCCGATGCGGATTTCCTCGAACGTGACGTTTTCGATCATGGGGCTGCCGTTCTTGCCGGTCGGAACGATGCCGCTGCGACCCGCCGGGGCGGCGGAGGGGGCGGCGATGGCGGTGTCCATACTAGAATGCTCCTGAAAAGGATCGCGGCGCCCGACCAACGAACCCCCGCCCGAGGCGGAAGCCCGAATGCCGGTGACCGGACCGGATGCCCGATTGGCCGGGCATCCGTCGCGGCGGCAGGCCGTATCCTCCCAAGCCCGGTTCCCGCAGCCCCCGGCGCCCTGTCGGGCATGCCGCAGCGACGGGCCGAGCGCCGTCTTGTTGGGTCCCTTCGAAGCGGAACCGTAACCCTCCAAGGATTATCCAAGGAGTGTGCTTGTGCGAAAGCAATAGCCCCCATGGCGAAGGACCCCAATGACCTACATCAATAAAGTCGTCAAGCTATTGTTGCAGCTGGGTTACTGAGATCGTTTCGGTGCACTGAGCAGCCGCAGCATAATCGAAACTTGCGCATTCGCGGACGGGAAAAGCGGACCGGCCGGCAGAACTGCCACCATTGCGCGCCGCAGCATGGACGCGCCGCGGCATGGAAGAGGGGGAGAGAGCGTTCAGTCCGCTGCCGCGCAGCAGGAGCAGCGCTGCTCGACCAGCGGCACGCTGATCGCGAAGACGGTGCCATGCCCCACCCGCGACCGCACGGCGACGGGATGGTCCAGCATCTGCGCCATCCGTCGGACGATGGACAGTCCCAGCCCGAGTCCGCGGCCACTGTCGCGCTGGTCGGTGCCGCAGCGGTAGAAGTCCTCGAAGATCGCGGCCATCTCCGCCTCGGCGATGCCGGGACCGGTATCCCACACCTCGATGGAGAGCCGCAGCCCGCCACCGGCATCGGACCGGCGCCGGCACCCCAGCAGAATCCGTCCCTCGCTGGTGTAGCGCAGGGCGTTGACCAGCAGGTTGCGGACCATCCGCTCCAGAAGGATCGGATCGCTCCGCACCCGGGCGGAACAGGGGACCATCCGCAGCAGAAGCCCGCGGTCGATCGCCTGGTCGCCGATCTCCACGGCCAGCCGGCTGAGGATTTCCTGGACATCGAAGTCGACGACCCGCGGCTTGACGTTGCCGACCTCCAGCGCCGAGGTGTCGAGCAGGGTGGACAGCAGCGTGTTACCGGCCGTCAGCGCCTCCCCCAGCTTGTTCGCAACCTCCACCTGCTGGGGATCGTCCAGCTTGGTCATCAGGATATGGTGGAACAGGCTCATCGCCTGGAAGGGCTGGCGCAGGTCATGGCTGGCGGCGGCCAGGAAGCGGCTCTTGGCCTGATTGGCCCGCTCGGCCTCGGCATGGGCGCGGGCCAGCGCCTCCCGGATGTCGGCCGATTCCGTCACATCGATGGCGGCGCAGATGACGCCGGCCACGGCGCCCGTCTCGTCCCGCATCGGTTCCACCGAGAGGTCGAGCACCCGGCGGCAGCCGGAATAGGTCAGTTCCAATTCGCAACGGGTGCCTGTCCCGCCTTCCATCACAGACCGCTTGAGAGCAGTCGTCCGGGCTGCCTCCTCGGCGGGAAAGAGGTCGGCGTCGGTCAGGCCGATCATCCTTTCCGGCCGCAGGTCGGTGCGCGGGCAATAGATCCACAGGTGCCGCAGGTTCCGGTCCTGGCTGAACAGAGTCACCTTGGAATAGCGCAGCGCCAGCCGGAACCGCTCCTCGCTCTCGCGCAGGGCACGGGCCATGGCGGCGCGGGCGCGGGCCTCGGTCTGGAGCAGGCGCTTGGTCCTCGCCTCGCGCAGGACATAGGCCGCGACACCGGTGGTGAGCAGCAGCCCGCCGATCAGCATCGTCCAGGCCAGCCGGTCCTCCGCGCTGAACAGCCGCACCGCGTCCGGGACCACATAGAGCCGCCATACCCGGCCGCCATAGGCGATGTCGCGGACGATCGCGTGAGGAGCCGCCGGGCCGGTCAGTTGCTCCAGCGTAAGGGCATGGACCGGCGGATGCGGCAATTCTCCCGGGCGGCCAAGCGCCCCCTCGGCAGCCAGAAGCCGCGGCTCCCCCGCATCCGGCCGGGCCGGCGGCTCCAGCAGATAGGCGTCGCCGATGGCCAGCCCGACCCTGCGGACAGCGTCGCGCAGCAGTTGCCCGACATCGAAGCTGGTCCACAGGAAGCCGGTGAGCACGTCGCAGACGATGCGCCCGCCGATGCCGACGCGGCCGTCATCGGGATCGACCTCGCGGGAATAGACCGGCAGGTAGATCAGCACGGACCCCCTGCCCAGCTCCGCCTTCAACGGTTCGCCATCGGCCGCAACGACACGATTGGCGGCGCAGGAGCGGACCAGCAGGTCGCGCTGGCCGGGAAGGTCGGCCATGTCCAGCCCGATCAACCCGGCTGCGGAGCGCGGCTCCGCCAGCACATTCACGAATCTGTCAGCCGCAAACCGGTCGGACGTGGACCGGTCGGCGGCGACTCCGGCACCATAGGACTCCCGGCTGCCGGCATCACGGACCTTGAAGGAGCTGTGGCCGGCCGAACGCATCGCCCGTTCAAGCAGCGGCACGTCCCGTTCGGCGATCCGGCGGGCCCAGGCGACGGCGTGCAGAGTGGGATAAAGCGGCAGCAGCGGTTCGGCGGCAGACGCGAAGCTCGCGTCCGTCACCGGAGCGGGGCCGGCCAGCGGACCGCTGAGCGCACGCAGAAGCACGCTCTGATCCTCGAAGCGCGCCTTCAGTTCGTCATGGAGTTGGATCGCCTGACGGTCGGCAAGGATGAGTTCGGCCTCGCGGGTCGTGCTCCGGATCATCAGAAAGGCCGAGAATGACAGGAACAGCCCGGCGATGACGATCACTGGCAACGCCGCAGTCCGCCCCCCACTCCGATACTGCCGATTCATCCGAACGCCCTCCACCCAACCCGTTCGAACAGCGAGTGTTCAAACCGATCATAGCGAAGCCAAGACATAAGAAGGTATGTTAAAGTTCACGTTTAAACGAAAGGACGATCCCGATCTAACCATCGGAGGATCAGGATGGTTGCCGCGGCCGGGAGAATTGCCGGAATTCTGTCGCATTTTGCCGCATCCGCTCGGTCTCTGTTTCAAGAATGTCATTGCAGCGCAGCAAAGACCGAAAGTTACGACACTCCATATTTTGACTGCTACCCCAGACTGCGCCGATTCACTTCGCTATCTCTGTTATCAAAGGGGATCATGTCCAAGCAGGCGGACAACGGCGGCGCGCAAGGCAAGCGGAGCCACCGGCTTGTGCAGCAGCGGATAGCCGGACAACCGCGCCTCGCGCAGCCGCTTTGGGTCGGTGTCGCCGGTCAGGATCATGCCGGGCACCGGGCGGTCGAACAGCTTGGCGATCTGCCGGATCGCGACGATGCCGTTCGCCGCCCCCTTCAGGCGCAGGTCGGAAATGATGAGGTCGAAGGAGCCCGGTACCGGGCCGATCCGCTCGACCGCCATGTCGTAGGAATCCGCCCCGACGACGCTGCACCCCCATTGCCCCAGCAGAGCCTCCAGCGCCGCAAGCACCATGGCGTCGTCCTCGATCACCAGGATGCGGGTGCGGCTGATGTCGGTGGCGCCGCTGTCCGGCGCCTGGGGAGCGGCATCCTCCCGGCCCGGCGCGTCGGTTCCCTGGTCGGCGGCCTCGACGGAAAGCGGGACCAGCACGGCGAAGACGGTGCCACGGCCCTCCTCCGCGCAGATCTCCAGCCCAAGGCCGAGCTTGCGGGCAAGGCCGCGCACCAGGGTCAGGTCCAGCCCCAGTGTCCCGGCCCCTTCCCCGACCGGCTTCGCCAGTTCCGTCCGCAGGCCGGCCAGCCGTTGTGGCGACAGGCCGCGGCCGCTGTCCCACACCTCGATGCGCAGCCGGTCGCCGTGCATGCGGCAGCCGAGCAGCACACGGCCCCGCACGGTGCCGCGCAGGGCGTTGGCGACCAGACCATGCAGCAGACGCTCCAGCAATGCGGAATCGGTTCGCACCATGGCCGAGCAGGGCATCACGGTGAAGCGCAGCCCACGATCGGCGAAACGGGGCGCCACTTCCAGCGCGAGGCGCATCAGCACGCCGTTCACCGCATGGGTGCGGATGTCCGGCTCGATCAGGCCGCTTTCCAGACGGACGAGATCGAAATGGCCGTCGACCATGCTGCGCATCGACTCGACCGCCTGTGCCATCGAATGCAGAAGGTCGCGCCCGGCCCTGCCGGTCCCGCCGCCCCGCCCTTCCTCCGGCCGGCCGTCAAGCCGGCCATCGAGCGTGCCGATCAGCAGGGAGAGCGCGGCCAGGGGCTGGCGCAGATCGTGGCTGGCGGCGGCGAACAGGCGATCCGCCGGATCAGGCATCCGCTGCGCCGCAGGCTTGGCGGCGTCCGAAGAGCACGACGAAGCGCGGAGCAGCCAAACCGCGCCACCGCCGGAGAGTTGCGACACCGTTCGTTCCAGAACCGCATTCCCCTCCGGACCGGCGGTCAGCAGGGCGGTCACATCGGTGACCGGCAGACCGGCGGTCAGGTGACCGGCCAACCCAGGCCGGGCTGCCGACGCAGGGGTCCAGTCGGCAAGCCGCCCATCGGCCCCGAATACCAGAAGTGCCGGCCCCGTGCCGCCGGCGTCGTCATGGCTGCCGTTCACGGTCACACCTGCATTCCAAGCCTCATGTCCCGATAGGATTCACAGTATGGAAGACATGACCCATTGCAAAGCCCGCCATTGGGCAGATGTAACGCGAAGATCATAACGCTTACCTCAATCAAACCTTTCGTTGCTTTTTCGGTAAATTCCAAGAATCGGGGAACCGCTCCATCGCGTCTGTTACATTTCGACAAATATTCGGCGACATTCCCGGTTTCGCCTTCAGCGTTTGTTAGGAATAGGTCGCAATGATAGCCGAATGGACTGGGACACGCAGACTTGTACCGATACCGGATGCGACAGGACCGCTGCCGGGGAATTCCCGTCCGCCGATTCTCTGCTGCTCGCCATGCTGCAACTCCCGGACGCCGTTGCGCTGTTGAAGGCGCATCATGATTCCACCGGCGCGTTGACCGATCTGGAATGGCGCTCGGCCAATCCGGCGGCGGAGCGGCTGCTGGGCGTCGCTCCCCTGGCTGGGCGGCGATTGCGCAGCGGCGGCACCGATACCGCCTGTCCCGGCCTGTTCGCCATACTGTCCCATGCGCTGAACGGCCCGACCGAACGCACCGTCTCGGCCCGGCGCGGCACGATCCCGGTGCTGTGGAGGGTGACGGCGGCCCCGGCCCCCGGCGGACTGTGCGCCGTGCTGACCGACCTCGGCCCCGAAACACCCTCTATGGCGGAAGCCCTCGCCGAAAGCCTGACCGCGGCGCTGGAACACAGCGCCGAGAGCTTCGCGCTGTTCGATCATGAGGACCGGCTGGTTCACGCCAACAGCCGGCTGATGAAGGATCTGCCCGATCTGGCCGACCGGCTGGTTCCCGGCGTGCCCTTCGAGGAATTGGCCCGCGGCTTCGCTCTGGCCGACCCTCGTCTGGCGACAAAGGAGGAGCGCGACGCCTGGGTGGCGGCACGGCTGGAGCGCCATCGCCGTCTGGAGCCGCCACTGGTGGTGCCGCTGCCCGACGGGCGCTGGCTTCTCAGCCGGGAACATGCGGTGCCGGGCGGCGTGCTGGTCCACTACACCGATGTCACCACGTTGAAACTGAACGAGGAACGGCTACTGATCCGCGAGGCGGAAGCAAGCGCCGCCCGCGCCGAGGCGGAAAGCGCCAGCCGTGCCAAGAGCGCCTTCCTGGCCCAGATGAGCCACGAGCTGCGCACGCCGCTGAACGCCGTTCTGGGGTTTTCGGAAATGCTGCTGTCGGAGGCGTTCGGGCCGCTGGGCAACCCGCGCTACCGCAGCTATGCCGGCGACATCCGCGACGCCGGAACCCATCTGCTGGCGCTGATCGACGACATATTGGAGCTGTCTCGCCTGGAAGGCAGCGCCATGCCGGTGGCGGAGGAAGGGGTGGACCTCGACACCCTGTCGCTGCGGGTGGTGTCCGCCCTGCAGGAAGCCGCGAAGGAGGGCGACGTCCGCATGCGGCGCGAGGTGCCGGCCGACCTGCCGCTGCTGCGGGGCGACGCCCAGGCTCTGACCCAGATGCTGACCAACCTGCTCTCCAATGCCGTCACCCACACCCGCCCCGGCGGCGAGGTGGTGCTGACGGCGCACCGGATGCCAGACGGCGGGATCGGGCTGATGGTGGCCGACACCGGCGTCGGCATCCCGACAGCCGATCTTCCCAATATCCTCCACCCGTTCGAGCCGTCGGATTCCACCATCGCCCGCCATTCCCGCGGGACCGGGCTGGGGCTGCCGATCGTCAAGCGGCTGGTGGAGATGCATGGCGGGCGGATGGAGCTGACCAGCCAGCCCGGCGTCGGCACCGCCGTCGTTCTGGTCTTCCCCACCGACCGCAGCCTGCCGCGCGACCGTTGCCGCCCGGCCCCGCTGCCCCCGGTCATCCTGCCGCACTGATCGCCCCCACCCATCTTTTGCCCCTTGGCGACGACGGGGCGACAGGTCATTGTGCGGAGCATGTTCTCCAACCGTTCCCGTTCCAATGGTGGCACCGCGTCATGAGCGACGATATTGCGGTTCTGGTTGCCGATGACGAAGCCGGCCTGCCGGCCGGCGGAGCTCCGCCGATCTTCCGCGGCGTGCGGCGGGCACTCGCGACGCGCGGCTATGCCACCCTGACCGAGTTCCGGCTGGCGAGCGGCCGGCGGGCCGACGTGCTTGCCATCGACGAGGCCGGAAGCATTCTGATCGTCGAGGTGAAGAGCGGCGTTCCCGATTTCCGCTCGGACCAGAAATGGCAGGAGTATCGCGAATGGTGCGACGCCTTCTATTTCGCCGTCGATGACGGTTTCCCGACCGAACTGATCCCCGAGGATTGCGGGCTGATGGTCGCCGACGCCTATGGCGCGGAGATCCTGCGCGAGGCGCCGGTCGCCAAGCTGGCCGCCGCCCGGCGCAAGACCCTGCTGCTGCGCGCCGCGATGACCGGCGCCGGCCGCCTGCACCGGATCGAGGATCCAATGTTCACCCAATCCTCGCCAACCGTGTGACCCGGCCTCCCGACCGCAGGGATGCGCCGGGGCGCGGAACGGGCTAGACTGCAACCTCCACATCAACCGGGAAGAGCGGTCCGGCATGCCGGTGGATCAGACGGGCGCAACGCCCCCCTTGCACATTCTGCTGGCGGAGGACGAGGTCGTCACCCGCCTTGCCGCCCGTGTCCTGCTGGAGCGTGCCGGCCATCGGGTGGTGGCGGTGGAGGATGGCCCGGCCGCCGTCGCCGCGGCGGCGGACGGCGGCTTCGACCTGATCCTGATGGATCTCGGCCTGCCCGGCCTGCCCGGTGACGAGGCGGTCCGCGCCATCCGCCGGCACCCCAACGGCGTCTCGCCGCGCATCCTGATGCTGACTGCCAGCGCCACATCCGATGGCCAGGACCGTTGTACGACCTGCGGCGCCGACGGCATGCTGGTCAAGCCGCTGGGGCTGGACACCCTGTCCGCCGCGCTGGCCGGCAGGTTTCCAGCCGGGCCGGCGGCACCCGAACAGGCTTTCGATGAGGGGGCCATCAGGACGATGCGGGAGATGCTGCCGGCGGCCCGCGTCGCCGAACTGATCGGCAAGACGGCCGCGGTGCTGCGTCAGCAAGGTCAGGTGCTGGACGATGCCCTGAAGGCCGGGGATCGGGCGACCGCCGGGGCCATGGCGCACAAGATCGCCGGCGTGTCGGGCCAATATGGCTGCCTCGCCCTGCGCCGGGCCGCCCGTGCCCTGGAAGCGGACCTTGAGCGGCCGGATGCCGATCCGGTGCCGCGGGCCGGCGAGATGGCCGGCATGCTGGGACCGGCGCTCGAATTTCTGGAACGATGCGCCGCCGCGTCCCGGAGCTGATGGACCCGGGCAGAAACGGCGACGACAGCGGCGCTGGTCGTCAGCCCCGCTCGCCGGGCGACACGGCGACGCAGTTGTGACCGTGTTTGGTCAGGACGGCGCAGGCCTTGCGGGCGTCCTTCTCGTCCAGGCCGGTCAGGCGGGCACGGTAGACGGTTTCCTTGCCGGACCTGGCCTCGACCACGCTGGCCTTGGCCGTGCGAAGCAGGAAGGGAGCCTGCTTGACGGCCTGCGACACCGCCTTGTTTCCGGCGGCCTTGCTGGAGAAGGCGCCGACCTGGACGCCCCAGCGCGACGGGGTATTGCCGCGGCCGGACTTCTCTTCCCGAGCCGGCGCGACCGGGATCGCCGCCGTCTGGAGGGAGGCGCGGACGGGCTTGGCCTTCACCTCGACCTCGTCGTCGTCATCGTCCCCTTCACCATCGACGGCATCGGAACGGGTGGTGTCGAGGCTCGCCACCACCGGCGCGTCGTCGCGGCCCCGGCTGGGCCGGCCGAAGGCCTGGTCGAGCAACGCCGCCATCTTGTCGTCGCGGGATACGGCGGACTTGCCGCCCAGCACCACGCCGACCAGACGCCGACCGTCCCGCACCGCCGAGGCGGCGAGGTTGAAGCCGGACGCGACGGTATAGCCGGTCTTGATGCCGTCCATCCCCTCGTAACGGGACATCAGGCGGTTGTGGTTGGGCAACGTGCGGCCGCCATAGACGAAGTTGCGGCGGCTGAAATAGGGGTAGTACTTGGCATGGTCGCGCATCAGCGCGCGGGACAGCGCCGCGTAGTCGCGTGCGGTGGTCACCTGCTCCATGTTCGGCAGGCCGGAAGCGTTGCGGTAGACGGTGTGGCGCATGCCCAGCTCGCGGGCCTTGCGCGTCATCATCTCGGCGAAACGCGACTCGGTGCCGCCCAGCGCCTCCGCCAGCACCACCGCGGCGTCGTTCGCCGACTTGGTGACGAGGCCGAGGATCGCCGTCTCCACCTTCAGCGTCTGGCCGGCGCGCAGGCCGAGCTTGGTCGGCGACATGCTCTCCGCCCAGGACGAGACCGGCAACTGCTGGTCGAGGGTCAGGCGACCGTCCTCCAGCGCGTCGAAGGTCAGGTACAGGGTCATCATCTTGGTCAGCGACGCCGGATGGGTGATCGCGTCGGCGTCCTGATCGATCAGCACCTGCCCGGTCCGGGCATCGACCACGATGGCCGCGGCCTTGGCCGCCAGCGCCTCGGCCGCGGACAGGCCGGCTCCGGCGGCCAGCATGCCCAGCAGCGCGGCCGCCGCGAACAGATGGCGCCCCACACCCGCCGAACTCCGCCCGCCGGCCGTATCCGCCGCGCGAAAGGCGAACGGAAACAATCCGTTACGAACGGTGCTGCGCGTTACAGTCATGATGGCCCCGCCAACCGCTAGATCTTGGTGCTTGGTTCAATGGTAAATTCGTGCGAAATCAGTGTCTAGCATGAATTCGTTAATTTACTGCTTTGGCTTTTCGCAGTTTCTGTGGCCAAAATCGCGGGTCCTGCATGACGAGGGATAAGGAACGGCGGAACGGCACGGCGCAAGGGTTGCGGCAGGGGGCAAACGGGTTACCGTCACCCTCCGACAGGCTGGAGCCAGGGTGTCGGGTCTTGCCGACACGTCCTCCGTTCTCCACCTACCAGGGGCCGCTGACGCGAGGCAAGCGACAATGAGCCGTGGTCATCAAAGAACCCTTCCGGCCGCCTTGTTTTCCCGCCGGTGTGTCCGCCGCGGCATCGCCCGCGCAACCGCCGCCGCAGCTATCAGGGCGGCCATGGCCGCCTCGCTGCTGGCTCTGGCCGGCTGCGGTTCGGTCGGGCCGACCGACAACCCGCTGGCGCGCAAGCTGACCTGGTTCAGCTATCTCAACGGCGACGATCTCCGGTCGAGCTGCGGCAAGGACGGCACCGACCGCTTTCGTCTGGTCTTCAATGCCGATTACAATCGGCACGTGCGCACCTATGACATCGTCAGTGATCCGGACCGCGGCGGCGCGGCGGTCGAGGCCCATGTGATCGAGGCGACCGACCTTGCCCGCATGACGCTGGCCGATCCCTTCTCGGCGGCGCGCGGCAACACGGCGACCCTGCAGCTGAGCGCGGCGCAGTTCGACAGCTTCATCGGCCGCCTGCGCGAGGATGGGGCGTTCGACCCGCCGCCCCAGGGGCTGCGGCTGCCGTCCAACGGCTTCTATTGGCTGATCAACGGCTGCCGGGCCGGGCAATGGTTCTTCACCGCCTACCCCTACCCGTCCAGCCGCTTCACCGATGCGCGGTTTCCGGAGCTTCTGCGCAGCATGGATCCGACCGGCGTCGCCTATCCCGGCTTGCCGGCCCCCGACGACGCGCCGCGCACCCTGCCCTCGTCCGGCCAGTTGGCGGACGGCGGTGTCTTCTTCGAGATACAGGTCGGCCGCACCGGTCTGGTCGGTCCGACCGCCCCCTTGGGGGCGCTGCTGCTGAGCGCCCTTCCGGGAAACTGAACGGACCCGGCCGGCCGGCAATGGCCGCCTGCGTCAGACGGCCTCTTCGGCAGGCCGGCGCGTGCGCATTTCTTCCGGGACAAGCGTCTCGACCCAGGGACCGTCCGGCATGCGGCGGGCAAGTTCCGTCAGGTTGCGGTTCCACCACTGACGCTGTTCGCCGAGGTCGTCATAGTCGTAGTTCGACTGGCGCCAGCTGCGCGACTCCATATGGTAGGACACCATGTCGATGGGAAAACCGACGTCGTTGGTGGAGAAGCGGGTGCTGTCGAAGGACAGGTAGGCCAGCTTCAGCGCCGTCTGCATGTCGGTGCCGTAAGTCAGCGCACGGTCGAGGATCGGCTTGCCATAGGCGGTCGCTCCGATCGACAGGTAGGGCGTACGCTCGTCCACCTCGATCCAGTTGCCCTCCGGATAGACCAGGAACATGTAGGGTTCGCGGTCTTCGGCCAGCTGGCCGCCAATGATGGCGTGCAGGTTGAAGTGCAGCTTGGACGCCTCCAGCGACTCCCGATCCTCCGCGGCGACCTGCCTCAGGCAGGCGGTGAAGGCGGAAACCGCGTCCAGCATGGTCGAATAGGACTCGCCCCGGCGCTTCTGCATGTCGCGGCGCAGGTAGGCCAGCGTCTTGTCGCGCACGCTGCGCAGGCCCGAGTTCATGATGAAGAAGCGGTCTTCGCCGCTGCCCATCATCGTCACCTTGCGGGCCGACGAGAGCTGCGATCCGCTGGTGATCCGGCCGTCCGACAGACCGATCAGGCCGTCGCGGGTCTTGATGCCAAGGCAATAGGTCATGATCGAAATGGTCCCGAAGATGCGGCCCGAAGAGCGGATGGCCCGGCACGCCGCGTCCAAGCGCCGCACCTGACCATTGGCCGAGGCGAGTCCCGCCCGCGGCCACGCTACACTTGTCCCAGCGCCGGTAAAGCCTTCGTTAAGGCGATCCGCCGGGAACGACGGACGATGCGAACCGGAACGCGCCCTGCATGGCGGAAGTCGGCCGGAGCACCCCCCGAACGGATAGTTGACACGGCGAGTTGCCTAGTCCATAAAACCCTTATATTGCAGTGCAGCATCCGCGCAATTCCTTCTCCGCCGTCCGGAGGTCGGAATCGCGGCTGCACAACGTAGAAAACGAAACGCGCACCGCTGCCGGCAGGCTCCACGCCCCGCTTTGCGGCGGCCGGACCCATCTTGAAACGTCGGCATCAGCCAGGAAGGAACGCACGCCATGAACCAGTTCACGCCGAAGTCGCTCGAAACCGTCACCGCCCAGGCCAAGGAGCAGTACGAGGGTCTGGTCAAGGCCGGCCAGGAGCAGACGGTCAAGCAGTTCGAGCAGACCGCGACCGCCGCCAAGGAGCAGTTCGAGAAGACCGCCGCCCAGCTGCTGAAGGGTTACGAGGATCTCCAGGCTGCCGGCAAGGCCAATGTCGAAGCGCTGATCGCCAGCAGCACCATCGCCGCCAAGGGCGCCGAGGATCTCGGCCGCGAGGTCGTCGCCTATGGCCAGTCGGCCCTGGACAAGTCGATCACCACCGGCAAGGCCCTGCTGACCGCCAAGACCATCCAGGAAGTGGTGGAACTGCAGAACGACTTCCTGAAGTCGAGCTTCGATTCGATGCTGGCCGAGACCAGCCGGCTGCAGGAGCTGACCACCAAGGTGACCAACGAGGCCCTGGCTCCGCTGAACGCCCGCGTCACCGCGACGGTGGAGACCTTCTCCAAGCCGATCGCCGCCTGATCGGACGCAGTCTGGCGACCGGCGGCCGATCATGGCCCCGGGCATCGGGAACGGCCCGGCAACCTCCATGCGGTTGCCGGGCCGTTTGCATGTCGGGTCCCGGTCCGGTGTCCCCTCGTTCGCAAAGCCGGCCACCTCGCGCCGAGGGATTTTGTGCACTGCACAATTCCCCATTGACTCCCCGCCACGCCTTCCTTATCTTCTGCTTATGTTGCACTGCAACATATCTCGGGCGCCCGCCCTGACGGGGTCCGAGGGTTTCAACCCATTCCGCACCCGGTCGCCGCACCGGCGGGACCGCGCGGTTGACCCCTGAGAGAGCGCGAGGAGCATAGCCATGTCCGACCAGATCGCCGCCGTCACCAAGTCCGTCGAAGACGCCATCGCCACCGCGAAGCAGAACCTGGAAGGCCTTGTGAAGGCCCAGCAGGAGCAGATCGAGAAGGCCTCCGCCCAGGTGCTGAAGGGCTATGACGAGCTGACCGTCCTCACCAAGGGGAATGTCGATGCGTTCGTGAAGTCCGGCACCGCCGTCGCCAAGGGCGCGGAAGAGGCCGGCAAGCAGGTTGCCGCCTTCACCCACGCCTCGCTGGAGAAGAGCGTGTCGAACGCCAAGGCCCTGCTGGCGGTGAAGACCATCCAGGAACTGCTCGAACTGCAGAAGGCCTACACCAAGACCAGCTTCGACGCGCTGGTGGCGGAAGGCGCCAAGCTTCAGGAGCTGTCGGTCAAGGTGGCCAACGAGGCGCTGGCTCCGCTGAGCGCCCGTGTGAACGCCACGGTCGAGGTTCTGTCGAAGAAGCCGGTCGCCGCCTGACCGGCAGCGACCGGGTGGGCAGACGGGGTCGGCGGACAAATCGGGCAAGGGGTCCCGGCTTGACCGGCAGGCATGCCATGCCTACTTGAAAATCCGCATCGCGACGGCCCGGCACCCCGGACAGGGGTGCCGGGCCGTTTTGCGTCCGAATTCCGCCGTCCGGCCGATGCGATGGAACGGGCTAGGGTTTTCCGCCGATTGCGGCCCGACCGGAAGAGGTGTCTCCTATTTCGGGGTAACGGAAGACGGACTGGACCAAAGGAGGGTCTGCCAAATGGAGGGAGACCGAAAACGGCCCCTTCCCACCGCGACCGAAATGCCCATATCATTCACAGTGACAGTGCATCGCGATGACATTCGACTGGGACCATGGCCGACTCTGACAAGCAGGGCAACGACGGCACAAACAGCGGCGTGGTCGTCAAGGCCAAGCCAAAGACCAAAAAGCCGTCGATGTATAAGGTCTTGATGTTGAACGACGATTACACTCCGATGGAGTTCGTCGTTCTCGTTCTCGAGCGCTTCTTCAGCAAATCGCGGGAGGAGGCGACCCAGATCATGCTGCATGTGCACCGGCGGGGTGTGGGGTTGTGCGGCGTGTTCACCTACGAGGTGGCGGAGACGAAAGTCACGCAGGTGATGGACTTTGCGCGCCAGAACCAGCATCCGCTGCAATGCACGTTAGAAAAGGATTAGACCCACACATGCTGTCGCGTAACCTGGAACAGACGCTGCACCGAGCCCTGGCCCACGCGAACGAGCGCAGGCATGAATACGCGACGCTCGAACATCTGCTTCTCGCGTTGACCGAAGACTCCGATGCTACCGCCGTCTTGCGCGCCTGCGGGATCGACCTCGACCGCCTGCGCGCCGAACTGTCGGATTACCTCGACAACGAACTGGCGAACCTTATCACGAACAGGCCCGATGACGCCAAGCCGACGGCTGGTTTCCAGCGGGTCCTGCAGCGTGCGGCTATCCACGTCCAGTCGTCGGGACGTGAGGAGGTGACGGGAGCAAATGTGCTCGTTGCCTTGTTCTCTGAACGCGAGAGCCACGCGGTCTATTTCCTGCAGGAGCAGGAGATGACCCGGTTCGATGCGGTCAACTACATCTCTCACGGAATCGCGAAGGCTCCGGGCCGCTCGGAAACAAAGCGTGTCTCGGGCGCTGACGACGAGGCGGCGGCGGAGAAGGTCGTGAAAAAAGGCAGCGAAGCGCTAGAGGCGTATTGTGTCAACCTGAACAAGAAGGCGTCCGGCGGGAAGATCGATCCGCTGATCGGCCGGGAGCAGGAGGTCGAACGGACCATCCAGATCCTGTGCCGGCGGTCGAAGAACAACCCGCTCTACGTCGGCGACCCCGGTGTCGGCAAGACCGCCATCGCCGAAGGCCTCGCCCGCCGCATCGTGCAGCAGGAAGTGCCGGAGGTGCTGCGCAACGCCACCATCTTCGCGCTCGACATGGGCTCGCTGCTGGCCGGCACGCGCTACCGCGGCGATTTCGAGGAGCGGCTGAAGGCCGTCGTGTCGGAACTCGAGGCGACCGAGGGGGCCATCCTCTTCATCGACGAGATCCACACCGTGATCGGCGCCGGTGCCACCTCGGGCGGCGCGATGGATGCCTCGAACCTGCTGAAGCCGGCGCTGGCGTCGGGCTCGCTGCGCTGCATCGGGTCGACGACCTACAAGGAATACCGCAGCTACTTCGAGAAGGACCGGGCGCTGGTCCGCCGCTTCCAGAAGATTGACGTCAACGAGCCGTCGGTCGAGGACGCGATCAAGATCCTTCAGGGCCTGAAGCCCTATTACGAGAAGCACCACAAGGTCACCTACACCAACGACGCCATCCGCGTCGCGGTGGAGCTGTCGGCCAAGTACATCGGCGACCGCAAGCTGCCCGACAAGGCGATCGACATCATCGACGAGGTCGGCGCCGCGCAGATGCTGCTGCCGGAGAACAAGCGCCGCAAGAAGATCGGCGTGAAGGACGTCGAGGCGGTGGTTGCCAAGATCGCCCGCATCCCGCCGAAGTCGGTCAGCCGCGACGACAAGGAGACGCTCCTGAACCTGGAGCGCGACCTGAAGACCATGGTCTTCGGCCAGAACAAGGCGATCGACGCGCTGGTCTCCGCGATCAAGCTGGCCCGTGCCGGCCTGCGCGAGCCGGAGAAGCCCATCGGCAACTACCTGTTCACCGGCCCGACCGGTGTCGGCAAGACCGAGGTGGCCCGCCAGCTCGCCATGACGCTGGGCATCGAGCTGACCCGCTTCGACATGTCCGAATACATGGAGCGGCACACGGTGTCGCGGCTGATCGGCGCCCCTCCGGGCTATGTCGGCTTCGACCAGGGCGGCATGCTGACCGACGCCATCGACCAGCACCCGCACTGCGTCCTGCTGCTGGACGAGATCGAGAAGGCCCATCCGGATCTGTTCAACATCCTGTTGCAGATCATGGACCACGGCAAGCTGACCGATCACAACGGCAAGATCGTCGATTTCCGCAACGTCATCCTGATCATGACCTCGAACGCCGGGGCCGCCGACATGGCCAAGCCCGCCATCGGCTTCGAGCGTGACCGCCGGGTCGGCGAGGACATCGAAGCGGTCGAGAAGATGTTCACGCCGGAGTTCCGCAACCGCCTCGACGCGATCATCCCGTTCGCGCCGCTGACGCAGGAGGTCATCAACCGCGTCGTCGACAAGTTCATCATGCAGATGGAAGCGCAGCTGGAAGACCGCGGCGTGTCCATCGAGCTGAACGAGGAGGCGCGCGAGTGGCTGGGCAAGAAGGGTTACGACCCGCTCTATGGCGCCCGTCCGCTCGGCCGTGTGATCCAGGAGTACATCAAGAAGCCGCTGGCGGAAGAGCTGCTGTTCGGCAAGCTCAGCAAGGGCGGTCTGGTCAAGGTCACCGTGAAGGACGACAAGCCGGCCTTCGACTATGCCGAAGGCAACCGGCCCAAGCGCGCCGCCGGCGACGATGACGAGGAAATGGTGTCGGAGATGGTCGAGTAACCTCGCCCGGATCGTTCCACATCGTAAAAAAGGGGGTCGTCCGCGGCCCCCTTTTCCATTTTGCGTCCGATGGATGCGCTCTTTTGCATCGCATCGTCACCGCGTGATACTTTTGCGTGAACACCGGACTGCGGTATGGTCGCGCCATGACCGAACCCGCCGCCCAGCAGCCCCCCGTCCTCCAGTCTGCCGTCGTCCCGTCTGCCGACCTTCAGGCCGCAGATGCGGAGGCGCCCCTGCTGCCCGCGCCCGACGCGTTGCGCATCGCCTTCTCCTGCGCCGACACGGACGAGGCCCGCGCCGCCCGCACCCGTCTGGTCCACCGCTATGGCAACGCCATGCCGGACGAGGCCGACGTGATCGTGGCACTGGGCGGCGACGGCTTCCTGCTGGAAACGCTGCACCGGGCGTTGACCCGCAACCGCGAACGGCCAACGCCAGTCTACGGCATGAACCGCGGCTCGGTCGGCTTCCTGCTGAACGCCTACCGCGAGGAGGATCTGGCCGAGCGGATCGTGGCGTCCCAGCATGTCCGCCTGCACCCGCTGCGCATGGTCGCCACACGGGTCAACGGCGAGCGGGTGGAGGCGCTGGGCATCAACGAGGTCTCGCTTCTGCGCGAGACGCGGCAGGCCGCCAAGCTTCGCATCACCATCGACGGGGTGGTCCGGCTGCCGGAACTGATCTGCGACGGCGCCCTGGTGGCGACCCCGGCCGGCAGCACCGCCTACAATCTGTCGGCCCATGGCCCCATCGTGCCGCTGAACGCCGGCGTGCTGGCCCTGACGCCGATCAGCGCCTTCCGTCCGCGGCGCTGGCGCGGCGCGCTGCTGCCGCATACCGCCAAGATCACCTTCGACGTGCTGGAGGAGACCAAGCGTCCGGTCAGCGCGGTCGCCGACTTCACCGAGGTGCGCGAGGTGCTGCGGGTGGAGGTGAAGGAATGCCGCGAGGTCGGCCTGACCCTGCTGTTCGACCCCGAGCTGAACTTCGAGGAACGCATCCTGAAGGAACAGTTCGCGCCCTGATGCTCCCTGCCCCTCACGCCCGTCTGGCGACCCAGACGGCCGTCAGGTCGTCGCGCAACGGCAGGCGGGTGCGGGCGTAGAAGCTCTCCATCATCGGACGCAGCGGGTGCTGACGGTCGCGGGCCAGCGCATCGCGGACGAAGCCGGGCACGGCGTCCTGACCCAGGGGGCCGATCCCCTCACCGCCGCATTCGATCAGGGCGTCGCTGTAGAGAAACAGGAAGCCGCCGCGCGGCAGCCGATGGCTCTGATCGACATAGCGCGCCCGGTGGGAGACGCCCAGCACCAACCCCGCCGAGTCGAGCAGGCGGATGTCCGGCCCGTTTCCTCTCGCAGCGGACGGCGTCCCCAGCACCGGGTTGGGCGAACCCGCCGCGGCGAAGGTCAGGGTGTCGGTGGCAAGGTCGAGGATGCCGAAGAAGGCGGTGGCGAACTGCCCCGTCGGCAGCACGTCCTTAAGCGCCACGTTCAGTTGCGCCAGCCATTGCGACGGCGTCATATGCTGCATCGGAAAGCGGTCGATCAGCGTGTGCAGGCGGAAGGTGTTGATCGCCGCGGTGATGCCGTGCCCGGCGAAATCGACCATCAGCAGGCCGAGCCGACCGTCGCCCAGCGGGTAGAGACCCCAGAAGTCGCCGCCCAGCTCCGAGGAGGTCTCGAAATGGGCATCCAGCGTCAAGCCGTAGCGGTCCGCCACCTCGGCCAATTGCCGGTTCTCCGGCAGAAGCGAGGTCTGCATGGCCCGGGCATGCGACAGCTCGCGCTGGACGCGCTCGCGGAAGGCGGCGAGGTCGCCGAACAGCTTGCGCTTTTCCAGTTGATGGCGGACACGGGCCACGCATTCGCCGGGCTTGATCGGCTTGGAGATGAAGTCGCTGCCGCCGGCCTCGAAGCAGCGCACCTGCTCCTCGTCGCTGTCCAACGCGGTCTGGAACAGCACCGGCAACTCCTCGTGCGAGGCGTTGCGCCGCAACGCCTCGCACATCTCCCAGCCATTCATCACCGGCATGTCGACGTCCAGCAGGACGAGGTCCGGGCGGAAGCGCTCGACCGCCGCCAGCCCTTCCCGGCCATTCTCGGCGAAGGCGATGTCGGCGATGCCGGCACGGCGGATCACCAGCGCAAGCGATTTGCGGTTGAACTCGTTGTCGTCGACGATCAGGACGCGGCAATCCGACAGCGACAGGGCGGGCACGGCCATGGAGGCTCCGTCAGCGGTCGAACTGCAGGACGGTGCAGCGCCCGCCGTCGGTCACCGTAACACGGGCGGCCAGCGTCCGCATGAAGACGAAGCCACGGCCGGACCGCGCCTTGTTGCCGGTGGTCGCCGGGGCCAGCCCCGCGTCGAAGCCGCCGCCCTGGTCCACCACCGCGATGGCGATGCTCCGCCCGCTCCAGCGGCAGAAGATGTCCAGCCGCCTCCGCGTCGCCACAGGGTCGCCAAGACGGTCGCGCATCATTTCGCTGAAGCGGCGGTAACCGCCCGGCTCCCCCTTCACCGCGCTGGACAGGCCCAGATTGCCATGGACGATGGCGTTGGCGACGGCTTCGTGCAGGCACAGCTCGATGTTGGAGCGGCGCTGCGGGTCGAGCGCGCCGCGCCGCACCAGCTCATCGCAGACCAGGACCGGGCAATGCAGGCCGTAGGCGGTGCCGGTGGTCAGCGACAGGTAGAAGCCCGGCGCGCGTGGATCGTCCGCGGCGGAGGCGCCGGACCAGTCGTCCAGCAGCGCCGCGCAGTCGTCTGCGCCTTCGCCCAACTCCACCGTCAGAAAGGGGTTGCGGTCGAAGGCGGCGCGCAGCCGCTCCCGGTCCGCCCGTTCCATCACCTGCGCGTCCACTGCGGGGCGTGGCGGCTCCACCGGTTCCGCCGCGGCATCGCCCTCGATCCCTGTCCCGTCGAAACGGGCGAAGACGCGGGCGGCCATATCGACGGGCACCCGGTCGCGCAGCACGCTGAAGGCGCGGAAAGCCGGCTCGGCCGGGCTTTCGGAAAGGGCGGCATCCATGGCTTCGGGTTCCCCGGGAAAGGCCGGTGCAGCCGGCTGGTGGCGGGTCGGGCTTCGGCGTTTCAGTCCCGGTCAACTCAATCCTGGAACGTGATGATCTCGGACAGGCGGGCCAGTTCGATCGACCGCTTCACATCCCCGGCCACGCCGCGGACGATCAGCTTGACGTTCTGGCCTTCGGCCTCGTCCTGGATGATCAGCAGCATGCCGAGTCCGGCGGAGTCGATGAAGTCCAGCCGGGACATGTCGAGGATCAACCGGTTCCGCGTGCCGTCCAACTGCGACAGGATATCCGGCAGCCTGTCATGGTCGGTGAAATCCATCCGGCCGGCGATCCGAACCTCGATCGCCGATTCGGTCTTCGTCGTCTTGAAATCCATGCTTCCTCTCATCCCGGCCGCCGCGCGGCCAATCCAACGCCGCTTCGGCCATTTCCATACAAATGCGCGTGGAACACGGGACATCTGCGCATGAACAGTAGTGCAATCCGGCGCCGGCGCTCAAGACCGGATGCCATGACGGCGAGTTCTTTCATCCCTGGCGCGATCCCGTCTCCAAGCCCGGGGGCCATGGGTTCGCCCCCATGGACGGAGCGCGGGCAAGACGGTAGAACGTCTTCAAAGGGCTGCGCGCGTGGCGTGCCGCACTTGCGGGCCTCCCGCTGTCGAGGCTGCGTCCCCAGCAGACAACCCGTCCCATCAACGAACCTGCGGAACGGCAATGCATGACCAGGATCGCTGAGGTATGGCGGCGGGTGCCGACGGTGTCGGCCAAGTTCCTGTTGATCCTGGTGCCGAGCCTCGTGGTGGCGGTCTCCCTGTTCTCGGCCCTGTTCTTTCATGAGCGCTACAAGGATTTGCAGGCGGCGCTGCGGGAGAAGGTGACGACCATCGCCGACATCAACGCGGCGGCGCTGTCCAACAACCTGTGGACCTTCGACGTCCCGGCGATCCGCAACGTCATCCAGTCCATCAGCACCAACCGGGAGCTGATCTGCGTCGAGGTGACCGACGATCTGGCCGACGGGCTGTTCGCGTGGCCGGGCCCGAATTGCTCCTTGGCCGGGGACGCCAACGTCGAACGGCGGCCGATCCGGGTCCAGAACCTCCAGATCGGCACCATCACCCTGCATTACAGCCACGACGTCGCGCGTGAACAGCTGCGGCAGGAGCTGGTGAACACCGCCGTCCTGCTTCTGCTGATGCTGGCCGGCACCATCGCGGCGGCGCTGGCGGCGCTGCGGCTGACGGTAGGAAGGCCGCTGGGCCGGCTGATCGCCTCCATCCTGGAATCGGAACGGGGCGGCGCACACCAGCCGGTGGACTGGCGCGCCGCCGACGAGCTGGGACGGGTGATCCAGGCTCACAACGCCATGCTTGCCCGGCTGGGGCAGGAACAGGCCGCCCTGCGCGAGAGCGAACAGCGGCTGGCCCTTGCCATCACCGCCACCCGCTCCTCCGTCTGGGATTACGATCTGGGCACCGGGCAGTATTGGTGGTCCAAGGAGTTTCCGGCACTGCTCGGCTACGGACCGGCGGAACTGGCGATGACGGCGGCGACCTGGGCGTCTCTGCTGCACCCCGAGGAGGCGGAGCGGGTGATGGCCGAGTCGCGGCGCCGGCTGCGCGATTGCGCCATGGCCTACACCGCCGTCTACCGCATGCGGCGGCGCGACGGCCGGTGGGCCTGGATCGAGGACCGCGCCACCGCCCAGCGCGACCAGGACGGCCGCGCCCGGCGCCTGACCGGAACCATGTCCGACGTGACCGAACGGGTGCGTGCGGAGCTGGACCTCGCGCATGAGCGCAACGTGCTGCAGGTCACGCTGGACAACACCGACCAGGGCATCATCAAGGTCGACGGCGATGGGCGGGTGGTGACGGCAAACCGCCGGGCCGCGGAGCTGCTGAACATCCCGCCCGAGGTCCTTGCCGGCAACCCGCGCTTCGACGACGTGGTGACGCTCCAGCGACGCCAGGGGGAGTTCGGCGAGATGGGCGACGATCCCGACCTGTACCTGAGCTACGGAACCGGCCCCGGCCCTGGCCACACCCTCGACGACAGCCTCGGCGGGGGCGTCGGGATGCCGCCCGGCGAACCGCCGGGGACGATCGGCCAACCCTTCACCTTCAAGCGACGCCGCCCCGACGGCCGCATCGTCGAGGTGCGCACCAACCCGCTGCCGGAGGGCGGCTTCGTCCGCACCCTGACCGATGTGACGGTGGAGGCACGGTCGGCCGAAGAGATCTTCAATGCGATGCAGGAGCTGGCGCGCGCCTATGCCGACCTGAAGGAGACGCAGGCCAATCTGGTTCAGGCGGAGAAGATGGCCTCGCTCGCCCTGCTGGTCGCCGGCGTCGCGCACGAGATCAACACCCCCATCGGCATCGCCTTCGGCTGCGCCACCCACCTGTCGGGCCGGACCGGGATGCTGGCCGAGGTGTTCGAGCGCGGGACGATGAAGAAGTCCGAGCTTGCCGCCTACGTCGCCACCGCCAGCGAATCCTCCCGCCTGATCGAACAGAACCTGACCCGTGCCGCCGAGCTGATCCAGAGCTTCAAGCGCGTCGCCGTCGACCAGACCAGCGAGGAGCGCCGCCGCTTCGACCTGCTGGCCTATCTGGAGGAGGTGGTGACCTCGCTCGGCCCCACCCTGCGCAAAAGCCGCCACCGCGTCGCCATCGCCTGTTCGCCAGGCATCGGGATGGACAGCTTTCCCGGCGCGCTGAGCCAGGTGGTGACCAATCTGGTGATGAACGCGCTGACCCATGCCTTCCCGGCCGACAGCAGGGGGCACATGGTCATCGACGTGGACGAGGTGGCGGACGGCGAAGTCGAGATCCGCTTCGCCGACGACGGCGCCGGCATCGCCGCGGAAAATCTGCCCAAGGTCTTCGAACCCTTCTTCACCACGCGGCGCGGATCGGGCGGCAGCGGGCTGGGGCTGCACATCGTGTTCAATCTGGTCACCCAGTCGCTGGGCGGACGGATCGCGGTTGACAGCGTTCCCGGCGATGGAACTACCTTCACCCTGCGCATCCCCAAGACCGCCGCCCTCCCCGCCGCCACCCCCGCGCCGACGCCCGCATCGCTGGAGACCGAACCCGTATGAGCATCGGCGCCTACGACGACGACGAGATCCTGTTCGCCGACGAGGAGGCGGACGACGCTGCGGCAGGTCACAGCAAGCCGAGGGTCGCGCGGGAGGAGGATGCCGGCCCGGCGGCGGCGCCCTGGACCGTCCTGGTGGTGGACGACGAGTCCGACATCCATTCCATGACCGGGCTGCTGCTGGCCGACGTCACCTTCCAGCGGCGGCGGCTGGACCTCGTCAGCTGCTTCAGCGCGGCGGATGCACGCCATTTGCTGGAGCACCGACGGGACATCGCCGTGGTCCTGCTGGACGTGGTGATGGAGGAGGATGATTCCGGCCTGAAGCTTGTGCGCTGGATCCGCGACGAACTGGGCAACCGCGACGTCCGCATCATCCTGCGCACCGGCCAGCCCGGGCAGGCGCCGCAGCGCGACGTGATCGTCGATTACGACATCAACGACTACAAGCCGAAGGCCGACCTGTCGGCGGAAAGCCTGTTCACCGCCGTGATCGCGGCACTGCGCGCCTTCGACCAGATCCAGTCGATCGAGACCCGGGTGGCTGAGCGCACGCGCGAGCTGCGCGAAAGCCGCGAGCAGGCGGAAGAGGCGACCAGGGCCAAGTCAGCCTTTCTCGCCACGATGAGCCACGAAATCCGCACGCCGATGAACGGAGTGCTCGGCATGCTGGGCCTGCTGGAACGGACGGAGCTGGACGAGCAGCAGCGCGACACCGTCGGCACCATGCGCGAGTCGGCCAACGCGCTGCTGCGGATCATCGACGACATCCTGGATTTCTCGAAGATCGAAGCCGGGAAGATGGATCTGGAGCGGGTGGCGCTGTCGGTCCCCGCGCTGGTGGAAGGAGTGGCGGAAACGCTGGCGCCCGCCGCAGGGGCCAAGGGACTGTCGCTGCTGACCTTTGTGGACCCGGCAATCCCTACGGCCCTGGTGGGCGATCCGGTACGGCTGCGCCAGATCCTGTTCAATCTGGCCGGCAACGCCATCAAGTTCACCGAGACCGGCCACGTCGTGCTGCATGCCGAACTGGAGCCGGCAGCCGCGGGGGCCGATGCGGAAGGGGGAGTGGAAGCGCAGCTACGGATTGCCGTCCGCGACACCGGCATCGGTATCGCGGAGGCCACGCGCCAGCGCCTTTTCCAGCCTTTCACCCAGGCGGAAAGCTCCACCACCCGGCGCTTCGGCGGCACCGGATTGGGGCTGTCGATCAGCCGGCGGCTGGCGACGCTGATGGGTGGCGAGATCGGGATGGAAAGCACGCCCGGCGTCGGCTCGACCTTCTGGCTGCGCCTTCCACTGGCCCGCGCCACCGCATCGGCGGCGCCGGAGGACGGCCAGGACGGCGTCGACCTGGATGGGCTGACGGTCCTGCTCGGTGTGCCCGACGACACGGAACGCGGCTTCCTCACCCGCTATCTGGAGCAGGCCGGCGCCCGCGTGCTGCCTGCCGCCTCCCCGCCCGAGCTGGCGGCCCAGGCCCGCATCGCGCGCGAGGCCGGCAGCGCGATCGGCGCCGTCGTCATCGACGAGGCGCTGCATGTCCCCGCCGCCGCCTGCGCCCCGGAAGAGCTGGGCCGCCGCAGCGGCGAGGCCCGGCCGCCGGTGGTCCTGCTCTGCCACGAGACCGGTGGGATGCCAGGCCCCACGTCCCGTCCCGCCACGCGCGGAGCGGGGGCCGGCACGGTGGTGCTGAGCCGGCCGCTGCGCCGGCTGACCCTGCTCCGGGCGGTGGCCATGGCTGCCGGATGGCCGCTTCCCCCGTCAGCCGCCCCTGCCCGCTCTCCCGCCCCGCCGACGCCCATTGCCGCGCCGAGGCCATCCCGTCCGGCAGCCATGGCGGCGCCCACCATGCCCGGCGTTGAGGACGCCCTGGCTCAAGGGCGCCTGATCCTGGTCGCGGAAGACAATCCGGTGAACCGCAAGGTTCTGCTGATGATGCTCGAAGCGCTGGGCTATGCCGCCGAGATGGCGTCCGGCGGGGCGGAGGCGCTGGAGGCCATGCGACAAGGGCGGAGGCGCCATGCCCTGCTGCTGACCGACGTTCAGATGCCGGAGATCGATGGGTTCGAACTGACCCGCCGCATCCGTGCGGGCGAGGCGTCGGACGGCGGCCGCCACCGGCTGCCCATCATCGCCATCACCGCCAACGCGGCACCAGCCGACATCGAGAACTACCGCGCCGCCGGCATGGACGACGTCTTGAGCAAGCCGCTGGAGCTCTCTCAGCTGGCCGCGACGCTCGCGCGCTGGATGCCGCCGGTCCCGAACCCGGACCCGGCCGATGTTGCTGCGCCACCGCCTTCACCGCTGCTTTCCCTGCCGTCTGTCGCCATCGCTGGAGGCGCCCTGGTCGAACTCGGCACCCTGTCCGCGCTGTGCGGCGGCGACGCGGAGATGCTGGCGGAGCTGCTGGACGATTTCGTCACCGTCAGCCGCGGGGTGATCGCCGATCTGGGCACGGCGCTGGCCAAAGGCGACCGCGAGCTGGTGCGGGCCTGCGCCCACAATCTGAAAGGCTCCTCCCGCAATGCCGGCGCCAAACCCCTGGCCGAGGCCGCCCGCATCCTGGAACAGGCCGCGGGCGAAGGCGCCCCGCTCATCCGGCTGGCGGAGCAGGCAGGCAGGCTGCGCGACGTTTTCGCCCTGACCTGCGACGCCATTGAGCGCGAACGCGCAGACACGGAGCGGCCGACGGCATGAGCGATCCGACGGAATTCCGCCCCGACCGGCGGCAGGCGCTCGGCCTGCTGTTCGGTACCGCCGCCGCAACCGTCACCACTGCCTCGACCGGCGCTTCGGCCCAGGGCGTCCCATCCGATGTCGGGGTGCCGCGGCTGGGCGAGGAGCTGACGCCCTTCGGCGCGGTCCGGGCGGGCAACCGCACGCGGGCCATCCCGCCCTGGACCGGCGGGCTGACGGAGGCGCCGCGCGGCTATGTGCCGGACCGCCCCTCCCCCGACCCCTATATCGAGGACGTGCGCTGGTTCACCGTCGGCGCCGCCGACGTCGAGCGTTACAAGGTCCGGCTGACCGCCGGGCAGCAGGCCCTGCTGGCGAAATATCCGGAAAGCTTCGAACTGGCGCTGTTCCCCTGCCGCCGCAGCGCCGCAGCGCCCCAACGCATCTATGACGCCTCGCTCGCCAACGCCGACCGCGCCAGACTGGGCGAGAACGGGCTGGCTCTGCGCGACGCCACGGTCGGCGTGCCCTTCCCCATCCCGGCCAACGGCGTGCAGGCGATGTGGAACCACAAGCTGCGCTGGCGTGGCGGCAGCATGTCGCGCACCACGCTGACGGTGGTCCAGGCCGGCGACGGAGCCGGCTCGCTGAGCAGGCTGCGCGAGGATTTCGCCTCCCCCTATGCCTCCGGCGACTTGGCGGCACCGCCGCTGCTCTATCGCCGCACCATCCTGGAGCCGAAGGAGCAGGCTGGCAGCAGCCTGATCGTCCAGGGAACCCTGGACCCCATCGCCGCCCGTACCCGCGCCTGGGCGCGGGAGGGGGAGCGCGGACGCGTCGTGCCGGCATCCGACTTCGCCTATGACACGCCGGACCCGGTGACCGGCGGTGTCTGCACCGCCGACATGCTGGACATGTTCAGCGGCGCGCTCGACCGCTTCGACTACACGCTGGTGACGCGGCGCGAGATGTACATGCCCTACAACGCCCACCGGCTGATCAACCCCAGCCTGACGTTGCGGGACATCCTGTGGCCGCGCCATCCCAACCCGCAGTTCCTGCGCTACGAGATGCATCGGGTCTGGGTGGTCGACGCCCGGCTGAAGCCGAACTTCAGGCACGCCCTGCCCGACCGCACCTACTACCTGGACGAGGACAGCTGGCAGATCCTGGCGTCGGAGCATTACAACGGCAAGGGCGAGCTGCTGCGCTACGCCGAGGCGCATCCGCTGCCGCATTGGCAGGTGCCGGCGCTGGTGCCGACGGTGGAGTTCGCCTTCGACCTGACGGCCGACCGCTACACCGCACGCGGCCTGGAGAACGGCTTGGCTCCGCCGCGGTTCGACGCTCCGCTGAAGCCGGAGGACTTCACCCCCGACGCCCTGGTCCGTCGTGGCCGGCGGGGATGAAAAGCGGCGGATCTTGGCAGCGATCCGCCCCAGCGCGATCCGGTATCAGGTCGATCCGGTTTGCCGGACGTCGTGCACCTCGGCCGGCTGGGCGGCGTGGCGGTTCAGGATCTCCAGCGCGATGCGTTCGCGCGCCGCGTCGCCGGTATTGACCCACAGCAGGATGCCGCCCTTGTCGAGTTGCTGCAGCATCGGCTCGTTGCGCTTGTCGGTGATCCATTGCGACAGGAAGGAGCCGGCCGCCCCGCTGCCGACACCGGCGGCTGCCGCGGCGGCGGCGGCGGCGAGCGCCGTCCCCCCGGTGGCCAGCACGGCGCCGGTGGCGATGATCGCCCCGACATAGGCCGGGAAGCCGACCGCAACCCCCTTGCCGCTGCCGATATCCTCCGGCGAGATGTAGGCCTGCCGTGGCGCGTCGGGGTCGTGCGCGAGGCTGCCGACGTCGCGTGGCACCTCGCCCAGGCGCTCCCGGATCGTCTCGTCGTTGGCCAGCAGGCTCAGCTCGTGACGCTGGAACCCGGCCATGGTCAGGTCGTCGATGGCGCTTTGCAGCGCGTCCCGGCTGTCGAAGACCGCCACGGCCTCGCGGACCATGGCATTGCCGCCGGGGGCATCGGTGCCGGTGGTCCCGGCATCTCCCGTCCAGGCACTGGAATCGATCGTGGTCGGGTTCTGGTCGCGGCTCTCGATCATGCCTCCACCCCTTCGCTTGGCAGGAAGTCCGAACAATCCGGATCCAACCGGAAAGCGGAGACAAGGTTCCGCCCGGGATTGCGCGACACGGCATTCAACCTGCCGGTGCGGGTTGCCAGGGTCCCGCTGTCGCGATGAAGGCCGATCTGGCAAAGGCACCGGTCTTTTGGCTAGTATCCGGCACCCATGCCGTCAAGGAAGGATACCCGCCATGAAGCGGCTCCTGCTCGCCACCCTGTTCGCCGCCGGTCTGTCCGCCGGCTCCGCCGCCCCGGCCCTCGCCCAGATCAGCCTGTTCCAGGACACCGGCCTGATGCAGGCGATCAACGACGGCGACGTCGCCAAGACCAAGGGCGCCCTGCTGCGGGGCGAGAACCCCAACCAGGCCGACATCCATGGCAAGACCGCCCTGCTCGCCGCCGTCGATCGCTCCAACCCGGCCATCGCCACCCTGCTGCTCGACAGCGGCGCCAACGTGAACCGCGCGGACAAGGCCGGCAACACGCCGCTGCTGACCGCGGCGGAAAACGGCAATCCGGAAATGATCGACCTGCTGCTGAAGAAGGGTGCCAAGGTCGACATGGAGAACCGCGAGGGCATGACCCCGCTGATGGTTGCCGCCCGCAGCGGCCGGGCCGACGTGGTGGACAAGCTGTTGAAGGCAGGCGCCAAGGTCGACCGGTCCGACTTCACCGGCCGCACCGCGCTGAACTGGGCACAGGAAAGCCGCAATTCCCGTGTCGGCACCCTGCTGCGTCAGGCCGGCGCCCGCTGATTCCCATCCGACGCCCCGCTTCCTGACCCTCCTTCGCCTGCCCCGGAGACTCCATGTTCGGTTCGGCCTTCGGCGGTCCCGGCCCGCTGCTGCTCCTGCTGCTGGCGCTGGGGATCGACGCGCTGTTCGGCGACTGGCTGGACCGCGTCCTGCCCGATCCGGCGGGGCTGGCGCGGCGCTTCTGCAACGCCGCCGACGCCCGGCTGAACCGGGCGGAGCGCGGCAAATCGGCCCAGCTGGTCCGCGGGGCGCTGGTCGTGCTGGCGTTGGTGCTGATCGCCGTGGCGGCCGGGCTGCTGGTCGAGTGGATCGGTTCCATCGGCCGCGGCTGGATGGTGGAACTGCTGGCCCTGCTCTGCGGCCTGCGCGGCCGGGCCGCCTGGACCCGCGTGCGGGCGGTGCGCCGCGCGCTGGAAAGCGGCGGGGTCGTCGCCGGGCAGGAGGCGATCCAGTCGCTGACCCGCCGCCATGTCTATGGCCTGGACGAGCACGGCGTCGCCCGCGCGGCGGTGGAGGCCGCGGCCCGCGCCTTCGACCGCAAGCTGGTGGCGCCTGTGTTCGGCTACGCCCTGCTCGGCGTGCCGGGCCTGTTCGTCTGGACCGCGATGGACGGCGCCGACGCCGCGCTGGGCAGCCCCGGCGTCCGTCACGGCCGTTTCGGATCGACCGCCGCGACGCTGGACGACGCGCTGAACGCCCTGCCCGCCCGGCTGGCGGGCCTGCTTCTGGCCCTGGCTGCCCCCTTCATCGGCACCGCCAAGTCCGGCGGCGCGCTGCGTGCCCTCGGCCGCGACGCGCGCAAGCACCCGTCGCTGAACATGGGCTGGCCCATCGCCGCGATGGCGGGAGCATTGGGGCTGGCTCTCGGCGGACCGCACCGCGACGGCGGCGTCGTCATCACCGAGAACTGGATCGGCGACGGCCGCGCCCGCGCCACTCCCGCCGATATCGGGCGAGCGCTCGCTCTCTCCGCCGTCGCCGCCCTGCTGCTGGTCGGGCTGGTGGCGTTGCTGCTGTGGGGCGTGGCCGGGATTTGAAGCTTCGCAGCCCTGCGCGGCGGGCACGGCAATGTCACGCCCTTGGCAGGGCACCGCTCCTCCATCGCCCATATACTAGTATGGAGAGGCAGGGGAAGCGGGGATCATGAGTACGGGGGAGACGACACCGGACGCCGGCACGCCGGCCGCGGCCGGTGACGCGGCGCCGGTTGGCCTTTCTTTGGCGGAACGATCCTTGGCGGAGCGGCGGTCGGGCCGGACCGGCATCTTCTGGATGATGCTGACCACGCTGCTGTTCGTCAGCCAGGACGCCACCATTCGGGTTCTGACCAAGAGTTATCCGTTGATGGAAGTCGCCTGGGCGCGGTTCTCCGTCCACATGCTGCTGGTGGGGATCGTCGTCGCGTGGCGCAGCCCGCACCTGATGGTGTCGCACCGGCTGCCCCTGCAGCTCGTCCGCTCCTGCCTGTTGCTGGCGACCACCCTGTTCGCCATCCTGGCGTTGCGCAACATTCCCTTTGCCGAGGTGCAGGCCATCGCCGCCGCGGTGCCGGTCCTGATCACGGCGCTGTCGGTGCCCCTGCTGGGCGAGAAGGTCGGCTGGCGGCGCTGGGTCGGCGTGCTGGTGGGCATGGCAGGGGCGCTGATCATCGTCGGGCCGGTGGGCGGCACCTTCCAGTGGGCGCTGGCCCTGCCGCTGGCAGCAGCCTTCTGCAACGCGCTGTACCAGATCGCCACGCGCAAGCTGAGAGGCGCGGATTCGCCGACCACCACCATCTTCTACACCGGCATGGCCGGCACACTGGTCTGTACGCTGGCCCTGCCCTTCAACTGGGTGACGCCGGATCCGACGGCCGCAGCCCTGATGATCCTGCTGGGGACGCTGGGCGGCATCAGTCATTTCTGCCTGATCCGCGCCTACAGCGCCGCGCCCGCCGCCACCGTGGCCCCCTTCGGCTACACGACGCTGGTGTGGGCGGCGGTCTATTCGCTGATGCTGTTCGGCGAGGCTCTCCGCCTGTCGACCATCGCCGGCACCGCCGTCATCGTCGGCAGCGGCGTCTACATCTTCTACCGGGAACAGGTGCGGTCACGGCAGGCATCCTGAGCCGGCAGGCCGGAAGCCGTCAGGCTGCCTGCGGCCCGACATCCTCCACCATATAGAACGGCCCCCGCCGGTCGCGCTCGACCCGCAGGATGAAGCGGCTCATCCCGCCGGCCTTGATGGTCCAGAGGTCGCCGCCGCCGTCCAGCGGCCGAAGCTCCAGCTCGTCCGGCACCGGGACCTCGCCCAGCCGCTTCAGGATGCGGTCGGCACGGGTGCGGTCGATGGCGGGCAGGCTCTCGGCGGCGCGGGCATCGAAACGGTCGCTCTTCACATAGCGGGTGCCGCCGCCCTGGATCGGACTGGACGGCCGACCCGGCTCCATCCGCGCCCGCGCCGCCATCAGCCGCCAGCGCGCCACGCCGCAGGCATGGACCGCGGCGGCGTGGACGGCGGCGACATGCTCGATCAGATCCGGGAACAGCGGCATCAGTTCACGCCGCTTGTAGGCGACGCGGCTCATCAGATCGTGGATCGAGCGCTCGCTCGCCGCGGCGGCCTCCGGCAACTCCAGCGTCTCCGCCGCCAGCAGGGCCGGAATGGCGGCGAGCGCCGCCCCTGCCACCAGCGCGTCGATGCGCGCCAGCGCCGCCGCCCCTGCCGCATCGGTGCGGGCGATGGCGTCCGCCACCACCGGGCGGGCGCGGTCGAGAGCCTCCGCCCTCGGCACCTCGTCCGACAGGACGGACAGCCATCCGGCATCGAACAGGGCACCGCCGGAAAAAAGGAGGAAGGCGCTCAATCGCTCAAGACCTGCTCGGTGAACCTCAGCCGTCCGCGCGCATGCGCGCGACGATGGCTTCCAGCACCTCTTCCGCCCGGTCGTTGTCGACCTGGCAGGTGCCGGCCGCCTGATGGCCACCACCGCCATATTGCAGCATCAGCGGACCGATGTCCGTCTTCGAACTGCGGTCCAGGATCGACTTGCCGCAGGCCAGCACGGTGTTCTGCTGCTTTAGGCCCCACAGGACATGGATCGACACGTTGGTGTCGGGGAACAGCGCGTAGATCATGAAGCGGTTGCCGGCATAGATCGTCTCCTCCTTGCGGAGGTCGAGCACGACGACGTTGCCGCGCACGGTGGCGCAGCGCTTCAGCTGGTCGACGAACAGCTCGGCATGCTGGGTGTAGAGGTCCACCCGCTCCTTCACGTCGGGCAGTTCCAGGATCTGCTCGATGGAATGGCTGCGGCAGTAGTCGATCAGGTCCATCATCAGCTGGTAGTTCGACACCCGGAACTCGCGGAAGCGGCCAAGCCCGGTACGCGCGTCCATGATGAAGTTCAGCAGGGTCCAGCCGGTGGGGTTGAGGATGTCCTCGCGCTGGTACTGCGCCGAATCGGCCTGATCGACCGCCCGCATCATCTCGTCGGAGATGGTGGGGAAGCGCTCCTTCCCGCCATAATAGTCATAGACGACGCGGGCGGCGGACGGCGCCTTGGGGTCGATGATGTGGTTCGGCTTTTCGCCGACGCGCATGGTCTCCGAGAGGTGATGGTCGAAGACCAGATGGGCGCCCTCGACATAGGGCAGGTTGGTGGTGATGTCGCGGCCGGTGATCTCGATCTTGCCGTCCTGCATGTCCTTGGGATGGACGAACTTGATCTCGTCGAGGATGCCCAGATCCTTCAGCAGGACGGCGCAGACCAGCCCGTCGAAGTCGGACCGGGTGACAAGGCGGTATTTCGCGGCGTCGGACATGCAAACTTCCCCTGGCGGCCGTCATGGTTGAGCGCGTGCCGGAAGCGTAGTCGCCCACCCCTTCGGCACGCAATCCTTTACCGGAGGACAGCGGCGGAGTTCAGCCCCAGGGGCCGCGGCGGTTCTGCGGCATGAAGCCGCCCTGCGAGCCTTGCGGCGGCGCCCCCCAGGGCGAGCGGCCGTCGCGCGGCGGGGTATGGCCGCCACCAAGGCCGCCATCGCCGAAGCCGCCGCTGAAGCTGCCGGTCCGGGCCGCCATCGCGCGCAGCCGCGCCACCCGCTCGCCCATGTCGGGGTGGGTGGAGAACAGGTTGGCCATGCTGGCGCCGCTGAGCGGGTTGGCGATGAACAGATGGGCGGTCGCCGGGTGCGCCTCCGCCTGATAGTTGGGGATGTGGTTGGCGCTGTTGTGGATGTTGGTCAGCGCGTCGGCCAGCCAGTTGGGACGGCCGCAGATCTCGGCGCCGATGCGGTCGGCCTCGAACTCACGGGTGCGGCTGATCGCCATCTGCACCAGCGTCGCGGCGATGGGAGCGAGGATGGCGGCCAGGATCGCCCCGACCATGCCCAGCGGGTTGCCGCCGCGCTCGTCGTTGCTGGAACCGCCGAAGAACAGGCCGAAATTGCCGAGCATCGACACCGCGCCGGCGATGGTCGCGGTGATCGTCATGATCAGCGTGTCGCGGTTCTTCACATGCGCCAGCTCATGCGCCATCACGCCGGCGATCTCCTCCGGCGTCAGGCGCTGCAGCAGGCCGGTGGTGGCGGCGACCGCCGCATGTTCCGGATCGCGGCCGGTGGCGAAGGCGTTGGGCTGGTCGTTCTGGATGATGTAGACGCGCGGCATCGGCAGGCCGGCACGCTCCGCCAGCCGGGCGACGATGCCGTGGAACTCGGGCGCCGAATAGGCGTCGACCTCGCGGGCGCCGTACATCGACAGCACCATGTCGCCCGAATTCCAATAGCTGAACAGGTTCATGCCCAGCGCGACGACGAAGGCGATGATCAGGCCGGTCTTGCCGCCCAGCAGGAAGCCGACCGCCATGAAGATCGCCGTCAGGCCGGCAAGGAGGATGGTGGTCTTCAGATAGCTGGTCATGATCGCCATATCGGTTCAGGATGGGCCGAAGCGGGTTAACCCGCCCCGGTCCCGGACATGATCCAGATATGGGTCCGGTCCGCGCCCGCGTTCAAGATGCCCCCCGGAATGCCCGTAGTTTCGCGATGGACATGATGACCGAACCGACCAAGCCGCAACAGGACGCCGCCGAGGCGGTGGCCGCCAAAACAGCCCCCGATGGAACGGAAGCCAAAGGTCCCGAACAGAAGCCCGGCGAGATCGGCGGGCCGAAGGGACCGGAACCGACCCGCTACGGCGACTGGGAGTTCAAGGGGCGCTGTTCGGATTTCTGATCGGGCGTTATTCCATCCGCCGGCCGGTCGCCGCATCGAACAGGTGCAGGGCGCCGTCCTGCGGGGCGACCGTCAGCCGGTCGCGCTCGCGGACGGTGGGGATGCCGGCCATGCGGACCAGCAGGGTCTCACCATCCGGCAGACGGCCATAGACCACGGTGTCGGCACCCAGCGCCTCGACCAGCTCGATCTCGATCGAGAAGCCCGCCGCGGCGACGGCCAGATGCTCCGGCCGGATGCCCAGCTTCACCGCACGGCCGGCGTCGGTCGGGCGCGGCTGCGGCAGGGCAAGACGCTGGCCGCCCGGCACCAGCACGGCCTCGCCGCGGTCGTCGATGCGGCCGTCCAGCACATTCATCGGCGGCGAGCCGATGAAGCCGGCGACGAACAGGCTGGCCGGACGCTGGTAGACCTCCAACGGCGTGCCGATCTGCTCGGCCACGCCATGGTTCATCACCAGGATGCGGTCGGCCAGCGTCATCGCCTCCACCTGATCGTGGGTGACGTAGAGGCTGGTGATCCCGAGCCGGTCCTGCAGCCGCTTGATCTCCACCCGCATCTGGGTGCGCAGCTTGGCGTCCAGGTTGGACAGAGGCTCGTCGAACAGGAAGGCGGCGGGCTCGCGCACGATGGCGCGGCCCATGGCGACCCGCTGGCGCTGGCCGCCCGACAGCTGGCTCGGCCGGCGGTCGAGGAAACGGCCGAGTTCGAGGATCTCCGCCGCCTTGTCGACGCGCGTGCGGATCTCCGCCTTGGGGATCCCGCGGATCTTCAGGCCGTAGGCCATGTTGTCGAAGACCGTCATGTGCGGATAGAGCGCGTAGTTCTGGAAGACCATCGCGATGTCGCGGTCCTTGGGGTCCAGATGGTTGACCACGCGCCCGCCGATGGCGATCTCGCCGCCGGTGATGCCCTCCAGCCCGGCGACCATGCGCAGCAGGGTGGACTTGCCGCAGCCCGACGGCCCCAGCAGGACCAGGAACTCGCCGTCCCGGATCGCGATGTCGATGCCCTTGATCGCTTCGACGGGGCCGTAGGATTTGCGGACGTTCCGGATTTCGACGGTTGCCATTGTTCTTCTTTCCCTTCGCCCGCGCTTACTTTTCGCTGTCCACAAGACCTTTGACGAACCAGCGCTGCATGAACACCACAACCGCCACCGGCGGCAGCATCGCCAGCACCGTGGTCGCCATGATGATGTGCCAGTCGTTGGCCGATTCGCCGGTGCCGATCATCTTGGTGATGCCGGTCACGATGGTTTCCATGTCTCCGCTGCTGGTGACCAGAAGCGGCCAGAGATACTGGTTCCAGCCATAGATGAAGAGGATGACGAACAGCGCCGCGATGTTGGTGCGCGACAGCGGCAGGACCACGTCGATGAAGAAGCGCACCGGCCCGGCGCCGTCGATCTTCGCCGCTTCCAGCAGCTCGTCCGGGATGGTCAGGAAGAACTGGCGGAACAGCAGCGTCGCGGTGGCGGATGCGATCAGCGGGATCGCCAGCCCGGCATAGCTGTTGATCAGGCCCAGGTCGGCGACGACCTTGTAGGTCGGGATGATCCGCACCTCCACCGGCAGCATCAGCGTGATGAAGATCAGCCAGAAGAAGGCCATGCGCAGCGGGAAGCGGAAGAAGGCCACCGCATAGGCCGACAGGATCGAGATGGCGATCTTGCCCAGCGCGATGGACAGCGCCATCACCAGGCTGTTCAGCATCATGGTGCGGACAGGCGTGTACATGGCGCGGTCGCCGGCCTCGCCCGCCCAGGCCTGGGCATAGTTGGCCATCCCCTGCCCGCCCGGCCACAACGGCAGCCCGCCGCGGCCGATGGTGCCGGAATCCCAGGTGGAGCCGATCAGCGTCACGTAGATCGGATAGGCGAAGATCAGCACGCCGGCGATCAGGATGATGTGCGGCACCAGATCGATGAGACGGGTCGTCTTCATGCGTAGTGGACCTTGCGCTCGACGAAGCGGAACTGCACCGCGGTCAGCGCGATGACGATCACCATCAGGATCACCGACTGGGCCGACGATCCGCCGAGGTCGTTGTTGACCACGCCGTCCTGGTAGACGCGGAAGATCAGCGTCTCCGTCGCCTTGCCCGGCCCGCCCTGGGTCAGGGCGTGGATGGTGCCGAAGGTCTCGAAGAAGGCGTAGACCATGTCGACCACCAGCAGGAAGAAGGTGGTCGGAGACAGCAGCGGGAAGGTGATGGTGAGGAAGCGCCGCACCGGGCCGGCGCCGTCGATGCTGGCCGCCTCCATCACCGAGCGCGGGATCGCCTGCAATCCGGCCAGGAAGAAGATGAAGTTGTAGGACACCTGCTTCCAGCTGGCGGCCATGATCACCATCGCCAGCGCCTGCCCGCCGTTCAGCCGGTAGTCCCAGTCATAGCCCAGCGCCCGCAGCGCCCGGCCGAAGGACCCGATGTCGGGGTTGAAGATGAACATCCACAGCACCGCCGCGACGGCCGGGGCCAGCGCGTAGGGCCAGATCAGCAGCGTCTTGTAGGCCCGCGCGCCCTTGATCTTCGAATCCGCCAGCACCGCCAGCAGCAGCGCCACCCCCATCGCCAGCACGGTCACCGCGACGCTGAAGACGACGGTTACCTTCAGCGTGTCGAGATAGTTCGGGTCGCTCAGCACATGGGTGAAGTTCTCGAACCAGACGAACTCGCTGCGGATGCCGAAGGCGTCCTGGAGATGCACCGACTGCCAGATCGCCTGGGCCGCCGGCCAGATGAAGAACACCAGCGTCACCGCCACCTGCGGCGCCAGCAGCAGGTAGGGCAACAGCCGGTTGTCGAAGGTGACGCGACGCTGCACAGGATGGTCTTTCTCTTCTCGTGCCCTCTCCCGCCCCCGGGAGAGGAAGGGGACCCGCCGTGAAGCGGTGGGGTGGGCGAGGGGTGAGGCAAAAATCCCGAACCACATGGTTCCTTGGATGCCCCTCACCCTTCCCGCTTCGCGGGCCCCTTCCCTCTCCCGGGACGGGAGAGGGAGGTTACGTTCAGCAGATCAGCCCTTGTTGGCGCGCTCGAAGTTGCGCAGCACGGTGTTGCCGCGCTTGATCGAGGCGTCGAGCGCCTGTTTGGCGTCCTGCTGGCCCTGGAAGGCCTTCTCGAGCTCTTCCTGGATGATGTTGCGGATTTCCGGCAGGTTGCCCAGACGCAGGCCCATGCTGTTCTCGGTGGTCGGCGTGCGGGTCAACTGGGCGGCGGGCACATCGGCGCCCGGGTTCTTCTCGTAATAGCCCTGGGCCTTGGCGATCTCGATGCCCTTCAGCGTCACCGGGACATAGCCGGTGTCCATGTGCCACTTGGCATCCACCTCGGGCTTGGCGAGGTAGGTGAAGAACTGAGACACCGCCTTGTATTCTGCCGGGGTGCGCTTGGGCGAGGTCATCACCCAGAAGGCGGCGCCGCCAATGATGCCGTTCTTCGGGTCGTTGTTGGCGAATTCCGGCCAGTAGGGCAGCGGCGCCGCACCCCAGGCGAAGGTCGCCTCCTTGATGATGCGGCTGCGCAGCGAGGACGAGCCCTGGATCATCGCGCATTCGCCCGACGGGAACAGGGCGTCCGGCTTGTTGTCGCGGCCGCCATACTTGAACAGCCCGTCCTTCTGCATGTCGATCAGGGTCTGGACATGCTTGACGTAGACCGGGGCGTCGATCTTCAGCTCGGCGTTCAGCCCGCCATAGCCGTTGGCCTGGCTGGCGAAGGGGGTGTTGTGGATGGCGCCGAGCTGTTCCAGCTGCACCCAGGTCGGCCAGGAGGTGGTGAAGGGGCAGCTCGACCCCGAGGCCTTCAGCTTCTTCGCGGCGTCGATCAGCTCCGGCCAGGTCGTCGGCGCCTTGTTGGGATCGAGGCCGGCCTTCTGGAAGGCATCCTTGTTGTAGAACATGATGGCGGTGGAGCTGTTGAACGGCAGCGCCATCATCTTCCCGTCCTTGGACGAGTAGTAGCCCTTCACCGCCGGGATGTAGGCGTCGGCGTCGAAGGACGCCCCCGTTTCCTGCATCAGCTGGTAGACCGGCTTCACCGCCGGACCGGCGGCCATCATGGTGGCGGTGCCGACCTCGAACATCTGCACGATGTGCGGCGCGTTGCCGGCGCGGAAGGCGGCGATTGCCGCCTGCATCGTCTCCGGATAGCTGCCCTTGTAGGAGGCGTTGACCTGGACCGCCTGCTGGCTGTCGTTGAAGTCCTTGACGATCTGCTCCAGCTGGCCGCCGAGCGGCTGCGGCAGGCCGTGCCAGAAATCGACCACCGTCTTCTGTTGCGCCAGCGCGGTACCCGGCAAAGTGGCGGCGAACAGCAGGGCGGAGGTGGCGGCGGCGCCCGTCAGGAGGGCAAGCTTGCGGCGGGTCAACATGCGGTGGGTCTCCCTGTCCCGGTATGGTGCGCGGTTGTCATGAGGGCAACGGGTTGCCGTCCCGCGACGCTTTCGTGAAGTTTTGGTGGCAAGCGCACACGGCATTGTGTGCGCTTGCGAAAAAGACCGGCGGCACGATGATTGATTTCGAAACTGTTTGGTTGCTCTAATCGTCACACTGCGCACGCATACCAGGGTCTGTCAAGTCGCCGCATTACAGTTTTATGACGTGAAAACGGTGTGAGTGCGATGGTGTGAGCGCGATGTTGCGGAACGAAAACAGGCAGACGCGGAAAGGCTAACGCGGACAGGCGGCATCCGGTCGACGTGGGGACGGCAGGGCGCCTATTTTTCCGGCCAGCATGCTGCGGCTCAGCTGGCGGCGCAGGGCGCTGGGGTCGCAGGGCTTGTGCACCAGGGGAAAGCCGCTGCGGTCGACGCTGCGCAGCCGATCCGGATCGGTGTCGCCGGTGACGATCACCCCCGGCACCCGCCGGCCACACCGGGCCCGGACCGCCTGGATGGCATCGATGCCGGTCTCCGGCCCCGACAGGCGCAGGTCGGACAGCACGAGGTCGGGGGGTGCGGCACCGCCATCCAGTCCGGCACAAGCCTCGTCGATGCCGCGGGCGGGGATGACGGCATAGCCCCAGCCGCGCAGCAGAAGCCCGATCCCCTCCAACTGGGTGGCGTCGTCCTCGATCACCAGCACCGTGCCGGCCATCACAGGAGCGGCGGCAGCCTCGGCGGACGACGACCCGACTACCGGCTCAGGCTCGCTGTCGGCGGAGTCGTCGCCCGACCGGTCGCCGTCATTGCCGGCCAGCGGCACCTCGACCGCGAAGACGGACCCCTTGCCGGGCTTGGAACGCACCGTCACCGGATGCCCCAGCACCTGCGCCAGCCGGCGCACGATGGCGAGGCCGAGACCCAGCCCCTGCTTGCGGTCGCGCCCGGGATTGCCGAGCTGGTGGAAGTCCTCGAAGATCACGGCATGGTTGGACGGGTCGATGCCGACCCCGGTGTCCCATACCTCGATGCGCAGATTGGCGCCGCGCCGCCGCGCCGCCAGCAGAAGACCACCCTTCAGCGTATAACGCAGGGCGTTGGCCAGGAGCGGTCGCAGCAGCCGCTCCATCAGCGCCGGATCGCTGGTGATTCGGGCGTCGAGGGGGTGGACGTTGAAGCGCAGGCTCTTGGCCTCCGCTTCCGGCCCGAATTCCTCCAGCATCTTGGCGAGCAGTTCGTCGACCGGGAAGCTCTGCGGCTTGGCGGTGACCAAGCCGGCCTCCAGGGCAGACACCTCCAGCAGGGCGCGCAGGAGGGTCTCGCCGCCGATGATCGATTGCTCGAGCTTGTTCGCCAGCTCGACGGAAGCGGGGTCGGTCAGCCGGCTGCTCAGCAGATGGTGGAACAGGTGCATCGCCTGGAAGGGCT
This sequence comes from Azospirillum sp. 412522, assembly GCF_019805165.1. Lineage (GTDB taxonomy): Bacteria > Pseudomonadota > Alphaproteobacteria > Azospirillales > Azospirillaceae > Azospirillum. The sequence continues at coordinate 69,140 of NZ_RWIJ01000011.1, forward strand.
GGCGCAGGTCGTGGCTGGCCGCCGACAGAAACTTGCCCTTGGCGGTGCGGGCGCGTTCGGCATCGGCGCGGGCCCGGACGGCCTCCGCCCGCGCTTCAGCGAGAGCCGCGGCTCCGGTCTCGACGACCAGCGCCACCGCGCGGGTTCGCCCGTCCGCGTCCGGTACCGGCGTCAACGCCAGAGCACCGGCCAGTCCCGGAAGCGGCCCGGCGGCGCTGGCCGGGGTGCCGGTCTCCATCACCTGCCGCCGCAGCACGCCGATTCCTTCCGCGACATCACCGGCCAGCCCGGCCTCCGCCAGCGTCAGTCCCTCCACCCCGTCCGGCGCGTGGCCAAGCATCTCGGCGAAAGCGCGATTCGCCACCAGAACCCGCCCATCCTCGCCAAGGAGGGCATGAGGGGAGACGTTGGCCGACAGCAGGGCGGCCAGCCAATCCTCACGTGTCGGCGTCTGTCCTGTGATGAGAGGCATCGGCGTGTACTCGGCAAGGCTTCGGGAAAGAGCAACCATAGGGGAAACGGGCGACAGACCGGCGGCAAATGGGAGGTCCCCAGACCACCGCGTTACCTCTGCTTTATCTTGTGCCCCGATCGATCGTGTCAAATGTGACCTCAGTCGACCCCATGGCCTAGGTTCGTTCAAAGGCCCTAATGCTTTAAGCCGAAGCCACGCCATTGCACCATCCCGACAAAGGGCGGAGGGTGCTTCCGCATCCGGCCATGACCGCGCTATAAGACGGCATGGTGCAACGCCGCCCCTCCCCGCTCCCCGCCCCCTTGCGTCGCCGCAAGCGCTCCGCCGCCCGGCCGCCCCAGCCGCCGCGGGCGCTGGAGATTTCTGGCCTGCCGATTCCGCTGGAGCTGCGGGAGAGCGCGCGCGCCACCCGCATGACCCTGCGCGTCGATGCGGGCCGCGGACTGGTCCAGGTGGTGGTGCCGGTCGGGGTATCGGAGACCGATGCCCGCCAGTTCGTCGGCCGGCATGACGGCTGGCTGCGGGCGCGGCTGGCGGCGATGCCGCCCTCCCTGCCCTTCGCCGACGGCACCTGCGTGCCCTATCTCGGCGTCGATCATGCCATCCGCCACGACCCTGCCATGCGCGGCCCGACCCGGATCGAGGACGGCGCCCTGCTGGTCGGTGGGCAACCGGAGCATGTCGCACGCCGCATCCGCGACTTCCTGACCGCCGAGGCCAAGCGCGAACTGGCGACCCGCGCCCGCCAGAAGGCCGCGGCCATCGGCGCCCGCGTGGCGGCGGTCACCATCCGCGACACCCGCAGCCGGTGGGGAAGCTGTTCGTCCACCGGCCGGCTGTCCTTCTCCTGGCGCCTGATCCTGACGCCGGAGCCGGTGCTGGACTATGTCGTCGGGCATGAGGTGGCGCATCTGCGCGAGATGAACCACTCCGCGCGCTTCTGGGCGCTGTGCGCCAGCCTGACGGAGGGCGGCGGGGTCGAGTGGCCTCGGGCATGGCTGAAGGCGAACGGGGCTCGGCTGCTGCGGTACGGCTGACGGGCCGGCAACGCCCGGCGCCTACTCGACCACCTCAGCCATCCGCATCGCGGTCGCGGCGGCATCACGCCGAACGAAGGCCAGAAAATCCTCGTAGGGCATCGGCCGGCCCAGCAGATAGCCCTGGCACTGGTCGCAGCCCAGGTCGGCGAGACAGTCGTACTGCTCCTCCGTCTCCACCCCTTCGGCGAGCGTCTGCATGCGCAAGGAGCGGGCCATGCCGATGATCGCCTCGGCGATGGCCCCGCTGTCCGGGTTGCCGGCGCGCAGGCCGCTGACGAAGCTGCGGTCGATCTTCAGCTTGTCCACCCGGAAGCGCTTCAGATAGGCCAGCGAGGAATAGCCGGTGCCGAAATCGTCGATGGCGAGCGGCACGCCCATCTCGCGCAGTTGCGAGAAGGTTTCCGACACCACGTCTGACTCGTCCATCAGGACGCTTTCCGTCACCTCGAGCTCCAGGGCCGACGGCGGGATCCCGTAGGCGGACAGCCAGCCGGCCACCCGCTCCGCCAGACCGGGGCGGCGCACCTGCACGGCCGACAGGTTGATGGCGATCAGCAGATCATGGTGGCGCAGCAGTTCGGCCGCACGGCGGCAGGCTTCGCCCAGCACCCAGTCGCCCAGCGGCAGGATCAGGCCGGTGTCCTCGGCGACCGGAATGAACTGGCCGGGCATGATCAGCGTGCCGTCGGGCTGGCGCCAGCGCACAAGCGCCTCCGCCCCGATCAGCCGGCGGCCGTCCATCGAGAACTGCGGCTGGAAATGCAGCTCCAGCTCGTTGTTGGCCAGTGCCCGGCGCAGGTTGCTTTCGGTCCACATCCGGTCGGACGCCCGGCGGTTCAGCTCCGGCGTGAAGAACTGGTAGGTCGCCCGCCCGGCCTCCTTGGCGGCGTACATCGCCATGTCGGCGCTCTTCAGCAGCCCGTCGATCCCGGTGCCGTCGTCCGGATAGACCGCGACGCCGATGGAGGGCGTGACCTGCAGCTCGTGCCCGTCGATCAGGTAGGGTTCCGACAGGGCGTGCAGCACCTTGCGCGCGACGATGCCGGCGGAGTCGGGACTGTCCATGTCGCTGATGAGGATGATGAACTCGTCGCCGCCCTGCCGGCTGACGGTGTCGCTGGCCCGCACGGTGCCGACCAGCCGCTCCGCCACCCCGCGCAGCAGGCTGTCGCCGACCTGATGGCCCAGGCTGTCGTTGATGGTCTTGAAGCGGTCGAGGTCGACGAACAGCAACCCCACCTTGGTGCCATGGCGCCCCGCCGCCAGCATTGCGCGTTCCAGCCGGTCGCGCAGGAGGAAACGGTTGGGCAGGTCGGTCAGGAAGTCGAACTGCGCCAGATGGCGGATGCGCTCCTCCTGCGCGCGGGTTTCGGTGATGTCGGTGAAGGCCGCGATGTAGTTGACGACGGCACCGTCCTCGTTCCTGACCAGCTTGACGCTCAGCCATTCCGGGAACACCTCGCCGCTCTTGCGGGTGCTCCAGATCTCGCCGGCCCAATGTCCCTCGGCCGCCAGCTGCAGCCAGAGATCCTCGTAGAAGCCGGGCGGGTTGCGGTCGGAGCGCAGGAAGTCCGGGCTACGGCCCAGGACCTCGTCGCGCTCATAACCGGTGATGCGGGAAAAGGCGTCGTTGGCGGCAACGATCTGCCGGTGTTCGTTGGCGACGAACATGCCTTCCGCGGCGTTGTCGAACACCTTGGCCGACAGCCGCAGCTGCCATTCCGCCCGCTTGCGCTCGCTGATGTCGCGGGCGATGGCGGAGTAATAGACGTCTCCCTCATAGGTGATGCGGCTGGCGGTGACCTCGAGCTCCAGCGTGCGGCCGTCGGCGGTACGATAGACGCTCTCGTAATGGCTGGCCGCGCCCTCCCCCTCGGCGGCGAAGCGCTTGAGCAGGTCGGCCTGCCCCGTCACCAGATCCTCCAGCGTCCCGCCCAGCGCCTTGCAGCCGAAGGGATTGACGTAGGCGATGCGCAGCCCGGCGTCGGCCAGCACGACGATCTCCGACACGTGGTCTATGAAGAAATTGGCGAGATAGAGCTGGCGCGCCCGTTCGCGCAGCATGCTGTCTCCGTGGCTGACCCGCAGCTGGTAACCGCCGACGATGCGCCGGATCCAGCCGGTGACCAGCCACGACACGCCGACCGACGCCGCCAGCGCCACGCCCAGCACCGCGACCGTGGTCCAGACCCGCTGGTTGACGCCGCGGCTGATCTCCGCCCGGCGGATCTCCATCTCCCTGCCGACATCGTCGATGTAGAAGCCGGCGACCAGAATCCAGCCCCAGACGCTGGGGGCGGAGACATAGGCCATCTTCGGCGTCGGCCGCGCGGTGACCGGATGGATCCAGTCATAGCGCAGCTCTCCGCCGCCCTGGCGGCCGAGGTCCAGCAGGCGGGTGACGAGGTCGCGTTCGGTCTTCCATGGCAGGTCGCGGGCGTTCATCCCCTCCGACGCCGGAGCGGTCGGCGACAGCAGCACCTGCCCGTCCTGACGCAGCACGCCGATATAGCCGGTCTCGCCGAAGCGGAAGGCGCGCAGCCGTTCCAGCGATTCGCGCTGCAAGCGCGCCTCCACCGCATCCAGGGAGTCGCTGGCGCCGATCAGCCAGTCGTAGGGTTCGAAGCGTCGGACGAAGGCCAGCTTGTCGACAGTCTGTGCCGGGTCGTCCGGCATGCGCCAGCGGTAACGGGCGAAGCCGCGCAGGCTGGGGTCCTGGACCGCCCGCAACAGCTCGCGCACCACCTCGGCGCCCTGCGGATCGGGCGCTGCGAGGGGCGAGGTGCCCTCCTGCGACGGGTCGATCGGCATCAGCACCGAGGCGCCGTTCAATTCGTTGACGAAGTAATAGCCGCGACCGCCAGAGAAGCGCAGGGGACGCAGCGTCTCCTTGATCGATTCCCGCACCGACGCCTCGGGCAGGATGTCCTTTTCCCGGTCATGGACGCTGCGGGCGATGGCATAGGCCTCATCGACCTGGGCGCGCAGCTGCTCCTTCAGCAGCGGCTCGACGCGCGAGCGCATGTAGGCGAGGTAGGACTGCGCGTTCTCCACCTCCTGCACCAGGGCCTGATGCTGCTCCTCGACATAGCGCGCCTCGCTCTGCTGGAGGTCGTGCTCCAGGTCCGCCCAATGCTGCCAGACGAAGTAGAAGCCGAGTCCGAGGACGAGCGCCGACACCAGCGCCATCGACGCCAGGAATTGCAGGCGATAGAGCCGGGCCTCGTCGGACGAGCGTGACGGCGCGCGGACCAGCTCGGCGACGGGGTCGGACAAGAAGGGCTCCCTTCGGATGGCCTGTCTGATGGAACCTGCGGGACCCGGCTGGGGCCGGCCCCGATGTGCTGTGCAAGTGTTGCTTAATGCTCGTAAGGATTCAACCGCAAGCAAATCAAATCCACTGCGGCGCGACTCTTTGACTGTTTTCCTCGCCTTCGGTTAGCGCGGGAGAACGGACGCTTAAAGGTTTAGGGAATCGGCGGAAAGTCCGCCCGGCCAGCCATAGGCACGGATTCCCTTCTTTCGTCAACGATCCGGCCGCGAGGATCAACCCGGCAAGGGGCGGACCGGGCCGGCCGCACCGCAACGGGCCATCGCGAGGCTTTAAAACGCATGCCGGCACCGCTATGGTCGCGCGCGCGTGCTATGAGACCCGCAAGCCACCCTCAATCCAGCACCCGCATCCTCCGGAGAGTGCCGATGATCCCCCGCTATACCCGCCCCGAAATGGCCCGCATCTGGGAGCCGGAAAACCGCTTCCGCATCTGGTTCGAGATCGAGGCGCACGCCTGCGACGCGCAGGCCGAGCTGGGCGTGATCCCGAAGGAGGCCGCCAAGGCGGTGTGGGAGCGCGGCAAGTGGGAGATCGACCGCATCGACGAGATCGAGCGGGAGACCCGGCACGACGTCATCGCCTTCCTGACCAATCTCGCCGAGTATGTCGGTCCCGAGGCCCGTTTCGTCCACCAGGGCATGACCTCGTCGGACGTGCTGGACACCTGTCTCGCCGTCCAGATGACCCAGGCCGCCGACCTGCTGCTGGCCGACATGGACGCCCTGCTGGCCGCGCTGAAGCGCCGGGCGTACGAGCACAAGAACACCGTCACCATCGGCCGCAGCCACGGCATCCATGCCGAGCCGACGACCTTCGGCCTGAAGCTGGCCGGCCACTACGCCGCCTTTGTCCGCGGGCGGGAGCGTCTGGTCCAGGCGCGCCAGGACATCGCCACCTGCGCCATCTCCGGCGCCGTCGGCACCTTCGCCAACATCGACCCGCGGGTCGAGGAGCATGTCGCCGCCAAGCTGGGCCTGTCGGTGGAGCCGGTGTCGACCCAGGTCATCCCGCGCGACCGCCATGCCTTCTTCTTCTCCGTGCTGGGCGTGATCGCGTCGAGCGTGGAAAATCTGGCGACGGAAATCCGCCACCTGCAACGCACCGAGGTGCGCGAAGCGGAGGAGTATTTCCATCCCGGCCAGAAGGGTTCGTCGGCGATGCCGCACAAGCGCAACCCGGTCCTGTCGGAGAACCTGACCGGCCTGGCCCGCATCGTGCGGTCGGCCGTCGTCCCGGCGCTGGAGAACGTCGCGCTGTGGCACGAGCGCGACATCTCGCACAGCTCGGTCGAACGCATGATCGGCCCCGACGCCACCGTCACGCTGGACTTCGCCCTGGCGCGCCTGACCGGCATGATGGAAAAGCTGGTGGTCTATCCGGAGCGCATGCAGAAGAACCTGGACGACCTGGGCGGTCTGGTCTTCTCGCAGCGCGTCCTGCTGGCGCTGACCCAGGCCGGGATGAGCCGCGAGGACAGCTACAAGGCGGTGCAGCGCAACGCCATGCAGGTGTGGGAGAAGGGCGGCAACTACCTGGACCTGCTGTCGAACGACCCCGACATCGCCAAGCATATCGGCCGCGACAAGCTGGAGCCGATGTTCGACATGTCGTATCACACCAAGCATGTCGACACGGTGTTCAAGCGCGTGTTCGGCGAGTGACGCGCTGACGGCGCGGGCCGTTACGGCGTCTTCCGCAGGGCGGCAATTACTTGCCGGTGGATGACAAACGGCCCGGCCGCACCTACTCTATCTCGAGAAGCATGTGCCCGGGCGGGGCAATCCTGAACAGAGCGAGGACCGTACCCATGGCGATGGAAGCCGCCACGATCGAAAAGCTCATCAAGGAGGGCATCCCGGACGCGACCGTGGAGATCGCGGACCTGCGCGGCGATGGCGACCACTATGCCGCGCTCGTCACCTCCGCCGCCTTCAAGGGCAAGAGCCGGGTGCAGCAGCACCAGATGGTCTATGCCGCCCTGCAGGGCAAGATGGGCGGCGAACTGCACGCCTTGGCGCTGACCACCGCCCTGCCGGAAGGCGCCTGAATACACGTCGCAACGGACAAGGCTCCGGCACTGCCGGACCGCATCGGAAGGGTTATTCAAGTCATGGTCGATCAGAACGTCGTCGAGCGCATCGAGCAGGACATCAAGAACAACGATGTCGTGCTGTACATGAAGGGGACCCCGGTGTTCCCGCAGTGCGGCTTCTCCGCCGCCGTCGTCCAGGTGCTGAGCCACACCGGCGTCAAGTTCAAGGGCGTCAACATCCTGGAGGATCCGGGCCTGCGCCAGGGCCTGAAGGAATACTCGAACTGGCCGACCTTCCCGCAGCTCTACGTCAAGGGCGAGCTGGTCGGCGGCTGCGACATCGTCCGCGAGATGTACGAGTCGGGCGAACTGCAGACCCTGATGGCCGACAAGGGCGTCGCCACCGCCGCCTGAATGCAGCGACGGTCCGGACAGGAATGGAAAAGCCCCGCTTCGGCGGGGCTTTTCCATGTCCGCCCCTCGGTTTGACGATAGTGATGCCGACTGCGCAGCCCGGCCATGCCCGGCGCCCCGCTGCCGGACTGCACAAACAATGTGCTAAACGGACGGTATGGTTCAGACCCCGCCGCCCGCCAAGGCCCCGACCTCCACAACCGCGGCGTTCGTCGCGGCGCTCGCCTCCTACCTGATCTGGGGACTGGTCAACCCGGTCTTCTTCAAATCGCTGGGCGACGTCGGCGCGGTGGAGATCGTCGCGCACCGCGTGGTCTGGACGGTGGTTCTGGTCGGCTCCATCGTGCTGGCGACCCGCGGAGCGGCGGCCATCGTCACGGCGGTGGGGAACTGGCGCCGGCTGGGGATCCTGGTGGTCACCACCCTGCTGGTCACCGTCAACTGGACGGTCTTCATCTGGGCGGTGGTGAACAGCCGGCTGGTCGAGGCCAGTCTGGGATACTTCATCAACCCGCTGGTCAATGTGCTGCTGGGCGTGCTGTTCCTGCAGGAACGGCTCAGCCGCGGCCGGATGCTGGCGGTCGCCATCGCCGGAGCCGGCGTCGGCAGCCTCGTCATCAGCTATGGCGCGGTGCCGTGGGTGGCGCTGACGCTGGCGCTGTCCTTCGGCTTCTACGCCCTGGTGCGCAAGAAGGCGGCGATCGACCCGGTGATCGGGCTGCTGGTGGAAACGGCGCTGCTGTTGCCGGCCGCGCTCGGCTATCTGCTGTGGCTGGGCGGCGATGGCGCCTTCGGGCAGGGCTGGGGGGAAAGCACCCTGCTGGTGCTCGCAGGACCGATGACCGCGGTGCCGCTGGTGCTGTTCATGATCGGTGCTGCGCGGCTGACGCTGACCACCATGGGGCTGCTGCAATATGTCGGGCCGACCGGGCAGCTTCTGCTGGGCGTGCTGGTCTATGGCGAGGCCTTCACCCGCAGCCACGCCATCACCTTCGCCTGCATCTGGGTGGCGCTCGCCGTCTTCACCGCCGACGCGGTGCACAGCCACCGCGCAACCACCCGCGCCGCCGCCGCCGCGGAGTAACTCGGGGGGCTGTTACCGCGGCGTCAGACCGTGGGCGATGGTGTGGGCCAGCGTGCCGACCATGGCACAGATGCCGGCGTCGTCGCGGCCGAACACCACCTGGTCGAGGAATCCCAGCCCGAAGCTGAGCGTCGCGATGCCGGCCGCCACATTGGCGAGGTCGGCGTCGGCGACGATGGCACCGCGGTCGCGATGGCTTTCCAGACGTTTCAGCAGGCAGGGGATGCGACTCTGCGACAGGGTGCGGGCCATCTCGTCCGCCACCGCCTGATCGACCAGCGCGCGGGCCAGCACGACGCGGGTGAAGTCGCGGCATTTCCAGCTGTGCTTCAATTGGGCGTGCAGGAAGCGGGCAAGGTCGGTCTCCAGATCCTCGTCCGGCGGCGGCATGTCGCAGCCGCCCGATTCCTCGCGCCAATAACGCTCCACCACCGCCAGCAACAGCCCGCTCTTGCCGGAGAAATAGCGCTGGATCAGCTGTTCGTTGACCCCGGCCCGCCCGGCGATCTCGCGCGTGGTCGCCGCGTCGAAGCCGCGCTCTGCGAACACCACCTTGGCGGCGTCGAGCAGCGCGCTCTCGGTCGCGGCGCGGTCGCGCTTGCGCGCTCCCCCGTCACAGCTGCCTTCACTGACGCCATTGCCGGGGCAACAGCCGTCCGCTTCCTTGCTTGCGTCCAAAACCCGCCCCCTCTCCCGTCGGTCCCGTCAGCCCGATAATAAGTATGCAGATACATACTTGACAAGCGGCTGCCTTCGGTTCAAGTATGTACTCACATACATACAAGCCGATGACCCAATAAGCCGATTGCCCAACAGGGGGTATTCCCGCCATGCCGCAGAGCGACGATACGAACCGCAACGACACGCACGCCGCCCCTGACCTCTTCACTCCGCTGCGCCTCGGCGCGATCGAGTTGCCGAACCGCGTCGTCATGGCGCCGATGACCCGCAGCCGCGCCGGCGAGGGCAACTGCCCGACCGCGCTGACCGCCGAGTATTATGCCCAGCGCGCCTCGGCCGGCCTGATCATCACCGAAGCGACGCAGGTCTGCGACACGGCGCAGGGCTATCCCAGCACGCCGGGCATCCACACCGACGCCCAGACCCTGGCCTGGCGCGCGGTCGCGGACGCTGTGCATAACGCCGGCGGGCGGATCGTCACCCAGCTCTGGCATGTCGGCCGCATCTCCCACCCGCGTTTCCAGCCGAACGGCGCCGCCCCGGTCGCGCCCTCGGCCATCGCGGCGAAGGGCCAGCTCTTCACCGGCGCGGGCATGGAACCCTTCCCGGTGCCCCGCGCCCTGGAGACCGCCGAAATCCCCGGTCTGGTCCGCCATTTCGCGGACGCGGCCAAGCGCGCCGTTTATGATGCCGGTCTGGATGGCGTCGAGATCCACGCGGCCAACGGCTACCTGATCGACCAGTTCCTGCGCGACCGCACCAACGCCCGCACCGACCAGTATGGCGGGACGGTGGAGAACCGCTGCCGCTTCCTGCTGGAGATCCTGGAGGCCACGGCCCATGCCATCGGCGCCGACCGCATCGGCGTCCGCCTGTCGCCGACCGGCGCCTTCAACGACATGGGCGACAGCGATCCGCTGCCGCATTTCCTGGCGATCACCAAGGCGCTGAACCCCTTCAGCCTCGCCTATCTGCATGTGATCGAGGGGCAGCCCGGCCATCATATGGCTCCGCCGGACGGCGCGCCGCATGTGGCGTCCGCCCTGCGCGCCGCGTTCAAGGGACCGTTCATCCTGAATGGCGGCTACAGCCGCGGCGACGCCGATGCGGCGCTCGCCAAGGGCGCGGCCGACGCGGTCAGCTTCGGCGAACCCTTCATCGCCAACCCCGACCTGCCATTGCGCTTCCGGGTCGATGCGCCGCTGGCCGAGCCGGACCGCGCCACCTACTACGGCGGCGACGCCAAGGGCTACACCGACTATCCGGCCCTGGAGTCCGTCGCCGCCTGACGAGTTTGCGGCCCTGAATTCCCCAAATGGGGCCGCAATTCCTCTCGACGTGAGAGCGCGTCGTGAGTGCGTCGTGAGACGCAAATCCCCGCTGCCCCCGGCCCGGTTCCCCCCTGGGCCGGGGGGCTTTTTTTTTTGAGGCCGTTTTTTGGCCGCTACGCCGCTCCGCCCTCCCCCTCCATGCCGCTGTCCAGTCCGCTGTCCAGTCCGCGGGCCAGCGCGGAGATGGTGCCGTAGCCGACCTGATCGGCCGGATCGATCTCCGCCATCTTGGCAAGGATCGCCAACGCCTTGTCGCGGTTGTGGCGGCGCAGTTCGATGAAGGCCAGCGCCTTCATGGTGAACAGGAAGAAGCGCGCCGGTCCGGCCGCCGTCCAATCGGTGGAGCCTGCGCTCAACTGCGACCAGTCGGCGGAGAAGCCGCCCTGGAGCGCGGCGGCATCCAGCCCGATGCGGGCCACCCGCTCCGCCTCCGACAGCTTCTTGCGGTTGAAGTAGAATTTGTAGAGCGCGTAGAAGACCGGCAGCACACGCGGCCCGGCACGATGGGCCTCCCACAGCAATGCTTCGCAGGCGTCGGGCACGTCGCGGGCCTTTACCGCCTCCTGCAGCAATTCGTCGATCTGTTCGGGCACCTCGCCGAAGGCCATGCGACCGTTCGACATTCTGAGTTCGATCGGCTCGTCGCTCATCTCAGTTCCCACCTTTCCGCTGCTTCGATTTTCTGTTGAGAAAATCAACCATCCGATGCACCGACGACGCCTCATGGTACGCGCGCGGGATCGCGGAAAGACCACAATAATTTTGTGCGGCGAAGTGTCGCGGCTGTCGCAAAGCCGACACGCGCCAAAGCCGACAAAAAGATTCGTGTACGAAACTTTGTCGGACTCTCGCCAAGCCATTCCGATCCGACAATCGTTTTATCTCAACGACTTAATGAATTGGCATGCCTCTTGCTTTTTCCAATCAGTTCGGCCGGCACCCCCGGCAACGCGGCTTGAGGAGGCGGGACATGGTGACACTGACGGATGCGGCGGTTTCCACCCTGGAACAGGTCCTGGTGAAGTCGGGCGGTGCCGCCGCCGGCTTGCGCATCGCGGTGACCGACGGCGGCTGCGCCGGCCTGAAATACCAGATGGGCCTTGAGGCGGCGGCCGGCGACGACGACGCGGTGCTCAGCTTCGGTCCCGTCACCATCTTCGTCGATTCCAACAGCCAGCCCTTCCTCTCCGGCGTGGTCGTGGACTTCGTCGAGGGCATCGAAGGCTCCGGCTTCAAGTTCGACAACCCGAACGCGACCAGCAGCTGCGGCTGCGGCAAGTCCTTCTCGGCCGGCGGCGAGGGCGGCGGCTCCTGCTCCACCTCCTCGTCGGGCTGCGGGTCTTCGGCTCCCTACTCGACCCACTGACCGGGTCCACGGATCCCCCCGGACAGATCTTCCCCTAGGCGCGCCCCCACAGAAAAGGCAGCAGCGACATGTGGAACTACACCGACAAGGTCAAGGAACACTTCTTCAACCCGAAGAATTCCGGTGTCCTGGAAACCGCCAACGCGGTGGGCGAGGTCGGCTCCATCACCTGCGGCGACGCGCTGCGTCTGATGCTGAAGGTCGATCCCGACACCCAGATCATCCAGGACGCCAAGTTCCAGACCTTCGGCTGCGGCTCGGCCATCGCCTCCTCCTCGGCGCTGACCGAGATGATCATCGGCAAGACGGTGGACGAGGCGCTGACCCTGACCAACCGCGACATCGCCGAGTATCTCGGCGGCCTGCCGCCGGAGAAGATGCACTGCTCGGTCATGGGCGCCGAGGCGCTGCGCGCCGCCATCGCCAACTACAAGGGCGAGGAGTGGGTCGACGACCACGAGGAAGGCGAGCTGATCTGCAAGTGCTTCGGCGTCGACGCCGCGATGATCGAACGCGCGGTGACCGTCAACGGCCTGACCTCGCTGGAGGAGGTCACCCACTACACCAAGGCCGGCGGCTCCTGCCAGACCTGCCACGAGAAGATCGAGGAGGTGCTGGAGGCGGTGATGGCCAGGACCGGCGCGCTGAAGCCCGCCGCGAAGCACACCCCCGGCACCGTCGGCCTCGACGCCATCAAGCCGCTGCCGGCCAAGCCGGAACCAGCCGCCGCGCCCAAGCTGACCAACGTGCAGCGCATGCAGGCGATCATGGGCGCGATTGAGGAGATGCGCCCGCAAATCCAGCGCGACGGCGGCGACGTGGAACTGGTCGACATCGACGGCAAGGACATCTACGTCCGGCTGACCGGCGCCTGCTCCGGCTGTTCGCAGTCGGCCGGCACGATGATGGGCGTGCAGATGAAGCTGGTCGAGGCGCTCGGCGAGTTCGTCCGCGTCAAGCCGGCGTCCCTCATGCCGGCCCATGCGGGCTAAGGGGAGGAACCGGCGATGACCATCCCGAACACAGCCCTTCCCAACCGGGGCGTCTATCTCGACAACAACGCCACCACCCGCGTCGATCCGGACGTGCTGGCGGAAATGCTGCCGCTCTTCACCGAGCATTTCGGCAACCCGTCCTCGATGCACGCCTTCGGCGCCGCGGTCGGCGGCAAGATCGAATGGGCGCGCAAGCAGGTCCAGGCCCTGCTGGGCGCGGCGCATGACAGCGAGATCATCTTCACCTCGGGCGGGACGGAAAGCGACAACACCGCGATCCTGTCGATCATCGAGGCCTATCCGAAGAAGCGCGAAATCGTCACCAGCGTGGTCGAGCATCCCGCGGTTCTGGCGCTGTGCGACTATCTGGAGAAGAAGCGCGACTACAAGATCCACCGCATCCCGGTGGACAACAAGGGCAACCTCGACATCGACGCCTACCGGGCGGCGCTGTCGGACCAGGTCGCCATCGTCTCGATCATGTGGGCCAACAACGAGACCGGGACGATCTTCCCGATCGAGGAGCTGGCGCAAATGGCCAAGGCGGTCGGCGCCGTCTTCCACACCGACGCCGTCCAGGCGGTCGGCAAGATCCCGATGAAGCTCGCCGACAGCGCCGTCGACATGCTGTCGCTGTCCGGCCACAAGCTGCACGCCCCCAAGGGCATCGGCGCGCTCTACGTCAAGCGCGGCCTGCGCTTCCGCCCGATGCTGCGCGGCGGCCACCAGGAGCGCTCGCGCCGCGCCGGCACCGAGAACGCGCCGGCCATCGTCGGCCTGGGCGCCGCCGCCCACCTTGCCCTCACCCACATGGGCGAGGAGAACACGCGGGTGAAGGCGCAGCGCGACCGGCTGGAACAGGCGATCCTGGCCGCCGTGCCGGCCTGCTTCGTCACCGGCAACCCGGACAACCGCCTGCCCAACACCTGCAACATCGCCTTCGAATACATCGAGGGCGAGGCCATCCTGCTGCTGCTGAACGAGCAGGGCATCGCCGCGTCCTCCGGATCGGCCTGCACCTCGGGGTCGCTGGAGCCGAGCCATGTGATGCGCGCCATGGGGGTTCCCTACACCGCGGCGCACGGAGCCACCCGCTTCTCGCTGTCGCGCGACACCACCGACGCCGAGATCGACCACGTCATCGCCGTGGTGCCGGACATCATCGCCAGGCTGCGCAGCCTGTCGCCCTACTGGGAACAGGATGCCGCCAAGCCGAAAGAGTTCGCACCCGTTTATTCGTAACACCGGAATCGCAGGCCGGGTCGGGGGTCCGTCCCGGCACCCCGCCCGACGACACCCCGTCGGGACGGGTTCCCGGCCCGGCCTGCGACACTTTCCCTGGGGGCCACCCGCCCCCGCGCGAGGTGCCCCCATGCCCACCACCTTCGCCACCATCAACGACACCACGCTGCGCGACGGCGAACAGACCGCCGGCGTCGCCTTCACCCTCGACGAGAAGATCGCCATCGCCAAGGCGCTCGACGCCGCCGGCGTGCCGGAGCAGGAGATCGGCATCCCCGCCATGGGCGAGGAGGAGCGCGAGGGCATCCGCGCCGTGGCCTCGCTGGGGCTGAAGGGCCGGCTGATGGTGTGGTGCCGCATGCACGACACCGACCTGAAGGCGGCGCTGTCCTGCAATGTCGGCTTCGTCAACCTGTCGATGCCGGTGTCCGACATCCACATCACGAAGAAGCTGAAGCGCAGCCGGGCCTGGGCGTTGGCGGAAATCGAGCGCAAGGTTCGCCAAGCGCGCGACCATGGGCTGGAAGTCAGCGTCGGCGGCGAGGATTCCTCCCGCGCCGACATGGATTTCCTGATCGCCGCCGCCACGGCGGCGCAAGCCGCCGGCGCCCGCCGCTTCCGCTTCGCCGACACGCTGGGCGTGCTCGACCCCTTCCAGACGCGCGCCTGCATCGAACGGCTGCGCCGGGCCACCGACCTGGAGATCGAGATCCACGCCCATGACGATCTGGGCCTCGCCAACGCCAACTCGCTGGCGGCGGTGCTGGGCGGCGCCACCCATGTCAACACCACGGTGAACGGTCTGGGCGAACGCGCCGGCAATGCCCCGCTGGAGGAGGTGGTGGTGTCGCTGAGGCACCTCTACCACATCGACACCGGCGTGGAGACGCGGTCGCTCGGCACCATCAGCGATCTGGTGGAGCGGGCCTCCAACCGGCCGGTGGCGGTCAACAAGTCGATCGTCGGTTCCGCCGTCTTCACCCACGAAGCCGGCATCCATGTCGACGGGCTGCTGCGCGACCGCGCCACCTACCAGAATTTCGACCCGGCCGAGGTCGGGCGCGAACACCGCATCGTGCTGGGCAAGCATTCCGGCACCGCGGCGGTGAAGCTGGCGTACGAGCGGCTGGGCATCGCCTGCGACGACGTCAAGGCACAGGCGGTCCTGCCGCGGGTGCGGGCGCTCGCCACCCGCGCCAAGCGGCCGCCGACGGCCGAGGAACTGCACGCCTTCCTGGAGGCGGCGACATGACCGGACCCAACGGCACACCGGGTGTCGTCGCTCTGCTCCGCGAGGACGTCGCCTGCGTGTTCGACCGCGACCCGGCGGCACGCAACGTCCTCGACGTGCTGACCTGCTATCCCGGCATCCATGCGCTGATGATCCACCGCTTCGCCAACGCGGCATGGCGGCGGGGACTGCGCTGGCCGGCGCGCTTCCTGTCCTATGTCGCCCGCGCGGTGACCAACATCGACATCCATCCCGGCGCCGCCATCGGCCGCCGCTTCTTCATCGACCATGGCGCCGGCGTGGTGATCGGCGAGACGGCGGAGGTCGGCGACGACGTGACGCTCTACCATGGCGTGACGCTGGGCGGTACCTCCTGGACCAAGGGCAAGCGGCACCCGACGCTGATGGACGGGGTGCTGGTCGGCGCCGGCGCCAAGATCCTGGGGCCGATCACCGTCGGCGCCAACGCGCGGGTCGGCGCCAATTCGGTGGTGACCAAGCCGGTGCCGCCCGGCATGACCGTGGTCGGCATCCCCGGCCGTGTGGTGCGGCCGGAGACCCAACGCCGGCCGTCCGACCATCAGCTGTCCGATCATGGCATCGACCTGGAGCATCATCTGATGCCCGATCCGGTGGGCAAGGCCATCGCCTGCCTGATCGACCACATCAACCGCATCGAAGCCCGGTTGGAGAGCCATACCGCAACCGAATCGTCACAGTTTCTTGATAAGAATATCCGCCTTTCGGAAATTCGGCTGGGCGATATGCGTTTGGACGGTATCGTCTGCAACTCTTGTGGCAACATCTGCGACCAGGAGGGGTGCTCCCCCTCCTCTTCCACCCAGCAGCATGCGTGAGGAGCCTTCGACGATGAGCGATTTCACCGACGACCTCGACGATCTGGAAACCGCGGAAGACTTCCTGCGCTTCTTCCACGTCGCCCACGACCAGCGCGTGGTGAACGTGAACCGCCTGCACATCCTGCAGCGCTTCCACGACTACCTGTCGGACGACACCGGGATGGAAGGGCTGGACGACCAAGGCATGTCGGCGCGTTACCGCTTCCATCTCGAGCGGGCCTATCAGGACTTCGTCGTCTCCAACGCCATCGCCGAGAAGACCTTCAAGGTCCATAAGGAGGAAGCGCGCAAGATGGCCGACCGCTTCGTTCCGCTGGACAGCCTGCTGGGGTCGCCGGTCGGCTGAGCCGCCGGCACCGATGAGCCGGACAAGAAGGGGGCGCCTGATGCGCCCCCTTCGTCGTCAGTGAATCTTGCTCTCGTTCTGGCCCCCATCGCGCCGATAGACATGGACGTGGTAGGCCGCCATCGGGTTCTCGTCGATGTAACGCAGCAGTTCCTGCTCCGTCCGTGGCGTGGCGCCGCGGATCAGCACCTGCCAGGCGGGCTCCATCGTCGCGCGCATGGTCTCGTCATGGGGCAGCATGATGAACCCCGCCCATTCCGGGTCGAAATCCGCCAGATAGCTCTTGGTGTAATGCTTCATCATCGCAGCGTCGTTGACGTTGACGTTTTCCATGTTCTCGAAACAGACACGCAGGTCCATCGCCGGCCTCCTCATGAAAAAGGGAGCGGTCCCGCCAATAGCCCGCCCAACAGCCTGCAAGGGACGGGCACAGGTCCGCGATGCTCGTTCATTGAAACAGCTCCGATGTAGAGATGGTACGCCGACTGTGTGAAAAACAAGGGTTCGGCGGCAACCTGTGCGACGCTTTCCTGTTGTCGTCCATGCGTCCGGCGCAGACCGCGCCATTGGTCATAATCCCGACTTTTCAGGTTCGCCGATTGCGCGGCTCCTGTAAAATCGCTGTGACACTCCTCATGCGATCACGATGACAGATCCGTTGCCTGCCTCCGACCGTCCCATTCGCATCCTCATCGTCGAAGATGAGAGCCTCGCCGCCATGGCTTTGGAGGAGGTCCTGGGCATGCTGGGATATGCCGTCGTCGGAATCGAGGACAATGCCGACGCAGCCGTTGCGGCGGCCGATCGGCTGCGCCCGGACATCGTGATGATGGATATCCGACTGCTCGGCCCGCGCGACGGGATCGAGGCCGCGGCGGAGATCCGAGAGCGGACCGAGATCCGCTGCATCTTCACCTCCGCTTTCGGTGACGCCGAAACCCGTCACCGGGCCGCCGAATGCGATCCCTTCGGCTTCGTCCGCAAACCCTATTTTCCGGCGGAGCTGCAGCGGGCATTGGGCCATGCGACGGCGGTGCTGCGCAGAGACGGCAGCGACACCTCCGCCTGGGTTCCCTCCCCGTAAGCCATTTCCCACAAAACAGGCAGCCTCCGCGCGTCACCGCGCGGAGGCCCAGGAGTAGCGGATAAGACACCAAAAGGAACCGGTCAGCCGAACTTGTAGCTGATGCCGTAGCCGCCGCGCGGATAGTCCCAGGCGATGTTGCCCTTGTCCTGGCAGACGACGCGGCAGGTGCCGCATTCCAGGCAGCCGTCGGTCACCAGCGTGACGCCACCGGTCTCGTTCCTGCTGTAGCAGGCCGCCGGGCAGCAGAAGGTGCAGGCCTGCTTCTCGCAGGTCTGGCAGGCCTCCGCGCTCTTGATCTGGATGTGCGGCCGGCTCTCGTCGACGATGTAGCGGTTCTGATAGAGCTTCTCTTCGACCTTCACCATGATGCTCATCGCACGGCCCTCACCAGCTTGATTGCGTCACCGACCAGCCCCATCACCGAGCGGCGCTTGACGAAGGCCTTCATGATCGCCTTCTCCTTCGTCTTCTTGTCGACGCTGTCGACGGTGAACCAGTTGTGCGCCGCCGCGGTGATCTCGTCGGGATAGGCGCCGAAGAACTGCTTGTTGCCGTGCATGATGCCGGGCAGCTCGCGGTACTTCTTCAGGTCCTTCATGACGAAGCTGTCGTCCAGCTTCTTCTTGTAGGCCGCCAGGTTCGACGCGCTGTAACCCTTGCCGGCGGCCTTCAGCTCGATCACCGTCTCCGCCGCCATGCGGCCCGAGGCCATGGCGAGATTGGACCCCTCGCGGTGGGCGGCGTTGTTGAAATGGGCGGCGTCGCCGACCACCATCCAGCCGTCGCCGTACAGCTGCGGAACCGCCTTGTAGCCGCCTTCCGGGATCATGTGGGCGGCGTATTCCTTCATCTCCGCCCCTTCGATCAGCGGCTTGATGACGGGGTGGTTCTTCAGATCCTCCAGCATCCGGTAAGGCGGGCAATCGCCGTTCTTGAAGTCGGAGATCAGGCAGCCGATGCCGATCGTCAGCGATTCCTTGTTGGTGTAGAGGAAGGCGGTGCCGACCATCCCCTTGGTCACCTTGCCCATGATCTCGATGACGACGCCTTCGTCCTCCTTGATGCCGAAGCGCTGCTGGATCAGCTCCGGATCGATGAAGAGGATTTCCTTCACCGCCAGCGCCACATTCTCCGGCGCCGCTTCGGCCTGGAGGCCGGCGCGCTTGGCCAGCAGGGCATTGACGCCGTCGGCCATGATGACGACGTCGGCGTGGATTTCCCCGCCCTCGCGGTCGGTGCGGACGCCGGTCACCTTGCCCGACGGGTCGCGGATCAGCTCCGTCACCGTGGTCTCGCAGATCTGGAGACCGCCGACCTTGCGGATCTGCTCGCCCCACCATTTGTCGATGTTGGCGCGGATGATGGTGTAGCGGTTCGGCCTGTCGGTGTTGAAGGCTTCGGACCGGTAGTTGGTGCCGACGTAGTTGTCGTCGCCCAGCAGCCAGACCCGCTGTTCGATGATGTGGCGTTCCGTCGGGCAATCGTCCCGGAAATCCGGGATGATCTTCTCCAGCTCATGGGCGTACATGATGCCGCCCTGGACATTCTTGGCGCCGGGATATTCCCCGCGCTCAAGCTGGAGCACCTTCAGCCCCTGCTTGGCCAGGGTATAGGTCGCGGCGTTGCCGGACGGGCCGGCACCGATGACGATGGCGTCGAACTTTTCGACCATCTCGACAGGCTCCCTTCTCGTCCGGCGGTCAGCCGGCCATGCGGTTGACGGACAGGCGGCGGCCGAAGGCATCGGTCAGCGCCGGCAGGATCTTCAGCGCGTCGCCGACCAGCCCGAGATGGGCGAAGTCGAAGATCGTCGCGTTGGGATCGGTGTTGATCGCCAGGATCAGGTCCGACTTCTCCATGCCGACCCGGTGCTGGATGGCGCCGGAGATGCCGGCGGCGATGTAGAGCTTCGGCCGCACCGTCTTGCCGGTCTGCCCGACCTGACGGTCGTTGGTGGCCCAGCCGGCCTGGACCAGCGGGCGGGTCACCCCGACCTCCGCGCCCAGGACCCGGGCGAGGTCGAAGACCAGCTTCATGTTCTCGACCTTGCCCAGCCCCTTGCCGGCCGACACGATGATGTCGGCAAAGGCCAGCTGCGCCTCGTTCTGCTCGCGGTCCGCGATGAAGTTCAGGACCTTGGTGACGATGTCCTCTTCGCGCAGGTCCGGCTGGATTTCGATGACCCGGCCGGTGCGGGCGTCGTCGCGCTCCGGCATCGCCATGACGCGCGGGCGCACCGTCGCCATCTGCGGCCGGTAGGCCAGGGTCTGGATGGTGCAGAGCAGCGTGCCGCCGAAGGTCGGCCGGGTGGCGGCCAGCGAGCGGTTGTCGGCGTAGATGTCCAGCTCGGTGCAGTCGGCGGTCAGGCCGGTCGCCAGGGTGGTGGCGATGGCGCCGGCGAGGTCGCGGCCCAGCGTGGTGGCGCCCAGCAGCACGATCTCCGGCTTGTGGGTGTTCACCACGTCGGTCATGACGCGGCAGTAGGGGTCGGTGCGGTAGTCGGCCAGCGCCGGGTCGGTCACCTTGTAGACGATGTCGGCGCCATAGCTGATGGCATCGCCGCAGATGCGGTTCAGGTCGGGGCTTTCGGCGCCCAGCACCACGGCACCCACCTCCACCCCCAGCTTGTCGGCCAGCTTGCGGGCTTCGCCCAACAGCTCCAGCGACACGGAATGGACGATGCCGCGCTCCTGCTCGACGATCACCCAGACATTCTGGTAAACCTTCAGGTGTTCGGGAAGCTGGAACTTGCGGCCCTGGGGCTTGCTCGGTTCGCTCATCGTCGGGTCTCCCGCGGGTAAATCGTCAGAGCCCGGCCGCGGCGCGGGCGAGCAGGTCGCCAGCCAGCTTGGGCTGGGCGGCGAAGATGGCGTCGATGGCGGCGGCGGCCATCGCTTCGGAGGTATCGGCGTCGGCCTGGATCATCTTCGCCTTCTCGGCGCGCGGCTTCGGCACGAACACCTTCGACACCACGGTCGGCGAGCCCTTCAGGCCGACACGGCCCTCCTCGGCACCGGTGAAGTCGCGGCTCCAGGTCTTCAGCTCGTAGCGGGCGGCGCGGAACAGGTCGTCCATCCTGCCGAAGCGGATGGTGTTGGTGCCTTCCAGCATGGTGATCATGCAGGGCAGCTTGGTCTTCAGCACCTGAACCCCGCCTTCGGAGCGGCGCTGCACCACGATCTCCTTCGAGGCGACGTTCAGATCCTCGATCTTGGTGATGTAGGTCAGCTGCTCGAAACCGAGACGGGTGGCGATGCCGGGGCCGACCTGAGCGGTGTCGCCGTCCACCGTCTGCTTGCCGCAGAAGACGATGTCGACCGGATCCTCCTCCGCCAGCTTCCGGATGGCCGAGGTCAGGGCGTAGGAGGTCGCCAGCGTGTCCGAGCCTGCGAACTTGCGGTCGGTCAGCAGCACCGCGTCGTCGGCCCCCAGCGACAGCGCCTTGCGCAGCGAGGTCTCCGCCATCGGCGGCCCCATGGTCAGCACGGTGACGCGGGCGCCCACCTTGTCCTTCAGCCGCAGCGCCTCTTCCAGCGAGAACAGGTCGAACGGGTTGATGATGGCCGGCACGCCTTGCCGCATGATGGTGTTGGTGACGGGATGGATGCGGATCTGGGCGCTGTCGGGCACCTGTTTGATACAGACGACGATGTGCATCCCGTTCTCCTTGGCTTCCGCTCTCGCTGTGGCGCGCATGTGGGTTTGGGGCCGGCTCCGGGCCGGGATATCCCCAGAACAGCAAGCGGCGTGCCAGCCGGTTGAGATCGGCCAAGCCACGGGAAACGCTGGATTTTTCCAAAGAATGGAATGAGCGTCGCCTTGTCGTAAAGGCGACGCTCATGTCGGTTTCGCTACAGCCCCCGCGGGTGGGGGGTCAGACCGTCTCGATATGGGCGACGACCCGGTCCAGCTCGACGCCGATGCGGGCGACCATTGCGGCGATGCCCTCCAGGCGACGGTCGATCACCGCCAGTTCCACCGCGTCGGCGGCGGCGGCAAGGTCGCGGGCACCGACGGTGCGCGAGGATCCCGCCAGCTTGTGGGCGGCCTGCCGCACCTCGTCCCAGATCTCGCCGGCCAGCGCGTCGGTCAGCCAGCGGTGCGAGGTCCTGTTGGACGTCACGAATTCGCCCAGCAGATGCCGGACGAACTCGCTGTCGCCATCGAACAGCGCGGTCAACGCCTCAAGGTCGAGCGGCGGCAGCTCGGCGACGGCGGGAACGGGCCGGGCCTCCGGACGAGCCGAAGGTTGCTGCAACTCCATGGTCACTGGGGAGATCGCCGGGGAGAACACCGGCGGAGCGTCCTGCACCGGTTCATACGGCTCCACCCCCTCCCAGCCCTCCTCGTCCGCCGGAGGCAGATAACGGTCGATCACCCGGCGCAGGTCGGCGAGGCTGACCGGCTTGGCCAGCGTGTCGTCCATGCCCGCGAGCAGGCAAAGCTGCGCCTCGTTCTCCGTCGCGTTGGCGGTGATCGCGACGATGGGCAGACGGGAGTTCCCACCGGCCACCTCTGCCGCGCGGATGCTGCGGGCCAGTTCCATGCCGTCCATTTCCGGCATCTGGCAATCGGTCAGCAGCAGGCCATGGCCACCGGCCTGCCAAAGCGCCAGCGCCTGGACGCCGTCCTCGGCGGTCTCCATCACATGGCCGAGAAGGGTCAACTGGCGCTGGATGACCTGACGGTTGGTCGGATGGTCCTCGGCCACCAGGATCAGCCGGCCCCGCGCCCGCGCCTCCTCCACCGTGGGCAGGCGCCGCCGGCCGGCGGCGAGGGTGGCGGGTTCGCGTTCGGGCTGCCGGTCGGTACGGCCCCCCTCCCCCGCCGCCATCCGGCCGGCAGCGGCGAGAACGGCGCGGACCAGCCCGACCCGCCGCACCGGCCGGCCGAGAACCACGGTCCCGGCGCCGGACGCGCCCAACTCCGCCGCCTCGCCGGCGGTCAGCGCATCGCCACCGATCAGCACGCGTCCGCGCACCCGGCCACGTGGGTCGCTGTCCAGCGCAGCAACGTCGGTACCCAGCGTGTGGATCAGAACGTCACAGGCAGCGGTCGGCAGCAGGGTGCGCAACGCCGTGTCGGCGTCGGCCGCCTCCACCACCTGGGCGCCGTCGGCGTTCAGATAGCGGGCGAGGAACCCGCGCTCCTGCGTATCCGCCGCCAGCAACAGGACGGTCACCCCCTGCAACGGCGCCCGCTGCGTCACGGCCGGCCCATCCGTCGCTGGAACAAGATCGGCGGCGAAGGTGAACCAGAAGGTGGAGCCGACATTGACCTCGCTGTTGACGCCGATGTCGCCGCCCATCAGCTCGGCCAGACGCCGGCAGATCGACAGCCCCAGCCCGGTGCCGCCGAACCGCCGGGTGATCGATGCCTCCGCCTGGGTGAAGGGGCGGAACAGGCGGATCTGGTTTTCCCTGGAGATGCCGATGCCGGTATCGGACACCGCGACGCGGATGATGACGCGGTCGCTGTCGAAATGCGCCAGTTCCACCCGCACGGTCACCGAACCGGACTGGGTGAACTTCACCGCGTTGCCGGCGATGTTGAACAGCACCTGCCGGATACGGACCGGATCGCCGACGACCTCGGCCGGCAGATCGGGGTCGATGTAGGTGACCAGCGACAGTCCCTTGGACCGGGCCCCGGGCGCCAGCGTGTCGGCCACTCCCTCCACCACATTGGCGAGCGCAACCGGCACCCGCTCCAGGTCGAGCCGCCCGGCCTCGATCTTCGAGAAGTCGAGGATATCGTTGATGATGGTCAGCAGGGCCCCCGCCGATTCCCGCACCACACTGACGAGTTCACGCTGGTCGCCGGTCAGGCTGGTATGCTCCAGCAGTTCCAGCATGCCCTGGATGCCGTTCATCGGCGTGCGGATCTCGTGGCTCATGGTCGCCAGGAACAGCGACTTCGCCTGGTTGGCCGCCTCCGCCTCCGACCGTGCCGCCTCCGCCGCCTCGCGCGCCGCCACGAGGTCGCGCGTGCGCTCCACCACCTGGCCCTCCAGGCTGCGGTTCAGCTCGGTCAGCTCTTCATACAGGTGGACGTTGTCGAAACCGATGGCGACCTTGGCGCAGAACACCTCCAGCAGCCGCCGCTCGTCGGCGGTCAGCGCCCGTCCATGGCCGAGATAGACAACGGTGTCGTGCCGCCGGGTGGCGGAGCGGAAGACCAGCACGCTGTGCCCGCGCTCGTAACGGTTGCGGCCGTCGGCCAGCGCCGCCGTCACCACCTGAACCGCGTCGGGCGGCAAAGCCAGGAACAGCGGCGTCCCCTCCATCCCGACATGGCAGCCGGCACCGCCCAGCACCAGCGGTTCCGCCGGCCGCGGCCCGTCGCACAGGCGGCTGACCAGCGCAACCCCGCCCACCGTCGTTCCATTGGCCGGCGGGCAGACGCCGACGATCTGCGCCACGGCATGGCGGACGAACTCCGCCATCGTCCGCTTGCCCAGCAGGGAGGAGGAGGAGTCCAGGATGCGCTCCAGCCCCTCCCGATGGTCCTCGATCGCGGTGATGTCCTGGTAGCCGCGCAGGGCCGCGACGACGGAGGTGAAGAGCTTCTGCGCCGTCAGCTCGGTCTTCGATTTGTAGTCGTTGATGTCGTAGCTGAGGATGACGTCGCGTTCCGGCGCCTGTCCCGGCTGGCCGGTGCGCAGGATGATGCGGACGCGGCGGTTGTCCAGTTCGCTGCGGATGTAGCGGACCAGACGCAGGCCGGCGTCATCGGATTCCATCACGACGTCGAGCAGGATCACCGCGATGGCCGGATTGTCGCGCAGCACCCCGCGCGCCTCCGCCGCGGTGGCGGCCGACAGGAATTGCGCCGGCCGCCCTTCGAAGGTGAAGCCGCGCAGGACCATCTTGGTGGTGGCGTGGATGGCGGGATCGTCGTCGACGATCAGGATCAGCCAGGGTTCGACCGGTTCGGCAGCCTCGGCCGCCACCTCGACGGCAGGCTCCTCCTCCGCGAACAGGAATTCGTCGCTCATCACGGTCCCCCGGCGAACTGGCCGCGCATTTTCCACCCCGGCGCGCGGCGCGACCTTATCATAGGTCGGGGAATGGCC
This sequence comes from Azospirillum sp. 412522, assembly GCF_019805165.1. Classification (GTDB taxonomy): domain Bacteria; phylum Pseudomonadota; class Alphaproteobacteria; order Azospirillales; family Azospirillaceae; genus Azospirillum. The sequence goes on from NZ_RWIJ01000011.1 coordinate 93,733, forward strand.
GCCAGTTCGGCCCCCAACCGGACCCACCGGCCCATCGCCGGGTCAATCCGGCGGAAAGGGTGGATTTGCCGGACCGCAGCCGCCATGGTGACGCCGTTTCCCATCGCGCATGTGCCGTCATGAACCTGCTTGCCTGCATCCACGACAAGGCTCCGCTGATCGAGGCGCGGGATCCCGACCTGGGCGACCTGTTCCCGTCCGGCTTCCTCGATCTGTACGAGGTGCACAGCTACCGCAATGCGGCGCGCATCCTGGCCCATGCCTGCACCGACGAGTTCCGCGAGATCACCGAACGGCTGATGGAGTTCCGCATCCGCACCGAGGACATCGTGGCGTCGGGGGGCAACAAGTCGCAGATCGCCAAGACGATGGAGCGGATGCTGAATCCGCTGGGCTGGAACGAGACGCGCATCCGCGGCGACCTGTTCATCACCAAGATGATCGTGACGCACCAGGAAAAGCGCCGGGTCGCCGGCAAGAATCGCGGCCAGACCGTCACCGAGCAGCGCCAGCGCGAGGAGCTCTACAAGGTCAACGGCTTCATCGACGGGCATAAGATCGACTTCGTGAAGGGGCGCGTGTCCTTCGACCTGGAATGGAACAGCAAGGACCAGACCTTCGACCGCGACCTCTACGCCGCCCGCACCTTCTACGAATGCGGCATCATCAACGCCGGCGTCCTGCTGACCCGCAGCGCCGAACTGATTCCGCTGTTCACCGAGGTGGCGCGGCGGGTGGAGATGAAGAACTTCCAGAACAAGTACGGCGCCAGCACCACCTGGATGAAGAAGCTGCTCTACCGCCTGGACGCCGGCCGCGGCGGCGGCTGCCCGGTGCTGGCGCTGGGAATCCGCCCCGCCCTGGTGTCGGATTTCGAGGAATGGAAGGACAGCCATCCGGTCGTCCGCCACACGGCCACCTTCGACGTCGATACCGGGGCGGAGGACGACGACGATCTTTGGTGAGGCCGGCCCCCGACCTCACGCAAACTTGCGGTCGGTCAGCAGCAGACGCACCGCGAAGCCCAGGAACAGCACCCCGGCGATGCCGTCCAGCGCCGTCCGCACCCGAGGGCTGGACAGCACCCGCCGCGCGGCCCCGGCGCTGAGTGCCGCGATGCCGACCAGATAGATGCCGCCCAGCACCGAGATGATGTTGCCGAGGATGAAGGTCTGCAACGCCACATGGCCCAGTTGCGGGGCGATGAACTGCGGCACGAAGGCCAGCTGGAACAGGATGATCTTCGGGTTCAGCAGGTTGGTCAGCAGCGCCTGGAGGAAGACGCGGCCGCTGCGCGCCGGTGCCGGCGCTTCCATCGCCGGAGCGGGTTCGGCGCCGCGGCTGGCCCAGACGCTCCATAGCGACCGCAGGCCGATCCAGGCCAGATAGGCCCCGCCGGCATAGCGCAGCAGGTCGAACAGCGACGCCGACGCCGCGATCAGGGCGGAGATCCCGGCTGCCGCCAGAAACGAATGGACGGTGTTGCCGACGCAGATCCCCACCGTCGCCACCACCCCGGCCTGCCGGCCTTCGGCGATGCTGCGGGTCAGCACCAGCAGCGAATCCGGCCCCGGCGCCAGGACCAGGACACAGACGGCGATCATGTAGAGTTGCAGCAGGTGGGGGTCGAGCGGCAGGGTCATCGCGGGGCGCGCCTTCGGACGGTACGGTGAGCGCTCAATCCGGCCAGCGGCGGTGGATCCACAGCCATTGCGCCGGCTTGTCGCGGATCCAATCCTCCAACAGACGGTTCAGCCGTTCCATCAGAATTCGCGCATCCGCATTGCGGTCGCCGCTGGTCGGGTATTCCTCCGGTGGCAGGACGGTGACGCGGAAATACGCGCCGCCAAGCCTTTCGGTCCGCGCCGGGCACAGCGGCAGCTTCAGCTTCATGCCGAGAACGGCGGCGGCCGGTGCCGTCATCGCGTCGCGGCCGAAGAAGGGCACCGGGATGCCGTCGTTCATCTTCTGGTCGATCAGCATGCCGACATGGCCGCCGCTGGTCAGGTGGCGCAGCAGGATACGCGCGCCCTCCGGTCCCTTGGGAATCTGGGTTCCGGACGCCGCCCCGCGCAGCTTCACCAGCAGTTCACCGACGATCGGGTTGTTGGGCGCCCGATAGACGAGCCCGAGTTCCAGCCCGTGCAGGCGGGCCGCCACCGACTGGACCTCCCAGTTCGCCAGATGGCCGGAGACCATGATGCCGGGCTTGCCGTCCTCGCGCAGTGCATCGACATGCTCGATGCCGATCACCTCGATCCGCTCGCGGCCGATCTGCTCCAGATGCGGATATTCGGCGATGGTGCGGCCGAGATTGTCCCACATCCCGCGAACGATCGCCTCGACCTCCGCCCTGCCCTTCTCCGGGAAGGCGCGGCTCAGGTTGCGGCGGGCGCGGGCGCTGTTGGGCAGCCTCGGCCCCAGCGTCCGGCCGATCCAGCCGCCGAGCGCCGATGCACGGTCCAGCGGCAGCGCCCGGAACAGCCGGCAGACGCCATGGACCAGCACCGCCTCCAGCGGATAGCCGAGGCGGCGCGTCAGCCATCGCTGCAGCGGACTACGCGGCTTGGCCATCGGGCCTTCCTTTCAGCAACAGTGGCGTCAGCAGCGCATCGAGCGCCCCCTCGTCCGTCCAGCGCACCGACACCGGCAGGACGGCGACCTTCGCCCGCAGTTCCTGCGGCAGGCGGACGGCGTCCTTGGCGGTGGTGACGGGCAAGGCGCCCAGGGCGGAGGCGCGGTCGATCAGAGCCGCCGCCTCGGCCGGGCGGTAGGGATGGTGGTCGGCGAAGGGCGCCCGTTCCACGATACGGGCGCCGAGCGCCTCCAGCGTCGCGAAGAACTTCTCCGGCCGGCCGATCCCGGCGAAGGCCAGGACGGTGCGGCCGGCGAGCCGGGCGGCGGCTTCGGGATCGGGCTCCAGCCGGGCCGTCAGAACCGGGCGCCCGCCGGCCAGCGCCGCCAGACCATGACGGTCCTCGCCCAGGATCACCAGCGCGTCGGCACGGGCGAGGCCGTCGGCCACCCGCTCGCGCAGCGGTCCGGCGGGGACCAGCCGGCCGTTGCCGAAGCCCACCGCGCCGTCGGCGACGATCAGCGCCAGATCCTTGTGCAGGGCCGGATTCTGGAACCCGTCATCCATGACGATGGTCCCGGCCCCGGCCGCAACTGCGCACTCCGCCCCGGCCACCCGGTCGCGCGCCACCCAGCAGGGCGCGGCTTCGGCCAGCAGGATCGCCTCGTCACCGACATCGGCCGCTCCGTGCCGGCCGGGTTCGACCGCCAGGGGACCCGCCTCCCGCCCGCCATGGCCGCGGGTCAGCGCGTGGACGGCAACGCCTCGGGCCTGCAAGGCCGCGATCAGCGCCAGCCCGACCGGCGTCTTGCCGGCGCCGCCCGCCACCAGATTGCCGATGCAGATGACCGGCGCCGCGACCCGGTGCGGAACGGTGCCGGCAATGCGCCGCCGCACCGCCAGCCCATAGAGCGCTCCCAGCGGGGCCAGCAGGGTGGAAGCGAGGCCGGGCGGCCGGTACCAGAAGGCGGGCGTCTTCACGGCGGCGCGTCCCCTCAGGCGGCGATCCGGATGCCGGCGGCGCCCAGCACCGGAGCCAGCGCCCCCAACGCCCGGTCGATGATCCGCCGGTTGTCCGCCGTCACCCGCGCCGCGCCGGCGACGATGCGGTCGCGCGCCCGCTCGTCGGTCAGCAGCCGGCGGGTCTCCCGGGTCAGGGCATCGCCGTCCGCCACCGGAAGGGCGCCGCCGGCGGCCTCCAGCATGTGGGTGATCTCGCCGAAATTGAACATGTGGGGGCCATAGAGCACCGCGCAGCCCAGCTGCGCCGGCTCCACCGGATTCTGCCCGCCATGGGGGATGAAGGAGCCGCCCATGCACACCACCGGCGCCGCGCGATAGAACAGCCCAAGCTCTCCCATGGTGTCGGCGATATAGACGGCGTGCTCCGGCCCCGGCAACCGATGCCCGGCCGTGCGCTGAAGCACCGGCAGGCCATGCGCCCGCATCAGTTCCGCAATGGCGTCGCCGCGATGGGCATGGCGCGGCGCGACGACCGTCAGCAGGCCGGGCAGGACCGGCGCCAGCGCCGCATGGACCTTCGCGGCAATCTCGTCCTCCCCCGGATGGGAGCTGGCGAGCAGCCAGACCGGCCGGCCCGCCAGCGCGGCGCGCAGCGGCTCCATCGCGTCGGCGGCGGCGGGCGGCGGCTCGGCGGAGAATTTCAGGTTGCCGACGCTGGCGACGCCGGGAGCCCCCAGCCGGCGCAGCCGCTCCGCATCGCCTTCGGTCTGGGCCAGCGTGATCTGGAAGGTGGACAGCAGGCCACCGATCAGCCCGGGCGCGTTGCGCCAGCGCGAGAAGCTGCGTTCCGACATGCGGGCGTTGACCAGGGCGGCGGGAATCGAGCGGGCGCGGATGCCGGCCAGCAGGTTCGGCCAGATCTCCGACTCCGTCCACAGCACCGCGTCGGGCCGCCAATGATCGAGAAAGCGGTCGACCGCACCGGGCAGATCGACCGGTACATATTGGTGGATGGCGCGCTCCGGCAACCGCCTGCCCATCAGTTCGGCCGAGGTGACGGTGCCCGTGGTCATCAGCACGGTCAGATCGGGCGCGCTGTCCAGCAGCCGGCCGACCAGGACCAGGACCGAGTTCGCCTCGCCGACGCTGGCCGCGTGGATCCACGCCAGCGGGCCGGCGGGCCGGGCGCGCGACGGCGTGCCGAACCGCTCCGCCTGGCGCGCGGGGTCTTCCTTGCCGGCGGCGCGGCGGCGGTCGAGATAGAGGCGCACCGCCGGCCCGGCGACGGTCGTCAGGCCGCGGTAGAGGGAATGCAGCATCAAGGCCCGGAACAGGAGACTTACGACAACGGGCGCGTTGCCGGTCCCCCTGTCACGGAACACCGGCCACGCGCCCGGCGGCACCTTAGCACGCGGCAACCGTTCCGTAACAGGGGCCGGTGCGACGGAGGCCTCTCACCGCTCCGCCAGCGCCAGCTTGGCGCCGAGCGCGGCGAAGGCGGCGGCGAAGCTCCGGCGCATCCAGGCCATCACCCGCGGGCGCGAGACCACCTGATCGCGCACAGCCGCGGCGAACAGGCCGTAGACGACGAAGACCACGAAGGTCAGCGCCATGAACGCGCCGCCGAGTTCCAGCATGCGCACCAGCGGCTGCGGCTCGGCGTCGCTGACGAACTGTGGCAGGAAGGCCAGGAAGAAGATCGACAGCTTCGGGTTCAGCACATTGACCAGCACCGCCCGCAGGATCATCCGCCCGGCGGGGTTCTGCGTCCTGTCGGCCTCGACGTTCAGCGCTCCCCGTTCCTTCAGCGTCGCCCAGGCCATGTAGAGCAGATAGAGCACGCCCAGGATCTTCAGCCCCTGGAACGCCACCGCGCTGGCGTGCAGCAGGGCGGCCAGCCCCAGCACCGCCGCCGCCATGTGCGGCACGATCCCCAGCGTGCAGCCGAACGCCGTCACCGCGCTGGCCCGCGCGCCCTGCGACAGGCCCGCCGCCAGCGTGAGCAGCACCCCGGTGCCGGGCGAGGCGACGACGATCAGGGAGGTGACGAGGAACTCGGGTGTCATGGCGGAGGTCATGGCCGGAAACCTCGGACAAGTGGGGACGGGAGGATGACCATGGAACCATGAGGCGGGGGCCGGGCCAAGCGGAACGAGCACCGGAACCGGCCGGCTCCATCCCCTCCCTCGCGGCATCCCGGCCGCCATCCCGCCGCATTGTCCCCCACCCCGTCGATCCGCTATCCTGGGCCGTTCCCCCTGCCTCGCGGTGCAGCATGCCGGTCTCATATCTCCGTGCGCTCTCGGAGACCAAGCGAACCAGACGCGCCAACATCCATCTCGGCGTGTCGCTGGCCTTCGTCGCCGGGGCGATCAATGCGGGCGGGCTGCTGGCGGTGCTGCAATACACCTCGCACATGTCCGGCATCGTTTCGTCCATCGCCGACAATCTGGTGCTGGGAAACCTCGTGGCGCTGGCGACGGGGGTGGCGTCGGTGGTGTCCTTCGCGTCGGGGGCGGCCTATTCGACGATCCTCATCAACTGGGGCCGGCACCACCGGATGCACAGCGCCTATGCCTACCCGCTGTTCTGGGAGGCGCTGCTGCTGCTGGGCTTCGGGCTGCTGGGCAACAGCCTGGACGAACACCGGGCCCTGTTCACGCCGGCGACGGTCCTGCTGCTATGCTTCATCATGGGGCTGCAGAACGCCATCATCACCAAGGTCTCCAACGCGGAGATCCGCACCACCCACATGACCGGCGTCGTCACCGACATCGGGATCGAGGTGGGCAAGCTGGTCTATATCAACCTCGGCAAGGAATCGGCGCGATACCAGCCGGTGCGTGCCAACTGGCCGCGGCTGGGCGTTCTGTTCGCTTTGCTGACCGCCTTCTGCGGCGGCGGCGCCATCGGCGCGGCCGGGTTCAAGTATGTGGGCTATGTCAGCACGGTGCCGCTGGCCTGTTTCCTGGTTCTGCTGGCCATCGTGCCGCTGGTGGACGATGCGCGCACGCGCACGCGCCTGCTGCTTCGCCAACGCGTCAGAAGCGGTGCCGGCCAGCGGCGGGACGCCGCCGCCGGCCTGAAGGCGCCTAGGTGAAGGGCCGCAGGTTCGACAGGAACTGCTCGGCCGAACGGCGCCAGGAATAGCCCAGCGCATAGTCGCGGCAGGTCTGCCCCGGGATCGCCAGCGCCCCTTCGACCGCGCGCTTCAGATCCTCGTCCAGGCAGCCGGCGCCGGAGCCGTCGACCACGTCCAGCGGTCCTGGCACCGGGTAGGCCGCCACCGGCACGCCGGACGCCAGCGCCTCCAGCAGCACCAGCCCGAAGGTGTCGGTGCGCGACGGGAAGACGAAGACGTCGGCGGCGGCGTAGTGCTTCGCCAATTCCTCGCCATGCTTGGCGCCGACCCAATGGACGGCCGGGTATTTGCGCTGCAACTCCTCCCGCGCAGGACCGTCGCCGACCACCACCTTGGTGCCGGGCAGGTCGAGGCGCAGGAAATCCTCCAGGTTCTTCTCCACCGCGACGCGGCCGACATACATCGACACCGGGCGGGCCAGGTTGAGAAAGCCCTTGTCGCGGGGATGGAACAGCTCGGTATCGACGCCGCGGGTCCAGCGGCGGATGTTGGCGAAGCCGCGGCCCTTCAACGCGTCCTCGATGGTCTGGGTCGCCACCATCACCGCCGAGGACGGCTTGTGGAAGCGGCGGACCACCGCATAGGACAAGGCCAGCGGGATCGGCGCGCGGTCGCGCACATATTCGGGAAAGCGCGTATGGTAGGCGGTGGTGAAGGGCTTGCCATGCTTCAGGCAATAGGAGCGCGCGGCGAAGCCCAGCGGCCCTTCGGTGGCGATGTGGATGCAGTCGGGCCGCATGCCCTCGATCATCGCCCACAGCCGCCGCTTCGCCCCCAGCGCCAGCCGGATTTCCGGATATGTCGGCATCGGCAGGGTGCGGAAACGGTCGGGGCCGATCACCTCGACGCTGTGGCCCATCTCCTCCAGTTCATCGCGCACGGTGCCGATGGTGCGCACGACGCCGTTCACCTGCGGGTGCCAGGCGTCGCTGACGATCAGGATGTTCACGCCGCTTCCCGTTCCTTCGCCGTGACCTTGCCCGCACCGGGACCGGGGACCGGAACCCGCTGCGCCATGACCTCCGTCCAATGGATGATCTCCAGCGCGCCACTGTCGTGCTCGACCAAGGCGGTGCAGGACTCGACCCAATCGCCGTCGTTGCAATACAGGATTCCTTCGATATCGCGCATCTCGGCGGTGTGGATGTGGCCGCAGACGACGCCGTCGACCTTGCGGCGACGGGCTTCCTCGCCCAGCGCCTCTTCGTACTTGCCGATGAACTCGACCGCGGTCTTGGCCTTGTGCTTCAGGTAGGCCGACAGTGACCAGTAATTGAAGCCCAGCTTGCGGCGGACCCAGTTGAACAGGGTGTTGACGTGCAGCAGCGTGACGTAGGCGTGGTCGCCCAGCAGGGCCAGCCACTTGGCATAGCGCACCACCGCGTCGAACTTGTCGCCGTGGGTGATCAGCAGGCGCCGGCCGTCGGCGGTGGTGTGGACCCATTCATCGACCACATGCACGCCGCCGAACTGCAGGCCGACGTAATCGCGCGCCGCCTCGTCATGGTTGCCGGGGATGTAATAGACCTCCACCCCCTTGCGGGCGCGGCGCATGATCTTCTGCACCACGTCGTTGTGGGCCTGCGGCCAGTACCAGCTCTTCTTCAGCCGCCAGCCGTCGACGATGTCGCCGACCAGGAACAGGTGATCCGATTCGGTATGCTTCAGGAAATCGAGAAGCAGCTCCGCCTGACAGCCGCGCGTTCCCAGATGAACGTCGGATATCCAAATGCTGCGGTAGCGCTTGACCGCTGGGACGGCGTCCATCTTCCGCTCCGTCGTCGCCATGGCCGGTGGCCATCAAGACAACTGCCGTATAAATGAAAGCACTCTATCTTGACAACCATTTGAAACGCCCGCACCTATTCGTCACAGAAATTCGGACTTATGTCATTTCTTTGCATTTTTACTGCAATGTAACCGCCGCGAACCCTTCATGGTTCTGCAACAGAAGGCGCTTCATGCGTCGATCAGGGAGAGCGAATCGGTGCGCGACACGGTGCTGATGGACGAAAATCCGGCGATTGGCATGGGCGGCGGCGACGATGCGGCACTCGAGGTGCGGCGCCTGCTGGTGATCCACAACCCGACGGCGGGCGGCCGGCGGGCAAGGCGGCTGCGGGCGGTGGTCTCGCGGCTGGAGGCGCGTGGGGTCAGCGTCGCCGTCAGGCCGACGGGCAGGCGCGGCGATGCCGAGGCCTTTGCCCGCGAGGCCGATCCCGCCGACGTCGACGCGGTGGTGGCGGCCGGCGGCGACGGCACCATCAACGAGGTGATCAACGGTCTCGCGGACCATGCCAAGTCAGGCGGGCCGCTGCCGCTCGGCATCGTGCCGATGGGCACCGCCAACGTGCTGGCGGCCGAACTGGGCCTGACGACGGATCCGGAGCGCATCGCCGCGGCGATTGCCGGCGGGCGGCGGACGATGATCTGGCCGGCGCTGGCGAACGGCCGGGTCTTCTCGCTGATGGCTGGGGCCGGGCTGGACGCGCGGGTGGTGGAGCGGGTCGACCCGCGGGTGAAGCGGCTGATCGGCAAGGGCGCCTATGTGGCGGAAACGCTGGTGCAGCTGGCGACCCGGCCGGACCATCGCTATCGGGTGACACTGGACGACGGGGAGGCGCGGGAGGTGGCGTCGGTCATCGTCGCCAAGGGGCATTTCTACGGCGGCCGCTTCATCTGCGCGCCCGATGCGCGGCTGACGGAACCGGAGCTGCATGTCTGCCTGTTCCCGCGCGGCGGGCGGCTGAACGCGCTGCGTTATGTCTGGGGCGTCACCGCCGGACGGCTGGCGCGCTTTCCAGACTATCGGGTGGTGACGGCCAAGCGCGTGCGGATCGAAGGACCGGCGGGGGACGGACTGTTCGCCGACGCGGTGCAAGGCGATGGCGACGTGCTGGCCCGGTTGCCGGTGGAGATCGCGCTGGCGGGATGGCGGCTGCCGGTGCTGGCGGGGTGAGGCTTTCCGATCACCGTGACGGCGGCAACCCCCTCGCCGCCCTCGCCTGCTCCTGCAACGCCACGTAATGGTGCCAGACCAGCCGCGCCGCCAGCGAACGGTGGGGCCGCCAGGGTTCGGCCACCTCGATCAGTTGTCTCGGCGTCGGCTTGTCCGCCCAGCCCTTCAACCGCTGGACGCCGAGCTGGATCGCCAGATCGCCGATGGGCCAGATGTCGGGCCGATCGAGCGTCGTCATCAGATAGACCTCGGCGCTCCAGCGGCCGATGCCCTTCAGCGCGACGAGTTGGGCGATCGCCTCCTCGTCGGGCAGGTCATGGATGATGTCGAAATCGAGCCGGCCGCTCGCCACCGCCTCGGCAAGGCCGCGGGCATAGCCGATCTTCTGGCGGGAGAATCCGCAGGCGCGCAGCGTCTCGTCGTCCAGCGCCAGGATGGCGTCGGGGGTGACGATGCCGCCCAGCCGGTCCTGAAGCTTGGCCCATAGGGCCAACGCGACCTTGGTGGAAAGCTGCTGCTCCATCACCATGCGCAGCAGCCCGACGAAGCCGGTCGGCCGGGTGAAATCGCGGATCACCGATCCGCCGACGCGCAGGCATTCGGCGAAGATGGGGTCGAGGGCGGCCAGATGCTCAACGCTCATGGTCAGCGCTCATCGGCCGCGCCACGATATTGCCGAAACCGGTGGATCAGGCCACCAGTTCGATGGCGTAGTCCTCGATCACGGTGTTGGCGAGCAGCTTGCTGCACATCGCTTCCACTTCCCGACGGGCAGTCGCCTCGTCGGTGCTCTTGAGCTGCAGCTCGATCACCTTGCCGGCGCGGACGTCCTCGACGCCGTCGAAGCCCAGCGTGTGCAGCGCGTGCGCGATGGCCTTGCCCTGGGGGTCGAGAACGCCGCGCTTGAGGGTGACATGAACCTTGGCCTTCATCGGATGTCCGCTCGCTTTGGGGTGTTGGGTGGAGGGGTGGTTGGTGGACACGGTCACTGGATCGTCTTGGGACCCTTGACGTCGCTCGGCCCGCCTTCCGGCAGGATGCCGAGGCGCCGCGCGACCTCCTGGTAGGCTTCCTCGACGCGGCCCAGATCCTGGCGGAACCGGTCCTTGTCCAGCTTCTCGTTGGTCTTGACGTCCCACAGCCGGCAATTGTCGGGGCTGATCTCGTCCGCCAGGACGATCCGCATCTCCTCGTTCTCCCACAGCCGGCCGAACTCCAGCTTGAAGTCGACCAGCCGGAGGCCGATGCCGAGGAAGAGGCCGGACAGATAGTCGTTCACGCGGAGCGACAGCGCGACCATGTCGTCGAGATCCTGCGGAGCCGCCCAGCCGAAGGCGGTGATGTGCTCCTCCGAGACCATCGGGTCGTTCAGCTCGTCCGACTTGTAGTAGTACTCGATGATCGAACGCGGCAGCGGCGTGCCTTCGGGGATGCCGAAGCGGCGCGACAGGCTGCCGGCGGCGACGTTGCGCACCACCACCTCGATCGGGATGATCTCCACCTCGCGCACCAGCTGCTCGCGCATGTTCAGGCGGCGCATGAAGTGCGTGGGCACGCCGATCTCTGACAGGCGGCTCATCAGATATTCGGAGATGCGGTTGTTCAGCACCCCCTTGCCGGTGATGACGCCCTTCTTCTGGTTGTTGAAGGCGGTCGCGTCGTCCTTGAAGTACTGCACCAGGGTGCCCGGCTCCGGCCCTTCGAAGAGTACCTTGGCCTTGCCTTCGTAGATGCGCCGGCGTCGTGTCATCGCGTCTTCGTCCAAATACGTAAGGACCGGTCAAGCAAGCTTGCCGGCCCAGGAATGTGCCTGAGTGATATAGCAAGCCGGCTGCGCGAACACAACGACGGGGGCCGGAGGGCAGGATTGTGCGGCGGCCGGCCCGCTCACAGCTCCACCGGCCGATAAGAGACGGCGTGCGGCCGGCCGGGAGCGAAGTGCCAGATTGGGTTCAGGTCGGGCCGCTCGACGCTGGGAACCGCCAGCAGCGAGCTGGAGGAGGTGCCGAAGCCGCTCGGCAGTTGGAAGTCCATGGCGCCGCGCTCGTCCGGGGTGCCCTCCCAGATGCGGCTTCCCATCAGCTCCGGCCAGCCGCCCCAGGCGAAGGACTCCGCGTCGGCGGCCTCCGTGGCCGGCGGCGCCGCATGCTCGAACAGCGGGCGGTAGAAGGCGGTGCGCGGGTCCTGCGGATCGTCCATCTCGAAGGCGGTCAGCATGTGGACGCCGGTGGGGATCGACGACACCTCCGGCCGGTGGCGCGGGTTGGCGCCGCGGTGGACAACCAGATAGGCGTCGCGGTTGTCGGCGATCACCAGATTGAAGGGGCGGTAGGCGCGGATGTCGAGATGGGCGAAGCTGCGCGCCGCGTCGGCGGCATCGGCATGGTCGAGCGCGTCCAGCACCAGTTCGCCGCGCGACCGCTTGCCGGCCTCCGGCCCCAGCGTGCCGAAGCGGTTGAGGACGACCGCCACCACCCCCTCGTCGTTCAGCCCCATCCAGGAGCCGCCGGCCAGCTCGTCCAGCCCGGCGACCACGTTGGGACGGTCGGGCCAATGGCGGGCCGGGGGAAGCCACGGGCGCCCGGTCATCTCGTCACGGTTTCCGGCGACGACCAGCGGCCAGATTGCGTCCGGTCGGCGCAGGAGAATCACGCTGCACATGCGATGCCCTGTCCTTCGTTGGGTCTTGCGTTGCGTCTTTTGTAGTGCCCGAGGATATCCCGGCACCTGGGGAAACTCTGCAGAATATCCGCGGCCGGCATGCGGCGGGCCAGTGACGACAACCGCTTTCGGGCTATATAATCCTTGGAAACGGGAGTGAAACCAATAAAGGAGCCTGGGTCCCCATGACGACCTTCGACGACCGCGAAAAGGCCTTCGAGAACAAGTTCCAGCACGACGAGGACCTGCTCTTCCGCATCCGCGCCCGGCGCGACCGGCTGGCCGGCGAATGGGCCGCCGACCTGATGGGCCTGTCCGGAGGCGAGGCGGAGGCCTACGCCCGCCAGATCGTGGACACCGACATCGCCACGCCCGGCCCGCACGACATCCGCGACAAGCTGCGTGCCGACCTGCATGCCCGCGGGGTCGACATCTCCGACCACCGGGTGGAAAAGCAGATGGCGCATTTCCTGGACGTGGCCCGCCAACAGGTCAACCAAGCCTGAACCGGCCAAGCCTGAACCGGCGTCTTGCCGGCCCTCCGCCTTCCGTGCGGCGGGCCGGCTACTCCGCCGCGCGACGGAGGACGCGCTGGCCGGCATAGTCGGCGATGCAGCGGATCAGCATGTCGATCTCGCCCTTCAGCCGAACGAAGCCGTCGTGGCGCTCCAGCGTCTCCTCGTTCATGTAGAGGCGCCGGTTGATCTCAAGCTGGATCGAATGGCGGCCGCGCGCCGGCTCGCCGTAGCGCGCCAGCAGTTCCACCCCCTTGTACGGGTCGTTGATCGCCACGCGATGGCCGAAGCCGCGCAGGGTCTCCGCCACCAGCCGGACAAACCCCGGTTCGCTGGTGGTGCCGTCGCGATCGCCGATGACGAAGTCCACAGCCAGCGGGTCGCGCCCGTCCGGCCGCAGCGACGACGGCATCGAATGGCAGTTGACGTGCCAAGCCACGCCGAACCGGTCCACCAGACCATCCAGCGCCAACCGCATCTGGGCATGGTAGGGCCGGTAATAGCGGTCGATGCGGTCGGCCACCGCCGCCGCCGGCAGCTTCCCGTCATAGAGCGGGACGCCCGGCCGCAGCATGCTGCGGATCAGCCCCATCCCCAGCGTGCTGCGCGGAGTCGGGCGCAGCCGCATCGGCAGGTCGCCGTCGATCAGCGCCGGGTCGATGTCGTCGACCGCGCGGTTCACGTCGATGCAGGTGCGGGGGAACAGCGCGCACAGCAGGGTGGCGCCATGGTCGGGCGCCGTGGCGAACAGCTCCTCGACATGGGTGTCCTCGCCCTGGCGCAACAGGGGATGCGGGCAGATCACCCGGAAATCGGCGGGGTAGACGCTGCCGCTGTGCGGCGAGTCGAACAGGACCGGAAGGCGTTCGCCGACCGGGTCGTTGCGGACAAGAACGTCATCGATCACGAAGCTCATCGACCGCCCCCGTTCAGACCATCCGAGAGTGACAACCGCCAGTTCAATTGCCGCAAGTCCAGCCGCCGCCTACGTTGATCCGACGGATCCTATAACCCAGGCGTGAAGCCTCAGTCGACGGCAATCCGTCATGATCCTGCCATGCCGCCGCAACACTGCCCCGCGCGGGTCAGCCGAAAAATCCGCCCCGCCGTGCCGGCCCGGACTGGCGCGGAGTCACTTGGTTCGCCATACTGATCGGAGCGCCCACCGCTGGCGAGCTGCCGCTTGACCGACCCGCTCTTCGCTCCCGTAGAACTCACGCCGCCGGACATCGCGCCCTACCGGCGCGGCAACACCGGCATCGATCACGTCACCAGCCTGTCGGCTACGGAGCCGGGGCCGCATTTGGTGTTGAACGCGCTCGTCCACGGCAACGAACTGTGCGGCGCGATAGCGCTGGATGCCTTGCTGCGCATGGGGCTGCGGCCGACGCGCGGGCGTCTGACCTTCGTCTTCGCCAACACCGCCGCCTATGCCACCTTCGACCGCCAGAACCCCTATGCCTCGCGCTATCTGGACGAGGATTTCAACCGGCTATGGTCGTCCGAGCAGCTCGACGGCCGGCGGGACAGCGTGGAGTTGCGGCGCGCCCGCGTCCTGCGCCCGGTCTACGAGTCGGCGGACCTGCTGCTCGACCTGCATTCGATGACGGCGGACACCGCGCCGCTGACCCTGTGCGGCCAGACCACGCGCGGGCGCGATCTGGCGCTCGGCCTCGGCTATCCGGCCTGGGTGGTGGCGGACGGCGGCCATGCCGGCGGCAAGCGGCTGATCGACTATGGCAGCTTCGCCGAGCCGGAGGGGTCGCGCACCGCGATCCTGGTCGAATGCGGCCAGCACTGGCGGACGGAGACCGCGACGGTGGCGCTGGAAAGCTGCCTGCGCCTGCTTCTCGGACTGGAGATGGTGGAGGTGCCGGCCACCGGCCCGCGCCTGCGCCCTCGCACCGATCCGCAGCGCGTTGTCGAGGTCACCGACGCCATCACGGCATCGAGCGAGCGTTTCCGCTTCACCGCGCCGTTCCTGGGCATGGAGGTGATCGGCCGCGCCGGCACCGTCATCGGCTGGGACGACGACCGCGCGATCGTGACCCCCCACGACGACTGCGTCCTGATCATGCCCGCCCGCCGCGTGAAATCCGGCCAGACCGCGGTGCGGCTGGGGCGGATCGTCGGGTGAGTGCGGTGAAGCCGCGCCGGCTCCTCACTTCCCCGCCGGCTTGCCCTTCGTCCAGGTCGCGTTGGCGCTGAACAGCGGCACGGTGGAGATCGAGGTCTTGGCCGAGGCGTCCTTCACCTGTCGGCTGTACACCACATAAACCAGCGTGTCGTTCGGCCGGTCGTAGATGCGGCGGATGGCGATCGACTTGAAGATCAGGCTCTTCCGTTCGGAGAAGACCTCCTCCCCCTTCTGCGACAGGTCGATGTCGCCGACGGTGACCGCCCCGGTCTGGCGGCAGGCGATGGAGGCGTTGGACGGATCCTCGAACCAGTTGCCCTTGCTCAGCCGGTCGATCAGGCTGCGGTCGAAATCGACGAGGTGGCAGGTGATGCCCTTCACCTTGGGGTCCTCGATCGCCTGGACCTGCAGGCCGTTGCCGGTCCAGTCGTTGGAAAAGCGGCCGATCACGTCGTCCGCCGCCAGCGCCGGGCGCAGCGGAAGCCCGGCGATCAGCAGGCCCAGAACCAAAAGGCCGGTGGAAACGTTCATCAGGGGAAACGGGCTGCGCATCGCGACTGGGTCTCCGGCAAGGACGGGCGGGGACCGCGAGCGGCGCGGTCCGGCAAAACACTCCCCTAGATCGGAGGGTCGGGCGCCACCGTCAAGCGCCCTCCTCCGGAGGTCCGGCCCCCGCGATGACAGACCGCAGCCAGTTCGCCTCCATTCCCCCTGCGCGCCCTCCCGCGCCCGAGGCTCCGCTCGCCGGCACGCCGGAACCCGCGACCGCCCCCCTGCCCCCGCCCGGCCACCGCCGCGACCCGCTGACCGTCGCCGTCGTCGGCCTGTTCGTCATCGCCGTGCTGTTCGCCCTGTATTTCGGGCGCGACGTGCTGCTGCCGATCATGCTGGCGCTGATCCTCAGCTTCCTGCTGCGGCCGCTGGTCCGCGCTCTCTACCGCGTCCGCGTGCCGGAGGGAATCGGGGCGGCCATCATGGTGGTCACGCTGTTCGGCGGCGTGCTGCTGGCGGTCTACACCCTGTCGGGTCCGGCGGCGGAGTGGGTCAACCGCATGCCGCGGGTCATGCACGAGCTTGAATTCAAGCTGGGCGACATCCGCGCCGGCATCGAACGCGCCCGCGAAGCGTCGCGCCAGATCGAGCAGATCACCAAGGAGACCGGCAACGAGGCCGGGCCGGTGCGCGAGGTGGTGGTGCGCGGTCCGACGCTGATGGAGCAGGCGGTCAGCCAGGTCGAATCGGTGCTCGCCAATGTCGTCATCCTGCTGGTGCTGCTCTATTTCTTCCTGGCGCGGGGCCGACATTCGCTGGAGGCGTTGATCGGAACCATGCGCAACGTCGACGACCGCGTGCATTACGCCATGGTCGCGGCGACGCTGCAGCAGAACATCGCCGCCTATCTGCTGACCATCACCGTCATCAACGCGATCCTGGGGCTGGCGACCGGGCTGGTGATGTGGCTGTGGGGCCTGCCCAACCCGGCGCTGTGGGGGGTGATGGTGGCGCTGGCCAACTACATCCCCTTCATCGGCCCGGCGGTGATGACCGGCGTGTTCTTCCTGGTCTCCGTCCTGACCTTCGACGGCATCGGCACCATCGTCCTGCCGCCGCTGTCCTTCGTGGCGCTGACGACGATCGAGGGCAACTTCCTTACCCCGATGATCGTCGGCCGCCGGCTGTCGCTGAACCCCATCGCAGTGTTCGTGTCGATCCTGTTCTGGGGCTGGCTGTGGGGCATCCCCGGCGCACTGCTGGCCGTGCCGATCCTGGCGATCCTGAAGATCCTGTTCGACGCGCACGAGCCGTTGAAGCCGGTCGGAGCACTGCTTGGGGATTGAGGAGGCCGCCCTCAAGCCCTCTCCGTCACGCCACCGAAGCCAGCGGCAGGTTCACCAGCAGGTTCTGCGGCTTCAGCTTCAGCCGCCGCCCTTCCGTCATCGCCAGCCCCAGATAGACCGGCCGCCCGGCAAGGTCGGGGCGCATGGCGGCGGGGTCGGCGAAGTCCAGGCGGAACAGGGCGAGGATGCGGGCCAGCCGTTCCTCCCCGACCTCCACCCCATTGTAGAGATCGTTGAGGATGGCGGTGGCGGAACTGTCCAGCCCGACATGCCAGACCCAGCGGTCGTCGCGGATGTTCTGCACCGGCTGGATGCCGACCGTCACGCCCAGGAAATGGGCGACCCAGGCCTCCAGCACGCGGGCCAGCGCATCCAGCCCGGCGGCGGCGAAGGTGATGTCCAGCACCGTGTCGTGGCGGGCGTCGCGGCCCCAGTAGAGCGGATGGTTGGTCTCGTCCAGGATGTCCAGCTCGACGCTGCGCGGCGCGGTGCCGGCCTCCACCACCAGACGGCCCAGCGAGCCGAAGCCGCCCGACGCCGCCATCGTCTCCACAATCTCGGCATCGGCGACGCGGACTCGGCCGTCCTCCACCGATACCGTCTGTTCGCGGAAGAACAGCTCCCCCGCCCGCGCGCGCAGGCCGGACGGGGTTTCATCGAGGATGCCGCGCAGGATGGCGTGGACCAGCTGGTCGATGAACAGGCCGGGCACGCCGCGGGCGCCTTCGCGGAACAGGCGGATGTAGCACCCCTCCAATGTCCCGGCGGCCAGCAGCCGGTCACGGAAGGACAGCCAGACCTGGAAGTTATCCCGCGCGTCGGCGTCGGCGATGGCGTCGAGCAGGGGCGCGGGCACCGTCCGCGCCGGATCGTCCAGCAAGGCGGCGTGCAGCGTACGCTCGGCGTCGCAGGCCTCCTCCGGCGGGCGCATCTCCGGCCGCAGAAGATAGGCGCGCAGGAAATCGGGCGTCACCGCCAGATGGTTGTCGGCGTCGCGGGTCAACAGGTGGAAACCGGACGCCGTCCAGAAATCGGTCATGCTGCTGGGCACCTCTGGTCCTGAAGGCCCCTATCCGACGACAGAGCCGGTAGCCGGCGCAAGGGACTTGTTGCCGAGCGTCCTGTCGAGAAAGGCGTCGATGTCCGCCCACACCCGGTCGCGGATGGCATCGCATTCCATCAGCACCTCGTGCCGCGCGCCGGGATACTCCACCAGATGGGCGTTGCCGAGCCGGGCGGCCACCATGCGATGCGCCGCCGCCCGAACCACCCGGTCCTCCGGCGCGCTGAGCAGCAGCACCGGCGTGCGCACCCGCTCCAGCGGCACGGTTTGGCGCAGCGCATCCTCCGCATCGAGCGCGGCGGCGACCCAGGCGAAGCTGACCCCGCCGACCCGCAGCTCCGGACGTTCGGCAAAGGGACCGTGGTAGGCGGCATAGCGCCGCGGATCGGCGGTGATCTTGTTGTCCGGGCTGAAGCGCCCATCCTGCGGATCGTAATCGCCCTGCCACAGCGCATAGCGCGCACCCCAGCCGCAACCGACACCGAGGCCCGCCAGCACCCGCACCAGCCAGCGCGGCAGCGGCCCGCTGTGGATGGCATACATCGGCGCCGACAGCAGGACGGCGGCGTAACGTCCGGGATCGTCGGCGGCATGGCGGGCCAGCGCCAGCGTCGCCACCAGCCCGCCCATCGAATGGGCCAGCAGGATCACCGGCCCGCCCGTCTCCGCCGCAACCGGCGCCACCACCTGGCGATAGACCTCGTCGAGATCGTCGACCAGGGTCGCGAAGTCGGTCAGATGATGAATCTGCCGGTTGGGCAGCGGCCGGTCGGACAGGCCCTGGTTGCGCCAGTCGAGCGCCACCACGCGGAAGCCGCGGGCGGTCAGCGCGTCCACGGTCTCGGCATATTTCTCGATGAACTCCGCCCGGCCGGTCAGCACCAGCGCCGTGCCGCGGCTCCCCTCCGGCACCGGCCAGACGGCGACGCGCAGCCGGACGCCGTCCGGCATCACGACGTGGCGCATCTCCACCGCAGCGGCGGCCGGAGCGCCAGCCGGAGCGGCAGCGCTGCCGGTGGCGAGGTCCGTCGCGACTTCGGATGCCGCGAATCCGGATTCAGTCCAAGCGGCATCATCGGCCATGCTTTCTCCCCTGATCGTTGCATTGCAGATCGGAAGGGCGCCCGAAGGAACCACCCATTCCGAATTCGCCAAGATATCGGAAACCAGAAATAGTAGCGACTTCTTTCATCGCTTCTCCGAGGGAACTCTTTTCCTTGAATGGCGTTGGTCCGCCGTTGGAGGTGTACCGATGAAGACAACACGCATCATCGTCCTGGCGCTTGCCGCCGCGACCCTGAGCGGGACTGCCGTCCCGGTGCTGGCAAATGAAAAGGCCAAGGTTCCGCCCGTGCATGTCGAGCATGAGGATGGCGAGGAGATCCTCGTCCACAAGGGGGAAGCGTCCTTCTATAGCCAGAAGTTCCATGGCCGCACCACGGCCAACGGCGAAACGATGAACCAGAACAAGCCGACCGCCGCGTCCCGCACCCTGCCGCTCGGCGCCAAGGCGACCGTCACCAACCAGGAGAACGGCAAGAGCGTCGACGTCATCGTCAACGACCGCGGACCCTACGTCGACGGCCGCGTGATCGACCTGTCGCGCTCCGCCGCCAGGAAGCTCGACATGATCGAGGACGGCACCGCGCCGGTGAAGGTCGAGGTCAAGCCGTCGGAGCAGCCGACCGACACCGCCCGTGAAAAGGTGGAGGAAAAGGTGGATCAGCTTACCCCCGACAGCCGGGTCGCCCAGGGGGAAGCCCGCCGGAATGGCAGCAGCGGCGGCAATAGCGGCGGCAGCAGAAGCGACACAGTGTCGCACTCCGGTTCCGGCAAATAATGCTGCGGTGCGGCGAAGTCGGACCCCGATTCGCCGCATCCGCTGCCGGATTTTTATTGTGCCGGCGAACCAACAGTCACCATATGGTCAAGCTGTTGAAAAGAAGCGGACTTCCCAACCCGGATTCCGACTGGTGGCGGAAAAGTCGCAGTCATGGCATCGCGCCCGGCAGGTCCGCATGAGCTTTTCGATAAGCCACTGATCCGACGAAATTTCCCACTTGTTACCTCGGTCCCTAAGTAATCCTGTACCGCCTTTCCAGCTTCCATTGCGCCAAAGCGTGTCGAAGGAAGCGGTCGTCCCCTATGCTGACTTGTGCGGAACGTTAGAGATTTTTTTGCATTTTTGGAGGAGACGTGGTGCCATTCCCCTCGCTGCGGCGCACATGACGCATTGCAGCGAACGGCGCGACGCCCAGGCGCCAGACGCCGGAACAGGCACCGAGAGAAAGAGGAATTGCTGCGATGGACGACGTGCGTCAGGTCCGCAAGGATACCGAAGGCTACTGCATCGAAGACCTGTCCGTCGGCATGACGGCCAGCTTCGCCAAGACGGTGACGGAGGCCGACATCATCCTGTTCGCAGGCATCTCCGGCGATACCAACCCGGTCCACATCAACCAGGAATACGCCGCCACCACCATGTTCCAGGGCCGCATCGCACACGGCATGCTGACGGTCGGCTTCATTTCGGCCGTTCTCGGCACCAAGCTGCCCGGACCGGGCTGCATCTACATGAGCCAGACGCTGAAGTTCAAGGCGCCGGTCCGCGCCGGCGACACCGTCACCGCCCGCGCCACAGTGACCGAGCTGATCCCGGAAAAGCGCCGCTGCGTCATCAAGACCGTCTGCACCGTCGGCGAGACCGTGGTGGTCGAGGGCGAGGCGCTGCTGATGGTCCCGTCCCGCGGCTGATTGCCAAAGGCGGTTGATCGCCCACGGTCGATCGGGCTGCTTGCGGGCGTAAAACACGCCGGCGCGTTTACCCCGCGCCGGCGTCGGTCTATATAGACGCCCGAGCAAGCGGACCCGCCGGGGTCCGCCCACAGCACCGGGGCGCGCATGCGACTGTACAGACACACCGCCGACCTGCCGGCCGAGGAGCGGGGCGCCGTCGTGGCGCTCGGCAATTTCGACGGCGTCCATCGCGGGCATCAGACGGTCATCGGCACCGCCCAGCGCCTTGCCGCGGAGATGGGCGCCCCGTCGGCCGTCGTCACCTTCGAACCGCACCCGCGCAGCGTCTTCCGTCCCGAGGACCCGCCCTTCCGCCTGACGCCCTTCCGCGTCAAGACCCGCCACATCGAGGCGCTGGGCGTCGACCAGCTGATCGTCTGCCATTTCGACGACGGCTTCCGCCACAAGACCGCGCAGGCCTTCGTCGACGAAATTCTGGTCGGCGGGCTGGGCGTGCGGCATGTCGTCTGCGGCTATGATTTCCTATTCGGGCACAAGCGGTCGGGCGATCCCGCCTTCCTGCTCCAGGCCGGGCGCGCCCGGGGTTTCGGCGTGACCGAGGTCGGGCCGGTGTCGGACGAACAGGGCGGCGTCTATTCCTCCACCCGCGCGCGTGACGCGCTGACCGCCGGCCGGCCGCGCGAGGCCGCCTATGTGCTGGGCCACCCCTGGGAGATCGAGGGACGCGTCGTCCATGGCGACCAGCGCGGCCGCACCATCGGCTTCCCCACCGCCAACATCGAGTTGGGCGAGTACCTTCGTCCGGCTTTCGGCGTCTATGCGGTGCGCGCCGGCATCGACCGCGGCGGCGAGACCGTCTGGCTGCCGGGCGTCGCCAATCTCGGCGCCCGCCCCACCGTCGACGGCACGGTGGCCCGGCTGGAGGCCCACCTGTTCGATGTCGATCTCGACCTCTACGATCTTCATCTGCGGGTCCAGATGATCGATTTCCTGCGGCCGGAGATGAAGTTCCCCAGCTTCGACGCGCTGAAGGACCAGATCGTGCAGGACGCCGCCGCCGCCCGCGCCGTGCTGGCGGCCGGCTGATCGGAGGGAGCCGGACGTGGAACGCGTTCTGATGCTGCTGTTCATGCTGAACCAGGGCGGCCCGACAACGCTGGAGTTCGCCAGCATGGAGCAATGCAAGGCGGCCGAGCCGGTCATCATCCAGAACTACCGCGAGATGACCGGCAACACCGTTCTGTCGCGCTGCATCCGCATGGTGCTGCCGGCCAAGTGATCGGGCCGTCAGGCGGGCTGCAGGCGATCCGCGCTGGCGGCGGTGGTTTCATCTGATACAGTGCCGCCCCGTCTCCGCTTCCTGCCGCAAACTATCCATGCCCCGCCCAGACTCCCTGACCATCCGCATCCTGCTGACGGCCCTGGTCGCCTTCGGCCCGCTGTCCACCGACCTCTACCTGCCGTCCCTGCCGACCCTGGTGCGGGTGTTCGGCACCGACGTCGCCACGGTGCAGCTGACGCTGTCGATCTTCCTGGTCGGCTTCGCGGTGTCGCAACTGGTCTATGGCCCGATGTCCGACCGGTTCGGCCGGCGCCCGACCCTGCTGGTGGGGGTGGCGATCTATCTGGCGGCCAGCGCGGTCTGCGCCATGACCAGCAGCATCGACGCGCTGATCGCCGCCCGCTTCTTCCAGGCGCTGGGGGCCTGCTGCGGCCCGGTGGTGGCACGCGCGGTGGTGCGCGACGTCTTCGGACGGGACCGGGCGGCGACGGTTCTGGCCTATATGTCGATGGCGATGGCGCTGGCCCCGGCGGTGGGTCCGATGCTGGGCGGCGTGCTGACGGAATGGTTCGGCTGGCGCGCCAACTTCGTTCTGCTGACGATCTTCGCCTGCTGCATCCTCGCCGCCGTGTGGTCGATGCTGGGCGAGACCAATGCGCACCGCGACGAGGAGGCCCTGCGCCCCGGCCGGCTGGCGGCCAACTACCTGCTTCTGCTGCGCAACCGCGGCTTCGTCGGCTATGTACTGGTGATGGCCTTTTCCTACAGCGGCATCTTTTCCTTCATCTCCGGCTCCTCCTTCGTGCTGATCGAGCAGCTGCACCTGACCCCGGCGCAGTATGGCGCCAGCTTCGGCGCGGTGGTGCTGGGCTATATGCTGGGCACCTTCCTGGCCGGGCGGCTGACTCCGCGGCTGGGCGGCGCACGGATGATCCGGATCGGCACGCTGCTGTCGCTGGCCGGCGGGCTGGCGGGGGGGGCACTGGCGCTGGCCGGGGTCCTGCACCTGCTGGCCATCGTGGTTCCGGTCTTCCTGTTCATCCTGGGCGCCGGGCTGACCCTGCCCAACGCTTCCGCCAACGCCGTCGGCCCCTACCCCACCATGGCCGGGCTGGCCTCCTCGCTGCTGGGCTTCGCGCAGATGTCCATCGCCGCCGTCATCGGCATCGTCGTCGGCCATCTGAACAACGGTACCGCCCTGCCGATGATGGGGGCCATCGGGCTGGTGGGCCTCGGCGCGCTGCTGGCGCACCGGCTGCTGGTCATTCCCGCGGCGGGCGGGCGATCCGCCTGATCCGGCCCTGAGGAGCGGCGCGGCGGGAGGCGCGGCGGCGTTCGCGCGCCTTGCGGTCATCGTCGTCACCATCATCCTTTCCCAGTTGGGGAAAGCGGTCCAGCAGGATGGTGAACAGGATCGTCACGATCAGGCACAGGGCGAGCGTCATGCCCGCCAGCATGAAATAGCCGGCGCCGCAGGCGATCCCCAACGCCCCGGCCACCCAGATGACCGCCGCGGTGGTCGCGCCGCGCACGCTGTCGCCCGACCGGAACATCACCCCGGCGCTGATGAAGCCGACCGCCTGGGCCACGCCCTGGATCACCCGCACCGGGTCGCTCGGCCGCTCGTCCCCGGTCGCCTGCAGACCGACATAAAGCTCCAATGCAACCAGCGTGGTCAGCGCGCAGCTGATGGATATCAGCGTATGCGTGCGCAAGCCCGCCGCCTTGCCCCGCATCTCGCGGTCGAGTCCAAGCAACGCACCACAAAAGGCCGCGGCCAGCAGCCGCAACCCGATCTCCTCCGCCGTCAGAACATTGGCCAAGCCCATGAAATCGCTCCGGTTTTTCTGCCCTCCAAATGTCCTGCCACTTTTTTGGGGCGGACCGCATTTTTCACTTTGCATTCGTTCGCGTTGGATCTATGTAACGCGAACTCGCAAGCGCACGTGCCGCTGGCCCGCCCCTCGGCGTCTCCGAGATGTGGTTATGCAACGACGTAACGCGTGATCCCCGACCGTCCCTTAAACAAGGCGGCGACTTGGAGGTTACGATGGTTGATGTTGTTGTGGGTGGGCGCGTGCTCACCCGTCTCCGAAATTTGTCAGTCCTGGACCATACGGACAGAACAGGGTTCTGTACGGGGCAATCCAGTATTGGCGGCCTGAGCGCCTGATCAGCTTTTTCAGTTGCTGATCGGCCCGCCCGGCCGCTCCGTCCCCCCGACTCCGCCCGTTCCGTTCCATCATCTTGCGTCCCAGGAGACTGAGATGACCCAGAAGATTGCGCGCTTTTTCGAAGAGCAGCGCCCGCAGACCCCTTGCCTCGTCATCGACCTGGATGTCGTCGAGCAGAACTACAACGATCTGCACGACGCCCTGCCCGATGCCCGCATCTTCTATGCGGTGAAGGCGAACCCGGCCGCGGAGATCCTCAGCCTGCTGGCCCGTCTCGGCTCCGCCTTCGACTGCGCCTCGGTCCCGGAAATCCAGATGGCGCTGGCCGCCGGCGCCACGCCGGAGCGCATCTCCTTCGGCAACACCATCAAGAAGGAAGGCGACATCCGCCGCGCCTACGAGCTGGGCGTGCGCCTGTTCGCCTTCGACAGCGAGCCGGAACTGGAGAAGATCGAGCGCGCCGCCCCCGGCGCCCGCGTCTTCTGCCGCATCCTGACCTCGGGCGAGGGCGCCGAATGGCCGCTGTCGCGCAAGTTCGGCTGCGACCTGGCGATGGCGCGCACGCTGCTGCTGAAGGCCCGCGACATGGACGTGCAGCCCTATGGCGTGTCCTTCCATGTCGGCTCGCAGCAGAAGGACCTGATGCAGTGGGACCACGCCATCTTCCAGGTGGCGCAGCTGTTCCGCGAGCTTGAGGTGCTGGGCGTCGACCTCGGCATGATCAACCTGGGCGGCGGCTTCCCCACCCGCTACCGCACCGACGTGCCGGAATGCACCGCCTATGGCCAGGCGATCTTCGACTCGCTGCGCAATCACTTCGGCAACCACCTGCCGGAGACCATCGTCGAGCCGGGCCGCGGCATGGTCGGCAGCGCCGGCATCATCGAGAGCGAAGTGGTCCTGGTGTCGCGCAAGTCGGCCGAGGATCCCAAGCGCTGGGTCTATCTCGACATCGGCAAGTTCGGCGGTCTCGCCGAGACGATGGACGAGGCGATCCAGTATCCGATCGAGGTGCTGGGCGACGATCTGGAGAGCGACCGCGAGGCGGTGATTCTGGCCGGCCCGACCTGCGACTCGGCCGACGTGCTCTATGAGCGCGCCGACTACAAGATGCCGACGGACCTGAAGTGCGGCGACCGCGTGCGCATCCACGCCACGGGCGCCTACACGACGACCTACTCGGCCGTCTGCTTCAACGGCTTCGAGCCGCTCAAGCACTACTGCATCTGAGAGTGCGGCGGGGCGGCATCCCGCCCTTCCCAAGCACGCCGCGAGCACGACCAAGAAAAAGCCCGCCTGCCGGTTCCTCCGGCGGCGGGCTTTTCTTTTCCGGACCGCTCATTTTTCAGGCAGCCCACTTCCTGAGCACCCTGCTTGGCAGGCAAAGAAAAAGGCCGCCTCCGATCAACGGAAGCGGCCTTTTCCGGTGCAGTCGCCGGTCGGCGTGCAAGCGCTCATTCGCGCCAGAACGGCTTCGACATCTCGCGCTCGGCGTCCAGGCGGCTGAAGCCGATGTCCTGCAGCATGCGGTCGTCGAGATAGCCCAGTTCGCGGCGGGTCACAACGCGCTGGCGCCACAGGCCCAGCAGGTTAGACGCGATATCGACGACCTGGGAGAAGACGGAGGTGGTGCGGCCGGCTTCGGCCGAATGCAGAAGGGTTGCCATGATGGAGATTCCTGAGATGTCTTGTTATGGAGGGTCCGCCGGTTGGCGATCACGTCCTCCTTGTGTGGAAATATAATTATGCTTCTTTGAGCCATGTTGCCACCCCCGACGGCAACATGCCCGCTTTGCAGGCAGCGAAGAACTCGCCATGGAATGTCACCGATCTGTGGCAAAATCGTCATTGCGGATACTTACGGTTCGCCAGACTGACAATATGTGGCCATACTTAAGTGAGCTTTACGACCCTAGACATTGCTTGACCTTCTAATGAAGCATATGGCCTTCATCCAAGGCACTTGATTCCGTTTTCTTAGCTTAAGGACGCCACAAGATACGACTACCTATGATGAAATCATTGTGATTGTTTTTTTCCCAAGAATATCGCGACCTGGACGGTATACCCCAGCGGACATATTGCGTTGCAAATTGGCTGCTTTTGAGGAAATCTACAGAAAGGAATCCGAGCAAACGGGGGGTTAGAAATGGATATCATAATATTATTATCAAAGTGGGTTGCAGGGCCAACTATTGGAATAATAATAACTGTTTTATTGACAGAACCATTAAGAGATAGGTTGGTACATATACTAAATTCGTTGGGATCCAAGCGCAATACTGGTATATCCGGCCTATGGAAGGCTAGTTTTTATTTTGGGGAAAATGATAAAGATTATGTAGAATACATTAATATTTATTATAAATACGGAATAGTTGTTGGAGCAATTTCACCTTCCGAAGATAATTATATTGAACTTAGAAAAGTTCATGACGAAAAGCCCCTAAGAGTTCGAGGAACTGTAAAGGACAATATGTTCTTTAGTGGGACATGGTTTCACCCCGTCAGGCACTCACATCACACTGGAGAGTTTACTCTTCTAATTAGCAGGAGTAATGATGTAATGATTGGTCAGTGGCTTGGGTATAGTGAAAGCCATCATCGCATTGAGAGCAACAAGTGGGTATGGACTCGGGTAAAATAAAAATATTCACCAAGAGCGAACTGTTCGACCAAGAAAGCAAGATCGCGCGTTCCGGCCTGTCGGAACTGTTCCACGCGGTGGAGATCGTCAGCGAGAAGGACCCGGCCACCTACCGGCGGGTGCTGGACCGCCACGGCATCAACCCGGCGCGTTTCCTGATGGTCGGCAATTCGGTACGCTCCGACATCCTGCCGGTGCTGGCGACCGGCGCCCACGCCGTCCATATCCCCTACGCCATCACCTGGGCGCATGAGGAGGCCGAGGTGCCGGACGAGCATTATCGCCGGCTGGAGTCGGTCCGCAACCTGCCGGCTCTGCTGGCGAACTGGTGAGGAGCGCTGACAATGGCCCTGTCGTCCACCCTGTCGCTCGTGCCCGGTCTCGACGGCATCGCGCCCGAGACCGGCGCCCCGGCAACCGACCGCATCCTGTCGGGAGCGCCGGTCTTCACCACCTGGAACGGCTACGAGTCGGAAGACGGCAAACGGTTCGCCGGCACTTGGCGATCAACGCCCGGTTCCTGGCGCATCGTCTATGACGAGTGGGAATATTGCGAGATCCTGGAGGGCAAAAGCATCGTCGCCCACGACGACGGACGGTCATGGACCTTGAAGGCCGGCGACCGCTTCGTCATCGAGCCGGGTTTCCAAGGCAGCTGGACGGTGGTTGCGACCACCACCAAGCGCTATGTGGTGGTCCTGCCCTGACCCGCCCCGTCAGCCGGCGATCTCGACCGAATTCTGGGCGGCGTTGTGGCTGAGGATGGTGACGGCCTTGCGCCCGATCTCAACCGCCAGCACGCCCAGGACCAGGACGGAGGCGACCAGCATCAGGCGGGCGATGTCGCGGGACCAGCCGCGTTTGCGGGCTTTGGCACGGCGACGGTCGCGCAGAACGGCCCGCGCGGCGCGGCTGCCCAGGCGCTGTCCCATCCAGGCGGTTGCGGCCATGACGCGCTCCCCGTCGATTTAAGCATTAGATATGCTTTTGTATAAAATTTTATCTTCTTTGACAAGAAGAGAGTCCCGCAGCGGAATGCCGCAGGACCCGTCTACCGACGACCGCGCCTCTACTCCTTGAACGCCACCTCGCGCTGGCGGCGGAAAGCCGGCAGCAGGATCAGGGCCAGCAGTCCCGCGGCGACCGCCATCAGACCGGCGCTGATCGGCCGCGTGACGAAGACGGTCAGGTCGCCATGCGACAGCAGCATCGACCGGCTCAGATTCTCCTCCAGCAAGGGGCCGAGGACAAAGCCCAGCAGCAGCGGCGCCGGCTCGCAGTCCAGCTTCTTCAGCACATAGCCGAAGATGCCGAAGCCGGCCATCATGACCACGTCGAAGACATCGTTGCGCAGGCTGTAGGTGCCGATGCAGCAGAAGACCAGGATGGCCGGGAACAGATAGCCGTAGGGGACGCGCAGCAGCCGCACCCAGATGCCGATCAGCGGCAGGTTCAGCACCACCAGCATGACGTTGCCGACCAGCATGCTGGCGATCATGCCCCAGAACAGGTCCGGCTGCTTCGTCATGATCTGCGGACCCGGCGTGATGCCGTGGATCATCATGGCGCCGATCATCAGCGCCATCACCGCGTTGGACGGGATGCCGAGGCTGAGCATCGGGATGAAGCTGGCCTGGGCGCCGGCATTGTTGGCGGCCTCCGGCCCGGCGACGCCCTGGATGGCGCCCTTGCCGAAGGCGGCGGGATCGCGCGCGACCTTCTTTTCCAGCGCATAGGAGGAAAAGGCGCTGAGCGTCGCCCCGCCGCCCGGCAGGATACCGAGGAAGGCGCCGAGCGCCGTGCCGCGCACCGCCGCCGGCCAAGCCTCCTTGAAGTCGGCCCAGGTCGGCCATAGCCGGTGGATCGGCGACGGCTCGATGCCGCGGCCCTCCGTCTCCTCCAGGTTGATGATGATGTCGGCCAGCCCGAACAGCCCCATGGCGAGCGGCACGAAGTCCAACCCGTCATAAAGCTGCGGGATGTCGAAGGTGAAGCGCATCTGTCCGGAATTGACGTCGGTGCCGACCATCGACAGCAGCAGCCCGATCAGGATCATCGCCACCGCCTTCACGACGGAACCGTGGGCGAGGATCACCGCACCGATCAGGCCGACCAGCATCAGCGCCACATATTCGGACGGTCCGAAGGCCAGCGCCACGCCGGCGAGCGGCGGGCCGGCGACGGCGATGACCAGGGTGGTGACGACGCCGGCGAAGAGCGAGGAGAGCGCCGCCGTCGCCAGCGCCACGCCGCCGCGTCCCTGGCGCGCCATCGCGTTGCCGTCCAGGCAGGTCATCACCGAGGACGACTCGCCGGGCAACTTCACCAGGATCGCGGTGGTCGAGCCGCCATACTGGGCGCCGTAGAAGATGCCGGCCAGCATGATCAACGCCCCCACCGGCGGCAGGTAGAAGGTGATCGGCAGCAGCAGCGCCACCGTCGCCGTCGGTCCCAAGCCCGGCAGAACGCCGATCAGCGTGCCGATCAGGGCGCCGAGAAAGCAGTAGACCAGGTTCATCGGCTCGACCGACACGCCCAGCCCGAGCCAGAGATTGGCGAAGATGTCGGTCATGGCCAGATCTGGAGCGGCAGGCCCAGTCCCCAGGAGAAGATGGCGACGCAAGCGGAGGCCAGCGTGGCCCACAGCGCGGTGAAGGGGCCGGGGCGCAGCGGCCGCCCGGCCAGCCCGCCGATCCCGATCAGCGCCAGGATGGCGAGCACCAACCCCAGCTTGTCGAGCAGGGCGGCGAAGGCCACCACGGCGACGGTGATGGCGACCGACGGCCGCCATGCCCAGCCGAGCGTCGCCGGCGCGTCGGCGGTCAGCCCGCGCAGCATCGTCGCAAGCCCGGACGCCAGCAGGAGATAGCAGACGAGGCGCGGGAAGAAGCCTGCCTGCATCATGGCCAGCGACCCGGCCTCCCACCCGCGCGCCAGCCACAGCCCGCCGAGCGCGATGGCGCCGAGCAGCAGCCCGGCCGCAAAATCCTGGGGCGATCTCAGAGTATGTGTCATTGGATGGATGTCCGCTCTCTCAGGCACGCGACGAAGGAGCCGGGTTCCGCGCTTTCTGGTTTCGTTGGACGAGGGCGGGGAAAGCGACAGGCTTGCAGTCAGGATCCCCGCCAACGCCGTCCGCGTCCGCCGGGCCGAACCCTCGTCAACCCGGGCATTGCAGTTGCATTATCAACACGCAAAGCATCTCCGTCGAGCGTCTTATGACGGGAAATGCTCCTTATGCTCCGGCAAGATTGAAAAATCACAAGCCGAGAACGCAAGCCTTTGCGTCAAATCGCCCCTTTCTGTGCATGCATCATTTGGTAATACACGCATAACGTTGGCGCGTGGTTCTTGATGCCGAAGCGGACTGAACCGGCAGCCAGGGGAATTTCCCAAAAGATCGGACGGAACGATGACAGCAGCGACCCAATTCCTGCGCATGGCTTGCCGCCGTGCCGCCTTCCTCCCCGGCATGGCGCTGGCGGCGCTGATCCTGTGTGCCGGCACCGGGCCTGCGGCACGGGCCGCCTACCCGGAGAAGCCGATCACCATGGTCGTGGCCTATGGGGCCGGCGGCTCCACCGACGTGACGGCCCGCATGTTGGCGCCCTACATCGAGCATTATCTGGGCGGCGGCCGGATCGTCATCCTGAACCGTCCCGGCGCCGGCGGAGAGATCGGCTTCGCGGCCATCGCCGACGCCCCGCCGGACGGCTACACCATCGGTTTCATCAACACGCCCAACCTGATCACCATCCCGATCGAGCGGCAGGCGCGCTACGGCCTGGACCGGCTGGATCCGCTGGTGAACATCGTCGACGACCCCGGCGTGATGACCGTCCGCGCCGACAGCCCCTTCCGCACGGTCGCCGACGTCGTCAACCATGCCAAGGCCAACCCACGCACCCTGACCGTGGGATCGACCGGCATCGGGTCGGACGACCATCTCGCCATGCTTCTGCTGGAGCGGCAGGCCGGGGTGCATCTCACCCATGTTCCGTTCCCCGGCAGCGCGGAGAACTATCGCGCGATGCTGGGCCAGCACATCCAGATCTGCGACCAGAACCTGGGCGAAGGGCTGCGCGGGCAGGCCGGCGGCGATCCGGTGCGGATGCTGGCGGTGATGAGCCGGTCACGCTGGGACATGGCGCCGGACCTGCCGACCTTCCGCGAGCAGGGCTATGCCATCGACATGGTGTCGATGCGCGGCATCGGCGCGCCGAAGGGCCTGCCGCCGGAGATCCGCCGCACCCTGATCGAGGCGATCACCAAGGCCGCGATGGACCCGGAATTCCAGGCCAAGGCGCGCGAGACCTTCCAGCCGTTGCGCATCGTCGGTCCCGACTCCTTCGCCGCCGAGTTGAAGCAACTGGACGGCGAGTTCCGCAGCCTGTGGACCGAAATGCCCTGGAAGTAACTGACCGTTCCGAAACGATCACTGTCGTCAAAAGCTCGTTCGGATATCGTAACGGATCGGGTCGGTCGTTCCGGCTTCGGAAAAGCCCTTCAGGCGCAGCAGGCAGCTGTCGCAGGCGCCGCAGGACAGCCCCTCCGGCGTCGGGTCGTAGCAGGAATGGGTGAGGCTGTAGTCCACCCCCAGCTCCAGCCCGCGACGGACGATGGCGGCCTTGTCCAGCGTCATCAGCGGCGCATGGATCCTGAACCGGCTGGTGCCTTCCACCCCCGCCTTGGTGGCGAGGTTGGCCAGGGTCTCGAAGGCCGCGATGTATTCGGGGCGGCAGTCGGGATATCCCGAGTAGTCCAGCGCGTTGACGCCGATGAACAGGTCGGACGCCCCCAGCGTCTCGGCCCAGGCCAGCGCGAAGGACAGGAAGACGGTGTTGCGCGCCGGAACATAGGTCACCGGGATCCCCTCCCCCAGCCCGGCCTCCAGCTCCGCGGCGCTGCCGTGCTTGGGCACGGCGATGGAGTCGGTCAGGGCGGAGCCGCCGAAGGCGCGCAGGTCGATGTCGGCGATCACATGCCGCTCCACCCCCATCGCCGCAACCACCCGCCGCGCCGCCTCCAGCTCGACCGCATGGCGCTGGCCGTAGCGGAAGCTGAGCGCATTGACCCGGTAGCCCTCGGCCTTGGCGATGGCGAGCACGGTCGTGGAGTCGAGCCCGCCGCTGACCAGCACCACCGCATCCCTGATCCCGTTCCGATCCGCCATCGCACACCTGCCTTTCCGAAGCCATCCGTCCAAGAGGGCGAACATCCTGCGACAGCTTCTGGCACATCCGGGCGGCGCAGGCCAGATCAGGACATCATCGCCAGCAGTTCGGCGATGCTCATGACGCGGGACGGCGGCAGGCGGATGGTGGCGGTACAGCCCTGTCCCGGCGCGCTGTGCAAAGTCAGCGTTCCGCCATGCGCCTCCACCAGACGCAGCGCCAGCGGCAGGCCGAGCCCGATGCCCTCGTGGCGGCGGGTCTCCCCCTGATCGAGCTGGGTGAAGGGAGTGAGCGCCTTCGCGATGTTCTCCGGCTGCATGCCGACGCCGTGATCCCGGACCGACAGCTCCACCCAGCCGTCCGGGGCGATGCCCGCGGTGACGCGGACGGTCGTGCCCGGATGGCTGAACTTGACGGCGTTGGACAGCAGGTTTCCCAGGGCTTGGCCAAGACGCCGTTCGTCACCCCGCATCGGCGGCAGGTCGCCATCGGTCGCCACCTCCACCGCCACCTCCTGACGGGTGGAGTGGAAGCACAGGTCCGCCACCGCACGCTCGACCAGCGCGGAGAGATCCACCAGCCCTTCGATCAGCGCCAATCCACCGGCATCGAGCCGCGCCATGTCGAGAATGTCGTCGATGATCGCCAGAAGCTGTTCTCCGGCCTGACGGATCGCACCGACGCAGTCGCGCAGCTGCTCGTCCCGCCGCCTCTCTCCCGGAGTTTGCCCGGTCTGCGCCTCGATCAGCTGGGAGAAGCCGATCACTGCGTTCAGCGGCGTGCGCAGCTCATGGCTCATGGTCGCGATGAAGGTCGATTTGGCGCGGTCGCCGGCCTCCGCCGCCTCCTTGGCGGCCAGAAGCTCGGCCTCCGCCCGGCGGCGCTCGGTCACGTCGCGGATAATGGCGGTGTAGAGCCGCCGTCCCTCCACTTCGCTGGCGCTGACCGACAATTCCACCGGGAAGCGGGTGCCATCGGCCCGCTCCGCCGCCGCCGCGCGGTCGCGGGCGACCAGCGCCGTGGTCTGGCCGGGGGTGAACTCCAGCCGCAGCCCGCTTTCCTCCCGCAGGTCGGCCAACGAAATCAGACGGTCCAGCGGACGCCACAGCAGGTCCCCGGCCGGGACGCCGAACATCGCCTCCGCCGCGCGGTTGAAGCTGAGCAGCACGCCGGCCTCGTCGACGGTCAGGATCGCGTCGGCGGCGGTGTCGAGAATCGCGTCGTTGCGCGCCTCGGACAGGCGCAGGGCATTGGCGGTATGCACATATTCGCTGACGTCGGTGAGGGTGGCGAGGAGTCCGCCGTCCTCCAGCGGGATGCGCTGGCACAGCACCCGGCGCTCGGTCCCCATCCCCTCGGGATCGAGGAAGCGGAAATCGGTCGGCTGGGGGTCGCGGTGCGGGTCCAGCCGCCACTCCGCCGCCACCCGGCCCCGATCTTCGGGATGCACGGCGTCGAGCCAGCCCCCGCCGAGCAGTTGGTCGGGTTCCAGTCCGGTGATGCCGGCGAGCCGGGCATTGGCGAACAGG
The DNA here is from genome assembly GCF_019805165.1 of Azospirillum sp. 412522. GTDB lineage: Bacteria > Pseudomonadota > Alphaproteobacteria > Azospirillales > Azospirillaceae > Azospirillum. Next base: position 127,149 of record NZ_RWIJ01000011.1, read on the forward strand.
ACCTGCCCGTCGGCACCGGCCTGCAGAATGCCGACCGGCACCGACTCCGCCAGGGTACGGTAGCGGGCTTCGCTGGCGCGCAGCCGTTCCGACAGTACGATGCGGTCGCTGATGTCGCGGATGTTCAGCACCAGCCCGCCGATGGTGGGATCGGCCAGCGCGTTGCGGGTGGCGACCTCCAGCCAGCGCCAGCCGCCCTCTGCATGGCGGAAGCGGAAGACGGCACGGCCGCTGCTGCCGGCGGGAGCCTTCACCCGAAGGTCGAGCCGGTGCCGGGCCTCCTCCACATCGTCGGGGTGGATGTGCCCGTCGAGCGGCTCCCCGGTCAGCGCCTCCGCCCGGTGGCCCAGCAGATCGGCGATGGCATCGCTGATGTGGAGCACGCGCCCGTCCGGCGAAAGCACCGCGACGACCTCGCGGCAATCGCGGAACAGCGCATCCTGCAAGACCATATCCCCCGGTTCCTCTGCGAACGGTGGGATGTTTCCGATCCCGTTGGACACAGTAATCAGGGGGCTCTAATGGTTCACGTCAGGGTAAACCCGATGTCCGCCACGCGCCGTTCACGGCGGAATCCTTATCCCCGCGACAAGGACAGGAAGGATTTCAACGCTTCCAGCACGGAATCGGGGGCCTCGGCCATGACCATGTGCCCGGTTTGCGGCAGGACCACCACCTGCGATGTCTTGACGCAGGCCGCCAGCGACCGTCCGGCCTTCGCCGGGGTCATCCTGTCCAGCGCGCCCAGCAGGAACAGCACCGGACAGGCGACCATCGCAGCCGCATCGGCCCCCTGCCCATAGTCGTTGCAGGCGGCGAGATCGACGCCCAGCACGCCGGGCCGCACCGAAGCCATCAGCCGGCGCCCGCCGGGGATCAGCGCCAGCCCCGGGGCCGGACAGCCGCCGCCCTGGGCACCGCCATGGCCGCGCGGACCATGTCCCCAGCCGATCACCATCTCGATGGCCGACTGTTCGCCGGCATGGGCGGCGGTCAGCAGGTCCGGATGGACCGGCATCCGCTCCGCCACGCCCAGCAGGGCCACAGCCTCCACCCGCCCGCCATGGCGGGCGGCGGCATCCAGCGCCACCAGCGCGCCCATGGAATGGCCGACCAGCGCCGCCCGCTCCAGCCCGGCGGCGTCCAGCAGGGCGATCACCCAGTCGGCGAGGGCCGCGATGCTGCCCAGCGGCTCGCCGCCGGAGCGGCCATGGCCCGGCAGATCGACCGCCAGGACCGAGCGTCCATGGTGGGCGAGATAGCGGCTTTGCAGGCTCCATACGCTGTGGTCCATGCCGGCGCCATGGATCAGCACGATTGCAGGGCGCGCGGGGGCGATGTCCCGGCCGCCGGTGTGGACGAAGACGGGGTTTCCGTTGACGGTCAGCTGCATGGCGCGGCCCTCAGCCCTTGGTGGCGGCGCGCAGCGCCTGCTTCAGGTCGTCGATCAGGTCTTCGCAATCCTCCAGCCCGATCGACAGGCGGATCATGTCCTCCCCCACCCCGGCGGCGGCGAGCGCCTCCGCATCCAGCTGGGCGTGGGTGGTGCTCGCGGGATGGATGACCAGCGACTTGGCGTCGCCGACATTGGCGAGGTGCGAGAACAGCGTCAGCGCCTCGATGAAGCGCCGCCCGGCCTCACGGCTGCCGCCGCCCTGACCGCTACCGCGGATGCCGAAGGAGATGATGGAGCCGGCGCCATGCGGCAGCAGCCGGGCGGCCAGCGCATGATCGGGATGGTCCACCAGCTCCGGATAGGAGACCCAGGCCACCGCCCCCTTCCCGGCATTCAGCTCCCCTTCCAGGAAGCCGACGATCTTGCGGGCGTTGTGGATGTGTCCCTTCATCCGCAGCGGCAGGGTTTCCACCCCCTGCAGGATCTGGAAGGCGTTCATCGGGCTCATGCAGGCGCCGAAGTCGCGCAGGCCCTCGGCCCGGGCGCGGGCGATGAAGGCGGCCGGACCATATTCCTCGGCGAAATCGATGCCGTGATAGCCGGCATAGGGTTCGGTCAGGGTCGGGAACTTGCCCGACGCCTCCCAGTCGAAGCGGCCGCCGTCGATCACCACGCCGCCGATGGCGGTGCCATGCCCGCTCAGCCACTTGGTGCAGGAGTGCATGACCAGATCGGCGCCATGCTCGAACGGCCGGCAGAGATAGGGGGTGGTGAACGTCGAATCGATCAGCAGCGGGATGCCGGCCTCATGCGCGATGGCCGCGACCTTCGCCACGTCCAGCACCTCCAGCCCCGGATTGCCCAGCACCTCGCCGAAGACCAGCCGGGTCTCCGGGCGGATCGCGGCGCGGATGCCGTCGAGGTCGCGCGGATGGACGAAGCTGGTGGCGATGCCGAAGCGCGGCAGCGTGTAGGCGAGCAGGTTGCGGCTGCCGCCATAGATGGAGGAGGAGGCGACGATGTGCCCGCCCGCCCCCATCAGCGTCATGATGGCGAGCGTCAGCGCCGCCTGTCCGCTGGCGGTGCAGACCGCGCCCACCCCGCCCTCCAGCGTCGCCAGCCGCTCTTCGAGCACCGCGACGGTGGGGTTGGAGATGCGCGAGTAGATGTGGCCCGGCCGCTCAAGGTTGAACAGGGCCGCCGCCTGATCGACGTCGCTGAAGACGTAGGAGGAGGTCAGATGGATCGGAACCGCCCGCGCCCCGGTCGCCGGATCGGGCTTCTGCCCCGCATGCAGGCTCTGCGTGTCGAACTTCAGGAACTTGGCGCCCGCCATGCTCCTCCCTCCCCTTGTCGTTGGCGCCGGAAATTGAAAGAGGGCCGCCTGTGGTCGAGCGGCCCTCCTTTGCTTTTCAGCGTCTTATTAGCCAGCCCTGTTCAACCCGCATTCCTGCGGCATTGACGGTGCGGAAGCGTATGGAGGCCTGACGTGCGCGTCAAGGCGGTTGCACCAATGAGAATAGCGGCCAGTGGACAAGTTCGCGCGAATGAGAACAAGTTGCAACAAGTGGAGGGAGGGACTAAAAGGCGGCGATGGCCCGGCCCGACGGGCGGGGCCTGTCCGAAGAAGAGGTTGTAATGAAGATCACCCGATCCCGGTTCGTCCGTTCGCTCGCCCTCGCCACCGCGCTCGCCGCCGTGCCGGCCGTGGCCCTGACCGGTTCCGCCTCGGCCCAGACGGCGCCTGCCCAGACTGGGCCGAGTGCCGACGGGATCACGGTCTACAACGCCCAGCATGCCAGCCTGACGAAGGAATGGGTGGAGCGCTTCACCCGCGAGACCGGCATCAAGGTGACCGTGCGCAACGGCAGCGACATGGAACTGGGGAACCAGATCGTGCAGGAGGGAGCCGCCTCCCCCGCCGACGTGTTCCTGACGGAGAATTCGCCGGCGATGGCCCTGGTGGACAATGCCGGCCTGTTCGCGCCGCTCGGCGCCGAGACGGTGGCCCCGGTGCCGGAGACCTTCCGCCCGGCCAACGGCCACTGGGTCGGCATCGCCGCCCGCTCCACCGTCTTCGCCTACAACACCGGCAAGCTGGCCCAGGACAAGCTGCCGAAGTCGCTGCTCGACCTCGCCAATCCGGAGTGGAAGGGACGCTGGGCCGCGTCGCCGGCCGGTGCCGACTTCCAGGCCATCGTCGGCGCGCTCCTCCAGCTCAAGGGCGAGGCGGCGACCGCCTCCTGGCTGAAGGCGATGAAGGAGAACGCCAAACCCTACCGCGGCAACAGCGTCGCCATGAAGGCGGTGAATGCCGGCGAAGTCGAAGGCGCGGTGATCTATCATTACTATTATATCGGCGATCAGGCCCGCACCGGCGGCGAGAACAGCAAGAACGTCGCCCTGCATTATTTCCGCAACGGCGATCCCGGCGCTTTCGTCAGCATCTCCGGCGCCGGCGTCCTGGCCTCCAGCAAGAACAAGCGCGAGGCCGAGGCCTTCGTGAAGTTCCTGACCGGCAAGGGCGGGCAGGAAGTCCTGCGCGACGGCGATTCCTATGAGTACGCCATCGCCGGAGGGGTCGCCTCCAACGCCCGTCTGGAGCCGCTCGACAAGCTCCAGGCGCCGAAGGTCAAGCCGGAGGCGCTCAACAATAAGGCTGTCACCGACTTGATGACTGCGGCCGGCCTGCTGTAATCCAATCTGCCGTCGCCCGCGGCATCGTGCCGCGGGCGACGGCAGTTCAGGCCCGTCCATCCGGACGGACCCGGAGCCGGTTCCGGAGTTCACCGTCATCGCCCTTCACCCGCACTATCCGCAGTCCCCCACGGACCGCGACCCCGCCACCATCCGCGCCGCGGCCTCCCTCGTCGCCGCCCGCCGCACCGGCCGGGCGACGCTGCCCGTTCTGGCCGTCACCGCGCTGGTCGCCGCGCTGGCCCTGATGCCGCTCGCCTTCGTCGCCTGGATCACCGTCCAGACCGGATGGGAAACGGTGGTCGAACTGGTCTTCCGCCGCCGGGTCGGCGAGCTGCTGGTGAACACGCTGCTGCTGGTCCTGCTGACCCTGCCGCTTTCGGTCCTGGTGGCGGTCGCGCTGGCCTGGCTGACCGAGCGGTCGGACCTGCCCGGACGGCGGTTCTGGGCCTGGCTGGCGGTGGCGCCGCTGGCGGTGCCCGCCTTCGTCCACAGCTATGCCTGGGTCACCGTTGCGCCGGGCCTGCATGGGCTGGCGGCGGCCGTGCTGGTCTCGGTCCTCGCCTACTCGCCCTTCCTCTATCTGCCGGTGGCGGCGCAGCTGCGCCGCCTCGACCCGACCATGGAGGACGTCGCCGCCTCGCTCGGCCACGGGCCTTGGCGGGTGTTCCTGACGGTGGTGCTGCCCCAGCTGCGGCTGGCCGTCTGCGGCGGCTCGCTGCTGATCGGCCTGCATCTGCTGGCCGAGTACGGCCTCTATGTGATGATCCAGTTCGACACCTTCACCACGGCCATCGTCGACCAGTTCCAGTCGGCCTACAACGGCCCGGCGGCGAACATGCTGGCCGGCGTGCTGGTGCTGCTCTGCCTGGGGCTGATGGGCGGCGAGCTGCTGCTGCGCGGGCAGGAGCGCTATGCCCGCGTCGGCAGCGGCGCCGCGCGGCGGGCGGCGGTAACCAGCCTCGGCCGGGCAACCCTGCCCTGCCTGCTGGTTCCGCTGCTGTTCGCGGCTCTCTCGCTCGGCGTTCCGCTGCTGACGCTCGGACGCTGGCTCGTCATCGGCGGTTCCCGCGTCTGGCAGGGGGCCGACATCGGCGGCGCGATCCTCCAGACGGTGACCCTGGCGCTGGCGGGCGCGCTGCTGACCACACTCGCCGCCGCGCCGATGGCCTGGCTGTCGGTGCGCGCGCCCGGCCGGCTCCAGCGGGTTCTCGAAGCCTGCCATTACTATGTCGGCTCGCTGCCGGGCGTGGTCGTCGCGCTGGCGCTGGTGACGATCACCGTGCGGGTGGCCCTGCCGCTCTACCAGACCGTCGCCACGGTGCTGCTGGCGTACCTGCTGCTGTTCCTGCCGCGGGCGCTGGTCGGACTGCGGGCCAGCGTCGCCCAGGCGCCGGTCGAGCTGGAGCGGGCGGCGATGGCGCTGGGCCGCACGCCGTTGCAGGCGGTGCGCCAGATCACCTTCCGGCTCGCCGCCCCCGGCGCGGCGGCCAGCATGGCGATGGTCGCGCTCGGCATCACCAACGAGCTGACGGCGACCCTGATGCTCGCCCCCAGCGGCACGCGCACGCTCGCCACGGAATTCTGGTCGCTGACCAGCGAAATCGACTATGCGGCGGCGGCGCCCTACGCGGTGATGATGGTCGCCGCGTCGCTGCCGATGACGATCCTTCTCCACATCCAATCAAAGCGGGCCGCCGGACGATGAGCTTCCTTCAGGTTCAGGGACTGGGAAAACGCTATGGCGACGCGGTGGCCCTGGAGGACGTCGACCTGTCGGTGACCGCCGGCAGCCGCACCGCCATCGTCGGCCGCTCCGGTTCGGGAAAGACCACGCTCCTGCGCATCGTCGCCGGGTTCGAGACCGCCGATACCGGCCGGATCGTGCTGGACGGGCGTCCGCTGGTGGACGGCGGCGGCATGGTGCCGGCCCACCGCCGCGGCATCGGCTATGTGCCGCAGGACGGCGCGCTGTTCCCGCATCTCAGCATCGCCGACAACATCGGCTTCGGGCTGGACCGCAACGGCGCGGACCGCCGGACCCGCATCGCGGAACTGCTGGAGGCGGTCGAGCTCGCCCCACAGATGCTGGAACGCCGGCCGCACGAGCTGTCCGGCGGCCAGCAGCAGCGCGTGGCACTGGCCCGCGCCCTGGCCCGCAAGCCGGCGCTGATGCTGCTGGACGAGCCCTTCTCGGCACTCGACACCGGCCTGCGCGATTCCTTGCGCCGCACCGTCGCCCGCGTGCTGTGCGAGGCCGGGATCGCGACGATCCTCGTCACCCACGACCAATCGGAAGCGCTGTCCTTCGCCGACCAGGTGGCGGTGATGCGCGAAGGCCGCCTGACCCAGGTCGGTCCGCCCCAGGAGCTGTATCGCCGGCCCCGCGACCGCGAGACGGCAACCTTCCTGGGCGATGCGATCATCCTGCCGGCCGAGGTCGAAAACGGCTGGGCGCGTTGCAGCCTCGGCCGGCTGGCGGTCGCCGCCGGCCCCCAGCGCGGCGCGGCCGAGATCATGCTGCGTCCGGAGCAACTCCGGCTGGTGGTCGACGACCGCGACGCTCCCCCCAATGCCGCCGGCGGCGGCCCGGAGGGCTGGGGACGGGTCATCGACGTCGAGTTCGGCGGGTCGGTCTGCAAGGTCGCCGTCACGCTGGGCAACGCGCCGGGGCAGCCCGGTCCGCTGCTTCTGCGCCATTCCAGCCTGGACCTGCCGCGGATCGGCAGCCGCGTCCGCATCCAAGTCCAGGGCGAGGCGCATCTCTTCGACGCGCCTCTCCGCTGACGGCGGCCAATGGCCGGCTTGCGGGGTCAGGCTCCGCCGGTCGCCGATGACGGCAAGGGGGACGGTTCGGGCCCCACCCCCACCATGGTCTCCTGCGCCAGCCAGTCGACCACACGGCGCAGAGCCTCGTCCTCGTCCGCGCCATCAGCGAGCGCGGCGTGGAAGATCTCGATCTGGCGGTGCGCGCTGGTGCCGCGCCTGACGATCTCGCGCGCCCGTTCGACCTCGGCGGTGCAGCCGAAATGCAGGGCATCCTCGCGGGTCAGGTCGATGATCTCGTCCAGCAGGTCGGCATAGGGCACGATGCGCCCCTGGCCGAAATCGACCAGCCCGCTGTCGAGGCCATAGCGCTGGGCGCGCCAGCGGTTCTCCTCGATCAGCAGGTTCTTGTAGGGCCTCCAGGTGACGTTGCGCAGCTTCAGCCGCCACAGCATGCGCAGCAGGCAGCGGTAGAGCGCCGCCACCGTCACCGCATCGTCCAGCCGGGTGCAGATGTCGGTGATGCGCATCTCCAGCGTCGGAAAGCGCGAGGACGGGCGGATGTCCCACCACAGCTTGCTGGCGTCCTCGATCACCCCGGCATTCACCAGCACCGCGACATGGCTCTGGTACTCGCCATAGCTCTGGAAACCGGCGGGCATGCCGGTGCGCGGCAGCTCGTGCCACACGCTCAGCCGGTAGGAGCGCCGCTCCATGTCGCGCCCGCGCCAGAAGGGCGAGGAGGTCGACAGCGCCAGCAGGTGCGGCAGGAAATAGCGGACCTGGTTCATCAGGTCGATGCGCAGGTCGTCGTCCTCGATCCCGATATGGACATGCATGCCGCAGATCATCAGCCGGCGGGCCGGCGCCCCCAGGTCGCGGGCCAGCATGTTGTAGCGGTCGCGGTTGGTGTGCTTCTGCGGCTCCCACGCTGCGAAGGGATGGGTGGAGGCGGCGATCGGCGCCAGCCCGTAGCGGTCGGCGACCCCGGCCACGGTGGCGCGCAGGGCGGCGAGTTCGGCCCGCGCCTCGTCCAGCGTCCTGCAGACCGGCGTCCCCACCTCGATCTGGCAGCGCAGGAACTCCGGATGGATGCGGCCGGGCGCCTGTTCCTGGCAGGCTTCCAGCATCTCGTCCGGCGGGCTGGGCACGATATCGCGCGTGCCGCGGTCGACCAGCAGATACTCCTCTTCCAGGCCGAGAGTGAAGGACGGTTCGGTCACGGCTCGTTCCATTCGGTGTTCAGGCCCGGGGATAATGGTGGATGGTCGCCAGCGACGGCAGGTCCAGCAGCGGCTCCAGCGCATCGCCGATCACCTGCGCCCACAGATCGGCGCCCTCCGGCGTGGCGATCAGGTCCTGCCGCACTTCCAGTAGGACGTTGGGATAGCCGGCGGGGGTCGCGTGGGTCTCCACCGTGCCGCCCGGCGTGCCGCGGCCGGAATAGGGCTGGTTGTCGCCGACGCACCAGCGGCCGTCGGCCTTCAGCGCCTCGATCAGCGGCACCGGCAGGCGGGGATCGTTGTCCCACAGCACGCCGACGTGCCACGGCCGCGCCACCCCGCGCATGGCCGGCGTGAAGCTGTGCACCGACACCAGCACCGGCACCTGCCCGCGGGCGTGGATCGCCGCCACCGCCGCCGCCACCGCGGCGTGATAGGGCTTGAACAGCGCTTCCACCCGCTGTGCCTGGGCCTCGGCATCGAGCGCGCGGTTGCCGGGGATCACCACGTCGTCGCTGACCACCGGGATCGCGGTCGGATCCTCCAGCGCACGGTTCGGATCGATCACCAGCCGGGAGAAACCGGAAAGCACCGCGGTGGCGCCGAACCGCGACGCCAGCCGCCGCGTCACCTCCGCGGCGCCGATATCGTAGGCGATGTGGCGGCAAAGCTGCTCCTCCGGCAGGCCGAGATCGCCCAGCGACCGCGGGATCGCGCGGGAGGCATGGTCGCACACCAGCAGCAGCGGCCCGCCGGCATCCGGATTCAGCGTGGTCGCCGGCGACGGATCGTCCGGACCCAGCAGCGGAGTTGCCGCACGCGGTGCCGGCGAGGGTGCGGTGACGGGGTGGCGGTGTTCTGAAGGTGAGGAAGCCATGCACGCACACTAACGCAACGGCCGCGCCGGGCGGAAGCGCGGCCAATGGTGGTAGTCCGAACGGCAAACTGCTAGGCTTCCTTTCCTTCTCCGCGCGAACCCACCCGGAAGACCCACCGCATGCTTCGCCTGCTCACTCTCTGCCTTGCCGTAATGGCGCTGCTCAGCGCCTGCGGACCCGTCTACGAGACGCAATACAGCCTCGTCCCGCCTTCCTCGGCGGAAGGCCGGCTGTGCGTCAACCAGTGCCAGCAGAACCGCAATTACTGCCGGCAGAATTGCGGCATGTCGCAGCAGGCCTGCGTGAACGAGGCACGGTCGCGGGCGCTCTACGAATATCAGGCCTACGTCAACCGCCAGCAGGCCGAGAAGAAGCCGATCAAGAAGTCGGTCGGCGATTTTGACCGCTCCTATTCCTGCGGCAACAGCAGCTGCGAAGCGCGGTGCGAGTCCGACTATCGCGACTGTTTCGGTGGAAGCTGCGGCGGACAGGTCATCTCCAAGCGAGTCTGCACCGCCTTCTGCGATCAGGAGAAGCCGGCTCCGGCCGCCGCGCCGATGCTGAGCCCGATACCGCCGGGAAGCGCCCAGGCCCCCCGGATTGCGGCTCCCATGGGAAGCGACGGCGGTTATCCGGCAGGCGCTTCGCTGTGCCAGCCCGGCATGCGGGTGTCGGTGGAATGGAAGGGTGACTGGTATCCAGCCACCGTAAAGGACAATCCCCGCAAGGATGGCCGCTGCCCCGTCCACTATGACGATTTCGGATCGGAAGACGACGAATCGGTGTCGCTGCGCCGCATCCGGCCGCGCTGATCCATTGCCGGCCGACAGCCTCCGGGAGAACCCCGGAGGCGCACGGCAGCCATGACTTGCGTCCGGCTGGCCCGCCGACGGTACGGCGGATATAAGCGGTCCATGCCAGACGCCAGTGCCTTCCCCGCCGACCATGCGCATCGGACCCAGCGCATCGCCCTGATCGCGCTGCTGGTCGGCGCGCTGGGCATCGCCTTCGCACCCATCTTCGTCCGGCTGTCCGAGGTGGGGCCGGTCGCCACCGGCTTCTGGCGTACGGCGCTGGCGATGCCGGTCCTCGCTTTGTGGATGGCCGGCGAATCGCGGCAAGGAAGCGGTCGCGTCAGCCGGCGTCCCTCTTCGCTCGCCGATTATGGCCGACTGTCGCTGGCCGGACTGTTCTTCGCCGGCGACCTTGCGATCTGGCACAGCTCGATCCGCTACACCTCGGTCGCCAACTCCACGCTGCTGGCAAATTTCGCTCCACTGTACGTGGCGCCGGCCGCCTGGTTCCTGTTCAAGGAGCGGATCACCGGCCGGTTCGTCCTGGGCATGCTGCTGGCGCTGGCCGGCGCCATCGTGCTGATGGGCGAGAGCTTCCAGCTCAATGCCGACCATCTGTTCGGCGACGGGCTGGCCTTGCTGGCGGCGGCCTTCTATGCCGGCTACATCCTGTCGGTCGGGAGCCTGCGTGCGGAGTTCTCCACCGCCACCATCATGACCTGGAGCGGCGCCATATCCGCCGCGGTGCTCCTGCCCATCGGCCTGTATGATGGTGAAACGATGCTGCCGGCGGGCGCCGCCGGTTGGGCGGTGCTGGCGGGTCTCGCCCTGTTCAGCCATGCCTGCGGCCAAAGCCTGATTGCCTATGCGCTGGCCCACCTGCCGACGTCCTTCTCGTCGGTCAGCCTCCTGCTGCAGCCGGCGGCGGCCGCCATTCTCGCCTGGGTGCTGCTGAACGAACCTTTGGGACCCTTGCAGGCGCTGGGCGCGGCGGTAATTCTGGTCGGTATCCTCATGGCCCGCCGCGGCAGCCGGTAAAACGGAGCCCGCCGGCCCAGCAGGAAGCCGTCATGTTTTTCCATTCCGCGGGCAAGGCCTCGCACGGTGTCTAAGGCCCATTGACCACACCGGCAGGGACCGCTACCGGTATTACCAACCATAATGGACAGCTTTCCGACCGAAGGGGAACAACCCGTGTCCGGCACCGACGACAGCGCTCACGTCCCTTCTTCCTCGCAGCGCATTTCGGAATGGGTGGCGCAACAGCTTCTCGACCGCATCGCGCGCGGCGAGCTGGTGCCGGGGGAGCGGCTGCCGGGCGAACGCCAGCTGGCGGAACAGCTGCATGTCAGCCGCGTGTCCGTCCGTGCCGCCTTGCAGAAGCTGAAGACCCAGGGCTTCCTGACCGCAGTCCAGGGCGGCGGCACCCGGGTGGTGTCGTCGGCCGGGGTGATGGACGGGGCCTTGACCGCAATGGTGCGCAGCACCCATCAGAACCTGTGCGATCTCGTGGAAATCCGCATGGCGCTGGAGAGCTGGGCCGCCCGCCGTGCCGCCGAACGCGCGACGCAGGAGCAGATCGACACCATCGGCCGCATCCTGGCGGCGATGACCGAGACCAACCGCGACGGCGGACGCGCAGCCGACGATATGGATTTCCACGTCGCCGTCGCCCAGGCGTCGGGCAGCCCGGTCTACCTGCACCTGCTGTCGACCATCCGCGACATCCTCGGCAATATGGTCGAGATGAAGCATACCGAGCCCTTCATGGAGAACCATGAGGCGCTGATGATCGAGCATCACCGCGCCATCCATCAGGCCATCGCCCGGCGCGATCCCGATGCCGCCGCCAACGCGGTCACCGCCCATCTCGGCTGGATCCTGGCGCGCTATCGCACAATGTCCGAACATCCGGCGGCTCAAACCGACGCCCCGCCCTCCCCCGAGATCTCCGGCGCCTGACCGAGGCCGACCCGGAAAACTCACGGCCCGCGACAGGCCAAAAATAGAAAGGCCGCGGCCTCCGAACGGAGACCGCGGCCTTTTCATGTCGAACAGACGGCGCCCCTCAGCTTGCGAGGATCGTCTCGATCTGTTTCGTCACCTCATCGATGTCGGCCATGCCGTCCACCACCTTCAGCACCCCGCGGCCTTGGTAATAGGGCAGGATCGGCGCCGTCTGCTGATGGTACTGGCCCAGGCGGGTGGTCACCGTCTCCGCATTGTCGTCGGCACGCCGCTTGAACTCGGTGCTGCCGCAGACGTCGCAGACGCCCTCGACCTTCGGCCTCTCGAAGTGGTCGTGATAGCCTTTGCCGCACTTGGCGCAGGTGTATCGGCCGGTGATGCGCTCCACCAGGACATCGTCGACCACCCGCATCTCGATCACATGATCGAGCTTCAGGCCCTTCTCGTCCAGCATCCGGTCCAAGGCCTCGGCCTGGGCAACGGTGCGCGGGAATCCGTCGAGGATGAAGCCGTTCGTGACGTCCGGCTTCGAAATGCGTTCGGCGATCATGCTGACCATCAGCTCGTCCGGCATCAGCTTGCCGGCGGCCATGATCTCCTTCGCCTGCTGCCCGAGCGGCCCGCCCTCCGCCACCATGGCGCGGAGCATGTCGCCGGTCGACAACTGCACCAGACCACGCGTGTCTTCCAGACGGCGCGCCTGGGTCCCCTTCCCGGCGCCCGGCGGACCGAGCAGTATGAGGTTCATTACTTTCTCCCCCGAAGCTTCGATTTCTTGATCAATCCCTCATACTGGTGGGCCAGCAGGTGGGAATGAATCTGCGCAACCGTGTCCATCGTGACGGTGACCACGATCAGCAGGCTGGTGCCGCCAAAATAAAACGGAACCGAGTGCTGGGATATCAGGATTTCGGGGAGGAGACAAACCGCCACAAGGTAGGCGGAGCCGATGACCGTCAGCCGCGTCAGCACATAGTCGATGTGGTCGGCGGTGTTCTTGCCCGGACGGATGCCGGGAATGAAGCCGCCATACTTACGCAGGTTGTCGGCCGTCTCCGTCGGATTGAAGACGATGGCGGTGTAGAAGAAGCAGAAGAACACGATCAACGAGGCGTACAGCAGCATATAAAGCGGCGTGCCGTGCGCGACGTAGCGCGACACCGCCTGCAGCCACTCCGGCCCCTCGCCGCCGGCGAAGCCGACCGCGGTCAGCGGCAGCAGCAGCAGCGACGACGCGAAGATCGGCGGAATGACGCCGGCCGTGTTCATCTTCAGCGGCAGGTGCGACGCTTCGCCGCCGAACACGCGGTTGCCGACCTGGCGCTTGGGATACTGCACCAGAAGGCGGCGCTGGGCGCGTTCCATGAAGACGATGAAGAACACCACGCCGACCGCCATCACCAGCATCAGGACGATGAAGACGGTGGACAGCGCGCCCTGGCGGCCGAGCTCCAGAGTGTTGACCAGCGCGCGAGGCAGTTCCGCGACGATGCCGGCGAAGATGATCAGCGAGGTGCCGTTGCCGATGCCGCGGGCGGTGATCTGCTCGCCCAGCCACATCAGGAACATGGTGCCGCCGACCAGCGTGATGACCGTGGCGATGCGGAAGAACAGGCCGGGATCGATGACTGCCGCCCCGGTGGAGCCGCGCATCGACTCGAGGCCGACCGCAAGGCCGTAGGCCTGCACCGTGGCGAGCACCACCGTACCGAATCGGGTGTACTGGTTCAGCTTCTTGCGCCCGGCCTCGCCTTCCTTCTTCATGGCTTCCATCTGCGGCGACACGGCGGTCAGCAACTGCACGATGATGGACGCCGAGATGTACGGCATGATGTTGAGCGCGAAGATGGTCATGCGGTGGAGCGCACCGCCGGCCAGCATGTCGAACATCCCGAGGATGCCGCTGCCCTGCTGCTTGAAGACGTCCTGCAGGATGTGCGGATCGATGCCCGGAATCGGGATGTAGGTGCCCAGCCGATAGACGATCAGGGCCGCCAAGGTGAACCAAATCCGCTTTTTCAGCTCGGTCGCCTTGGAGAAAGCCCCGAAATTGATGTTGGCGGCAAGCTGCTCGGCCGCTGATGCCATGGTCCAATCCCTGTCCCGTAAGCGCGAACGGGGCGGCACTGCATGACGCAGGCCGCCCCTCGCGACTTCGCTTTTTGTAGTGCCACGAAAGCCCGCGCGCAAGCGCGGGCTTGCCGCGGACCTTTACTCGGCGGCTTCGGCGGCGGGAGCGGTCAGCGTGACGCTGCCACCCGCCTTCTCGACGGCCTCGATCGCCGACTTGGACGCGCCGGCGACCGTGAAGGAAACCTTCGCGGTCAGCTCGCCCTTGCCCAGCAGACGGACACCGTCCTTCTTCACCTTGCCGGTGACGCCGGCGGCGTTGAGCGCCGCAGCATCGATGGTCTCGGAAGCGTTCAGCTTGCCCAGGTCGATGGCCTTCTGGACCATGCCCAGGTTCACCACCGAATATTCCTTGGCGAAGATGTTCCGGAAACCGCGCTTCGGCAGGCGGCGGTGCAGAGGCATCTGCCCGCCTTCGAAGCCGTTGATCGCCACGCCGGTGCGCGAGGTCTGACCCTTCACGCCGCGGCCAGCGGTCTTGCCCTTGCCCGAACCGATACCGCGACCGACGCGCATGCGCGCCTTGCGGGCACCGGCGTTGTCACGCAGGTCATTCAGCTTGGTCATGATCTCAGCCCTCGTTCTCGACGCGGACCAGGTGCGCGACCTTGGCGATCATGCCCCGCACGGCCGGAGTGTCCTCCAGCTCGCGGGTCCGGTGCAGCTTGTTGAGACCCAGACCGACCAGCGTCTCGCGCTGGTCGTGCTTGCGGCCGATCGGGCTGCCGATCTGGGTCACGACGACGGTCTTCTTCTCGCTCATGATCAGGCCTCCTGACCGGCGCCGGCCTCGCGACGACCGAGGATGTCGCTCACGCGACGACCACGGCGCGCCGCGACGGAACGCGGGCTGGTGACCTGGGTCAGGGCGTCGAAGGTCGCCTTGATCATGTTGTGCGGGTTCGACGTGCCGATCGACTTGGTCACGACGTCAGCGACGCCGAGAGCCTCGAAGATCGCGCGCATCGGACCGCCGGCGATGATGCCGGTACCCGCCGGAGCGGCCCGCAGCACGACCTTGCCGGCACCGAAGTGACCGTTGCTGTCGTGATGCAGCGTGCGGCCTTCGCGCAGCGGGACTCGGATCATGCCGCGCTTGGCCTGATCGGTCGCCTTGCGAATGGCTTCCGGGACTTCGCGGGCCTTGCCCGAACCGACGCCGACGCGGCCCTTGCCGTCGCCGACGACGACCAGAGCGGCGAAGCCGAAGCGACGACCACCCTTGACCACCTTGGCGACGCGGTTGATGCCGACGAGCTTTTCGATCAGCTCGCTTTCTTCCCGCTCGCGCGGCTGCCGGTCGCGGTTGTCCCGCTCCCCACGTTCACGTGCCATATCCGGGCCTCCTTAGAACGACAGCCCGCCCTCACGGGCGGCGTCGGCCAGGGCCTTGACCCGGCCATGGTAAATATACCCACCGCGGTCGAAAACGACCTCGGTGACCCCAGCGGCCTTGGCACGCTCGGCGATCAGCTCGCCGATGCGCTTGGCAGCATCGACGTTGCCGCCGTGCTTGAGCTGCTCGCGCAGCTCCTTCTCGAGCGACGAGGCGGACGCGAGCGTCTTGCCGTTTTCGTCGTCGATGATCTGGGCATAGATGTGCAGATTGGACCGGAAGACCGAGAGGCGAACGCGCCCGCCGGCCTTCTTGGCAATCTGCGCGCGCACGCGCTGCTTGCGGCGCTCGTGGAGTTGCTTTGGCTTCAGCATGGCGGTTACTTCTTCTTACCTTCCTTGCGCAGGACGGTTTCGGTCTCGTACTTGATGCCCTTGCCCTTGTAGGGCTCCGGCTTCTTCCAACCGCGGATCTCGGCGGCAACCTGGCCGACCTTGTGCTTGTCATAGCCGCTGACCGAGATGGCCGTCGGCTTGTCGCACTTGATCGTGATGCCTTCCGGGATCGGGTACTTCACGTCGTGCGAGAAGCCGAGCTGCATGACCAGCTCCTTGCCCTGCACGGCCGCGCGGTAACCGACGCCGTTGATTTCCAGGTTGATCGTGAAGCCCTGGCTGACACCGGTGACCATGTTGCTGATCAGGGTGCGCGAGGTCGCCCACATGACGCGGGCGCGCTTGCCGTCGTTTGCCGGCTTCACCACCACCTTGCCGTCTTCCAGCGAGGCGGTGATGTCGTCGATCAGGGTCATGCTGAGTTGCCCCAGCTTGCCCTTCGCCGTCACCTGCTGGCCGTCGACCTTCACGTCGACGCCAGCCGGGACCGGCACGGGATGTTTGCCAATGCGCGACATCTGCCAATCCCCCTTAGAACACGCGGCAGAGGACTTCGCCGCCGACGTTGGCGGCGCGGGCCTCGTTGTCCGACATCACGCCGCGCGGGGTCGACAGGATCGACAGACCCAGCCCGTTGTAGACACGGGGCAGGTCGGCGATCTTCGAGTAGACGCGACGGCCGGGCTTGGACACACGGGCGATCTGCTTAATGACAGGCTCGCCTTCGTGGTACTTCAGCTCGATCTTCAGGTTCTTGACGCCGGGACGCAGCTCTTCCTCGGACCAGCCGCGGATGAAGCCTTCACGCTTCAGCACGTCCAGGACGTTGACGCGCAGCTTGGACGCCGGGGAAACCACAACAGACATGCGGGCGTGCTGACCGTTGCGGATGCGGGTCAGCATATCGCCGAGCGGATCGCTCAAAGACATTCTCGGACCCTCCTTACCAGCTCGACTTCGTCATGCCCGGGATCTGGCCGGTCGAGGCCAGTTCGCGGAGCGTGACGCGGGACAGCTTGAACTTGCGATAGAACGCGCGCGGACGCCCGGTCATTTCGCAGCGGTTCCGGATGCGCACCTTCGAGGAGTTGCGCGGCAGCTCGGCCAGCTTGAGGCGGGCGGCGAATTGCTCTTCCGGCGGGAGGGTCTTGTCGTTCGCGATCGCCTTCAGGCGCGCACGCTTGTTCGCGTACTGCTTGGCCAGCTTGGCGCGACGCTTGTTCT
Organism: Azospirillum sp. 412522; assembly: GCF_019805165.1. GTDB lineage: Bacteria > Pseudomonadota > Alphaproteobacteria > Azospirillales > Azospirillaceae > Azospirillum. Next base: position 143,956 of record NZ_RWIJ01000011.1, read on the forward strand.
TTTCGATGGCACTGGTCTTAGCCATGGTCGTGCTCCAGCCTCAGCTCACGAACGGCATGTCGAAACCCTTCAGGAGAGCCTTGGCTTCCTGATCGGTCTTCGCCGAGGTGACGATGATGATGTCCATGCCGCGGATCTGATCGATCTTGTCGTAATCGATCTCCGGGAAAATGATCTGCTCCTTGACGCCCATGGCGTAGTTGCCACGGCCATCGAAGCTGTCACCCGGGATCCCGCGGAAGTCACGGACGCGCGGCAACGCAATCGTCACCAGGCGATCCAGGAACTCGTACATGCGGTCGCGGCGGAGCGTGACCTTGCAGCCGATCGCCATGCCTTCGCGCAGCTTGAACTGGGCGATCGACTTGCGCGACTTGGTCACCACCGGCTTCTGACCGGTGATGGCGGCCATTTCGGCCACGGCGAGCTGGATCTTCTTGGAGTCGGCGACAGCCTCGCCGACACCCATGTTGACCACGATCTTCTCGATCCGCGGAACTTCCATGTCGTTCTTGTAGCCGAATTCCGACTTCAGAGCGGCGCGGATCTTGGAATCGTAAACTTCTTTCAGACGTGCGGTCATGCCCGGGCCCTCACAGGTCAATGACTTCGCCGGACCGCTTGGCGACACGCACCTTGCGGCCATCCTCAAGGATCTTGAAACCGACGCGGGTCGGCTTGCCATCCTTGGGGTCGACGTGAGCGAGATTCGAGACGTTGATCGGCGCCTCCATCTCGATGATGCCACCCTGCGAGCGGGCGCTGGCACGCTGGTGCTTCTTCACCACGTTCACGCCCTGCACAACGGCACGGTTCTCCTTCGGGAAAACCTTCAGCACTTCGCCAGTCTTGCCCTTGTCGCGGCCGGTCAGGACGACGACCTTGTCCTTGGTCTTGATCTTGGCGGCCATCACAGCACCTCCGGCGCCAGCGAGATGATCTTCATGAACTTCTTGCCGCGAAGCTCACGAGTGACCGGCCCGAAAATACGGGTGCCGATCGGCTCACCCTGCTTGTTGATGAGCACGGCGGCGTTCCGGTCGAAACGGATCGCAGACCCGTCCTCCCGACGCAGTTCCTTCGCGGTGCGGACGATGACGGCACGATGCACGTCGCCCTTCTTGACGCGACCCTTCGGAATGGCCTCCTTGACCGAGACGACGATGACGTCACCCACGGTCGCGACCTTCCGCTTGGACCCGCCAAGCACCTTGATGCACTGCACCCGGCGCGCCCCGCTGTTATCGGCGACTTCCAGGTTGGTTTGCATCTGGATCATGGTTTATGACCTTTCGTTATCACGCGGCGCCGCTGTCGGCGGCGGACTCCGTCACGACCGTCCAGCGCTTGGACTTCGAGATCGGACGGCATTCGATGATCGAAACGGTATCGCCGACCTTGTACTGGTTGCCCTCGTCGTGGGCGGCGTACTTCTTCGACTGACGAATGAACTTCTTGTACACGGGGTGCATGACACGGCGCTCGACAAGAACCGTAACGGTCTTGTCGCACTTGTCGCTGACCACCGTGCCCTGCAGAACGCGGCGAGGCATGGATGATCCCCCTTACTTGCCGGCGTCGGCGGAGCGGGCACGCTCGCCGAGGATGGTCTTGATGCGGGCGATGTCGCGGCGCACCGTGTTCACCCGTGCGGTGTTCTCCAGCTGGCCGGAGGCCTTCTGGAAGCGCAGGTTGAACTGTTCCTTCTTGAGCTGGATGAGCTGATCGTTCAGCTCATCCGCACTCTTCGTACGAATGTCTACGGCCTTCATGCCGCGGTCTCCTCGACACCGCCCAGGCGGGTCACCAGCTTCACCTTGATCGGCAGCTTCGCGGCCGCCAGAGCGAAGGCGGTTTTTGCCACATCTGCCGGCACGCCGTCCAGCTCAAACAGGATGCGACCCGGCTTCACGCGGGCCGCCCAGTACTCCGGCGAACCCTTACCGGAACCCATGCGGACTTCGGCGGGCTTGGTGGAGACCGGAAGGTCCGGGAAAATACGGATCCAGACCCGGCCCTGACGCTTCATCGCGCGGGTGATCGCGCGGCGGGCCGCCTCGATCTGCCGGGCGGTGATGCGCTCCGGCTCCAGGGCCTTGAGGCCGAAGGAGCCGAAATTCAGGGCGGTGCCGCCCTTGGCGTTGCCGTGGATGCGGCCCTTGTGGGCCTTACGGAATTTCGTGCGCTTGGGAGAAAGCATCGCTCGGCCCCTTTACTCGCGTTCGGAGCGCTCGGAGCGCTCGCGACGGTCGCGGCGATCGTGACGATCGCGGCGCGGCTCGCCGTCGGTCGACACCGGCTCGGTCCCCATGCGCTTGTCCTGCGCCATCGGGTCGTGAGCCATGACCTCGCCCTTGAACACCCACACCTTGACACCGCAGGTGCCGTAGGTGGTCTTGGCGGTGCCCACACCGTAATCGATGTCGGCGCGCAGGGTGTGCAGCGGAACGCGGCCTTCGCGGTACCACTCCATGCGGGCGATCTCCGCGCCGCCGAGACGGCCGGAGCAGTTGATCCGGATGCCCTGGGCGCCCAGACGCATGGCGGACTGCACGGCGCGCTTCATGGCGCGACGGAATGCCACACGGCGCTCAAGCTGGCTGGCGATGTTCTCGGCGATGAGGCGAGCGTCGATCTCCGGCTTGCGGATCTCGACGATGTTCAGGCTCACCTCGCTGCCGGTCATCTTCGACAGCTCGAGACGCAGCTTCTCGATATCCGCACCCTTCTTGCCGATCACCACGCCCGGACGGGCCGAGTGGATGGTGATGCGGGCCTTCTTGGCCGGACGTTCGATGACGACGCGCGAGCAACCGGCCTGCTGCAGACGACCCTGCAGATAGCCGCGCAGCTTCAGGTCCTGGTGCAGCAGGTTGGCGTAGTCGCGCTTGGCGAACCAACGGCTGTCCCAGGTCCGGTTGATGCCGAGGCGCAGCCCGATCGGATTGATTTTCTGACCCATTACTCGGCCCCTTCGGCAACGGCGGCGTCACGCTCGCGAACGATGATCGTCAGGTTGCTGAACAGCTTCTCGACGCGCGCACCGCGACCGCGGGCACGGGCGTGGAAGCGCTTCATCACCAGAGCGCGACCGACCGTCGCCGACGACACGTACAGACGGTCGACGTCGAGCTGGTGGTTGTTCTCGGCGTTCGCGATCGCGGCCTGCAGGACCTTCTTCACCTCGCCGGCGATGCGGCGCTTGGAGAAGGTCAGCTCGGCCACGGCGCGGCTGGCATCCATGTTCCGGATCAGCTGGGCGACGAGGTTGAGCTTCCGCGGGCTGGTGCGGATCATCGGATTGCGGGCCAGAGCCTCGTTCTCCGCGATCCGGCTGGGATTGGCAGACTTGCCCATGGCTTACTTCCTCTTCGCCTTCTTGTCCGCCGCGTGGCCATAGAAGGTCCGCGTCGGAGCGAACTCGCCGAACTTGTGACCGATCATGTGCTCGGTAACCAGCACCGGCAGGAACTTGTGGCCGTTGTAGACGCCGAACGTCAGACCGACGAACTGCGGCAGGATGGTCGAACGACGCGACCAGATCTTGATGATCTCGTTGCGGCCCGAAGCCCGGCTCTTGTCCGCCTTCTTCAGCAGATAGCCGTCGACGAACGGGCCCTTCCAAACGGAGCGTGCCATCGTTCGACCTCCTTACTTCGAATGACGGCGGCGCAGGATCAGGCCATCCGTCTTCTTGTTGTGACGAGTCTTCTTGCCCTTGGTCGGCTTGCCCCACGGCGTGACCGGATGACGGCCGCCCGAGGTGCGACCCTCACCACCACCGTGCGGGTGGTCGATCGGGTTCATGGCGACGCCACGGACCGACGGACGCTTGCCCAGCCAGCGGTTGCGGCCGGCCTTGCCCAGGTTGGTGTTCATCTGGTCCGGATTGGACACGGCACCGAGGGTGGCCATGCACTCGCCGCGGACCATGCGCAGCTCGCCCGAGGGCAGCTTGAGCTGGGCGTAGCCGCCGTCGCGGCCGACCAGCTGCAGGTAGGTGCCGGCGGAACGAGCCACCTGACCACCCTTGCCAGCCTTCAGCTCGACGTTGTGCACGATCGAACCGACCGGGATGTTCTTCAGCGGCATCGCGTTGCCGGGCTTCACGTCGACGCGCTCGCCGGAGATCACGGTGTCGCCGACCTTCAGGCGCTGCGGCGCCAGGATGTAGGACAGCGTCCCATCCTGATACTTGATCAGCGCGATGAAGGCCGTGCGGTTCGGATCGTATTCCAGCCGCTCGACGGTGGCCGGAACGTCGAACTTGCGACGCTTGAAGTCCACCAGACGGTAGGTGCGCTTGTGACCGCCACCCATCCGGCGCGCGGTGATGCGGCCGGTGTTGTTGCGGCCACCAGACTTGGTCAGGCCCTCGGTGAGGGTCTTGACCGGCTTGCCCTTCCACAGTTCCGAGCGGTCGACGATGACCAGCTGGCGGAGCGAGGGAGTAATCGGGCGGTATTGCTTCAGAGCCATCGGATCACACTCCCGCTCAGATGCCCGTGGTCACGTCGATCTTGTTACCCTCGGCGAGGGTGACGACGGCCTTCTTGAAGTCCGAGCGACGGCCGATGGTGCCGCGGAACCGCTTGGTCTTGCCCTTGGAAACCAGGGTGTTGACCGCGGTCACCTTGACGTTGAAGAGACCTTCAACGGCGGCCTTGATCTCCGGCTTGGAGGCCGTGAGCGGCACGCGGAACGTGACCTGGTTATGCTCCGACACCAACGTCGACTTCTCGGTGATGACGGGAGCGAGGATCAGGTCGTACATCCGCTCCTGGCTCACCGCAGGTTTCGACTGCTTGCTCATTTCAGGCGAGCCTCCAGTTGCTCGACCGCGTTGCGGGTCAGGACCAGCGTATCGCGGCGGAGAATGTCGTAGACGTTCGCACCCTGCTCCGGCAGCACGTCGATCAGCGGGATGTTGCGCGAAGCCTTGGCGAAGTTGTCGTCCAGGTTCGAGCCATCGATGATCAGCGCCGAAGTCAGGCCGAGGGTGGCGAGACGGGCCGCCAGTTCCTTGGTCTTGTGCGTCTCGGCGGCCGCAGCCTCCAGGACGATCAGCTTGCCCTCGGCGGCCTTGGCCGACAGGGCGGTCTTGAGCGCCAGCTTGCGGACCTTCTTGGTGAGGTCGTGGGCGTGCGAACGCACCACCGGCCCGAAGATGGTCGCACCGCCGCGGAACTGCGGCGAACGGATGGAGCCCTGACGAGCCCGGCCGGTGCCCTTCTGCCCATAGGGCTTCTTGGTCGTGCCGCTGATCTCGCTGATGCCCTTGGTCTTGTGGTTGCCGGAGCGGCGCTTGGCCAGCTGCCAGTTCACCATGCGGGCCAGCAGGTCGGTGCGGGCCGGCAGACCGAACACGGCGTCCGACAGCTCGATCTCGCCGACGGCTTCGTTGTTCAGATTCTTGATCGTGGCCTTCATGGCGCTCACTCCTGCGTCTCGGCCGGGGCTTCCGCCGCCGGAGCAGACTTGATGCCGGCCGGGAAGGGCAGGCCTTCCGGAGCCTTCTTCTTGACGGCGTCACGGATGCGCAGCCAACCGCCCTCGGCGCCGGGAACGGCACCCTTGAGCATGATCAGACCACGGGCTTCGTCGACGGACACGACCTGGAGATTCAGGACCGTGACCCGCTCGTCACCGAGATGACCGGCCATCTTCTTGTTCTTGAAGACCTTGCCGGGATCCTGGCGGTTACCCGTCGAACCGTGCGAGCGGTGCGACACCGACACGCCGTGCGTGGCGCGCAGACCACCGAAGTTCCAGCGCTTCATCGCACCGGCAAAGCCCTTGCCGATGGAGGTGCCGGTGACGTCGACGAACTGGCCGGCGACGAAGTGGGCGGCCGACAGCTCGGCACCGACCTCGATCAGGGCATCGGCATCGACGCGGAACTCGACCAGCTTGCGCTTCGGTTCCACGCGCGCCTTGGCGAAATGCCCGCGCTCAGGCTTGTTGACGTTCTTGACCTTGATGGCGCCCGCGCCGAGCTGGACGGCGGTGTAGCCATCCTTGTCCTCGGTACGAACGGCGACGACCTGGCAGCTGTCGACTTTCAGCACAGTGACCGGAACATGCTGGCCGTCGTCCGTGAAGACGCGGGTCATGCCGACCTTCTGCGCGATCAAACCGGATCGCATTGTTCTTTATCTCCTGACCAGGGACATCCGCTTACCGGAGAGGTCCCTTACCAACCAAAATCAGAGCTTGATCTCGACGTCGACGCCGGCGGCGAGGTCGAGCTTCATCAGCGCATCCACGGTCTGCGGCGTCGGATCGACGATGTCGAGCAGGCGCTTGTGGGTGCGGATCTCGAACTGCTCGCGCGACTTCTTGTCGATGTGCGGCGAGCGGTTCACGGTGAACTTTTCGATGTGCGTCGGCAGGGGAATCGGGCCCCGCACGCGCGCGCCGGTCCGCTTGGCGGTGTTGACGATCTCGCTGGTCGACTGGTCGAGCACGCGATGATCGAACGCCTTCAGACGGATGCGGATGTTCTGGCTGTCCATGTCCAAACGTCCCTTGCACCTTCTAGCGATGACGCGGACGCGTCACCGGAACTCCACGAGCTTGCTTCGGGGCATCGCCGACAGCGCAAGGCCGCGCGCCGAACCACCGAGGCGGGGCCGACGGGCGACACTGTGACCGATGCGACGAGCCGATACGAAAAAGAACATCCCCCGCGCGGCTTGCGCGAAAGGGATGTTCCGTTCAGCAGACGGCGCGCCCCGGGAGGGCGCGCCTGAGCTGTTCGTCTCGGGCTGCGTCTAGGCCGAAGTTGCCTACCACCAACCCAAAATCCAGAGGGCGTATTCTCTAGGCGCTCGACGCCTGCGTGTCAATCCTGAATCTCCCTCCCACGCGGAGGAAGCTGGATCGACAGGCGGACGGTCCCGAATGCCGACGCCCGATGGCTAGAACCGGGCGGGCCGCCCTCCCCGCTTGTGCAGGAAAGGCGGCCCGTCTCATTCACAACCAGCGGCGGGTCGCCCCGCCGCCCTACCCTTTCCATCCGGCGCCAACCTCGCGGTTGCCGCCGGACAATCCATCACTCGACGATCTTGGCAACGACGCCGGCGCCGACGGTACGGCCGCCCTCGCGGATGGCGAAGCGCAGGCCTTCGTCCATGGCGATCGGGGCGATCAGCGCCACTTCCATGGCGACGTTGTCGCCCGGCATCACCATCTCAACGCCTTCCGGCAGCGACACCATGCCGGTCACGTCCGTCGTCCGGAAGTAGAACTGCGGACGGTAGTTGGTGAAGAACGGCGTGTGGCGGCCGCCCTCTTCCTTCGTCAGGATGTAGGCTTCGGCCTTGAACTTGGTGTGCGGGGTGATCGAACCCGGCTTGGCCAGGACCTGGCCGCGCTCGACGTCCTCACGCTTCGTGCCGCGCAGCAGCGCGCCGATGTTGTCGCCGGCCTCGCCCGAGTCGAGCAG
>NZ_RWIJ01000012.1 GCF_019805165.1 Azospirillum sp. 412522
GGCGTCCCCCGGCCGGTCCAGCGCCAGCAGCAGCGCGCCGCGGTTGGCATGGGCCTCGACGAAGGCCGGATCGTCCCCCAGGGCGGCGCGGTAGGCGTCGTCCGCCTCCGCCCGGCGTCCCAGCGCCGCCAGCACGTTGCCCAGGTTGAAGCGGGCGCGGGCATAGCCGGGGCGGCGCGCCGCCGCCTGCCGGAAGGCGGTCGCCGCCTCCTCCAGCCGCCCCAGCGCCTCCAGCGCGTTCCCCAGATTGTAGAGCGCCTGGGCGAAGTCCGGCCGCAGCCGCACCGCCTGCCGGTGGGCGGTCGCCGCCTCCTCCAGCCGGCCGAGCGCCTTCAGCGCGCTGCCCAGATTGTCGTGATAGTCGGCGACCCGGTGGTTGTGCTGGATGGCGCCGCGGATCAGGGTGACGGCGCGGTCCGGCTGGCCCGATTGCAGATGGACGACCCCCAGCAGATGGGCGGCGTCGGCATGGCCGGGCAGGGCGTCGAGCACGGCATGGTAGAGCGCCGCCGCCTCTCCGAGCCGGCCGGCCTGATGATGGGCCACCGCGGCAGCCATCGCTTCCTGGATCGTCGCCATGACGACCGTCATACCGGTTGGCGGGAACCGGCGCCAGCGCTTTCCCGGCCCGGCAGGACGCCCCTGTGATGCCCGGCGGTTTTCAAGACTTGACCCGGCGGGCCGGGACGGTCAGCTTGCCGGCCGTATACAGCCCCCGGCCGATTTCCCATGAACCGACTGCAACGGTACCTGTTCCGCAACCTGCTGATCGCCACCCTCTATTCGACGGCCGGCCTGACGCTGACCATCTGGCTCAGCCAGTCGCTGCGCCTGATCGAGATCGTGGTCAGCGCCGGCGCGCCGATGGGCATGTTCCTGTGGCTGCTGCTGCTGACGGTGCCGACCTTCCTCGGCATCGTGCTGCCGCTGGCGCTGGTCGGGGCCATCCTGTTCACCTACAACAAGATGGCGACCGACAGCGAGCTGGTGGTGATGCGCGCGGCGGGGGTCGGACCCTTCTCGCTGTCGAAGCCGGCGCTGGTGATGGCGGTGGGGGTGATGGCCGTCGTCTTCACCCTGAACGTCTGGATCACCCCGGCCGCCCACCGCGAGCTGGTGCGGATGGAATACACCGTGCGCAGCGACTATTCGCAGCTGTTCCTGCGCGAAGGCGTTTTCAACGACGTCGGCGACCGCTTCAGCGTCTTCCTGCGCGACCGCGATTCCGACGGCAACCTGCACAAGGTGCTGATCCACGACGGCCGCCAGCCCGACAAGCCGGTGACGATCATGGGCGACCGCGCGGTGATGCAGACCGGGCCGGACGGCACCCGCTTCGTCGTCTATGACGGCAACCGGCAGGAGCTGGACCGCAAGACCAACCGGCTGTCGCAGCTGTTCTTCGACCGCTATGCCGTGGACCTGAAGGCGGTGGCGCCCCAGGCGGCGGACCGCTGGCCCGACGCCCGCGAGCGCACGACGGCGGAGCTGATGGACGGCAACGTCCCGGCCCAGGACGACCGCATGCGCCGCGGGCTGATCGCCGAGCTGCACCACCGCTTCTCCTCGCCGCTGCTGGCGCTGACCTACGCGCTGGTGGCGCTCGCGGCGCTGCTGTCGGGCGAGTTCAACCGGCGTGGCCAGTCCTCCCGCGTCACCATCGCCGTGCTGCTGGTGATGGGGTTGCAGGCGGGCGCGCTGGGGCTGACCAGCCTCGCCGGCAAGGCGACCGTGTTCGTCCCGCTGATGTACGCCATGCCGCTGGTGATGCTGCTGCCGGCCCTGTGGGTGATGTCGCGCGGCCTGAGCCTGCGGCCCGGGCGCCGGCAGGCCGGTCCGGATGCCGGGGCCCCGGGGCATGACGCGGCGGCCGGACCGGCGTCATGAGCCGCATCCTCTTCATCACCTCCAACCGGCTGGGCGACGCGGTGCTGTCGACCGGGCTCCTCGGCCATCTGACCGAAGCCCATCCGGGCGCGCGGCTCACCATCGCCTGCGGTCCGCTGCCGGCGCCGCTGTTCCGCTCGGTGCCGGGCCTGGAGCGGCTGATCCCGCTCGCCAAGCGGTCCTACGCCCGGCACTGGCTGCGGCTGTGGCTGGACTGCGTGGGGACGCGCTGGGATCTGGTGGTCGACCTGCGGAATTCGGCGGTCGGACGGCTGGTGCCGGCCCGGCGCCGGGTCTTCCATGCCAAGGCCGCCCGCCCGGTGCACAAGGTGGAGGAGAACGCCGCCGTCCTGGGCCTGTCGCCGCCGCCGGCCCCGCGCCTGTGGATCGACGCCGCCGCGCGGGGGCAGGCGGACGCCCTGATCCCGGCCGGGACCGGGCCTTTCCTCGCCATCGGGCCGACGGCCAACTGGCTGGGCAAGGAATGGCCGGCGGAACGCTTTGCCCGGCTGGCGCTGCGGCTGACGGGAGAGGGCGGGCCGCTGGCGGGGGCGCGGGTGGCGGTGCTGGCCGCCGGGCCGGAGCGCGAGCGGGCGCGGCCGGTGCTGGACGCGCTGGGGCCGCGGGCCATCGACCTGACCGGCCGCACAGATCCGATGGCCGCCGCCGCCTGCCTGGAGCGGGCGGCGCTCTATGTCGGCAACGACAGCGGGCTGATGCACATCGCGGCGGCGGCGGGCGTGCCGACCGTCGGGCTGTTCGGCCCCGGCTATCCGGCCATCTACGGCCCCTGGGGGCCGCGCGGGCGGGTGGTGGCGAGCAGCGTGCCGCAGCCGGATCTGCTGGCCCGCGTCGCCGCCGATCCCAACGCCCGCGGCCTGATGGACGGCATCGGCGAGGACCGCGTGGCCGAGGTGGCGATGGATCTCCTATCCGAAACGCATAGAACTTGTGACCAGTTTGGGTCAGGGTCCTCCGCACCCGCCGAACTACCCCCGTTGCGTTGACAAAGCCAACCGGATAACCGACACTTCCGGGACGAAGCAAAGGGGCAGGTCCGCCCCGACGGATGGGTTTTCCCCCGAGGGTTTGGAATGAAGCCGACTCCCACCTACGCCAACAAGCCGACCTCGGACAATCCGCGCGATGTCGAGGCTTGGGCCCTGGCGGAAGCGGCGCGCCGCATGATCGCCGCCGGCCATGCCAAGGATGAAAAGGCCTTCCGCGAAGCTCTCCAGTTGAACCAGCGCCTGTGGACCATCTTCCAGGCGGCGATCACCGAAGAGGATTGCGGCCATCCGCCGGAGGTCCGCACGAACATCGCGGCCCTGTCGCTGCTGGTCGATCGCGAGACGACCAACCGCCTGATCGACCTCGATTTCAGCAAGATCGACACGCTGGTCAACATCAACCGCAACGTCGCCAGCGGCCTGACCGCCCAGGGTCAGTTCGTCGCGGCCCAGCAGGCGATCCAGCCGCATCCGGGCACGCCGCAGGCGGCGGCCCCCCAGGCGCCGGCGGCCCCCCAGAGCGCCACTGCACCGGGCCAGCCGCCAGCCGGCCTGCGTCCCGCCGTGCAGCCGCGGCCGATGACCGCCCCCGACGCCGCGCCGGTCAACCGGGAATCCCTGCGCATCTCGATCTGACCGGCGGCGCATCGACAGGAAAAAGGCCGGCGTCCCGATTGGGCGCCGGCCTTTTCCGTTGTTTCGCGGAACTCCGCTACTCCGCCGGTACCTCGCGTTCCAGCTCCTCCAGCCAGATGCGGGCATTGCCGTCCGATGGCGCCCGCCAGTCGCCGCGGGGGGAGAGGGAGCCGCCGGCCGTCACCTTCGGACCGTTCGGCATGGCCGACCGCTTGAACTGGCTGAAGCCGAAGAAACGGCGCAGGAACACGCGCAGCCAGTCGCGGATCTCGGCCGGGCTGTAGGCGCGGCGCTTGTCCAGCGGATAGCCCTCCGGCCAGTCCCCCTTGGTCGCGTCCCCCCAGGCATGGCGGGCCAGGAAGGCGATCTTCGACGGGCGGAAGCCGTAGCGCAGCACGTAGAACAGGGTGAAGTCCTGCAGGTCATACGGCCCGACCACGGATTCGGAGCTTTGCAGCGCCTTGTCCGATCCCGCCGGCACCAGCTCCGGCGAGATCTCCGTCTTCAGGATGGCGTCGAGCGTCGCCGACACCTCCTGCTGGAACTGGCCGGTGCGGCCGACCCAGCGGATCAGATGCTGGATCAGCGTCTTCGGCACGCCGGCATTGACATTGTAATGGGACATCTGGTCGCCGACGCCGTAGGTGCACCAGCCCAGCGCCAGCTCCGACAGGTCGCCGGTGCCCATCACGAGGCCGTTGTGTTGGTTGGCGAGGCGGAACAGGTAGTCGGTGCGCAGGCCGGCCTGCACATTCTCGAAGGTCACGTCGTAGACCGCCTCGCCGCGGGCGAAGGGATGCTCCATATCCTTCAGCATCTGGTTGGCGGCCGGCCGGATGTCTAGCTCCTTGGCCGTCACCCCCAGCGCCGTCATCAGCTTCCAGGCGTTGGATTTGGTGCCCTCGCTGGTGCCGAAGCCGGGCATGGTGTAGGCGAGGATGCCCGAGCGCGGCAGGCCCAGCCGGTCCATGGCGCGGGCGGCGACGATCAGGGCGTGGGTGCTGTCCAGCCCGCCCGACACGCCGATCACCACCGTGCCGATCCCGGTGGCGCGCAGCCGCTGCACCAGCCCGGCGACCTGGATGTTGTAGGCCTCATAACAATCCTGCTCCAGCCGTTCGGCGGCGGCCGGGACGAAGGGCAGGCGCGGCACCACGCGCAGCAGCCCGACATCCGTCTCCGGCGCGTCCAGCCGGAAGGCGACGGTGCGGAAGCCGCGGGTGGAGTCGCCGAACAGGCGCCGGTTGTCGTCGAAGGTGCCCTGGCGCAGCCGCTCCTGGCGCAGCAGGTCGAGGTCGACGTCGGCCACCGCCATCTGGGCGCCGTCGGGAAAGCGGTCGGTCTCCGCCAGCTTCTCGCCATTCTCGAAGATCGAGGTCTGGCCGTCCCAGGCGAGGTCGGTGGTCGATTCCCCGGTCCCGGCCGACGAGTAGAGATAGGCGGCAAGACAGCGCGCCGACTGCGACTTTGCCAGCAGGCGGCGGGTGTCGGACTTGCCGATGGTGATGTTGCTGGCCGACAGGTTGGCCAGCACGGTGGCGCCCGCCAGGGCGGCCATGGTGCTGGGCGGCGCCGGGACCCACAGATCCTCGCAGATCTCGGCATGGACGACCAGACCCGGCTGGTCTTCGGCGGAGAACAGCAGGTCGGGGCCGAAGGGGGCGGTCAGGTCGCCGATGCGGATGGTCCCGCCCTCGGTTCCGGCGCCGGACGCGAACTGGCGGCGCTCGTAGAATTCCCGGTAGTTCGGCAGATGCTGCTTCGGCACCACCCCCAGCAGCTCGCCCTGGTGGATCGCCACCGCCGTGTTGTAGAGCCGCCCGTCATACAGCAGCGGCGCGCCGACCAGCAGCAGCGGCATCAGCCCGGCCGAGGCCTGGACCAGATCGAGGATCGCCTGCTCCACCGCGTCGATCAGCGGGTCCTGCATCAGCAGGTCGTCGATGGCGTAGCCGGACAGCGCCAGTTCGGGGAACAGCGCCACCGCCACCGACTTGTCGTGGCAGTCCCGCGCCGCCTCCAGGATGGCGGCGGCGTTGGCCGCCGGGTCGGCCGGAGTGCTGCGCGTGGTGCAGGCGGCCACCCGCGCGAATCCATGCCGATAGATCGAGGTGAAGCTCATGACCCGTTCCTGCTGGCTTGCATTCCCATGACGCCCCAGCATGTGGCGCCTGGGGAAGCAAACATAGCAGGAATTTCGCGCAGGTCAGGTCCCCCGTCCCGCCGCCCCCGGCAGGTTGGATCCTTTCCGGCGGGCCTTTGCGGCCGCCGGGCGGGGAAGCACTTAAGACGCGATACATTCGTTATAAAACCAAAGTCAAATCGCTGGAGAGGCGCAGGCACGCCAATTAAAATCATGACATCGACGGGGCATGCCCTCCGACAGTCAAGTTGACCAAACCAGATGCGTTGGATATAGGCAGAGACTCGCTTGCATAGGGAACCGGCAGGCCGCCGCCAGAAGGACTCGTTTATCATCGTGCCAACCGAAAAACCGGTCACGCAGCCTGCTCCGATTGAGACTTCATCGGCGGATGACGCATCCTCCGATTGTGGTGCTGCGGTCATTCCGGCCGAGGATGGCACGCAGCCGGAACAGGCCTGCTGCATTGTCGGCATCGGTGCCTCCGCCGGCGGGCTGGAGGCGTTGCAGCGGTTCTTCGACGCGGTGCCGGGCGACAGCGACCTCGCCTATGTCGTGGTCCAGCACCTGTCGCCGGTGCACAAGAGCCTGATGGTCGACCTGCTGGCCAAGCACACGGCCATGGACGTGGTGCAGGCGACCGAAGGCGTGCCGGTCCAGCGCAATACCGTCTATCTGCTGCCGCCGGGCAAGCATCTCAGCATCGAGGACGGCCGGCTGCGGCTGACCGCCAAGGACGCCAGCGGCGGCATGAGCCTGCCGATCGACATCTTCCTGACCGCGCTCGCCCGCGACCAGGGACCCCTGGCCATCGGCCTGATCCTGTCGGGCACCGGCTCGGACGGCACGCGCGGGCTGATGGCGATCAAGTCTGTCGGCGGCTTCACCGCCGTCCAGCAGCCGGAAACCGCCCAGTTCGACGGCATGCCGCGCAGCGCGCTCGCCACCGGGCAGATCGACGCCACCCTGCCGCCGGACGAACTGCCGGCCCGGCTGATCGACCATGCGCGCCGGACGCTGGCCCGTGCCCGCCCGATGCCCAGCCGGCAACGGCGCGAGGACGGCGACGATCCGCTGGCCCAGATCATCGCGGTCATCCGTTCCGTCACCGGCGTCGATTTCTCGCACTACAAGCTGGCGACCCTGCTGCGGCGGATCGAGCGGCGGATGCAGGGCGCCGGGCTGGAGTCGATGGAGGAGTATGCCGCCCTGCTGCGGCGGAACAGCGCCGAGACGGTCAACCTCTACAAGGAGATGCTGATCGGCGTCACCCGCTTCTTCCGGGACGAGGCGGCCTTCCGCGTCCTGGCCGACCGGGTGATCCCCACCCTGCTCGCCAACCGCAGCCCGACCGACATGGTCCGCGTCTGGGTCTGCGGCTGCGCCAGCGGGGAGGAGGCCTATTCCATCGCCATCCTGTTCGCCGAGGCGCAGGAACGGCTCGGCCGCAGCTTCGACGTCAAGATCTTCGCCACCGACATCGACCAGGACAGCATCGAGGTGGCGAGCCTCGGCGAATATCCCCGCGCCATCGCCGAGGACGTGTCGCAGGAACGGCTCGCCCGCTTCTTCACCGTGCGCGGCGACAGCTATGTGGTGTCGCGGGAAATCCGCCGCATGGTGGTGTTCGCCGCCCACAACATCATGCGCGATCCGCCCTTCACCAAGATCGACCTGCTGAGCTGCCGCAACCTGCTGATCTACATGGACCAGCCATTGCAGCGGAAGATCCTCAGCCTGTTCCAGTACGCGCTGCGCCAGAGCGGCTTCCTGTTCCTCGGCACCAGCGAGACGCTGGGCGACCTGCAATCGGACTTCCACACCGTCGACAGCCGCAACAAGGTCTTCCAGAGCCTGCGCACCGGGTCCTTCCGCCTGTCGCGGCTGCTGGTGCCGACGGTGGCGGCGCCGCTGGCCCGCCATGGCGAGGACGGCCCGTCCCAGGCGATGGAGGAAGGGGCGGTCATCGACGAGGCGATCGGCGCCCTGATGAAGGCCTATGTGCCGCCCTGCCTGCTGGTCAGCGAACAGATGACCATCATGCATGTGTTCGGCGATGCCTCCTCCCTGCTGAAGGTGCCGCCGGGCGAGGCGACGCTGAACGTGCTGAAGCTCCTGCCGTCGTCGGTGGCCATGGTGACGGGGACCGCGCTGAACCGCGCCTTCCGCTCGGGCGAGGAGTTCGCGCTGTCCAACATCCCGGTGAAGGACCGCGAGGGGGTGGCGGCGGTCAGCCTGCGGGTCCAGCCCTATGTCGCGCGCAAGACCGGGCGCCGCTTCGCGCTGGTGGTGCTGGACCGCGCCAACATGCTGCCGCTGTCGGTGCCGGATTCCGACTTCGACCTCAATGCCGACGCCGCCGAGCGCATCCGCGGGCTGGAGCAGGAGCTGCTGTCGCGCGGCGAGAATCTGCAGGCGACCATCGAGGAGCTGGAGACCGCCAACGAGGAGCTGCAGGCCACCAACGAGGAACTGCTGGCCTCCAACGAGGAGTTGCAGAGCACCAACGAGGAACTGCAATCGGTCAACGAGGAGCTCTACTCCGTCAACGCCGAATATCAGGCGAAGGTGGAGGAGCTGACCGAGATCACCAACGACCTGGACAATCTGCTGCGCTCGACCGAGATCGGCACGGTGTTCCTCGACGGCGACTTCGTCATCCGCCGTTTCACGCCGGCGGCGGCGCGGTTCATCAACATCATCCCGCGCGACCTCGGCCGGTCCATCGCGCATCTGTCGACCAACATCGACTATCCCGACTTCCTCGGCGACATCCGCAAGGTGTTCGACGGGCAGGAGCCGGTGGAACGCCATGTCCGGGTGCATGACGGCCGCTGGGTGCTGACCCGCATCCTGCCCTATCTGACCGACAAGAACCTGATCGGCGGCGTGGTGGTGACCTTCGTCGACGTCACCGCCACCAAGCAGGCGCAGGAGCGGCTGCAGAAGGTGCTGGACAGCCTGCCGGAGCATATCGCCGTCACCGACCGGGACGGCCGGATCGTCATGGTGAACGCCGCCTGGCGGACGTTCGCCCAGCGCAACGGCGCCCCGGCGGTGGAGCGCTGCGGCGTCGGCACCAATTACCTCGAAGTCTGCCTGACCTCCGAGATGCCGGAAAAGGACGGCGTCGCCCGCGCGGTCCATGACGGGCTGCGCCGCATCCTGGAGGGCAAGGCCGATGGTTTCACCGTGGAATATCCCTGTCATTCGCCCGACGAGCAGCGCTGGTTCCTGATGCACGCCACCCGCCTGAAAGACCATGACGGCGGCATCGTCGTCAGCCACATCAACATCACGAACCGCAAGCTGATGGAGCTGCAGCTTGACGGAAACGGCGACGGCGGGAGCGACGGCCTGAGCGATGGGGGCGTGAAATGACCGAGGATGCCTCCGGCCGCCTGCGCCGCCGTGCCGAATCCATTCTCAGCGACGGGCATTTCGAGGCGTCGGACGTCACCGCCAGCTCGATGAAGGAACTGCTGCACGAGCTGTATGTCCATCAGGCGGAGCTGGAGATCCAGAACGAGGAGCTGCGCGGCGCCCAGCAGGCGCTGGAGGCGTCGCGCCTGCAATATCTCCAGCTGTTCCAGTCGGTGCCGCTGGCCTGTCTGGCGGTGAACGCCGCCGGCATCGTCGGCGAGGCCAACGCCGCCGCCGAACGGCAGTTCGGCCTGCCGATGCTGCGGCTGAAGGGCCGTCCGCTGACCCTGCTGGTCGACAGCGTCGACCATGGCCGGCTGTTCACCGCGCTCGGCCGGCTGCGGGACAGCGGCGAGTGGGTCCGGCAGGAGTTCCGCTATCTCGGGCCGCAGGGCAGGGTCATCGACGGGCTGACCGACGCCCGCACCGTGACGCTGGACGACAGCGACCGCGGCGACGTGCTGCTGACCATCACCGACCTGACCGAGCGGAACGCCTGGCTGCGCGAGGTGCAGCAGGCGCGCGACGAGGCCGAGCGCGCCCGCGCCGACTACCACCATATCCTGCAATCGGTCGGCGACGGCATCCTCGGGGTGGACGCCGACGGCCGCATCCGCTTCGTCAACGCCGCGGCGACGGCGATGACCGGCCATCTCGATCTGGACCTGATCGGCCGCCCGCCGTCGGATCTGCTTGCCGGCCCGGTTCCCGACACCGAACCGGACCTGCCGGCCGGCGGCGGGGCGGCCTCTCCATCCGGCGCCCCTTCCGGCGCCCTGGCGGGCGGAGCGGCCCGCGCGCTGGCCCTGTCGCTGACCGACGGCCAGCCGCGCAGCGTCTCCTGCGAAAGGCTGCGCCGCGAGGATGGCGGCATGATGCTGGTCGAGGTCACCATCTCGCCGATGCTGGCATCCGGCAGGCGCCTCGCCCCGATGGAGGAACGCATCCAGGGCGCCGTCGTCGCCATCCGCGACGTCACCGCGCGGCGGACGGCGGAAGCGGCGCTGAACCTCAGCGAGCGGCGGCACCGGGTATTGGTCCAGTCGCTGCACGACGCGCTGGCGATGACCGCCGTCGACGGCCGCAGCCTGCTGGCGAACGCCATGGCGGACCGGCTGCTGGACGGCCCGGCGCGCGCCCTGCTCGACCCCACCGCGGCGGCCTATGACGCAGACGGCGAGGCGGATGGACAGCTGGTGCCGGCGACCGCGCCCGCCACCATCGTCCCGACCACCGCGGGCCGCCGCTTCATCGACGCCGACGGCAACCGGCTGCACGGGCTTCCCCCCGCGGCGGAAGCGGCGCGCAGCGGCAGGCCGGTGGTCGAGCGCATCGTCGGCGTGGTCGAGGGGGAGGAGGCCGCCGCCCCGACCCGCTGGCTGCGGGTGTCGAGCCGTCCCGTCGCCGATCCGGCCGGCCGGGTGGAGGCCGTGGTCTCCAGCGTCGCCGACATCACCGCGGTGAAGGCGCTGGAGCGCGAGCTGAACGTGGCGCTGGACGCCCGCGAACGCTTCCTGGCGGCGGCGAGCCACGACCTGCGCCAGCCGGTGCAGGCGCTGCTGCTGCTGTCCGACCTGCTGATGAAGGAGACTCTTCCCGACGGCGCCCGGCGCATGGCGGAGCAGATCCAGTCCTCGCTCGGCGGGCTGGGCGGCATGCTGGACGGGATGCTCGACATTTCCAAGCTGGAAGCCGGGCTGGTCGCCCCCAATCCGGAACCGGTCGACATCGCAGCCCTGCTCGGCCGTCTGCATGGCGAGTTCGCGCCGCTGGCCGAGAAGGCCGGGCAGAGCCTGCGTCTGGTGGCGCCGGCGCTGACGACGCGGACCGATCCCCGCCTGCTGGAGCGGGTGCTGCGCAACCTGCTGGCCAATGCCCTGCGCTTCGCCCCCGGCGGACGGGTGCTGCTCGGGGCGCGGCAGCGCGGCGACCGCTTGCAGATCGAGGTGTGGGATAGCGGCATCGGCATCGCCGACCAGCACATCGACCGCATCTTCCAGGACTTCTTCCAGGTCGGCAACGCCGCCCGCGACCGGCGGGAGGGGCTGGGTCTGGGGCTGAGCATCGCCAAGCGGCTGGTCACCATGCTGGGCGGCATCATCGACGTGACCTCCTCGCTGGGCCGCGGCAGCCGCTTCACCGTCACCCTGCCGCTGACCGAGACCAGGCTCGACGGGGCGGCGCAGACCGGCACCGGCGGACATGCCGGGGGGAACCGGTCCGGCAGCGACGCCGGGCATCTCGTCATGCTGGTGGAGGACGACGCCGTCATCCGCATGGCGCTGGTGCTGATGCTGGAGGACTGGAACTATCGCGTGGTGGAGGCGGGCAGCGGGGCCGAGGCGGAAGAGCTTCTCGGCAGCCTGATCGAGTCCGGGGAGGAACCCGACCTGATCCTGGCCGATTACCGCCTGCCGGAAGGAACCACGGGGCTGATGGTGATGGACATGGTCCGCCGCCGCCTGTCGCGCGAGGTTCCCGGCGTGCTGCTGACCGGCGACACCTCGGCCGACCGGCTGCGCGAGGCGGCGGGCGCCCAGTGCGCGCTGCTGCACAAGCCGATCCAGCCCGGCCGCCTGCAGGACACGCTGGCATCGGTGCTGAACGGATAGGGTGTCCGACCGGCCGCGGCCGGGAGGACACCCCGTCCGCCGCTGTGGGTAGGTGTCGCAATCGTTTGTCTGCTGAACATTTCTTGACCCAGGTCAATGCCGCCGATGCGGGAAAATCCAGACTGTCCGAACTATATTGAGAGGTGATCGACTGCGTAGGACGGGGACGATCCATGCCTACCGATACGGATACCAGCCTTGCGCGCCGGACGGTGCGCGCCCGTGCCGCCAGATTATCGGCGTTGCTGCTGGGCGGTCTGTTCGTCGGTTTCCTGCTGCTCGTCGTCGTCTTCATCGAATATCGCCGCGCCATCGACTGGATCGACCACACGCACAAGGTCATCTCCACGGTCGAGGAGTTGCAGTCGACCCTTTCCGACGCCGAATCCGGCCAGCGCGGATATCTGCTGTCGCTGGACCGCAGCCATCTCGCCTCCTACGAGGAGGGCAGGGAGCGCAGCCAGGCCCTGCTGGACCGCATCGCTTCGCTGACCGCCGACAACCCGGTGCAGCAGGACAAGGTGAAGGCCCTGCGGGCGCTGACCGCCAACCGGCTGAACCGGATGGCCGAGGTTTTGCGGCAGGCGGACGAAGGCGGCGTGGAGCAGGCGCTGGCGACGGTCCGCGAAGGGGCGGCGGCCGGGACGCTGGTCGACATAAGGCGGATGATCGCCACCATGCGGGCGGAGGAGGGCATGCTGCTCGCAAAGCGCAGCCGCCATGCCACCATTCTCGAGCTCCTGATGATCGCCTACGGGATCGTCTTCGTCACGGTCGCCGGCTGGCTCGGCTATTCCACCGTCCGCCGGCTGGAGCGGGACTACCGGGCCGAGCGGGCGGAAGGGCAGGCGTTGTCCACGGCGTTGCAGGAGAACAGGGTCCTGCTCGACGAGGTCAACCACCGGGTGAAGAACTCCCTGCAGATCGTCGCCAACCTGCTGCGGACCCAGGCGATGAGGCATCGCAGCCCGGAGGTGCGGCAGGAGCTGCTGGACAGCAGCAGCCGGGTGCTGGCGATCGCGGAGGTTCATCGCCGGCTCTACGGCGAAGGGGCGGTCTACGACACGGTCGAACTGTCGGACCTGATCCGCAGCATCGCCGAGAACGCCATCCCGCCCGCCGGCACCGGCGAGCCGTCGATGAACATGGCGGTTCAGGCGCCGCTGACGGCGCCGGTCGACACGGCGGTGCCGGTCGCCCTGATCGTCAACGAATTGCTGACCAACAGCTACAAGCACGCCTTTCCCGACGGGCGCCGCGGCACGGTCAAGGTCGATATGGCGGTGCAGGGCGGCGAGGTCCGCATCGACGTCGCCGATGACGGCGTTGGCCTGCCCGAGGAGATCGCCAGCAGCGGGGGCGGCTTCGGCTTGAACACGGTCCGCAATCTTACGAGGCAAATAAGGGGGAGTTTGGAAATCGAACGTTTGACACCGGGGACGCGCTTCCTTTTAACTTTCCCCATAAAGCCGAGATCGCCAACCGAAGCGTGACGCCTCCGGACATCATGCAGGATTTACAAGAAGAACAATGAAGATATTGATCATAGAAGATGAGTATCTGATCGCCGAGGGCGTGTCCCTGACGCTCCAGTCCGCCGGCCATGAGGTGACGGGGATCGCCGAGGATCTGCCTTCCGCCGTCGCCCTGGCCGGGCGGGAGAGGCCCGACATGGCCTTCGTCGACATCAAGCTGGCCAACGGGTCCAATGGCCTGGACGTCGCCCGCGAGCTGAAGGGCATGGGCATCGCCTGCGTCTTCGCCACCGGGAACCCGCCAAACAAGGCGCAGGCCGGCGGAGTCGGCCTCGGCTACATCTCCAAGCCCTTCTCGCCGCGCGTGCTGGTCCAGACCGCGGCCTTCGTCGCCGGGACGCTGTCCTCCGGCGCGCCGGCCGCGATGGCGCCCAACGGATTCGTCACCCTGTAAGCTGTCGCCTTCAGAACCCGGTGAAGCGGGTGAACGCCTCGGCCGGTTCGCGCCCGGTCGGGAAGTTGTTTTCCGGCGCCGACCAGTCGGCGAAGCCCAGCGCCATGCCGCTGGCGATGATCTCCGTATCGGGCAGGTCCAGATGCCGCGCGGTGATGGCGTGGCGGTAGCAGAAGGCCGCCTGCGGGCAGGTCTCCAGCCCGAAGCCGCGGGCGACGATCATCACGTTCTGCATGAACATGCCGAGGTCGAGCCAGGCGCCCTTGCCCATGTCGCGGTCGATGGTGAAGAAAAGCCCGACCGGCGCCCCGAAGAACAGCCAGTTGCGGCCATGCTGGCGCGCCATCCGCGCGCGGTCGCCCTTGCCGATGCCGACCGAGCCGTAGAGCGCCCAGCCGACCGTCCGGCGGCGGCCGAGATAGGGCTCCCGCCAGTTTTCCGGATAGTAGGGATATTCGGGGACCTCCGGCTCCCCCGCCTCATGGGCGGCCAGCAGTTCCGCCGACAGGGCGTCCCGCGCCGGCCCGGCGATGGCATGGACCTTCCAGGGCTGGATGTTGGAGCCGCTCGGCGCGCGGGCGGCGAGGTCGAGAATGCGCAGCACCGTCTCCCGCTCCACCGGCGCGGGCAGGAAGGCACGGATGCTGCGCCGGCCGGCGACGGCGTCCAGGACGGAGAGGGCGGGGGTGTCGGTCATGGCGGTACTCTGGCTTTGTATGTTCTTAGAAGCTCTTATCGGTCGTCATCCCCGCGAAGGCGGGGATCCAGGAGACTCCGCTGGTCAGCTCCTGAAAAGGCTGGATTCCCGCCTTCGCGGGAATGACGGCTGAGAGACGAAATCCTAAACTCTCACTGGTCATCCCCCCCCCTCCACCTCGACCACCGGCTCGTGCCGGACCGGGAAGTTGACGGAGCGGGCGATGAAGCACTTCTCCGCCGCCTCGTGATGCAGGGCCAGCGCCCTGCCGGCGTCGGATCCGGTCGCCAGCGTCACCCGCGGCCGCAGCAGGACGGCGGTGAACCGGCCGCCGCCGTCGCCTTCCTCCTCCATCACCCCCTCCGCATCGTCGCGGTAGGCGGTGACCACGATGCCGGCGGCCGAGCAGAGATGCAGGTACCAGAGCTGGTGGCAGGAGGACAGGGCGCCGACCAGCATCTCCTCCGGGTTCCAGCGCGCCGGATCGCCGCGGAAGGCCGGGTCGGAGGTGGCGGGGATCGCCGGCTTGGTTCCGGCGTTCAGCGCATGGTCGCGGCTGTAGGCCTTGTAGGCCGAGGTGCCGGTGCCGAGATTGCCGGTCCAGTCGAGCCGGACGGCATAGCGGTGTTCCCTGTGCGCCATGAACCCCTCCCTTCTATTGCATCACGAACATCAGAAGCGCCGGCAGGCCGACGAAGGCCATGGCGGTGGAGCCCAGCACCATGCCGGCCACGTCCTCCGGCGCGTTGCCGTAGCGCAGCGCCCAGAGATAGTTGAAGACGGCCACCGGCATCGAGCTCTGCACCAGGACCACGCCGCGCGCCGCCCCGGTCAGCCCCATCGCCCAGGCGACCAGCAGCCCCATGGCGAAGCCGACCGCCAGCCGGAACGCCGACATCGACAGCGCCCGCACCGCGCCGGAAAGCCGCAGCTTCGACAGCGCCACCCCCAGCGAGAACAGCATCAGCGGCACCGCGCAGTTGCCCAGCAGCGTGGTGGTGTTGCCGACCCACACCGGCGTCGGCAAGCCGGACAGCTGGATCGCCACCGCCAGCCCCACCGCGTAGATCGTCGGCGTCCGCGCCATCTGCCCCAGGTCGAAGCGGCCGGCGGCCAGCGCCGGCCCCAGCGTGAACTGGCCGACCGACATCACCGCGTAGAACAGCACGGCGAGGCTGAGGCCGTTCTCCCCGAAGGCGAACAGGCAGACCGGCAGCCCCAAATTGCCGGCGTTGGGGAAGGCCATCGCCGGCACATAGACCCGCAGCGACAGCCCCGACGCCAGCAGGACCGGCACCGACGCCAGCGCGGTCAGCGCCATGCAGAGGGTGGCGGCCAACGCCATTTCCCCCATCACGTCGGCGGACAGGTGCAGCCGGGTCAGGGCGGAGAAGACCAGGCAGGGCGACGACACGTTGATCGCGAAGGTGGTGATGAAGGCGCTGTCGTAGGGCAGCTTCCCCCGGGTCCAGCCATAGCCCAGCGCCGCCACCAGGAAAACCGGGGCCAGCACGGCGAACGCATCGGACAGAAGGGCGGAGAGAGGCATGGAGGCTGACGGAACCCTGTGCTGCAACCGATGGATGGGCGAATTGTCGGTCACCATGGCGGCAATCCCGTGCGGCGTCATCCCCCCAAGCCCAAGCCGTCACGCAAGGCAGCCGCGCATTGGGATCCGGTTCCGATCCTCTCCCCGCCTTCGGCGGCGGGGTCGTCCACGGCCTTTCCGAGTCGCAGACATTCGGATGCGGCACCCATGCGGCATCGGGGCGCGGCAGGGCCGGACCGACCGTAATCGCGATGACACAGGTCCGACAAATAAGGCATTTTAGTAAGCATTGTCGCAACCCAGTAACGATTTGTAACGAAGCTTGAGGCATAAGGGGTCACCCACTAGGGTGGAATGGCCTCATTCTGCGGATTCGTATGACAACCTCGACCGGCGCCAAGACCGTTGTTCGACCACTGAACAATAAGGCGCAGCAATCCAAGCGTCAGCCGAGCCTGAACAGTCGCCGATTCTCACTGCGGTCGATTCTGCTCTGGATTCTATTGTTGCTGTCGGCGGGTTTGTTTCTTGCGCTGGCGGCCCTCCCCGTTGGAAGATTTGCCAGCGCCGCCATCTCGGTGGCCGTCGTGGCGGCGGCCTTCGTGCTGGGGCGCTTCGCCCAGCGCTTCTGGCATGCCCGCACGCTGACCGTGCTGCTGCTGGCCTTCGTCACCTTCCGCTATTTCTTCTGGCGGCTGACCGGCACGCTGCCGCCGGTGGACGATCTGGTGAACTTCGTTCCCGGCGTCACCCTGTTCGCGGCCGAGGCGCTGTCCTTCGTCCTGTTCCTGACTTCGCTGTTCGTCATCATCGACCCGCTGACCCGCGAGCCGTCGGAGCCGACGGGCGATCCCGCCTTCTGGCCCAGCGTCGACGTCTACATCCCTTCCTACAACGAGGAGCCGGAGTTGCTGGAGACGACGCTGGCCGCCGCCGTCTGCATCGACTATCCGCGCGACAAGCTGCACGTCTATCTGCTGGACGACGGCGGCACCGACCAGAAGCTGGCGCACAGCGACCCCGGGCAGGCCGCCGCGGCTTTGGCCCGGCGAGAGACGCTGACCGCGCTGTGCGAACGGCTGCAGGTCACCTACATGACCCGGCCGCGCAACGAGCACGCCAAGGCCGGCAACATCAACCACGCCTTCCATAAGACGTCCGGCGACCTGTTGCTGATCCTGGACGCCGACCATGTGCCGACGGTCGGCATCCTGAAGGCGACGGTCGGCTTCTTCCAGCAGGACCCCGGCCTGTTCCTGGTCCAGACCCCGCATTTCTTCGTCAACCCCGACCCGGTCGAATACAACCTCGGCACCTTCGAGCGGATGCCGAGCGAGAACGAGATGTTCTACTACTCGATCCAGCCGGGGCTGGACCGCTGGAACGGCTCCTTCTTCTGCGGGTCGGCGGCCATCCTGCGCCGCGTGGCGCTGGAGGAGGTCGGCGGCTTCAGCGGCGACACGGTGACGGAGGATTGCGAGACCGCGCTGGAACTGCATGCGCGCGGCTGGCGCAGCGTCTACCTGCCACGCCCGCTGATCGCCGGGTTGCAGCCGGAGACCTTCGACAGCTTCATCGCCCAGCGCTCGCGCTGGACCCAGGGCATGATCCAGCTGTTCCTGCTGAAGAACCCGCTGTTCAAGCGCGGCCTGACCATCTCGCAGCGGCTGTGCTACACCAGCACCATGCTGTACTGGTTCTTCTGGTTCTGGCGGCCGATCTTCCTGCTGTCGCCGCTGTGCTACGCCCTGTTCGGGCTGGAGATCTACCGCATCAACCTGCCGGACTTCGCCTGCTTCGTCCTGCCGCACGTCTTCGCCGCCGCCTTCCTGTCGCAGTTCCTGCACGGGCGGATGCGCTGGCCGCTGTTCTCGGAGCTGTACGAGTATCTGCAGTCCTTCCACGTCTCGCGCGCCGCGCTGGCGACGCTGATCCGGCCGCGCGACCCGGTGTTCAAGGTCACCGCCAAGGGCCAGTCGGTGGAGGAGGACGGCTTCTCGCCGCTCGCCACGCCGTTCATCGTCACCACGCTGCTGCTGGCCGCCGGACTGGCGGCCTGCGCCTGGCGCTATTCCATCTTCCCGGAACACCGGGCCGCCATCGTCCCGGTGGCGGTGTGGTGCTCCCTGAGCTTCCTGCTGGCGCTCGGCGGCCTGGCCGTCGTCTACGAGCGCAAGCGCGTCCGCCGGCAGGAACGCTTCACCGTCGACCGCGCGGCGGTTCTGAAGTTCGAGGACGGGACCAGCGTCGACGTGACGGTCGCCGACGTGTCGGCCGGCGGCGTCGGGCTGCTGGTCGATCCGAAATGGCGCGAGCTGCTGAGCCGGCCCGACGTGACCCCGGTCATGACCATCACCGCGACGGAGACCGAGGCGGCGACCACCACTGGCGTCCGCTTCTTCCGCATCGAGATGCGCAACGGCGAGCTGGCGGTCGGCGCCGGATTCGCCCCGCGCGACCGCCAGGACATCGTGGAGATGGCGCGCTTCGTCTTCGGCAACAGCGTCGGCTGGGACATCTTCCTCGACCGCAAGCGGGTCGCGGCCCCGACCTTCTTCGGCGGGCTGCTGTTCTTCGCCACGCGGGTGGTGCCGCGGCTCGGGCATGTGCTGCTGGCCCTGCCGGGCGCGCTGCGCCGCATCCTGACCTTCCAGGCTCCCTGACGGCGATGGGAACGGCGATGGCGGGAATGCGCGGCCATACCGGCGGAGGCCGGAACTTATCGGTGTCGCCGGCCCTGCTGGCGCTGCTGTCCCTGTGGGTCGGCTTGTCGATCGGCTGGGCGGCGCCGGCGCTGGCCGCCGACCGGCGGGTGATCCCGCTGTCGAACCTGCGCGACGGCCAGCCGGAGGTCACCCTGCATGGCGAGACGGAGACGGTGGCGCTGCGCGCCGTCCTGCCGCCGGTGGTCGGGCTGACCAGCGCCGTGCTGGCGCTGACCTACGAGAACGGCATCGACATCCTGCCCGAGAAGGGGGCGATGTCGGTCTACATCAACGGCTCGCCGGTGGCCGACCTGCCGCTCGCCGCCTTCCGCGGGCCGGTCAACGCTTCCATCACCCTGCCGAGCAACCTGCTCCGCCCCGGCGAGAACCAGATCGTCTTCCAGACCAACGCCCAGCACCGCGCCATCTGCACGGTCCGCGGCACCTACGACCTGTGGGCGCGGGTCAATCTGGCAGCCTCCTCGCTGACGCTGCTGTCGGACGGCGGGGTGCCGGAACCGGACCTCGCCATGATGCGCCAGCTGCTGGCCTCCGCCGACCGCGCGCGCGAACCGCTGGCGATCCTCCATCCCGGCGCCGAGCTCGATGCCGACCATCTCGGCTGGGGCGCCATGGTGGCTCAGTCCTACGGCCTGCTGCTGGGCGACCAGACGCCGCGGGTGGTGGCGGTGCCGGTGAAGCCCGCCGGCAACGCCGCGCCCACGCTCGAAAGCCTTCCCCTGCCGGGCGGCAAGAACATCCTGATCGGCACCCGCGACCGCATCGCTTCCCTGCTGGGCGACGCCCGGGCTGCCGCCATCACCGGTCCGTTCCTGGCTGTCTACCCGCTTCCCGCCGGCAAAGGCGGGAATGGCGGTGCGGAGGGAAGCGGCGCCCTGGGGGGCGGCTTCGTCGCCGTCGCGTCGGGCCGCACGCAGCAGGAGGTGGACCAGTCGGTGATGCGGCTGGCCGACGTCACCCGGCCGCTGCCGACCCAGAGCGCGATGATCGTCACCGACGCGGGGTCGCTGGCCGCCCCGCCGGCCCCGCCGGTGCAGGCGGAGGGGCGCTACCGCCTGTCGGAACTGGGCTTCCAGACGGTCCAGCACAGCGGCTACCGCTATACCGGCCAATTCGGCCTGACCCTGCCCGCCGGTTTCGCTCCGGTCAGCGACCGGGCCATCCTGTTCCACGTCAATGGCGCGTTCGAGGGCAATCTCGGCCCCGGCGCGGTGCTGAACGTCCGGGTGAACGGCAAGTCGGCCGGCGCCATGGAAATCGACAAGCGGTCCAGCGGCATCATCGACAATGGCGAGATGCCGCTGCCGATGGCGCTGTTCCGTCCCGGCCCCAACCTGATCGAGCTGGAGGCCGAACTGCCGCCGGCCGGCGGCACCGACTGCGTCTTCGCGGTGCGGCGCCCGACCTTCACCCTGCTGGACAGCTCCAGCATCGAGATCCCCGGCTTCGCCCGTCTGGTCACGCTGCCGGACCTGGGCGGCTTCGCCAACACCGCCTTCCCCTATGGCGGCACCGCCGGGGGCGAGCCGGCACCGCCCTTCGACCTCGTGGTCGTCGGGCGCGATCCCGCCTGGTTCGGCGCCGCCTGGAGCCTGACCGCCAAGCTGGCGCAGCGGGCGGGCGACCTGATGGCGGTGGTGCCCTACACCGGCTGGGACGGCGCGCCGAACGACAACGCCTTGATCGTCGGACCGGTGGCGGCGCTGCCGCAGGCCGTCTTCACCTCCGCTCCGCTTCCCGCCGACCGTCTGGCCGGGCTGCTGGAGGCCGGCTCGCTGATTGCCCAGGCCAAGGCCCGCGGCGAGCCGATGGCCGCCGCGGACCGCCGCGCCCTGGTCGACCGGCTGCGGCTGGGCTGGTCCGGCAACGCCGCCCGTCCGGGTCTGGCGCGGTCGGCCGTCGTGCCGCAGGGGTTGGGGCAGGGGGTGGGGCAGCCGGTTGGTGTCGCGGGATCGGCGCTGACCGCCGACGGCGGGGCGGCGAACCGCTGGCAGCGGATGGCCGGCGACGCCAAGGACCAGGGCGGTTCCGGGCGCGGCTGGGTGCCCGACTGGGCGCGGCGGGTGATGGCGGCGGCGGCGCGCTACATCAACCACTGGACGGTGGAGGAGGCGCCGGTCGACGTCGTCGCGCTGACCGAGAATGCCGAGACGCTGCCGGAAGCGGCCCTGCTGCAATACCGCTCGCCGGGCGCCGATCCGCTGACCTGGACGCTGCTGACCGCGGCGGATCCGCGCGCCATCGACCGCGCCATGCGCAGCCTGGGCGAGGCGGGACAGTGGGACAGGCTGCGCGGCGGCGGGGCGTTGTGGAGCAGCGCCGCGCCGGCCGTCACCACGCTGGAAATGTCGCGTCCCTACCAGATCATTCTCAATCCCTTTGACATCGGCAACCTGATCCTGATCCTGGCCCGCAACCTGTCGCAGCGGATCGAGCTTCTGTTCGCCCTGCTGCTGGGGACGGCGGTGGTGCTGACGGTCAGCATGCGCCTGCTGCTGAAGGGCGGCCATCGGGAACGGAGCGGGTCATGACGTCCCCTGTCGGAACATCGCGGCGCGACATGCTGATCGGCACGGCCTCCCTCGGCCTTGCCGCGGCCTTGCCGGGGACCCTGCGCGCGGCCCCCTACGACGGGGCGGCGTGGCGCCGCTATGCCGAGCGCTTCCTGCTGCCGGAAGGCCGCATCGTCGATACCGGCAACAAGGGCATCAGCCATTCCGAAGGGCAGGGCTACGGCATGCTGCTGGCGGTGGCGGGGGGCGACCGCGCCGCCTTCGACCGGCTGTGGGGCTGGACCCAGCGCGTGCTGATGGTGCGCGGCGACGGGCTGGTGGCATGGCGCTGGACGCCCGAGGGCGGGGTCGCCGACCGCAACAACGCGTCCGACGGCGACATGCTGATCGCCTGGGCGCTGCTGCGCGCCGCCGAGACCTGGCAGGCGGAGGCCTACCGCACCGCCGCCGTCGCCATCGTCAAGGCGCTGGCCTCCGGGCTGCTGGTCGAGCAGGCCGGACTGACCGTGCTGCTGCCGGGGCGCGACGGCTTCCGCAAGGGCGACACGCTGGTCCTCAACCCCAGCTACTGGATCTTCCCGGCCATCCGCGCCTTCGCCGCTCTGCCGGGGGGCGAGCGCTGGGGCAAACTGTCGGATTCCGGGCTGGTCCTGCTGTCGAAGGCGCGCTTCGGCGGGTTCCAGCTGCCGCCGGACTGGATGACGCTGGACGCGTCCGGGACGGTTGGCATCGCCGAAGGCTTCAAGAAGCAGTACGGCTACGACGCCGTGCGGGTCCCGCTCTATCTGGCGCTGGACGGCTACCGCGACCCCTATTATTTCCAGCCCTTCGCGACGCTGGCGACGAAATACGGCGGCAAGGCGGTGCCCGCCACCGTCTCGCTGCCGGGCGGCACCACCACCCAGGTGGCGGCGTCGGTCGGCATGCTGGCGGTCTACCGGCTGGCCTGTCATCTTGCCGGGGCAGGCGGCGACGCCGTGGCGGTGCCGCCGCTGGCGCCGGACGAGGACTACTACTCCACCACCTTGGCCCATCTTTCCGCGCTGGCGGCTCAAAGCCTGGGGATCGCTCCGTGACCCGTCCTGTCCTACTTCCGGCCCTTCTCCTCGCCGGCCTCGCTGCGGCAGGCGGCGGGTCCGGCGCCTTGGCCCAGCAGTCGAACGGCGGCGCCCGCGCGCTCGCTCCAGGCGTGAAGGTGGAGGTGGCCCCCGCCCCCGGCAGCGGCTCCGCCCCCGCCGCCGGCAAGGTGGACGAGACGGCGCTGCGCTATTACGCCCGCATCGGCGACGGCGAGCGGCTGGAGGCGGAGATCGCCCGCCTGCGCGCGCTCGACCCCAACTGGGAGCCGCCGAAGGACCTGTTCGCGCCGCAGCCGACCGCCACGGGCGTCGATGAAAGCCCGTTCTGGACCCTGCTGTCCGCCGGCAAGGTGGCGGAGGCGCGGGCCGCCATCGCCGAGCAGCGGCGCAAGTCGCCCGCGTGGCAGCCGTCGGATAAGCTTCTCCAGGAACTCGACCTCGCCGAGAGCGCCGGCCGCATCCGCTCGGCCAGCGACACCAAGCGCTGGCAGGAGGTCGTCGACGCCGCGGCCGCCCGGCCGGAAGCGGTGGCCTGCAACCGGCTGGACAATGCCTGGCGGCTGGCGGAGGCCTATGCCGAGCTGAAGCAGGCCGACCGCGCCTTCGACACCTACCGGACCATCGTCACCACCTGTCCCAAGGCCAAGGAGCGGCGCGACACCATCTTCAAGGCGTCCCGCTACCTCACCCCGGAGCAGCTGCGCGAGCTGACTGCGCTCGGCGCCACCAGCAACCCGGCGACGGGCGAGGATTACTCCAGCGTCCGCAGCGCCGAGGCGGAGCTGGAGACCGGCCGCCTGCTGGAGCGGCTGGGGAACGCCCGGCCCGGCGCGCTGTCGGCATCCGACCTGTCGCGCGTCCAGGGCATCGTCCGCGACAAGCAGGACGTCGACGGCGCCATCGCGCTCGGCTGGTATTTCCAGAAGCAGAAGAACTATGCGGAGGCGCAGAGCTGGTTCTCCCAGGCCAATGGCTGGGCGCCGTCCGACAAGGCGGCGGAAGGGCTGGTGCTGGCCTACAACGGGCTGGGCGAGAAGGCGCAGGCCCGCGCCGCCGCCGAGCCCTGGAAGGGAAAGTCGAGCCGCGTCGATCAGGCGCTGAAGGCGGTGGACCCGCCGCGCGGCCCCTCCGGCGGCGGACGCAGCGCGCCGCAGGGGCCGAGCGAGCTGGACCGGGCGCTGGCCCGCCACGATTTCGCCGGCTGCATCGCCATCATCCGCAGCAGCATCGAGCGGAGCGGGCCGACCGCCGCCCTGCTGCAGCAGCGCGGCTGGTGCCTGCTGGAGCTGAAACGCCCGTCGGAGGCCGAGGCCGCCTTCGTCGAGGCGCAGGCCCTGGCCGCCCGCGAACCGGCTCCGAAACCGGCCAAGGGAGGCGCGTCGGCCGCCGGAAAGGGAAGCGACCGCAGTCCGGCCGCGTCGGGGCTGCCGCAGACGCCGACGCGCGAGCAGGAGAACGCCTATGGGCAGGCCATCGCCCGTCTGACGACCGGCGACGTCACCGGCCTGACCCGCGACCTGCCGCGCGCCAACCTGACCCCGACGCAGAAGGCGGAAATCCGCGCCTCCCTGATGGCGACGGAGGCCGGCCGGGCGCTGGAGGACAAGCGCTACCACGACGTGCTGCGCCTGCTCAACGCCCGGAGGGAGATCGAGCCGGAGCCGCGCAACCTCGGCATCCTGCGCGGCTGGGCGCTCTACAACCTGATGCGCTATGACGAGGCCTATGCCCAGTTCAAGTCGATCGACGACCGGCTGAGCACCGAGGAATCGCGCGAAGGCGTCACCACTGCCTGGAAGACGATCTACCATGACTGGTAAGGAAGCCCCGATGCCCAAAACCGCGAGGCGTGCCGCGCTGTGGGCGGCGCTGGCGGCGGCCACGCTGCTGACCTCCGGTTGCGCCGGCTGGGTCCGCGACAATTTGACCCAGTCGCCCACCCCCTGGCGCCGCATCCAGCCGGCGGCGCTGCCGGTGACTCTGGGGGAAAGCCGTGACTTCCCCATCGTCGCTGCCCGCATGCGCGACACCGGGACCGTCTACAAGACCTACAACGCGGCGCTGGGCAACCCGACGACCCTGCCCGGCGAGAACCGCCTGACGGTGGATGTGCAGACCCTGCCGGACAGCCTGTTCGGCGCCCTGGTCCAGCCGCCGCGCGTCTTCCCCGTGCCGCTCTACACCATGGAAACGCTGACGGTGACCACCCGGCGCGAATTCCCGGACATGAAGGTCAAGGTCGCCGACGGCGCCCGCCGCAACCGCTACGGCGACTACGACTATGCCACCGCCCAGGACGAGGCGAACAGCTGCGTCCTGGCGTGGCAGCTGATCACCGACCACAAGCGGATGCTGCCCGAGCGGATCGAGGCGGTGCGGCTGGAATACCGGGCCTGCGGCGTCGGTTCCAACATCCGCGCCCTGCTGGCGCCGTTCGACGGCCTGACCCTGACCCTGCCGGAGACGGTGCTGGAAGCGCAGGATTTGGGGGGACTCTGAGCGGGTTTCTCCAGATCGGGCCACAGGCCCGGCCTGGAGAAACCCGCGGACTCTAGGTTTTGCAGGTTTTCCGAGCCCACCCATTTGTGGGCGGAGTTCGGAAAACCTGTTTAGGAGCGCGCCCGCGATGGCCACCGTATCCGAAGCGCTGCGCATGGCCGTCGGCCTGCATCAGGGCAACCGCCTGGACGAGGCGGCGGACATCTACCGGAAGATCATCCAGGCGGCGCCCGAGGTGGCCGATGCGTGGCACCTGCTGGGGGTGCTGCACCACCAGTCCGGCCAATCCGACGAAGCGGTGCGGCTGATCGGCGAGGCGATCCGGCGCGATCCCCTGTGCGCCGCCTATCGCGACAATCTGGGGTCGGCCCTGCGGGCGGCGAAGCAGGCGGCGCGGGCGGCCGGACAGCATCGGGCGGCGATGGTGATCGATCCCGCCTGGGTCAAGCCGTTCGGCAATCTCGCCGGCGCCCTCACCGACCTCGGCGACGGCACTGCGGCGGCCGGGGCGTTGCGTCGGGCCCTGCGGCTGGCGCCGGACACCGAAAGCTACCTGCTGCGGCTCGGCGATTGCCTGTACGCCCAGGACCGGACGGCCGAGGCGGCGGAGCCTTACCGGCGGCTGGACGCGCTCCACCCCGGCCGGCCCGACTATCTGTACCGGCTGGGCCTGTGCCGGCTGGCGGACAGCCGGCTGATGGCCGCCGGGCTCGCCACCGCCGGGCGGCTGATCGACCGGGCGGCCCTGGGGGAGGCCATCGACGCCTTCAGCCGTGCCGCCGCCGGGGGGCATGGCGACGCCGGCAGGAACCTGTTCGGCACGGCGGTCGTCGCCATCCAGACCGGGGTAATGGACGACGGAATGCTGGAGCGGGTCGCCGCCGCCGCCCGCCGCCGGCTGACGGCGGAGCCGCGGGACAGCGTCGCGCTGTCGGTGGTCTGCTATCGCCTGTACCGCCGGGGGAGGCTCGACCTCGCCCGCCGCTATTTCCGCAAATACGCCCGCCATTGGACCGTGCAGGAGATCGCCGCCGATTTCGAGATGCTGCTGTGGTCGATGGTGCGCAGCGAGCCGGCCTTCTTCGACCGTCTGACCGCCGAGCCGCCGCAATGCTTCGCCCGCGCCGTCCGCCGCATGCCGGTCGCTCCGAAGGCCGATGGCCGGCCGATCCTGCTGGTCGGCTGCGACGGGGAGTATTGGCGGCGTTTCGGCGCCGGCTTCCTCGAGACATGGCGCGGGAAGGCCGCGTCCTGCGCCCTGCATG
This sequence comes from Azospirillum sp. 412522, assembly GCF_019805165.1. Classification (GTDB taxonomy): domain Bacteria; phylum Pseudomonadota; class Alphaproteobacteria; order Azospirillales; family Azospirillaceae; genus Azospirillum. The sequence goes on from NZ_RWIJ01000012.1 coordinate 25,969, forward strand.
TCCATGTCGTCAACCCGCCCGACGACGTCGAGGCGGAGCTGGCCCGGCTGTCGGAAGACGCGGATGCGCGGCTGTCCGTCTCCTTCGAGACCGTCGATCTGAGCGCCCTGCCGGACCCGGTGCGGCTGACCTATTTCGCCTCGGCGCGTTTCGCGGTGGCGCAGCAGCTGCTCCGGCAGGAGGCGGGACCGGTAATCCAGGTCGATGTCGATGCGCTGCTGCTCGCCGATCCCGGGGCGGCCATGGCGGACTGGCCGGACTGGGACGTCGCGGTGATGCAGGACCGGCGGCGGCGCGGTCCGACCCGCGACTTCCTCGCCGGCTTCCTCGCCTTCAACCGGACGCCGGCCGCTCTGCGCTATCTCGACCTCGTCGTCGCCTATATCGGCCGGCATTTCGACGAGGGCCGGGCCTATTGGGGGCTGGATCAGGCCGCGCCCTTCTGCACCCACGACCATCTGGTCCGCAGCGGCGATGCACCGGCCCTGATCCGCTTCGACTTCGAAGCCTTCCCCTTCCTGCATTTCCTGGAGAAGTGAGGCCCCCTCACGCCGCCCCTTACGCTGCCTGCGCCGGCCGTTCTCGCAACCGCTGCTCCAGCGCCCGCCAGCGCGGCTCGACCGCCTCCATCGCGCGGTGTTTCACCGGGCCGAAACCGCGGATCTCCTGCGGCAAGGCGGCCAGTTCCACCGCGGTGGCGAGGCGGTCGGCCGACAGCCGGTCCGCGATCTCCGACACGGTCGCCTCATAGCGGGCGATCAGCGCGCGCTCCATCCGGCGCTCCGCCGTGTAGCCGAACGGGTCGAGCGCCGTGCCGCGCAGCCGTCTGCAGGCCGCCAGCCCGCGGAACACCGGCAGGATCCAGGCGCCCAGCGCTATCTTGCGCGGCTCGCCATAGCCGTTGGCCTCGCGCGACAGCAAAGGCGGGGCGAGGTGGAAGACCGGCTTCCAGTCGCCCTCGAAGCGCTCCTCCAGGCTTTTGGCAAAGGCCGGATCGCTGTGCAGGCGGGCCACCTCATACTCGTCCTTGTAGGCCATCAGCTTGAAGGCGCTGCGCGCCACAGCCTCGGCCAGCGCGGTCGAACCGGGGATGACGCGGGCCTCCGCCTGCCGCGCCCGCTCCACCAGCGCCCGGTAGCGGTCGGCATAGGCGCGGTCCTGATAGTCGGCGAGGAATGCCGCCCGCCGCTCGACGATGCTGGCCAGATCGGTGGCCGGCGCCTCCTCCTCGGCGCCCAGGGTCGCCAGCAGCTCCGGCCGGTGCGCGGCGAGGCGGCCGAAGGCGAAGGCGCGCAGGTTGGCGGGAACGCCGGTGCCGTTCAGCTCGATGGCGCGGGTCAGCGCCTCCAGCCCGACCGGCAGCAGCCCCTTCTGGAAGGCGACGCCCATCAGGAAGACGTTGGCGAGGATGCTGTCGCCGAAGAGCGCGGTCACCACCCGGTTGGCGTCCACCACCTCGACCCGGTCGGGGCCGGCGGCACGGCGCAAGGACCGCAGCAGCCCGCCGGCATCTGGCAGCTTGCCGCCGTCGCGGGTGAAGGCGCCGGTGGGGGCGACATGGGCGTTCGCCACCACCCGCGTCCGGCCGAGCCGCACCGTCTTCAGCGCGTCCGGCGAGGCCGCGACCACCGTGTCGCAGGCCAGCACCAGCTGCGCCCTTTTCGGGTCGATCCGCGCCTGATTGAGTCGCGCCGCATCCTCCGCCACCCGCAGGTAGCTGTAGACCGCGCCGCCCTTCTGCGCGAAGCCCATGAAGTCGAGCACGGAGGACGCCTTGCCCTCCAGATGCGCCGCCATCGCCAGCACCGCGCCGATGGTGACGACGCCGGTGCCGCCGACGCCGACGATCAGGATCTCGGCCGGATCCTCCGCCGCGCCGTACTGCGGCAGCGGCAGGGCGGCCAGATCGTCGGCGAAGCGGGCGGCCACCCGGTCCGGGTCCGGCTTGCGCAAGGTTCCGCCGACCACCGAGACGAAGCTGGGGCAGAAGCCGTCGGCGCAGGAATAGTCCTTGTTGCAGCTCGATTGGTCGATCTGCCGCTTCACGCCGAATTCGGTCTGCTTCGGCTGTACCGACAGGCAGTTCGACTTCCTGCCGCAATCGCCGCAGCCTTCGCAGACCAGATCGTTGATGACCATCCGCCGCGCCGGATCGACCATGGTGCCGCGCTTGCGCCGGCGCCGCTTCTCGGCCGCGCAGGTCTGCTCGTAGACGATGGCGGTGACGCCGGGGAGGTCGCGCATCTCGCGCTGGACGGCGTCCAGTTCCTCGCGGTGATGCACCGTGGTGAAGGGAGCCAGCCCGGACCGGCTGTCGTATTTCTCCGGCGCGTCGCTGACCACGGCGATGCGGGTGACGCCCTCTGCCGCCAGTTGCCGGGTGATGGCGTCGACGGAGATCGGGCCGTCCACCGGCTGTCCGCCGGTCATGGCGACGGCGTCGTTGAACAGGATCTTGTAGGTGATGTTGATCTTGGCGGCCACCGCCTGCCGGATCGCCAGCAGGCCGGAATGGAAATAGGTGCCCTCGCCCAGATTCTGGAAGATGTGCGGGCGCTTGCTGAACGGCGCCTGCCCGACCCAGCTGACGCCCTCGCCGCCCATCTGGCTGAGGCCCACCGTGTCGCGGTCCATCCAGGACGCCATGAAATGGCAGCCGATGCCGGCCATCGCCTTGCTGCCCTCCGGCACCTTGGTCGAGCTGTTGTGCGGGCAGCCGGAGCAGAAATAGGGGGTGCGGGGCAGGGCGGGGGCAGCGGGCGTTTCCCCGGGCAGCAGATCCGCCAGCCGGGCGGAGAAGTCGCGTTCCGGGAAACGGTGGCGGATGCGTTCCACCAGCGCCTTGGCGACGATCCAGGGCCGCAGCTCGCCGGTGGCGGGCAGGAGATGGGCGCCGAGCTCGTCGGTCTTGCCGATTACGGCGCGCGGCCGCTCTCCGGCCGGCAGGTGGAACAGCAGGTCCTTCAGTTGGCCCTCGACGACGGGAGCCTTCTCCTCGACCACCAGGATCTCTTCCGCCCCACGGGCGACGGCCAGCGCGAAGTCCGGCTCCAGCGGCCAGGACAGGCCGATCTTGTGGACCGACAGCCCGATCTCCGCCGCTTCCGCCGGGCCGATGCCCAGCACGCGCAGCGCCTCCATCAGGTCGAGATGCGCCTTGCCGGTGGTGACGATGCGCAGCCAGCCACCCTTCCCAAGAACCGTGCGGTCGATGCGGTTGACGCGGGCGAAGGCCTTCACCGCCGCGACCTTGGCGGCCAGCCGTTCCTCGATGGCGAGGCTGGGCAGGTCGGGCCAGCGGTAATGCAAGCCCCCCGGCGGCGGATCGAAGTCCACCGGCAGGAAGCCGCGGTCCGGCGACGGCAGCCGCAAGGTGGCCGAGCTTTCCACCGATTCCGAGATGGCCTTGAAGCCGACCCAGGCGCCGGAGAAGCGCGACAGGGCGTAGCCGTAGAGGCCGAACTCCAGATAGTCGCGGATGCCCGCCGGGTTCAGCACCGGCATCGACCACGCGATCATCGCAAGGTCGCTCTGGTGCGGCATGCTGGAGGACACGCAGCCATGGTCGTCTCCGGCCACCGCCAGCACGCCGCCGCGCGGCGAACTGCCATAGGCGTTGGCATGCTTCAGCACGTCGCCGGAGCGGTCCACCCCCGGCCCCTTGCCGTACCACATCCCGAACACGCCATCGACGATGCCCTCGCCCGAGGATTCGACCTGCTGGGTGCCCATGACGGCGGTGGCGCCCAGATCCTCGTTCACGCCGGGGACGAAGGTGACGGCGTGGGCGTCCAGGTGCTTGCGCGCCTGCCACAGCGCCTGATCCAGCCCGCCCAGCGGCGAGCCGCGATAGCCGCTGACGAAGCCGGCGGTGTTCAGCCCCGCCCGCCGGTCGCTTTCCGCCTGGAGCAGCAGCAGCCGGACCAGCGCCTGGGTGCCCGACAGATAGACTTGGCCCTCGGTCCGGCTGTAGCGGTCGTCCAGGCGATAGCTCCGGTCGATCGCCGCCTGTTCCGCCCGCAGGCCTTTCGGCATGCCGTCCATCTCTCGTCCCCTCGGATTTTTATTCTGGGGACGAGTGTGCGCCCTTCGCAGGCAAATGATTTTGCGGGTTGGCCGGCCGTGGGGGGTGTTCGGAAAATCCTGTTGCGGATTGTTGGTGCGCGCAGCGAAATTTTTGCGCGGCAGCGGCGGTTTCCGGCCGGGTTACCCCCGCAGGTCAACTCCGCAGGGCGGCGCGGCGGTCGGCCCGCATCAGGGCGGCGCCGCGTTCGGCGATCATCACCGTCGGCGTGTTGGTGTTGCCGGAGGTCAGCGTCGGCATCACCGAGGCGTCGATCACCCTGAGGCCGCGCACGCCCCGCACCCGCATCTCCGGGTCGGTGACGGCGGCGAGGTCGTCCTTGCCGCCCATCCGGCAGGTGCCGACCGGGTGGAAGATGGTGGTGCCGATGTCGCCCGCCGCCCGTGCCAGCTCTTCCTCGGTCCGGAAGCTGGGGCCGGGCTTGTATTCCTGCGGATGGTAGGGGGCGAGCGCCGGCTGGGAGACGATGCGGCGGGTCAGCGCCAGCGCCTTCGCCGCCTTCGCCCGGTCGGCCGGATCGGACAGGTAGCAGGGGGCTATGGCCGGATTGGCGCGATGGTCGGCGGTGGCGATCCGGGTCCAGCCGCGCGACGCCGGGCGCAGGTCGCAGACGCTGGCGGTGAAGGCCGGGAAGCCGTGCAGCGGGTCGCCGAACTTCTCCAGCGACAGCGGCTGCACATGGTATTCCAGGTCGGCGCTCCCGACCTCCGGCGAGGACTTGGCGAAGACGCCGAGCTGGCTGGGCGCCATGGTCAGCGGCCCCTTGCGGAACAGGGCGTATTCCAGCCCCATCATCGCCTTGCCGAACAGGCTGCCGGCCCGCTTGTTCAGCGTGACGATGCCGTCGACCTTGTAGATCATCCGCAGCTGCAGATGGTCCTGCAGATTGGCGCCGACGTCCGGCGCGTCCAGCAGCACGGGAATCCCGAGTTTCCTCAGATGCTCCGCCGGGCCGATGCCGGAGCGCTGGAGGATCGCCGGGCTGCCGATGGACCCGGCCGCCAGCACCGTTTCGACCTTCGATGTCGCCCGCGCCGGCTCCCCCTTCACGGTGAAGCGGATGCCGGTGGCGCGGCCGTCGGCGACCTCCACCCGGTCGATGGCCGCTTCGATGACGAGCTTCAGGTTGGGGCGGTCGAGCGCCGGGCGCAGGAAGGCCTTGGCGGCGCTCCAGCGGATGCCGCCCTTCTGGTTCACCTCGAAGCTGCCGACGCCGAGATTGTCGCCACGGTTGAAGTCGTCGTTGCGCGGAATGCCGGCCTGTTGCGCCGCCTCGGCGAATCGGTCGAGCAGATCCCAGCGCAGCCGCTGCCGCTCCACCCGCCATTCGCCGCCGGTCCCATGCATCTCGTCGGCGCCGCGCCAGTAATCCTCGCTGCCCTTGAAGACCGGCAGCACCTCCCGCCAGCTCCAGCGGGAATCCCCGGTGATCGTGGCCCATTCGTCGTAGTCGCGCGCCTGTCCGCGCATGGCGATCATGCCGTTGATCGAGGAACAGCCGCCCAGCACCTTGCCGCGGGCGTAATGGATGCTGCGGCCGTTCAGCCCCGGCTCGGCCTCGGTCTTGAAGCACCAGTCGGTGCGCGGGTTGCCGATGCAGAACAGATAGCCGGCGGGGATATGCAGCCAGACCCAGCTGTCCTTGCCGCCGGCCTCCAGCAGCAGGACCGAGACGTCCGGATCGGCCGACAGCCGGTTGGCCAGCACACAGCCGGCGGTGCCGCCGCCCGCGATGATGTAGTCGAAGCTGCCGAAGTCGAGCACGTCCGCCATCGCGTCCTTCCCAGGGAGGCCCATTGATCTTTCGGACTTATTAGATTGCTGGCCGCGCAAACGATCCAGCGAAATTTCGCCGCACCGTCCTTTGCCTTATCCCCGGCCGCAACCGCTCACACCCGGTCGCGCAGTCGTTCGCGTTCCGTCAGAAGATCCAGGAAGGCCCGAACTTTGGTCGGGCGGAAGCGGGCAGCGGGAAAGACGGCGTGGATGCCGCCCGATGGCAGGGTCCAGCCCGGCAGGATGTGGACGAGTCGGCCGGACGCCAGATCGTCCGCCACGCAGTAATCCGGCAGGACGGACAGACCCGCTCCCAGCCGCACCGCCTCCCGCACGGCGAAGGTGGCGTCGAAGGCGATGGCGGCCCGCGCCGCGACCATGCGCGTCTCGCCGGCCGTGCCGGTGAACTGCCACAGCAGCGGATTGCGCAAGGCCGTGTTGGCGACGAAGGGAAGTGCGGCGATGTCCTCCGGCCTTCCCCCTTCGCCGACGCGCCCGGCGAGGTCCGGCGTGCCGACCAGAAGCTGGCGGAAGCTGCCGAACTGGCGGGCCTGAAGGCTGGTGTCGGTCAGCCAGCCGACGCGGATGGCGAGGTCCAGGGTTCCGCCGACGAGATCGAGCGACTGGTCGGACAAGACCATGTCGGCCTTGCAGGCGGGATGGGCCGCGGCGAAGGCGGCGATGGCCGGAACGACGACCGCGACGCCGTAATCGAAGGGGGCGGTCAGCCGCAGCAGGCCGGACGGCGCCGCAGCGCTTTCCGCCAGTTCGCCGAAGGCCTCCTCCGCTTCACGCAGGATCACCACGCAGCGGCGATGGAAGACCATGCCGGCCTCCGTCGGCCGGACCATGCGGGTGGTGCGGAGCAGCAGGCTGGCGCCGACCTCTTCCTCCAGCTTCGCCACCTGTTGGCTGACCACCGCCTTGGTGATGCCCAGCCGGACCGCCGCGGCGGTGAAGGAACCAGTCTCCACCACCGCGGCGAAATAGGCGATGCGGTTCAGATGCCTGGGGTCGCTCACGGCGCGGGTCGCCCGTCTATTGTTTGTCAATGGCATACGATATGTCGGATTTACGCCGGCTACACAGCATAATCGCATGCGGGTAAGGTCGAGCCATTGCCTCACCGCCAGTCACGGAAGCGATCATGAGCCGGACCAGGACCATCACTTATCTGTTCGATCCGCTTTGCGGCTGGTGCTACGGCGCCTCGCCGGCGATCGCATCGCTGTTGGAGATTGAGGATCTCGTGCTGGAAGTGCTGCCGACCGGCCTGTTCTCCGGGGCTGGCGCCCGGCCGCTGGACGAGGGTTTTGCCGCCCATGCCTGGGCGGCCGATCAGCGCATCCATTCCCTGACCGGGCAGATCTTCAGCGAGCGGTATCGCACCGGCGTTCTGGCCGACCGGGGCCAGAGGCTCGACAGCGGTCCGGCGACGCTGGCTTTGACTGCGGTGGCGTTGACCGCGCCTGACCGGGAATTTGCCGCCCTCGCTGCCATCCAGTCGGCGCGTTATGCCGATGGGCGCGACATCACGGCGGCTGCGACGCTGGCCGATGTCCTGGTCGGTCTCGGCGTCGACGCCGCGGCGTCGCTCTTCACCGAGGGGACGGAGGAACTGACGGTTGCCGATGCCCTGCGGGTGGAGCGTGGCCGGCAGCTGATGGCCACTTACCGCGCCAACGGCGTGCCGACCCTGCTGTTCGACGACGGATCGTACCGGCGCAGGCTGGACTCCGAAATCCTCTTTTCAAAGCCCGGCCGGCTGGCCGCCATTCTCAGCGCCGGCTGACAGCGACCACCCAACCGAGGACATCGACGATGATCACACGCAGGGACATCCTTGCCACCGCCGCGCACGCCCTGACGCTGGCCGGGGCCGCGACCCTTCTGGCGCCGGCCGGCGGGCTTGCCGCAACGGCGGCACCGCTGGGCTGGCTGGCCTTTCCGGCCGGGGAGAACGGCTTCTTCCGCGCTCCGGTCCTGCTGTCCGGCAGCCGCGAGGCGATCCTGATCGACGGCGGCTTCACCCTGTCCGACGGCAAGGCGCTGGCCGAGGCCATCAAGGCGACCGGAAAAAGGCTGACCACCATCTATGTCAGCCAGAGCGATCCCGATTACTATTTCGGCCTGCGTCCGGTCAAGGCGGCCTTCCCCGATGCCCGCGTCATCGCCGCCAGCGCCACCGTCAAGGCGATCAAGGGTAATGTCGAGAAGAAGCTGGCGGTCTGGGGGCCGAAGCTGAAGGAGAACGGTCCGCAGACCTTGGCGGATGTGGTGATGCCGCAGCCGTTCGACGGCGCCGCCCTGACGCTGGACGGTCAGACCATCGAGATCGTCGAGGCCCAGGGGCTGCCGAACCGCCGTCACCTGTGGGTGCCGTCGCTGCAGTCCGTCTTCGGCGGGGTGCTGGTGTTCTCCGGCCTTCATGTCTGGACCGCCGACACCCCGACGGCGGAGGCGCGGGCCGCCTGGGTGAAGGCACTCGACGCCATGGCCGTCCGCAATCCGGCGGTGGTGGTCGCTGGTCACGCCGCACCGGGAGCCGCGCCCGATGCATCCGCCATCGCCCACACCAGGGCCTATCTCCTGGCCTTCGAGGAGGAGCTTGCCAAGGCGAAGACCAGTGCCGATCTGATCGCTGCGATGACGCGGCGCTATCCCGACGCCGGGATGGGCATCGCGCTCGACATCGGTGCCAAGGTGGCGCTGGGTGAGATGAAGTGGGGCTGAGGCCCCACACATTCCGGCCTCACTTCCGGTTCACCAGCGCCACGCCGCAGACCGCGACCGCCATGCCGGCCAGGGCCGTGACGCCCAGTTTCTCGCCGAACAGGATCCAGGCGATCAGGGCGGTGACCGGCGGGGTCAGGTAGAACAGGCTGGCGACCTTGGCCGCCGCGCCGCGGCGGATCAGGGCGAACAGCAGGAAGATGGCGCCGACCGACAGCACGAAGCACAGCCACAGCAGGGCGAAGACGAACTCTCCCGTCCACTGCACCTGCATCGTCTCGGTCAGCGGGGCGGCGACCGCCAGGGCCAGCGCGGTGGCGCCGTACTGGATGGCGGTGCCGCTGCGCAGATCCATGCCGCCGCCGTGGCGCTTCTGGTACAGCGTGCCCAGCGTGATGCCGACCAGCGCCACCAGGGCATAGCCGAGCGGGACCAGATGCGCCGCGTCGATGGCCAGCTTCTCCCGCACCACCAGCCCGACGCCGGCGAGCCCCAGCAGCAGCCCGGCCCATTGCCGCCCGGTCACCCGTTCGCCCAGCAGCGGGCCGGACAGGGCGGCGGTCAGCAGCGGCTGGATGCCGACCACCAACGCCGTCACCCCGGCCGGCAGGCCCTTCGCCATGGCGATGAAGATTCCGCCCAGATAGACGCCGTGCACCAGCAGCCCGGCCAGCGCGATCCGCCCGGCGGAGGCCCAATCCGCTGGCCAGGGCGCGCGGCCGACCAGCGCCACCAGCGCCAGCACCACGGCGACCAGCCCGAGCCGGAGCAGCAGGAAGGTCAGCGGCTCCACATAGGGCAGGCCGTACTTCGCCCCGATGAAGCCGGTGCTCCACAGCAGCACGAAAAGACCCGGCATCAGGCGCAGCCAGGGCTGGCCGCCCGTCGCGGTCCCGCTCATCTCCAAAATCCTTCCCCGATCCGGTCAGCTCACCGCCGGAACGGCCGAAGACGACGGGGTCGGCTGGCGGCGCGCTTCGGCGACCGCCTGGATGTGGGACTGCAAATCCGCGTCCTTCTGCACCAGCCGGCGGAAATCCTTCTCATCCAACACCAGCAATTGGCAATAGCCGAGCGCCCGCACGTCTGCATTGCGCCGCTGGCGGGACAAGAGCGCCATCTCGCCGAAAAAGTCTCCGGTGCCCAGCTTCACCGGTTCCGCCAGCACCGGCACCAGCACCTCCACGGCGCCCGACGCGATGAAGAACATGGCGTCGCCGCGGTCGCCCTTGCGCAGGATGGTCTCGCCCGGCAGCGCCAGCTGGGCGCGCAGCAGCGTGGCGATGGTCGCCACCCGCTCCGACGGCAGGCCGGCGAACAGCGGCACCCGGCGCACCAGCTCCGCCACGTCGAAGCGGACGTCCAGCTTCGGCAGCCGCTCCAGCACCCGGCGGCGCTGTTCCAGGTCGCGCTCCAGGTCGGTCAGGACCTCCTGGCTGATGATCGATTCGGCGTGCATGGCGCGGTATTCGGCATGCTCCAGCCGCAGGGCGGCGCGGCCGACGTAGCGGCTCTGCAACACCACCGCATAGTCGGGATATTGCAGCTTCAGGGCCGACAGCGCCTGTTCGACGATGCCCAGCCGCCCGACCAGCATGCCCTCCAGCTCGAACGCCACCTCCTGGCCCAGCACGCGGGCCAGCCGGTCGCGGGTGAAGGCCAGCAGCTCGCGCAGCACGGTGCGCACGGCCACCAGCACCTCGAACCGCATCGACAGGCGCCGGGCCAGCGGCCGGTGGATGCCGAAGCGGCGCTGCAGCCAGCTTGCTGTCCGCATCCAGGGCGAGAAGGCGATGAACGGCTCCTCGAAGGCGCGGTAGCCGTTGCGGCCCTGGCTCTTGACCGCGTCGAGCAGGCGCCCGCTGCGGCCGGCCAGCATCTCCATCACCGCGCGCGACACCACCCCTTCGGAAAAATGGGCGTAATAGAGTTCTTCCTCGCGATTCACCAGGATGACGAGGCCGATGGTGACGCGGTCCTCGTCGCTCAGCTTGGCTTCCTCCTGGCTGTCGCGGTCGATCCGCTTCAGCCGCTCCTCGTAGCGGGCGATCATCACGTCCTTGACGGCGCCGTCGACCTCGTAGGTCTGGGCGACGGCGGCGACGCGGTCGCGGATGCTGTCGGTGGACAGCGCCAGGGCGCGGTTGCGCATGGCGCGCTCCACCGGCGTCAGCTCGTCCAGCCGCAGCACCCGGATCAGCCAGCGCAGCGTGGTGCCGTTGACGAACAGCGTGACGAAGACGAAACCGGTGACGATCACCGCGATGAAGCTCTGGAGGCGGTCGGGCACGCGGAAATTCTCGGTCACCGCCAGGGCCAGCGTCAGCGACACCGCCCCGCGCATGCCGCCCCACAGCATCACCGCCTTGTAGGAGCCGCTGACCTTCTGCGCCAGCCCGGCCCAGGACAGCACCGGCAGCAGGCCGAACAGCACCACCGCGCGCGCGGCGAAGGCGGTCAGCACCACGACCAGCACCAGCCCGACCTCCGCCCAGCCGGCGTCGGCCATCAGGCGCGGCACCAGGATGGCGGTCAGCAGGAAGATCATCGAGTTGGCCCAGAAGCCCAGCTGCTGCCAGACATGCTCCAGGGCCCCCCAGGTGGCCGGGGAGATGCGTGTGCGCCCGACCGAGCCGATGACCAGCGCCGAGGTCACCACCGCCACCACGCCCGACGCGCCGACATAATGGTCGGCCAGCACATAGGACAGGTAGGCCAGGGCCACCGTCAGCGTGATCTCCGCCATCGGCTGGTTGCGCACCGGCTCCACCAGCATGCAGACGATGCGGCCGCAGATGTAGCCGGTGACGACGCCGCCGATGAAGTCGCGCAGGAAATCCAGCGCCGCCGCCCCCGCACCGCCGTGGGAGGTGCGCGTCAGCATGTCGAGCAGCAGGGTGAACAGGGCGATGGCCGCGGCGTCGTTCAGCAGGCTTTCGCCCTCGACCAGCGTGGTCAGCCGTCTTGGCGCGCCGAGGTCGCGGAAGATGCCGATCACCGCCGCCGGGTCGGTGGACGCGACGATGGCGCCCAGCAGCAGGCAGGCGACCAGCGGCATCGGCGTGAACAGGTTGACGGCATAGCCGACGGCGAAGGTGCAGATGAACACCGCCACCACCGCCATCAGCAGGATCGGCCCCAGATCGTCGAACAGCCGCCGCACGTCCACCGCCAGCGCCGTCTCGAACAGCAGGATCGGCAGGAAGACGTGCAGCAGCACGTCGGACGAGACGTCCAGCTCCGCCAGCGACGCCAGGAAATCGTGGAAGGGTCCCTTGCCCGGCATGCCGGCGAAGGTCTGGATCACCGCGCCCAGCGCCACGCCGACGCCGGCCAGCAGCACCGTGTAGGGCACCTGGAAGCGGGCGGCCAGCGGCGGCAGGAAACTGACGAGGGCGAGAAGCCCTGCGACGCCAAGGACTTGGATGACGATGTCGTGCATGTTCCCACGGGGACGGCTGCGGCGTGGGCTGCACGGTATCGCCGCACTGTGGCCGGAGCAAGACCGCGGGCCGTGGAATCCTGCGGCAAAAATGGTCCGCAGCGATGCGCCGTCCACGAGCAGGAAGGCTATTCCGCTCCCCGTAATCCGGACCCACTTATTCCGGTTCCGCCTGATCCGGCCCCCGTTGTTCAGCCGCCCGCGCTCAGGCCCTCAGCGCCAGCCGCCGTCCTGCGTCAGCTCGGCGAGGATCCCCGACAGGAGTCCACGGGTCGCGCGGGCGGCGGCCGACATCGGCCGGCCGGCGGCATGGGCCAGCAGGATGGTGCGGTCGATCTGCGGATCGACGATGGGCAGGCCGGTCAGCCGCTCCGCCGTCCCGCCGTGGCGCGCCACCCGGTCGGACAGCACGGTATAGCCGCAGCCTTCCGCCACCAGCGCCTTGATCTGTTCCAGCGCGTCGATCTCCAGCGCGACGGTGACGCCCGCCCGCGCCAGCAGGGCGGCATGCTCCACCTCCTCGCGTACGCCGTGCGGCCGGCCGGGCAGGATCAGCGGCAGGGCCAGCGCCTCGGCGAAGGGGATGGCGCTGCGGCCGCGCAGCAGCGGGTCGTCCGCCGGCCCGACCAGATGCAGCTTTTCCCGCGCGACCAGCTCGGTCTCCAGCCCGGCCATCTCCCTGGCGCCGAACACCAGCGCAAGGTCGAGCTGCCCCGACAGCACCCATTCCAGCATATGGCCGGACAGCCCCTCCACCACCCGCAGCCGGATCTGCGGGTGGGTCCGGCGCACCGCCAGCGCCAGCGGCACGGTCAGCACCGGCCCCAGCGAGGTCGGGATGCCGACGGTGGCGGGGCCTGCCGGCACCGCCTCCACCGCGCGGACCTCGTCGCGCAGCCCGTCCATCTGGTCGATCAGAGCCGCCGCCCGCTGCGCCAGCCGCCGCCCGCTTTCCGTCGCCACCACGCCCCGCGCCGTGCGCAGCACGAGCTGGCAGCCGAAATCCTCCTCCAGCCGTTTCAGATGCAGGCTGAGCGCCGGCTGCGCCACCCGCAGGGCGTCCGCCGCGCGCGAGATCGAGCCATGCTCGACGATGCCCAGGAAATAGCGAAGCTGCCGCACATCCATCCCGCCGGACCCCTCCGCCCATACCGTGACGTTATGAAGAAGCCGATGGAGATCGCATGTCAATATGATGCCGGTTCCATGAGGAGCGCGGTGCATCCAGTCCGGCCCCCTCTTGATCGCCGCAATTCCGTTAACCATTTACCCATCAGGCACCGGGCGATCGCGCATTTTGCGGACCGCGGAGGCGCCGTCCCGCGCCGGATGGCTGGGCGGGAGACCATGGAAACGGAGTGCCGGATGGACTTCGGTCAATTCACCGATCGTGCGCGCAGCGTCATTCAGGCCGCGCAGATCGCCGCCCTTGCCGAGCGGCATCAACAGCTTCTCCCCGAACATCTGCTGAAGGCCCTGATCGACGAGGGCAGCGGCGTGGCGGCGCGTCTGGTGCGCGACACCGGCGGCGACCCCGATCTGCTGAAATCCGCGACCGAGGAACAGCTCTCCCGCGCTCCGGTCCAGGCCGGTGCCGGCGAAGGCCCGCAGCCGCTCTACATGTCGCCGGCGCTGGCCGCCGTGCTGCAGGGCGCCGTCGCCTCGGCGCGGACCGGCGGCGACCGCTTCGTCACCGCCGAACGGCTGCTGGAGAGCCTCGCCCGCCAGAGCGGCCCGCTGCGCGCCCTGTTCCGCCGCGCCGGCGTCGATGCCGACGCGCTGGCCGCCGCCGCCGATGCCCAGCGCAAGGACCATCCCGCCGACGCGGAGACCGAGACGACGGCCGGCGAGGCGCTGGCCCGCTACACCCGCGACCTGACGGAAGAGGCGCGGCAGGGCCGGCTCGACCCGGTGATCGGCCGTGACGACGAGATCCGCCGCACCATCCAGGTGCTGGCCCGCCGCACCAAGAACAACCCCGTGCTGATCGGCGACCCCGGCGTCGGCAAGACCGCCGTGGTCGAGGGGCTGGCCCAGCGTCTGGCCTCCGGCGACGTGCCGGAAGGGCTGAAGGACCGCCGCGTCCTGGCGCTCGACCTCACCGCGCTCCTGGCCGGCGCCAAGTTCCGCGGCGAGTTCGAGGAACGGCTGAAGTCGGTGCTGGCCGAGGTGCAGGAGGCCAACGGCCGCATCATCCTGTTCATCGACGAGTTGCACACGCTGATCGGCGCCGGCCGCACCGACGGGGCGATGGACGCCGCTAACATGCTGAAGCCCGCGCTGGCGCGCGGCGAGCTGCGCTGCGTCGGCGCCACCACGCCGGACGAGTACCGCAAATACATCGAGAAGGACGCGGCACTCGCCCGCCGCTTCCAGCCGGTGACGGTGGACGAGCCGTCTGCCGACGACGCGGTGTCGATCCTGCGCGGCATCAAGGGCAAGTACGAGGTCCATCACGGCGTGCGCATCGCCGACGCGGCGGTGGTCGCGGCGGTCAGCCTGTCGGCGCGCTACATCGGCGACCGTCGCCTGCCCGACAAGGCGATCGACCTCGTCGACGAGGCGGCGAGCCGCCTGCGCATGGCGATCGACAGCAAGCCGGAGGCGCTCGACGCCGTCGATCGCCGTGTCGCCCAGCTGAAGATCGAGCGCGAGGCGCTGAAGGCCGAGCCGGACGCCGCCTCGCAGGAACGCCTGCACGTCCTCGAAGGCGAACTGGTCGAGGCGGAAGCCCGCCAGTCGTCGATGGAGGAGGAATGGCGCGCCTCGCAGTCCCGCCGCACCGAGGGCCGGCGCCTGAAGGAGGAGCTGGACCAGGCCCGCACCAGGCTGGAGCGCGCCCAGCGCGACGGCGACTGGGCCAAGGCCGGCGAGCTGGCCTATGGCGTGGTGCCCGAGTTGGAGAAGCGTCTGGCCGAGGCCGAATCGCGGGCCAGCGCCGAGCGCGACGAGGTGACGGCCAAGGACATCGGCGCCGTCGTCACCCGCTGGACCGGCATTCCGGTCGAGCGGATGCTGGAGGGCGAGCGCCAGCGGCTGAAGGGCATGGAGGACAAGCTGGCCGAGCGCGTCGTCGGCCAGAAGGAGGCGGTGCGCGCGGTGTCGAAGGCGGTGCGGCGTGCCCGCGCCGGCCTGAAGGACCCCAGCCGCCCGACCGGCTCCTTCCTGTTCCTGGGCCCGACCGGCGTCGGCAAGACCGAGCTGGCCAAGGCCCTGGCCTCCTTCCTGTTTGACGACGAGACGGCGATCACCCGCCTCGACATGTCGGAGTATATGGAGAAGCACGCGGTCAGCCGGATGATCGGCTCGCCGCCGGGCTATGTCGGTTATGACGACGGCGGTTCGCTGGCGGAGCGGATCCGGCGCCGGCCCTATCAGGTCGTGCTGCTGGACGAGGTGGAGAAGGCGCATCCCGACGTGCTGAACGTCCTTCTGCAGGCGCTCGACGACGGGCGGCTGACCGACGGGCAGGGCCGCACCGCCGACTTCCGCCACGCCATCCTCATCATGACCTCCAACCTGGGGGCCGAGGCGCTCAGCGCCCTGGGCGATGACGAGGATATGGCCGGCGTGACGGTGGAGGTGATGGACGCGGTGCGCAAGGCCTTCCGGCCGGAGTTCCTCAACCGGCTGGACGATGTCCTGATCTTCCGCCGGCTGGGCCGGGACCAGATGTCGCGGATCGTCGACATCCAGCTCGCCCGCGTCAACGAGCGGCTGGCCGAGCGCGGCGTCACCCTGGCGGCGGACGCGGCGGCCAAGCGGCGGCTGGGCGACCTGGGCTGGGATCCGGCCTTCGGCGCCCGTCCGTTGAAGCGGGCCATCCAGGGCCTTGTCGAGGACCCGATCGCCGAGCGGCTGCTCGACGAGGAGGTGGAGGGCAAGACCACCATGTCCCTGTCGGTGGTCGATGGCCGGCTGGCGCTCGACGGCGTGGTGGTCGAGGAGGACCGGGCGCACGGCTTCAAGGCGCCGGAACGCCCGCCGCTCGGCTTCGCCCTGCCGCCGGTGGCGAGTTCCGCCGCCAGCCGCGAGGCGTCGGTCCACTGACCGGGTGACATGTGAAAGGGAAGGGGGGCGCCGGTTTTGCGCCCCCTTTTCCATTTCCGGGGCTGCCCTTGGCCCTTTGCCTCTGCTAAATGACCGCTGCAACGCCGCAATCGACAGGGAGGCAGACATGGCCGCGACGATTCCTTCCCACTTGGCCTACCTGTCGAACTTCTCGCTGGCCGGGCAGGTGGCGCTCGTGACCGGGTCTGGGCGCGGCCTGGGACTGGAGATCGCGCGGGCATTGGCCGGGTCGGGGGCGCATGTGCTGCTGAACGGCCGCGACGCCGCGACGCTGGAACCGCGCGTGGCGGAAATAGAGGCCGCCGGCGGCAGCGCGTCCGTGCTGGCCTTCGACGTGTCGGACCGCGCGGCGGTACGCGACGCCTTCGCGCGGATCGACCGCGAGCACGGCCGGCTCGACGTGCTGGTCCAGAATGTCGGGCAGCGCAACCGAAAGCCGCTGGCCGACCTGACGGACGATGAGATCACCAGCCTTCTCGACGTCGATCTGGCCTCCGGCCTGATCCTGGCGCGGGAGGCGGCGCGGCTGATGCTGCCCCAGGGGCGCGGCCGGCTGATCGCCGTCACCTCCGTCGCCGGGCAGATCTCGCGGGCCAACGACAGCGTCTATGCCGCGGCGAAGTCCGGGCTGAACGGCATGGTGCGGGCGCTGGCCGCCGAATACGGCCCGCAGGGGCTGACCAGCAACGCCATCGCGCCCGGTTTTTTCGCAACCGAAACGAACGCGGCGATCACCGGCGATCCGGAGCGCTCCGCCTATTTCGCCAACCGCACGCCGATGCGGCGGTGGGGCCGGCCGGAGGAGATCGCCGGGGCGGCGGTGTTCCTGGCCTCGGCGGCGGCATCCTATGTCAACGGTCATGTCTTGGTCGTCGATGGCGGCGCCACCATCTTGATGTAAGCCGCCGGCCGATCCGCCTACCGCCATGCTGACGATTCCGATCTCCTGCGGCGATCCCGCCGCCCTGTTCCGTTCCTGGAGCGCCGAGCCCTGGGCGATGCTGCTCGACAGCGCGGCGGCCCGTCCACAGAATGGGCGCTATTCCTACATCGTTGCTGAACCGTTCCAAACCGTCGAGGCGATTGGCGGGCAAACCCTGGTTGACGGCCACCCGGCCGCCGGCAGCCCCTTCGACGCGCTGGAACGGGCGCTGGCCGCTCATCCCCTGACCTCCAACGGCCCGGTTCCCTTTACCGGAGGCGCCGTAGGCTTCGTTGGTTACGAAGCCGGAACGGCTTTGGAGGGCCTGATCTCCCGCCATGGCAATCCGGGCGGCCAGCCCGACTTCGCCTTCGGTCTCTACGACGTGGTCGCCGCTTTCGACCGGCAGGAGCGGTGCGGCTGGGTCATCGCCGCCCGGCCGGAGGCTGAGGACCGCGCCCGCCGCATGGCGGCGCGGCTGTCCGTTCCGCCTCCGGAACAATCGGCCGGACCGGCGCCGCTGCGCTGGCGGTCGGAGCTGGCGCGGCCCGACTATCTCGACCGGGTCGGACGGGTTCTGGAGTATATCCGCGCCGGCGACATCTATCAGGCCAACTTCACCCAGCGCTTTCTAGCCGATACCGGCGGGGGCATCGATGCGTACGCGCTGTACGAGCGGCTGCGCGCCTTGAGCCCGGCCCCCTTCGCCGCCTTCCTCAATTGCGGCCCCAAGCTGCGGTTGGCCGGGGCGTCGCCGGAACGCTTCATCCGTCTGGGCGCCGACCGGACCATCCAGACGCGGCCGATCAAGGGCACCCGCCCGCGTCATGCCGATCCGGCGGCCGACGCGGCGGCGGCGGCAGAGCTTTCCGCCAGCATCAAGGACCGGGCGGAGAACCTGATGATCACCGACCTGCTGCGCAACGATCTGGCGCGGGTGTCGGAAATCGGCAGCGTCAAGGTGCCGGTGCTGTTCGGGCTGGAGAGCTTCGCCACCGTCCACCACCTCGTGTCCGTCGTCACCGCGCGCCTGCTGCCGGGGCTGGGGCCGGTCGATCTGCTCCGCGCCGCCTGTCCCGGCGGGTCGATCACCGGGGCGCCGAAGATCCGCGCCATGCAGATCATCGACGAGTTGGAGGTGGCGCGGCGCGGCGCCTATTGCGGCTCGGTGGCCTGGATCGGCTTCGACGGCGCCATGGACAGCAACATCGTCATCCGCACCCTGTCGGTGACGCCGGACGCGGTGATCGCCCAGGCCGGCGGGGGCATCGTCGCCGATTCCGATCCGGCGGACGAGCATGAGGAGATGCTGGTCAAGGCCCGCGCCCAGCTGCGCGCGGCCGGCGAACTCGCGGGGGAAATGGAATGACGATCTGGCTGAACGGGCGTCTGCTGCCGGCGGCTGAGGCGCGGATCGACCCGGCCGACCGCGGCTTCACCCTCGGCGACGGGCTGTTCGAGACGATCCGCTTCAAGGACGGCGCTCCGCGCCACCTGCCGCGCCATCTCGACCGGCTGGCTGCCGGGGTTCAACTGCTGCATCTGCCGCTGCCTTACACCGTCGCCGAACTGGCCGACGCGATGGCGGCGCTGATCGGGGCGACCGGCGTGGCCGACGGCGTCCTGCGCCTGACCCTGTCGCGCGGAACCGGCGCCCGTGGGGTGCTGCCGCCGGCCGACGCCCGGCCGACCCTGCTGATGACCGTGGGGCCCGCCGCCCACATGACCGCGCCGGTCGCCGCAATCATCGCCCGCTGCACCCGCCGAAACGAGCATTCGCCGCTGTCGCGGCTGAAGTCGCTGAACTACCTCGATTCCATCCTGGCCCGGCAGGAGGCGGCGGAGCGCGGGGCCGACGACGCGCTGCTGCTGAACGCCGCCGGCCGGCTGGCCGAATCCAGCGTCGCCACCCTGTTCCTGTCGGTTGGCGGCCGGCTGCTGACCCCGCCGGTCGCCGACGGTGCCCTTCCCGGCATCCGCCGCGCCCTGATCCTGGAGCGCCACGGCGCCGAGGAAGCGCCGCTCACTCCGGAAGACCTCGCCCGTGCCGACGAGGCCATCCTGACCAACAGCCTGGGCCTGCGCCCGCTGGTGGCGGTGGATGGCCGTCCGGTCGGCGGCGGGGCGGCGGGGCCGGTTCTGGCCCGCCTGCTGGCCGATCCCGACCTGTAATCCGGCATCCGAGGGACCGTGATGATCGAGACCGTGACTTTCCCGAACTGACCGTCATCGGCTGCATGGTCGAGGCGAGCCCCGACGACCTGCCGGCGGCGGTCGCTGCCGCGTGGGAGCGCGTGGCCGCCGCCGATGTCGGAACGGCCGCTTTCGCGATGGTAGCGTTGCCGGAGGAGAGCGGACTGCACCGCCGGCTGGTCGGCTTCATGGCGGCGAAGGCGAGCGAGATCCCCGACGGCATGGTCCGCGTCGACCTGGATGCCGGCCGCTACCTGCGGACGGCGCAGGACGGCCCGCAGGCGGCGGTCTCCGACGGCTTCACCCGGCTTCATGCCCATGCCGAGGCGAACGGGCTGAAGCTGTCGGGCATCGCGCTCGATTTCGGCTACCGCCCCGGAGAGTCCGATGGGCGCCACGAACTGCATCTGGCGCTCGCTCCGCAACTGCCGGCGCTCGGCTGACCTTTCGAAGACACGTCGTCAGCGTCCCGTGCTGTAGACGCCGTGGATGCCGAACTCCACCGGCTGCCCGGCCAGATGGCGGTTCAGCAGGGTGGCGACCTCGGCGGCAGCCGGCTTGCCGTCGAGCGCCGCGAGGTCGCGTTGCAGCGCCGCCATCGGCTTGGGCGAGGCGATGGCGATGAAATGGTCGGCGCCGAAGGGCGGCTCCACCGTCAGGGCCAGCCGGTAGGGGCCGCCGCGCGGGATCTGCGGCGGGTCCTTGCGGTCCGCCAGCGGGTAGAGGTAGTTGACCGTGCCGTCGGCGGCGAGGTTGATCAGGGTGAAATAAGTGCCGCTGTTGCCGCCGATGTCGAGCGAGACCGTCTCCCCCTGGCGATAGTCGCGGTCGCCCGGCTCCACCGCCAGGGAGAGGGAGCGCTCCTGCGCCGCCGCCTTCACCCGCAGCACCAGCGACCATTTGTCGACCACCCCCTGCACCCGCCGCCGGGTTTCCGGAGCCGCCGGGTCGCCGGGGATGCTGGCCAGCACGTCGCCGACATTGCTGACCACCTCGCCGTTGTCGCTGTCCCAGACCAGGGCGGAGTCGTTCTTGCCCGCCATCTCGACTCCGGCGAAGCCCGCCGCCAGCTTCTTCACCGCCGCCGGCTTGCCCAGGATGCGCAGCGGGATCGGGCCGACGGCCGGCAGCAGCGAGGGCGGCTTCGGCCGGCCGGCGACCGGGTCGATCAGCGGGACCTCGCCGCGGCCGCGCGGCTGGACCTGCGGATGCTGCCGCCCTTCCAGCGCCATGCGGACGGCGCCGCGGATATGCGCCTCCAACTCCCCCTTGGTGACGACGCCGTCGCCGTCGCGGTCGGCCTGCCCGCGCAGGGCGTTGGCGAAGGCCCAGCTCAGCGCGCCGCGCGGCCTGCGGTCGATCATCACCTCCGGCGCCAGCTCATGGTCGGCCACCGCGGCGAAGAAGGTGACGTTCGGCTGCTCCTCCGCCTCCGCCTGGAGGGCGGCGCGGGTGGGCGGGGGCAGGGCGTCGTCCTCGATATGGTCGACCGGCACGCCGTCGATGGTCGCCGCCCGCGTGCCGAGCTTGCCGGCGCGGTCGTCGAAGGCGCGGGTCATCGTGCCGGAATGGCAGGAATCGGAGACGAAGATCACCCGGCGCGGCGCCGCCTCCTTGAACAGGACGGCGATCTCGTCGTCGGTCAGGCGCTGGGCGGTGCCCGGTCCGCGCGGGGCGAAATCGGCCAGCACCAGGAACTCGTCCAGCCCGTCGGCCTCGCTGCCGGGCACGCGTTCCGGTTGCTGCGCGCCATGGCCGGCGAAGGTCAGGATCAGCGTCGAGTCGGGCGACGTGTCGGCGATCAGCTGCCGCCACGCCGCGATGATCCGGCCGCGCTCCGCCTCGCCGTCGATGAACAGGCGCAGTTTCCGCACGCCCAGACCCTTCAGGGAATCGGCGATGTCGCGGGCGTCGTTGACCGCCCCCTGCAACGGATTGATGCGGCTGTAATTGTCGATGCCGATGACGAGGGCCGCGATTTCCGCCTTCGCCGGGCTGGCAACCACCGTCAGGCCCATGCCGGCCGCGAAACCGGCCAGGATCGTCGCCGCCCAGAACCGTGCCTCTCCAAACATCATAGTCCCCAAGTATAGCGTATGACGAAGGCTAGATATGGACAAAAGTACGTAAAAGGCCGCGCGAATCCACAGTAATGCCCTCTTCCGTTGCAGTTGTTGCTGTGGCAGCGTTGCAGCCGGTCCTGATCGGCGGGGGGCCGTATCCACTGTGGGGGTGGTGCGGGCCGCCGGGAATTCTGGACTCGAACGAAAGCCATCTTAAACAGAAAAGCAAACGGGAATTAAGGTCATGCGAAGCAACCGTGCCAAGCGCGCCAAGGCCAGCCTCCTCTCCGTCACCATCGTCGCCATGGCGCTCAGCGGCTGCGTGACCACGCAGCAGGACCGCATCGGCGCCAATGACGGGTCCGACGCGTGCTACCAGTACCGTGTCGCGCTCGATTCGACCGGCAACTACTATGCCGAGGACATGCTGAAGGGCGCGGCCATCGGCGCGGGCGCGGGCGCGCTGACCGGTGCGCTGGCCGGCGGCAACCTGAAGAGCGCGCTGATCGGCGCCGCGGCCGGCGCCGCCGTGGGCACGCTCGGCGGCTACTGGAACTCCCGGATGCAGCAGGGCCGCGACCAGGCGATCCTGGGGGTGGCGAACGACCTCGACGCCGAGAACCAGAACCTCGACCGCACCCAGGTCGCGCTCGACCAGCTGGTGAACTGCCGCCGCGCCGAGATCGCGCGCGTCAAGGCCGACTACAAGGCGGGCCGCATCGGCAAGCCGGAGGCCGAGCAGCGCCTCGCCCTGATCCGCGGCCAGCTCGACAAGGACTACACCATCGCCAGCGGCATCAACCAGAACATCGTCAAGCGCCGCGACGAGTATCTGATCGCCGCCGACAACATCGAGCCGGGTTCCGCCGAGAAGATCCGCACCAAGGCGGCGGCCAAGGCCCAGACCAAGAAGAAGCCGGCCAAGCAGACCGCCACCGCGTCCTCGTCGCAGGTGGTCCAGCGCACCAACACCGCCTTCGAGACGTCGGAGCGCATCAACGCCGCGACCAACAGCATCCAGCAGATGGCCCAGAAGGAAGCCACCCTGGACGCCGTCTGAGGCGTGGCCCTATGAGATCCGTCCGGCGGCGGCCTCTCCGGAGATCACCGGGAGGCCGCGGCCGGGCGGCATCCGACATTCAGTGCAAGCGGAACCGATGATGGCCGGCTGTCTCACTCCCCCGATCGCGTGGCTTCGGCATAACGTCCGTGCCGGTGCGCTCCTTGCCGCCTTGCTCGCCCCTCTGCTCGGTTGCCTTGAGGCGGGGCCGGTGCTGGCGGGCGATGCCTCGACCGGCGCCTTCCTGCGGATCGAGACCGGCGGCCACACCGCGCGCGTCAACCGGCTGGCCACCGACGCGCAGGGCCGGCTGATCGCCAGCGTGTCCAACGACAAGACCCTGCGCCTGTGGGCGCGCGACAGCGGCGAGCCTCTCGGCGTGCTGCGCGTGCCGATGGAGGCGGGGGACGAGGGCGCGCTCTACGCCGTCGCCCTGTCGGCCGACGGTTCGCTGGCCGTGGCGGCGGGGAACACCGGGGCGAGCTGGGGCGACGGCGTCACGCTCTACCTGTTCGACGTCAAGGCGCAGCGGCTGAAGGCCCGGCTCCCCGGCCAGCCGCAGGTGCTCAACGATCTGGCCTTCTCGCCCGACGGGCGTTTCGTCGCCGGGGCCTTCGGCGGCACCGCCGGCATCCGTGTCTGGGACAGCGCCAGCTTCAAGCTGGTCGCCGAGGACACCGGCTACGAGGCGCGGGTCTCGGCCCTCGCCTTCGCCCCCGACGGGCGGCTCGCCACCGCCGCCTTCGACGGCAACGTCCGCCTCTATGACGCCGGCTTCAAGCCGAAGGCCAAGCGCAAGCCGGGCAACGGCCTGCCCTATTCGGTCGCCTTCTCGCCCGACGGCGCGCTGCTGGCCGTCGGCTATGCCGACCAGACGCGGGTCGACGTGCTGTCCGGCGCCGACCTGAAGACGCGCTGGTCGCCCAAGACCACCGGCATCACCGGCGGCAGCTTCGCCGCCGTCGCCTGGGACGGCACCGCGCTGGTCGCCGCCGGCACCGCCACCCAGGACGGCAAGCGCAATCTGGTGCGCCGCTGGGCCGAGGCCGGGAAGGGCGCCTTCGCCGACATCGCGGCGGCCCGCGATTCGGTGACCCATCTGCTGGCCCTGCCCGGCGGCGGGGTGGCCTTCGCCGCCGCCGATCCCGGTTGGGGCGAGATCGACCCGGCCGGCCGGCTGCGCTTCGCCCGCATGGGCGACGTCGCCGATTACCGCGACATCCATCTCGGCCGCTTCGGCCTGTCCGACGACGGGCTGGTGCTGGAGTTCGGCATGGAGCAGGGCGGCCGGCGGCCGATGCGCTTCGACGTTCTGGCCCGCAGCCTGACCCCGGCTCCCGATCCCCAATCCGGCCTGAACCGCCCGGCCGCCGAGGGGCCGGGCATTGGCGTCGCCGACTGGCGCAACAGCCGCACGCCCAAGGTCAACGGCCAGCCGGTGAAGCTGGACAGCGGCGAATGGGCGCGCAGCGTCACCGTGCTGGGCGCCCAGCGCCGTGTCCTGCTGGGCGGCGAGTTCAGCCTGCGCCTGCTCGATTCCGCCGGGGCCGAGCTTGCCCGTGCCGAGGTGCCGGCTGCGGTGTGGGGCGTCGTCGCGTCGGCCGACGGCCGGATCGCCGTGGCGGCACTCGGCGACGGCACGCTGCGCTGGTACGCGCTGTCGGGCGGCGCCCGGCCGCTGGAGGAGCTGGCGGCTTTGTTCCCGCATCGCGACGGCCGCCGCTGGGTGCTGTGGACGCCGGAGGCCTTCTTCGACCATTCCGAAAGCGGCGGCGAGACCCTGGTCGGCTTCCACCTGAACGACCCGAAGAAGAAGGGCAGCCAGTGGGTCGAGTTCAAGCAGGTCTACCGCGTCTTCGACGCCCCCGAACTGGTGCGGGACAAGCTGCGCCAGACCGGGCAGGCGGAGATCGCGGCGCGCCTGTCCGCTATCGGCGACGTCCGCCTGCTGACCCAGCGCCGCCCACAGGTGACGCTGGTGGAGTACTGCACCGTGCCTGCCGCCGCCCGCGGCCTGACGCTGGGCACCGGCGGCCAGCCTGCCGCCGCCAACACTGCTGCCGCCAACTCTGCCGCCGCCAATTCCGCCGCGGCGCAGCCCGCCCCGGCGGATGCCGAAACCTGCCACCCGCTGGACATGACGCCGGTCAGCCGCGCCTTCGCCCGCACCAAGGAGCCGGCGGCGGCTCCGGTCGCCGCGGTTTCGACGCCGGCGACTCCGGCCAAGGCGCCGCCGACGGCCGGGGCGCCGCCCAAACCTCAAGGCGGATCGCAGGCGGCGGAGCCGGATGCCGCGGCGGACGAGCCGCGCCTGACCGTGGCGCTGCCGGACGGGGTCGGTTCCGTCCGCCTGCGCTACCGGATCGCCGACACCGGCGGCGGCATCGGCTCGGTCGATCTGTTCCGCAATGGCCGCAACGTCAGCGGCCAGGACAAGTCCCGCGCCTTCGCCCGCGCCAAGGAACCCGTTTCGCCGCCGGCCCCCCAGCCCGCGCCGCAACCGGCCCCGCAGGCAGCGGCCGACCAACCGAAGGACCAGGCCGCCGCGACAACCCCGCCTCCGCCCCCGGAGGAGCGTGTCAGCACCGTCCGGCTCGATCCCGGCAGCAACCGCGTGCAGATCCGCGCCTACAACGGCACCGACGCCATCTATGAACGCTCGGCCCTGGTCGATTTCGTCCTTCCAGCCCCGGCGGTCGCAGAGGCGGACAGCAAGGCGCAGCGCGACGTTCCCGACCGGCCGCGGCTGATCACCTTCGTCGTCGGCATCGACAAGTACCGGCCGGCCGGCACGCAGCTGCGCTTCGCCCGCGCCGATGCGACCTCCTTCGCCGATGCGTTGCGCGGCCGCATCCCCGCCGGCTACGACCGCGGGCAGTCGCTGGCCCTGTCCAGGACGCTCTACGACGAGCAGGCGAGCCGCGACGCCGTCGTCGCCGGGCTGGAGGCGCTGGCCGCCAACGCGCGGGAGCAGGATACGGTCGTCCTCTACCTCGCCGGCCATGGCGTGATCGTGCCGTCGCCGAAGGACCCGTCGGTCAAGCTCTACCACTTCATCACCCAGGACGTGACCGCCGCCACGCCGGAGGCGATCTTCCGCGAAGGCCTGTCGGAGAAGGACCTGAACCGGCTGGTCAGCGCCATTTCGGCCCGCAACGTGCTGGTGATGCTCGACACCTGCCATTCGGGCGCGGTGTCGGCGGGCACGGTAGACAAGCTGTACCAGGACATGGGCCAGCGTTATCTGCTGGCCGCCTCGTCGGAGCAGGAGCAGGCGCTGGACAGCTACGACGGCCGCAACGGCATCTTCGCCCATGCGGTGCTGGAGGGGCTGAAGGGCAAGGCGCTGCTGCCGGGGGACGAGGCGGTCTACAATCTGACGCTCGGCCAGTATGTCAACCGCGCGGTGCCGCGTCTGGCGCGGGAGAAGCAGTGGCAGCAGTCCGCCATCTTCAAGACCGGCGGCAACGAGCTGAACCCGTTCCCGCTGGCCGCGCCGGAGGCGGCGAAGCCGTGAACATCGTGTTGCGGATATCCTTCCCGGTTTTCCTGACCGGCATGACCGGGAGGCGGGCGTGATGCGGTTCGCCCGGATCGGCGGTGGCGCCTGCCGTCTTGCGGCGGCCGGCGTCGCGGCTTTCCTGTTGTCCGGTCCAGCGCCGGCCCGGGCGCAGTCCCAGCCCGACACGGCGGCACTCACGCCGGGCGCGGCGCGTGACGCGGTGGCGGCCGTGGCGGGCGGCCTCGCCTGCGCCGGCGTCACGGTGGCGGAGACCGGGAAGGGACTGCGGGTCGGCGGCTATGTCGCCACCGGGGAGGATGCCGCCACCCTGAAGGCGGCGCTCGTCGCGCTGCCGGGGGGCATCGACGTCGATGCGCGGGTGGCCTTGCGGCCCTGGCCGCTGTGCGAGGCGCTGGGCGTCGCCGCGCAGGCGGAACCGGCCGGTGCGCTGGAACTCGCCCTCAACCGGCCGTCGATGGTCTACCGCAAGGACGACCGGCTGGAGGTCACGGTCACCGCCGCGACGGCGGGCCACCTGACCGTGGACTATATCGACGGCGACGGCAGCGTCATCCACATGGTGCCGATGCGCCTGCGGCGCGACGGCCGGCTGGAACCGGGCCGCCCGGTGACGCTGGGCGTCGCCGGATCGGCGGGCGACCGCGTCTACACCGTCTCCCCGCCCTATGGCCCGGCGATGATCCTGGCGCTGGTGACCCGCGAGCCGCTGTTCCCCGCCGACCGCGAGGAGGTGGAGCCGGCCGGCCCCTATCTGGCGAGCCTGCGCGCGGCACTGACGAAGGCGGAGGGGCGCGGCGCGATCATCCGCTCCGCCGTCTTCGTCACCGTCGCCGAGTAGCATGGCCGGAGCAGCGGCACCGGCCGCCGTCGTGACGATTCCACCACAGGCTCCCGGCGAAAACGATGGCGTCCATTGCCAGATGCCGGCGCAAACACTATGATTCAGCTGGTGCAACCCGGGCCTCCGCAAGGGCGGGACCCGGTACCGCTTGAGACGATCGGAAGACCCGTATGGACGCTCACGACCTTTCGCTGGACGACAACCGTACGCTTCAGGCCATCGGCATCCTCGCCGACGTGCTGGACGGTGTCGAGGGGCCGGGCGGTCTGGACACGGTGCTGGTGTCCAAGGCGCTGCGTCAGGTGATCGCCACCAAGTCGCAGCCGGCCTTCGAGTTCGCCTCCCGCGCTTTCAACACGCTGGAGCCGTCGGTCCGCCGTCAGGTGGCGGAGACCGCGGACGAGGCGGCGCACCATTCGGTCGAGCTGCGCGGCCGGGTCGGCGGCTTCCTGTCCACCGCCCCGAAGAAGCCGGTCCCCCAGGGTCCGGTGGTCGGCCAGCAGCCGAACTTCATCACCGCGCTGAACCTGCGCTCCCGCCGCCGGCCAAACTCGCCCACCTGAAATTTGCCGGCCTGAAATCTGCCTGGCCTGAAACTTGCCGGCATGAAACTTGGGAAGCTGGGCTGGTTCAGCCGGCCTCCTGCGGTTCGACTCCCGACGGCCGGTCCCGTCCCGGCCAGGCTTCCTCCGGCAGCGTGTCGAGCAGCGCGCAGTCCCAATAGGGGCGCGGGCCGAAGCGCTGAACCAGGAAATCGACGAACACCCGTACCTTCGGCGACAGGTGGCGGTTCTGCGGATAGACCGCGTTGACGGTCACCTCGGTCGGGACGTGGCGGTGCAGGATGCTGACCAGCTCGCCGCGCGACAGCGCCTGCCCGCACAGGAAGGTCGGCGACATGATGAAGCCGACGCCGGACGCCGCCGCCTCGCGCAGCAGGTCGCCATTGTTGCTGCGGATCGGGCCGGAAACCCGGATGCTGCGCGTCTCCCCGTCGACGATGAAGGGCCACAGGTCGGGGGTGGGGACGTTGGTGTAGATCAGGCAGGCGTGGTCGCTCAGCTCGTCCGGCGTCTGCGGCACGCCGTGCTTCTGCAGGTAGGCCGGGCTGGCGCACAGCGCCATCCGCGCCGGGGCCAGCCGCCGGGCGATCAGCGAGCTGTCGCGCAGCTTTCCGATGCGCACCGCCAGATCGTAGCCCTCGTCGACCAGATCGACCGTGCGGTCGTTCAGGTCCATGTTGATCTCGATGGCCGGGTAGCGCTCCAGGAACTCCGCCACCGCCGGGGCCAGATGCAGGATGCCGAAGCTGACCGGCGCGTTCAGCCGCAGCCGGCCGCGCGGGGCGGCGTGCAGGTCGGCGACCGCCTGCTCCGCCTCCTCCAGGTCGGCGAGGATGCGGGTGCAGCGCTCGTAATAGGCCTGCCCGACCTCGGTCAGGCTGAGCTTGCGGGTGGTCCGGTTCAGCAGCCGCGCGCCGAGGCGGTTCTCCAGCTCGCCGATGCGGCGGGAGACCACCGATTTCGACAGGTTGAGCCGGTCGGCGGCCGCGGTGAAGCTCCGGGTGTCCACCACCTTGATGAAGGCGAGCATGTCGTCGAGGCGATCCATGGCATTGTTGTACACCCGGAAACAATGAGGTGCCAAGATCCGGGATTACCGGAAGCGCCGCCGCGCCCTATTTCTGTGTCACCGCCGGGCCGGCACCGGCCGCGGCGACGAATTCCACGCAACCGGACAGGGAGTGACGGCGATGGCGAAGGTTCTGGTGCTCTATTACAGCAGCTGGGGTCACGTGTCGGAGATGGCGCAGGCGGTGGCCGAAGGCGCCCGGTCCGTCGCCGGGACCGAGGTGGCGGTGAAGCGCGTGCCCGAACTGGTGCCGGAAGCCGTCCGCCAGTCCGCCCACTACAAGGACGAGAGCAACATCCCGGTCGCCACGGTGGACGAGCTGGCCCAGTACGACGCGATCATCATCGGCACGCCGACGCGCTACGGCAACATGGCTTCGCAGATGAAGAACTTCCTCGACCAGACCGGCGGGCTGTGGGCCAAGGGCGCGCTGAACGGCAAGGTCGGCGCCGCCTTCACCTCCACCGCCACCCAGCATGGCGGGCAGGAGAGCACCATCCTCAGCACCCACACCGTGCTGCTGCATCTGGGCCTGGTGATCGTCGGGCTGCCCTATTCGTTCCAGGGGCAGATGGGCGTTTCGGAAGTGATGGGCAACTCGCCCTACGGCGCCAGCACCATCGCCGGCGGCGACGGCTCGCGCCGGCCGAGCGCGGTCGAGCTGGACGGCGCCCGCTTCCAGGGCCGCCACGTCGCCGAGATCGCGACGAAGCTGCACGGCTGATAGCCGGCTGATATTGGAAAAGAGGAGGGAGCCGTGGGCCTGCTGATCGATGGACAGTGGCGCGACCAGTGGTACGACACGAAGAAGACCGGCGGCGCGTTCGTCAGGACGGAGGCGCAGTTCCGCGACCGGGTGTCGGCCGACGGCTCCACCCCCTATCCGGCGGAAGCCGGGCGCTATCACCTGATGGTGTCGCTGGCCTGCCCCTGGGCGCACCGCACGCTGATCCTCCGCAAGCTCAAGCGGCTGGACGACGTGATCGGCGTCAGCGTCGTCGAGCCGCTGATGCTGGCCGACGGCTGGACCTTCGCGGAGCCGGAGCCGGTCACCGGCGCCCGCCGGCTGTACGAGGTCTATCTGAAGGCCAGGCCCGGCTACAGCGGCCGGGTGACCGTGCCGGTGTTGTGGGACAAGAAGACCGGCAGCATCGTGAACAACGAGTCGGCGGAGATCATCCGCATGCTCAACCGGGAATTCGACGCCTTCACCG
The DNA here is from genome assembly GCF_019805165.1 of Azospirillum sp. 412522. Lineage (GTDB taxonomy): Bacteria > Pseudomonadota > Alphaproteobacteria > Azospirillales > Azospirillaceae > Azospirillum. The sequence continues at coordinate 55,523 of NZ_RWIJ01000012.1, forward strand.
ACGTGCGCACCGATTTCTACCCGGCGGAGCTGGCGGACGAGATCGACCGCGTCAACGCCTTCGTCTACGACGCCGTCAACAACGGCGTCTACAAGGCCGGCTTCGCCACCTCGCAGGACAAGTACGAGGCTGCCTTCGACGCGCTGTTCGCGGCGCTGGACGACCTCGACGCCCGGCTGGCGACGCAGCGCTGGCTGGTCGGCAACCGCCTGACCGAGGCGGACTGGCGGCTGTTCACCACGCTGGTGCGCTTCGACGCCGTCTATGTCGGGCATTTCAAGTGCAACCAGCGGCGGATCGCCGACTATCCGCAGCTGTCGGGCTATCTGCGCGACCTGTATCAGGTGCCGGGCGTGGCGGAGACGGTGAATTTCGACCACATCAAGCGCCATTACTACGGCAGCCACGCCACCATCAACCCGACCGGCATCGTGCCGAAGGGGCCGGCGCTCGACCTCGACGCGCCGCACGGCCGTGGCGACCTGGGGCCGGATCCGGTGTGAGGCGTGACGGATCGGCTCCCCGGCGGTTGTCAGAAGGAAACGACAACCGCATGAGGGAGTTCGTCCGATGCGTACACTCATCCTGGCTGCCGCGGCCGTCCTGGCCCTCTCCTCGCCGGCCCTGGCCCAGACCGGGCAGTCCCAGAACGGCTGGGGCGGGGCACTCGATCAGTTGAACCGCGCCGTCAACCCCAACAGCTATCCGCAGGACCGCAACGACCGGGCGGCGCAGGATCGCGACGACCGCCGGTATGAAGGGTCGTCCGGCAACCGCCGCGGCAACGCCTACAGCGACTATTCCGACCGCGACCTGCGCAGCCAGTACGACCGGCTGGGCGAGGAGCAGCGCCAGATCCGGCAGAACCGCCGCGCCATCGAGGACGAGATGGAGCGCCGCGGCATCAACCGCTGAATGAATCAGGTCGTCAGGGCTGCGATATGCGACAACCCCGGTCAGGGCTTGTAGCAGCGGGCCATGTCTTCCGGGTTGCCCATCGCCTCGCACTGGAAGCCGTTGGAGAATTTGAAGCGCAGCGGGCCGGTCTTGCGGACGCTGACCACCGGCTTCTTGCCCGCATCCTGGAATTCCACCCAGGCGGAGCTGTCGAAGCGGGTCTGCACCCCGTTGCTCAGCTGCACGCGGCCCTGACGGTCCTTGATCACCTGGATTCCGGTGCTGAACAGCAGGTTCGGGCCGTCGACCTTGGCCGACAGGCCGTTGGTGCAGTTCACCCCCTCCGGCTTGACCGAGACGCATTCGAAGGATTGCGGCTGGCCGGCGGTGAGGACCATCGCATAGATGGCGATTTCCAGGACGTTCATCGGCATGGGCGTGCACCAGCGGGAAGGCGGCGGGTCATTCCGTCTTAAGGAGCATCTGGTTACGAAAGAGATAATGTCGCGCCTGCGGCGGAATCTTGCGCGCGCCCGGAATCGGCGCCCTCTTCCGGGGCTGGAGAGGGCGTTTATCGCCAAATGCGATTGCGCTGCGGCGCCCCGGCGCCTGGACTTGCGCGCCCCGGACCGGTAGAAGCGGTGGCGACAGCCATCTGCTTCAAGCCACAGGGGGGCGGGCGCAATCCCATGACGTTCCAACAGCGTTTGATCCTGCTGGTCACCGGTCTGGTGCTGCTGGCGGTGGTGGCGGTCACCACGGCGATGGCCTTCACCACGCGCGCCGCCCTGACCGGGCGGGTCGAGGCGGAGGCGCGGCTGACCGCCGGCCTGCTCGCCCGCGGGGCCGCCCAGGCCCGCGACATCCCGCAGGAGGTCGACGCCCTGCTGTCGGAACGGCTCCTGTCCGAAGCGACGCTGACCGCCCATCTGGTGGCGCTGGCGGAAACGGCGAAGCTGGCGCCCCGCGCCATCAACGACCGGCTGAAGCAGATCGCCGAGGCCGGCGGCCCGGACGAGATGTGGATCACCGACAACCGCGGCCGGGCCTATCTGCACAATCTGTCCGGCCCCGACCCGCTGTTCGGCCAGGACGCCAAGGGCGGCCCGCGCCACGGCGCCTATGCCGGCCTGCTGAACCGCTCGCCCGCCTCGCTGGCGTCGGAGCCGGCGCTGGAGAACGGCAAGCTGATGAAGTTCGCCGGGGTGGCCGGCGTCGACAAGCCGCGCATCGTCCAGGTCGGCGCCGACGTGCGGCGCCTGGGCGACCTTCTGCGCAAGTCGGGGACCGATGGCCTGATCGACGGGCTGCTCGCCACTCGCGCGGTGGAGGCGGCGTGGCTGCTCGACCGCGACGGCCGGGTGCTGGCCCGCGGCGCGGTGACGGCCGACGGTGTCGGCGGCGGTCCGCTGACCGACGCCGACACCGCCGCCGCCAAGTCCCTTTCGCCCGGCGGCGAGGTTGCCGTCCGCGTGTCGGGCAACAGCCTGCTGGCGCTGGCGCCGATCAGGTATGCCGGCCCCCCCAACGCCGCGGCCGCCAACGCCGCGGCCGGCGTGCCGACGGTGGCCGTGGTCCGCGTGCCCTATACGGAGCCGGGCGCGATGCTGAGCCGCCAGCTGAAGATCGGCGGGCTGGTCGGCATCTTCGTGCTGGCGCTGGGCGTCTATGCCTGCCTGCGCTTCGCCCGCGACCAGATGGCGCCGGTGGAACGGCTGAGCGAGGCGGTCAAGGCGGTGGAGGCCGGGCGCTTCAACCCCTTCACCCTGAACGAGGCCGCCGACCGCGACGACGAGTTCGGCCGGCTGTCGCGCGTGTTCCGCCGCATGGCGATGGAGGCGACGGCGCGCGAGGAGACCCTCGACGCCCAGCTGGTCATGCGCGGGGCGGAGCTGGAGACCAAGAGCGAGAAGCTCGCCGCCGCCGAACAGCTGATCGAGGGGGAGCAGCGCGCCGCCCGCGACGTGCAGTCCAACCTGCTGCCCCGCCAGCTGCCGGTCGGCCGCGACAGCCAGTTCTACGGCACGCTGGTGCCCGGCCACACGGTCAGCGGCGATTTCTACGACGTGATCGAGCTGGACGAGCGCCACAGCCTGCTGGTCGCCGCCGGCGTGTCGGGAGGCGGCGTGCCCGCGGCCTTCCTGATGCTGATGGTGCGCGGCGCCATCCGCGAGACCGCCCGCTCCGGCGCCGGTCCGGGAGCCATCCTGGCCCATGCCAACGAGCGGCTGTGCGGCGAAAGCCCGTTCGACGGTTTCGCCACCGCCTTCGTCGCCGTCTACGACCGGGTGTCCGGCACGCTGGTCCATTCCGCCGCCGGCCATCGCGGCGCCTGCCGCGTCACCGCGGACGGCGTGGTGGAGTTCCTGTCGGCGGCCGGCGGCCAGCCGCTGGGAGTGCGGCGCGGCGTGCCCTACGGCGAGGCGACGGTGGTGCTGAACCAGGACGAGACGCTGTTCCTGTGCACCGACGGCGTCCTCCACTCCGTCGATGGCCGGCGCGAGCCCTTCGGCGAGGAGCGCCTCGCCGCCGCGCTCGCCAGCAGCCGCGGCATGTCCGCCCGCGACCGCACGGAAACCGTCCTGCGCGCGGTGCAGGCCCATGCCGGCATGGACGGCATGATCGCCGGCGATCTGGTGTGCCTGGTCATGCGCCGGCTTCTGCCGGTGACGGAGACGGCCGAGGCGATGTGAGGAAAGGGGCCGGGCCGGGGGTGTCGCCGGTCCTGCCCCACGATGCCCCGGCGATGTCCCTACTTCTTCCCCCGCGCCCCTTCCCGCGCCCGCGCCGCCGTCTCCCGCTTCAGCCTTTCGCGCAGGAAGGCCAGCACGGCGGCCTCCTCGCCGCTCAGGCCCGCCAGATCGTCGCGAAGCTCCGCCTCGACCTCGCGCTTCAGCGAGTCCAGCAGGCCGCCCTCCAGATAGGCATCCAGCACTTCCGGGTGGACATAGCTCTTGCGGCAGACGCTGGGGGTGTTGCCCAGGCGGGTGGCGACCTGTTCGATGGCGCGGGTGACGTTGCGCTTGGCGGCGCTGGCGCTGTCGAAGCTCTCGAACTCCCTGAGCGCCATGGCGGCCAGCACGGTGCCGGCCCAGGTGCGGAAGTCCTTGGCGGTGAAGTCGGCGCCGGTCGCATCGCGCAGATAGGCGTTCACGTCGCCCGACGTCACGGCGTGGCGCTGGCCGTCGCGGTCGAGATACTGGAACAGCTCGTCGCCGGGCACGTCCCGGCAGGCGGCGACGACGCGGGCCAGACGCCGGTCCTTCAGCGCGACGTTCCATTCCTTGCCCGACTTGCCCTTGAAGGAGAAGCGGACCTCCGACCCCTCGATCTCGGTATGGTCGTCGCGCAGCGTGGTCAGGCCGTAGCTCTGGTTCTCGCGGGCATAGCTCTCGTTGCCGACGCGGATCAGCGTGGTTTCCAGCAGCCGCACCACCGCGGCCAGCACCTTCTCGCGCGGCAGGCCGCGCCGGCCGAGGTCGGCGTTCACCCGCTCGCGCAGGAGCGGCAGGGCGCGGCAGAAATCCAGCATGCGGCCGAACTTGGTGCCCTCCCGCAGTTCGGTCCAGCGGCGATGGTAGCGGTACTGCTTGCGCCCCTTGGCGTCGCGGCCGGTCGCCTGGAGATGGCCGTCGGGATCGGGGCAGATCCAGACGTCGCGGTAGGCCGGCGGGATCGCAAGCTTGCGGATGCGGTCCAGCGTGTCTTCCTCCGTCACCTGCGCGCCGTCGGGCCAGAGGAAGCGGAAGCCTTTGCCGTAGCGTCGTCGCCGGATGCCCGGCATCTCGTCGGAGCTGTAGGTCAGCCCGGCGCAGGCCGCCTCCTGTTCGGGAGAGGGGCAGTCCGCGGGAGCCGCATCGGGCGGGGGGAGGATGGTGTCCATACGGTCCTCAACGGCCGGCGCGGGGTTTGGTTGCCGCTACTTCCTTCGGAGAGGGTTTCTTCGCAGTTGCAAAAACCCTATCCTTGAGTCGCCAGAACCCGATTGGAGCGCCTGACCATGGACCGCAAGCCGGACGAGACGATTCTGACCGCCCATCTGCCGAACCTGGAAATCCAGATCCGCCACCGCGAGGCCGGGGAGGAGGGGGCGGAGGTGATCGCCATCCAGTTCCGCGCCACACCGTCCTTCGACGCGGTCGCCGGCCTGCTGGCTCCCGCCCTGATGAACCCGCTGCTGCTCGCCGGTCCCGGTTTCGGGGCGGTCGGCGGACAGCGTGGAACGAACCCGATGGCGTCGGCCGCCGGCATGGCCGAGATGTGGATGGCGCCGATGCGGCTGTGGGGCGAGATGGTCCGGCAGGCCTGGGCGCCCTGGATCCAGATGGGGCAGCGCCGCTAAGTCAGGGCCACTTCACTTCCGGCGGCAGGCTCATCAGGATCGCCTCGGTGTTGCCGCCGGTCTTCAGACCGAAGGTGGTGCCGCGGTCGTAGAGCAGGTTGAACTCCACATACCGGCCGCGGCGGATCAGCTGGTGCTCGCGCTGTTCGGCGGTCCAGGGCCGGTTCATGTGCCGGCGGACCAGGGCGGCGTAGCTGTCGAGGAAGGCGGTGCCGACGTCGCGGGTGAAGGCGAAATCCGCCTCCCAGTCCCCCGAATCGAGCTGGTCGTAGAAGATGCCGCCGACGCCGCGCGCCTCGCCCCGGTGGGGCAGGTAGAAGTAGCGGTCGCACCACTCCTTGTAGCGCTGGTAATAGTCCGGGTCGTGGCGGTCGCAGGCGGCCTTGAGGCCGGCGTGGAAGTCGGCGGTGTCCCGCTCGTCCTCCATCATCGGCGTCAGGTCGGCGCCGCCGCCGAACCAGCCCTTCGTCGTCACGATGTGGCGCGTGTTCATGTGCGTCGCCGGCACCAGCGGCGAGCGCATGTGCGCCACCAGACTGATGCCCGCCGCCCAGAACGCGCCCGTTTCCGCCGCGCCGGGGATGCTGGCGCGGAATTCCGGGCTGAAAATGCCGTGGACGGTCGAGATGTTGACGCCGACCTTCTCGAACACCCGGCCCTTCATCACCGACATGATGCCGCCGCCGCCCTCGCCGCCGCCGTGATCCGGACGATTCCAGCTCCTGCGCTCGAACCGGCCGGGGGGCAGGTCGGCGTGGGTGCCGGTCAGCTCGTCCTCCAGCGTCTCGAAGGCGGCGCAGATGCGGTCGCGCAGCTCCTGGAACCAGGCGGCGGCGCGGGCCTTGCGGTCTTCGATGAGGCTGGGGGGGGCGGCGGGGGCGGCAGTCATGGCGTTTCCGGCTGTGCGGGAGCTGTAGCATGGAACGCGGCAGTCTGCCGCCCATCCAACGCGGCAGTCTGCCGCAAGGCCTCACCCAACACCATCGCCGCGCTGACCGCAACGTTCAAGGACCGGGCGGGCGGCACCATCGGGATCACCAGACGGGCGTCGGCGGCGTCGTGGACCTCGTCGGGCACGCCGGCGCTCTCCCGGCCGACCAGGATGCGGTCGCCGGGGGCGAATCGGAAGTCGGTGTAGGGGATCGCCGCCCGCGTCGTCAGCAGCACCAGCCGCCCCGCCTGCGGCGCGGCGCGGTACGCGGACCACGAGCTGTGCCGGACCCAGTCGAGATGGTCGAGATAGTCCATCCCGGCCCGGCGCAACCGCCGGTCATCCAGCACGAATCCGCAGGGCTCGATCAGGTCGAGCGCCACGCCCAGCCCCGCTGCGAGTCGCATCAGGGTTCCGGCGTTCTGTGGAATGTCGGGTTCGAACAGCACAAGGCGCAACGTGGGCCTTGCCTCGAAGTGTTTGTTTTGCATACAAATGTTCTTGCCCTTCGCACACGCGACAAATTGTCTCCCGGCCAAGGACTTTCCAAGATGCCGACGCGACGGTATACCGCAGGTCTGAAGCTGGAGATACCCACTCCGGACGGACGCGGCGTGCCTGGGGGTTTTCCTTCCGGCGGGCGGGCTCGCCGTGTCATGCAGTAATTAGGTCCATCGGTCGTCCGGCGCGGGCAAAGGGCGTCGGGCATGCCTTGAGGAGAAACAGGCTTATGGCTCAGACCACGCATCCGCCCGGGACGGGTGGCCACGCGGCCTCCGGCGGCGAGGGGGGTTCCCGCCGCGATTTTCTGTATCTTGCCACCGGTGCGGTCGGCGTCGTCGGGGCGGCCTCGGCGGCCTGGCCCTTCATCGACAGCCTGAACCCGGCGGCCGACACCCTGGCGCTTGCCTCCATCGACGTCGATCTGGCCCCCGTGGCCGTCGGTCAGGCGATCACGGTCACCTGGCGCGGAAAGCCTGTCTTTGTCCGCCACCGCACCGCCGAGGAGATCGAATCCGCCAAGACGGTCAATCTGGGCGACCTGCGCGATCCGGTCGCCGACGATGCCCGCGTGAAGAAGCCGGAATGGCTGATCGTCATCGGCATCTGCACGCATCTGGGCTGCGTGCCGCTCGGGCAGAAGGTCACCGATCCGCGCGGCGACTATGGCGGGTGGTTCTGCCCCTGCCACGGCTCGCACTACGACACCGCTGGGCGCATCCGCAAGGGCCCGGCCCCCGCCAACCTTGTCCTTCCGACGTACGCCTTCACCGGCGATACCAAGATCCGGCTCGGTTAACGCGGCCCAACGGTTCTGGAGACCCCCGAGATGGCTCAGGTTCAAGCCACCAAGTTCAAGAATCCGGTCGTGAACTGGATCGACAGCCGCCTGCCGATCTTCACGATGCTGGATCACGAGTACAACCACTACCCGATGCCGCGGAACGTCAACTATCTGTGGGCGTTCGGTGCCATCGCCGGCATCATGCTGGTCATCATGATCGCCACCGGCCTGTTCCTGGCGATGCAGTACTCGTCGCACACCTCGCTGGCCTTCGATTCGGTCGAGCGCATCATGCGCGACGTGAATTACGGCTGGCTGATCCGCTACGTGCACGCCAACGGCGCGTCGATGTTCTTCATCGCCGTCTACATCCACATGTTCCGCGGGCTCTATTACGGCTCCTACAAGGCCCCGCGCGAGGTCCTGTGGATCCTGGGCGTCCTCATCTTCCTCGTCATGATGGGCACCGCCTTCATGGGCTACGTGCTGCCCTGGGGCCAGATGAGCTTCTGGGGCGCCACCGTCATCACCAACCTGTTCTCGGCCTTCCCGATCGTCGGCGACCCCATCGTCACGCTGCTGTGGGGTGGCTTCTCGGTCGACAACCCGACGCTGAACCGCTTCTTCGCGCTGCATTTCCTGCTGCCCTTCGTCCTGCTGGGCCTGGTGATCCTGCACACGGCGGCGCTGCATGTCTGCGGGTCCAACAACCCGCTCGGCATCGACCCCAAGGGTCCGCAGGACACCGTCCCGTTCAACCCCTACGTCACGGTCAAGGACGGCTTCGCCGTGGTGATCTTCCTGATCATCTTCGCGGCGTTCGTGTTCTTCATGCCGAACTACATGGGCCATCCGGACAACTACATCCCGGCCAACCCGCTGGTGACCCCGGCGCACATCGTGCCGGAATGGTACTTCCTGCCCTTCTACGCCATGCTGCGCGCGATCCCGGACAAGCTGGGCGGCGTGCTGGCGATGTTCGGCTCGATCGTGCTGCTGTTCTTCCTGCCGTGGCTCGACCGCTCCAAGGTCCGCAGCTGCAAGTTCCGCCCGGTCTACCGCCAGTTCTTCTGGATCCTGGCCATCGACGCCCTGATCCTGGGCTATGCCGGGTCGCAGCCGGCCGAGGGCTCCTGGCTGGTGATCGCGCGCATCGGCACCTTCTACTACTTCTTCCACTTCCTGGTCCTGCTGCCGGTGCTGGGCAAGCTGGAGCGCACGCGTCCGCTTCCCAACAGCATCTCCGAGTCCGTTCTGAAGGGCGGGGGCGGCATCGCCGCCGGCGCCCATGCCAAGCCGATGGAGAAGGCCTGATGCGCGCGTTGAAGACTGCAATCCTCTCGGCGGCGCTGGCGCTCGGCATCGCCGGGGCCGCGCAGGCCTCCGAGGGCGTGCACATCCCCAAGCAGAACTGGCCGCATGCCGGCATCTTCGGCACCATCGACAAGCCGGCGGCGCAGCGTGGCTTCCAGATCTACAAGGAAGTCTGCTCGGCCTGCCACTCCATGCGCCTGGTGCCGATCCGCACTCTGGCCGGCATCGGCTTCAAGGAAGACGAGCTGAAGGGCATCGCCGCCGGCTACGAGGTCCATGCCGGTCCGAACGACGCCGGCGAGATGTTCATGCGTCCGGGCGTTCCGGCCGACCGCTTCCCGTCGCCGTTCCCCAACGACCAGGCGGCCCGCGTGGCGAACAACGGCGCGCTGCCGCCCGACCTGTCGCTGATGGCGAAGGCCCGCGTCGGCGGCGAGGATTACCTCTACGCCTTCCTCACCGGCTTCGGGGAGCCGCCGGCCGACGTCCATCTGATGGACGGCATGAACTACAACAAGGTGTTCCCCGGCCATCAGGTCGGCATGCCGAACATCCTGCAGCCCGACGGCGTCACCTTCGCCGACGGCACCAAGGCGACGGTGGAGCAGCAGGCGCACGACGTGGCGACCTTCCTGACCTTCGTCGCGGAACCGCACCTCGACGCCCGCAAGCAGATGGGCGTCAAGGTCATCCTGTTCCTGCTGGTGCTGGCCGGCCTGATGTACGCCGTGAAGCGCAAGATGTGGAGCACGCTGCACTGAGCCCGATGGCCCGGTGAGGCGATTTAGGACATGGACAGGGCGCCCCTTTCGGGCGCCCTGTTCTTTTGTGGGGAACAGGTCGTCGGGCGGCGGACAAGGAGGCGGAGAGGACGATGGTGGACAGTCTGATCGACGAGATCGTCGATTTCTGGTTCGACGAGGCGATGAAGCCCTACTGGTTCCGCAAGTCGGCCAGCTTCGACCGGGCGGTCGCCGACACGCTGGGGCCGCATTACGAGGCGGCGGCCCGGGGCGACTACGATCACTGGAGGGAGGATGTCGACGGCTGCATCGCGCTGTGCGTCCTGCTGGACCAGGTGCCGCGCAACATGTTCCGCGACGATCCGCGTGCCTTCGCCACCGACGGCAAGGCGAGGGGCGTCAGCGACCATGCCGTCGCCAACGGCTTCGACCTGGAATGCACTGCCGACGAGCGGACCTTCCTCTACCTGCCCTATGAGCATCACGAGGATCCGGCGAGCCAGGACCGCGGGGTCGCCCTGTTCACCGAACGGGTGGGCGACGAGACCTCGGTCCGCGCCGCCTTGCGGCACCGGGAAATCATCCGGCGCTTCGGCCGCTTCCCCCACCGCAACGCCGCTCTCGGCCGACCGAGCACGCCGGAGGAGGAGGCGTTCCTGAAGGAACCGGACTCGTCGTTCTGAACCGGACCGTCAGGCCGACCTGTCAGGCTGGTTGGGGCGCCAGCCAGCGCTCCAGCGCGCCCAACAGGTCGGCTCGGCGGACCGGCTTGGTCAGGTAGTCGTTCATCCCGGCCGCCAGACAGCGGACGCGGTCTTCCGGCTGGGCGTTGGCGGTGACGGCGATGATCGGGATGCGGGCCCGCTCGTCGCCCAGCCGGCGGATGGTGGCGGTGGCCGTCAGCCCGTCCATGTCCGGCATGGCGACGTCCATCAGCACCGCTTCGGGCGGCGTCGGCGCCTGGGCGACCGCTTCCACCGCTTCCACCCCGCCGTTCGCCGTCTCGACCGAGAAGCCGGCCTTGGCGAGCAGCCCGGCGACCACCATGCGGTTGGTGGCGCTGTCGTCCACCACCAGCAGCCGGCCGCCGCGCGCGCGCGCCCAGCTCATCAGCCGCTCGGCGTCGGTGGTGCGCGACGGCAGGGCGGCCGGCATGTCCAGAACCGCCCGCCGCATCCCGTCCTCCCCCTGTTCGACACTGATCCGGGCGCCGAGCGCCGCCAGCAGGCGGCGGGCTAGCTCCTGCCCGAATCCATCCTCTCCCTGCGTGCCGAAGCGGCCGGCCAGCTCGGCCCGCAACGTCACATGCTCGTCCCCCGCCGGCAGGGCCGACAGGCGGACGTCCAGTTTCCCGGGACCGGCGCTGGCGATGGCGCTGGCGGCCAGCGCGTTGCACAGCGCGCCCGCGGTCTCCGCATCGCCCAGCAGCCGCGGCGGCGTTCCGGCCAGCACGCTGACGTCCAGCGCGATGCCCCGTCCCTGGGCCAGCGCCGCGGTCGATGCCGCCAGCATGCGGGCCAGCGCGTCCGGAGCGAAGGCCGTCCTTCGCCGGTCGGGAGCGTGATGCAGATTGTCGCCGTCCATGACCCGCCATTGGCAAATTGCGACGCAGCTTGCAGCGACCGGGCCGGGGAATGCCGAAACACACAGCCTTTCCGATCTTGCGACCGGTTCTCAGCAAGTCGCGGGCCAACCGGGCACCCGCGAGGATCGCCAGATCAGCGGGGCGGGGTGTCCGGCGGGTTGAACAGGTAGGGGACGAAGCTGCGGTGATGTTCGTTCACCCGCAATTCGCTGCCGATGGGCGGGAAGGCGCGCTGCTGGCAGTCGGTGCGCTCGCACAGGCGGCAGTTGACGCCGATCGGCACCGCTGCCTTGACGTCGGTGATGTCGATGCCGGCGGCATAGACCAGCTCCGGCGCGTGGGCAGCCTCGCAGCCCAGCCCGACGGCGAACTGGCGCGACGGCTTCAGATAGGCGCCGCCGCGCTTGGTCACCGTGCGGGCGATGCTGATATAGGCGGTGCGGTCGGGCATCTGGGCGAACTGCACCAGGATCTTGCCGGGCTGGGCGAAGGCCTCGTGCACATTCCACAGCGGGCAGGCGCCGCCGAAGCGGGCGAAATGGAAGCGGGTGGCCGAATGGCGCTTGGTGATGTTGCCGGCCATGTCGACCCGGACGAAATAGAAGGGCAGGCCGCGCGCCCCCGGCCGCTGCAGGGTCGACAGCCGGTGGCAGACCTGCTCGAAGCTGGCGGAAAAGCGGCTCTGCAACTGCTCGACGTCGTGGCGCAGGGCGCGGGCCTGCGCCGAGAAGGCACGGTAGGGCAGCACCAGCGCTCCGGCGAAATAGTTGGCGAGCCCGACCCGGCAGATCGACCGGGCGTCCTCGCTGGAGAATTTCGCCTGATCCACCAGCTCGTCGATCTGCTCGCCGAACTCCAGCAGCGCGATCTGGTTCGCCATGTGGAAGGCGCGGCTGGAGCTGGTCAGCAGGGCCGAAAGCCGCAGCGTGGCGGTCGTCGCGTCGTAGCTGCGCATGGCGGTGTCGCCGGCCTCGTCGGCGACGATCTTCACCCGCACGTCGTGGCGCCGCTTGAGATAGGCGGCCAGCTCGTTCAGCAGCGACCCGGAATGGATCTTCTCGGTGTCCCACAACCGTTCCGCGGCCTCGTCCAGCGGGCCGATGTAGTTGTTGCAGTAGTGGAAATAGTCCCGCACTTCCTCGTAGGGGAACTGCGGTCCGGCGAAACTGTCTCCCTGTTCGCTGCTGGACAGGCTGTCGGTCAGCGACTGCACCCGCTCATGCAGCTTCTGGTAGGCCTGATGCAGGCTGAGCACCCGGCGGGCCAGCTCCGGGCTCGACCCGACCACGCTGCGCAACTCCCCCGCGGTCAGCGGCGCCCCGGCGAACAGCGGGTCGGCCAGCGCCTCCCGCAGGTCGGAGACCAGCCGGCTGTCCTCGTCCTCCAGGAAGGCGGACAGCTCCAGCTCGAACGTCGCGGCGATCCGCATCAGCACCGGCAGGGTCAGCGGGCGCTGGTTGTTCTCCAGCTGGTTGAGATAGCTGGGGGAAAGCTCCAGCGTCTTGGCCAGCGACGCCTGGGTCAGGCCGCGCTGCTCGCGCAGGCGGCGCAGCTTGTAGCCAAGGAACAGCTTCTTTTGCATGCGTATAAAATCCTACCCGACGCCGAGCTTGGAAATCAGCTGTTCTTCGCAAGCTTAGCAAGCACAAACCGGCCTTTGCAAAGGGCTTCGCAACTTCGCACCTTTTTGCGAAGAGGCTGTTTGAAGCGCTGCGAAGTTTGTGAATAATCCGCGTCGTTCCGGTGGCCGCGTTCCTGTTGACGTGGTGTCGCTCGGCGCCGGAACGCGGACGGTCACTGAGACGACAAGGAATGGGAACGCCCGATGCAAGACATTCTGGCCAAGTTGGAGTCCAAGCGCGCCGCGGCGCGGCTGGGCGGCGGTGAGAAGCGCATCGCCGGCCAGCACGCCAAAGGCAAGCTGACCGCGCGCGAGCGGATCGACCTGTTCCTCGACGAGGGCTCGTTCGAAGAGTTCGACATGTTCGTCGAGCACCGCTGCGTCGACTTCGGCATGGAAGGCCAGAAAATCCCCGGCGACGGCGTGGTGACCGGCCACGGCACCGTCAACGGCCGCCTCGTCTTCGTCTTCAGCCAGGACTTCACGGTCTTCGGCGGCGCGCTGTCGGAGGCGCATGCCGAGAAGATCTGCAAGATCATGGACCAGGCGCTGAAGGTCGGCGCGCCCGTGATCGGCCTGAACGATTCGGGCGGCGCCCGCATCCAGGAGGGCGTCGCATCGCTCGGCGGCTATGCCGAGGTTTTCCAGCGCAACGTCGACGCCTCGGGCGTCATCCCGCAGATCTCGATGATCATGGGGCCGTGCGCCGGCGGCGCGGTGTACTCGCCGGCGATGACCGACTTCATCTTCATGGTGAAGGACAGCTCCTACATGTTCGTCACCGGGCCGGACGTGGTGAAGACCGTCACCCACGAGGTGGTGACCGCGGAGGAGCTGGGCGGCGCCGTCACCCACTCGACCAAGTCGGGCGTCGCCGATCTCGCCTTCGAGAACGACGTCGAGGCCCTGCTGCAGCTGCGTCGCTTCGTCGATTTCCTGCCCTCCTCCAACCGCGAGAAGGCGCCGGTCCGTCCCTGCAGCGATCCGCTCGACCGCGAGGACTTCTCGCTCGACACGCTGGTGCCGGAGAACCCGAATAAGCCCTACGACATGAAGGAGCTGATCCTCAAGATCGTCGATGAGGGCGACTTCTTCGAGCTTCAGCCGGAATTCGCCAGGAACATCCTGATCGGCTTCGCCCGCATGAACGGCTCGACGGTGGGCATCGTCGCCAACCAGCCGATGGTTCTGGCCGGCTGCCTCGACATCGACAGCTCCAAGAAGGCGGCGCGCTTCGTCCGCTTCTGCGACGCCTTCGAAATCCCGATCCTGACCCTGGTCGACGTCCCCGGCTTCATGCCCGGCACCAGCCAGGAATATGGCGGCATCATCAAGCACGGCGCCAAGCTGCTGTACGCGTACGCCGAGGCCACCGTACCGAAGGTGACCGTCATCACCCGCAAGGCGTACGGCGGCGCGTACGACGTGATGTCGTCCAAGCATCTGCGCGGCGACGTGAACTATGCGTGGCCGTCGGCCGAGATCGCGGTGATGGGCGCCAAGGGCGCGGTGGAGATCATCTTCCGCGGCGACATCGGCGACGCGGCGAAGATCGAGGCGCGTACGGAAGAGTACAAGCAGAAGTTCGCCAATCCCTTCGTCGCCGCGTCGCGCGGCTACATCGACGACGTCATCATGCCGCACGGCACCCGCCGTCGCGTCACCAAGGCGCTGTCCATGCTGAAGAACAAGCAGCTCCAGAACCCCTGGCGCAAGCACGACAACATTCCGCTGTGAGGGCCGGCAGCATGTTCGAGAAGATCCTCATCGCCAACCGTGGCGAGATCGCCTGCCGCGTCATCCGCACGGCACGCCGCATGGGCATCAAGACCGTCGCGGTCTATTCCGACGCCGACCGGAACGCGCTGCATGTCGAGATGGCCGACGAGGCCGTCCACATCGGCGCTGCCCCGTCGGCCCAGAGCTACCTGCTGATCGACCGCATCGTCGAGGCCTGCAGGCAGACCGGCGCCCAGGCCGTCCATCCTGGCTACGGCTTCCTGTCGGAGAAGCGTGAGTTCCAGGAGGCGCTGGCGGCCGCCGGCATCGCCTTCATCGGTCCCGACGCCTTCGCCATCCAGGCGATGGGCGACAAGATCGAGTCCAAGAAGCTGGCCAAGAAGGCCGGCGTCTCGACCGTCCCCGGCTATCTCGGCGTAATCGCCGACGATTCGGAGGCGGTCACCATCGCCCGCGACATCGGCTATCCGGTGATGATCAAGGCGTCGGCCGGCGGCGGCGGCAAGGGCATGCGCGTCGCCTGGAACGACGAGGAGGCGCGCGAGGGCTTCCGCTCGGCGACCAACGAGGCGCGCTCCAGCTTCGCCGACGACCGCGTCTTCGTCGAGAAATACATCCAGCAGCCGCGCCACATCGAAATCCAGCTGCTGGCCGACGGGCAGGGCACTTGCCTGTACCTGCACGAGCGCGAATGCTCGATCCAGCGTCGCCACCAGAAGGTCATCGAGGAGGCGCCGAGCCCCTTCCTCGACGCCGCCACCCGCAAGGCGATGGGCGAGCAGGCCGTCGCGCTCGCCAATGCGGTGCAGTACAAGTCGGCCGGCACGGTCGAGTTCATCGTCGACGCCGAGCGCAACTTCTACTTCCTGGAGATGAATACCCGCCTCCAGGTCGAGCATCCGGTCACCGAGCTGATCACCGGCCTCGACCTCGTCGAGCTGATGATCCGCGTCGCCGCCGGCGAGAAGCTGACGATCAAACAGGAGGACGTGCAGCTCAACGGCTGGGCCGTCGAGGCGCGCGTCTATGCGGAAGACCCCTTCCGCAACTTCCTGCCCTCGACCGGCCGCCTGACCCATTACCGGCCGCCGGCCGCCAGTAGCCATGTCCGCGTCGATACCGGCGTGTTCGAGGGCGGCGAGATCTCGATGTACTACGACCCGATGATCGCCAAGCTCTGCAGCTGGGGGCAGACGCGCGACGCGGCCATCGCCGAAATGCGCGAGGCGCTCGACCAGTATTACATCCGCGGCGTCAGCCACAATATCCCGTTCCTGGCCTCGCTGATGGCGAACCAGCGCTTCGTCGACGGGCGGCTGACCACCAACTTCATCGCCGAGGAATATCCGACCGGCTTCCACGCCTCCGACCTGCCGCCGGAAGACCCGTCCGTTCTGATCGCGGTCGCCGCGGTGATCCACCGCAGCCTCAACGACCGCGACATCCAGATCTCCGGCAAGATGGCCGGCAACAAGGCGGCGGTGCGCGACGACTGGGTGGTGGTGCTGGACGGCGCCCAGCATCCGGTGCACCTGCATGCCGCCGATGGCAATCCGCAGCGCATCGGCTACGCTGTTGAGGTCGACGGCAAGCGCCACACGGTGCTGAGCGACTGGCGGATCGGCGAGCCGCTGTTCCACGGCACGGTGAACGGCACCGGCGTCTGCGTCCAGATCGACCGTGTCGGCATCGGTTACCGCCTGCACCATGGCGGATCGCAGGCCGTCATCAAGGTGCTGACGCCGAAGGCGGCCAAGCTGGACGCCCTGATGCCGGTCAAGGCGCCGCCGGACATGTCGAAGTTCCTGCTGTCGCCGATGCCGGGCCTGCTGGTGTCGCTGGCGGTGTCGGAAGGCCAGGAGGTCAAGGCCGGCGAGGTGCTGGCCGTGGTCGAGGCGATGAAGATGGAGAACATTCTGCGCGCCGCGCAGGACGGAACGGTCGCGAAAATCCACGCAGCCCCGGGCAGCAGCCTGGCGGTCGATCAGAAGATCGTGGAATTCGCGTAACCGTATAAGAATAAGAAACGTATCGAGAGGAAGCGTCACCCCTGCCCCCTTCCACCGGCCGTCCGTCTGGCGGAAGGGGGCATCGGGGGGAACGCACTGCCAGTATTAGTTTCGCCCAGGGCAATCGCATATGAAGATCGTGCTCTTCTCCAAGGAAGCTCGTCATCCCCGCGAAGGCGGGGATCCAGGCTTTCCCACCAGATTCGTCTTGCGAACTCTGGATCCCCGCCTTCGCGGGGATGACGGAAGGCCCTTCCAAGGAATTTAAGTTCCACATCCGATTGCCTTGCAGTTTCACCAGCGCCCATAAGAAGCCCTCAGGAGGCGTCGATGACCGAGTTCCCGAAGAAGACCCTTGCCGATTGGGACAAGCTGGCCGCCAAGGATCTCGGCGCCGACGGCGACCTTTCCAAGCTGGTCTGGAAGACCCCGGAAGGGCTGGACGTCAAGGCGCTCTACACCGCCGCCGACCTGGAAGGGCTGGAGCTGGACACGCTGCCGGGCTTCCCGCCCTACACCCGCGGCCCGCGCGCCACGATGTACGCGGTGAAGCCCTGGACCATCCGGCAATATGCCGGCTTCTCCACCGCCGAGGAGTCGAACGCCTTCTACAAGGCCAACCTCAAGGCCGGCCAGATGGGCCTGTCGGTGGCCTTCGACCTCGCCACCCACCGCGGCTATGACAGCGACCATCCCCGCGTCGTCGGCGACGTCGGCAAGGCCGGCGTGGCGATCGACAGCGTCGAGGACATGAAGATCCTGTTCCAGGACATCCCGCTCGACAGGATGTCGGTGTCGATGACCATGAACGGCGCCGTGCTGCCGATCCTCGCCGGCTACATCGTCGCGGCGGAGGAGCAGGGCGTCTCCCAGGACAAGCTGAGCGGCACCATCCAGAACGACATCCTCAAGGAGTTCATGGTCCGCAACACCTATATCTACCCGCCCGAACCCTCGATGCGGATCATCGCCGACATCATCGAGTACACCTCCCAGCACATGCCGAAGTTCAACTCGATCTCGATCTCCGGCTACCACATGCAGGAGGCCGGCGCGACGGCGGTGCAGGAGCTGGCCTTCACCATCGCCGACGGGCTGGAATATGTCCGCGCGGCGATGTCGAAGGGGTTGGCCGTGGACAAGTTCGCGCCGCGCCTGTCCTTCTTCTTCTCCATCGGCATGAATTTCTTCATGGAGATCGCCAAGCTGCGCGCCGCGCGCCTGCTGTGGTCCTCCCTGATGCAGGAGAAGTTCCAGCCCAAGGACGCGCGCTCGCTGGCCCTGCGCACCCATTGCCAGACCTCGGGCGTCTCGCTGACCGAGCAGGACCCCTACAACAACGTCGTCCGCACCACGATCGAGGCGATGGCGGCGGTGCTGGGCGGCACCCAGTCGCTGCACACCAACGCCTTCGACGAGGCGCTGGGCCTGCCGACCAAGACCTCGGCCCGCATCGCCCGCAACACCCAGTTGATCATCGCGGAGGAGGCTGGCGTCACCAAGGTGGTCGATCCGCTCGGCGGCTCCTACTACATCGAGCATCTGACCCACAGCCTCGCCAACGCCGCGCTGGAGCTGATCGGTCGGGTCGAGGAGATGGGCGGCATGACCAAGGCGGTCGAGAGCGGCATGCCCAAGCTGCTGATCGAGGAGGCCGCCGCCCGCCGTCAGGCCGCCATCGACCGCGGCGAGGAGGTGATCGTCGGCGTCAACAAGTACCGTCCGGAGACGCCTGAGGGGGTGGACGTGCTGGACATCGACAATACCGCCGTCCGCGAGGCGCAGATCGCCCGCCTCAACCGGATCCGCGCCAGCCGCGACGAGGCCAAATGCCAGGCGGCGCTGGCCGCGCTGACCGAGGCAGCCGCTGCGAAGACCGGCAACCTGCTGGCCCTGTCGGTCGAGGCCACCCGCGCCCGCGCCACCGTCGGCGAGATCTCCGACGCGCTGGAGAAGGCCTTCACCCGCCATGTCGCCGTCATCCGCTCGGTGTCGGGCGTCTACGGCTCGGCCTATGAGGGCGACGAGGGCTTCAAGCGCATCCAGGAGGAGGTGGCGGCCTTCGCCGCCGAAGAAGGCCGCCGGCCGCGCATCCTGGTGGTGAAGATGGGCCAGGACGGCCACGACCGCGGCGCCAAGGTGATCGCCACCAGCTTCGCCGACATCGGCTTCGACGTCGACATCGGCCCGCTGTTCCAGACCCCGGACGAGGCGGCGCGGCAGGCGGTGGAGAACGATGTCCACGTCATCGGCGTGTCGTCGCAGGCCGCCGGCCACAAGACGCTGGTGCCGCAGCTGATCAACGAACTGCGCAAACAGGGTGCCGGCGACATCCTGGTGGTGTGCGGCGGCGTGATCCCGCCGCAGGACTACGACTATCTCTTCCAGGCCGGAGCTGCGGCGATCTACGGGCCGGGCACCAACATCCCGAAGGCGGCGTCGGACATCCTCGGCATCCTGCGCAAGCAGCGGGCGGCGGCGTGATGGCGTCCGAAGATCGGCATGGCTCCCCGGCTTCGGAGGCTTGCGCGCACCGCAAGCGAGCGCGTATGACCGAAGCCGAGAAGCAACGCTGGACTGAGGAAAACCGTGAAGCCTTCAAGGCTTACGATGAGTTGGTCGATAAATACGGCCTCTTCGGCGACGGTAAGCGCCTGTTCTAAAGGCCGTCTCCCTCTCCCCCCCGGGGAGAGGGTCGGGGTGAGGGGGATCCACTTCGAGGATTCCTCAACCATCGCGCAGTCCCTCACCCGGCTGCTGCGCAGCCACCCTCTCCCGCAGGCGGGCGAGGGTCCGCCCCCCTCACCCGGCCGGCGATGCCGGCCGACCTCTCCCCAGGGGGGAGAGGCTGATTCGCGGTTTCTCGCCACATGACCGTCACCGCCGAAACTGATCTCTATGCCCCCGTCAAAGCGTTCCTCGAAGCCCAGGGCTACGACGTGAAGGCGGAGATCTATGGCTGCGATCTCGTCGCCACGCGCGGCGGCGAGCCGCCGGTGATCGTCGAGTTGAAGAAGCGCTTCACCCTCGACCTCGTGCTCCAGGGGGTGGACCGGCTGGCGGTCAGCGACAGCGTCTATCTCGCCGTGCCGCAGCCGGGGCGCAAGGCCACCGGGCCGTCGCCGCTAGATGGCGACGTGAAGAAGCTCTGCCGCCGGCTGGGGCTCGGCCTGCTGATGGTCGATCCCGGGCTGGCCGAGGGGCGGCAGGTCGCCGTGCTGCTCGATCCCGTCCCCTATACCCCGCGCAAGGACAGGAAGCGCACCAACCGGTTGCTCGGCGAGCATGCCCGCCGGGTCGGCGATCCCAACCGCGGCGGCTCCACCCGCGTCGCCATCGTCACCGCCTATCGCCAGGACGCGCTGCGCATCGCCCGCCTGCTGCGCGGCGGGCCGCTGACCGTCGCGGCCCTGCGCAAGGCGGGGGCACCGAAGGATGTCGGGCCGATGCTGCTGCGCAACGTCTATGGCTGGTTCGAGCGGGTCGGTCGCGGCACCTACGCGTTGACCCCGGCGGGCGTGCAGGGGGTGGAGGCGTTCGCCCATGCCCTGGCGGAAGCGTGACACGCCGCAACGCCAAGCCTATGATCGCCGCCATCCATCCGTGACCGCAAAAGGCTGGAGCCCGCTTTGTCGGACTACATCAGCAACCTCGTCGTCTTCTTCGTCGTCGTCGATCCGCCGGGGCTGGTGCCGCTGTTCATCGCGCTGACCCGCGGCTTCGACGACCGGCACAAGCGGATCATCGCGCTGCGCGGCACCGCCATCGCCTTCGTCGTGCTGGTCTTCTTCGCCTATTTCGGCAAGGTCGTGCTGCAGACCCTGTCCATCGAGATGCCGGCCTTCCGCATCGCCGGTGGCGCGCTGCTGTTCTGGATCGCCTTCGAGATGCTGTTCGC
This sequence comes from Azospirillum sp. 412522, assembly GCF_019805165.1. Taxonomy (GTDB): domain Bacteria; phylum Pseudomonadota; class Alphaproteobacteria; order Azospirillales; family Azospirillaceae; genus Azospirillum. Next base: position 75,888 of record NZ_RWIJ01000012.1, read on the forward strand.
CAAGCGCTCCGAACGCAAGGAGCGCGACACCGGCGAGGCGATGACCGACGAGGACGCGCACGACATCGCCGTCTTCCCGCTGGCGGTGCCGCTGATCGCCGGGCCGGGCGCCATCACCTCGATCCTGCTGCTGATGGACCGCGTCGGCACCACGGCGGCGGGACAGGTCAGTGTCCTGGGCGCGGCGGCGACGGTGATCGGCGGGGTGACGCTGATCCTGCTGGGCGCCGACCGGGTCGGGCGGCTGCTCGGCCGCACGGTGATCCACACGGTCAGCCGGGTGCTCGGCATCGTTCTGGCGGCACTGGCGGCGCAGACGGTGATTTCCGGCATCACGGCGGTCTATCCGCCCCACTGACCGTCGGGCGCCAATGGACTCTGAGGCTACTGTCGGGCAGGCCGCGCAGAAAGTACAGGCTCCTGACTTGGGGCAAGCCGGAAATCGCGGGAGCCGAGAGCGCGGCCGTCCTGCGCCAGCAGCCGCAGTTTGGCGAGTGGCTGTCCGCTTGGTCTGTCGACCATCGCAAGGTCGAGTTCACCGGACTCGAAGCAGTTTTCCTCACCCCACTGCCAGAGTGCAATGAGGATGATATGGAGTTGCTCCCCCTTCGGGGTGAGCACGTAAAGGTGGCTGAGCGCGGAGTCCGGGTCCGGCTCGACGACGAATATTCCATTGTCGACCAACTTCTTCAGGCGGCTTGAAAGGATGTTTTTCGCAAGCCCCAAGCTCTTCTGAAACTCGCCAAATCTCTGCTTCCCTCCGAATGCTTCGCGCACGATCAGCAGCGACCACCAATCGCCAATGACCTGAAGGGCGCGCGCGATGCCGCAGTTTGCCCGCCCCAGGTCCTTGCGCTTGCCCTTCATTCGCTTCTCCGTTCACCGCGATCAATAGGGTTGCAAAGTTAAACCATTTCGGTCAGATGTCGAGAGGTTGCAAAGTTAAACCATTCGGCGCGGATGCCCGTGCCGGAAACGGAGGCGTGGAATGAGTGACCTGTTGGACCTCGCGGTTTCAGCGCATGGCGGCTGGGACCGCTGGCAGAGGCTCAGGACGGTGAGCGCGCATGTCTCGATCGGCGGCGGCGTCTGGCACCTCAAGGGATGGCCGGACGTGTTCAAGGACACTCAGGTCTCGATCGACCCTCGCAGGCAGCACACCGAATATTCGCCCTTCGTCCAGGCTGGCCGGCGCACGCTGTTCGACGCCGGTCGCACGGCAGTCGTGACCGAAGGCGGGGAGGTCGTCGAGCAGCGTGAGGAACCGAGGAAGGCGTTCGCGGGCCATACCGTGGCGACGCCGTGGGATGCCCAGCACCTGATCTACTTCACCGGCTACGCCATGTGGACCTACCTGAGCACGCCCTTTCTCTTCAAGCTTCCGGGGGTCGGGAGCGAGGAAGTCGAACCCTGGGTGACGGAAGAGGGAGAGACATGGCGCCGCCTGAAGGTGACGTTCCCGGCAAACATAGAGACGCACTCGACCGAGCAGACCTTCTATTTCGATGCCTCGGGGATTCTTCGGCGCCATGACTACAGCGCCGATGTTCTGAGCGGGACGGCGAGCGCCAATTATGCGACGGAACACAGGACGTTCGGCGGTTTCGTCTTCCCGACCAAGCGGCGCGTATACGCGATCGGCGAGAACAACCTGCCCCTGCGTGAACGCGTGGCGGTTGCCATCGACTTCCTCGACATCGAGGTGACGTGACAGGGGATCTGTCGATGGCCTGACCGGTCCCTTTTCATCTTTGAAGCTCGGCGCCGGGTTCGACGGTGTCGAGCTTCACGGGCCAAAGGCTGCCTTATCGATCAGTTCCTGCGGTCGATGCGAATCAACGGACGGATCGCTATGGCGGCTCCATAATACCTTGTGCGATCGCCTTCAAGACTGAAAGACTAGTCCCCCTTTCCGCCGCAGTCGCCCGGCCTACATCGCCTCCTGCCACGCCCGCGCCGGCTATTGTTCCGGTGCCGGCTTATCATCGCGCCCAACAAAAGAGGCGGCGGCCATGGAGCTCGATCCATTGATCCTGTCGCGAATTCAATTCGCGTTCACGATTTCCTTCCACATCCTGTTTCCCAGCTTTACCGTGGGACTTGCCTGCTGGATCGCGCTTCTGGAAGCGCTGTGGGTCGGCACCGGCAAGGGCATCTACCGCAGCCTGTCGGAGTTCTGGACCCGCATCTTCGCGCTGTCCTTCGGCCTGGGCGTGGTGTCGGGCATCGTCATGTCCTACCAGTTCGGCACCAACTGGAGCCGCTGGTCCGACACGGTGGGCAATGTCCTCGGCCCGCTGATCCAGTACGAGGTGGTGACCGCCTTCTTCCTGGAGGCCGCCTTCCTCGGCATCCTGCTGTTCGGGCGCGACCGGGTGCCGCGCGGCATCCATCTGATGGCGGCCTGCCTGGTGGCGCTGGGCACGCTGCTGTCGTCCTTCTGGATCCTGTCGGCCAACAGCTGGATGCACACCCCGGCCGGCTTCGAGATCAAGGACGGCCGCTACTTCGTCACCGACTGGTGGCAGGTGGTGTTCAACCCGTCCTTCCCCTATCGCCTGACCCACATGGTGACGGCGATGTTCCTGACCACCAGCTTCGTCGTCGCCGGCATCAGCGCCTTCTACCTGCTGAAGCGCCGCCATTCCGACCATGCGAAGCTGGGACTGAGCATGGCGCTCGGCCTCATCACCGTGCTGGCGCCCCTGCAGATTTTCCTCGGCGACCAGCACGGCCTGAACACGCTGGAGCACCAGCCGGCCAAGATCGCCGCCATGGAAGGCAACTGGGAGGGCGGCCCGCGCGCCCCGCTGGTGCTGTTCGCCATCTCCGACGTGACGGCGGAGACCAACCGGCTGGAGATCGGCATTCCCGCCCTGTCCAGCCTGATCCTGACCCACGACCTCAACGGCACGGTCCCCGGCCTGAAGCAGTTCCCGGCCGACGAGCGGCCCGACCCGCGCATCGTCTTCTGGACCTTCCGCCTGATGGTCGGCATCGGCCTGCTCATGCTGACGGTGGCGGTCGTGCATCTGGTGCTGCGCTTCCGCGGCCGGCTCTACACCAGCGACTGGTTCAACCGCATCCTGGTCGGCTGCATGCCGATCGGCTTCGTCGCCATCCTGGCCGGCTGGTTCACCACCGAGATCGGGCGCCAGCCCTGGGTCGTCTACGGCCATCTGCGCACCGCCGACGCGGTGACGCCGTCGCTGACGACGGAGGCGGCGCTGGTCTCCCTGCTGTCCTTCGTCGTCGCCTACGCCATCATTTACGGCGCCGGCACCTATTACCTGATCCGCCTGCTGCGCGCCGGCCCGACGCATCGCCACGACATGCCGCAGCCGCCGGAGGCGCAAAGCCCGAAACGGCCGTTGTCGGCCGCCGACCCGTCCATCGAAGCCGCGGAGTGAGCCCCATGCAGGAGATTGCGGAAGGAAGCCTGCTGACCCTGATCTGGGTCGGGATCGTCGGCTTCGCGGTGTTCATGTATGTGCTGATGGACGGGTTCGACCTCGGCATCGGCATCCTCTATCCCTTCGCCCCGACGGAGGAGGACCGCGACACCATGATGAACACGGTGGCGCCGGTCTGGGACTTCAACGAGACGTGGCTGGTGCTGGGCGGGGCGGGGCTGTTCGCCGCCTTTCCCATCGCCTATGCCGTTGTGCTGCCGGCGATGTACCTGCCGCTGCTGGTCATGCTGATCGCCCTGATCTTCCGCGGCGTCGCCTTCGAGTTCCGCTTCAAGGCGCGGGCGGGCCGTCATTGGTGGAACCGGTCCTTCTTTCTCGGGTCGCTGCTGGCGACCTTCGCGCAGGGCGTCGTGCTGGGCTCCTTCATCCAGGGCATCCCGGTGGAGGGGCGGCAGTTCGCCGGCGGCATGCTGCACTGGCTCTCCCCCTTCGCCCTGTTCTGCGGGGCGGCGCTGGTGGTCGGCTATGCGCTTCTGGGGGCGACCTGGCTGATCTGGCGGACCATCGGGCCGCTGCAGGACTGGTGCTTCCGCATGGCGCGGCGGCTGATGCTGGCGGTGCTGGCCGGGGTGGCGGCGGTCAGCCTGTGGACGCCCTTCCTGCTGCCGCAGATCGCCGAGCGCTGGTTCTCGCTGCCCAACCTGATCTTCCTGTCGCCGGTCCCCATCGTGACGGCGGTGCTGGCCTTCGCCCTGTGGCGGGCCATCGACAACAGCCGGGAAGTGGCGCCCTTCGTGCTGTCGATGGCGCTGTTCGCCCTGTCCTATCTCGGCCTCGCCATCAGCCTGTGGCCGCACCTGATCCCGCCCGGCGTCACCGTGTGGGAGGCGGCGGCCCCGCCCAAGACGCAAGTGTTCCTGCTGGTCGGCATGGCCTTCCTGATCCCGTCGATCCTGGGCTACACCGCCTATTCCTACTGGGTCTTCCGCGGCAAGGTGACGGGCGCCTTCGGTTACCATTGAGCGGAGGAGGCGTTCCGGCCTAAAAAGGGCGCCTTCGGACGGGAAAGGGATCCGCCATGGACATCGACATCAGCTTCGCCGAGGCCATGCTGCGCCGCGGCGCCGGCCTGCTGGAGGCGGAAGCGGATGCCGCGGGCACCGATCCCTTCGCCGTGCTGGCCCGGCTGCTGGCCGCCGCCGCGGCGACCGACGCGCCGCTGGTGGTGCTGAGCGAGGGCGGCAGCCACCCCGCCTTGTTCGACGAGGCCAGCCGCCGGGCGGGGGAACCGCTGACCGCCCGCCTCGCCGGCCTCGCCGCCACCCGCCAGGGCGAGCGTGCCGCCATGTACGAGTTCGACGGTACCGGCGCGCTGACCGGCAACCGCATCGTCGCCGCCCTGCTGCGGCCGGAGGCGCGGCCCGACCTGCTGCATGTCTACATCGCCGTCGGCCGCCTGCGCGGCGGCGAGGCGCAGATCACCGTGCCGCCGGCCCTGCTGCGCTTCGACGCCGCGGCGCTGGGCCAGACGCTGGGCCTGCTGGGCGACGCCGTCGCGCGCAGCGCGAACGCCGCCACCGCGGCGCTGGCCCATGCCGCCGCCATCCTGCCGATGGAGGGCCATCAGGAGGGCGGCATGCCGGCGGCCCTGCTGGATCTCTACTGGCATGCGCTGACGCTCGCGTCGGTACGGGCGGCTGGGGGCGCAGGCGAAGGGCTGGCCGGGATGACGCCGGAGGGGAATGCCTAGATCGGATCGCATAAAATCGGAATCGATTTGAAGCGTGAATCCGATCGTCAAACAGAAAGCTGTGGCGCCGTGCGTTTGCCCCGGGTTTTGGCGGCCCACGGTCATCTGCGCCTCTCAAGAACGACGAAGCTCCAGCGGATGTCCGGTCGTCCCAGCATGTCGTCTCGCTCCGCAACCTGGACCGCGCCGAGCCCGTGCGAGCCCGCAAGCTCGATCGTCTCGTCGGCCGAAACTTCGAACATCCTCCGCCCTTCAGGAACCGGGCCATGACGCAGCGACATGCTGATCCGGCCATTCGCATCAAGGAGTCCCGCCAAGGATTTCATGGCCGTCCGCCGTTCTTCGATGTCCAGGTGCATCCACACGGCCGTCAGAAGGATCAGGTCGAAGCGATCCTTCCGGCGGTGAAGCCGCTGAAGGTCGGGGAGATGGTCATCGACCCATTCGATGGGTTTTCCGGCATGGAGGCGCAACCCCTCCCGCCGGAGCGCGTCGGTCGGCTCCACGGCAACGACCCTATGGCCGAGCGTGGCGAGCGCTGCGGCGTCGCGCCCCGACCCCGCCCCGATGTCAAGGACCCGCGCGGGCGGGGAGGGAAAGAGATGCATCACCTCATGGTGGACATCGTCGAAGGTGATGCTCTCGTATTGTTCGGCCAGTTCCGGCGCGTTGCTGCCGTACCCTTGCGTTCCTCTGATCATCATTCCTTCTCCAATCCCGCCCTGGGTGTTGTCGGGCCGGCGGGCAAGGAAATCTCCACCGGCCCGCAATCTGAGCTTTCGCGAAACTCCCGCATCCTGCCCGATATGGTGTTCCGGCTTTTGCAATGTTCGCAAATCGTGGACGCGGGAAGGACTGCCGAACATCATCACTCCGGGGGGGCGAAGGAAAAGCGCCTTGCCTCAGATTTTGCATAAAGACCGCCAAATTAGGATGTAAGTCCTATAACTTCTCCGCAACGGTCCTACCACCCTGCGGAGCGCAGCCATGCCCCTCGACAGCCGTACCTTCCAGAACGACCATTTCCCTCTCTGGGCCGAAGAGCCGCCGGTGCCGTCGGAAGGCTCGCTGGTCCCCGGTTCGCAGTTCCATGAGGAACAATGGATCATGGCCGCCGGCATGCTGGCCCTTGGCAATCCCCTGGCGCGGTCGTTCCATCCGCGGTGCCCCCTCACCCAACCGCTCTGCCGCGCAACCGGCAGGCGGAGACGGAATGGAACAGCCGCCGGAAACCGTTCCATGCTGTTCCACCTCCCGCCGGATGAGGGTCGCATCGTCCCAAAAAGACCTGCGCAACGCCGATCCTCTGCAAATCGTTTGAAACTCTTTCCCCCGTTGCCGATCTGGTGACAGAGTTAACGTCGGTGAAATACTGCGGTCTATCGCCACCGCTTCAACGGGAGCAGCCATGCGCCAGCGCCTCCGCTTCTATCTCGGCGACGAACTTCGGGAGATCGACGCGGTCGACCCGACCCTGACGGTGCTCGACTGGCTGCGGCTGTCGGAACGACGGGTCGGCACCAAGGAAGGCTGCGCGGAGGGCGATTGCGGCGCCTGTACCGTGGTGGTCGGCCGGCTGGACGGCGACACCCTGCGCTACGAGGCGGTGAACGCCTGCATCCGCTTCCTCGCCACGCTGGACGGTTGCCGGCTGCTGACGGTGGAGCATCTGAAGGGGCCGGACGGCGCGCTGCATCCGGTGCAGCAGGCGATGGTCGATTGCCATGGCTCGCAATGCGGCTTCTGCACGCCGGGCTTCGTCATGTCGCTGCTGGCGCTCTACCTGAACGAGGAGCGGCCGGACGGACAAAGGATCGACGATGCCTTGGCCGGCAACCTGTGCCGCTGCACCGGCTACGAGCCGATCGTCCAAGCGGCCCATGCCATGTACGGGATCGGCGACCGGTCCTCGGACAGGGTCGCCGACCGCGCCGCGATGGCGGAAAAGCTGAAGGCCCTGCGCGACGAGGAGATCCTCAGCGTCGGTGCCGACGGGCGGCGGTTCCTGGCCCCCGCCACCGTGCCGCAGTTGGCCCAGCTCCTGCTCGACAACCCCGGCGCCACCATCGTTGCGGGGGCGACCGATGTCGGGCTGTGGGTGACCAAGTTCCAGCGCGTGCTGCCGACCGTCGTCTATACCGGCCGGGTGCGGGCCCTGCGGCGGATCGAGGATCGCGGCGACGCGCTGGTGATCGGAGCCGGCGTTACCTACAGCGACGCGGCGGCCCACATCGCCGCGCTCTATCCCGATTTCGGCGAGCTGATCCGCCGCATCGGGGCGGAGCAGGTGCGCAACATGGGCACCATCGGCGGCAACATCGCCAACGGCTCCCCCATCGGCGACACCCCGCCGGCGCTGATCGCCTGCGGCGCCACCCTGCGCCTGCGGCGCGGCGAGGAGGTGCGCGAGCTGCCGCTGGAGGAGTTCTTCCTCGACTACGGCAAGCAGGACCGCCGCGAGGGCGAGTTCGTCGAGGCGGTGATCCTGCCCAAGCCGGCGGCGGGCGTGCGCTTCCGTGCCTACAAGATCGCCAAGCGCTTCGACCAGGACATCTCCGCCGTCTGCGGCGCCTTCCGCCTGACGCTGGACGGCGACGGCCGCGTCGCCGACATCCGCATCGCCTTCGGCGGCATGGCCGGCACGCCGAAACGCGCCGCCGGGGCCGAGGCCGTGCTGCTGGGCCGTCCCTGGACCGAGGACAGCGTGCGCCAGGGGATGGCGGCGCTGGCCGGCGACTACAGCCCGCTGTCGGACTGGCGGGCCAGCGCGGGCTATCGCTCCACCGTGGCCGCGAATTTGCTGATGAAGCTGTATGTCGAGACCAGCGACCCGGCGGCGGAGACCCGTCTGGTCGGCGACCGGAGGCTTGCCCATGCCTGACGCAATGTCACCCGACGTCATCGCTCCAGCCCCCGCCCCGGACCGCATCGAAGGCGCCGTCCATGACTCCCGCCGGCACGAGAGCGCCCACAAGCATGTCAGCGGCGAGGCGGTCTATGTCGACGACATCGCCGAGCCGGCCGGTCTGCTGCATGTCTATCTCGGCCTGAGCGGCCGGGCGCATGCCCGCATCCGTTCCATCGACCTGTCGCCGGTCCGCCATGCTCCCGGCGTGGTGGCGGTCTTCACCGCCGACGACGTGCCGGGGGTGAACGACATCGGCTGCATGGGCAGGCATGACGAGCCGCTGTTCGCCTCGACCCTGGTCGAGCATGTCGGCCAGCCGATCTTCGCCGTCGCCGCCGAAACCCGCGACCAGGCCCGCCGCGCGGCCAAGCTGGCGGTGGTCGAGTATGAGGATCTGCCGGCCGTCCTGACCATCGCCGCCGCCCGTGACGGCGAGCGGACGCTGGTGACGCCGCCGATGACGCTGGCGGTCGGCGACGCCGATGCGGCGCTGGCCGCCGCGCCGCACCGCATCGAAGGGCGGCTCGCCATCGGCGGGCAGGAGCATTTCTACCTGGAAAGCCAGATCGCCATGGCGGTGCCGGGCGAGGATGGCGAGCTGCTGATCCATGTCTCGACCCAGCACCCGACGGAGGTCCAGCACATCGTCGCCCATGTGCTGGACGTGCCCGGCGCCGCGGTGACGGTGGAGGTGCGCCGCATGGGCGGCGGTTTCGGCGGCAAGGAGACGCAGTCGAACCTGTTCGCCGCCTGCACCGCGCTGGTCGCCAGCCGCACCGGCCGGGCCGCCAAGCTTCGTCCCGACCGCGACGACGATTTCCAGATCACCGGCAAGCGCCATGACTTCGAGATCGACTACCGTGTCGGCTTCGACGACAGCGGGCTGATCCGGGGCGTCGGCATGCTGTTCGCGGCCCGGGCCGGCTATGCCGCCGACCTGTCGGGACCGGTGACCGACCGCGCGCTGTTCCATGCCGACAACGGCTATTTCTACCCGGCCGCCCGGCTGCAATCGCTGCCGCTGAAGACCAACACGGTGTCCAACACCGCCTTCCGCGGCTTCGGCGGCCCGCAGGGCATGGTCGCGGCGGAGCGGGTGATCGACGAGATCGCCTTCGCGCTGGGCAAGGACCCGCTGGAGATCCGCAAGCGGAACTTCTACGGGACCGATCCCGAGACGGACGGCCGCAACCTGACGCCCTACCACCAGACCGTCACCGACAACATCCTGCCGGAACTGGTGGCGCAGCTTGAGGAGACGTCCGGCTATTGGCAGCGCCGGGAGGACATCCGCGCCTTCAATGCCGGGAGCCGCATCCTGCGCAAGGGGCTGGCGCTGACGCCGGTGAAGTTCGGCATCTCCTTCACCGCCACCCATTACAACCAGGCCGGCGCGCTGGTCCATGTCTACACCGACGGCAGCATCCAGCTGAACCATGGCGGCACCGAGATGGGGCAGGGGCTCCACACCAAGGTCGCCCAGGTGGTGGCGGAGGAGTTCCAGGTCGACGTCTCCGCCATCCGCCCGACCGCCACCAACACCGGCAAGGTGCCCAACACCTCGGCCACCGCGGCGTCGTCGGGGGCCGACCTGAACGGCAAGGCGGCGCAGGCGGCGGCCCGCACCATCAGGGAAAGGCTGGTCGCCTTCGCGGCGGAGAACTGGGGCGTGGCGCCCGACGCCGTGCGCTTCGAGCGCAACCGGGTGTGGGTCGGCGACCGCGACATGAGCTTCGCCGAACTGGTGCGCGCCGCCTACATGGCGCGGGTGCAGCTGTCGGCCACCGGCTTCTACAAGACGCCGAAGATCCATTGGGACCGTGCGGCCGGGCGCGGCACGCCCTTCTATTATTTCGCCTATGGCGCGGCCTGCGCCGAGGTGACGGTGGACACGCTGACCGGCGAGTATGTCGTCGACCGGGTGGACATCCTGCACGACTGCGGCCGGTCGCTGAACCCGGCCATCGACGAGGGCCAGATCGAAGGCGGCTTCGTCCAGGGCATGGGCTGGCTGACCATGGAGGAGCTGTGGTGGGACGGGCAGGGCCGCCTGCGCACCCACGCCCCCAGCACCTATAAGATCCCCGCCTGCTCCGACCGTCCGCGTGTCTTCAACGTCGCGCTGCTGGAGAATGCGCCGAACCGCGAGGACAGCATCTTCCGTTCCAAGGCGGTGGGCGAGCCGCCCTTCATGCTGGGCATGTCGGTGTTCCACGCGCTGTCCGACGCGGTGGCGAGCGTCGCCGGCCATCGGCTCTGCCCGCGGCTGGACGCCCCGGCGACGCCGGAGCGGGTGCTGGCCTGCATCGCGGCCCTGCGGGAGCGGGCGGTGTCCTCTCAGCCATGACGCCGCTCTCCGCCACCCTCTCGCACTGGCTGGCGCTCGACCAACCCACCGTGCTGGTGACCGTCGCCGAGGCGCGTGGCTCCACCCCGCGGGAGGAGGGGGCCGGCATGCTGGTGGGGCGGCAGGCCTGCGCCGGCACCGTCGGCGGCGGCCGGTTGGAATGGACCGCCATCGCCGCCGCCCGGCGGATGCTGGAGGACGGCTCCGCGGCCGAAACGCTCGACCTGGCCCTGGGGCCGGCGACCGGGCAATGCTGCGGAGGGCATGTCGTGCTGCGGCTGGAGCGGGCCGATTCCGGCACCGTCGCCGCACTGGAGGAGCGCGAGCGCCGGGCTCGCGAGGCCCGTCCCACCCTGCTGCTGTTCGGCGCCGGCCATGTCGGCCGCGCCATGGCGACCGCCTTCGCCCCGCTGCCGCTGCGCCTCGTCTGGATCGACGGCCGGACGCAGGAGTTTCCCGACGCGATCCCGGCGGGGGTGGAGCGCATCCTGACCGACAGCCCGCTCGATCCGCTGGCGGCGGCGCCCGCCGGGGCCGGCTATCTGGTGCTGACCCACAGCCATGCCCTGGATTTCGAGATCGCCGAGGCGGCCTTGCGCCGCGGCGATGCCGCCTATGTCGGCATGATCGGCTCGGCGACCAAGCGCGCCAAGTTTGAGCGCTGGTTCCGGGCGCGGGGGCGTGACGCGGCTGCGCTGGACGGGCTGACCTGCCCCATCGGGGCGGCGCTGACCGGCGACAAGCGGCCGGAGGTGATCGCGGCGCTGGCGGCGGCGGAACTGCTGGTGGCCTTCGCTATCTCCGGCCGAGCGCCCGGTCTTCGGCCCGGATGCGGACGGCCAGCATCGCCGCGTTGAGGAGAGAGAAGACGAGGGCGTAGCCGGCCATGCCGAAGGCGAGCGGGAGAGCGGCGATCTCCACCGCGACCGCCAGATAGTTGGGATGGTCGGTGAAGCGGTAGGGGCCGCTGCGGACCGGCGGCACGCCGCCAAGGACGAGGATCCGGGTGGTCCAGCGTCGCCCCAGCGTCGCCTGCACCCACAGGCGGACCGCCTGCATGGCGAGGAGAAGCGCCAGCCAGGCCGGCTCGACCCCCGGTGCCGGACTCCGCAGGGCGGCGGCCCAGAGGCCGGCCAGCCAGGCGGCATGCAGCAGCACCATCCACGGGTAGTGGCCGCGCCCATGCTCCCGCGCGCCCTGGGCCAGCAGCGCCGCGCGGTTGCGCCGGTCGACGACCAGCTCGCTCAGCCGCTGCCCGGTCACCAGCAGCATGATAACGGCCGGAACCGTCATCGCGGCCCCCGCCGCATCGTGATCAGGTTGGCGGCGAAGCCGGGACCGAGCGCCAGCAGCGCCGCCCGGTCCGGCAACCCCGCCCGGCGCGCGCGGTCCAGCACGAACAGCACCGTGGGGGCGGACATGTTGCCGTGGTCGGCCAGCACCGCCCGTTCATGGTCGAGGCTGCCGGTCTCCAGCCGCAGCACCTCCTCCAGCGCCGCCAGCACGCGGGTGCCGCCGGGATGGCAGAGGAGGCGGCCGATCCGCTCTTCGTCCGTGCCGCACTGGGCGAGCAGCCGGGCAAGGGCGGGGCGGAGATGGCTCTGCAGGAATTGCGGCAGCGCCGCCGACAGGACGATGCCGAAGCCGCCGTCGTCGATGCGCCAGCCCATGATCTCCTGCGATCGCGGGAACAGATGCTGGCCGGCGCCGTGGATGACGGCAAAGGCGCGCTCGTCCGCACCGCCGCGCAGCACGCAGGCGGCGGCACCGTCGCCGAACAGGGCGGTCGCCACCAGATTGGCGCGGCTGCCGTCATCCTGCCGGAAGGCGAGGCTGCACAGCTCTATGGTCACGAACAGCACGGTGCGGCCGGGCGTCGCCGCCAGCCTCGCGGCGGTCGCCAGCCCCGCCACGCCGCCGGCGCAGCCAAGCCCGAACAACGGCACCCGCTCGACATCGGGCCGGAAGCCCATGGCTTCGGCGAGTTGCCCTTCCAGGCTCGGCACCGCGAAGCCGGAGGAGGAGGAGACGACCACGCAGTCGATTGCGGCAGGGTCGACATCGGCATCCGCCAGGGCGGCGGTCGCGGCCTGGACGAACAATGCCGAGGCGGCCTGCCGGTAGGCGGCCATGCGGTCGCTCCAGCCATGGGGGGCGGCATACCAGTCCGCCGGCCGGGCGCAGTGCCGCCGGGCGATGCCGGTGTTGGCGAAGACCCGTTCGAACTGCGGGAAGCCGGCAAGCCGGTCGCCGAAGATGCGGGCGGTGAGGAGGGCGGCCTCCTCCTGCGACAGGACATGCGGCGGCAGGCCGAGGCCCAGGCCAAGCAAAGCCACGGGTGGGAACATGGGGGGCGGTTCCATTCGGGACATCGCGGCTGCAGCGGGGATGCTGACGGCGCGGCGGGTGGGGAACACGCCGGGCCAGCCATCTATTCGGTGCCGCGAAGGAACCGAAAAAACTGATCCGCGACCGAATAGCCGGCGGGGGTGGGGTGTTGTCCGCCGGCGCCGCGATATGGCGAACCGTCACCCGCCGAACTTCAGGAGAAGTCATGATGAGCATTCGTTCCAAGGCCGGAAGCGCCGCCCTGGCCGGTCTGCTGTGCGCCGCCGTTCTCGGCACCGGCCTGCTGACCCCCGTCCCCGCCCGCGCCATGGGCGACGACACCACCCCGACCTGCAAGCCGGGGGAGGTCTACGACAAGAAGGCCAAGCAATGCGTGAAGCAGAGCGGCGCCAACCTCAGCGACGACGACATCGCCGATTACGCCTATTCCCTGGCGAAGGCGGAGCGTTATCAGGAGGCGCTGGACATGCTCGGGACGGCGCGGAACCAGGACAGCCCCGTCGTGCTGAATTACCGCGGCTACGCCACCCGCAAGCTGGGCCGCGTCGACGAGGGGATCGGCTATTACCTGAAGTCGGTGGCCGCCGATCCGTCCTACGCCAAGGTCCGGGAATATCTCGGGGAGGCCTACATGCTCAAGGGCCGCCCCGATCTGGCGCGGGAGCAGCTGGCGGCCATCCGCAAGATCTGCGGCACCGGATGCGAGGAATACCGCGACCTGGAAGAGGCCATCGCCACGCCCGCCAGGGGCTGACAGGTAGCGGCGGGTGCGCGTTCCGCCCCAGGCCAGGGGTGCTCCCGCCGCTTTGTCCGGTCTTCGGAAAGGCGGATGATGGCTATCTTCGAAAGCGGCCGTGAGGCATATGGTTGGTCGGGGCCGATGCGGCGACGGCGGGAGCCGGCCGGCGCGGACGCCACGGGAGGGAGCGGTCAGATCGCCAGCGAAGCGGAAGTCAGGCAGGGCTTGTCGATCACCCTGCCGCGCCTGTGGCGCTATGGCTTCGTCCTGTCGCGGCAGCGCGACTGGGCGGACGATCTGGTGCAGCAGACCTGCCTGCGGGCATTGGAGCGGCATCGCCAGTTCCAGCCCGGCTCCCGCATCGACCATTGGCTGTTCGCCATCCTGAATTCGGTCTGGCTGAACGAGGTCCGTTCGCGGCGGGTCCGCTTCGGCCAGGGAACCGTCGATGCGGAGGCGAGCCTGGAAGTGGACGGTGCGCGCGAGGCCGAGGCGAAGGTTCTGGCGGGACAGGTGATGAGGCTTGTCGGCGACCTGCCGGAAGCGCAGCGGGCGGCGGTGTTCCTCGCCTATGTGGAGGGCCTGACCTACCGCGAGGTCGCGGCGGTCCTCGACGTGCCGGTCGGAACGGTGATGAGCCGTCTGGCGGCGGCGCGGGCAAAGCTGGCGGACAGGATGAGCGACGGAGCGGCGAAATGACCGGAGAAAGCGACGATCCCCCGATGCCCTCCGACGAGGAACTGACCGCCTTCATCGACGGCGAACTGGAGGAGGAGCGCCGCGCCCGTCTGCTCGACCTGATGGAGCGCGATCCGGCGGTCGCCGCCAGGGTGGAGCATCTCTCGCGCGCCAGCCTGCCCTATGGCGACGCGTTCCGGCCCCTGCTGGACGAAGCGCCGACGGCAGAGCTGCAACGCATGCTCGACGGAATGGCTACGCCGCCGGTCGGCGCGGCCCTGCCGTCTGCCGCCAACGCGGTCATCCCTTTGACCCGTCGCCGTCTGTTCGGCGCCATCGCCGCGTCGGTGGCGGCGGGCGTGCTGGGCGACCGGCTTCTGACCGGGCTGATCGGAAGCGGCGACACCGACGATCTGGCCGACGATGACGGCGGTCCGGACCGGGAGCGCCACTGGCATGGCGTGGTCGCGCAATATATGGGGTTGTACACGCTGGAAACGCTGGGCGGAGCCACGCCCGGCCGCGATGCCCAGTCGGCGCAGCTCGCCGCCCTGAACCGGCCGCTCAACCTGTCCCTGACGCCGGAGGCGGTGGAGGTTGCCGGGGCGGAATTCCGCCGCGCGCAGATCCTGGCCTACGACGACATGCCGCTGGCCCAGATCACCTATCTCGACCCGCGCAGCGGTCCGCTGGCGCTGTGCATCCTGCGCCGTCCCGGCACCGTGCGCGGGGTGGAGCAGGAGATGCGCGGCGGGCAGGCCATCGCCTATTGGAACGGCCCGGACCATGCCGCCCTGCTGATCGGCCGGCTGCCGCTGCCGGACCTGACGGCCAAGGCCGAAGCGGTCAAGCAGCGGCTGGCGATCTGAGCCGGTTACCGGCCGGGCCGGGCTCGCCAACGGCGGACCCGCCCCGGCCGGAAACGCCTCAGCCCATGATCTCGAACTTGATGCCCTGGGCGAGCGGCAGCGCGGAGGAGTAGTTCACCGTTGCGGTCTGGCGGCGCATGTAGGCCTTCCAGGAGTCCGAACCGGACTCGCGACCGCCGCCGGTCTCCTTCTCGCCGCCGAAGGCGCCGCCGATCTCCGCACCGCTCGGACCGATGTTGACGTTGGCGATGCCGCAGTCGGACCCGGCGGCCGACAGGAAGCGCTCCGTCTCACGGACGTCGGTCGAGAAGATGCAGGAGGACAGGCCCTGCGGCACCGCATTCTGCAGCGCGATGGCCTCCTCCAGCGTGTCGTAGGTCAGGACATAGAGGATCGGCGCGAAGGTCTCGTGCCGCACCACCTCGGACTGGGCCGGCATCTCGACGATGGCCGGAGTGACATAGTAGGCATTGGGGAAGCGGTCGGTCAGCGTGCGCTCGCCGCCGGTCACCGTGCCGCCCTCGGCCTTGGCGGCGTCGAGCGCCCGCTGCATCGCCTTGAAGGCGTCGGCGTCGACCAGCGGACCCATCAGCACGCCGGACTCCAGCGGGCTGCCGATCGACACGGAAGCATAGGCCGCCTTCAGGCGCGGCAGCAGCTGGTCCTTGACCGAACGGTGGACGATCAGCCGGCGCAGCGTGGTGCAGCGCTGGCCGCAGGTGCCGACGGCGGAGAACAGGATGGCGCGCAGCGCCATGTCGAGGTCGGCCGACGGCGCCACGATCATGGCATTGTTGCCGCCCAGCTCCAGGATCGAACGGCCGAAGCGCTCCGCCACCACCTTGGACACTTCGCGGCCCATGCGGGTGGAGCCGGTGGCCGAGACGATCGGGAAGCCGGGATGGGCGACCAGCGCCTCGCCGACCTCACGGCCGCCCTGGACCACCTGGGACAGGTTGGCCGGCGCATCGCCGAAGCGGGCGACGGCGCGGTCGAAGATCACCTGGCAGGCGGCGGCGGTCAGCGGGGTCTTCTCCGACGGCTTCCAGACGACCGGATCGCCGCAGACCAGCGCCAGCGCCGCGTTCCACGACCACACCGCCACCGGGAAGTTGAAGGCCGAGATGACGAGGCAGGGGCCGGCCGGGTGCCAGGTCTCGCGCATCGAGTGGCCGGGACGCTCCGAGGCGATGGTCAGGCCGTAGAGCTGGCGCGACAGGCCGACGGCGAAGTCGCAGATGTCGATCATCTCCTGCACTTCGCCCAGGCCTTCCTGGTAGATCTTGCCGGCTTCCAGCGAGACCAGCCGGCCGAGATCCTCCTTGGCGGCGCGCAGCTCCTCGCCCAGCAGGCGGACCAGCTCGCCGCGGCGCGGGGCCGGGACCGAGCGCCACGCCTCGAAGGCGCGGGCGGCGTTGGCGACGATGTCCGACACCTGCGACGGCGCGGTCTCCGCCACCGTGGCGAGGGTGGCGCCATCGACCGGCGACCGGGCGGTCAGCCCGGTTCCGCTGGAGGTCAGGCCGAAACGGGAGAGGATGTCGCTGTGCTGCACCGGGGTGGCTCCTTGGGTCAAAAAAGCGGAGGCGTTACTGGACAGATCCCGAAAATCCTCCTCTCCCCGGCGGGAAGAGAGGATTGAGGGGGAGAGTCAAATCACTTCCCCTTGCCCGCCGCACGGATCTCCGAAAGGGTCCGGGTCGGGGTCAGGGCTTCGGGGTCGAGCTTGATGTGGAGGATCGCCGGCAGGCCCGACGCGCGGGCGCGCTCGAAGGCCGGGGCGAACTGGTCGGTGGTCTCCACCGTCTCGCCATGGCCGCCATAGGCGCGGGCGAAGGCGGCGAAGTCGGGATTCTGCAGCCGGGTGCCGGACACGCGGCCGGGATACTCGCGCTCCTGATGCATGCGGATGGTGCCGTACATGCCGTTGTCGACGACCAGCACGATCACGGCGGCGCCTTCCTGCACGGCGGTGCCGAATTCCAGCCCGGTCATCTGGAAGCAGCCGTCGCCGGCGAAGCACAAAACGTCGCGCGTGCGGTGCTGCAGCTTGGCGGCGATGGCCGCCGGCAGGCCGTAGCCCATCGAGCCGCAGACCGGCGCCGCCTGCGTGCCGAACCGGCGGAAGCGGTGGAAGCGGTGGATCCAGGTGGCGTAGTTGCCGGCGCCGTTGGTGAAGATGGCATCATGCTTCAGCCGTTCGTCCAGCCAGGCCATGATGCGGCCCATCTGCACGTCGCCGGGACCGGATTCGGGCGGGGTGCTCCACGCCTCGTAGGCGGCGTGCGCCGCTTCGGCGCGGGTGGCCCAGCCCGGCTTCGCCGTCACGGCCAGCCCCGCTACCGCTTCAAGGAAGGCGGCTGGCGTGGCGACCATGCCCAGCGTCGGGCGATAGACGCGGCCGATCTCCTCCGCGCCGGGGTGGATGTGGACCACCGTTTTGCCCCCCAGTTCCCCCGGATCCGGAATGCCCAGCAGGTCATAGGCCTGCGACGGCACTTCGGAGAAGCGGTCGCCCAGCAGGATCAGCAGGTCGCTGTCCCTGACCAGTGCCGTCAGCTTCGGGTTGATGCCCAGCCCGACGTCGCCGGCATAGAGCGGGTGGCAGTGGTCGAACAGCATCTGGCGGCGGAAGGTCACCGCCACCGGCAGCGACAGCCGCTCCGCGAAAAGCCGGAGTGCCGCGACCGACTCCTCCGTCCAGCGGGAGCCGCCGACGACCAGCAGGGGCCGTTCCGCCTTGGCCAGCAGGGCGCCGAAGGACGCCACCTGGGCCGGGGTGGGGGCGCTGTCGACCGGCTCCGCCCGCGGGGCGACGGCGACGTCGGCGGTTTCGGTCAGCGTGTCCTCGGGCAGGGCCAGCACCACCGGGCCGGGGCGGCCGGCCATCGCGGTGTGGAAGGCGCGGGAGATCATCTCCGGCACGCGGTCGGCGCTGTCGATCTCGGCGACCCATTTGCACATGCCGCCGAACAGCTTGCCGTAGTCGACCTCCTGGAAGGCGTCGCGGCCGCGCATGCCGCGCTCGATCTGGCCGACCAGGACGACCAGCGGAGTCTCGTCCTGCTGGGCGACATGGATGCCCGACGCGGCGTTGGTGGCGCCGGGGCCGCGGGTGACGAGGCAGACGCCGGGACGGCCGGTCAGCTTGGCCTGCGCCTCGGCCATCATCGCCGCACCGCCTTCGTGGCGGGCGACGACCATCTCGATCGGGCTGTCGTGCAGGGCGTCCAGCACGGCGAGATAGCTCTCGCCCGGCACGCCGAACACCCGCCGCACGCCCTGCGCCTCCAGCGCCTCGACGATCAACTGACCACCGGTCTTCATCGCGAACCCGCCCCGCCCTGCCTATGGGAATTTTCCGGATCTCCAGGATACCGACCGTGCCGCGCCGCGCGCCAGAGCGCAAACGACTTTCTTTCCACGCCTCATGAGCTTTGGTAATGAAGCGGTCATGGATCTGCAGCGCCGCCTCCTCCCCTCCATGAGCATGCTGACCGCCTTCGAGGCGGCGGCCCGCACCGGCAGCTTCACCGCGGCGGCGGCGGAGCTGTCGCTGACCCAAGGGGCGGTCAGCCGGCAGATCAAGGCGCTGGAGGACCAGATCGGCACGGCGCTGTTCATCCGCAAGGGCCAGCGGGTGACCCTGACCCCGACCGGCGCGCTCTATGCCGATCCGATCCGCGACGCGCTGCGCCAGATCGCGGCGGCCACCGTGCGGACCATCGCCGCGCCCAAGGGCGGCGTGCTGAACCTCGCCATCCTGCCGACCTTTGGCACGCGCTGGCTGGTGCCGCGGCTGCCGGCCTTCCAGGCGGCGCATCCGCAGGTGACGATCCATTTCACCACCAAGCTGGTACCCTTCGATTTCCGCCTGCACGACCTGGACGCCGCCATCCATTACGGGTTCGGCGACTGGCCCGACGCCGTCTGCGACCATCTGCTGGACGAGGAGGTGCTGCCGGTCTGCTCTCCCGCCTTCCTCAAGGCGCATCCGGTGACGGAGCCGGCCGGTCTTCTGTCCCTGCCGCTCCTGCATACCAGCACGCGCGCCGATGCCTGGAACGACTGGCTGTCGGCCCAAGGCCTCGCACCCCGTCCAGGCGCCGGCATGGTGTTCGAGCAGTTCGCCACCACCGCCCAGGCGGCGGAGGCAGGGCTGGGCGTCGCCTTGCTGCCCACCCTGCTGGTCCGCGCCGAACTGGACGACGGCACCCTGGTCCCGGCCATCGACCGGCCGTACCGCAGCGCGCGGGCCTATTATCTGGTCCACCCCCGCGGCAAGGCCAACCATCCGCCCTTCGCCGCCTTCCGCCAGTGGCTTCTGGCGGAGGCGCAAGGAGAGCTGCGGGAAGTGCAGCCCTCCGCGTAGCTCACACCGCCGCCAGTTCGCCGATCCCGTCGCCGTCGCGCCGGACGGTCAGCCGCCGTTCGTGGAAGGCGGCGAGGCTGGGACGATGGCCGACGCTGACCAGGGCGGTGCCGGGCAGCCGGTCGCGCAGCAGGCCGTAGAGCCGCTCCTCCGTCTCCGGGTCGCAGGCGGAGGTCGCCTCGTCCAGATAGAGCCAGTCGGGCTTGTGCAGCAGGGCGCGCGCGATGGCGATGCGCTGCTGCTCGCCGCCGGACAGGCGCTGCGACCAGTGATCCTCCTCCGCCAGACGGTCGGCGAAGCCGGCCATGCCGACGGCGTCCAGCACCTCGCGCACCGCTTCGGCCGGGAAGGCGTCGGGGGCGGCCGGGTAGGTGACGGTGCTGCGCAAACTGCCGATCGGAAGATAGGGCTTCTGCGGCAGCACCATGCTGCCGTTGGCCGCCGAGCCGCCGGGCGGCAGCGCGATCCGGCCCCGGCCAAAGGGCCAGATGCCGGCGATGGCGCGCAGGATCGTGCTCTTGCCCGAACCCGAGGGGCCGGTGATCAGCAGCGTCTCTCCCGGCCGCACCGTCAGGTCGGCGCGGACAAGCGGGGTGCCGCCGTCGGGCAGGGTCAATGCCAACCCGTCCAGCGTCAGCGCCCCATCGGCCGCCACCGCGCGTTCCACCCCGGCATGGTCGCGGGCATCGGCGCGTACCCTTTCCACCGCATGGCGGAAGCCGGTCAGGCGGCTGGTGGTGGCGTGCCAGTCGGCCAGACTGACATAGGCGTCGATGAACCAGGACATCGCCCCCTGCACCTGCCCGAAGGCCTGCGAGGTCTGCATCAGCGATCCCAGCGGCAGGGCGCCGCTGAAATAGCGCGGGGCGGCGACCAGCAGCGGGAAGATGATGGCGATCTGCCCGTAGGCGGAGGTGAACCAGACCAGCCGCTTCTGCGTGCGCATCAGCGACCACCAGTTGGCGACGACCTGGGCGAAGCGGTCGCCGAAGCCGCGCGCCTCCTGCGCCTCGCCCTGTTGCAGGGCGACGCTCTCCGCATTCTCGCGCAGGCGGACCATGGCGAAGCGGAAGTCGGCCTCGTACCGCTGCTGGTCGAAGCTGAGCCGGGCGAGCGGCTTGCCGATCCGGTGGGTGATCCAGGTGCCGGCGACGGCATAGACCAGCGCCACCCATACCATGTAGCCGGGCAGGTCGATGCCGAGCCAGGGGAGGGTGACCGAGCCTGACAGGCTCCACAGGATGGCGAGGAAGGAGACCAGCGAGACCAGATTGGTCATGAAGCCCAGCGACAGGCTCAGGGTCAGCTGGACGAAGCTGCGCAGATCCTCGGCGATGCGCTGGTCGGGGTTGTCGGTGCCGGTGTCGGCGAATTGCAGGCGGTAATAGGTCTGGTTCTCCAGCCAGTCGCCGAGATAGCGCTCGGTCAGCCAGCGGCGCCAGCGGATCTGCAGCATCTGGTTCAGGTAGAGGCGATAGACCGCCACCGCGATGAAGACCAGCGCCAGCCCGCCGAACACCAGCAGGGCGTGGATGAAGCCGTTCTGGTCCTTGTCCTGCAACGCGTTGAAGATGTCGGCGTTGATCTGGGTGAACCAGACCTCCATGAACACCGCCGCCAGATTGAGGACGACGATCGCCGCGAGCAGGCCGCGCGCCGCCCATTTCTCCTCCGACGACCAATAGGGCTTGGTCAGGCGCCAGACATCGGCCAGGAAGCGACGGGCGGCGGACAGGCGTCCGGAAGAGGGGGGCGGGGCATACGCACGCGCGGGCATTGGTCGGCACTCGCAAGCGGTCGGGAGGATGCTTGCCGATTACCACCCTTTGCCGCCGCCGCGGCATGAAATCGCTGTCACTTGCCGTGGATCATCCGCAAGCGGGCTTCAGCGCTGTCCAGCCGAGCTTCGGCAGTCGCTCAGGATGTTGCCGACCGTCACCCGCTCCCGCTCGTCCATGCTGAGGCTCCAGCGCGCCTTCACCAGAATCCAGTCGGCGACATAGAGGCAGATGCCGTCGCGTTTGGGCGGCAGCCAGTCCTCCGGTCCCTTGGATCCCTTGGCGCGGTTGGCCTCGCGGCTGGCGGCCAGCAGGGTCAGCGGATCGCTGGTGTCGTTGGCATAGGCGGCGCGCTTCTCCCGGCTCCAGTCGTACCCGCCGCTGGCATAGGTCTCCTCCAGCGGCACGCGGTGGTCGATGTCGACCATCTGCGGGTCGGTGAAGCGCTCGCCGGTATAGGGATCGAGCCAGTCGCCGGACTTCACGCTGCAGCCCTTGGCATCCAGGGTCGCTGCGCGCCGGGAATCGCGGATCAGCACTTTTTCGCGCGCATTCAGGCAACCGCCATCGAGCGCCAGCCAGTGCGGCCAGTCCTCGCGCTGGTAGCCGCCGCGCTTTTCGGGCTCCACCCGGATGCCGTCGAGCTGGCGGGCCACCTCGGCATAGTCGATCCGGTCCGTGGGACGGGCGACGACCGGCGGTGGCGGTTCGGCGGGCTCCTGCCTGCGCGGCTGGCGGGGACGGTGGGGCTCCTCGCCCAGCAGGCGGTCGAGCGTTCCGGGCGGGATGATGTGGAGCCGCTCGGCCACCGCGACGACGGCGAGGATCGCGAGGACGACGAACAGCGCCCGCAGGGGAAGGGAACGGCGGCGGGGCATGTCACCCCGCCCGGGACGGATCCCCTCGCCCCCGCCGGGGAGAGGGGGATTTCGTCGACGCCGCCGTCATGCTCCGCTCACCTTTTTGATCCGCACCCCCCCCTCATACCCGCCTATGGCGCCCGCCTCAAGGCATGCGTCCGGTCAGGGTGGCGCTCAGTCCCTGGAGCAGGCCGATCTGGCACATGGTGTCGAAGGTGGAGCGCATCAGCGACGGGTCGCCGATCGAAACGCGGATGTCGCCGGTCCGCGGTTCGGTGTGGCGGCGGCGGACCTTGCTGCCGCACAGCTCCTGCAACACCTCCAGCAGCATCACCAGCGAGGTCGCGCGGCCGGTGCAGAGATTGAAGACCTGGGAGCCGGCGAAGCGCCGTTCCATCGTCAGTGCCAGGATGCGCACCACGTCGCCGACGAAGACGAAGTCGCGGACCTGCTGGCCGTCGCCATGGATCTCCACATCCTCGCCGCGGGCGACCCGGCGGGCGAAGATCGAGATCACGCCGGAGTAGGGCGACATCGGATCCTGGCGCGGGCCGTAGACGTTGAAGAAGCGGAAGCCGACCGTGGGCACCCCCTGGATCGCCCAGGCGATGCGGGCGTGCATCTCGCAGCCCAGCTTGTCGACGCCATAGGCGGACAGCGGGCGCGGCAGCTCGTCCTCCTTCAGCGGGGTGTTGGTGTTGTCGCCATAGACGGCGGCGGAGGATGCGTAGACCACCGGGATCGGGCTGCCTTGCTTGGCATCGCGCGCCGCCTCGAACACCGTTACGGTGCCCAGCAGGTTGGTGCGGTGGGTTTCCGCCCACAACTCCTGCGATTTCTGCACCGATGCCACGGCGGCGAGGTGGAAGACGCCGTCCACGCCCTCGCCATTGTCACCGGCCATCGCCTCGCGCACCGCGTCCGGATCGGCCACGTCGCCCACCACCAGCCTGGCTGCCGCCGGCTTGTTGTCCAGCCGGCCGCTCGACAGGTTGTCGAGGATCGTCACGCGATGCCCGTCGGCGAGCAGCCGGTCGGCGAGATGCGAGCCGATGAAACCGCAGCCGCCGGTGATGAGGTAATGCGCCATGGTCCGTGCAAGCCCTTCCTTCGTTGCACCGGCTTCGCCGCGATGCAGCGGAGCGGCCGGTAATCCCTTCCAAGAGTCGGGACACAACCGGCGCCCCGCCAGACCATCTTCGGGATAGGGAGGCGCCCCAACCGGGGAGGACCCCCCGTCCAACCGGCGACCGGAGGGGCGAATCGGTCCTGCTTCCTCCATGACGGTTTCGGGACAGGCGGGACCGATGGTTCAACAGGCTTATCCACCATCTTGTCCACGGTTCTGTGGATAACCATGGTCAAGCTTGCCGGCTTCGAACGCGCGTCGGACCGGTCACACTGGTGCAGAAATGCTGCTGAATACGGACAGTTCCTCGACCGGATCCTTTGCTGCAAAGCACAAAGGCAGTCCAAGCAAAAAGCCCCGCCGTGGCGTCTTTGCCACAACGGGGCCTTCCGAAAGCTCTGTTCGGGCCTGTGGACTAAGGCCCGGCTTGCGTTTGCCCGGCGTCAGTCCCGCCTGGGGCCGAGCGTCTCCGCCTTGACGATGGCGAAGGCCCAGTCGAGCCAGGGCAGCACCGCCTCCATATCCTCGTTCTCCACCGTGGCCCCACCCCACAGGCGCAGGCCGGGAGGCGCATCGCGGTAGGAACCGGCGTCGAAGGCGGCCTCCTCCTTCTCCAGCAGGGCGGACATCTTCTTGGCGAAGGCGGCCTGGGCGTCCTCCGGCAGGGCGGTCACCTCCGGATCGGTGAAGCGCAGGCAGATCGAGGTGCAGGAGCGGTTGGCCGGATCCTTGGCGAGGAAACCGGCCCAGGGGCTGGCCTCCACCCAGTCCGCGACGATGCGCAGGTTCTGCTCCGAACGGCGGATCAGCTGGGTCAGGCCGCCCAGCGAAAGGGCCCAGCGCAGGCCGTCGATGGCATCCTCGACGCACAGCATCGACGGCGTGTTGATGGTGTCGCCCTCGAAGATGCCTTCGATCAGCTTGCCGTTCTTGGTCATGCGGAAGATCTTCGGCAGCGGCCGGTCGGGCTGGAAGCTTTCCAGCCGTTCGACGGCGCGCGGGCTCAGCACCAGCATGCCGTGCGCCGCCTCGCCGCCCAGCACCTTCTGCCAGGACCATGTGGCGACGTCGATCTTGTGCCAGGGCAGCGCCATGGCGAAGGCGGCGGAGGTGGCGTCGCAGATGCTCAGCCCTTCGCGGTCGTCGGCGATCCAGCCGCCGTCGGCCACGCGCACGCCGGCGGTGGTGCCGTTCCAGGTGAAGACGACGTCACGGCTGAAATCGACCGCCGACAGGTCCGGCAACTCGCCATAGGGGGCGATCAGGTTGCGGACGTCGGGCAGCTTCAGCTGCTTGGCGACGTCGGTCACCCATTCCTTGCCGAAGCTCTCCCAGGCCAGCATGTCGACGCCGCGGGCGCCCAGCATCGACCACAGCGCCATCTCCACCGCACCGGTGTCGGAGGCCGGGACGATGCCGATGCGGTAGTCGCCAGGGATGCCCAGCACCGCGCGGGTGAGGTCGATGACCTCCTTCAGCTTGGCCTTGCCCGGCTTGGAGCGGTGGGAGCGGCCGAGCAGCGCGCCGTCCAGCGCGTCGAGCGACCAGCCCGGACGCTTCGCGCAGGGACCCGAGGAGAAGAGCGGAGTATTGGGCCGGCGGCTGGGCCGGCTGGCGCTGCTGGCAGTCATGGGGCGAACTTCCTGGGGGCGGACTTCCTGTCCCGGAACAGGAATGTGCGGAGGTCCGGACCTTAAAAGCTGCACCTGCCGCCGTCAATCGAGGGCGTGTCAAGGGATGCGGAACCCAGCATGGCCGCAGCCGCAGGTCCCGCTCCGCCGAAATCGCTTGGCCGCCTACTTGGTACGGCCGATCCTGCCGTTGCGGTAGGTCCAGGCGGCGTCGGCCCCGCCGCCCGGCTGCGGCATGGACACGGTCAGGGTGTCGTTGTCGATGGTGACCTGGGCAGCGTCGCTGCACGAGCCGAAGGGATAGGAGACCGTCGGCTGCGGCCCGCCGACCTCCAGGATGCGGAAGCGGGTCGGGCAGTCCTTGGCGCCGGTGTCGGACTGGAACAGGGCGATCCAGCGATCCTTCAGGGAGTAGGCGCCGACGAAGGACAGCATGTCGCTCTCCTTGTCCTCGAACACGGGCTTGTCGTTCACCGAAACCTGGGTGTGCTTCGGCCCGATGTCGGTCATCGTCAGCACGGTGTTGCCCAGCGCCGCCATCAGGCGCGGCTCCGCCGCATCGGCGGACGTCACGATCCCGGAGGCGATCGAAAGGCTGCCCACCACCGCGGCGCACACACTAAGAACCCGCAAAGGCCGTCTCCCTGGCTGCTGCGCCCCGGCGGGGCGGCTTTACCGAACCGGGCGCACCATAATGCGGTGAGCGCCTGGCCGGAAGCCGTCCTTTTCGCCGGTGGACGGGGCAGCGGGTCGCCTTAGCGGATGTTGACGCTGAAACCGAAGCCGGGAGCGACCGGCTGGGGCGCGTAGACGACGGGGGGCGGCGCATAGATCACCCGCGGCGGAGGGGGCGGGGCATACACGACCGGCGGCGGCGCGTAGATCACGGGCGGCGGCGCGTAGTAGCCGCGCTCGCGCCAGTGGCGGTGATGGGGACGGTCCCAGCCGCGCCACTCCGGCCCGCCGCGGCCGCGCCATTCGCGGCCATAATCTCCGCGCCAGCCATCATGGGCGGCGGCAGGGGCGACGGTGGCACCCAGCATCGATCCGGCGACCAGAGCGCCCAGAACCACGGCTTTCAATCCAGAACCAAAGCGGCCAGTCATTCCGGCATCCTCCTGGTGTCGGGGGTATCTTGTCCCCTCATGAACCGAAGAACGTCGCCGCTCCCGATTTCATTCCACCCGTTCGACAAGGATTTGGTCGTATGGCTTTAGTCATAGCCAAATCGGTATGGTCATCGTCGGTACGGTCATTGTCACCGTGCCCACCCTTCCCCGTGCCGGGCATTCATGGTAAATGATCGGCCATGGTAGAGACCCGACGCACCGGTGACCGTTCGAACGAGCCGATCCGCCCCGACTCCGGCGGCGGGCGTGTTCCCGCGGCCGGCGCGCGGGCACGGGCGGAAGGCGTCGTCCAGCAGGGACGGCAGCGTGTCCCGACCCTGCGCGAACTGGCTGCATTGGTGGTCAACGGGGTGTTGACCCTGCCGCGCAACTACCGCCGCGGCATGTTCCTCGACGTTCAGGTGTAGGCTCCCACACCGGGGCCGAACAGCCGCTCCGTCAGCAGTGACGGCAGCTCGTACTGCGGCAGGCACAGGCTGGTGCTGCGGGCGTGCAGCGTGTGCAGGCACAGCCCCTCCGCGTCCGGGAAGGCGCCGACACGGAAGCGCTCGCGGGCGGCCTTGACGAAGGGCGCATCCTCGCAGGCGTTCACCGGCGGAAAGCGCGCTGCTTCCCACACCCTGCGCCGGTAGGCATAGGAGAATCCGTAGCCGTCGAGATTGTCGGGGGAGGGCGGGGCGTCCGGCGCCTCGACATAGCTGCAACCCTGCCGTCCCCAGCGATGGTGCGATCCGCCGCGCGCCGTGTCCCAATAGCCGAAGCGCCGGTGCGGCACGCTGTAGAGGAACCAGCCCGACAGCTTGACCAGATCGTGCCCCTGATCCAGCCACCCCAGCATCCGTTCCACATAGGCCGGCGCGTAGAAATCGTCGTCGTCCATATGGACGATCACCGATCCCCCGGCATGTTCGGCCAGGATGTTGCGCTTCTCGCCGATGGCGTAGCGGCTGGGCGAGTAGAAATACTTCAGCCGCGGACTCGCCAGCGGCTTCAGATAGGCCGAGGGGCGCGGGCTGTCGTCGAACACCAGCCACTCGATCTCGCCGTGGGTCTGCGCCTGGATGCAGGCGTGCAGGCGGGGCAGGAACTCCTCGCGCTGCCAGGTGGGCGTGATGATGCTGACGAGGGGGATCGAGGCGGCGTCGTCGGTGGTGGGCGTCATGGGCTTTCTTGCTCGCGCGGGCGGCCTGCGTGTAGACAGGCGGCAGGATACATCGTCCTCCGGCCCTGCGCACGGGCCGGGGGCGTGTGATGGAAGGAAGGACGCCCGTGGGAGTGATCGACCGGATCTGGATCGTCTTCGCGGCGCTGAACGGAGCCATGGCGGTCGGCACAGGAGCCTATGCAAGCCATGCGCTGGCCGCCGAGCCGCAGGCGCAGGAGTGGTTCCGCATCGCCGGCCAATATCAGATGGCGCATGCGCTGGCTCTGATCCTGCTGGTGGCGCTGGGTGGTCGGATGAACGGGAACGGGCGGCTGGCTCTGCGGATCGCAGGGTGGCTGTTCGTCGCCGGGATCCCGCTGTTCTGCGGCACGCTCTATGCGCTGGGGACGGTCGGGCCGCTGCCGGTGCCGATGACGGCGCCGGCCGGTGGATGGTGCTTCATGCTGGGTTGGGTGGCGCTGGCGGCTGCGGCGCTCCGGGCGCGCGGCTGAGGCTTGCGGCCCTCGACCTCAGGCGACCGTCCTCAGCCTGCGGCGGCGGCGCGCAGGTCCGAACGGTCGGTGGTGGAGTCGCTGTCGTGTCCGCCGCTGTCCGCATCCTCCGTCGCGGGGGTGCAGTAGAGCCCGTGCAGCGTGGTCATGATGGTCTGCGCCTCGTGCCCGTTCAACGAGTAGTAGATGTTCTGCGCGCTGCGCCGCGTGCGGACCAGATTGTCGTTGCGCAGGCGGGCGAGATGCTGTGACAGCGCCGACTGGCTGAGACCGACCAGATCCTCCAGTTCTCCCACCGACCGCTCGCCCTGGCTCAGATAGCACAGGATCAGGAGGCGCCGTTCATTGCACATCGCCTTCAACAGCGCGCTCGCCCGACGGGCGTTGGCCTGCAAATCCTCGATCTTCATCGCTTTACCGTCGCCCTGTCCGTTCCGATTCGTTTTGCGCCCGAGCCGTCGTTTCGCGGCCCGGCAAAGAAAAATGCTCGTATCCTAGTATATTCGTATAAGGCGGCTATTGTCCACCTGCGGGAATCCGGCATAGGGACCATGCCGCTGCTTGGCTCCAGCGCAGGCTTGAGCGTCGCCATCATCGTCGAGTGCCGGCTTTTTCTCGCATCGCGAAGCAAAGCCGCGACGGATATATCATCCTGTGGTTGTGATCGATAATCATCCGCAGTGATGCGATGGATCTCCGGGATGAGCGCGATGGCGACGCAGCCCGGAGATCCATTGCATCCGTCGTGACACCGGATGGCCGGTCGGGTAGCATTTCGCAATGACAGACCATCCGTTGAATACCAAGGGCTTGCAGTGCCCGCTCCCCGTCCTGCGCGCGCGCAAGGCGATCAAGGCCATCGCCGTAGGCGATACCTTGACCGTGGAGGCGACCGATCCGGGCGCCCGCAAGGATTTCCCAGCCTTCTGTGACGCGACGGGCAACCGCCTCCTGTCGGTGGCGGAGGAGGATGGCGTCCTGCGCTTCATCATCGAACGGGTGGTCTGAACCCGGCGATCATCGCATCCGTTCGTAACCCAATCGGGTCGTGTCACGGATTGCCCCGGCTTCCGAAAGTGGACTGTGACGAATCGTCCCGGATTCAGCCTGTACTTTCATTAGCGATGCGGGAAGAATGGTTTTCGGAAACGCTGAGACACCGCCCGAAAACCAACGATAACGACCGAAAAAAGCGATGTTCACCACCCTGTTCACCCATCCGGCGTGCCTGGAGCACGACACGGGTCTCGGTCATCCCGAATGTTCCGACCGCCTGCGCGCCGTGCTTGCCGCACTGGAAACGGAAGAGTTCCACATGCTGGAACGGCAGGAGGCGCCGCGCGCCACGGTTGAACAGCTTCTGCGCGCGCACCCCCAGTCCCACATCGACCGGGTGCTGTCCCTGATTCCCGAGGTGGAGCATGCGGGCGTCGATGCCGACACGGTCGTCTCGCCGGGATCCGGGGAGGCGGCGCTGCGTGCGGCGGGAGCGGTCTGCGCGGCGGTGGACGCGGTGGCGACCGGGCAGTCGCGCAATGCCTTCTGCGCCGTCCGCCCGCCGGGACACCATGCGGAACGGGACAAGGCCATGGGCTTCTGCCTGTTCAACAACGCCGCCGTCGGCGCCTTCCATGCCCGCGCCGCCCATGGGCTGCAACGGGTGGCGGTGATGGATTTCGACGTCCATCACGGCAACGGAACGCAGGACATCCTGCAGTTCGATCCCGACATGCTCTATTGCTCCACCCACCAGTCGCCGCTTTATCCCGGCACCGGCGACGCGGGCGAGAAGGGGGAATACGGCAACTGCGTCAACGCGCCGCTGCCGGCCATGGCCGGATCGCCGGAGTTCCGCCACGCGATGACGCACGTCATCCTGCCGGCCATCGACCATTTCAAGCCGGACCTGCTGATCATCTCCGCCGGGTTCGACGCCCATTCGCGCGACCCGCTGGCCGGCCTGCACCTGATCGACGACGATTTCGTCTGGGCCACGCGCAAGCTGGGCGAGCTGGCCCGCACCCATTGCGGGGCACGGATCGTCTCGGTGCTGGAGGGAGGGTACAATCTGCGTGCCCTGGCGTCGGCAAGCGCCGCCCATGTGCGGGAGCTGATGTATTGCTGACCGGCGCGGTCCAGGCCTGAAGGGTCGCCCCCCTCTCCCGAAAGTGGGGGAGGCTGCCCGAACGCATAGGCCGCACATAGGCCGCAATGGCCTGGACCGCCGAACGCCTCGGGCCTTGCGCCGGACGAGGGCGGGGCATACCTTCGCGGGCTTGAGGTTCCATCGTATGGTTCTGCCCGACATGCCCCCTTCCGCCTCCGCTGCTCCCAACCCCGGCGTTCCCATTCCGCCCGACATCGCCGCCCTCAGCTTCGAGGACGCGCTCGCCGAGCTGGAGCGGATCGTCCGCCAGCTCGAGGAAGGCCGCGGCAAGCTCGACGATGCCATCTCCTCCTACGAGCGGGGCACGGCGCTGAAGCGCCATTGCGAGATGAAGCTGCGCGAGGCGCAGGCCAAGATCGACCGCATCACCGTGAGCGCCGATGGCTCCCTCGGCACCGAACCCGCCCGGATCGACTGACGTGCAGACCATTTCCCAGACCGATTTGAAGTCCGCCATGGCGGAGATCGCCCAGGCCGTCGAGGTGAAGATCGGCGCCCTGCTGCCGACCACCGACCTGGCGGAGGCGCGGGTGTTCGACGCCATGCGCTATGGCTGCCTGAACGGCGGCAAGCGGCTGCGCCCCTTCCTGGTGATGCAGTCCTCCGCTTTGTTCGGCGTCAACCCGGACTGCGCCATCCGTGCCGCCGCCGCGGTCGAGATGGTCCACAGCTATTCGCTGGTCCACGACGACCTGCCGGCGATGGACGACGGCGAGCTGCGGCGCGGCCGGCCGACCTGCCACCGCCAGTTCGACGAGGCGACCGCCATCCTGGCCGGCGACGGGCTTCTGACGCTGGCCTTCGAGGTGCTGGCCGATCCCGCGACCCACGAGGACCCCAACATCCGCTGCCAGCTGGTGACGGCTCTGGCCAAGGCGGCCGGCGGCCACGGCATGGTGGGCGGCCAGATGCTGGACCTGATCGCGGAGCATGAGACCTTCGACCTCGGCACCACCACCCGGCTGCAACGCATGAAGACCGGCGAGATGATCGCCTTTTCCTGCGAGGCCGGCGGCATCCTGGGCAAGGCCAACCCGCCGCAGCGCACGGCGCTGCGCGCCTATGCCCATGACCTCGGCCTTGCCTTCCAGATCGTCGACGATCTGCTGGACGTGGAAGGCACGGCGGAGGAGACCGGCAAGACCGTCGGCCGCGACGCCCAGGCCGGCAAGGCGACCTTCGTCTCGATCCTGGGTCGCGACCGCGCCCGTGCCCAGGCGGAAATGCTGGCCCAGCAGGCGTCGCAGCACTTGGACATTTTCGATGGGCGTGCCGATATGTTGAAGGCCGTCGCCGACTTCGTCGTCGCGCGCCGCGCCTGACCAGAGCTTTGAGGACCATCACGACGTGACCGCCACCAAGACCCCGCTGCTCGACCTTTGTCCGACGCCAGCCAAGCTGCGGGCCCTGAAGCCCGAGCAGCTCCGCCAGTTCGCAGACGAGTTGCGCACCGAGACGGTGGACGCCGTTTCGGTGACCGGCGGCCATCTCGGCGCCGGGCTTGGGGTGGTGGAACTGACGGTGGCTTTGCATTACGTGTTCGACACCCCCTATGACCGGCTGATCTGGGACGTCGGGCACCAGTGCTATCCGCACAAGATCCTGACCGGACGGCGCGACCGCATCCGCACGCTCCGCATGGGCGGGGGCTTGAGCGGCTTCACCAAGCGGTCGGAGAGCGAATACGATCCGTTCGGCGCCGGCCACAGCTCGACCTCCATCTCCGCCGGTCTCGGCATGGCGGTCGCCAGCAAGCTCAAGGGCGAGCGGCGCAACGTCATCGCCGTGATCGGCGACGGCTCGATGAGCGCCGGCATGGCGTACGAGGCGATGAACAACGCCGCCTCCACCAAGTCGCGGCTGATCGTCATCCTCAACGACAACGACATGTCCATCGCCCCGCCGGTCGGCGCGATGAGCGCCTATCTGTCGCGGCTGATCTCGTCCAAGCCGTATCTGTCGCTGCGCCATCTGGCGAAGGAGATCGCTGACCAGTTGCCTCGCCCGCTGCGCAACGCCGCCCGCCGGGCGGAGGAATATGCCCGCGGCATGGTCACCGGCGGCACCCTGTTCGAGGAGCTGGGCTTCTACTATATCGGCCCGATCGACGGCCACAACCTGGACCATTTGCTGCCGGTGCTGCAGAACGTCCGCGACGCCGACGACGACAAGCCGGTGCTGATCCATGTCGTCACCAAGAAGGGCAAGGGCTACGGACCGGCGGAGGAGTCGGCGGACAAGCTGCACGCCGTCGCGAAGTTCGACGTGGTGACCGGCGCCCAGTCCAAGCCGAAATCCAACGCGCCGACCTACACCCGCGTCTTCGCCCAGAGCCTGATCGCCGAGGCGGCGGCCGACCCCACCATCGTCGGCATCACCGCGGCCATGCCCTCGGGCACCGGGCTGGACCTGTTCGGGGAGCGCTTCCCCGACCGCTGCTTCGACGTCGGCATCGCCGAACAGCATGCCGTGACCTTCGCGGCCGGCATGGCGACGGAGGGGTTCAAGCCGTTCTGCGCCATCTATTCCACCTTCCTGCAACGCGCCTACGACCAGGTCATCCACGACGTGGTGCTGCAGCATCTGCCGGTGCGCTTCGCGCTGGACCGGGCCGGTCTGGTGGGTGCGGACGGCGCCACCCATGCCGGATCGTTCGACACCGCCTATCTCGGCTGCCTGCCCGACATCGTCCTGATGGCGGCGGCGGACGAGCTGGAACTGATGCACATGGTGGCGACCCAGGCCGCCATCGACGACCGCGCCTCGGCCCTGCGCTATCCGCGCGGTGAAGGCGTCGGGCTGGAGCTTCCGGAGCGCGGCAGCCTGTTGCCGATCGGCAAGGGCCGCATCCTGCAGGAAGGCACCAAGATCGCCATCTTCAGCTATGGCACCCGTCTGGGAGAGGCCCGGCGCGCCGCGGCGGAGCTGGCGGCGCGCGGCCTGCCGACCACGCTGGCCGACGCCCGTTTCGCCAAGCCGCTGGACGAGGATCTGGTCCGCCGCCTCGCGCTGGAGCACGAGGTGCTGATCACCATCGAGGAAGGGTCGGTCGGCGGGTTCGGCAGCTTCGTGCTGCAATTCCTGGCGACCGCGGGGCTGCTCGACGGTGGTTTGAAGATTCGGCCGATGGTCCTGCCGGACCTCTACCTCGACCATGACGCGCCGGCAAAGCAGTACGAGGCCGCCGGCCTGAATGCCCAGCATATCGTCCACACCGCTCTCCAGGCCTTGGGGATCGAGAGCGCCGCGGTCCGCGCCTGACCGTCGAACGGATTACGCCTTCCGAACGTCGTAATGCCATTTGTCTAGAAAGGTTTCGGGTTGTTGGACTGGTAGGGAGCGCAAGCGACGCCTTACAATGTCCAAACTGAAATGGTAGCCCGCACCTGTAACAGGGGAGCGGGCTAGGCACGGGACGGCTACGGGGTCAGGGGCGATGGCGCACATCATAGCGGTCACGGCATTTCG
The DNA here is from genome assembly GCF_019805165.1 of Azospirillum sp. 412522. Taxonomy (GTDB): domain Bacteria; phylum Pseudomonadota; class Alphaproteobacteria; order Azospirillales; family Azospirillaceae; genus Azospirillum. The sequence continues at coordinate 109,132 of NZ_RWIJ01000012.1, forward strand.
CAACGCCGAGTTCGGCACCGATCCGGGAGCGGATCGGAAGGCCGATGCCGATGTTGCGACCGGCGGTGTCGACGATCCGGCGATGCTGCGCTGCCTGCTGGACCAGACGCCGACGCCCACCGCGCTGGTGGACGAGGAGGGCGACCGCTGCGCCTTCGCCAACGCGGCCTTCCGGGCACTGGGCGTGGTGTCTGGCGTCGGCTTGGCGGAACGTTTCCCGGCATTGTCGCTGGCCATGCTGGCCGAGGCGCGACGGACTGGCAAGCCGCAGCGCAACCGGGCGGCCGGCGACCACGCATCCGACGGCGAGCGCTTCTGGGACTTGCGTGTCACCCCGATGCTGGGTGTCAACGGCGTCGTCCGTGCTCTGATCGTCACGGCGGAGGAAACGCCGGAGTCGGTGGCCGAGCATGACCGGCGCCTGCGCGACGTCAGCCATCGCCTGAAGAACACGTTGCAACTGGTGTCCAGCCTGCTGACCCTGCAGACGCTGTCCAGCAAGGAACCGGAGGTCCGGCGTGCCCTGCAGAGCGCGGGCGGGCGCGTCGGCATCGTCACCCAGGCCCACCAGCGCACCCACGGCGCCCTGCGTTCCGGCACCGTCGACATGGCGGTCCATCTTCGCGAACTGTGCCAGGAACTGGAGGCGACCTTGCCCGGCGCCCACCGCATCCAGGTCACGGCGGACGCGGTCGAGATGCCGATGGACACGGTCATCCCTTTCAGCCTGATCGTCAGCGAGCTGGTCAGCAACGCGGCACGCCATGCGTTTCCCGCCGGGGCGCCGGGCACCATCGACGTTCGTCTCCGCCGCGGCGAGGGTGGTGAAGTCCATCTGGAGATCGTCGACCGCGGTACCGGCCTTCCGTCCGGCCTGGATCTTGCCCGCGCGACGACGCTGGGGCTGAAGGTTGTGCGGGCCTTCGTCGGCCAGCTGCGCGGAAAGCTGACGGCGGACAGCAGCCCCTACGGCACCCGTGTGTCCGTGGACTTCCCTCCGGCCTGATGCCTCCAGCCTGATGCCTGCCGGCTCCGGTGCGGAACCGGGGCTTGCCCTTCCCGCGCTTACGAGTCAGGAATGCGCCATTGCGGGAGAGCGAAGGGCGACGGCATGGCACGGGTGAGGGCGGATGTGGCGCTGGTTGAGCGCGGGCTGGCGGAAAGCCGTGCCAAGGCGCAGGCACTGATCCTGGCCGGGCTGGTCTATTCCGATACCAGGCGCATCGACAAGGCCGGCGACCTGCTCGCGGCGGAGGCCCCGCTGGCGGTCAAGGGCCAGGACCATCCCTGGGTGTCGCGCGGCGGGTTGAAGCTGGTGAAGGGACTGGACGTGTTCGCCATCGACCCCACCGGCTTGACGGCGGTCGATGTCGGGGCGTCCACCGGCGGCTTCACCGACGTGCTGCTGACCCGGGGCGCCGCCAAGGTCTATGCCGTCGATGTCGGCCACGGACAGTTGGCCTGGAAGCTGCGCAACGATCCGCGTGTGGTGGTTCTGGAGAAGACCAACGCGCGTCATCTGACCGCCGTCGAGATTCCCGACCCGATCGACCTCGTGGTGTGCGACGCCAGCTTCATCGGGCTTGAGATCGTGCTGCCGGCGGGGCTCGATCTGGTGGTGCCGGGCGGACGGCTGGTCGCGCTGATCAAGCCGCAGTTCGAGGTCGGCAAGGGCCGGGTCGGCAAGGGCGGCGTGGTGCGCGAACCCGAACTGCACCAGGAGGTTTGCGACCGCATCCGCGGCTGGCTGGATGCGCTGCCGGGCTGGCGCGTGCTGGACATCACCGAAAGCCCGATCACCGGGCCCGAAGGCAACAGGGAGTTCCTGATCGGCGCGGTGAAGGACCGGGTTCTGGAGGAAGCCGGCCCAGGGTAGCGGACACCGGCGAGGGCGGCGGACAACTTCCTGCCTGTAGGAGGCCTCTCCCGTGGGTTCGGTCGGCCGCGTCGCCCCGGTCAGGCGAGGAGGGAGGCTTTCAGGTGCCCTTGCCCGGCCTCCGCCTCGTCGACTTGGCGAAGCAGGTCGAGGGTGATCCGTGCGTCGGCTTCTTCGATCTGGGAAAGGGCGAAGCCCAGATGGACCAGGACCCACTGCCCGATCCGGTCCGACAGCGCTTCGCCCGGTTCGGCGATGCAGGAGAGGTCGATCTCCCGCCCTTCGCCCAGGATGTCGGCAACGGCAAGCATCCGCCCGGCGTCGGCGATGGCGATGATCCTGGCCGGTACTCCGAGGCACATGACAGGGCTCCTTCCTGCAGCGGTCACGCCACTTCCAGTTCGACCAGCGTCAGGTCTTCTCCGCCGCGTGGGGACAGGCGCAGGCCGCCGCAGGCCGGGCAAGCGGCGAGCCGCGTCTGGACCTCCCTCTCGCGGGCGCAGTCCTCGCACCAGACCAGGCCGGGTGGCTGGTCGATGTCGACCGCCGCGCCTTCGGCAAGCGTGTCGCGCCGAATTACGTCGAAGGCGAAGCGGAGAGCCTCCGGATCGACGCAGGCGAACCTTCCCACCGCCAGCCGGATCCGCGTGACCCGCTGGAAAGCGTGACGCCGCGATTCCTCCTGCAGCAATTCGAGCAGACGTTCGCACAATGAAAGCTCATGCATTGTCCTTCTCCGCTGTGGGATCCGGCAGTTATCAAGGAATAGCATTCTCTTATGATTATTGCAAACTTCCAGATGAAAATACTTCTGCCTGTATCGAGTCGGACTTTTAGATAATGGTTTGTTATGGCGCGATAAGTGTTTTCTATTCGATTATTGGCAAGAAATATTTGCGGTGAGCCGGAATGTCGCATGTCCTTTCGCGACGGCTGGGTGCAGAGTCGGGCCGCGGACGCCTGCCTGACCCTGCCGCCGGGATCAATGCTCCAGGACCGGCGGCGCTGGCGGTACGCCATGGCGGACCGTCCGGCCGGCGTCCGCGCCCCATCGCCCGCAAATGTCGCCACAGCCAAGGCTTCGGCCACATCATGGAACATGCAACCGCCTGTGCGGCCCCGCTCTCCACTTCGCTTTCCCTGGCCCACCCGCTTTCCCATCGCGGGATCCGGCTTGTGCAGGCGACCGTCTGCACCGGAACGGGCATCGACAGCCGGGAGGAGAAGATCGTCGAGGAGGTGCCGGTCGGGCTGCTCTATGCCGACGATCTCTTCGCCGTCATGCTGGCGACGCCCACCGACCTGGAGGACTTCGCCACCGGCTTTTCCCTCAGCGAGGGGATCGTCGGCAGCGCCGACGAGCTGGCCGTCACCGCCATCGACGAGCTGGCGGACGGTGTCCGCATCCGCATGCAGCTGCCGGTGGAACGGCTCGCCGCCCTGCTGCGCCGCAAGCGCAACCTGATGGGCGGGTCGGGCTGCGGCCGTTGCGGCACCGACAGTTTCGCGGAAACCCTGAGGCCGCTCGATCCGGTCCTTTCCACCGCCCGCATCGCGCCGGAAGCGATTGGCCGTGCCATGGCGGCGTTGCCGTCGGGGCAGAGCCTGAACCGGGAGACCGGGGCCGTCCATGCCGCCGGGTTTGCCCGGCCCGACGGCGAACTGGTGGCGGTGCGCGAGGATGTCGGCCGGCACAACGCGCTCGACAAGTTGATCGGGGCCCTCGCCCGCGCCCGGATCGATCCGACCGGCGGCTTCGTCGTGGTGTCGAGCCGCTGTTCCTTCGAGATGGTCCATAAGACGGCGGCCGCCGGCATCCCGCTGATCGCGGCCATCTCCGCCCCGACCTCGCTGTGCGTGGGGTTCGCCGGGACGGTGGGGGTCGGGGTCGTCGCCTTCGTGCGCGAAGGCCGTCTCACCGTCTACGCCGTCCCGTCGCGGGTGGCGATGCCCGCTTGAGCAATGCCTGCTTGAGCAATGTCCAGGCCGTAAAGCCCGCGGGCCGGTTCATCGCCGGCCCGCGGTTTTCTTTTGCCGGCGCGTGTTTTCAGTGGGTCGCCGCCGGCTGCCCGACCGACGGCAGCGGCTTGTGCGACGGCAGCGGGGTCAGGCCGCCGAGGCCCTTGCGGTAGATCAGCCAATAGATGCCGCCGACGAAGACCGAGCCGCCGACGATGTTGCCGAGCGTGGCGAACAGCAGGTTGTGCAGGATGCCGCCCGCGGTGATCATCGACACGTCCAGCCCGGCCGGCACATGCCCCGTCACCTTCAGCAGATAGGCCAGCGGCAGGAAATACAGGTTGGCGATGCAGTGTTCGAACCCGGCGGCGACGAAGGCGGCGACCGGCAGGGTCAGCGCCACGATCTTGTCGGTCACCGTGCGGCCGGCATAGGCGAGCCAGACGGCGAGGCAGACCAGCAGGTTGCACAGGATGCCCTTGAAGAAGATCGTCACCGCGTCCGGCGCGATCTTGCCGATGGCGAGCTTCAGCACGGCGCCGCCGACCGCACCGTTGTTCATCTCGGTGTGGTGCGACAGGAAGATCAGGAAGACGAGGCCCATCGCCCCGACCGCGTTGCCGATCCAGATCGTCGCCCAGTTGCGCAGGACCTGCGCCGTGCTGATCTGGCCGTTGGCCCGCGCCATCACGATCAGGCAGTTGCCGGTGAACAGCTCCGCCCCGCCGACCATGACGATGGCGAGGCCGAGCGAGAAGACCAGACCCCCCAATATCCGCTGGACCGCGAAGCTGAGGGCGGGGTCGGCCAGCACGATGACGAAGAACATGCCGCCCAGCCCGATGCCGCCGCCGGCGACCACCGCCAGCATGAAGCTGGGCAGGAAGGGCATCGTCGCCTTCTTCACCCCCAGCTTTTCCACCTTGTCCTGGATCTCGGCGGGCGAATAGGCGTCCATCCCGAGAACCGGTGTGTCTTTCGATGCAGGATCACCCATGGCGGTGTCCTCCGCTTGACTTGAGTTGTTCCGGACACGGTCTGTCCCGGCGCCTGCCGACGGATGTGCAAGGGTTCGTCGGCCAGGAGGAGGGGCGACCGGCATTCAACGCCGATCGGTGACGCCGTCGGCGTCCTGGTGTTATGCGTCCTGAGGGGCGACAAGCCATTTCGTCGTCAGCCCCCGTTCGGCCGAAGCTGTCCCTTTTCCATTTCGTACGTCATTCCCGCGAAGGCGGGAATCCATGATTTCCAGCAAGACCCTGCGATCGGAAAGCCTGGATCCCCGCCTTCGCGGGGATGACGGTCGAGCAGGAGACGGGCCGACCTCGACCGGATCACCCCGACCGGTTCAGCCCACTGTCTCGTAGGCCTCGAATCCCTCGCCGCGGACCAGCCGTTCGTGAACCGCCTCCACGGAGTTGCGGATGGTGGTGGTGACGGGGGCGAAGAAGCTGGTGTCCTGCGGCTGGATGCCGAGGAACAGGATCTCCGGCACGGTTTCCCGCAGGCTGTCGATCAGGAAGTTCAGCGGGATGGCGTGGGTGGTGACCATGAACTGCTCGGCGACGCTGTCCTGTTCGATCAGGCGGACTTCGCCCGGCGGCAGTTCCATGTCGGCGGCATCGACGATCAGCACCCGCTGCGGCGCCAGTGTCCGGATGTAATGGGTGTGGTTTTCCGGCACATCCTCGCCATCCACCACGGTCCAGCCGGGGGCCGGCTGCTCGTCGAGCAGCTGGGCCAGCAGCGGGCCGGCGCCGTCGTCGCCGCGCAGGACGTTCCCAACCGTGAATACGACATTGGTCATGACAGCCGTCTCCCCATCAGATAGATCGCAGGTTCGCGCCGGATGGCGTCCAGTGCGGTGCGCAGCTGGTCGAGCCACGCCGCCACGCCGGGCGGAGCGGTGGGCAGTGCCGCCTCGATGGCCGCCATCAGCGGCCGGATGTGGGTGCTGTCCACCGTGATCTCGCCAAAGCGCAGCAGGCCCGACAGCTTGCGGTGCGCCTCCTCGCTGTCCTTCAGCGCGTCGAGAACGCGGTCGAACACCGCGGTGGTGCAGCGGAAGGCCGGCTTGAAGCAGTCGAACACGCCGATGTGATGCCCGATGGCCAGCGAATAATAGACCACCTGCTTGGCATCCTCCGGGATGTCCTCCTTGCGTTCCAGCACCTTGGCGTTCAACTGGTAGAAGACCACCTCCGGTGCGGCACCCCGGCCGGCGCGCAGGCCGGGGATGGAGCCGGGATCGGCGGCCTGTGCGAGGGTGCTCATGCCGCTTCTCCCCGGACAGCCTGCTGTACCACATCGGCCAGCCGGCCGATGATCTCGGCACGGCGCGGGTCGCGCTCCTCGCCGATGGCCTCCATCATCCGTTCCGACAGGCTGAAGGAACCCGGCGTGTGCGCGTGCCCTTCCAGCAGGGCCATGAATTCCTCGGCGATGTCGCCGCCCTGGCGGTAGCCGGCCATCCGCCGCGCCTCGCGTTCCAGCCGGACCCGCAAGGCGTAGGGGATGTCGGGGTGGGGCAGGGCGGCGGTCTCGCCGGCGGCCTCGACATGGGTCTCGGCCTTCAGCTTCTGCTCCAGCAGGCCCAGCGCCACGGCGAAGCCGTGGATGGTCGCGGCCGGCGTCGGCGGGCAGCCGGGGATGTAGACGTCCACCGGCACGATGTGGTCGGTGCCGCCCCAGACGCAGTAGAGGTCGTGGAAGATGCCGCCGGTGCAGCCGCAGGCGCCGTAGGAGACGACGATCTTCGGATCGGGCGCCGCCTCGTAGGCGCGCAGCGCCGGCATCCGCATGGAACGGGTCACCGCCCCGGTGAACAGCAGGATGTCGGCATGGCGGGGCGAGGCCACCACCTTGATGCCGAAGCGCTCCGCGTCGAACACCGGGGTGATGGACGAGAAGATCTCGATCTCGCAGCCGTTGCAGCCGCCGCAATCGACGCGATAGACGTAGGCGGAGCGCTGGATGCTCTTCAGCAGCGCCTTCTTCATCGTGGCGATCTGCTCGCTGGTGGAGACCGGCGTCATCTCCGCCACCAGGGTCTTGGGGTCTACGGGGACGTTCATGGCGTGGTCTCCAGTTCCTTGGCCGGCTTTCCGGCTTTCGAGAGTCCGGCCTCCATCTGCCGGGCGATTCCCATGCCGGCGATCTGCTGGACGTCCTGGGCGCGCTTGCAGGCCGGGCAGGTCGAGGCGGTCAGGCGCAGCCGGTCCGCCTCCTCGGCGCCGCGGGCCGACTGGCTCAGCAGGCGGGCGACGTAATCGACCTCCTTGGCCGGGGCGAACGGCTTGCCGCAGCAGGCGCAGTCGGCCAGCGTGAAGACCGCCTTGCGCGTCAGGTCGGCCTTGCTGCCGACCGCCAGCTCGAAATCGTCGGACAGGCGGATGGCGCCGGTCGGGCAGGATTCCTCGCAGCGGCCGCAGAAGACGCAGCGCCCGTAGTTGATCGACCAGGTGCGGGTTCCGGCGGCGGTGTCGGTCTCCATCTGAATGGCATTGGCCGGACAGGCGACGGTGCAGGCCGCGCAGGCGATGCAGTCCTCCGCCTTGTGTTCCGGCTTGCCGCGGAAATCCTTGCAGACCGGCATCGGGGCGAAGGGGTATTTGACCGTCGCCTCGCCCGTGCGGAAGATTTCCTTGAGTAGCTTGAGCATGTCCGCCCCCCGTCACTTCAGCGGTGAATCCGTGCGTTCGCGGCAGTAGCGCTCCATCTCCTTGTAGGCGATGGTCTTGGAGCGCTTCTTGCGGACGTCCACCACGGTCACGCGGTCGGTGCAGGAATAGCAGGGGTCGATGCTGCCCACGATCAGCGGGGCGTCCGACACCGTATTGCCGCGCAGCATGTAGCGCAGCACCGGCCAGTTGTTGTAGGTCGAGGCGCGGCAGCGCCAGCGGTAGAGCTTCTGGTTGTCGCCGGTCATCGACCAGTGGATGTCCTCGCCGCGCGGCGCCTCGGTGAAGCCGAGCGCGAACTTGTGCGGGACATAGGTGAAATCCTCGGTCAGCACCGGACCGGCCGGCGCCTTGTCCAGCAACTGCTCGATGATCCACAGGCTGTCGAAGACCTCCGCCACCCGCACCAGCGTGCGGGACAGCACGTCGCAGCCCTGTTCGACATGGACCGGCATGTCGAGCAGCTTGTAGCCGCCGAAGGCATGGTCGGCACGGGTGTCGCGGCGATGGCCGCTGCCGCGCACCACCGGCCCGACCGGGCTGTAGTCGCGGGCGATCTGCGGGTCGAGCCGGCCGACGCCCTTGACGCGGCCGCTGACGTTGGCGGTGGACAGCAGCACGTCGACCAGCCGGGTCACGTCGTCGCGCAGCTCGGCGACCAGTTCGCGGGTCCGGGCCTGCTGGTCGCCCAGGATGTCGCGCCGAACGCCGCCGATCAGGTTCAGCGCATAGGTCTTGCGGGCGCCGGTCAGCAGTTCGGCCAGCGTCATCGCCTTTTCGCGCACGCGGAAGAACTGCATGAAGCCGGTGTCGAAGCCGATGAAATGGCAGACGAGGCCGAGGTTCAGCAGATGGCTGTGCATCCGCTCCGTCTCCAGCAGGATGGAGCGGATGGCCTGGGCGCGCGGCGGCACCGTGATGCCCAGCGCGTTCTCCACCGAACTGGCATAGGCGACGCTGTGGGCGTAGCCGCAGATGCCGCAGACGCGGTCGGCCAGGAAGGTGACGTCATTGTAGCCCATCCGCGTCTCGGCCACCTTCTCCATGCCGCGGTGGACGTAGAACATGCGGTAATCGGCGTCGATGATGTCCTCGCCATCGACGAACAGGCGGAAATGGCCGGGCTCGTCCGAGGTGATGTGCAGCGGCCCCAGCGGGACGACGCGGGTCTCCTGCTTGGCCTCGTTGATGAACTGGTAGGTCTCGTCATCGCTGGTCGGCGCCGGCCGCAGCCGGTAGTCCATCGAGTCCTTGCGCAGCGGATACAGCTCGTCCGGCCAGTCGTCGGGCAGGACGAGGCGGCGTTCGTCCGGCAGCCCGACCGGGCGCAGGCCGAACATGTCGCGCACCTCGCGCTCGCCCCAGACGCAGGCGGGCACCCGCGGGGTGACGGACGGGTATTCCAGCGTGTCGGCCGGCACCTCGCAGCGCACGACCACATGGCACTTGTCCGCGCCCTCCATGGACAGGACGTAATAGACGGCGTAGCCGCCGTTCAGCGGCCGTTCGTCGTTGCCGACGACCACCGACAGCCAGCCATTGTGGTCGTAATAGAGGCTGGCGACGACGTCGGGCAGCGAGACCGGCTTGACCGTGATGGTGACCTGGGCCTCGGTCTGCCAGGATTCATCGAGGATCGCATGGGGCAGGCTCTCGCGCAGGGAGGCGATGGTGCCGCTCCCGACCCGGACCGGAGCGATGAGGTTCATTTGGAAATCTCCGTCTGCGAGAGGCTGCCGGTCACCAGCTGTCCGCCGGCGCGGGCCGTGTCGTATGTCTGCCTGTCGTATGTCTGCCAGGGGGCGGCGACCACCGGGCGGCTGTCGCCGTTCATCACCACCGCGGTCGCCTGCTGCACCAGAGTGGACAGCGGCTGCGGCACGGCGAAGCCCAGCGTCAGCACTAGCACCGCCAGCACGCCGAGCGGGGCCAGCGCCTTCCAGCCGACGTCCCCCTTGGCCATCGTCTCCGGGCTTTTGCCCAGCACGCTGTCGGCGACGATCTTCACCAGACCGGCGATGGTGATGCACAGGAAGAGCGCGCACAGCGCCATGATCCAGCCATAGCCCTCGTTCAGCCCGGCCATGAAGACCATGAATTCGCTGACGAAGATGTTGAAGGGCGGGAAGCCGGCCAGCGCCAGGGCGCAGCCCATCATCAGCAGGCCGGTGGCAGGCGCCACCCGCAGCACGCCCTTCACCGCCCGCAGGTCGCGGGTGCCGTATTTCATCAGGACGTTGCCGGCGCTGCAGAAGAACAGGGCCTTGGTGACGCTGTGGTTGATGGCATGCAGCAGGGCGGCGGCGATGCCGAGCGGCCCGCCGACGCCGAGCGCCACCACGATCAGCCCGACATTCTCGATGCTGGAATAGGCCAGCTTGCGCTTCAGATCCTGCTGCACGAAGAACAGCAGCGACGAGACGCCGACCGACAGCAGGCCCAGCGTCAGCAGCAGCATCTGCGGGAAACCGGTGCCGACCGTGCCGACGGTGATGACGTAGAAGCGGATGACGATCAGCAGCGCGCATTTCAGCAGCACGCCCGACAGCAGGCCGGACACCGGGCTCGGCGCTTCGGAATGGGCGTCGGGCAGCCAGGCATGCATCGGGAAGATGCCGGCCTTGGTGCCGAAGCCGATCAGGGCGAAGACGAAGGCCAGCTTGACCAGCATCGGGTCCAGCTCGGCGGCGTGGCCGACCAGGGCCGTCCACAGCACCGCCTGGTGCGGGTCGGCCAGCACGTCGGCGGCGTTGGAGAAGACCAGCACCGTGCCGTAGAGGCCGAAGGCGACGCCGACCGTGCAGATGATGACGTATTTCCAGGCGGCCTCCAGCGAGGATTTCTGCCCGTATAGCCCGACCAGGAAGGCGGAGCCGAGCGTGGTCGCCTCGATGGCCGCCCACATCATGATGATGTTGTTGGCGGTGACCGCCAGCAGCATGGTGAACAGGAACAGGCTGAAGAAGCCGTAGTAGATCCGGACCTTGCCGGCGTCGATGGCGCCGGACTCCAGGTCGTGGCGGATGTAGGCGATGGAATAGAGGCCGGTCATCAGCCCGACCACGCCGATCAGCATCATGAAGACGGCGCCGAGCGCATCGACGAACAGCCAGTCGCCGAAGGCGGAGATGGCGCCGCTCGACAGCACCTGGATCAGCGCCGCGACGCTCAGCAGGAAGACATAGCCGACGGAGCCCAGATGGATGCGCTCCAGCAGCGTCACGCTGCCCTTGTCGGTCGCGAAGGCTTCGGGCAGGGAGTCCCGGAACCAGGGCAGGGTCAGCAGGAACAGCGCCACCGCCAGCGGACCGATCAGCAGAAGTGGGGGAAGGATCGAGGGTACCATGGCGGTCATCCCTTCAGGCTCGTGAGCTGGCGCGCGTCGAGCGTGTGCAGCGTGTCGAAGATCCGCGATCCCAGCGCCGCCATCACCACCACCGCGAAGATGGCGTCGGTGGCGATGCCGATCTCCACCAGCTCCGGCGCGTTGGGGGCCAGCAGGGCCAGGGTCAGGTGCGACCCGTTCTCCATCAGGCAATAGCCGAACACCTGCTTCAGGATGTTCCGCTGCGCCACGATGCAGGCGAGGCCGATGAAGAACAGGGCGAGCGACACCGCCAGCGCCGGCTTGATGGCGTCGGCCGCCGGCAGCGTCACCTTGGACGCCACGACGAAGCAGAGGATGAGGGCGACCGCCGCGCCGACGATGGACAGCGCCGTCGGCATCACCGCGCCCGACCCGATGGTCGGGTCGCTCAGCCGGCGGAAGGCGCGGTACATGATGGCCGGGACCAGGATCACCTTGGTCAGCAGCGCGGTGAAGGACCAGAGATACAGCTCGCCCGACCCGGTGGCCCCCGCCAGCGCCACGAACAGCATCACCAGGATGAAGCTCTGCAGCGCGTAGAAGCGGGCGGAGTTGGCCGGATTGCCGGCGAGCGTGACCAGAAGGGAGCTGACGATCAGCAGGCCCGACAGGCCGTTGACGATGAGAAATCCGTTCATGACCGTTCCCTCCCTCAGCCGAGCCACGAGGCGGCGATGGAGCTTGAGACCAATGTCATTGCCACCAGGGCCACCAGCACGAACTTCATGCCGGCCGGCAGCGGCGCCGCCGCGGCCATGGTGGTGGACGGCTTGCCGGGCACCGAATGGCCCAGCCATTTCAGGAACCAGGCGAAGGAGCCGACCGATTCCGCCAGCGCGATGACGACCAGCAGCATCAGCGCCCAGTGATGGGCCCCGACCTCGAACCCGCCGGCGAAGATGGCGAACTTGCTGAAGAAGCCGTTGAAGGGCGGCACGCCGGTGATCGCCAGGGCGGCGCAGACGAAGGCGACGCCCAGCAGCGGCGACTTGGTGACGATGCCGCGCAGCGACGGCAGCAGCCGGGTGCCGGCGGTGTAGCTCAGCGCACCGGCGACCAGGAAGAACAGCGTCTTGGCGAAGGCGTGGTTGAAGATGTGGGCGATGGCGCCCTTGAAGGCGAGGTCGGAGCCGAAGACCGACAGCGACAGCGCCAAGAGGATGTAGGCCAGCTGCGTGATCGTCGAATAGGCGAGCAGGCGCTTCAGGTCGACCTGCGGCAGATACATGAAGAAGCCGTAGACCAGCGTCAGAACCGCCATGATCGAGCCGACCCAGCCGACGATCTCCGGCGCGCCGCCGGCCGACATCAGCCCGCGGGCGAAGATGTAGACGCCGACCTTGACCATTGAGGCCGCATGCAGGTAGGCGCTGACCGGGGTCGGCGCCTCCATGGCGTCCGGCAGCCACATGTGGAAGGGCAGCTGCGCCGACTTGCCCCAGGCGGCGACCAGGATCGCCAGCAGCACCACCGCCTTCATCCCCGGCGCCAGATCGGCGATGGCGGTCAGCGCGAAGGTGCCGGTCGACAGGAACAGCAGCGCCGCCGCGACATAGAGGCCGAGCGAGGCGACATGGGTGACCAGCAGCGCCTTGGCCGCCGAGCGCAGGGCCTTGGGCGATTCGTAATAGCCGATCAGCGCCCAGGAGCAGGCGCCCGTCAGCTCGAAGAAGGCGAGCTGGCCGACCACGGTGGAGCTGAAGACCAGCCCGGTCATGGCGCCGATGAACACCAGCAGGAAGGCGTAGTAGCGCCGCCGGCCGATGTCGGGATGCTCGCGGTTGCCGGCGTTCAGGTAGGCGGCGGAATAGACCGCCACCAAGAGGCCGATGGCGATCACCGCCAGCGCGATCAGCACGCTGACGCTGTCCACCACCAGCCCGAGGATCGAGACCGATCCGAAGGAGATCAGCTCATAGGTGCCGCCGACCTTGCCGTCGCCGAGCAGCGACAGGACGAGGATGGCGATCACCGCGACGGTGGCGGCGGCGAAGCCCTGGCACAGCCATTTGGCCGATGCCCGTTCCGATGCCGCGATGGCCGCCGCACCGCCGAAGGGGACGAGGATGGCGGCCAGCGCCAACAGCCCGAGCGGTTCCGTGGGGAGTGTTATCATGATGCTGCCCCTCGCCGGCTCACAGGCCGACCAGATAGAAGACGAAGGCGAGCGAGGCGGCGCCGACCCCGACCCAGCTGTGCTGGGGGGTCAGGCGGAAGCGGACGCGCGCGACGCTGTTCTCGACCACGCCGACGGCGGCGAAGATCAGGACCAGCTTGATGGCGAAGGCGACCAGCCCGAACAGCAGACCGAAGAAAGTCATCTCGGGTGCGCTGCCGAAGGGCAGGAAGACGCCGACGAACCAGGCGACGACGACCGTCTGCTTCAGCGCCATCGCCCATTTGATCAGCGCCAGCGACGGGCCGGAATATTCGGTCAGCGGGCCTTCCTGCAGTTCCTGCTCCGCCTCCGCCATGTCGTAGGGCAGCTTGCCCAGTTCGATATAGATGGCGTAGGCGAAGGACAGGGCGGCGATCACCGTCGCGGTCGCCGACCGCACATGGCCGTCGGCGATGGCGCTGCCGATGGCGCCGAGGTTGGTCGAGCCGGCCAGCAGGGCCGCCACGAACAGCGACAGCAGCATCACCGGCTCCACCAGCACGCCCATGGTCAGCTCGCGGCTGCCGCCGATGCCGGAGAAGGAGCTGCCGCTGTCGATGCCGGACAGCGAGAAGAAGAAACGGGCGAGCGCGAACAGGTAGATGACCGTGATCAGGTCGCCGATGGGCGCCACCGGCGTGAAGCGGGTCAGCATCGGGATGCCCATGGCGATGACCAGCACCGTCGTCAGCATCACCGCCGGCATCAATCGGAAGGCGAAGCCGCTGTTCGGCGGGGTCAGGTCCTGGCGGGTCAGCAGCTTGGCGATGTCGCGATAGTCCTGCAGCAGGCCCGGCCCGTGGCGGGTGTGCAGCTTCGCCCGGACCATGCGCGACAGGCCGGAGACCAGCGGTGCCGCGGCGAGCAGGAGGAGCGCCTGGAACAGTCCCAGGATCAGGTGTGAGAAGGTCAGCATGGCGTCCTCCCGTCAGACGGCCAGCGCCAGCAGCGCGATCAGCGCCGCGACGATGTAGAGGCAGTAGATGCGGAAATCGCCGGCCTGGATGACCTGCAGCCACTTGCCGCTGGCGTCGACCGCACCGGCGATCGGGGCGATGACGTTGCGGTCGGCCAGCGGTTCGGTGCGCCGCGCCAGCGTGACCACCCGCTCGAAGCCGTGGGCGACGCCGGTCCAGCGTCCGGCAATCGCTTGGCGCATGCTGTAGAGCGGGGCGAAGAACATGCGGATCGGCTGGGCGAAGCCGCCGGCGCTGGCGGACATGTGGTGGTCCGGCAGATAGCCGGCCGCCCAGGGGGCCGCCACCTTGCGGTCGCCGCCGCGCTTGGCGGCGAAGGCCGCCTTCAGCGCGATGGGCAGGCAGGCCATGGCGATCAGCAGGATGGCGATCAGCGGGGTGGAGAGCGTCGCCTGCTGGGCGTCGCCCGGCAGCAGGGTGGCGCCGACCGCCAGGGTGACCGGAGCGGTGCCGATCGTCGCCGCCGCGATGCGGCCCATCACCGGCGCCACCAGCGGGGCCAGCAGGCCGAGCGCGACGCAGGCGACGGCCAGCACCGCCATGCCGGCGACCATCGCGGCCGGCGCCTCGCGCGCCTCCTCGGCATGATGGCTGCGCGGTGCGCCTGCGAACATGATGCCGTAGGCCTTGACGAAGCACATCACCGCCAGCGCGCCGGTCAGCGCCAGCATGACGGCGGCGATGGGGGCGGCGAACTTCACCAGCGGGGTGCCGTCCAGCGCCGCGGCGAACAGCGCCTGGTAGGTGTACCATTCCGACACGAAGCCGTTCAGCGGCGGGATCGCGGAGATGGCCAGCGCGCCGACCAGGAAGGACAGGGCCGTCCAGGGCATGTTGCGGGCCAGCCCGCCCATCTCCTCCATGTCCTTGGTGTGCATGCGGAAGATCGTGGAACCGGCGCCGAGGAACAGCAGGCCCTTGAACACCGCGTGGTTCAGCAGGTGATAGAGGCCGGCCATCAGGCCCAGCACCGCCAGCACCGGCTGGTGCAGCGCCATGCCGATCATGCCGGTGCCCACACCCAGCAGGATGATGCCGATATTCTCGACCGAGTGGTAGGCCAGCAGCTTCTTGATGTCGTGCTCGGCCAGGGCGTAGACGACGCCCAGCACCGACGACACCGCGCCGAAGGCCAGCACCAGCAGGCCCCAGCCCAGCATCGCCGGCCCGGCGCTGGCGCCCAGCAGGTCGATGCCGACCTTGACGATGCCGAAGACGCCGATCTTGATCATCACGCCCGACATCAGCGCCGAGGCGTGCGACGGGGCGGCGGGATGGGCGCGCGGCAGCCAGATGTGCAGCGGGATCATGCCTGCCTTGGCGCCGAAGCCGATGAAGGCCAGCAGGAAGGCGACGCTGTCCAGCGGGGCCGGCAGCGGATGGGCGCGGAAGGCGGCGAAATCGAAGCTGCCGGCTTGGTCCGCCATCAGGAAGAAGGCGGCCATGATCAGCACCGAGCCGCCATGGGCGACCAGGAAATAGAGGAAGCCGGCGCCCACCGCCTCGTCATCCTGGTCGAAGATGACCAGGAAATAGGAGGCCAGCGACATCATCTCGAAGAAGATGAGGAACCAGAAGGCGTTGTCGGCCGCCACCACCAGCATCATCGAGGCGATGAAGGCGTTCATGAAGAAGCCCATCGCCCCGACGCCGCGCCCGGCATATTCGCGCACATAGGCGAAGCCGTAGATCCAGGCGACCAGCGACAAGAGCGAGATGACCGCGATCATCAGGCCGGCCAGCGGGTCGAGCCGCAGGACGAAATGGGCGAAGGGGTAGGGGCCGGCGGCGTCGAGCACGGCCGGCTGGCCGGCGCCGATGGCGGTCAGTCCGGACGCCAGCCCGGCGACTGCCGCGGCGATGCCGACGCCGCTGCCGCCAAGACGGATGTCCCCCTCCCGATTCTTCAGGAGGAGGCAGAGGATGGCGCCGCCGCAGGACAGCAGCAGCGACATGATGAGAAGGGAGAGTGGAATCATGGGTCCAGCCCCTCCAGCGAGGCGAGCGGCGTTTCAGGACTGACCGGTGCCACCGCGGCCAGCGTGCGCTTGACGGCGGCAGCCTGGCGGGTGGCATCGGCGTCGGCCGCGTAAAGGGCGGCGGTCGGGCACACGCGCACGCAGGCCGGCCCGTCGCCGGAGAAGGCGCAGAGGTCGCATTTCACCGCCACGCTGCGGACGCCGATCTCCCAGGCCAGCAGCGGGTCGAGCGCCGCCGAATGGCCGGGTGTCGCGACGGCGATGCCGGCGACCCCGGCGATGCCGGTGCCGCTTGGGGTGATGGCGCCGAACGGGCAGGCCAGCGCGCACATCTTGCAGCCGATGCAGGTCTGCTCGTTCAGCAGGATGGCATCGGCCCCGAAGGTGATGGCGTCGACCGGACAGACGCGGGCACAGGGCGCGTCCTCGCACTGGTGGCAGAGGACGGGGCCGGTGTCGTCGCCGGTCCGCATGACGGTCAGCCGGGGATGCGCCTGCAGCCCCTGTTTTTTATGTGCCTCGGTGCAGGCCGCCATGCAGGTGTTGCACCCGATGCACTTTCTCGGTTCCGAGATAACGAAGCGATTCATGTCCAGGCCTCCGGCTTCCCGGGCGGGTGCGTCGAATCGGCCGATCAGGGTCTTCTTTGAAAAGACCCGATAAGAAAACCTGATCGACCAATAAGAAGACAGTATTGGCTCGCGCACGCCCTCGCGCCGCCTGTTGTCAGGGGCGGTGCGGCAGAAGGAGAGCCAGCTGTTGCGAATCTTTATCAAAATGGCGGTCTTGATTTTGGATCGCCGTTGACTTCCACACGCTATTCCTCCGCATGACGCGATGTCAACTAGACACATAAAAAAAGTGGGTATAAGGTCAGCGCCACGAAGACAGGGAATGTGAAGACGGTTTGACTGTCAAACGGCTTCCTATGAACTCCGATAAGAAAGCGAATTTACTCGATAGGATCGACTTATCGGCAGCGATTACTTTTAAAGATCGGTCGATAAGTGATTGCTATCGGACGTGAAGCCACCGGTGCCCGACGCGGTCAGCCGGCGCGCAACGCCAGGGAACAGTGAAGCGATGCCGGGGCGGATCCGTCCGACGGCCCCCTCCGGCTGCCAACAAGGACGACGGGAATGAACAGATTCGTCACTGCCAACCCGAGCAAATGCATCGGCTGCCGCACATGCGAGGTCGCCTGTGCGCTGGCCCATTCCAAGGGGGCCGGCGTCGAAGGGCTGGCGCCGGACAGCTTCAAGCCGCGCATCCGCATGGTGAAGACGGCCGACGTCAGCACCGCGGTGATGTGCCACCATTGCGAGGACGCGCCCTGCGTCAATTCCTGCCCGAACAACGCCATCGTCTACCGCCAGCACAGCGTGCAGGTGGAGCAGGAGCGCTGCCTGGGCTGCAAGAACTGCGTGCTGGCCTGCCCGTTCGGCGTCATGGACGTGGTGACGGTGCCGGCCGTCCGGCAATTCGCCGGCATGACGCTCAGCCTGGGCGTCAAGGCGCAGGCGCACAAATGCGACCTGTGCGTCGATCGCGAGTCCGGCCCGGCCTGCGTTTCGGTCTGCCCGACCAGCGCCCTGACCCTGATGGACCGGGACGCCATGGACGAGACCCTGCGCCGCCGGCGCGAGCGCGCCGCCCAGGAAGCCGCAGAAGTCGCGGCCTGAGAGCCTATCGGTTTGCAGGGGGCACTTTACCGCCGTCATCCCCGCGAAGGCGGGGATCCAGGAAACTCCGCAGACAAGTGACTGAGGCCACTGGATTCCCGCCTTCGCGGGAATGACGTCCGAGAGATGTACAGCCTGGGGGGCGCCATGGCGGCCTGAGTGGCTGGCGCCTTTCGGGAAGATCCTTGCGAACCCTGATCCCCATCACTGCGGCCGGCACACAGCCGGCACAATCGAGCGAACACCGAGGTCGAGATGGAAAAGCATATGGCGGTCTGCCCCTACTGCGGTACGGGCTGCAAACTGAATCTGCTGGTCGAGGGCGGCAAGGTCGTCGGCGCCGAACCCCTAAACGGCGTCACCAACGAGGGAGAGCTCTGCCTCAAGGGCTATTTCGGCTACGACTTCATCAACGACACCAAGATCCTGACGCCGCGGCTGCGCAACCCGATGCTGCGCCGCAGCCGCGATGCCGCCTTCGAGGCGGTGTCGTGGGACGAGGCGATCCAGTACGCGGCGAAGAAGCTGGGCGAGATCAAGGCCAAATACGGCCCCGATTCGATCATGACCACCGGCTCGTCGCGCGGCACCGGCAACGAGACCAACTATGTGATGCAGAAATTCACCCGCGCGGTCCTCGGCACCAACAATGTCGACAATTGCGCGCGCGTCTGCCACGGCCCGTCGGTCGCCGGATTGCAGGTGACTCTCGGCAACGGCGCCATGAGCAACTCGATCCCCGAGATCGAGAACACCAAATGCGTCCTGGTCTTCGGCTACAACGTCGCCGACAGCCATCCGGTGATCGCCAAGCGCATCATCAGGGCCAAGGAGCGCGGCGCCAAGATCATCGTCTGCGACCCGCGCAAGATCGAGACGGCACGTCTGGCGGACCTGTGGCTGCCGCTGAACAACGGCTCCAACATGGCGCTGGTCAACGCGTTCGCCAATATCCTGATCAATGAAGGGCTCTACGACAAGGAGTATGTCGCCAATCACACGGAGGGCTTCGACGAGTACAGGAAGATCGTCGAGAAATACACGCCCGAATACGCCGAGGCGATCACCGGCCTTCCCGCCGACGACATCCGCGAGGCGATGCGCATCTATGCCGCCGCTCCCTCCGCCACCATCCTGTGGGGCATGGGCGTCACCCAGTGGGGCCAGGGCGTCGATGTGGTGAAGGGGTTGTCGGGGCTGGCGCTGCTCACCGGCAACCTCGGCCGTCCGAATGTCGGCGTCGGTCCGGTGCGCGGCCAGAACAACGTCCAGGGCAGTTGCGACATGGGCGTGCTGCCGACCGAGTTCCCCGGCTACCAGAAGGTCACCGACCCGGAGATCCGCGACAAGTTCGCCAAGGCCTGGGGGGTCCCGTCGCTGCCCGGCGAGATCGGCTACCGCCTGACCGACGTGCCGCATCTGGCGGAGACCGGCAAGCTGAAGGCGATGTATGTGATGGGCGAGGACCCGGCCCAGACCGAGCCGGACCTGACCCAGGTGCGCAAGGGCTTCGAGGCGATGGAGTTCGTCATCGTCCAGGACATCTTCATGACCAAGACGGCGATGTTCGCCGACCTGATCCTGCCGGCCACCTCCTGGGGCGAGCATGAGGGCGTGTTCAGCGCCGCCGACCGCAGCTTCCAGCGCTTCACCAAGGCGGTGGACGCCAAGGGCGACGTCAAGCACGACTGGGAGATCATCAGCCTGCTCGCCACGGCGATGGGCTATCCCATGCATTACAACAACACCAAGGAGATCTGGGACGAGCTGCGCGGGCTTTGCCCGATCTTCTACGGCGCCACCTACGAGAAGATGGAAGGGCTGGGCGCGGTGCCGTGGCCCTGCCGCGACCTCGATTCGCCGGGCTCCAAGTATCTGTACGAGGGCAACGTCTTCCAGCGGCCGGGCGGCAAGGGCCTGCTGTTCGCCACCGAATGGCGTCCGCCGCAGGACAAGCTGAACGACGAGTTCCCGCTGATCCTCTGCACGGTGCGCGAGGTCGGCCATTACTCCTGCCGCTCGATGACCGGCAATTGCGCCGCCCTGCAGACGCTGGCCGACGAGCCCGGCTATGTCACGATCAACCCGAAGGACGCCAAGGCTCTGGGCATCCGCGACCAGGAACTGGTCTGGGTGTCGTCGCGCCGCGGCAAGGTGATCAGCCGGGCCAGCGTCACCGACCGCACCAACAAGGGGGCCGTCTACATGACCTACCAGTGGTGGATCGGCGCCTGCAACGAGCTGACCATCCACGCCGTGGACCCGATCGCCAAGACGCCGGAATACAAATACGCCGCCGTCCGGGTCGAGGCGATCGCCGATCAGGTCTGGGCCGAGAACTACGTCCAGCAGGAATACGCGAAACTGAAGGGCGGTCTCAGCAAGGCCGTGACCGGAGCGGCGAAGAAGGCTCCGGCCTACGCGTGACCTTTCTCCCTCTCCCCCCGGGGAGAGGGTCGGGGTGAGGGGGATGCAGGGCGTGGATTCTCGGCAAAAGGCCGCCGCGCCACCCCCTCACCCTAACCCTCTCCCCAGGGGGAGAGGGGATCCTCGCTGGTTTCGGAAGGACCCATCCCCATGCATGAGATCGCTCTCTGCCAATCCCTGCTGGAACAGGCGATGAAGGCCCGTGACGCCAACCCCTTCGGCCGGGTGGTCCGTGTCAGCCTGTCGGTCGGGCGAGAAAGCCGGGTGCAGCCGGACGCCCTGCGCCATGCCTTCGACCTGCTCAGCCGGGACACCTTCCTGGAGGGCGCCGATCTGCGGATCGACCGCCCGCCGGGCGAAGCGTTCCGGCTCGTCGAGATGGAGGTGTCGTGAGGGCAATGCTTTGCGTGCCTATGATGCGTCGCATTGCCGCTGCGGCAGCCGGCGCGGAGACGTGAACACGTGATTGGGATCAATATTGTTGCTCGGGTCGTGATCGATGAGTTCCCGATCCACGCTTCGAAAGACGTGGGGAGAGGAGGCCCGGCATGCAGGAAAAACTCGAATTTCTGATCGCGCTGGCCACGGAAAAGCATTTCGGCCGTGCGGCACAGGTCTGTGGGGTGTCGCAGCCGAATCTGTCCGCCGCGATCAAGCAGCTGGAATCGACTTTGGGTGTGCCGTTGGTCGACCGCGGCGCCCGTTTCATCGGCTTCACCGCCGAGGGGGAGCGGGTTCTGGACTGGGCGCGGCGCATCGTCGGCGACTACAAGGCGATGCGTGCCGATGTCGAGACGATGAAACAGGGACTGACCGGCACGCTGCGGCTGGTGGTGGTGCCGACGGCGCTGCCGGTGGTCCAGCGGCTGACCGCCACCGTCTGGTCGATGCATCCCGGCATCAAGATCACCATCGCCTCCCACAGCTCCACCGAGATCCTGTCCAGGCTGGAAAATCTGGAGGCGGAGGCCGGGATCACCTATCTCGACAACGAGCCGCTCGGCAATGTGGACGAGGTGCCGCTCTACCATGAACGCTACCATCTGATCACGGCGGCCGACGGCCCGCTCGGCGCGCGCGACAGCGTCACCTGGGAAGAGGCGGCGACCCTGCCGCTCTGCCTGCTGAACACCGCCATGCAGAACCGGCGGATCATCGACCGTGCCTTCGCTGAAGCGGGGGTGCATGCCGAACCGATGCTCGAATCCAACTCCATCGTCGTGCTGACCAACCATCTCCGCACCGGCATGTGGTCGACGATCATGCCGCGGATCATGGCGGATTCCTTGCTGCTCCCCCCGACCATCCGGGCCGTTCCCATCGTGGCGCCGGAACTGTCGACCCTGATCGGCCTCGTGGTGGCCCGCCGCGATCCGCAGCCGCCGTTGACCGCGGCGCTGATCGCCGACGCGCGCCGCCTCGCTCCCGAACTGGCGACGGCCGCCTGACGATTTTTCACCTATTGGTTGTGCGTTCGACAGGATATGGCACATCCCCCGAAAACCTGTTTCACGCTGTTCCAGACGCCGCATCCGGCACCCCTCGCATCCTGCCGGACCAACCCCATATAGGGCCGGTCATCGGCCAGACGTGAACGACCCGCCCGTGCGCATTCCCAAATTCGACAGCCTGTACGATGCCGGCAGCCGGCTTCTCCTGGAATCGACGGTGCGCGTCGGCGTCACCGGGCTGCGGCGGGCGGGCAAGACCGTCTTCGTCACCGCCCTGGTCGACAACCTGCTGAAGGCCGGGCGGCTGCCCTTCCTCGACGTGGTGTCGTCGGGGCGCTTCCAGGCGGCGCGGCTGCGGCCACAGCCCGATCCCGACGTGCCGCGTTTCGATTTCGAAGGCCATTTCGCCGCCTTGACCGGTCCCGACCCCCATTGGCCGGAGCCGACGCGCGGCATCGGCCAGATGCGGGTCTCCCTGCGCTACCGCCCGGACTCGGCGCTGAAGCGCACGGTGCAGCCGATGGCGACGCTGAACCTCGACCTCGTCGATTATCCCGGCGAATGGCTGCTCGACCTGCCGCTGCTGCGCCAGAGCTTCGCGGAGTGGAGCGCCCAGACCCTCGAACTCGCCGGCCGGACGCCGCGCGACGAGCTGTCGGCCTCCTGGCGCGGCTGGCTCGCCACCATCGACCCGGCAGCCCCGGCGGAAGAGGAGACGGCCCGGCGCGGGGCGGCGCTCTACACCGACTACCTCCACGCCTGCCGCCGAGCCGACACGCTGCTCAGCCTGATCCAGCCCGGCCGCTTCGTCGAACCCGGCGACATGAAGGACGCCCCCCTGCTGACCTTCTGCCCGCTGCATGGGGTTCAGTCCAACGGAGCGCGGGGCCGCGGCAGCCTGTGGGCGCTGATGGAGGAGCGGTACGAGGCCTACAAGACCAATGTCGTCCGCCGCTTCTTCGCCGAGCATTTCGCCCGGCTCGACCGCCAGATCGTGCTGATCGACGTGCTGGGCGCGTTGAACGCCGGACCGGCCGGGATGGCCGACATGAAGCGGGCGCTGGAAATGAGCCTTGCGCCTTTCAGCCATGGCGCGTCCGGCTGGTTCGACTGGCTGTTCGGCAGCAAGATCGACCGCGTGCTGTTCGCCGCGACCAAGGCCGACCACATCGCCGCCCACCAGCATGCCCAGCTGCGGGCGCTGCTCGACCGGCTGGTCGGCGACGCCCGCAACGCCATCCGATTCGAAGGCGCCCAGGTCGAGACGATGGCCATCGCCGCGTTGAAATGCACGGACAGCGTGGTGACGGAGCATGAGGGCCGCCAACTGCGCTGCGTGCGCGGCGTCCCGGTCGGGCGCGACCGTCCGACCGTGCTGTTCCCCGGCGAGATCCCGGAGGATGCGGAGGCCTTCCCGCCCGGCCGCGACCGCCCGTACAATTTCCTGGCATTCCGGCCGCCCGACGACCTCGCCCGCGACCCGCGCGGCCTGCCGCACATCCGCGTCGATCAGGCCCTGCAATTCCTTCTCGGGGATTACCTGACGTGACGGAGCGCGACACCCGCAAACCCTCTTCGGGTTGGGTCCCGCCGATGGAGCTGGACCTCGACCGCGCGGCGCCTGTGCCGGCGGAGGAGGAAACCGCTCTGCTGACCGGTTCCGGCGATCCGGCCGACCTGCTGCCGACCCCCGCCATCCCGGTGCGGACCACGCGCAGGCTCGGCCGCTGGCTGTTCGGGGCACTGGCGGCGCTGGTGCTGGTGGCTTTGGGGTTCGACACCGCCGACCTGCTGGCGCGCGCCTTCGCCACGAGCATTGCCTTGGGTGTGCTGGTCGCCCTGCTCGCCGCCACCGCCGGCATCGCGGCATTGGCGATGCTGGTGACCGAACTGCTGTCGCTCCGCCGGCTGCGCCGGATCGAGGAGCTGCGGGCGGAGGCCGGCCGGCTGGAGGTCGATGCCCCCGGCGGCCGGGCCGACCGCTTCGCCGGATCGCTGGTGGCGCTCTACGCCGACCGGCGGGAACTGGCCCCGGCGCTGGCCCGCGTCCGCGACCATGTCACCGACGCCCATGACGAACATGAGGTGGTCCGGCTCCTGGACCGCGAGGTGCTGGCGCCGCTCGACCGCGCCGCCTACCAGCGGGTGCTGCGCGCCTCGCGCGACACCGCCGTCGCCACGGCGCTGAGCCCGGCGGCGCTGCTGGACTTCGCGGTGGTTCTCTGGCGCAACCTGAAGCTGGTGCGGGAAATCGCCGCGCTGTATGGCGCCCGGCCCGGCTATGTCGGCTCGCTCCGGCTGCTGCGCCGGATGCTCGCCAACATCGCCGTCGCCGGGGTGGCGGAAAGCGCCCACCATGTGGCGGTGGAGGCGCTGGGCGGATCGCTCGCCGCCGCCATCTCGACCCGGATGGGGCAGGGGGTGATCAACGGCCTGCTCACCGCGCGGGTCGGGCTGACCGCCATGCACCTGTGCCGTCCCATCGCCTTCGGCCCCGACAACCGCCCCAGCCTGAACCGCATCAGGAAGGAACTGCTGTCTTTGCCCAAGCAGGTGCTGTGAGTACGTTCAGGCGTCGGCCATCGCGTCCGCTTCCGATCCCTGGACGGTGCCGATGGCATGCAGCGAGCTTTGCAGGGTCAGCCGGTCCAGCTGTTCCACCCGCAGGCTGGCGAAGATCTTGATGCGGCTTTCCAATTCCACGTAGGTGCGGCGGAAGGCCATGCGGATCCGGTCCTCCGTCCCGGTGGCGGCGGCCGGGTCCTCGACACCCCAATGGGCGGTCAGCGGCGTGCCGTTCCAGGCCGGGCACATCTCTCCCGCCGCCTGATCGCAGACGGTGAAGACGAAGTCCAGAGCCGGCGCGTTCGGACCGGAGAACTCGTCCCAGCTCTTGGACCGGAGATCCCCGGTCGGCAGATTGAAGGACTTCAGCGTGGCCAGAGTGTGCGGGTTGATCTGGCCGGCCGGGTGGCTGCCGGCCGACCAAGCGTTGAAGCGGCCGGCGCCCCACCGGCGCATCAGGCATTCCGCCATGATGCTGCGCGCCGAATTGTGGGTGCAGAGAAACAGGACATTGTAGGTTTTCTGCTCGGTCATCGCCAACCCCAGGGTTCGGCCCGCCGGCAGGGCGTCGGCGGGAACGGGACGGCGCCACTCTGCCGCCCGCCCCGCTCCGGTTTCAAATCAAGCTTTTATGTCAAGCCTGACATGCTTGGCCCCGGCCTGTCAGGCGAGGTCGAAGACCAGCACCTCGGCCTCGTTCGCCCGGTCCAGCGTCACCGCCTCCTCGTCCGTCAGCGCGGCGCCGTCGCCGGCCTTCAGCAGCGTGCCGTTCAGATGGACCCAGCCGCGGGCGACCTGGACCCAGGCGTGCCGGCCGGGGCGCAGCGGCAGCGTTGCGCTTTCCTCGCCGTCCAGCAGGGCGGCATAGAAA
The DNA here is from genome assembly GCF_019805165.1 of Azospirillum sp. 412522. GTDB lineage: Bacteria > Pseudomonadota > Alphaproteobacteria > Azospirillales > Azospirillaceae > Azospirillum. Next base: position 134,124 of record NZ_RWIJ01000012.1, read on the forward strand.
TCGACGTCCTGATGGATGACGGTGCTGCCGTCGCGACCGTCACGGGATCCGACCAGCTTCAGCGTGCCCCGCTTCTGCTCGGCCGGGAAGTCCGCCTGCTGGTAGCCGGGCGCCAGGTTGTTGGCCTCCGGCAGGATCCAGATCTGGAGGAAATGCACCGGCTCGGTGTCCGAAGCGTTGTACTCGCTGTGGCGGATGCCACGGCCGGCGCTCATCACCTGGACCTCGCCCGGACGGATCACCGAGCCGGTGCCGATCGAGTCCTTGTGCTCCAGCGCGCCGTTCAGCACGTAGGAGACGATCTCCATGTTGGCGTGCCCATGGGTGGGGAAGCCGGCGCCGGGGATCACCCGGTCCTCGTTGATGACCCGCAGCGCGCGAAAGCCCATGTGGCCCGGATCGAAGTAATGGCCGAACGAGAAGCTGTGGTTGCTGTTCAGCCAACCCATGTTGGCGACCCCACGCTCGTCGCGGTGGCGAATGGTGATCATGATGGAACCCTCCGTGCCCTTGGGGTGTGTCGTTGTCTGGAGGGGAATTTGGCACCGGACCTATTTTGGAACAATCTACCGAAATAACATCATATCGTTCTTCTCCAGGCGACAATCTTACCGTACCAGCGGCACCCCCACCGCGAATACCGTCCCGCGTCCTTCCATCGAACGGACGGTCACCGGATGCCCCAGCAGCCGGGCCAGCCGTTCGACGATGGCGAGGCCCAGCCCGATGCCTTCGCTGCGGTCGCGGTCGGGACGGTCGAGCTGGACGAACTCTTCGAATATGCGCCTGCGGTCGGGTTCGGCGATGCCGCGGCCGGTATCGTAGACCTCGATCCACAAGGTATCGCCACGGGTCCGGCAGCCGACCAGGACGCCGCCAGTCTCGGTATAGCGGATGGCGTTGGCGATCAGGTTGCGGACGATGCGCTCCAGCAGGGCCGGATCGCTGCGCACCACCGCATCGGTCGGGACGGCGCGGAGCCGCAGGCCCTTCGCTTCCGCCTGTCCGGCGAATTCGGCCTCCAGCTGGTCGAGAAGGGGGGAAAGCGGCAGGTCGGCCGGCTTCGGAGTCACCACTCCCGATTCCAGCTTGGAGATGTCGAGAATGGCGTTCAGCAGGTCGCGCATCGACCGTTGCGCCGCCTTCAGGTCGGTCAGCAGGACCGCCGCCTTTCCGCTTTGCGGCTGGCGTTCCAGCATGCCGGTGAACATGCCGATGGCCTGCAGGGGCTGCTGGAGGTCGTGGCTGGCATGGGCAAGGAAGCGGGACTTGGCGTGGTGCGCCTGTTCGGCCGCGGTCTTTGCGGCATAAAGTTCGGTTGTCCGCTCGCGCACCTGTTGTTCGAGCGTCGCGTTGGCCCGCTCGATGGTCTCCGCCATCCGCAGGATTTCCGTGAACTGGCGCCGGACCTGCCGGGTCATCGGCCGGAAGATCGCCAGCGCCTCGACCGCCAGGATCAGCAGGGTCGCCAGCAGCACCGCCAGCCCCAGCCGGTGGAGGGTCTGGAAGCCTGCCTCGCCCTCCTCCTGATAGAGCGCCACCATCTCCTCCAACCGGTCCAGCAACGGACCGAGCGCCTGGGCGGTGAGGCGGTCCGCCTCGGCGAGGTCCAGCGGCTGCCCGGCGGACGCGGCGGCGGCGACGCGGCGGAGGGCGGCCATGTGGCCGGCCACCATCGGGTCCAGCGGGTTGGGGCCGCTGGAGAACAGGTCCCGTGGGGGCGGCCCCAGCGGCGGTCCTTCCTCCGGCCCGGCCCGGCCGCTCAACCGGCGATGGGCCGCTTCGAACATGCCGGTGGTCTCGGCCAGCTGTCGTGCGAGGTTCGTGCGTACCGCCGGATCGGCCGCGGTTTTCAACTGCTCGACCAGAAGCGCGGTCCGCTGCGACAGCATGCGCTGGCGGCCGGAGACGTTGACGACCTCCAGCATCCGTTCATGCTGGCCGATCACCCGCTCGGTCATGACGAAGCCGGCCAGGGTGCCCAGCGCGATCAGCGTCAGCGCGAAGGCGTAACGCGCGGTCATCCAGCGCGCCGTGGTGGAGCCGGTCGGTATCATGCCCATGTCCCCTCGGCCGTGATGATCGTTGCCGCGATATGGCATCATCATCGGGTCGTTTGCTGCGTCGCGGCAATGGCCGAAGGTAAGGCCGAAGCTATGAAGCCTCGGTAAAACCGCAGGCTTCCAGCGCCGCCCGCAGGTGAGGCGGGACCGGCGCCACGGCGCCGACCGGGTCGCGCTTCGGGTAGAGCGGCAGCGAGATGGCGCGGGAGTGCAGGTGCAGCGGCTTGCCCTCCGGTCCGCCATACTGCGGGTCGCCGACCAGCGGGCAGCCGATGGAGGCGCAATGGACGCGGATCTGGTGGGTGCGGCCGGTGTGTGGCGTCAGTTCCAGCCAGGTCAGCCCGTCGGCCTGCCCGCGCACGACATAGTCGGTAACCGCTGTCTGCCCGTCGGGCGAGCCGACGATGCGCCAGCCGCCGGTCTTGTTGGAGACCTTGGCGAGCGGCAGTTCGATCCGCCCGGACTCCTGCGGCGGCGTCCCGGTCACCACCGCCCAGTAGGTCTTGTCGACCTTGCCGTTCTGGAACAGGATGCCGATCTTGCGCAGCGCCTTGGCGTGCCGGCCCAGGATCAGGCAGCCCGAGGTGTCGCGGTCCAGTCGGTGGGCGAGGGCGGGCGGCTTGGGGAAGCCGAAGCGCAGTGCGTCGAAATGCCGCTCCAGATTCGGACCGCCGGCGGGGCCGGCATGGACCGGCAGCCCAGCGGGTTTGTCGAGGATCAGCATCAGCCCGTCGCGGTACAGAATGCGGTCTTGGATTTGGGCGGGTGTCACGGGCAACTCATCCCCAGGCACGGGAAATCAGAAGGTCAATGGCGGCGATGATGCGGTCGCTGTCGTCGGCAAGCGAGCAGACCTTCTCACCGAGTTGATCGGCTGGGACCGATGCGAGTTGTAGGGGATTCAAAATCACATCATGGCCTTCAATCACGAACAGCGGCGTCAAGGAAGGCTCTGTACTCTGGACTTTGTCGGCTAGCAACAGCGGTACAATTACTCTTCGGGCAGATGCATCAAAACGACGTGACTGCACGCTTACCAGATACGGAATGCCCGAGCGCGCTGCGGTTCGGTTCCTGTGTACATCGAATTGAGCCATCACAGGTGATCGAGATGCTCGTCGGAGAAAGAGCCATATCTGGCGTCGAAGTCGTTCAGCGCCGCGATCGTTGCATCCAGGCGACGTTCGCGATCCGCCTTCGTCAGCTCGTCGGCCAGCAGCTTTTCCACCCGTTCCGACAGGTCGCCGGGGAGGGATTGCGCGCGTTGCAGGATATCCTCGTCCAGTGACAGGGTGACGTCCCGCTTCGGCGCCCGCCGGTCATAGACACCGTCCATTAGAAGCCCTCCCCCGATCCCGATGCGATGAAGATAGGCGTCCCAGGTGCGATCCGGCAAGCGGGCAGACAAAAAGGCGCGGCCCCTGTCAGGCGCCGCGCCCCCTTCACGTCCTGTCAGCCAGGATCAGGCGAGCTTCAACTCCTTGAAGAAGTCGTTGCCCTTGTCGTCGACGATGATGAAGGCCGGGAAGTCCTCGACCTCGATGCGCCAGATGGCTTCCATGCCGAGTTCAGGATACTCGACGCACTCCACCTTCTTGATGCAGTCCTGGGCCAGACGGGCGGCGGCCCCGCCGATCGAGCCGAGATAGAAGCCGCCATGCTGCTTGCAGGCCGCCGTCACTTCCGCGCTGCGGTTGCCCTTGGCCAGCATGACCATGGAGCCGCCCGCCGCCTGGAACTGGTCGACGAAGCTGTCCATGCGGCCAGCCGTGGTCGGGCCGAAGGAGCCCGAGGCGTAGCCCTCCGGCGTCTTGGCCGGGCCGGCATAGTAGATCGGGTGGTTCTTGAAATAATCCGGCAGCGGCTCGCCGGCATCCAGGCGGGCGCGCAGCTTGGCGTGGGCCAGATCGCGGGCGACGATCAGCGGGCCGGTCAGCGACAGGCGGGTGCGGATCGGATACTGGCTCAGCGTCGCGCGGATCTGCTCCATCGGCTGGTTCAGGTCGATCTTCACGACCTCGCCCGACAGATGCTCGTCGCCGATCTCCGGCAGATACTGGGCCGGATCGGTCTCCAGCTGCTCCAGGAAGATGCCGTCGCGCGTGATCTTGCCCACCGCCTGACGGTCGGCCGAGCAGGACACGCCGATGCCGATCGGCATGGAGGCGCCATGGCGCGGCAGGCGGATGACGCGGACGTCGTGGCAGAAATACTTGCCGCCGAACTGGGCGCCGATGCCCATGTTCTGGGTCAGCTTGTGGACCTCGGCCTCCATCGCCAGATCGCGGAAGGCGTGCGCGTCCTCGCCGCCCTCGGTCGGCAGATTGTCGAGATAGCGGGCGGAGGCCAGCTTCACCGTCTTCAGGTTCTGCTCCGCCGACAGGCCGCCGATGACGATGGCGAGGTGGTAGGGCGGGCAGGCCGAGGTGCCGAGATAGCGGATCTTGTCTTCCAGGAACTTCAGCAGCCGGTCGGGCGCCAGCACCGACGGGGTGGCCTGGTGCAGGAAGGTCTTGTTGGCCGACCCGCCGCCCTTGGCCATGAACAGGAACTTGTAATAGTCCTCGCCCTCGGAATAGATGTCGATCTGCGCCGGCAGGTTGTTGCGGGTGTTCTTCTCCTCGTACATGGAGATCGGCGCCAGCTGGCTGTAGCGCAGGTTGCGCTTCAGGTAAGCGTCGCGGGCGCCTTCGGACAGGGCGGTCTCGTCGCCGCCCTTGGTCCAGACGCGGCGGCCCTTCTTGCCCATGATGATGGCGGTGCCGGTGTCCTGGCACATCGGCAGGGTGCCGGCGGCGGCGATGTTGGCGTTCTTCAGCAGGTCGAGCGCCACGAAGCGGTCGTTGGCCGACGCCTCCGGATCGTCCAGGATCTTGGCGAGCTGGGCCAGATGGCCCGGACGCAGCAGATGGTTGATGTCGGAGAAGGCAGCCTCGGCCAGCAGGCGCAGACCTTCCGGCTCGACCTTCAGGATCTGCTCGCCGTCGAACTCGACGATCGAGACATGCTCCGAGGTCAGCTTGCGGTAGGTCGTGTCGTCCTTGGCGAGCGGAAACAGGCCGCGGGCTGAGGCGATGTCGTCGGGCATTGGGGCGTTCCTTTGACGAACCTGGCGTGACGATCCAACGGCCGCCATTCGCCTCCGCGGGACGCGCCCGGCCGGGCGCACGAAGGGGGCAGGCCGCGCTCGGCCCCCCTTATACACCGCTGCGGGGCGGAGACAACCATCGGCGCGAGTAACTGCGCGCGACGGTTTGTCGTTGGCCGAAGAGGGGTAAAAGAAAAGGCCGGCCCACCGCAATGGTATGACCAGCCTTTTCTTTCCGTCATTGACGCCGGCTGCTTAGGCAGCCGCCTTTACCCGCCTGTCGACGGCCACATGTGCCTGCGGGGCCGGTTCGGCCGGGGCGCCGACCCAGTCGCCATGGGCGGGGATCTCCTCGCCCTTCATCACCAGGGTCAGCGGACCCAGGCGGGCGAAGTCGCCGACATGGGTGTCGTACAGGACCGTGGCGCCGGCCCCGACGGTGACGCCGGTCCCGACCGCAACCCGGCCGACCTTCATCACGCGATCCTCGTACAGGTGGGTCTGCAGGGCCGACAGGGCGTTGATGGCGCAATAGTCGCCGACCGACACGCAGTCGAACTCCGTGATGTCGGTGGTATCCATGTAGACGCCCTGGCCGAACTTCGTGCCGAACAGGCGCAGCACCCAGGGCAGCATCGGCGTGCCGCGCAGGTGGTCGAGCAGGACCTTGCCGGCCAGACCCCAGTACAGCACGGCCACCGCCTCGGTCCGCATGGCCCACCAGGACCACATCGGCTTCATCGTCGGGGCGTAGCGGCCCATCAGCAGCCACTTCACCAGCGCGACCACCAGCACCATCGCCGCGGGGATGGCGACGCTGACCGCCAGGAACTGCCAGGCGAAGGCGCCCCAGCGCTGATCGAGGATGGCGGGGGCGAAGAACTCCACCGCGAAGGTGCCGAAGGTGATGAACAGCATCGACGGCATCGACAGGCTGAAGGCCTCGAACACGGCGCGGCCAAGGCGACGGGCGCGCGACGGCTCGAAGGTCCAGTTGGCCGACACGTTGTCGAACTTCTGGCGCACCGGCAGCTTGATCGGCGGGCTGCCGAACCAGGTGTCGCCGGCCTGCATCTCGGCATTCGCCGGCGGCTTGGACTTGATGCCGATCAGCGTGCCGGTGGGGATGGAGGCGCCCGGCGGAACCACGGCGTCGTTGCCGACGAACACGCGGGCCTCGGTCTTCACCGGCTGCAGATGCATCCAGCCGCGGCGGATGTCCTCGTCGCCCAGCACCACCTCGTCGGCGATGAAGCACTTCTCGCCGATCTCCACCAGATCGTAGCGGCCGGCGAGGTTGGTCGAGATCTCGGCGTCGCGGCCGATCTTGGCCCCCATCAGGCGGTACCAGGCCCGCATGTAGACGGTGGCGTAGAGCGAGCTGAGGGTTTCCAGCATCACCTCGGTCGCCAGCGCCACGACCCATTTGCGGACGTAGAACCAGCTGTGGACCGAATAGGACCCGGCCTCCACCTTCGGCAGCACGATCCAGCGCATGGCGGCGATCAGCAGCACGGTGAAGGCGACCAGGAACATGGCGGTCGGCCAGGCGATGGCGGGGACGTAGTAGAGGTAGTTGACCTTGAACACCCCGCCCATCCAGGCGTCGAGCTTGTCGAACAGGTAGAAGGCCGGAAAGATCGGGATCAGCGCCACCGGCGGCAGGCCGACCAGGGCGACCAGATAGATCAGCGACTGGGCGGCGCGCTTGACGATGCCGGCGCGCGGCTCCTCGGGAAGGGCGGCGCGGTCGACATTGCCGACCTTGCGGGCGGGCGAACCGTCCCAGGATTCGTAGTCGCCGGTGTGGGCGCCGGCGGCCAGCGCGGTCAGGTCGGCCAGCTCGGTGCTTTTGCCGACGACAGCGTCGTGGCCGATGACGCAGGAGGTGCCGATATAGGCGTCGTCGCCGATCTCGATGGTGCCGATCACCAGCTCGTTGCCGATCACCTCGGCGTTGGCCAGCTTCACCTTGCCGCCGGTCGAGGCGCCGCGGCCGATGCTGACCAGATCGATGGCGCCGGATTCGAACTCGCCGATCATCGCGTCGGCACCGATCTTGGCACCCAGCGCGCGCAGGAACAGCCGCATCACCGGCGATCCCTGGAACCACTTCAGGTGGACCAGAGCGATGAAGCGCTGGGCCAGCCACCAACGGTAGTAATAGACGCCCCACAGCGGGTAGCGGCCCGGCTTGGTCCGGCCGATGATCAGCCATTTCGCCCCGATGGCGATGGCGACGGTGGCGATGTTGATGACGACATAGACGCCGAACAGCGTGGTGATCTCGCCGAAGATCCCGGCATCCTCGCCCGACAGCAGCATGTAGCTGACGAACACCCCCAGCCACTGCACCGTCATCAGCGCCAGGATGACCGGCAGCGCGGCAGCCTGGGCCAGACCGCACAGCAGGCGGCGGCGGAGCGGCGGCGGTTCGAAGGACAGGTCCGCCGGCTTGGCGCCCTGTCCGGCCGGCGCCTTGGCATCCAGCCGTTCGGCCATGGCGCGCAGGGTGCGTGCGCCATAGACGTCCTGCAGGGTCAGGCTGGCCAGCCCGGCGGTCTCACGCACCGCCGAGACGAAGCGCGCCGCCAGCAGCGAATGGCCACCCAGGTCGAGGAAGAAGTCGGCCTCCAGCGGGATCGACTGGCCGGGGAAGACGCGGCGGGCGGCCTCCAGCAGCGTCGCCTCGGTCGGGCTGCGGGGCTCCTCCTGCTCGCCCGAGCCGGCATCCTCTGTCAGCGCCATCGCCTGGAGGGTCTTGCGGTCGGCCTTGCCGGAGGTCAGGCGCGGCAGTTCCGCCACCTGCTCATAGTGCGCCGGGACCATGTAGGCGGGCAGCTGGGCGCGCAGCGCGTCGCGCAGCGCGGTCTTGTCGAGGGAAGTGCCGGGCTGCGCGACCAGGAAGGCGACCAGACGGTCCAGCCCGTTGTCGGTGCGCAGCACCACCGTGGCCTGGGCGACGCCGGGGAGGTCGGTCAGCTTCGCCTCGATCTCGCCCAGCTCCAGCCGGAAGCCGCGGATCTTCACCTGATCGTCGATGCGGCCATGGAAGCGCAGGTTGCCGTCGGCATCGACGCTGACCGCGTCGCCGGAGCGGTAGAGCAGCGGATCCGGATGTGGGCTTGGCGTGCCGGCGCGGTACGGGTTGGCGATGAACTTCTCCGCCGTCAGCTCCGGCCGGCCGAGATAGCCCTGGGCCACGCCGGGGCCACCGATCAGCAGCTCGCCCTGGGTGCCGGGAGCCACCGGCTGCAACGCCTCGTCCACCACGTAGCAGGTGTAGTTGGGGATGGGGCGGCCGATGGTGACGGGGGTGTCGGGATGAACCTCGGCCACCGTGGCGACGACGGTCGCCTCGGTCGGGCCGTAGCTGTTGAACAGGCGCCGGCCCGGCCGGCACCAGCGCGACGCGACGGCCGGCGGGCAGGCCTCGCCGCCCAGGATGACAACGCGCAGCGACGGAATGTCCTTCGGCAGCATCGCCAGCAGGGTGGGGACGGTGTCCAGCACGGTGACGCCGGCTTCGGTCAGCACGTCGGCCAGCCGGTCGGCCTCGTCCAGCACCTGGCGGCTGGCGACCCACAGGGTGGCGCCGGCCAGATAGGGGACGAAGATTTCCTCGAGCGACAGGTCGAAGGCAACCGACGCGCCCTGGAACGCCACGTCGTCGGCGGTGATGCCGTAGACGCTGTTGGCGGCGCGCAGGTAATGGCAGATGTTGCGGTGGCTGATGACGATGCCCTTGGGCTTGCCGGTCGAGCCCGAGGTGTAGATGGCGTAGGCCGGGCTGTCCGGCGTCACCCCGTCGGCCCGCAGGTCGAACGGCCGCTCGTCGTCATTCAGCACGTCACCGATGCGCAGGACCTGGACGCCGGCGCCGGCCGCGGCGAGCGTCGCCGCCTTGGTGCCGGTCACCAGATCGATCAGGATCGCCGGGGCGCCGCAGTCGGTCAGGCTGACCGCCACGCGCTCCGCCGGGGCGTCGGCGTCGAAGGGCAGATAGGCGGCGCCGGCCTTCAGGATGCCGAGCAGCGCGACATGCAGATCCAGCGAGCGCGCCATCCACAGCCCGACGAAGCAGCCGGGGCCGATCCCGCGTGCGCGCAGCCCGCGGGCGACCCGGTTGGCGCGCGCGTCCAGCTCGGCATAAGTGACGCGCCGGCCTTCATAGACGATGGCCGTGCGGTCCGGATGTGCCGCGGCGGTCGCCTGCGGGATGTCGGACAGCAGTTCGTCGCGCAGAAGGGACGGATCGACCACGCCGCTCAGCGTCGGGACCGTCGGAGTGGCGGTCCACGGAGCGGAGATCGTCGATTGACCGGCCGGGGAGACGTCGGTCGGGCCGTTGGCCCGCGCAGTCAGCAGAGTCACGCTGTGTCAGCCTTCCAAAAGGAATCAGCGCGGTGGCGCCAAACGGACCCGATCGTCATGCGGTCCCGGCGGTCGGCTGAACGCGGCGATGAGCCGCTCTCAAGTTGTGGCGCTTTAAGGTTAACGAATGCTTGCCGTTCAGCGTGTCGGTACCCGTACCGATGGGAGATGGCAAGTCTTGGACCGCCTAACCGCCGCGAAAGAAACATTCGCCCGACCGAAAGAAAGAGGAGGATCCGACGCCATCGGATACATGCGGATACATGAATGAGCATGCTCGCGCCTTCATGATCCGTTGCGCAGCGACGGTCAAGCTTATCCTCGTGGGACCGGAACGAAGGGCAGGACCCTGTGTCGGTGCCATCACATGGTCTGCCGCATGGTCCGCGGATCGACGGCTTCCGCCATGGCGAGCGCCACGCGCTGCCCAGGTTGCCTGCGTTCCGCCGTTTCACAACCAAGACCAGAATAGCCTCCCGGATGGGTGGGCGTTCACGGATCGTTGGCGGCTGAATACCGCGGTTCCTGTCCGTTCCCGCGCACATGTGGTGTCGTCCCTCCGCTTTGCGTCATTCGGGCCGTGCATGGCTGAGGTCGCGGAAATCCGGGTTCGGCGCCAATTTTCATGATGGACATCATTTAAGTGCTCAATAATGATGACCATCATGAAAAATGCCCGTACCAACCGGGCGATGTGAACCGATTCAAAGGCAGGAGAGGGCTATGAGCGTCGCGATGAACATGACTGGAGCGGACATGGGCGGGCGGATCGCCCTGGTTACCGGAGGTACGTCGGGCATCGGCCGGACGACGGCGTTGGCTTTCGCCGGTGCGGGGGCGACGGTGATCGTCACCGGCCGGCGCGAGGCGGAAGGACTGGAGACGGTGGAGCAGATCGCCCGGGCCGGTGGCGTCGGGCGGTTCGTGGCCGCCGATGTCGCCGACGCGGCGGAGGTTGCCGCCCTTTTCGAACGGATCGAGAGGGACCACGGCCGCCTCGACGCCGCCTTCAACAATGCCGGCATCCATCAGGTCGCCCCGGTGACGGATATGGAGGAGGCCGCCTTCGACCGTGTGCTGACCGTCAACGTGAAGGGCGTCTGGCTTTGCCTGAAGCACGAACTGGCGATCATGCGGCGCCAGGGCCGGGGCGCGGTCGTCAACACCGGATCGGTGCTGGGGCAGATCGGCATGGCCGGCAATGCCGCCTATTCCGCCAGCAAGGCTGCGGTGGAAGGATTGACCCGCACCGCGGCCATCGAGGTCGCCGCCTTCGGCGTGCGCGTCAACGCCGTCTGTCCGGCGATCATCCAGACGCCGATGACCCAGGCCTCCTTCGGCGGGGCCGAGCAGGTGGAGGCGGTGATGGGGCCGCGCCATCCCGTCGGACGCGTCGGCCGTCCGGAGGAGGTGGCCGCCGCCGTGCTCTGGCTCTGCTCCGACGCGGCCGGCTTCGTCACCGGCCAATCGATCAACATCGACGGCGGCGTGACCGCGCAATAACGGCCCCCGATAGCAGACAGAAGTCACCGGAGATCCCAGCCGATGCTGTCCACCCCTCTCGCCGCCGCGCTGGCGCGGCGCGACGTCCATTATGCCTGGGTCGTCGTCGCCGTCACCTTCCTGTCCATGCTGGTCTCCGCTGGAGCGGTCGGCGCGCCCGGCGTCCTGCTGCTGCCGCTCCAGCGGGAATTCGGCTGGGACACCGCCGATATCTCCACCGCCATGGCGATCCGCCTGTTGCTGTTCGGGCTGATGGGGCCTTTCGCCGCCGCGATGATCAACCGCTTCGGCGTCCGCCGCATGGTGCTGTCGTCATTGACACTGGTCGGTGGCGGGCTGCTGGCCTCGCTGGCGATGCGGGAAGTCTGGCAGCTGATCCTGCTGTGGGGCTTCGTCGTCGGCTTCGGCACCGGCCTGACCGCCATGGTGCTGGGCGCCACCATCGCCACGCGCTGGTTCGTCGCCCGCCGTGGGCTCGTGATCGGGCTGCTGACCGCCAGTTCCGCAACCGGGCAGCTGGTCTTCATGCCGCTGCTGTCGATGCTGACGGAGGCTTATGGCTGGCGCACCGCCATCGCCCTGCTGTGCGGCATGATCGCGCTGGCCGCGTTGGCGATGCTGGGCCTGATGCGCGACCGTCCCGCCGATATCGGCCTCTCCGCCTTCGGCGCGGCCGAGGGCGCACCGCCTGCGCCGCCCGCCGGCGCCATCCTGCCGGCGGCGCTGGGCGCTCTGCGTGATGCTGCGGCGACACGGACCTTCTGGGTGCTGTTCGCCACCTTCTTCATCTGTGGCGCCAGCACCAACGGCCTGATCCAGACCCATCTGATCCCGCTTTGCGTCGATTTCAACGTGCCGGAAGTGCAGGCGGCCGGTCTGCTGGCGCTGATGGGGATCTTCGACTTCGTCGGCACGGTCGGGTCGGGGTGGCTGTCCGACCGCTACGACAACCGCTGGCTCCTGGCTTGGTATTACGGCCTGCGCGGCCTGTCGCTGCTCTATCTGCCCTATTCCGACTTCACACTCTATGGCTTGTCGCTCTTCGCCGTCTTCTACGGCCTGGACTGGATCGCCACCGTCCCGCCGACCGTTCGCCTGACGGCGGAGCGCTTCGGCTCCGAACGTGCCAACCTCGTTTTCGGCTGGATCTTCGCCGGCCACCAGTTGGGCGCCGCCGCCGCGGCCTTTGGTGCCGGCCTGTCGCGCACCGTGCTGCAGACCTATCTGCCGGCTTTCGCCACCGCTGGCGCACTCTGCCTGCTCGCGGCCGTGCTGGTGCCGATGATCGGCAGCCGTGCCAAGCCGGCAGCCAACCCGGTGGCGGTGAAAGGATGAGGCCTTATCCCCCCAGATGCTCCAGCGGCAGGGCCGTGCGGTAGCGCACCTGCTTTAAGGCGAAGCTGGAGCGGATGTTGGCGACGCCGGGGATGCGGGTCAGATGTTCCTTCAGGAACCGCTCATAGCTGGCAAGGTCCGGCACCACTACCCGCAGCAGGTAATCGGCGTCGCCGGTCATCAGATAGCATTCCAGCACCTCCGGCCGCGCCATCACCGCCGCCTCGAACCCGTCCAGCCGTGCCTCCACCTGCCGTTCCAGGCTGACATTGACGAAGATGTTGACCGGAAGGTCGACGGAGGCCGGATCGACCAGCGCCACATAGCGGGCGATCACCCCGGCCTCCTCCAGCGCCTTGACCCGGCGCAGGCAGGGGGAGGGCGACAGTCCGACCCGCTCCGCCAGTTCGTTATTCGGTAGCCGGCCGTCCTGCTGAAGGGCGGCCAGGATCTTTCGGTCGATGCGGTCTAGGGGTTGTTTTGGCATCAGATGCCGTTTCCTGTTCTATGCTGGCATCTGATGCTAAAGTAACGCCATGGCCGGCGCCACTTCGCAAGCACCTGCTCAATCACAAATGATAGGCTGTTCCAACCATAAACGCCCGCCCTGGAGCAGACCCATGACCGCGATCCAGCCGTCCCCCGCCGATCTCGCCTGCCTGGCGGAGCTGGAGCGCAAGGTACTCTGGCTCGCGTCCTGGACCATCCACAACGCCAACCATGTCCGTCCCAATCTGGACGGGATGAAGATCGGCGGTCATCAGGCCTCCAGCGCCTCGATGTCCACCATCCTGACGGCGCTCTATTTTTCGGCCCTGCGGCCGGAGGACCGGGTGGCGGTGAAGCCCCATGCCAGCCCGATCTTCCACGCCATCCAGTATCTGCTCGGCAACCAGACGCGGGAGAAGCTGGAGAATTTCCGTGGCTACAAGGGCGCCCAGTCCTACCCGTCCCGTACCAAGGATGTGGACGACGTCGATTTCTCCACCGGTTCGGTCGGGCTGGGGGTGGCGCAGACCCTCTTCGCCTCGCTGGTCCAGGACTACCTGAAGGCCAAGGGCTGGGCGACCGGCCTGCCGGAAGGCCGCATGGTCTCGCTGGTCGGCGACGCCGAGATGGACGAGGGCAACATCTTCGAAGCCCTGCAGGAGGGCTGGAAGCATGGTGTTCGCAACACGTGGTGGATCGTCGATTACAACCGCCAGAGCCTGGATGCGGTGATCCGCGAGGGGCTGTGGGAGCGGCTGGAGAACATCTTCCGCGCCTTCGGCTGGGACGTGGTGATCCTGAAATACGGCACGCTGATGCAGGAGGCGTTCAAGGAGCCGGGCGGCGAGCGCCTGCGCCACTGGATCGACACCTGTCCGAACCAGCTCTACTCCGCGCTGACCTACCAAGGGGGCGCCGCGTGGCGCCGCCGCCTGATGGACGATCTGGGCGACCAGGGCGACGTCACCCGTCTGATCGAACGCCGCAGCGACGAGGAGTTGGCCCGGCTGATGGGCAATCTCGGCGGCCATGACCTGCCGTCTCTGCTGGAGGCTTTCGCCCGGGCTCGCGACCATGACCGTCCGGTCTGCTTCATCGCCTACACCGTCAAGGGATTCGGCCTTCCGCTGGCCGGCCATAAGGACAACCATTCCGGTCTGCTGACGCGCGAGCAGATGGACGGTTTCCGCGCCGCCAACAAGGTCCGTTCCGGCCATGAGTGGGACCGCTTCGAGGGGCTCACCCTGCCGGAAGCTGCCCTGGAGGAGTTCCTGCGGCACGTGCCCTTCGCGCAGAAGGGCCGCCGCCGCTACGAAGCGCCGGCGGTTCCGATCCCTGCCGCGCTATCGACCCCGACGCAGAAGAGCCTGTCGACCCAGGCCGCCTTCGGGCTGATCCTGAACGAGATCGGGCGGGAGCGCTCCCCCCTGGCCGAGCGCATCGTCACCACCGCCCCCGATGTGACCGTGTCCACCAACCTCGGTGCCTGGGTTAACCGCCGCGGCCTGTTCGCCAAGAGCGAGATGGCCGACCTGTTCAAGAAGGAACGCATCCCCTCCACCTACAGTTGGGAGTTCTCGCCGAAGGGCCAGCATCTGGAACTGGGCATCGCCGAATCCAACCTGTTCATCCTGCTGTCGGCGCTGGGCCTGTCCCACAGCCTCTTCGGGGAGCGGCTGCTGCCGATCGGCACCGTCTACGATCCATTCATCATGCGTGGCGCCGATCAGTTGAACTACGCCTGCTATCAGGATGCCCGCTTCATGCTGGTGGCGACCCCGTCCGGCATCACGCTGGCGCCGGAGGGGGGGGCGCACCAGTCCATCGCCACCCCGCTGGTCGGCATGGCGCAGGACGGTCTGGCCTATTTCGAACCGGCCTTCGCCGATGAACTGGCGGTGGTGATGCGCTGGGCCTTCGACTACATGCAGCGGGACGGGGAGGGCACCCCCGGCGAGCGCAACTGGCTGCGCGACGAGACCGGCGGCTCGGTCTATCTGCGCCTGTCTTCCCGTGCGCTGGAGCAGCCGACCCGGACGATGGACGGGGAACTCGCACGCGACATCGTCGATGGCGCCTACTGGCTACGCAAACCGGGGCCGAATGCCCAGGTGGTGATCGCCTATACCGGTGCCGTGGCGCCTGAGGCCATCGCCGCCGTCGGCATGCTGGGAGAGGATCGGCGCGACGTCGGGTTGCTGGCGGTGACCTCCGCCGACCGGCTGAATGCGGGTTGGAGTGCCGCCCAGCGAGCGCGCGAGCGCGGCCTCAGCCATGCCCGCGGCCATATCGAGCGACTGCTGGAGGGGGTGCCGTCCAATTGTGCCCTGGTTACGGTGGTGGACGGCCATCCGACGACGCTGGGTTGGCTCGGTTCGGTTGCCGGTCACCGCACGCGGGCGTTGGGGGTGGAGCATTTCGGTCAGACCGGCACCGTCGCCGACCTGTATCGCCATTACGGGATCGACGCTGACGGCATCGTCGCGGCTGCGGAAGCAGCCTCTCCGGGCCGGCCTGTGCGCTATCTGCGGGCCATTGGCTGACCCGGCGGGGAGGCGCGGAGCCTCCCTGGTCAAAAAATCGTCATCGGAGTGAAAAAAGCGCTTGCGCGGTTTGGGGTGGGGCGCCTATAAACCGCTCCACCGACGGCGGGGCGCTGAACGAGGCGCGGCGCCGGCGGCAGAAACGGAAGCGAAAACAGCAGCTTAGCGGTTTTGGTCTTCCGGCTTCGACCGAAATTCTCCGGTCACTCTGACCCGATCCTCTCCAAAAAGGGGATGCGGAAGAGCGGCCGGT
>NZ_RWIJ01000013.1:0-190721 GCF_019805165.1 Azospirillum sp. 412522
CTCGCCGAGAACCTCGACCCGTTGCAAGTCCCGTTCGCTCATCGTGATCCAGCCCATCGCCAGCCTCCCAGCCGTCGAAAACCCGACGGAAGACTGACACTTCTATGTTGCGAGGGACTGACAGTTTAACTTTGCGCCTACAAACGGAAAACACATAACTAAGATTATGGAAAATAATATGATTCCCACTTGCGCCGGCTTCTCTACTGCAATTTTGGATGCGTACGGTTTAGCGAATTCGAAAGCAAGAAGCAGATAGCCCGGACATGGTCGCTTTCGCGACGCTGGGGCCGTTCATCGTAATGGGGAATGGCAATGGGACAGCTCGAAGGAAAGATTGCAATCGTCACGGGTGCCAGCTCCGGAATCGGACTCGAGGCGGCACGGCTGTTTGCGGAACATGGCGCAAAGCTCGTACTGGTCGCACGACGGCGTACTGAACTGGAAGAACTGGCGAACGATATCCGGAGAAAAGGCGGCGATGCTATTGCCGTTGCCGGCAATGTTGCGGATGTCGAGGCCGCGCGCGAGGCCGTCCAAGTCGCCACGCGGCATTTCGGCGGTCTCGACGTTGCCTTCAATAATGCCGGCACCACCGGCGCTCAATTACCGCTTCCCGATATGTCGGTAGACATGTGGCATGACGTGATCGACACCAACCTGACCAGTGCCTTCCATGCTGCCAAGCACCAGATTCCGGCGATGCTCGCCCGTGGCGGCGGATCGTTGATCTTCACCTCGACATTCGTCGGCCACACCGTCGGCTTTCCCGGAATGGCCGCCTATGCGGCAAGCAAGGCCGGGCTGATCGGCTTGGTGCGGGTGATCGCGGCAGAATATGGGCCGCGGAGCATCCGCGCCAACGCCTTGTTGCCGGGCGGCACCGACACCCCCATGGGCCGAGCCGTCTCAAACACACCGGAAGCCCTGGCCTTCGTCCAAGGGCTCCATGCTCTGAAACGCCTCGCAACGCCGCGGGAGATCGCACAATCGGCGCTCTATCTGGCGTCGGATGCGTCCAGCTTCACAACCGGGACCGCGCTGCTGGTGGACGGCGGTGTGTCGATCACCCAAACCTGACAGGGTAGGGCCGCTCGCCAGTCTCACCGACGAAACGGCCCACCTTCCCTACTCCGCCGCCTGAGGCCGCAGTGGCCGCACCACGTCGCCCCTGACGTTCATCGCCTTGGCAAGCGCATCGATACGGCGCTGGACCGCTTCGCCGGACGGGACGCTGCCGTCGTCGGGCAGGGTCAGAACCACCCGGCCATCGCCGACCTTCAGGCTGGTGCGCTCCAGCAGTGCCGTGGCGCCGCCCGACAGCGTATGGGCGAGACGCAGAGCCAAGCCCAGGACCAGCGCCTTCATGCCCTGCCCTTCCGTCACCAGCGTCCGGACCCGTGCGGTCAACGGCACGTCGATGGTTCCGGCATAACGGGCATGGGCGGCGAGCGCCAGGAAGGCGCGCTCGTCATGGTCCAGCGCCGGGAACGGATAGCGCAGGACACGCAGGAAGGCATGCTCGGCCCGGTAGTCGGGATGGTCGGCCCAGCCGACGTCGCTCAGCAGACAGGCGGCATGACGCAGGCGGATCGCGTTGTCGTCCTCACCCGCAAACAGCCCGGCGGTCCAGGACATCAACAAGCCCGGATCCCCCATCCGCACGAAGCGCTGCGCCCAGTCGGCTGCCGACGCCATCAGCGGGTCCTCGCGCTGGCCTTCCGGCGACAGCAGCGAATAGAGGTGTCCCTCCCGCAGGCCGTAGGCGGAGAAGACCAGCCTGGAAGGCTGGGCGATGCGCAGCAGCCGCTCCAGCACCAGCCCGGCGAAGGGCAGCGTATCGAGGCGGCGGCGCGATCCCGCCATCTTTTCCAGCGACGAGCGGCTCTGCCGGCCGATCAATCCGGTGAACTCCCGCGCGTCGGCGGAAGGGATGGTGTAGTGATGGATGATGTGCAGCGGATGGCCGGACTGCTCCATATGCAGCTTGGCGATGGCGCGCCAGCTTCCGCCGACCGGGTAGAAGGGCCGCCCCTTCATCGCCGGCAGCCAGGGCAACGATTCCAGATGCTGGTCGATCAGTTTGGTTGGACCGCCCTTGGTAGACCCGACTTCCATCAGCCTCAGCGGGCCGAGCGGCAGCGTGACCTGTTTGCCGATCACCCCGCGGTCGAGCGTCACCAGTTCCAGGCTGCCGCCACCGAGGTCGCCGACGAGACCGTCGGCACCGGGCGTGCCGGACAGCACGCCCATGGCCGACAGCCGTGCCTCCTCCTCGCCGCTGATGACGCGGACGGTCAGGCCGGCCCGGCGGCCGATGGCCTCGACAAAAGCAGTGCCGTCGTTGGCGTCGCGCACGGCGGCGGTGGCGATCACGTCCAGCCTGCCGACCCTCATGCCCTGCGCCAGCGTGGCGAAGCGCTCCAGCGCCACCAAGCCCTGGGCGACGCCGTCAGGGTTCAGCACGCCGGCCTTTTCCACGCCGCGTCCCAGGCCGCACAGAACCTTCTCGTTGAACAGGGCGAGGGGGGACCGGGTCAGCCCATCATAGACGACCAGACGGATCGAATTGGACCCGATGTCGATAACGCCGACGCGTTCCCCGGCGGACGCGGCGCCGAAACCGCCCCCGAAAGCATCGACGCCCGCCGGCCCCAAATCCCCTGGGATGGCAGCAGCGCGTTTGTCCTTGTTCATACTATCGCTCCCGTCACCCACCCTCACGACACCGCATGCAGCATCAGCCGCGGCGGCGTGCGCTTGTTGCTGAGCGCGCTGCCCCGGCCGGACAGGCTGGGGTTGGTCATGAAGTAATTATGGGCGCTGAACGCGTCCGGGCCAGCCTTGATCCGATGGTACACGCCATCGGAGCCCAGCTTCCAGGTGCTTGCATCGTCCTTCATGTTCGCGACCATGATCTGGTCGATCACCTGCTCATGCACTGTCGGGTTCTCGATCGGCACCAGCGTCTCGATCCGGCGGTCCAGATTCCGGGTCATCCAGTCGGCCGAGGAGATGAACACCTTGGCCTGGTTGCTGGGCAGGCCATGGCCGTTGCCGAAGCAGATGACGCGGCCATGCTCCAGGAAGCGGCCGACGATGCTGCGCACCCGGATGTTCTCCGACAGTCCCTTGACCCCCGGACGCAGGCAGCAGATGCCGCGAATGATCATGTCGATCTGCACACCGGCCTGGGAGGCTTTATAGAGCTTGTCGATGATGAGCGGATCGACCAGGGAGTTCAGCTTCACCCAGATCGAGGCCGGGCGGCCGGCGGCGGCGTGGGCGATCTCCGCTTCGATCAGGTCGGACAGGCGCTGTCGCAGGGTAATGGGGGCGATGGCGATCTTCTCCAGCACCTTCGGCGTGGCGTAGCCGGTCATAAAGTTGAACATGACGGCGGCGTCATGGCACAGCGCGGGGTCGCAGGTGAAGAAGGACAGGTCGGTATAGACCTTCGCCGTGATCGGGTGGTAGTTGCCGGTCCCGAAATGGACGTAGCTGCGCAGCGCCTTCTTCTCGCGCCGCACGACCAGCGACACCTTGGCGTGCGTCTTCAGATCGACGAAGCCGTAGACGACCTGGGCGCCGGCCCGCTCCAGGTCGCGCGCCCAGCGAATGTTGGCCTCCTCGTCGAATCGGGCCTTCAGCTCGACCAATGCCGTCACCGACTTGCCGGCCTCCGCCGCTTCGATCAGCGCGGCGACGATGGGGCTGTCCTTGCTGGTGCGGTAGAGCGTCTGCTTGATGGCGACCACCTGCGGATCGCGGGCGGCCTGCCGGATGAACTGCACCACGACGTCGAACGACTCGTAGGGATGGTGGACGACGATGTCCTTGTGGCGGATCGCCGCGAAGCAGTCGCCGCCGAAGTCGCGGATCCGCTCAGGGAAACGGGCGTTGAAGGGACGGAAGACCAGATCGGGCCGCTCGTCGACGATCAACAGCTTGGTATCCGTCAGGCCGATCAGCCCGTCCAGAATGAAGACGTCATCCGACGCAACGTTCAGCTCATGCCGCAGGAATTCGCGCAGGTCGGCGGCCATGCCGCTGTCGGTGGCGAGCCGGATGACGCTGCCGCGGCGGCGGCGCTTCAAGGCGCTTTCGAAGGTGCGGACAAGGTCCTCCGCCTCTTCCTCGATCTCGATCTCGCTGTCGCGCAGGACGCGGAACACGCCGTGGGCCTTGACCTGGAAGGGAGGGAACAGGCGGTCGATGAACTGCATCACCACCTTTTCCAGCTGGATGAAGCGGATGTCCGATCCCGGCAGGCGCAGGAACCGTTCGAGCTGCGTCGGCAGCGGCACCAGCGCGTCGATGTGCCGGCCCTTGACCGGGTCGTGCAGTTGCAGAGCCAGCGAGAAGCCCAGATTCGGCAGGAACGGGAAGGGGTGGGCCGGATCGACGGCGATCGGCGTCAGGATCGGGAAGATGTCGTCCAGGAACTTGGCTTCCAGCCAGTCCAGCTCGCCCTCGCTGAGGTCGGCGGGATCGACGACGGAGACGCCGGCCTCCCGCAGCTCGCCCTTCAGGGAGCGCCACATCGCCTGCTGGCTTTCCATCAGCGCGGCGATGCGCTGCTTCACCGCCACCAATTGCTGGGCCGGGGTCAAATTCTCGGGACTCGGCGTCTTCACGCCGGCCGCCACCTGCCCTTTCAGGCCGGCGACGCGGACCATGTAGAACTCGTCTAGGTTGCTGGCGGAGATCGACAGGAAGCGCAGCCGTTCCAGCAGAGGGTGATTCGGGTTTGCGGCCTCGTCCAGGACGCGCTGGTTGAAGGCCAGCCATGAAAGCTCCCGATTGATGAAGCGTTCCGGAGCGTTTGGCTCGATGACGACCGAATCGAGTTCCTGGAGATGCGTCACGTCGACCTCTGAAATCTTGAAACCCAGAACGCCGGAGCCTGCCTTTGGGCGGCGCCGACGATCGTTATATGGTGGGCAGACAGAGTATCCCATATGCGTTACGGTTTCAGGACTCCCATTTGGTTAAAACCGCGCCCTCGCCCAGCCCGTCCCCTTCCCTGCCGGTCGATTCCCGCCATGAAGACGCTGTTCCTGCTGCGCCACGCCAAATCCTCCTGGGACGATCCGTCGCGGGGCGACCATGACCGTCCGCTGAACGCCCGCGGGGAGAAGGCGGCCACCCTGGTCGGCACCTGGCTGGGCAAGCATCACGCCCGCATCGACCTCGTGCTGTGTTCGACCGCCGTGCGGGCGGTCGAGACGCGCAAGCGGGTCATGGCGGCGATGGGTGCGCCCTATCCCCCGGTCGAGCATGAGCGTGGCCTGTATCTGTGCGGCGCCCGCACCCTGCTGGAACGGCTGCGCGACGTGCCGGATTCGGCGACCGGCCTGATGCTGGTGGCGCACAATCCCGACCTGCACGAGCTTGCCAATTCCCTGACCGGCGGCGGCGACCATGGCCCGCGCCATGAGCTGGCCGACAAGTTCCCGACCGGAGCCTGTGCCGTCCTGGTCTTCGAGACGCTGCATTGGGCCGACCTGGAACTGGGCGCCGGCCGGCTGGTGGATTTTGTGCAGCCGCGTAAACTCTCTTAACCTGCGACGGCGGTTGGGGTATCCAGGATTCACCTGAGTCATTCCGGGCCGCTCCCCGGCCAAATACGGGAGGATGCCGACCCTTGACCCCCGTCAGCCCACCCGCGATACCGCCCGGCAGTCAGCATTCCGGCGCCGACGCGCAGCCTTCCGCCTCCGCCTTCCGCGAGGTGGAACTGAAACTGCACGCGGCGCCGGCTGATCTGGCCCGGGTGGTGATGCTGCCAGGGCTGATGGCGGTAGCCGACGGCCCGGCGGCGACGCAGAGGCTGCGCACCGCCTATTTCGACACGCCCGACCTGAAACTGGCCGCCAACGGCGTGGCCCTGCGCGTGCGGCAGGAGGGCGACCGTTTCATCCAGACCCTCAAGACGGTCAACAGCGCCAGTCCCGGCGATTCCGCTGCCGTCGCGGTGCGGCGGGAATGGGATTGGGTCGTCGCGGGCGAGGCCGTCGACGTCGGCGTGCTGAGTGATCCCGCCGTCGCCGGACTGGTGCCGTCGGCGGCGCTCGACGCGCTCGACTGCCTGTTCATCACCGATTTCCGCCGCACCACCCTGTTGCTGCGCCCCGATCCACTGACCGCGGTCGAACTCGCGGTGGACGATGGCGGCGTCTATGCCGGCGGCACCTCCCTGCCGATCAGCGAGGTGGAACTGGAACTGAAGGCCGGCAAGGTCGCGAGCCTGTTCGATCTGGCTTTGACCCTGCAATCCGCCGTCCCCATGCGCATCGGCACTGAAAGCAAGGCGGAGGCCGGGGTCCGGCTGGTCACGGGCAGGTCGCCGGGACCGGTCGAAGCCGAACCGCTCGGCCTGTCGCCGCTCACCACGGCGGCCGAGGCGTACCGCCACATCCTGCGTCAGGCGCTGCGCCAGTTTCTCGCCAACGAGTCCTGTGCCCTGGCCGGCGGCGACGTCGAGGGTCTGCACCGCATGCGCGTCGCTCTGCGCCGACTGCGGATCGCTCACCGCTTCTTCGCGCCGCTCGTCGCCTCGCCCGAGGCCGACCGGCTGGTGGAGGAAAGCCGCGCACTGGCCAAGCGGCTTGGACCGGCACGCGGCTGGGACGTGCTGATGTCGGGCGTCATCGATCCGCTTCTTGCCAAACCCGGTCTGGCGCCGGACATCGACCGCGCGGCGCTGGACCGGCTGGCCTCGCTGGCACGTGCCGCCGGGGCCGGCCCGGCGCGGGAGGCTATGGCCGCGATCCTGGCACCTGGCTGCACCACCATGGTCCTGGCGCTTGCCGCCTGGCTGGAGCATGGGCGCTGGCTGTCGGAGGCGGACGGCGACCGGCGCATGGCGTTGTCCGCTCCGGTCACGACGCTCGCCGGCGGCTGGCTGTCGGCGCGGATGGCGAAGCTCGGCAAGATGGCGAAGCCGCCGGAGGATGCCAAGGGACGCGACAAGCTGCGGCGCCGGCTGCGCATGCTGCGCTATAGCGCCGACTTCTTCCGCGGACTCTATCCCGAGGCCGCCGCCCTGCCCTTCTTCGCGGCGCTGGACCCTTTGCAGGCGGCACTGGACGCCGATCAGGACGCCGTCACCGGCGCACGCATGCTGGGATCGCTGGCCGGGGCGGACCCGAAGACGGTCGCCGCGGTTGCCGCCTGGATCGACCGGCAGTCCGACAAGCGGCGCAGGACGCTGCCGGATCTCTGGAAGCGTTTCCGCGCGGTGCCGCCCTTCTGGTCATGACCGACCCGCGCAGGGCGCCGGTGGCAATGGCGGCGGACGCGCATATATCCTCAGCCGGCCGGAAGCGGGCCATCCGTTCCGGCCGGCCATTTTTCGTCATGCGTCACTGCAGCTTGCCGCTTTCCATCCGGATAGGCTTCGGGTAAAAGAACACTCCATGAACAAGCATATCAGCGTCCGCGGCGCGCGGGAACATAACCTGAAGAACGTCGATGTGGACCTGCCGCGCGACGAGCTGATCGTCATCACCGGCCTGTCGGGATCGGGCAAGTCGTCGCTTGCCTTCGACACCATCTACGCCGAGGGACAGCGGCGCTATGTGGAGAGCCTGTCGGCCTACGCACGCCAGTTCCTGGAACTGATGCAGAAGCCGGACGTCGATTCGATCGAAGGGCTGTCGCCGGCCATCTCCATCGAACAGAAGACGACCTCGAAGAATCCGCGCTCCACCGTCGGCACGGTGACGGAGATCTACGACTACATGCGCCTGCTGTGGGCGCGGGTCGGCATCCCCTATTCGCCGGCCACCGGACTGCCGATCGAAAGCCAGACGGTCAGCCAGATTGTCGACCGCATCATGGCGATGCCGGAGGGCACGCGCCTGCTGTTGCTGGCGCCCTTCGTGCGTGGCCGCAAGGGTGAGTACAAAAAGGAAATCCAAGACCTGCGCAAGCGCGGCTTCCAGCGCGTGCGGGTCGACGGCACCATGTACGAGATCGACGAGGTGCCCACGCTCAACAAGAAGCTGAAGCACGACATCGAGGTGGTGGTCGACCGCATCGTGGTGCGCGACGGGCTTGGCAACCGGCTGGCGGATTCGCTGGAAACCGCGCTGGGTCTGGCCGAGGGCATCGTCTGGGTCGAGAATGCCGAGACCAACGAGCAGACCGTCTTCTCGCAGAAGTTCGCCTGCCCGGTCAGCGGCTTCACCATTCCGGAGATCGAGCCACGGCTGTTCTCCTTCAACAACCCGTTCGGCGCCTGTCCGGCCTGCGACGGGCTGGGCAGCAAGATTTATTTCGACCCGATGCTGGTGGTTCCCGACGAGCGGCTGACCCTCGCCAAGGGTGCCATCGCACCGTGGGCCGGTTCGACCTCCAAGTACTACGACCAGACGCTGGAAAGCATCTGCGAGCATTTCGGCGCGTCGATGACCACACCTTGGCAGGATCTGCCGGAAAAGGTGCGCCAGACCATCCTGTTCGGTTCCGGCGGGTCGGCCATCACCATGACCTATGACGACGGGCTGCGACGCTACGAGACCAACAAGGCGTTCGAGGGCATCGTCAACAATCTGGAACGGCGTTTCCGCGAAACCGACAGTGCCTGGACGCGCGACGAGCTGTCCAAATACCAGTCTTCCCAGCCCTGCGAGGTCTGCAAGGGCGCGCGGCTGAAGCCCGAGGCACTGGCGGTCAAGGTCCGCGGCCGCAACATCTCCGAGGCGGCCGAACTGTCCATCGCCGGCGCCGGCGCCTGGTTCAGCGAGTTGAACGAGCATCTGCGCCCGAAGGACCGCGAGATCGCCTATCGCATCCTGAAGGAGATCAACGAGCGGCTGGGCTTCCTCAACGCAGTCGGTCTCGAATATCTGACGCTCAGCCGCGGATCCGGCACCCTGTCCGGCGGCGAAAGCCAGCGGATCCGCCTGGCATCGCAGATCGGCTCCGGCCTGACCGGCGTGCTTTATGTGCTGGACGAGCCGTCGATCGGCCTGCATCAGCGCGACAACGACCGGCTGCTGGAGACGTTGAAGCGCCTGCGCGACATCGGCAACACCGTCATCGTCGTCGAGCATGACGAGGATGCGATCCGCAGCGCCGACTATCTGGTCGATATGGGTCCGGGCGCCGGCCAGCATGGCGGCACCGTCATCGCCCAGGGCCGGCCGGAGGAGGTTCAGAAGAATCCCGACAGCATCACCGCCCAGTACCTGAACGGCACGCGCTTCGTTCCGGTGCCCGACAGCCGCCGGCCCGGCCACCCCGGCCAGTTCCTGGAGGTGCAGGGCGCGCGCGCCAACAATCTGCAGAACGTCTCGACCAGGATCCCGCTCGGCACCTTCACCTGCGTGACCGGCGTGTCGGGCGGCGGCAAGTCGACGCTGATCATCGAGACGCTGTACAAGGCGGTGGCGCGCAAGCTGATGGGCGCCCGCGAGCACCCGGCCGAACACGACGCGGTGCTGGGGCTGGAGCATCTGGACAAGGTCATCGACATCGACCAGTCGCCGATCGGCCGTACCCCGCGGTCCAACCCGGCGACCTACACCGGTGCCTTCACGCCGATCCGCGACTGGTTCGCCGGGCTGCCGGAATCGAAGGCTCGCGGCTACGGTCCTGGCCGCTTCTCGTTCAACGTCAAGGGCGGGCGTTGCGAGGCCTGCCAGGGCGACGGCGTCATCAAGATCGAGATGCATTTCCTGCCCGACGTCTATGTCACCTGCGACGTCTGTCATGGCAAGCGCTACAACCGCGAGACGCTGGAAGTCACCTACCGCGACAAGACCATCGCCGACGTGCTCGACATGACGGTCGAGGAGGGCAAGGAGTTCTTCAAGGCGGTGCCCGGCATCCGCGACAAGATGGACACCTTGGAGCGGGTCGGCCTTGGCTACATCCATATCGGGCAGGCTGCGACCACGCTGTCCGGCGGCGAGGCGCAGCGCGTCAAGCTGTCCAAGGAACTGAGCCGCCGTGCCACCGGACGCACGCTCTACATCCTGGACGAACCCACCACCGGACTGCATTTCGCCGACGTCGAAAAGCTGATGGAGGTGCTGCATGCGCTGGTCGATCAGGGCAACACGGTGCTGGTGATCGAACATAATCTGGAGGTCATCAAGACCGCCGACTGGATCATCGACCTGGGTCCGGAAGGCGGGACCGGCGGCGGCGAGATCGTCGCCGAGGGCACACCGGAGGACGTCGCGAAGGTGGAGCGCAGCTACACCGGCCGATATCTCGCCCCCTACCTTAAGGCGAAGCCGGCGGTGCGGAAATCGGCAACCCGAAAGAGAGCGTGAACAAACGGAAGCTGCGCCTTGTTCTCCCCTGCAGAGTTCGCATTGCATGGGAGAGGAGAGGCATGAGCAAGACGCTTCTGACCGGTGTGGGGGCCGCCCTGGGTGCGGCCCTGCTGCTGGCGGCCTGCGGGTCCGACAAATCCACCACCAGCACGACGACCACCACGACCACCACCCCCGGCTATGGCTCGACCACCGTGGCGCCGGCCCCGACCGGCTCCACCACCGTCGAGCGCAGCACGACCACGAAGAGCGAGTGAGCCCCAGCCTTGGTTTGACGTTTTCTGGCCAGATGTTCTGACTGAATCGATGTCCTGACTGATTCCTGAACGACTTGCAGCCGGCCTTCTCTTAGGGGGGCCGGCTGATCTGTGTTTGATTGCCACCGTTTGAGGACTGTCGTTTTGGACAAAGACAGCCTAGATTGCGCGCAAATCGTCCGCAGTCATTTGCCTGGAATATCGTCTCTATGACCGACACCCTTCGCCCCGTCCATGTCATCGGCGGCGGTCTCGCCGGCTCGGAAGCCGCATGGCAGCTCGCCTCCCGCGGCGTGCCCGTCGTGCTGCACGAGATGCGGCCGGTCCGTAAGACCGAAGCCCACGATACCGACAAGCTGGCGGAGCTGGTCTGCTCCAATTCCTTCCGGTCTGACGACGCCGAGTACAACGCGGTGGGGCTGCTGCATGAGGAGATGCGGCGCTGCGGCTCGCTGATCCTGCGCTGCGCCGACGCGCACAAGGTACCGGCCGGCGGTGCGCTCGCCATGGATCGCGACGGCTTCGCCGATGCGGTGACGGAAGCCATCTCCACCCACCCCCTCATCTCCATCCAGCGCGAGGAGGTCGCCGGCCTGCCGCCCGAGGACTGGGACAGCGTTATCGTCGCCACCGGCCCCCTGACCTCCCCGGCCCTGGCCGAGGCCGTGCGCACCCAGACCGGCGAGGAATCGCTGGCCTTCTTCGACGCCATCGCCCCCATCGTCTATCTGGAGAGCGTCGATCTGTCGAAGGCCTGGTTCCAGTCGCGCTACGACAAGCCCGGCCCCGGCGGCACCGGCAAGGACTACATCAACTGCGCCTTCGAGAAGGACGAATACCGCGCCTTCATCGACGCGCTGATCGTCGGCGAGAAGCTCGACTTCAAGGAATGGGAGAAGAACACTCCCTACTTCGAAGGCTGCCTGCCGATCGAGGTGATGGCGGAGCGCGGAGTCGACACCCTGCGCTACGGCCCAATGAAGCCGGTCGGCCTGACCAACCCGCACAAGCCGGAACGCCGTCCCTACGCCGTGGTCCAGCTGCGCCAGGACAATGCGCTGGGCACCCTCTACAATCTCGTCGGCTTTCAGACCAAGCTGCGCCATGCCGAACAGATCCGCATCTTCCGGATGATCCCCGGCCTGGAAAACGCCGAGTTCGCCCGGCTCGGCGGCATGCACCGCAACACCTTCCTGAACAGCCCGCGCCTGCTGGACGGAGCCCTGCGACTGAGGTCCCTGCCCCGCCTGCGCTTCGCCGGTCAGGTTACGGGCTGCGAGGGCTATGTCGAGAGCGCCGCCGTCGGCCTGCTCGCCGGCCGTTTCGCCGCTGCGGAGCGCCTGGGCCAGGAGATCAGCACGCCACCGGCGACCACGGCGCTCGGCGCCATCCTCGGCCACATCACCGGCGGGGCGGAGGCGGAGACCTACCAGCCGATGAACGTGAATTTCGGCCTGTTCCCGCCGGTGGACGACAAGATCCGGGGACGGGACCGCAAGCTGGCCTATACCCGCCGCGGACTGGCCGACCTGGACGGCTGGCTGAAGGGCTGACCGGCAGGCGGAGGCGCGGGCGTCAGTACCGCCCGCGCATCGCCGCCCATCCCAGCCGAAGCTGCCGGAAAGGGTTGGCCAGCAGCACCCGCGGGGCGAACACGTCGTTGCCCTCCCTCGCGATCACGCTCAGGTGCAGATCGGCCAGCGTCGCCGGCAGCAGCGCCGGGATTGCTGCCTTCGGCACCTCACGGCGCAAGGCGCGGGCCTCCGCCAGATGCTTGCGGGCGACCTCGGCGATCTCCGCCACCACCGGCCGAAGCTCCGCAGTGGAGCGGCCGGCGAACAGGTCCTCGCTTTTGGCGCCGTGCCGCATCATCAGGTCGTCCGGCAACCGTTGCCGGTGCTGCCGCGCGAGGAAGGGAACGGCGCGCAGGATGCCGGAAAGGGCATAGGCGATGCCGACATGGCGCCCTGCCGTAGTCGCTGCCGCATCACGCACCCCCACGATCTCCAGCGCCAACTGGACCAGCGGCGCCCCGGTCACCTCGGCATAATTGACGAGGCAGGCGAGGTCGGCTGGCGGGGTATCGTCCAGATCGGCTTCGCGCGCATCGATCAAGCGGTCGAACAGAACGCGGCTCAGCCCGAGCCCACGCGCGGCCTGGGCCAGCGGTTCCATCACCTCGTGGCGCGGTACGGGTCCATCCTCATAGACGGCCTCGATGCCGTCGCGCCAGAATTGCAGTCTCATCTGGCCCAGGATCGGTTCGCTGACCACCTCGCGGGTCTTTGCGATCTCCAGGTTGAAGGCATAGAGTGCAAAGGTCGCTTCGCGCCTGTCGGCGGGGGTGAACAGACCTGCCAGAAAGTGGTCGTTGTCATATTTCCGAACCTCCCGTCCGCAATAGGACAGGTCGGTTGCAGCCTTCACCATGGGATGCCCGATTGGAAAAAGAGGGGAGGAACGATGGAAGGACGGGCCAAAGCCTGTTGCTACGCCTATATGAAGCACACACGGTCGCACCGCCAGCCCCGACGCGCAGCAGGCAGGGATCCCATGACGGATTTCAACATCGCCCCGACGAAACCCCGCAAGACCGGTCCGGTCGCACGCAAGGACGAATCGGGAGAGAATTTCCCCGTCGCGTCCCGCCTGCTGCCGAAGCACCTGCGTCCGCATGTGATCGCCTTCTACCGCTTCGTACGTCTGGCCGACGATATCGCCGACGATCCGGATCTCGAGCCGGAGACCAAGCTTGCCTATCTGGAGGCGCTGGAGCGCGCGCTGACCTCGGGCCAAGCCAAGCATGCCTACCTGAAGCCGGCCACCGACCTGCGGGAAAGCCTGCAGAAGACCGGCGTCAGCGACCGCCATGCCAGGCAGATCCTGCGCGCCTTCCGCCGCGACTCCGTCGGCGCCCGCTGCCACAGCTGGAGCGACCTGCTTCTGTACTGCCGCTTCTCCGCCAATCCGGTCGGACGCTACCTGCTCGAACTGCATGGCGAGGGGGTGGCCGCCGGGCCGGCATCGGATGCGCTGTGCTCCGCGTTGCAGGTGCTGAACCATCTGCAGGATGCGCGGGAGGACTGGACGCAGCTGGGCCGCTGCTACATTCCGCTCGGCTGGTTCGACGAGGCAGGGATCAGCGTCGAACGCCTGGTGGAGGTCGAAAGCGACGTCCGCCTGCGCGCCATCTTCGATCAGGCGCTTGAGCACACCGACCGGCTGCTGGAGCGTGCCGCCGCCCTGCCCGGCCTGATCCAGCACCGCGGCCTGCGGATGGAGGCGGCCGTGATCCTGAGCCTCGCCGAATCGCTGTCGCGCCGGCTGAAGGCCCGCGACCCGCTGAAGGCGCGCGTCACGTTGGGCGCGCACCACAAGCTGGCAGCGGTGGCGCGGGGACTGGCGCGGAGCTTCTCGGCCGCTTAAACTCCGGGGCCACACGTCGTGACGTGCACCGTCAGGCACGTCACGACGCGCACATGCCCAGGATGCTGCAGATGACCCCTCCGCCGCTGGAGACGGCCCCGCTGGAACCGGGATCCACCACATCGCCGGACAAAAAGGCCCCCGATACGGCAACCGCCGTCACTGCCAAGTCTGGCAGCACCTTCTACTGGCCGATGCGTCTGCTGCCCGCATCCAAGCGGGCGGCGATGTTCGCGATCTACGCCTTCTGCCGCCGCATCGACGACATCGCCGACGAGCCCGGGGAGCCCGCCACCAAGCGGGCCGCCCTTGATGTTTGGCGCCGAGACATCCGCGATCTCTATGTCGGCGGCGCTCCCAGCGGCCCATTGACCGCCGCCCTGAAGGGAGCCGTCGAGCGCTATGGGCTGCCGCGGGCGGAACTGGAGGCGCTGATCGACGGCATGGCGATGGACGTCGCCGGAGAGGAGGCCGGGTCCGGCGGCATGCGCGCGCCCGACCTCGACACCCTGCGGCTCTATTGCCGACGCGTCGCCGGTGCCGTGGGCATGCTGGCGATCAGGGTCTTCGACCGCGCCGACCCTGCCACGGAGCGGTTCGCCCTGGCGCTGGGCGAGGCCTTGCAACTGACCAACATCCTGCGCGATCTGGCCGAGGACGCCGAGCTGGACCGGCTTTACCTGCCGCGTGAGCTCCTGCTGGCCGCCGGCATAACCAACGTCCGCCCGGACGAGGTGTTGGCACACCCCGCCCTGCCCCGGGCCTGCGAGGCTCTGGCGGACCTCGCGGAGGCACGCTTCGCCGAGGCCCGGTCGGCCATCGACGGACAGGCTCGTGGATCCCTGTGGGCGGCAACCGCCATGATGGTGCTGTACCACCGGCTGCTGAAGCGTCTGCGCACCGCCGGGTGGCGTGACCTGAACGCCCGCGTCCGGGTCGGCAGACGTGAGAGCGCCTGGGTGGCGGTGCGGTGCATGCTTGGCATTCCCCCGGCCGCCTGATGAGTGATCCGGGCATCGTCCATGTCATCGGCGCCGGCTTGGCCGGGCTCGCCGCGGCCGTCCGGCTGACGGAGGCAGGCAGGCGCGTCGCCATCTATGAGCAGGCCCCACAGGCGGGGGGGCGATGCCGCAGCTTTCATGACGCCGCACTCGGCCGATTGATGGACAACGGCAACCACATGGTGCTCAGCGGCAACCGCGCGCTGCTCGACTATGCCCGTCGGACCGGTGGCAGCGACGCGCTGGAGGAACTGCGGCCGGCGGCCTTTCCGTTCCTCGACCTGCGCAATGGCGCCTCGTGGACGCTGGTCCCCGGCGGTCTGTGGCTGTTCGACCCAACCCGGCGGGTGCCCGGCAGCCGGCCGGTCGACTATCTCGCGGCCCTGCGCTGCCTGACGGCCGGCCGGGAGCATTCCGTCGCCGACCGCCTCTCGCCCAACGGGGCGTTGTTCGAGCCGCTGTGGCGCCCTCTGGCGGTGTCCGCTCTCAACGGTCCGGTGGAACGCGTCTCCGCACGGCTGTTCGGAGCGGTGCTGCGCGAGACGCTGCTGCGCGGCGAGGCGGCTTGCCGGCCCGTGCTGGCGCCGCACGGCCTGTCCGCCGCTTTCGTCGATCCGGCGACGGCGCGCCTGCGGGCGGTGGGGGCGGCGGTGCATCTCGGAGCCCGGGTCGATGCGCTGACCTTCGAGGAGGATCGCGTGACCGGCTTTTCCGCCGGCGGCGATTCGGTGACGCTCGGCCCGCGCGACAGTGTGATCCTCGCCGCACCGGCCTGGGTGGCTGAGCGGCTGGTGCCGGGGCTGGTCGTCCCGCCTCCGGGACCGGCCATCGTCAATCTGCATATCCGCCTGGATCGGCCGGTGCGGCTCCCAGGTGGGCTTCCCTTCGTCGGACTGGTCGGCGGCATCGCCGAATGGCTGTTCGTCCGTGACGGCCTGCTGTCGGTGACCGTGAGTGACGCCGATGCGCTGGCCGACCTGCCGGCCGAGGAAATCGCCGCCCGGCTATGGGTGGAGATCGCCCGCCACCTGACCGCGACACAGCGACTCGGGGAGCCGATTCCGCCTTTCCGGGTGGTCAAGGAGCGGCGGGCCACCCCCGACCAATCTTCCGAATCGGTTTCGCGCCGTCCGGCCACCCGCACGCGCTGGATCAACCTGACGCTGGCCGGCGACTGGACGGAAACGGGACTTCCAGCCACGTTGGAGGCCGCCGTCCGTTCGGGAAACCGGGCGGCCGACGCCACTTTGTCGAACGGAAATAACCCTATACGACGTTCCGGACTGTTTACGGCCTTCACAAGCTTCCGTCATCGGCCTATTTGGACGGACGGAGGTGCCGTGCCCGCAAGGCCCGGCCCGGAAGGACAATCAAAGAAGAGAGGGTAAATCAAATGGCGTTCGAACTTCCGCCGCTTCCGTATGCGTACGACGCTCTGGCTCCGTACATCTCGTCGGAGACCCTGCACCTGCACCATGACAAGCACCACCAGACCTACGTCACCAACCTGAACAACCTGACCAAGGACACCCCGCTGGCCAACGCCAGCCTGGAGGAGGTCATCAAGGCGTCCGCCGGCGATGCGTCCAAGGTCGGCATCTTCAACAACGCCGCCCAGGTGTGGAACCACACCTTCTTCTGGCAGTGCCTGAAGAAGGACGGCGGCAAGATGCCGGCCGCACTGGAGCAGCGCATCGTCGCCGACTTCGGCAGCGTCGAGAAGTTCAAGGAAGAGCTGACCCAGGCCGCCCTGACCCAGTTCGGTTCGGGATGGGCCTGGCTGTACCTGGACGGCGGCAAGCTGAAGGTCGGCAAGACCGGCAACGCCGACACCCCGCTGGCGCACGGCCAGAAGCCGCTGTTCACCATCGACGTGTGGGAGCATGCCTATTACGTCGATTTCCAGAACCGCCGCGCCGATTTCGTGAAGGCGGTGATCGACAACCTCGCCAACTGGGACTTCGCCGCCGAGCAGCTGGCTGCGTGATCCTGCCCGTCGAGGGTTGAAGACGCAAAGGCGCCCGAGAGGGCGCCTTTGTCGTTTCCGGTGCGGGGGTGATTGGCCTCTAAACCGGCAGCATTGCCGCAGCCACCCGCCGGCCTTCGGCCAGCAGGACATTGTAGGTCCGGCACACCGCACGGCTGTCCATCAGTTCGACAACGATGCCCTGCTCGCGCAGACCAAGGCGCAGCTCCTTCGGGATCATCCTCATGGCGGGACCGGTGCCGAGTAGCAGGATCTCCACCTTGGGTTCGGCAGCGAGCACGGGACCAAAATCCTCGACCGCCAGGGAAGTGACGTCCGTCGCCTCCCAGGGCAACGTGCGGTCGGGCAGCACGATCAGCGCACCGAGGCGCCACTGGCCGGAAATGCAGAACTGTCCCGGACCGTATCCGTCGATGACCTGACGGTCCGACGGGATCATCGGCATGATGTCGGCCATGCTGCCCTCTCCTGTTCCTACCCGACCTTACGGCGTGGTCGCCGGAGTGTTGCCCGCCGAAGCGGCATCGGGAGTACCGCGCCGCAGGCGGTTCTCGCCCAGGAACAGCAAGATGGGCGCGGCGATGAACACCGACGAGCTGGTCGCAAGGATAACGCCGAAGATCAGGACGATGCCGAAGTCCTGCAGAGCCTCGCCACCGAACAGCGCCAGCGGAATGATCGACAGCAGCGTGCAGACCGAGGTGCCGACGGTGCGGTTCAGCGTCTCGTTGATCGACATGTCGATCAGGTCGCGCAGCGGCATCTTCTTGTAGATGCGCAGGTTTTCGCGCATGCGGTCATAGACCACGACCTTGTCGTTCACCGAATAGCCCATGACGGTCAGGATCGCCGCCACGGCCGTCAGGTTGAACTGGATGTCGGTGATGGCATAGAAGCCGACGATCTTGGTGATGTCGAGGACCAGCGTCACCACCGCGCCGAAGCCGAACTGCCATTCGAAGCGGAACCAGATGTAGACCAGCATCGCCAGCATGGCGAGGCCGAGCGCCAGCATGCCGTTGGCGAACAGCTCGCCGCTGACCGACGCGCCGACGGCCTCGACACGGCGCACCTGGGCGCCGGGAACGGCTTCGGCCAGCGTGTTGCGCACCTTGTCGGCGGCGACCTGCTGTGCGGCATCGTCGCCGGGCTGGCGTTCCAGGCGGATCAGCACGTCCTGGGCCGACCCGAACTCCTGCAATGCCACCTGCCCCATGCCGAGGCCGGAAAGCGTATGGCGCAGCGAGGCGAAGTCGGCTGCCTGCGGCGTGCGGGCTTCGATGACGATGCCGCCGCGGAAGTCGATGCCGTAGTTCAGGCCGGGGTGGAAGAACAGGACGACCGAGGCGATGGACAGGATCGCCGACACGACGAGACCGGCGATGCGGCCGTTCATGAACGGGATCTTGGTGTTGTCGGGGACGAGGCGGAGATGGAACATCGGAAGACCTCTCAGACCGGCAACGCGGCCGGACGGGTCCGGCGCAGCCACGTCACCATCATCAGACGCACGAGCACCGTCGCGGTGAACATGGAGATGAGGATGCCGAAGGTGATGGTGACGGCGAAGCCCTTGATGGTGCCGGTGCCGAAGACGAACAGCAGCGCCATCTTGATGGCCGTGGTCAGGTTGGAGTCGACGATGGTGCTGTAGGCCCGGCTGAAGCCGGCCTCCATCGAGGCGAAGACCCCGCGACCCTTCTTGGTCTCCTCGCGGATGCGCTCATTGATCAGGATGTTGGCGTCGACCGCGAGACCCAGAGACAACAGCACGCCGGCAATGCCCGGCAGCGTCAGCGTGGCCTGCAGCAGAGACAACGCCGCGAGCGTCAGCACGAGGTTGACGAACAGCGCGGAACAGGCGAAGGCGCCAAACAGACCATAGCTGGCGATCATGTAGATGCAGACCATCACGAAGCCGACGACGACGGCGGTCAGGCCGGCGCGGATCGAATCAGCACCCAGGTCGGGGCCGACGGTCCGTTCCTCGATCACCTTCAGCGGGGCCGGCAGGGCGCCGGCGCGCAGCAGGACGGCGAGGTCGTTGGCATTGGCGGCGGTGAAGTTGCCGCTGATCTGGCCACGCCCGCCGGTGATCGGCTCACGGATGACCGGGGCGCTGATGACCTTGTTGTCGAGCACGATGGCGAAGGGCCGGCCGACATTCTGCCTGGTCACCTCGGCGAAGCGGTTGGCGCCCGCCGTATTGAACTCGAAGTTGACCACCCACTCGCCGGTCTGCGGGTTGGTGCCCGCCGATGCGTTCTGCAGCGTGGCGCCATCGACCTCGACCTTCTTGCGGATGACGTATTTGGACTGGTAGCGGTCGCCTTCGGCCGACGGCAGGATCTCCGAACCCGGAGGGGCGCGCCCGGTGCTGGGGTCGGCGTTCGTGTCGACCAGCCGGAAAGTCATCTTGGCGGTGGTGCCGAGCAGCCGCTTGATGCGGTCGGGATCTTCCACGCCGGGCAGCTGGACCAGGATGCGGTCGTTGCCCTGGCGGGCGATCGTCGGCTCGTTCACGCCGGTCTCGTCGATGCGGCGGCGGACAATCTCGATCGACTGCTCGATGGCCTGGGTGGCGCGGTCGCGCAGCGCGACCTCGCTCAGCGCCACGGTCACCGTGCCGCCGTTGACGGTCACGTCGAGGTCGGGCTGCCCGACGCCCAGTGCCGTGCGGCCGACCGGGCTGGAGAGCTGGCGCAGGGCCTTCACCGCCTCGTCGGCCTGGGCCGGGTCGCGCAGCTGGACGGTCACGGCGCGCTCGCCGGCGTTCAGCGCGGTGTAGCCGACATTGGCGGTGCGCAACTGCTGCCGCGCGCCATCGACCAGACCTTCCACCCGATCGCGGATGACGGTGGCCATGTCGACTTCAAGCAACAGATGCGATCCGCCACGCAGGTCGAGACCCAGCGACACCCGGGTGTTGGCGTACCAGGACGGCAACGCCGCCAGCGTGTCGCGACCCATGAAGTTGGGCAGCATCAGGATGAACCCGGCGATGCAGGTGGCCAGGATCAGGTAAATCTTCCAGCGCGAAAAATAGAGCATGCGTCACTCGAATCCGATCAGACACCCAGCCGGACGACCGGTCCGCCATGTATGTGCGGCAACCGGCCGGGCCGGACGGGAAGCGCCTTCGGGCCGACCCGCGGAAGAGGGGGCCGGCTGCGGCTTACTTGCGGCCGAACAGCTTGCCGATCCCGCCGGCGGCGGTGGTGTCGGCCGGCTTGGCCTCGCCCTCTGCCGCCGGAGCTGCAGCGTCGCCGCCGGACTTGCCGGCCGGCTCGGTCTTGGCGAGCACGATGTTCACGGTGGAGCGCAGGCAGCGCACGCGCACGTTCTCCGCGATCTCGACGGTGATCTCGTCGTCGGTGCCGACCTTGGTGACGACGCCGATGATGCCGCCGCCGGTCACGACGCGGTCGCCGCGGCGGATGGCCGACAGCATCGCCTTATGCTCCTTCATCTTCTTCTGCTGCGGACGGATCAGCAGGAAGTAGAAGACGACGAAGATCAGGATCAGCGGCGCGAACTGGACGAGCATGTCACCGCCGCCGCCAGCCGGGGCCGCCGTCTGTGCATAAGCCGTCGAAACGAACATCTGGAAGCTCCTTACAGGTTTGGTCTCGGCACCGGATCGGCGTTCCGCCGCGACGCCGCGACTATAGCCGCCCATGACCGGGATGCAATGGTGATGCGCCACAATCCGCAGGCGCCCCACAGCTTGTGTGCTTGCCTTGCTGTGTTACGGTGCGAAGGCGTCGGAAAGATGGCTGCGCGGTCACCCACTTTCCATGGAACATCCAGAAAAAATGTCCGGAAAATTATGTCGCATTCCATCAACAGCTCTGGCAACGGCTCCGCTGCGGACCAGCCGCTCATCCCCCTGCTGACCCGCATCGCCGAGGCGCTGGAGCGTCTGGCCCCGCCGCCGGACCGGCCGCTCGACTTCGGCGCAGCCGACGCCTTCATCTGGCATCCCGATCCCGACCGGCTGGAAGCGGTGCCGGTAGTCAACCGCGTCGACATCATGCTTCTGCAGGGAATCGAACGGCAGCGGGAGATCCTGCTGGACAACACCCGCCGCTTCGCCGCCGGGCTGCCGGCCAACAACGCCCTGCTGTGGGGGGCGCGCGGCACCGGTAAAAGCTCGCTGGTCAAGGCCGCCCACGCCGCCATCTGCAGCGAGCGGCCGGGTGAGCTCGCCTTGGTGGAAATCCACCGGGAGGACATCCCCACCCTGCCCCGGCTTCTGACCCGGCTGAAGGGCGAGGCGCGCCGCTTCATCCTGTTCTGCGACGATTTGTCCTTCGACCATGACGACGCCCATTACAAGTCGCTGAAGGCGGTGCTGGACGGGGGGATCGAGGGGCGGCCGGACAATGTGGTGTTCTACGCGACTTCCAACCGTCGCCATCTGATGCCGCGCGACATGATCGAGAACGAGCGGTCGACCGCAATCAACCCGGCCGAAGCGGTGGAGGAGAAGGTGTCGCTGTCCGACCGCTTCGGGCTGTGGCTGGGCTTCCACAACTGCGACCAGGACACCTACTTCGCGATGATCGAGGGCTATGTCCGCCATTTCGGCCTGGATATCCCGGAGGACCGGCTGCGCGCCGAGGCCGTCGAATGGTCGGTCACGCGCGGAAGCCGGTCGGGCCGGGTGGCCTGGCAGTTCATCCAGGACTTGGCTGGCCGCCTCGGGAAACCCCTTCGCTGACCTTGCGGTCCATCTGATCGCTCGGATCGACCGCCTGGCTGCCCTTGCGCAGCTCGAAATGGAGCTGGGGCGAGGATACGCCGCCGGTCTGGCCGACCCGGGCGATCACCTGCCCGCGCTTCACCGAGGCGCCGCGCTCCACCTCGATCTTGTCGAGATGGGCGTAGGCGGTGATCCAGCCGTCGGAATGCTTCAGCAGGAGCAGGTTGCCGAATCCGCGCAGCTCGTTGCCGGCATAGGCGACCACCCCATTGTCGGCTGCCACCACGGCGGTGCCCTTCGCTGCCGCAATGTTCAGCCCGTCATTGTGCAGACCGTCCGGCTTCGGCCCATAGCCGGAAATCAGCTTGCCCTTTACCGGCCACAGGAAGCGGGCGCCGCCGCGTGGCGGCGGGGCTCCGACCTCGGCCTTCGGCTCCGGCTTGGGTGGCGGCGCGGCGGCGGCGATCTCCTGCTGCGGAACGGCAGGCGGCGGGACGGGCTGTGCGGCAGCGGGGGCGGGAATCGGTGTCGGCGCCGGCTTGGCACCGGGCGGACGCAACATGGTCGGGGCTTGGCCCGGCTGATAGGCGGTGTCACCCGCGGCCGCCGCCGGAGCGGGTTCGGGCGCGGCACCCGGTTTGGATGGCGGCGGTAGCGGCGTGGCGGAGATGCCGCCGGAGGAGGCAGAACCCGGGGATGCGCCCGGAGGAGGCAGTTCAGCCGCTTGAACCGATCCGCGGCCCGCCGGGGAACCCTGCGGCGTCAGCGGTACGGCGGTGCCCGATGCCGTCCCGGACGCGACCATGGTTCCGCTGCCGTCGTTGCTGCCCGGCAGGCGCAAAGGCTGGCCGACCTGCACCGCATAGGGCGGGTTCAGGTTGTTCAGCCGCGTCAGCTCACTGACATCGACATTGTGCATCCGGGAGATGCTGTAGAGGCTGTCACCCTTCTGCACGATATACTGGCGCGACGTCGGCAGGATTAGACGTTGGCCGACCTCCAGCCGGTAGGGTGGCGCCAGCTTGTTCGCCTCGATCAGGTCGCGAAGCGGCACGTTGTAGCGGCGCGACAGGCTGTAGGCGCTGTCGCCCTTCTGCACGCTGATGGCCCCGCCAGCGGATTCCGGCGCCTCGGACACATGGGTGAAGGGAGCCAGCCCGCCGACCCGTTCGCAGGCGCCGAGCGCCAGGACGGCCGTGGACAGGACCAGTGCGGATAGAACGCGCTTGGAAAATACGGGTTTCATGCGGAACGGACCGATTGCGGCGGGTCGGACAGCAGCGGAACGAAACGGACGGGCCACAGGTCCTCCCGGATAAGGCCAGCTTCGGAACGTCGGAAACGCACGACCTTTTGGTCGCGATGATCGCTCCCGAGTGGAATGACCATGACACCACCAATGGCGAGTTGATCCGTCAAGTCTTTTGGCGGCTCCGGCCCACCGGCGGCCGTGACCAGTATGCGGGCGAAGGGCGCCTGCTCCGGCCAGCCTCGCGTCCCGTCGCCGAGCCGCGTGGTGATCGTGTGGATGTCCAGCGCTTGGAACCGGGCCTCCGCCTCGCGCAGCAGCGGCTTCAGCCGCTCGATGGTGAAGACCCGGCGGCAGAGCCGCGACAGCACCGCCGCCTGATAGCCGGAACCTGTGCCGACCTCAAGGACAAGATGTCGCGGGTGCAGGTCCAGCGCCTGGGTCATCAGTCCGACCACGAGCGGCTGGCTGATGGTCTGGCCGAGGTCGATCGGCAGCGCCGTGTCCTCCCACGCCCGGTCCTGGAAGGCTTCCGGAACGAACAGTTCGCGCGGGATCCGCTCGATCGCCGCCAACACTCGTGTGTCGGTGACGCCGGCCCCGCGAAGGGCCATCAGCAAGCGGATCTTGCGCGGGTTGTAGGTCACACGAAGGCCTGCCTCAACGTCTGGAGCGTCGGCGTGTGGGTGAGGTCGAGATAGACGGGTGTTACCGAGATGCCGCCGTTGAACACGACATGGATGTCGGTGTCGTCCGCCACGTCGGCCTCGCCGCGCAGCGTGCCGATCCAGATATAGGGCTTGCCACGCGGATCGACACGCTCGAACAGCTCGTCGCCGATCTTGCGCTTGCCATGGCGCACCACCTGGATGCCCGTCACCTCCGCGGCCGGGCGGGCCGGGAAGTTGACGTTCAGCAGCACGTTCTTCGGCCAAGCCACCGTCACCGCCTTGCGCACCACGTCGGCGCCATGGGCGGCGGCGGCGGACCAGTCGATCGGCTGGCCCACCTCGTAATGCTGGCTCATGGCGATGGCCGGGACGTTCAGTAGCGTCGCCTCCATCGCCGCGGCGATGGTGCCGGAATAGGTCACGTCCTCGCCGATGTTGGAGCCCTGGTTGACGCCGGACAGAACCAGAGTCGGACGGGCATCCTTCATCACATGGTTGACCGCCAGCAGCACGCAGTCGGTCGGCGTCCCGTCGACGGTGAATCGGCGCTCGTCCAGCTTGCGCAGGCGCAGCGGCCGGTTGATGGTCAGCGAATGGCTGGCCGCCGACTGCTCCATTTCCGGCGCCACGACCCAGACGTCGTCGGAAAGCTCGTGCGCGATGGCTTCCAGGACCTTCAATCCCTGCGCATGGATGCCGTCGTCGTTGGTGACGAGGATCCGGGCCTGGGACAGGTCGAGCGGCAGGGTGAACATCAGATGGAAATCCTCTCCACTCCGCGCATGTAGGGGCGGAGCGCTTCCGGAACCAGGATCGAACCGTCGGGCTGCTGGTAGTTCTCCAGAACCGCGATCAGGCAGCGCCCGACCGCCACACCCGATCCGTTGAGGGTGTGGACGAATTGAGTTTGCTTCTCGCCCTTGGCCCGGCAACGGGCCTTCATCCGCCGCGCCTGGAAATCACCGCAATTGGAAATGCTGGAGATCTCGCGGTAGGCGTTCTGGCCCGGCAGCCAGACCTCGACGTCATAGGTCTTGCGCGAGGAGAAGCCCATGTCGCCGGTGCACAGCACGATGGTGCGGTAAGGCAGGCCCAGCCGCTCCAGGATCGTCTCGGCGCAACGGGTCATGCGCTGATGCTCGTCCTCCGACTGTTCCGGCGCGGTGATGGCGACCATCTCCACCTTCCAGAACTGGTGCTGGCGGATCATGCCGCGGGTGTCGCGCCCGGCCGATCCCGCTTCCGCGCGGAAGCAGGGAGTCAGCGCGGTGTAGCGCAGCGGCAGTTCCTCCGCCGCGACGATCTGGTCGTTGACCAGATTGGTCAGCGGCACTTCGCTGGTCGGGATCAGGTAATGGTCGCTGGAGGTGGTCTTGAACAGATCCTCCTCGAACTTCGGCAGCTGGCCTGTGCCGAACAGGGCGGTGTCGCGCACCATCAGCGGCGGGGCGATCTCGGTAAAGCCATGCTCGCTGGTGTGGATGTCCAGCATGAAGTCGGCGAGCGCGCGCTCAAGGCGCGCCAGCCCGCCCTTCAGCACGGTGAAGCGGGCGCCGGACATGCGGGCCGCGGCCTCGAAATCCATCAGGCCCAGCGCCTCGCCCAGCTCGTAATGCTGCTTGGGGTTGGCGATGTCGGCGGGGGTGCCCCAGCGGCGGACCTCGACGTTGGCGGTCTCGTCCGGCCCGTCCGGCACGTCGTCGGCCGGGATGTTGGGCAGGCCGGCGAGCAGCGCGTCGAGTTCGGCGCCGAGCGCGCGCTCCTCCTCCTCGACCTGGGGCAGGCGGTCCTTCAGGGTCGCCATCTCGTCCAGGATCGGTTGGGCGTCGCGGCCTTCGCGCTTGGCGAGGCCGATTTCCTTCGCCGCCTCGTTCCGGCGGGCTTGCATCTCCTGCATCTGGGTCTGCGCGGCGCGGCGGCGGCCGTCGAGGTCGAGCACGGAGGACGACATCGGCGCCAATCCCCGGCGGCCAAGGCCGCGGTCGAAGGCTTCGGGATTCTCACGGATGGCGCGAAGGTCGTGCATGGCTCGAACAATCAACGAATTGTGTGGGGCACTGGTTATACGGCGCGACCCGGCCAAGGTCCAGTGCAAGGCCACTCCCGCACCTCTCCTGATAAGGGGATATAGAGGCGACTTGCACGGATGGCATGGCGGCTGCGCCCCGGCAATTGTTGGAATGCACGGGTGCGGCAAGGCAATGTCGTTGCTGCGCTGCACCAGACGGCGCCAGGGACCAGAACAGGAGTCGAGCGCGTGCGCGACGAGATCGAGACCGGTGGCGAGGCCGCCTATCTTCAGGCCGGCACCCCCGCCTATCGCCGCGCCAGCCGCATCCTGTTCGTCGCCGGCTTCTCCACCTTCGCCACGCTCTATTGCGTCCAGCCTCTGCTGCCCGACTTCGTGCGGGAGTTTGGGGTGACCCCGGCGGAATCCAGCCTGTCGCTGTCGCTGACCACCGGGGTGCTGGCGGGGGCACTGCTGGTGGCGGGCGCCATCTCCGACGGGATCGGTCGCAAACCGGTGATGGTCGCGGCATTGCTCGGCGCCGGCATCCTCGGAATCATCGGCGCACTGATGCCGGACTGGCACGGCTTCCTGGCGGTGCGGGCGCTGGAGGGGCTGGCGCTGAGCGGCCTGCCGGCCGTCGCCATGGCCTATGTCTCCGAAGAGGTCGATCCGAAATCGGCGGGCGTCGCCATGGGGCTTTATATCGGCGGCACCGCCATCGGCGGCATGTCCGGCCGGGTGCTCACCGCGATCGTCACCGACCTCGGCACCTGGAGGCTGGCTGTGGGGGTGGTGGGAGCGCTGGCGGTGGCGGCGGCCGCCACCGTATGGTTCGCCCTGCCGCCGTCGCAGCACTTCGTCCGCCGCACTGCCGGACTGCCGGCGCTGGCGCGGGCCTGGCGCGGGCTGCTGACCGACCCTGCCCTGCTCGGGCTGTTCTCGCTCGGCTTCCTGTTGATGGGCGGCTTCGTCACCGTCTTCAACTACATCGGCTTCCGCCTGAGCGAGCCGCCGTTCGAGCTGCGGCCGGCCATCGTCGGCGCGGTGTTCCTGGTCTACAGCTTCGGCGTCGTCAGTTCGCCGCTGTTCGGCGGCTGGTCCGGACGCTTCGGGTCGCATCGCACATTGGCGGCGGCGGTGGCGCTGATGGTGGCCGGGCTGGCGCTGATGGAGATCGACGGCCTGTTCGCCATCGCGTCGGGCATCGCCCTGTTCACCTTCGCCTTCTTCGGCGCCCATTCCATCGTGTCGGCCTGGATCG
The DNA here is from genome assembly GCF_019805165.1 of Azospirillum sp. 412522. Classification (GTDB taxonomy): domain Bacteria; phylum Pseudomonadota; class Alphaproteobacteria; order Azospirillales; family Azospirillaceae; genus Azospirillum. The sequence continues at coordinate 26,861 of NZ_RWIJ01000013.1, forward strand.
GACGGCGGGCGGCGATGGCGCGCGGGCAGGCCTCGTCCATCTATCTGTTCTGCTATTATCTGGGCTCGACGCTCGCCGGAACGCTCGGCGGGCTGTTCTGGCACGGGTTCGGCTGGACCGGGGTGGCCGCCTTCGTCGGGCTCCTGCTGACGGTTGCGGTGGGAGTGACCGCCGGGTTGCAGCGCAGCCGCTGAGGGTGCCGTCGCGGATGCCGCTGGGGGGGGAGCGGCGAACGGTCGCGTTTGCGATTCGGCTTATTGCATCGCGCTTGGCCGCGCGTCAGGCTGTACGGGTCCCTTCGGCGGGAGTGCGCGCAGTGAGTTGCCTGACCGTGTATCTGGAAAGCGACGCCCACCGGCCGGAACTCCGCACGGCCGACCCGGCTCTGATTGCGGCCCATCTGGCCCACAACGGCATCCTTTACGAACGTTGGACCGCAGATGTGCCCCTGCCCGCCTCGGCCGACGCGGACGCCGTGCTGCGAGTCTATGCCGCCCCCATCGAGCGGCTAACGGAGGCGCGACGCTACTGCACCGTGGATGTGGTGCGCGTCACCCCGGAGACCGAGTGTGTCGCCGCCCTGCGCGGCAGATTCCTGGATGAACACACTCATGACGAGGACGAAGCGCGGTTCTTCGTCGAAGGCGCCGGCGCATTCTACATCCATCTGAAGTCCCGCGTTTTCCGCATGGTGTGCGAAACGGGCGATCTGCTGAGCATTCCCGCCGGTACTCCGCACTGGTTCGACATGGGGGCGAAGCCGCATTTCACCAGCATCCGCTTCTTCAGCCGTCCCGATGGCTGGGTGTCCACCCTCACCGGCGACACCATCGCGGCACGTTTTCCTTGCTTCGAACCGGACGCTGTGCGGGCAGCCTGAATCCGCCCTATTCCCGCCTCAAAAAATTCACTTGAATCACGGGCGGAAAAGCGTAAATCAATCGGCACGACGCACCCGCACGTGCCTATGGCCCTCTGTGGTTATGCTACGACGTACCGCGTCCTTTTTGGCAGAACCGACCATTCCAGTGGGTCGGTCCCGAGAGGGAGGTCAGTATGTACGCTGCCCACGGTGGGGCTGTGAGACGGTAGCCCTTTAGCCGGTAAACGACGCGCTGTTGCCTGGAGCTTCACAGCCCGGGGCCGCTGCTCGAACCGGCTTTTTCCGTCTCCCCCCTTCCAAATCCGATCAACCGCCGATTCCGCTGCGCCACCCGCGCCCCAGCCTTGTGCTGGCCGGTTCGTGACGCGGCCTGGGATCGCCGTCTGCTCACCGGACCGGTTTGCACGCCGTTGTCCGGGGATAGGAGTGCGCCATGGGCTTTCTGCGTTCCCGTTCCGCCGTCACCCCGCTCCGCCGCGTCGGCCTGAACGACAGCAGCGCCGTTTCCCTGTCCACCGGCCGCCGGTCCACGGTGGCCCAGGCCGTCGCCCTGCATCGCCCGGAAGAGCCGATGCATTGCATCCGCCCCGGCGTTCTGGCCGATACCGCCGGCAGCTTCCTGAAGGCCTTCGCCGGTGCGACCGACGCGGTCGCCCGCGGCGGCGACGTGCTCTATGCCGTCAAGTGCAACCCGGAACCGGCGGTGCTGCGCGCCCTTTGGGCCGGTGGCGTGCGCCACTTCGATGTCGCCTCCCCTGGCGAGATCCGTCTGATCCGTCAGATGTTCCCGGACGCCGTCCTGCATTACATGCACCCGGTCAAGGGGCGTCAGGCGATCCGCAACGCCTACCACCAGCATGGCGTCCGGGACTTCGTGCTCGACAGCCGGGAAGAGTTGGACAAGATCCTGGAGGAGACCGACGGCGCCACCGACCTCGGCCTCGTCGTGCGCTTGGCTCTGCCGAAGGGCAATGCGGTCTACGACCTGTCCGGCAAGTTCGGCGCCACCGTGACCGATGCGGTGGACCTGCTGCGCGCCGCCCGTGCAGCGGCATCGAAGGTCGGACTCTCCTTCCATGTCGGCTCGCAGATGCTCGATCCGTCGGCCTATGAGCGGGCCATCGCGCTGGCTGGTTATGTCATCGCGGAGAGCGGCGTCGTCCTCGACGTGCTGGACGTCGGCGGTGGCTTCCCGGTGTCCTATCCGGGTGTCACCCCGCCGCCGCTCGGCGACTTCATGGCGGCCATCGCCCGCGGCATCGCCGCCCTCGACCTGCCGGCGCATTGCCGCCTGTGGTGCGAACCCGGCCGTGCGCTGGTCGCCCCCGGCGTCTCGCTGGTGGTCCAGGTGGTGAAGCGGCGCGGCGACGAGCTGTTCATCAACGACGGCGTCTATGGCGCCCTGTCCGACGCCGGCGTGCCGGGTTTCCGCTTTCCGGCGCGGCTGATCCGTCCGTTCGAAGCGATGACCGACGTCGAGGACACCGCCTTCAGCTTCTACGGCCCGACCTGCGACAGCGCCGACAGGATGGCCGGCCCCTTCCATCTGCCGGCCGACGTCAAGGCCGGCGACTGGATCGAGCTGGGGCAGCTCGGCGCCTATGGCTCCTGCCTGCGCACCGCCTTCAACGGCTTCGACCAGGCACGTGTCGTCGAGGTGTCGGACGCACCGCTGCTCGCCACTCCCGGTTACGAGCTTCGCTCCTGCGCGGCCTGAACGCGAAGCCGGATTCTGTGGATAAAGCGTAAAGACATCCGTAACATTCATTGGTCCGGCGTCTCCCGTTTCCTCTTCTCCGAAGTGGGCGGGAGCGCCGGCTTATGTCGTCGGCCTAAACTACCTCGGGGAGACAAAAAATCATGGCCCTGGACACGAAGCTCTGCACGTTCACAGGCCGCATGGTCATCGTTGGATTCGGTTCGATCGGCCAGGGTGTCTTGCCGCTGCTTCTCCGTCACATCGACGGACTTACGGCCGACCGAATCACCATCGTCACCGCCGAGGAGCGCGGACGGGAGGAAGCGGAGCTTTACGGCGTCGCCTTCCACAACAACCCGCTCGACAACGACAATTTCTTCCAGGTTCTGAAGCCGCTGATCGACAAGGGCGATTTCCTGGTCAACCTGTCGGTCGACGTCTCGTCGATCGCGCTGATCGAATTCTGCCAGCGGGTCGGCGCCTTCTACACCGACACCTGCACCGAACCGTGGGCGGGCGGCTATACCGATTCCAGCCTGTCGCCGTCGCTGCGCTCCAACTACGCGCTGCGCGAAACGGCGCTGGCGCTGCGCAGCCGTCACGAAGGCGGCCCGACCGCGTTGATCACCCACGGGGCGAATCCGGGTCTGGTCTCGCATTTCGTCAAGCAGGCCCTGCTGAACATCGCCGCCGATACCGGTGTCGAGACCGATGTCCCGACCGACCGCGACGGCTGGGGCCGGCTGGCGCAGAGGCTGGGCATCAAGACGATCCATGTGGCGGAGCGAGACACACAGGTATCCAACCAGCCCAAGCAGATCGGCGAGTTCGTCAACACCTGGTCGATCGACGGCTTCGTCAGCGAGGGCTGCCAGCCGGCTGAACTCGGCTGGGGCACGCACGAGAAACTGCTGCCGCACGATGGTCGCCGGCACGAATTTGGCTGCGGTGCCGCGATCTACCTGATGCGGCCCGGCGCCGCCACGCGCGTCCGCACCTGGACGCCGCTCGAGGGGCCGTTCCACGGCTTCCTCATCACCCACAGCGAGGCGATCTCGATCTCCGACTATTTCACGGTGCGCGAGGGCGACCGCGTCGTGTACCGGCCGACCTGCCACTATGCCTATCACCCCTGTGACGACGCGGTGATGTCGCTGCACGAACTGGCTGGCAAGAACTTCAACATGCAGGCCGAACAGCGGCTGATGATGCACGAGATCACCGGCGGCATGGACGAGCTGGGCGTGCTGCTGATGGGCCATTCCAAGGGCGCCTACTGGTACGGGTCCCGCCTGGGGATCGACGAGGCAAGGTCGCTGGCGCCCTACAACAACGCCACCTCGATGCAGGTGACCTCGACCGTTCTCGGCGGCATCGTCTGGACGTTGGAGAACCCGAATCGGGGGGTCGTGGAGCCGGATGAGGTGGACTTCCGCCGGGTGCTGGACATCGCCACCCCCTATCTCGGCGAGGTTGTCGGTGCTTATGGCGACTGGACTCCGCTGCAGGACCGCAACGTCCTGTTCCCCGAGGACATCGACGAGGATGATCCCTGGCAGTTCAAGAACTTCCGGGTGGTTTGACAGAGATTGGGTGAAGTGCCGCAGCAGCAGCAGCCAATTAGGCGGCTGCTGCTGCGGCAGCGCTGCCACAGCCTCGGCGGGGACACGGTGACATTGCCCGCCGAAGGGCCTTGAAACCGTTGACTTGGGCTTACGCTTCCCCCAATCGTTCCGACATGCCCAAGCACGTCTCCCGGCGCGCCCGCGCCAAAGCTCAGACCGACGCCAACCCCATCCTGCGCTCCGGCATCGTCGGGCTGATGGTGGCGTGTGGGGTCGCCGCCATGGATCTGGCCCTCGCGGATTCGGCCCACGCCCAATCGCCGGCCAATCAGTCTCCGGCCAAGCCGACCATGAAGCCGGCCCTCAGCAAGTCGGCGGAAGCACCGCTTCCGGGCAGCAAGCCGGCCGCTCCGGCCACACAGGCGGGCGGGACCGGCACCGAGTCCAAGCAGGAACCCGTGCTCCTGACCGCCGATCAGGTCACCTTCGACGAGGTCAACAGCGTCGTAACCGCCAGCGGCAACGTCGAACTGGCCCAGGGCAAGCGCAGCGTTCGCGCCGACAAGATCACCTACAACCAGAAGACCAAAGTCGTCACCGCCACCGGCAAGATCCGGCTGGTGGAGCCGTCGGGCGACATCGTCTTCGCCGATTATGCCGAGCTGACCGACGATCTGAAGGACGTGTTCATCGAGAACATCCGCGTCCTGATGACCGACAATGGCCGAATGGCGGGCAATGAAGGCGAGCGGCGCGAGGGCCGGCTGACGCGCGTCAACCGCGGCGTCTACAGCCCTTGCGACCTGTGCAAGGAAGACCCGACCCGTCCGCCGCTGTGGCAGATCCGCGCCGTGCGCATCGTGCACGACAATGAGGAGCACGAGGTCCGCTACCGCGATGCGACGATGGAGATCTTCGGGATCCCCGTCGCCTATACGCCCTATCTGTCGCATCCCGATCCGTCGGTCGACCGCAAGAGCGGCTTCCTGACACCGTCCTTCGGCAACAACTCCAACCTCGGCGCGATCCTCAAGACCCACTATTACTGGGACATCGCGCCGGACCAGGACGCCACCTTCGACCTGCATTACTACTCGCAGCAGGGGCCGCTGCTCGGCGGCCAGTACCGCAAGCGGTTCGAGAGCGGGCGCCTGGAGTTGGAGGGCGCCATCACCCGGGGCGACGTCGCCAACACCAGCATCGTGCCGAAGGAAACGCGCACCCGCGGCTATGTCGCCGCGCGCGGCCTGTTCGATATCGACGAGACGTGGCGCGCAGGCTTCGACATCAAACGGGCCAGCGATCCCACCTTCCTGCGGCGCTATTACGATTTCCGCGAGGATTACCTGACCAGCAAGGCCTTCGTCGAAGGCTTCCGCGGCCGGAGCTACGCAGCGGTCACCGGATACAGCTTCCAGGACATGCGATACGGGAACAGCATTCCGGAACCGGTTGCCCTGCCCTATGCGCAGTACAACGCGCTGGGCGAACCAGGCAGTCTGCTCGGCGGCCGCTGGTCGTTCGACACCAGCCTGCTGGCGGTGTCGCGCTTCAAGAATGCCGGTCCCGACACGCAGCGCTTCATGGCGCAGCCGGGGTGGGAACGCAACATCGTCTCGAATGCCGGCTTCGTCACCACCCTGTCGGGGAGCGTGCTGGTCGCCGGATATAAGGCTCAGCAGTTCAACAGCAGCGACCCGACGGTCCGCGGCAACGACAACATCAGCCGCTTCCGCTTCTTCCCGCAGGGGCAGGCGACCGTCCGCTATCCGTTCGTCCGGTACGGCGAAAGCTCATCCCAGCTGGTCGAGCCGATCGGGCAGCTGACCTTTGCACCAAAGCTGCCGAACAACCGCGTTTTCCCGAACGAAGACAGCCTGGACGTCGAATTCGATGACGTGAACCTGCTGCAGCCCAACCGCTTCACCGGCATCGACCGGCTGGACGACGGCATGCGCTTCACCTACGGCCTGCGGACCGCGATCTACGGCTATACCCAGGGATCGGCCAGCCTGTTCCTGGGACAGAGCGTTCGCCTGAGCGACAGCAACGCCGGCTTTTCCGGCGATTCGGGCCTGGAGGAGCGGGTGTCCGACTATGTCGGCCGCCTGGACCTGCAACCCGCCGACTGGCTGGACGTCAATTACGGCTTCCGCATCGACCACGATACCTTGCGTCCACGCCGTCATTCTCTGAACGCATCGGCCGGCGTGCCACTCCTGCGGGTGTCGACCTCCTACACTTACGTCGACCAGACGACTTCCCGGACGGCGGTCACCCGCGACCGGGTGGAACAGGCGAGTTTCGGCGTCTCGTCGCAATTCACCGACCACTGGAACATCGGCATCAGCCATACCCAGGCGATGGAACCGCAACCGGGTCCGCGCTCCAGCCTTGCCGTGCTGACCTATGGCGACGAATGCCTGCTGTTCCAGACCATCGCACGGCGCGACTACACCATCAGCACCACCGGCGAAAAAGACGGGAACACCATCTTTTTCCGTCTGGTCTTCAAGAACGTCGGCGAATTCAAGAGCCCCGGCATCAACGCCAGCTTCCTGGGTGGCGGCTCGGCCAACCAGTAAGAAAGGGCATTACATCCCGTAGGTGGCCGACGGTGACGTCGGCCACCTGCTCCGGCCGGGAACTCAGCAGAATTTTCCGCCCGACCCCTGCCCCGGCAGCGGCCTGCATATCGGACACCCGATCGCCGACAAGGATAGACCGCGGCAAATCAAGATCAAGACGCCGCGCGGCCTCCAGAATCATCCCAGATGAGGGTTTTCTCCAGAAACTGTCGCGAACATAGGGCTGCAAAAGGCCATCTTTGTGATAAGGACTGTGGAATACCGCTGCGATATCGACGCCTTCCAAGCGAAACGCCTCGACCATCCAGTCCGTGAATCGAAGAAATTCACCCTCCGTAAAATCACCGTAAGCGATTCCTGCTTGGTTGGTGACAATCGCCACGCGATATCCAAGATCAACCGCTTTTCGTGTCAGATCGAATATTCCGTCCATAAAATCGAACTGATAGTGAGTGACGGCATGACCATGGTCGATGTTCACAACTCCGTCACGGTCGAGCAGCAATGCAGGATATGGCACGATCTTTCCTTATGCCTCTCGTTTGGCGCTCTGAGCGACTTCGGCGCCGGCATACAGCAAAGCGCCATATCCGGCAAAGCGGAACGGCTCACGGCGACCGCCAGGGGGTTGCATCCCTTGGCCGTTGCCGTTAGCCATTAACGCCCGACGAGACAGCCCGCCGCGATCGCAATCATGACCCTGGGACGTTACGACTACGAAAGACGGTACCGCAAACGCTTGCGGGCCGGTGTCATCAAGTTCGCGCTCATGGCGGCGCTCGTGCTTGGCGTCGGGCTGTTCTCCTATCAAATGGGGATCGAGCAGTTGAAGGGCCGCGACGTGACGCTGCGCGAGGAGATCGCGACCCTGTCCCGCCAGAAGGCTGAACTGGAACTGCTGGCCAGCCAGATGCAGCATGCCGCCCGCACCGCCGAGGCGCGCGTCGGCGAGCTGGAAGGGCGCCTTCAACGCGAGGTGCCGACCGGCGACCTCGCCAAGCTGGCGCAGCTGGTGGCGGAACGGCTGAAGGGCGGGCTGGACGCCAACCGCCTCGCCTTCGTCATCTCCCAGGCCCAGGTTCCGCGCAATTGCCAGCCGACGGACACCAAGCGCTTCACCCTCAGCACGCCGCTGCTGAAGGGCGGCGCGCGCGGCGTGACCTTCGGCAACGGCACGGTCACTGTGACCGGTGAGGGGCAGTCGGCTCACAACCCCCAGGGCAACGCGGAGAGCTGGTTCGATCCGGGCCAGCCGGTGACGATCCGCATCACCGGCATGGGAGGCAAGGGCACCACCGTCAGCGGCGTGCTACCGCTGCACCAGTCGCTGGTGGTCGACAACAGCGAGTACCGTTTCACCATCGCGGCTGCCCAGCGCTCCTTCGTCGAGGTCACGGCCGATCGCTGCGCCTATCCCTGAGGCGGAACCGCGAACGCGCGCGGCGGCATCCCCGCCGCATGGACGTCCCACATCGCAGCGTAGGCTGCCTCGATCGAACGGGCGAACCGGTCCGTGTCGAACAAGGGTGCGACGGCGAGCGCCTGTTCCAACCGCAGCTTCAAGGCCACCAATTCCGCGGGCCGTCCGGCCAGCCGCTGCGCCGTCGCTTCGTACGCATCCCAGTCCGGCACCGCGAGTTCAGGCAGACCGACCGCAGTCAGCAGGCTGGCGGCGACTCGGCCGGCGAAGGACCGGCCGGGGACCGTCAGGACCGGCAGGCCGGCCCACAGCGAATCGCTCGCCGTGGTGTGGGCGCCGACAGGTGCCGAATCGAGGAACAGGTCGGCCAGCCGGTGACGGGCCAGATGTGCGGGTCCCGGCAGGCGCGGCGCGAAGACCAGCCGCTCGGGCGCCACGCCATGGTCGACCGCCGCATGCCGCAGATTGACCGCGACCTCCACCGGACCATCCAGCAGCCATAGGACCGATCCCGGAACGCGCAGCAGTATCCGGCACCAGCGGCCGAACAGCTCCGGGCCGATCTTGTAAGACGCGTTGAAGGCGCAGAAGACCACAGCATCAGCCGGCAGCCCGCAGTCGATCCGGCTTGGCACCGGTCCGATAGCGCGCTTGCGGTCGTTCGGCTGGTAGCTGTCCGGCAGATGAACGATCCGCTCGCTGTAGAAGCGCTGCTGCTCCGCCGGCACCACAACCGGGTCGGCGATGATATAGTCGATGGCCGGGCTGCCTGAGGTGCCAGGATAGCCCAGCCATTGTGCCTGCACCGGAGCTGGTCGGTGGGCGGTGATTCCGGGTCGGGCATTCTGGGTGTGGCCCTTCAGATCGACCAGGATGTCGATGCCAGCCTCATGAAGCAGACGTGCCGCCGCCTCGTCGGTCAGGGTCGACAGGTCGAGGAAGCGGTCGAATCCGTCAACCAGCCGCTTGCGCAATGGTCCGCCATCGTCGGGGCCATGGGAGCAGCCTACGATCTCGAACCGGTCACGGTCGTGCCGTTCGATCAGTTCGGCGATCAGTACCGCGGTCGCATGTTCGTGGAAATCGGCGGAGAGATAGCCGATCCGCAGCTTCGGTCCGCGGTCGGTGCGCTTCGGAAAGGCGGGCCGGACGCCGCGCGTCCTCCAGCCGGAATAGCGCTCGGCGCAGACGCGCTCCAGCGCCGGTCCCGCACCTTCGCCCAGGAAGATCCAGGGATGGACCTGCTGGGTCCGACCCTCCCGCACCAGTTCGACCAGCCGCCCAGACAATGCGTTGATGCCGTCCCAGCGGCAAAGATGGCGACGCTGCTGCACCAGTTGCGCCAGCACCCCGCCCGCATCGGGCAGACCGACGCAGAGCGCGCGCTCGAAGCCGGCGATGCTCGCCACGGTATCCTCCGCCGGGCCGCCGCGCTGTCCCCGCTCCTTCAGAGTCAGGGCGAGGTTGGCCAGCCCCTCCGCCAGATCGGGCTTCAGACACAGGCAAGCACGGAAACCGTCGGCGGCCCGCTCCAGGTCGCCCCGGTCACGATGAAGCGCCGCCAGAGCCAGCCGGGCCGGGACCAGAGTGCGGTCAAGCTCCAGGGCGTGTCGAAGCGCAGTTTCCGCCTCGTTCAGCCGGCCAAGTTCACGCAGAAGGACGCCCTGGTTGCAGGATGCCGGAGCAAACTCCGGCATCAGCCGGGCCGCCTCGCCGTAGGCGTCAGCGGCCTCCGCCGGGCGGCCGAGCGCTTGCAGGGTCACGCCCCAATTGTAATGGTTGCCGCCGAAATCCGGCAGCCAAGCCAGCGCCTTGCGGTGATGCGCCTCCGCCTCCGCAAGGCGGCCCTGCCGCCGCAACGCTTCACCGAGGTTGGAGCGGGCGACCGCCTCTTCCGGCGTACCTGCCTGCTCCACCGTGTCGAGTGCCGCAAATAGAGCGGACAACAGCGCACCATCGCCGGGTTTGCCGGCCAGACGGCGGCGCAGGTCGGCGACGGCGCCCCGGCCGGCCACAGGCGCGGAAGTCACTTGCGCTGCCACTCGCCCGCAGCGGTCATAACGAACTGTCCCGCCGGGGTGCGCTCGATCAACTGCTGGCCGGCCACCGCCTGCACCTTGTCCAGCGCCGTGCCGTTGCCCTTGGCGATTTCCTGATAGCGGGCCAAGCGCTGGGCGTTCACCTGCTGGGCCAGGGCTTGCGCCGCAGCAGGCGCGCCGGGAACGACGCCGACCATGCCGTCCGGGCGCTCGCCCACCTGGCCGGCGGCCTTGGCAGCGGCCAGCGCGTCCTGGGCCAGAGCCACTTGCGGCAGAGCGGCGGCAAGCAGCCCGACAGCAAGAGCGGACAGGGCAAGCCGGTTAAAATGCCGGCGGCCGATGGGGCTTTTCGTCATCACTTCTTCCCCTTCGCGGAAGAGGGTGCGGAGTCGGTGGGAAGACCGAACAGGGCGGGGTCGTTGCGGATGGCGTCGTCGACGTCGCGTTCCAGCTTGACCCGAACCTCCTGCTCGATCCGGACGTTCAGGTTGATCTCGATAGGCTTGTCAGGTGCCTCGATCTTTACCGTCGGTGCGCAGGCGGCGGCCAAAGCCGACATCAGCAGGGCGGTCGTCAGGCCGGTTTGCAAGAACTTGATATCCATGGCGGCGGTCAATGGTCCTTCTGGTCGGAGCCGGTCATCCGATCCCGCAGCGTGTCGGGGATCCGATAGACGTCGAGGTTCTGGCGCAGAATCCGGTCGAGCGCGCCGGACAGCTTAAGGTTAAGCGCAACCGGATAGCCATCGTAGAATGACGGGTTGGCTCCGCGCAGGGAAAAGCCGGCGCTGAGTTCACCGCCGGCCTGCCCGTCGATGGTGATCCGCAGAGTATCGTAATGGAAGTCGGTCAGCGCCCCCAGCAGCATGGCGGTCGGGCTCCCCTCCTCCCCCTTCAGACCGGACGGCGGCTGTGCCGGATCGTAACGCAGGGTGCCCGGTCCGGCGGACTCGAGCACGCCGCCATTCAGCGTGACGGTCTCGCCTGCGAGGACTACCGGCAGAGTGCCGGCCAGTTTGCCGGATGCCTCCAGCCCATCGATGGCGATCAACTCCAGCAGCTTGGCGGCATCGATGCCATCGGCATGCAGGGTGACCGTCCCCTTCGGCTTGGCGGGCGCCAGTTCGAACGGGTCGGCATGCAGCCTGCCGCCAGCCCAGCGCCATTCAGCCCGATCGACATCGAGCCGCCCATCCCGGCCATAGCCGAACAGCAACGTGCCGTCGGTCAGCGGAATGCCGACGTCCAGCAAGCCGATGGACAGCTTTTGCCCGTCCGGGACCACCGGTGGTGACAGGCTGGAGAGTGCGATCGTGCCGCTGACCCCAGCGACTGTGACTGGCCCGGCAGCACCAGCCAACTCCTTCACCACCGCCTGCCCGCTCGTGGCCAAGCCCTTGGCACTCCAGCCGACCGTCGCCTTGCCGTGCAGGGTGCCGGACGCCTTTTGCAGGAAGGTCTCCGCAAGGGGCGAGATGGCGGCGAGGCCGGGACCGTTCGGGGCGAGGCGGATCGGCTTGGCCACGACCTGCATTCCTCCGGTGCCGGCGGTCTGGTCGTATGTGCCGTCGAGCGCGACGTCGAGGAGACCACCGGCGCCTTTGGCGGTGCCGTCGATGATCCATGGCCCTTCTCCGGTCTGCACCGCCCGCAAGGCGACGGCCAACGGAACGATAGGCGCCGGCTTGGCGGTGTTGGCCGCCCGCGCGACCGAAATGTCCGCACGACGCCCATTTCCCTCCCGCTCCAGCCGAATCACCACCTGTTCGGCCCGCAGGCCGGTTTCCGGAGCGTCGAACCGCGGCGCCCGCAGCTCAGCGGCGACGGCCATGGCATCCGGCCGCCAGCGCAGAAGCGGAGCATCCTGGACGGAACAAACTGTCGCCCCTTCCGGCAGGTTGAATGGCTGACCGGAAACCGTCAGCCGCTCCGCCTTGGCTGGCAGGCAACCAGCAGACGTGACGGTCACCACGCCGCCATCCATCCCGACCACCAGCGCACCGGACAGGGTCAGCCGCCCCGACATCGGCAGGTCGAGCGCCTTTGCGGCAGCTTCCAGCGGGCCACTGTCGCCGGCGAACTCCAGACGCAGGCCGCGCCAGCCCTCGGCGACGCGCATGCCGGTGACAATGACCGCGGCACCGGTGAAGCCGGTCCCACGCAACACTTCGGTCGCGGTCGCGCCGACCAGCGCCGGTCCGGCCAGGATTATCCCACCCAACCCGACAACGCCAAGCGTCACAGCGACCGCTGCCGTCCCCGCTATCGCCCGTCCCAGCCTCAAACCCGCATTCCCTTCCCATATGTCCGTCAGGACCGGCATGCCATGTCCATGCTCGGATGAACACCCGGACGAGTGGCAGTCATCCGTGACTTTTGGCGGATCGTTCTGCCCGCCAGCGCGGCTTTGCATTCCCGCGCTTTTCCCCTATGGTCCGGGGCGCGGATTTCGGCTCATCGGAGTGTTTCGCATGAAGCGGTGGACCCGCGCGTTGCTGGCGGCCCTGTTCGCCACAATCTTCACTGTCTCGTTCTTTACAGTTTCTCAAGGGGAGGCGAAGGCCTTGGATCCGGAAAACACCATTTACCTCGACCTCAAGGACGGTCGCGTGGTGATCGAACTGCGGCCCGACCTGGCGCCGAACCACGTCGCCCGTATCAAGGAACTGACCCGTCAGGGCTTCTACAACGGCGTCGTCTTCCACCGCGTCATCGACGGCTTCATGGCCCAGACCGGTGACCCGACCGGCACCGGCATGGGCGGCTCCGGCAAGAAGCTGAAGGCCGAGTTCTCCAGCACTCCGCACATCCGCGGCACGCTGTCGATGGCCCGCGCGCAGGATCCTGACAGCGCCGACAGCCAGTTCTTCATCTGCTTCGCCCCGTCGCAGTTCCTGGACCGCCAGTACACCGTCTGGGGCCGGGTGGTCGAGGGCATGGAGTTCGTCGACATGATCAAGAAGGGCAGCCAGTCCCGCAACGGTCAGGTCACCGACCCGGACAAGATCATCAAGATGCAGGTCGCCGCCGACGTGAAGTAACGTCGTCGAATCCGCAGATCGCGAAAAAGGGGCCGGTTCGCCGGCCCCTTTTTTCGTGCGCGGGATTTCGGTATCTCAGCCGCCAGACAGTGCGTTGGTCATGGCCCGCAGGAGATCCTTCATCGATTGCGGCCGGTCCTGCCAACGCATGGCAAGCCCCGACAGCAGTACTTTCTCGAAACCGGGAGCCAGCACCACACCCAGTTCGGATGGCTTCGGCACCTTGTCATTCATGAAGCGGGCGGTGGCGTCGGGTGGAGTGCGGCCGGTCAGCGCCAGATAGATCGTGGCACAAAGCGCATAGACGTCGGACCAGGGTCCCTGCCGCCCCTCGTTCGAATATTGCTCCGGCGGGGCATAGCCCGGCTTCAGAATCACGGTAAGGCCTGCGCCCGGACGCGCGGTCTGCCGGGCGGCGCCGAAATCCAACAGCTTGCGGTCACCACCGTTGGTCAGGAAGATATTGTCCGGGCTGATGTCGCGGTGGATCAGTCCCTGGTCATGGATGGCCTGCAGTGCTTTGGCGATCGGCATCACCACCGACAGGGTCCGCTTCACGTCGATCCGGCCGCCGCTGTCGGCCAGGTACTTCTTCATGGTGCGGCCCTCCAGCAGTTCCATGACCAGATAGGCGGTACCGTTCTCCTCGAAGAAATCCTGGACGCCGACGATCTCGCGCACATCGCGCAGGCGGGCAAGGGTCCGTGCCTCCTCCAGGAATTTCTCCAACCCGGCGGCGAAGGTCTCCGCATGCTCGTCGGAGAAGGGGGAGACGGCCGCGGCGTTGGGAGTGCGGGCGATGAGATTGGCCGGGTAATATTCCTTGATCGCCACCTTCACCCGCAGCCGGTCGTCCCAACCCAGGTATGTGGCACCGAACCCACCCTGCCCCAGCACCCGTCCAGCCCGGTAGCGGCCATGCAGCAACGTACCGGGCACGAGATGGACGCCCGGGCGGTTGTCCGACTTCGCAGGAAAACCGCAAGATCTGCAGGATCCGGAGCCAGCCTGAACGGCATAACAGCTGGGACACAGGCCGGCCGCCACTCCGGGCGGCGGCGGCGGCGCCACGCCCGCCGGCTGCTGGCCCATGGGGTGCAGAATCGTCTCTGCGCCACGCACGCCACCCCTGGGCGGATTGCCCTGGAGGTGGAGCGAGGCGACGTCCACAGTGGCCAGTGCGGCTGCCGGCGAAACAGGCGGCAGAAAGGGCGGCGGCGCGGGAGCCGTGGCCATCTGACGCAGACGATCCAACAGTTCGAGCAGTCGGCGGACCTCGGCCTGGGCGACATCGCTCTCCGGCTGGGCAAGCTCTGCCTGGAACTGCGGCTGACGGACGATTTCCAGAATGTGTTGGCGCATCAGCGGCAGAGCGCCGTCCTCGCGAATCAGGCCGGAACAGGCGACCTCCGCCAGCCGGATGGTACGGCGGCGTGGCACCGGCTCCACCTGCCTCAGACGCACGGCGAGCTGACCGGTCTTGACATAATCGTCCACCGACCGCTCAGCCCGCGCAGCGATCCGCTCGCAGGCATCCGCCGACAGCGGGGCGGAGCGGATGGCCGCCAACGCACGGGCAAAATCGCGCTCCAGCAAGGCGGTGTCCGGCGTCTGCACCAACATGTTCTCGATCAGCAGTTCGTTGCCGACGGCGGCTTCCAGCGAGGCGAGAATCTCGTCGGCATGGCGTTCAGCTGCCGGGGCGGCGGCGACGCGGGTCAGATAATGGATGCGGCAGATCAGGTCCGATTGCCCTTCGCCAAGTTCGACAATCGACCTGCGATAGGCGCTTGCCCCACCCTGCTCCAGCCGGCGCGAATAGCGTACGGTCAGCGCATCGGCCATCGCCGCTCCGCCGATCAGGCCGTCACGGGTCAGCAGATGGCCGACAAGCGTCTTCAGCAACTCCGACTCCTGGTCGAAGGCACCACGGCCGAGCGGCTGGGGCGCCTTCAACTGACGGCGGATGCGGTCGAGCACCGCGGCCCTTGCCTGGGGAAGCTTGCCCTGGCGGAACAGGGCATTCAGCACGCCGACGCGATTCGGCCCGATGGCCTCCATGCCGATGCGGCCGAACAGCAGGTCGCACAGGGTGGACAGCAGCGTTCCGGGCAGCAGGTTGACCCCGAACAGCTCCGCCCCTGCGGCGGTGGAGGCCAGGATGTCGCCGATCACACCATCAATGGCCACGACCAGCCGTTCGCTTCGGCCGAGCTGGTAAAGATCCAGCAGGCGGTCCAGCTTGGCGTTCCAGCTCTTGCACTCCACGATTTCCAGGCCGAGCGCGACCCGCAGATCGTACTCCGCATCGCCGGTAGGGGTCTTGATCCCTTGGGACAGCAGCCAGTCCACGGGATTGCGGCCACGCGGCATGGCAGCGAAGGCAACCTGTGCGGTGCGCGCCCTGGCCCAGCTCTCATCCACCGCAGCACGGATGGCGTTGCGCCGCCCCTGCTGTTCCGATCCCGGTGCGCGGACCTGTATCGCCGCCACCCGGGCGATGGCCGATTCGATCAGAGTTCCCTGTTCCAGGCATGATTTCAGCGGCTTGGCGAGATGGATCAACTCCGTTGGAGTCAAAAGCAGAGGATCCAGATACGACCGCAGCACCACCCCGATCGCCAGTCGTGCCGACAACCCATGGTAATCGGCCAGCGCGCCGCACAGCTCCGCCTCGTCAAGCGTGCCAATGGCCGACAACGGAGTCGGCGTCGCGCGGCTGAACAATGGACTGGACACTCAGGGCCTTTCCAGCAGGTGGCAGACGACGCGGCAGAGTTGCAACAACGGCGTCCCAGCCGCGTTATCGATACCGCCGGCAGAGACGGTAGCCACGTCGCGCCGAACCAGGGCGAATCGCCGGCCGGCCATCTTTGCGCAGCGAGGGTAAAGGACGGGTGTACGATACCCACATTTTTCGTCAAAAGCACATGAGTTGTGTCAGCATCGCACCATCCGGCTTGGGGCCAGCCGGGGTCGTTCCCTTCGCTCTTCGCATGTGCGATAAAGCATTCCGACGCTGAAGATGGGAGAAACGTATGATCCGGAACGGCACCATCATCGCGTTGCACCATGGACCGATGACCCTTACCGCGACGCCCCATTGCGGCGGTTCCCTGGCGAGTTGGAGCCTTTCCACCCCGGATGGTGCGGTCGATCTGTTCCGGCCGGCGTCGGGCCGCGCCCTGACAGGCGACTTCGCACCGGACATGGCGTGTTTTCCCCTGGTCCCCTTTTCCAACCGCATCGGCGGCGGCCGGTTCGTTTTCCAGGGACGGGAGGTCAGGCTCGCCACCGATCCCGGATCGCCGCACCGGATTCACGGCCACGGCTGGTCCAGACCTTGGGCCGTGGAAGCCTTTGCAGACAACGCCCTGCGCATGGGGTTCACCCACCGGGCGGACGACTGGCCCTGGAGCTATAGCGCCGCGCAGACAGTGGCGCTGGACGGCGAGGGGCTGACCGTCACCCTGGACCTCGTCAACGAGTCGGACAGCGACATGCCGGCCGGGCTGGGGCTGCACCCTTATTTCGTCAGGACGCCGGGCAGCCGCGTGACAGCCGACGTCCGAACCGTGTGGGAGAATGACGACACCATTCTGCCCTGCCGCAACCGCCCATTGCCCGCGGCCTGGGATTTCCGCCACGGCGTGACGATGGATGGTCTGGCACTGGACAATGGTTTCACCGGCTGGGCCGGCTCCGCGACGCTGGACAGGCCACAGGAAAGGCTGCGTCTGACCATGCTCGCCGACGGGCCGGTCGGCCACCTGATCATCTACGCTCCGCCGAACGAATCCTACCTGTGCCTGGAACCGGTCACCCACATGACCGACGCGCTGAACCGCCCACAGGAACCCGGCGCCGGGGTGATCGCCCTGCCGCCGGGAGAGCGGCTGTCGATGACCGTCCGTTTCCTGCCGTCACGGATCTAAGCGGGGATTATGGAGCCGGTTCGGGAGCGGTTCACGGGCCAGCCCGATGAACGCGCTCAAGTCGGCCGATGTGGGCATGGTGCGCGTTTTCCCGGTTGGTCGGCACCGAATTCGTCATCGACGGCGGCACCATCCCACCGGTATAGGCCGTAGGCGACGTCTAGCGGCAGCGGACGAATTCGGCGGCGAAGGTGGAGGGTGGCGCCATGCGCAGGATCAGCCGGTCGAATCGCGCCGTGTCGGCGGGCAGCAACTGCAGGGTGGCCAGAGGCGCCGGTGGCTCCTCCAGCGCTCCCTCCGGCTGCACCGGCTGGATGGCCACCTTCTGAACCGGGTCACCCTCGGCCGCCAGCCTGCCGGCCAGAGGGAATTGGGGCACCCGCGGATCTACCGCGGTCAGAACACGGTTGGCCCCGATTTCCAGATAGGACGTCCGGCAATCGTCGATGGCGGTACGGTCGTTGGGATCGGCCTTGGCCCAGCGGCCGGCCAGCGTCGACAACGCCACCTTGCGGTCGAACGGCGCCGCTTGCGGTTCGGGTGCGGCGAATCGGCGGGCGGCGGCACCGGTGACCGACAGGGGAAGGTCTTCGACGGGCCGTGCCCGCGCCTGACGCTCCGCCTCCAGCGCCGTCGTGCGCTGGCGGATGACGCGCAGCAGGCAGTCGCTGCGGATCCTGGTCGCCTTGGCGTCGGCGAGATCGGCCGCCGTCACCTGACAGGCTTCGTCCCGGCGTGCACGCCACACGGTCTGAGCATCGTCGATCGCGGCGCGCCCGGTGTCATCGGTGGTCGACCCAAGCGCCGTCAATGCAGCGTCCAGCGCAGCGACGGCCTCAGCCAGCTTGGGCTCCCGGCACATCAGCTGCGCTGCGGGTGTCTCTGCCGAATCGCAGCCTGACGCCAGAGCCCCCGGAGCCCCCGGAGCCGTCGCCACGGGCGAAGGAGTATCTGCCGAGGCCGAAAGGGCCGGGACCGCGGTCAGCACCGCGAGCAGGGAGCCGGCGGCCAGAAGACCGCCAACCAGGGACAGGGCGCGCATCGCAGGAAACCTTGGATGGGAAGACGGAACGTCACGAAGCGGGGAAAGCCTCCAGCACGGCCTTGACCTGACGCTGGAAATCCTGGTCGGTGCGATAGCGCGTCACGACCGACTTGTCACGCTCCACGAAAAACAGCATGTCGTCCCGGCTGGGAAGCATGCGCGGGTTCGGCTTGTCCAACAGGTCGCCGTTCCAGTCGATCCGCGCCATGAAGTAAACCGCGCGGGCGAACAGCATGAACAGCTTGTTGTCTGGCGCCAGCTTCTCGCGCCGCAGGAGAGCGAAGTAGTAGTAGTTTCGCCCATGAAAGTAGTTTGTATGAATCGCTTGCAATGCCGCGAACCGCTCGTCCGGGCTGTTGACTTTCTTAATCTGTTTCTCAAGCCGGAATCCGGCAAAGAAATATTCGCGCGCCTCATGTTCGAACGAGAAGGCGCTGCCTTTGATCAGGGCCATCTGCTCGCCATAGCGCTTGAGCGCACGGGTTATCAGCAATTCGAGGAAGCGCCGTTCCGCCGCCAGCGTATCGGGGATGTTGGGCAGCATCTCGAAGACGTGGCGGAGGTGATAGGGATGGCGTACGACGACGACGGGAACGGACAGCTTCTTGCGCGTGGCCGGCGCCCGCTTCTCCGCCACCAGCGTGACGGCGGGCGACAGCGACGCCATCGTCGCCTGGATCGTGTCGTGCAGCTTCCAGCGCAGCCGGGTCTCCGCCGACTGGCTGCCCAGGTTCATCCGTGCGAGGAAACGCTTCACCCGGCTGCCGAACGTCTCCTTCGGCAGCTTGCGCGTCGGCAGGTTGGGGACGACGAGCGGATTGCCGAGAATGTCGGCCTGCGGAGGCAGCGGCTTGAAGTTGAAGTACTTCCCGGTGACGACGCCCCGTCCGGCGCCGCCGGGGCCGGCGTCGCCCATCCCGCCGGAACCGCGGTTGCCGCCCATTAGTGAAGAAGCCGCCACCGACACCATCCAGACGCGAATCCCCGCCGCAACGATCCCCCGGCTCACACAGGATATAAAGGGTAACGCGAACGGAAGAAAGCCGCAGCGCGCGTCATCGGCAACTTCGTGACTTTTTCGCAACTGCGGTAGAAGCGGGGCGGAGGCACCCTGTCGGGACGGATTTTTCGGTGTTACCGTTGGAGGTGCGACCCCGGACAAACCAGGGCGCGACCATTATCGAACAGGCATGAGGCGGGGTTTTCCATGGCGATCCACGTCGCGCTGAACCACAAGACGATCTATCGCTACGACCGGCCGGTCTCTCTCGGCCCGCAGATCATCCGGCTGCGCCCGGCGCCACATTGCCGGACACCGATCCTCAGCTATTCCCTGAAAGTCACGCCCAAGCAGCATTTCCTGAACTGGCAGCAGGACCCGCAATCGAACTTCCAGGCCCGCTTCGTCTTTCCGGAGAAAACGCGCGAATTCATCGTCGAGGTCGATCTGGTCGCCGAGATCGCGGCGATCAACCCCTTCGACTTTTTCCTGGAAGAGAAGGCCAACCACATCCCCTTCGCCTACGACGACTGGCTGGAGCGCGAGCTGCGTCCGTATCTGGAGACGGAGAAGCCAGGGCCGGAACTGGCGGCCTACCTCAAGGACATCCCGCGGGAGAAGACGCCGACCATCGATTTCCTGGTCGCGGTGAACCAGCGGCTGCAACAGGACATCGGCTACGTCATCCGGATGGAGCCGGGCATCCAGACCTGCGCGGAGACGCTGACCAAGCGCACCGGGTCCTGCCGCGATTCGGCATGGCTGCTGGTGCAGATCCTGCGCAACCTCGGTCTGGCCGCCCGCTTCGTCTCCGGCTACCTGATCCAGCTGACCGCCGACCAGAAGGCCTTGGACGGTCCGTCGGGACCGGAGAGCGACTTCACCGACCTGCATGCCTGGACCGAAGTGTTCCTGCCCGGTGCCGGCTGGGTCGGCCTCGATCCCACATCCGGCCTGCTGGCGGGCGAAGGGCACATCCCGCTCGCCTGCACCCCCGACGCCTCTTCCGCCGCTCCCATCTCCGGTATGGTAGACGAGGCGGAGGTCGAGTTCGGCCATGAGATGTCGGTCACCCGCATCTATGAGGCGCCGCGCGTCACCAAGCCCTACAGCCCGCAGCAATGGACGGCGATCGAAGCGCTGGGCCACCGCGTCGACGAGGATCTGAGGGCGGAGGACGTTCGCCTGACCATGGGCGGCGAACCGACCTTCGTGTCCATCGACGACATGGAAGGCGCCGAATGGAACACCACGGCGCTCGGACCGCAGAAGCGGAAGCTGGCCGCCGATCTGATCCACCGGCTGATGGCGCGTTTCGCCCCCGGCGGGCTGCTGCATTTCGGCCAGGGCAAATGGTATCCCGGCGAATCGCTGCCGCGCTGGGCGATGACCGTCTACTGGCGCCGCGATGGCGAGGCGCTGTGGGCCAACAGCGACCTGCTGGCACGCGAGGACACCGATTACGGCCACACCGCCCAGGATGCCGGCGTTTTCCTGATGGCGCTGGCGAAACGGCTGGGCCTCGACCCGAATCTGGTGCTCGGCGCCTATGAGGACCCGTGGCATTACCTGCGCAAGGAGTCGCAGCTTCCGATCAACGTCGATCCGCTGGACAGCAAGCTGGAGGACAAGGAGGAACGCGAACGCCTGACCCGCGTCTTCACCCGCGGTCTGGCCGAGCCGGTGGGCTTCGCCCTGCCGATCAACCGCCGCATGACCCAGCAGGGTCCGATCTGGCTGTCCAGCACTTGGCCCCTGCGCCAGGAAAGGTTGCTGCTGATCCCCGGCGACAGCCCGGTCGGCTACCGCCTGCCCATCGGATCCCTGCCCTGGGTGTCGAAAGCCGACTATCCCTACAGCTGGGAGACCGACCCGTTCGAGGAGCGCGCTCCCCTGCCCCCGCACCCGGTCCAGCGCCGGCAGGAGATCCGCGGCGCCGTCCAGGAATCCGACCGCGGCGTCCACACCGACAAGCGGATGGCCCAGCGCCAGCGAATCATGGCCGAGATCCGCGACGAGATGCCGGAAGAGGGCAAGTCGGCCTGGTGGGTCGTCCGCACCGCCCTGACCTGCGAGGCGCGGAACGGTCGCCTGCACCTGTTCATGCCGCCGATGAGCACCCTGGAAGACTATCTGGCGATGCTGGCGGAGATCGAGGCGACGGCGGTCGAACTGGAGATGCCGGTCGTCATCGAAGGCTACCAGCCGCCGAAGGACCCACGCCTGAACTCGCTGGCCGTCACCCCGGATCCGGGCGTGATCGAGGTGAACATCCACCCGGCCCACAGCTGGGACGATCTGGTGCGCAACACCATCACGCTGTACGAGGACGCGCGCCAGTCCCGCCTGGGTGCGGAGAAGTTCATGATCGACGGGCGCCATTGCGGCACCGGCGGCGGCAACCATGTGGTTATGGGCGGCGCGACCGCAGCCGACAGCCCGTTCCTGCGCCGGCCGGATCTGCTGCGCAGCCTGATCACCTACTGGCAGAACCACCCTGCCCTGTCCTACGTCTTCTCCGGCCTGTTCATCGGCCCAACCAGCCAGGCGCCGCGCGTGGACGAGGCGCGCGACGACCAGCTCTATGAACTGGAGATCGCCTTCAACCAGATCGATCAGGCGGCGGCGACCGGAAACTGCCCGCCCTGGCTGGTCGACCGGGTGCTGCGCAACCTGCTGGTCGACGTCCAGGGCAATACCCACCGGGCGGAGTTCTGCATCGACAAGCTCTATTCGCCGGACAGCTCGACCGGCCGCCTCGGCCTCGTCGAGTTCCGAGCCTTCGAAATGCCGCCCCACGCCGAGATGAGCCTGACCCAGCAACTGCTGATGCGGGCACTTGTCGCACGCTTCTGGAAGCACCCCTACAAGGGCCGTCTGGTGCGCTGGGGCACGGATCTGCACGACCGCTTCATGCTGCCGCACTTTCTCCAGCAGGACATGGCCGACGTTCTGCAGGATCTGCGCGACCATGGCTATCCTCTGGAGGACAGCTGGTTCGCGCCGCACTTCAACTTCCGCTTCCCGGTCTATGGCCATGTCAGCCAGCGTGGCATCACCATGGAACTGCGCATGGCGCTGGAGCCCTGGCACGTCCTGGGCGAGGAGCCGGGGGGCGGCGGCACGGTGCGCTATGTCGACAGCTCGGTGGAACGGGTGCAGGTCCGCGTCACCGGCCTGATCGACGCCCGCTACGTCATCACCTGCAAAGGCCGGCGCGTTCCTCTGATCCCGACCGGGGTGGAGGGCGAGTTCGTCGGCAGCGTGCGTTACCGCGCATGGCAGCCGCCGTCCTGCCTGCATCCGACGATTCCCGTCCACACCCCGCTGATCTTCGACATCGTCGACAGCTGGGCCGGCCGGTCGATCGGCGGCTGCACCTATCACGTCATGCATCCGGGCGGCAGGAACTACGAGACCTTCCCGGTCAACGCCAACGAGGCGGAGGGGCGCCGTCTGGCCCGTTTCTTCCCCTTCGGCCATACCCCCGGCCCGATGGACGTCCCGGCGGAGGAACGCAATCCGCAATTCCCGATGACCCTGGATCTACGGCGGGGGTGATCCTTCCATTGGGCCTATTCCCCTCTCCTGGCCATGGAGAGGGGAATAGGCCCGTGACCTCCCCGTCATCTATTTTTCAGCGCCATAACGCGATAGCACTACGCGCATAACGATTATCAGCATTACCCTCACCGGTCGAAGGCCAAAGCGCCATACACCAGATGAGGGAATAACCGGGATGAAGTTGCCCTTCTATGCAACCCTGGCGGCCAGCGCACTGCTTCTCAGCTCCTGCGCTGAACCGTCGCCGCCGCCACGCCCGGTGCCGGTGAAGCCGCCGGTCCAGGTCAACGGACTGTGGTACCTTGACCAGGGCTGGTCGGAGGAGGCCCGGCAGTGGTACTATAACACCACCCAGGGTTCGCAGATCATGCGCTATGACTGGTTCATGGCGCTGGAGGATCCGAAGACCAAGCAACCCTTCTCCAAGAGCATCACCGGCTACGGCTATGCCGCCGGCACGGCCGGCAGCTGGAACCCGGATCTGCTGCCGGTCGGCTTCGTCAAGGACACCGACCCCGACAAGACCGCGTGGTTCGGCATGACCTGTGCCGCCTGCCATACCGGCGACGTGACGGTCAACGGCAAGACGATGCGAATCGACGGCGCGGTCACCACCGGCGACCTCTATGGTTTCATCAGCGGCCTGAGCAACGCGGTCCACGCCACTGTCGCCAGCGATGCGGCCTTCCAGCCCTTCGCCACCCGCGTGCTTGGCGCCACCGCGACCGACCAGCAGAAGCTGGCTTTGTATGACAGCCTCAAGGCCTTCGACCAGTCCTTCGCAGCCTTCGTTGCCGCGAGCACCCCGGATACGCCCTGGGGATCGATGCGGACCGATGCGTTCGGCATGATCTTCAACCGGGTCTCGGCCATCGACCTGAACCTTCCGAAGAACAACCGCGCGCCGAACGCGCCGGTCAGCTATCCCTTCCTGTGGGATGCGCCGCATCAGCCGCGGGTGCAGTGGAATGGCCTGCTGCCGAACGCCACCTCCTTCGACGCGCTGGGCCGCAACGCCGGCGAGGTGCTGGGCGTGTTCGGCAAGGTGACGCTGAAGCCGCCGGCCGACGCCGCGCATTACTATTACAAATCGACCGTGCAAGGCCGGAATCTGGTCGACATGGAGAATCAGCTGCGCAAGCTGCGGTCGCCCGTGTGGCCGGACAGCCTCGCCGGCGATGTCGATATCGTCAAGGCGGCAGCCGGCGAGCCGATCTACAAGGAGAATTGTGAGAGCTGCCACGCCATTCTGCCACGCGGCGAGACCTACACCACCGCCCCGATCCAGATGGTGCCGCTATTCAACTGGGCGGCTCCCAACGACGCCAAGGCGGTGATCGCCGCCTTCGCCACGATCTGCACCAAGGGCGTCGATGCCGCCGTCGCCGCCAAGATGGTCACGATCAACTATGGCGCCGATCCGAAGATGGCCGTCGATGCGCTGTGCCGCCAAGTCGATACCGGCGCCATCGCCAACGTCGCCATGCCGCCGCAACTGCTGGGGGGCAAGCCGCTGAAGAACCCGGATCTGGCGGCGAACCTGCTTTCGAACGCGGTGATCGGCGCCATCTTCGGCGATCTGGTGCGCGAGCCGGGCCTGCTGGTCGACCTGCTGAAGGGCGACAAGGCGCCGGCGCCCTGGCTGACCGCCAGCGCACCCGCCGGCTGGTCGCCGGAGTCGCTGACGAAGGACGGCACGCTCGACACCACGCCCTTCGTGAAGCAGGGCGCCAAGAAAACCGCCGACCACCAGAAGGTGATCGCCGCCCTGACCGGCGGCGGTCAGACCAAGCCGACCGTCGGCGCGGCTCCGGCTGGCGGCAGCGCAACGAAGGCGCAGGCCAGGGCTGCCGTTTCCACAGCCCCGGCCACCGGCAATGCGACGTCCGACGACGAGGCGCTGGCTGCCACCATCAAACAACTGCTCGCCTACAAGGCACGCCCGTTGGACGGCGTGTGGGCGACAGCCCCCTTCATGCACAACGGCTCGGTCCCCAACCTGTATGAGATGCTGCTGCCGACCTCCCAGCGGTCGACAACCTTCCGCATGGGCAGCACGTCCATCGACCCGGTCAAGGTCGGCGTGGATTCATCCGCTGCGGACGCCACCTTCGTCTACGACACGACGAAGCCCGGCAACCACAACACCGGCCACGAGTTCGGGGCCAGCTTCACCGACACGCAACGCTGGCAACTGCTGGAATATCTGAAGACGCTCTGAGCGTCTCCGGCAACTCCGCAGCATCCGGCAAGCCGGAGCGTCGCCTTGCGCGGCGCTCCGGTTTTTTCATTTCCGGAATCAGCTCCGGGATCCGGCCGCCGATCACCGGACCGATATGGAATCTTTCCTCTTTCGGATGGATCCCGGGACCGGCGGTCTTGCATCGCCCGACGTGGACGTTCAGACTGCTGCTTCCTTCATAGGCAATACGCACCAGTCCGACCTTGTCCAAATCCGATCAGCCCTTCCGCGCGCCGACATCCGTGGTCCCGTCCGGGATGCCACCGGTCCCTTTCACCCAGGGATCGCTGTTCGGCGAGGCCGATGCCATCGGCTATGGCTCCGGACAGGTCTATGACGAGATGGTGAACGGCCAGGGCAGGCTGCGGCCGCACTGGCAGACCTTCATGAGCACGCTGGGGCCGCTCGACGCCGAACAGATGGCGCAGCGGTGGGAGGAGGCTCGGCGGCTGCTGCACCAGAACGGCGTCACCTACAATATCTACGGAGATCCCAACGGGATGGAGCGGCCATGGCCGCTCGACATGATGCCGCTTCTGCTGCCGGCGCATGAATGGAAGGCCATCGAATCGGGGCTGATCCAGCGCGCATCGCTGCTGAACGCCATCCTGACCGACATCTACGGGCCGCAGACGCTGACCCGCTACGGCCGGCTGCCGCCGTCGGTGATCCATGCCGACCCCGGTTTCCGCCGCGCGGTGCACGGCATCCGGGTACCGAACGACGTCCATCTGCACTTCTACGCCGTCGACCTCGCCCGCGCGCCCGACGGCCGCTGGTGGGTGCTGTCCGACCGAACCCAGGCGCCGAGCGGCAGCGGCTACGCGCTGGAAAACCGTGCGGTGATCGCCAAGGTGCTGCCCGACAGCTTCCGCCACTGCCAAGTGGAGCGGCTGACCGGATTCTTCGACACCTTCAAGGAAACGCTGCTGTCCATCGCGCCGCGGAACGGAGCAGGCGGCACTGTCGGGGGCGGTCGTCTGCCGCGCGTGGTCCTGCTGACCCCCGGTCCCTACAACGAGACCTATTTCGAGCATGTCTATCTGGCCCGCTACCTCGGCCTGACCCTGGTGGAGGGGGCGGATCTGACGGTGCGCGACCGGACGGTCTATCTGAAGACCCTGTCGGGGCTGGAACAGGTGGACGTGATCCTGCGCCGGCTCGACGCCGATTTCGCCGACCCGCTGGAGATGCGTGCCGACAGTTCGCTCGGCGTCGCCGGCCTGATCGAGGCGGTGCGGGCCGGCAATGTGGTGATGGCCAACGCGCTGGGTTCCGGCCTGATGGAATCGATGGCGATGAAGTCGTCGCTGCCGACGCTCTGCCGCCATCTGCTGGGAGAGGAACTGCGGCTGCCCGGTGTCGCCAGCTGGTGGTGCGGCAACGATGCGGAGCGTGCCTACGTCATCGACCATCTCGATGGACTGGTGATCAAGCCGGCCTTCCCGTCGCTCTCCTTCGAGCCGATCTTCGGCGCCCAGCTGTCGGCCGCCGAACGTTCCGCGCTGGTGGAAGGGATCAAACGCCGCCCCTGGTATTATGTGGCGCAGGAGCAGATGGCGCTCTCCACCGCACCGGTCTGGCAGGACGGCCGGCTGCAGCCACGCCCGCTGGTCCTGCGCGTCTTCCTGTGCGCCACTCCCAGCGGCGGCTATGCGGTGATGCCCGGTGGCCTGACCCGGGTGTCGAGCGAATCCGGCCGGCTGGTGGTGTCGATGCAAAGCGGCGGCGGCAGCAAGGACACCTGGATCCTGGCGCCGCGGCGGGCGGACGTGACCTCCACCCAGCCACGCCCGGCGCTGGCGACGGAGCCGATGGCCAGCGGCGCCCGCCCGTCCGCCAACGACCTGCCCAGCCGCGTCGCCGACGGCCTCTATTGGCTCGGGCGCTATGCGGAACGGGCCGAGGGGGCGCTGCGGCTGTTGCGCGCGACGCAGAGCCGGCTGATCGACGGCAACATGCCGGGCGCCGCCCTGCAACTGCCTACGCTTCTCGACCTGCTCTCCTCGCTCGGCATGATCCCGGCGGAGATGGCACGGGTGACCGAAAGCGGCGCCAACCGCGGCCTGCGCGAGGCTCTGCACGCGGCAGTGGTCGATTCCGATCATCCCAACAGCCTGCGGTCACAGGTGCTGCGCCTGCACCGGACGGCCTATTCGGTGCGCGACCGCCTGTCGATGGACATGTGGCGGGTGGTCTCCGCCATCGATCGCCAGACCCAGCCGCCGAAGGGGCGGATGGACGCCGCATCGCTGCTGCTGCGGCTGGACGACGTGATGATCACGCTGGCCGCCTTCTCCGGCCTCGAGCAGGAGAGCATGACACGCGGCGCCGGCTGGCGTTTCCTCGACATCGGACGGCGGATCGAGCGGTCGCTCTACATGGTGGCGCTGATGCGGGGGAGCCATGTCGCCGACCTCGACCGTCAGGAAGAGCCAGTCCAGGCCGCCACCCTGTCCGTGCTGCTGGAGCTGGGCGAGAGCGTGATGACCTACCGCGCCCGCTATCTGACCAGCGTGCTGCGTACCCCCGTTCTCGACCTGCTGCTGGGGGAGGAGGCGAACCCGCGCGCCTTGGCCTTCCAACTGGCGGCGCTGGACCGCCACATGCGGGCGCTCCCCAGCCAGGGCGTCGGCACCGGGACCGACCCGACCGGCGGAGCTTTGGCCATCATAGCCGCCGCACGCAAAAGCCTGGAACGCACCGACGCGATGGCATCCAGCGAGGCGTTGCGCACGCTGCTGGACACGCTGGCGATGACGCTGCCCGACGTGTCCAATTTCCTGGCTCACGCCTATTTCAGCCATGCTTTCGCACGATCGGCCTGATGCCATGACGCCTCCAGCCCCTGTTTCCGCCCCCGGCAACGGCAGCAGCCCGTCCACCCGGTACCGCGTATGTCATGTCACAGCCTACGACTATGGCGAGGATGTGCCGATCTCCCACCATCTGCTGCATCTGATCGCCCGGCCGCATCCACGCCAACGGACCCGACGCAACCTGCTGACCATCGATCCGGTTCCAGCGGTGCGGACGGAGCGGGTGGATTATTTCGGCAACACCGTCACTTACGTCACCGTGCAGGAACCGCACCGGACCTTCTCCGTGACGGCCGAAAGCGAGGTCGAGGTCTTCGAACCGCCGGCATTGGCACCCGAGGATTCGCCGCCGTGGGAGCATGTGCGTGACAGTCTGCGCGGCCTGTCCGGGCCGGACGACGGAGCGGAGATCACGCAATACTGCTTCGACAGTGCTCTGGTCGCCTCCAGCCCGGACCTGCTGGACTATGCCCGTGTCAGCTTCACGCCGGGCCGCCCGGCAATCGCGGGCGCCATCGACCTGATGCATCGCATCAACCGACAGTTCGCCTTCGATCCTACGGCAACGACGGTCGCGACGCCGCTGGCCACGGTGATGCGGAACCGACGCGGCGTCTGCCAGGACTTCGCCCATATCGCCGTCGGCTGTGCCCGGGCCATCGGCCTGCCGGCGCGCTATGTCTCGGGTTACCTGCGCACCCTGCCCCCGCCGGGCCAGCCGCGGCTGGTGGGTGCCGACGTCAGCCATGCCTGGGCATCGGTCTGGTGCGGGGCTGCCACCGGCTGGCTCGACATCTGCCCGACCAATGCCTGCGTCGCCAACCGCGACTTCATCACCGTGGCCTGGGGGCGCGATTACGACGACGTCAGTCCGGCCCGAGGCATCCTGCTTGGCGGCGCCGGCCACGGCCTGACCGTCAGCGTGGATGTCGAACCGCTGGAGGATTGAGGAAGGCCGTTTTCACGTTCCCTGCGGCAAGCCCAGCATACGGTTCAGCGTGCTGCAGATGGTCCGCGGATTGACCGGCTTGCTGAAAATCTCCAGCGGCTTCCAGCGCTCGTCCGTCAGGTCGCTGTCCTGGGTCAGGTAGCCGGTCATCACCACGACCGGAAGTGTCGCGTCGCGTTCACGGATTTCGCGGATCAGGGTCTGACCGTCCATGCGCGGCATGCGGAGGTCGGTCACCAACGCATGCACCCGCTCGCTGGCATAGCGCTCCAACGCCTCCACCCCGTTGGCAGCGACGGTCACCCGGAACCCCCGGAAAGACAGAAAGTCCTCCAACGCCATCGCTGCCAGTACCTCGTCCTCCGCAATCAGGATATGGAACGGATCAGGCATGAGAGAACTCCCTGTCGGCTGAGGAGACCGGCTGGCTTGGCAGGGTGATGGTGAAGCGGACCCCCCGCCCCCCGCTTTGAAGATCGACATTCCGCGCTTCGATGCGTCCGCCCATCCCATCGATGATGCCATAGCCGATCGACAGACCGAGACCGGACCCCTTGCCGACCTCCTTCGTGGTGAAGAAGGGATCGAAGATCCGGGGCAGCACCGACGAATCGATACCGCCACCGTCGTCGGTCACTTGGATGACCACGTTCTGCCCGTCCCGATCATCGCTGACCGCCACCATGATGCGTCCCGCCATGCCGCCATTTGCACGAAGCGCGATGATTGCGTCGCGTGCGTTAGAAAAAAGGTTGAGGATCACCTGTTCCAATTCAAGGGGACGACCGGTAACCGACAGTTGTGCCGAGGTGGCACTCTCGACGATTTCGATGTCTTCCAGCTCATACTGGTGACGGACCAGCTCCACCGCGCTCTGGACGCAATGGGCAGGATGAAACGCCCGCATGCCCCCGCCATCCCGCCGCCCGAAGGTGCGGACATGGTCGATCAGTTTCCCCATGCGGTCGGTCTGCTCGATCACAAGCTTCAACGCCCGCTCCGCACGGGCGGGTTCGAGCAGATTCTCCTGCAGGCGGGCCAGCGTATTCTCCGTCCACAGGCGGATGACGTTGAGCGGCTGGCTCATCTCGTGGGCCATGCCGGCAGCCAGCGTTCCCAGCGTCGCCAGCTTCGAGGTCTGCACCACCTCCTCCTGCAAACGCTTGCGCTCCGTCACGTCACGACCGCTTCCGAGAATCTGGATCACGCGACCGGCGGCGTCTTTCACCGGCACCAGCACGGTGTGGAAGACCCGCTGGCCGACCGGCAAATCGAGCATCTCTTCGTAATCGATGCTTTCGCCACGGTCGCGGCACAGGGTGTAGCGGGGAATGACGGCTTCCGCCACCTCAGGTCCCAGCGCATCGCCCACCCGCTTGCCCCGCAACCGCTCCGGATCCAGCCCGGTTGCCCGCGCCAGCGCCGGGTTGATCGCCTCGAAGGCAAAGTCGCCGTCAGGCTCAACCCGGACGATGAAAAGCGCTTCGGCCAGATTGGTGAAGAAGCTGGAATAGCGGCTCTCCATCTCCCGCCGGGTAGCCACCTCCTGCGCCAGCGCCCGGTTGCTGGCCTCCAGTTCCCTTGGGCTGGGCAGAGCCAGCAGGCGCGGCATCAGCCACCAGAGCGCCGCCGCCGTCGCCAGCGAGGCGAAAGCGGTGACGAGCTTCACCAGCCCTTCCAGGCCATAATCGGGGTTCCACAAGGTCCAGACCGACAGGAAATGTGTGGTGCCGCAGGCGATGATGAACAGCGCGAAGAGCAGAGCCATCCAGCCGAAGGCCATGTCACGCCGACGGATCACGAAGTAGGTCAGAGCCACCGGGATCGAGAAATAAGACAGGCCGATCAGCATGTCGGACGCGACATGCAGCATCAGGATGTCCGGGCGCCACAGCAAGCAGACGCCATGGGGCACGAAATCCCCGGTGTCCAGGAGTTCGTCTAATCCCAGCGCCATGTCCGCCTCATTCCCGACCTTGTCCGTCCGACGGACGACATCGATCACATGCCGAAACTGTCAGATGCACCGGCACACGTTCCGTCACCGGACCGACTCCGTCAAGTCGTCAA
Source organism: Azospirillum sp. 412522 (assembly GCF_019805165.1). GTDB lineage: Bacteria > Pseudomonadota > Alphaproteobacteria > Azospirillales > Azospirillaceae > Azospirillum. The sequence continues at coordinate 57,719 of NZ_RWIJ01000013.1, forward strand.
TCCGTTCGGGCAGGTCCGTGAGTTTTCTCTACTGAAAGGACGCCCGCCCATCACCGATAGGCACATAGGCGGGCGTCGATATCACGCGGCGGTATGAACCTTGCGGTTCTGCTCGCGCGTCTTCAGGAAGCGCAACGCCGGGAAGTCCTCCTGCGCGCGGTTCAGGTGCCAGGCGTTACGCGCCAGGAACACCAGGGCGCCGTCATGGTCCTCCGCCAACGCCGAACGGTTCAGCTCGATGAATTTCTCAAGCTGGAGCTTGTCGTCGGTCTCGACCCAGCGGGCGGCGTCCAGACCGGCGCCTTCGAATCGGGCGGCAATGCCGTATTCCGCCTCGATTCGGGAAGCCAGAACCTCGAACTGCAGTTGGCCGACGACGCCGACAACCCAGTCGGCACCGGTCAGCGGCTTGAACACCTGGGAGGCGCCTTCCTCGGCGAAATGTTCCAGGGCCTTGCGCAGGTGCTTCACCCGCATCGGATCGTCAGGGCGGACGCGCTGAAGCAGTTCAGGCGCGAAGCTCGGCACGCCGGTGAAGCGCAGATCCTCGCCCTCCGTCAGCGTATCGCCGATGCGAAGGCTGCCATGGTTGGGGATGCCCATGATGTCGCCGGGCCATGCCTCTTCCGCCACCTCGCGGTCGCGGGCCAGGAACAGCACGGCGTTGTTCACCGCCATCAGCTTGCCGGAGCGGATGTGCTTCAGCTTGGCGCCGCGCTTGTAGCGGCCGGAGCAGAGGCGGACGAAGGCAATGCGGTCGCGGTGGTTCGGGTCCATGTTGGCCTGAACCTTGAAGACGAAGCCGGTGACCTTGTCCTCGTCGGGCTCGACCGTGCGCGGATCGGCCGGCTGCGGGCGGGGCGGCGGCGCATTCTCCGCCAGGCCGGACAGCAGCTCGCGCACGCCGAAATTGTTGATGGCGGAGCCGAAATAGATCGGCGTCAGATGGCCGGCGCGATAGGCCTCCAGATCGAAGGCCGGCATCAGGCCGCGCGCCATCTCCACTTCTTCGCGCAGTTTGGCGACGGCGTGGGCGGGCAACAGCTCATCCAGACGGGGATCGTCAAGGCCGTTGCACTCGATGCCTTCGTCGATCTCGTCGCCCTTGCTGCGGTCCATCAGGATCAGCCTGTCGCGGATCAGGTCGTAGCATCCCAGGAAATCGCGGCCCATGCCGATCGGCCAGCTGGCCGGCGTGACTTCCAGCGCCAGCGCGCTTTCGATCTCCGAAATCAAATCGAAGGGATCGCGTGCCTCGCGGTCCATCTTGTTGCAGAAGGTCATGATCGGCACGTCGCGCAGACGGCAGACCTCGAACAGCTTCAGCGTCTGCGCCTCGATGCCCTTGGCGCCGTCGATCACCATCACCGCACTGTCGACCGCGGTCAGCGTGCGGTAGGTATCCTCCGAGAAATCCTCGTGGCCCGGCGTGTCGAGCAGGTTGAAGGTGCGCCCGTCGAAATCGAAGGTCATCACCGACGCGGTCACCGAGATTCCGCGCTCGCGCTCCACCTTCATCCAGTCCGACTTGGCGCGCCGCTGCTCGCCGCGTGCCTTGACGGCGCCGGCCATCTGGATGGCGCCGCCGAACAGCAGCAGCTTTTCGGTGAGCGTGGTCTTACCGGCGTCGGGGTGCGCGATGATGGCGAAGGTCCGACGGCGGGAGACGGCGTCCTGAAGTTCGGACATGCGCTAAGTCCCGTGACTTGAAGGCGTTATACGGTGCGAACGGCGAAAGGGGCCGGCAGGCGAAATACGCCCATCGGCCCCCGTCGCATTACATAGCAGTGCAGGCCCCAGGATTCCAGAGCCTTGCCTTCCAGCTTACAGAGCCAGCTCGGCGATCTGCACCGCGTTCAGGGCGGCCCCCTTCAGCAACTGGTCGCCGCAGACGAACAGGTCCAGGCCATGGTCACCGAAGACGATGTTGTTGCGGATGCGACCGACCTCGACATCATACTGGCCGGTGGCGTTCAGCGGCATCGGGTAGGCGCCGTTGGCGGGATCGTCCACCACCTTCACGCCGGCGGCATCGGCCAGGACGGCACGGGCGGCATCCGGCGTGACCGGCTGGATCGTCTCCAGCGTGATGGCTTCGGAGTGGGCGCGGTAGGTGGGGATGCGGACGGCGGTGCAGCTGACCGGCAGATCCGGGACCTCCATGATCTTCCGCGTCTCCCACGTCACCTTCATCTCTTCCTTGGTGTAGCCGTTCTCCTGGAAGGCGTCGATCTGGGGGATCAGGTTGAAAGGGATCGGGTGGCGGAACACGCTGTTGGTGACCGGCTTGCCCTCCAGCTGGTTGAGCGTCTGCTCTTCCAGTTCGGCCATGCCCTCGGCGCCGGCGCCGCTGGTCGCCTGATAGGTGGAGACGATGGCGCGCTTGATGCCGAAGGCCTTGTGCAGCGGACCGAGCGCCACGACGGCGATGGCCGTGGTGCAGTTCGGGTTGGCGATCAGGCGGGACCCGGCGGCGTACGCCTCGCGGAAGACGTGGGCGTTGATTTCCGGAACGATCAGCGGGATGTCGGCGTCGTAGCGGAAGGCGGAGCTGTTGTCGATCACCAGCGCGCCGGCCGAAGCCAGATCCTTGGCATGCGCCTTGGCGAAATCGCCCGACACAGCCAGCAGGACGACGTCGTAGCCCTTCACCACCGCGGCGTCGAACGCCTTCAGGGTCAGGGCGCCGTAGGGGGTCTCCTGCACCTTGCCGGCGGAGCGCTCGGATGCGAACAGGCCGAGTTCGGCGACCGGGAAGTTGCGGTCATGCAGGACCTTGACCATCTCGCGGCCGACGGCGCCGGTGGCGCCGACCACGGCGACGCGGAGGGACTTGGAGGAGGCGGAGGCGTTGTTGCTGCTCATGGCGGGGTTCCGTCCTGTCTATCGCACTGTTGATCGGACCGGCCTATCGGTCGTTCGGACAGCGGACCCCGGATACGACGAGGCCCCGTCCGTTGTCCGGCGGGGCCTGCCTCGTGGAAGAAACGCTGGTCGATCCGATCAGCACGCACCACGACGCTTCCCGCCGAAGCGAGTCGCTTTTTTAGTCGTAGTGGTGATGATGGCCTTGCGGTTCATGGCGCTTGTCTTATCCGAATGCGCAGGCTTTGTAAAGCGCCTGCGCATTCGCCCTTTCGAAGATTACCGGAACCCTTCGCCTTCGTGGCTGGGCTTCACCGGGTGTACGTTCCAGACCTCTTCGGCATACTCGTTGACCGTGCGGTCGGACGAGAACCAGCCCATGCTGGCGGTGTTCAGGATGGCCTTGCGAGTCCATTCCTCCGGATCGCGGTACAGCTGCATTGCCGCTTCCTGCGCCCGGCAGTAGTCGGCGAAGTCCGCCGTCACCAGGAAATGGTCGCCGCCGTCGGTCAGCGCCTGGACGATCGGGTGGTAGCGGTTGCGGTCGTCCGGCGAGAAGGCACCGGTGGAGATCATGTCGAGCGCCCGCTTCAGGCTGGGGTTCGACGCGATCACCTCGCGCGGGTTGAAGCCGCCGCTGGCGCGCAGGTCGTTCACCTCATCCGCGGTCATGCCGAAGATGAAGATGTTGTCCGGCCCGACATGCTCGCGGATCTCGACGTTGGCACCGTCCAACGTGCCGATGGTGAGCGCGCCATTCAGCGCGAGCTTCATGTTGCCGGTGCCCGACGCCTCCATGCCTGCGGTGGAGATCTGTTCCGACAGGTCGGCCGCCGGAATGATGATCTCCGCCGCGGTGACGTTGTAGTTCGGCAGCAGCACGACCTTCAGGTTGTCGTGCACCGACGGGTCGTGGTTCACCACCTTGGCGACGTCGTTGATCAGTTTGATGATCAGCTTGGCCATGTGGTAGGACGGCGCCGCCTTGCCGGCGAACACCTTCGTCACCGGAACCCAGCTGACCGTCGGGTTGTCGCGCATCTCGTTGTAGAGAGCGATGGTGTGCAGCACGTTCAGCAGCTGGCGCTTGTATTCGTGCATGCGCTTGACCTGCACGTCGAAGATGCTGTCGACCAGCACCTCTTCGCCGGTCTGGCGGGCGATATAGGCGGCAAGACGTTTCTTGTTCTTGCGCTTGGCCCGGCGGAACTCCTCGCGGAACACCACGTCGTCGGCCTTCTCGCGCAGCGCCGCGATCTGCGACAGGTCGGAAATCCATCCCTCGCCGATGCGGGTGGTGATGAGTTCGGAGAGGGCCGGGTTGGCCTGCTTCAGCCAGCGGCGCGGGGTGATGCCGTTGGTCTTGTTGTTGATTCGGTCCGGAAATTCCTGATGGAAGTCGGCGAATACCGTCTGCTTCATCAGGTCGGTGTGGAGGGCCGACACCCCGTTGACCTTGTGCGAACCGAGGAAGGCCAGGTTGCCCATGCGGACACGGCGTTCGCCGCGCTCGTCGATCAGCGACAGCCGCGACAGCCTGGCATTGTCGCCCTCGGCCCGCGCCTTGGTGCGGTTCAGGAACTTGGCGTTGATCTCGTAGATGATCTGCATGTGGCGCGGCAGCACCCGCTCGATCATTCGCACCGGCCAGGCTTCCAGCGCCTCGGGCAGAAGCGTGTGGTTGGTATAGGCGAAGGTGGCGCGGGTGATCTCCCACGCGTCGTCCCAGCGCAGCGCGTGCTGATCGACCAGCAGGCGCATCAGTTCGGCGATGCCGATGGCCGGGTGGGTATCGTTCAGCTGGATCGCCGCCTTGTTGGGCAGGTTCTCGAAGGTGGTGTGATGCTGCAGGTAGCGGCGCAGGATGTCCTGCAGCGAGGCGGAGGTGAAGAAATACTCCTGCTTCAACCGCAGTTCCTTGCCGGTCTCCGTCGCGTCGTTGGGATAGAGGACGCGGCTGAGATTCTCCGACAGGATCTTCTGCTCGACCGCCTTCATGTAGGCGCCGTCATTGAAGTGGCCGAAATTGAAGTCGCGGGTGGCGCGGGCCGACCACAGGCGCAGCGTGTTGATCGTCTCGCCGCCATATCCGACGACCGGCGTGTCGTAGGCCATCGCCAGCACCCGGTCGGCGTCGACCCAGCGATAGGCACGCTCACCGACGCTGTCGCGGAACTCCTCGACGCGGCCGTAGAACTGGACCGGATACAGCACCTCCGGCCGGGCGAATTCCCACGGGTTGCCGAACTGCAGCCACTGTTCCGGATATTCGACCTGCCAACCGTTTTCGAAGCGCTGCTCGAACAGGCCGAACTCGTAACGGATGCCATAGCCGTAGCCGGGCAGTCCCTGGGAGGCCATGCTGTCGAGGAAGCAGGCGGCCAGACGGCCGAGGCCGCCGTTGCCGAGCGCCGCGTCCGGCTCGGCATCGACCACGTCCTCCATCGAGAGGCCGAGGCGGTCGAGCGCCTGACGGCATTCGTCCACGATGCCCAGATTCGACAGGCTGTTGGTCAGCAAGCGTCCGATCAGGAATTCCAGGGAGAGGTAGTAAACGCGCTTGGCGTCTTCGTGGTAATAGCTGCGCGTCGTATCCATCCAGCGGTCGACGACGCGGTCGCGCACGGCCAGTGCAACGGTGTGGAACCAGTCGCGGCGCGTGGCGGCGCGTGCATCCTTGCCGACCGAATAGACCAGCCATTCCAGGAACGACCGTTTGAGGCCATCGACATCAAGGCTGCGGCGTTCGATGTCGCGAGATTTGAACCGAGCGTCCATGTCCTGACTTTCTGCGTGAAAGGCCTATAGGAGCGGGCGGCTGGAAGGACGGCGCTCCAAACATGGGGAAGTGTCTGCCCTGTTGGTTAAACAAAGCTTTCCCCAAACCGAACGCACCGTCGTTTCACTATGGTAAAAGGGAGTAGCCTGTCGTCCCCTCCCCTTTTTCCCGTCAACGATGCTTCACGAATCCGATCCTGTCCACTGCGATGCAACACGCATCGGAATTCGTCGCGCCGAAACAGCCGATATTCCCGCACTGCTGGCGATCGAGGAGCGAAGCTTCGCGACCGACCGAATGACGGAGCGCAACTTCCGCTATGCGATCCGTAAAGCAAAAGGTGTGGTCCTTGTGGCATACCGCCAAGTGCCGAATGTGCAGTCGATGGCGATCGCCTATGGGGTGGTCGGCTTCCATGCCGGCACGCCCTTCGCCCGCCTGACCTCCTTCGCGGTGGCTCCGGGCAACCGCGGGCGGGGGGTCGGCCACCGCCTGCTGGCGGAACTGGAAAAAGCTGCGGCCGACCATGGCTGTCGCGGGATGAGGCTTGAAGTGCGGGCGAACAATGCCGCCGCCATAGGGCTTTACACCACTGCCGGCTACCGCCGCTTCGCGGTCTACAGCGATTATTACGAGGACGGAATGGCGGCGCTGCGTCTGGAAAAGATATTGGTTTGCGACGGCTGACTGTTGCAGTGGCGCACCGCGGAACGCGTTCGGTGGTGGTAAGCCCGGCAAGCTGAAGCTGGACCGGAATCGCCGCTTCCTGCCTCCGATGTCACTCTTTCCGAATCCTGCGGTGGAACATCCACGGCGCACGGCGCGTTTAGCTCCCGACACGATCAACGACGGGCAACAACGGGACCGCCGCAATGACGTCACCGCCGACCGGATCGTTCAGCAACACCTCACGGGGGCCGTCGCCCTTGGTGTATTCGCTGGAAACCGCCCTCAGGGCGTACTGAGCGCTCAAGACCAATAAGACACTGTCAGCCCTTCGAACCGGCAGCGCCGCCTTCTCGTGCGCCGGAAAGCCCAACGCCGTCCCTGCCCTGGCGCCCCGCCCCTACCACCAAGGGTGCCGCCATTCATCCGGCCGGTGGGAGACGTACACAGACCGTGGAGGAAGGAAAGACCATGGCGTACTCGTTCGAAAACGAACTGATCCGCTGCATGCCGAACCTGCAGCGTTATGCCTGCAAGCTGACCCGTGACGCCAACGCCGCAGAGGATTTGCTGCAGGACTGCTTGGCCCGCGCTCTGTCGCGCCAACATCGTTTCGAACCCGGCACGAATATGCAGGCGTGGCTGACCACCATGCTGAAGAATCTGCATTTCAATAACCTGCAGCGCGACCGCCATGTGACGAAGGTGGAATTGTGGGACGGCGCCATGTCGGTCGATGCGGCGCAGATGTCGCGGCTGGTTTTCCGCGACGTCGACCGCGCCTTTTCCTCCCTCACCCCCAGCCAGCGCAAGGTGGTGAAATTGGTTGCCATTGAAGGCCGTCCTTATCAGGAAGCGGCGGAAACGCTGAATGTATCGATCGGCACCATCCGATCACGCCTGTGCCGTGCGCGGGAGCGGTTGAACAACCTCATGACAGCCTGATCCTCCCCTTCCCTCCGCGTCCCTACAGATCGTTTGCATGCGCCCTCCGCATATGTTTGCGGGGGGCGCATGCGCGACAAGGAAGATATGCCTTTCTCCGTACCGGATCGTCGCGCGCACTGACCTACCCGTTCACCACCGCGCCACCGTTCGGATGCAGCACTTGGCCCGACATATATGAAGAGTCGTCGGATGCAAGGAATACGTAGGCCGGCGCGACTTCGTCCGGTTGCCCGGCGCGCTTCATCGGCACGTTGCTGCCGAAGCTCTCGACCTTCCCCTCGTCGAAGGTGGACGGAATCAGCGGCGTCCAGATAGGGCCTGGGGCCACCGCGTTGACACGGATGCCGCGGTCGGTCAGCGATATCGACAGAGAGCGGGTAAAGGCAACGATCGCACCCTTGGACGCCGAATAGTCCAGCAGTTCCGGGCTGCCCCTGTAGGCGGTCACGGAAGTGGTGTTGATGATGCTGGCGCCCTCGTTCATATGCGGCAGAGCGGCTTTCACCATATAGAACTGGCCGAAGATGTTGGTACGGAAGGTCCGCTCCAACTGCTCGGCTGTGATGTCCACGATCGATTTCCGCGGATGCTGTTCGGCTGCGTTGTTGATGAGGATGTCGAGACGCCCGTGTTCGCCAATGATGCGCTCCACCGCCTTGCGGCAGGTTTCCTCGTCGCCGACATCTCCGCTCAGAATGGTGCAGGGCTGTCCTTCGGCCTCGACCAGCCGACGGGTCTCGCGCGCATCGTCGTCCTCGTTCAGGTACAGGATGCCGACCTTGGCGCCCTCGCGGGCATACAGGACGGCGATGGCGCGGCCGATACCGCTGTCACCGCCGGTGATCAGCGCCACCTTGTCACGCAGTTTACCGCTGCCGCGGTATCCAGGGCTGGTTTCCGATGGCTGCGGGGTCATGGGGGCCTGATGGCCTGGCTGGGTGCTCTGGTGCTGCGGTGGCTGCCTGCTCTCTTGCCGAGCCATAGGCCCTCTCCTTCCTTGGTAACCCGAACAGGGGGCGAACGGACCGAGTTGCATAATCACAACAGTCCCGTTTGCCCGTCGTTCCGCGCGGCAAGTCGCCGGAACAATCTGCAACATCGCCCTGTTACTTCGCCGGGGAACGCGAAAGAGGATGACGGTGCCGGTTTGCTCGCCTCCAAGGTGAGCGGTGATCGCGCCGTTCGTCGGACTGGTATGGCCGAGGATCATGCCCATAAGATGGTGTGGACGTCCTTTGGGCCGAGCCGTCCGGGACGGCGGAGCCACCGGACATGTCACGGTTGATCGTGTCCCAGGGGAGAACCCCGGCGACCCATCCGGGAACGACAGAGATGAAGCGTGTGACGATGACCGATATAAACGCCTATCTGGACGGCGCTCTGGACGAGCGGGAGCGCGCCGAATTCGAAAGCGTGGTCGAGAGCGATCCCGACGCCAAGGCGTTGCTCGCACAGCATCGCCAGCATGTGGAGGAACTCCATCGCCTGTACGACCCCGTCCTGAACGAAGAGGTTCCCTCCCGAATGCTTGAATTGTTGCGCAAGCGCAACGGTTGACGGACCCGGCGGGTCCCGACCCACCTGCGATAATTTCTCTCCCTTCGGCGGCACATTGCGCTATTGCATCCGGCAGGCCCATCTTTGGGGGAAGGGCCGGTTCGGATGGATGAAGCATGGCGCCCAGACGAATGGAGCCGAGCATCCTGCTCGGTCCCATCCTGTATTTCCGTGGTGAGCAGCGTGACCGCTGGTGGCTGTCGGCGCTCTTTGTTTTGGATGGGGAGGTAGAACCCTACGATCTTCGGGTCGACGGCGTCACCTTGCCCGTCCCGCCGCGCCATCTATTGGCTTGGCGCCGATGCCATGTCTGGCGCTTCGACTTCGCGATACCCCGCGCCATGCGCGACACCGATGTCGCCTATGGATTTCCAGACGGCCCCCATTGGAGCGTGATCGTTCCGGGTCGTCAGTCATCCCCTCGGATGGCCATTCTTTATCAAAACGGAATGATGAGCGGCGCCAAGCCCAAAGCCGATTCGCCGTTCGCCCTCTGGCCCGACCTTCTCACCCACCACTCCAACGACCGCTACCATCTGCTCGTTCAGGCTGGGGGGCAGGTCGATGGCGACGCCGTGATGGCCGCGTCCCCCCAGGCCGGTCCCTTGCTGTCCAATGCCGCCCGACGACCGGGACCGGCTCTGCCCGGTGTGGCGGAGGAGCTGATGTCCGCAGGTTTCGGCCATATGCTGCGGGTCTGGAGTGGTGCCGCCGCGGCGGCGGCAATGGCGTCCATTCCATCGGTGATGATGTGGGACGGCGGCGACCTCGGCCGGTTGCTGGCCGGTGCATGGGGCGACCGGGAGGAAGCGGATGCGGCTTCGCGCAGCATGCGCCCGCTTTTGATGGCGGTACGGCGTCAGGTCCAACTGTTCCAGATCGGCTCGGTGGCCGACAGCCCACCCGACTGCCTGTGGGGATCGGCCTGCGGAACCCTGACGCAGGGCTTCGTCATGGGCGAGATCGGTCTGTTGGCTCTTGATCTCTGGACCGACCGCAATGCCCGGCGCATGCTTTCGGAACGGGATTGGAGCCTGCTGCCGGACTGGCTCGACCGCTTCGCCGGTTGCCGGCATCTGATCGTGGTCAGCGGCGGGCCACTGTTGGCTCCCGCCATGACGTTGCTCTACCGCACAGGGAGTGCTCTTCCGGCCCGGTTGCGCCGCCGCTTGGGTGATCACTGGTCGGCACCGCGTCGACATCCCGACCGGGAGCGGATGATCCGGACACTGGCCGACTTCTCCCGGCGCAATGGTTGCCGCATCACCGTGGCATCGCACGGGCTGGCCGGCGGAGCCGGCGCACGGGGCGTGCTGCGCGGTGGCGGACTGGAGATGTGGCAGCTTTTCGCTCCCAACTTCACCGTGACCGGACGGCAGGTCGGCTGGCGTTCCCGCTTGGCGGAACCGCTGGCGACCCGCCCGTGCCATCCCCTGCCCGCCCACCGCTTCGAAGTGCCGCCTTTTGCCGAAGGCGGGCGGCGCCTGTTGCACGGTCCTGGCTGGATCGCTTGCAGTTTCGACGCCAAGGGACAATTGCACGCACGGTGGCGCCTGCCCGGCAACGACGGACGTTATACCCAGGCCATCTGACACGGCCCCGCCGGTCGGGATGGCATCTCCACAGCCCTACACGGGCGGCACGCTTCGTCGATTGGAACTCCCAATGAGCTCCGCAAGGAGGACGGGGGAGCCTTGACCGATTCGCTTCGTCACTGTCCGCCGCCCCTTCGCTGTTACGGCTCCCTCCGCTCCATCACGAAAAGCAGTCCGGCGACCGGAATTCCCTTTTCCCGGCGCGGGGTACAAGGTTCCATCAGGCGGATCGTGAAGCCGGCAGCCGTGGCGGTCTCGCGGACATACGTCTCCGCGTGGGCATAGCGCCGGGTGGTGCCGAGGACAAAGGGGGCCGCAGATTGCGACAGTGGATCGACGGGCAGGCGTTCCACCGTCGCGGCTAAGCATCCACCAGTCGGAAGGGCACGAGCGGCCGCTGAAAAGAAGAGGCGGAGATCGCCGATGTAAACCAGCACGTCAGCGGCGACAAGAAGGTCCCAACCGCCGGGTGTCCGCTCCATCGCTTCCACCACGTCGCCGACACTGAGGTCATCATAGAGTGTGCGCTGGCGCGCCTTCTCGACCATCCGCGGCGACAGATCGACGCCGGCCAGATACGCCGCCAGCGGCCGGAAGGCGACACCCGCCAGACCGGTGCCGCAGCCGAGATCGAGAATTCGCAGCCCCTCTGCGTCGGACAGGACCCGATCGACCGCGGAGCGCAGCAAATCCGGCGCCGCATAGCCGAGCTTGCCAACCAGATCCTGGTCGAAGCGGTCGGCATAGCGATCGAACAGCGCGCGGACATAGGCGGCGGACAGGTCGGCCCCCGCCCCGGCCTCCAGGGCGGCGGCCAGCCGTTCGATCGCCGCCGCCTCATCCCCTTCCGCATTGTCCCGTGCGTGACGGAGTGCGGTCAACGCCTTCACCGGTTCCCGCAGGGCAAGCCAGCTGCGGCCCAATGCATGATGGACGGCCGCATCGTCCTCGTACCGGCGGGCGAGCGGCTGAAGCAGTTCGACCGCCGCAAGCGCATCGCCCGAAGCGGTCAGCGCCTCGGCCAGAGCCAGGACGGCATCGCGGTCGTCGGGACGCAGGGCAACCGTCTCCCGGAACTCCTCAAGCGCCTCTTCGGAACGGCCGAGTGCCGCAAGGCAGCGGGCGAGTCCGAGTCGAACCGGCGCCGAATCACTCCGTTCGATCGCCATGATGTGAAAATACGCATGTGCAGCATCGATTTCGCCGCGGTGCAGCAGCGCATCGGCCAGCATCAGGCGCCATGTCCAATTGCCCGGCTCCAACCGTACGGCACGCTGGAAGGAGGCCGCCCCCCGCTCCATGGGATCGGTCGCGCCCTCGGTTTCCGCCAATGCCGACCAAGCCTCGCCATTGGCAGGGTCTATGGTGACGGCGGCACGGAACGCACCGGCTGCCCCGGCATGATCGCCCGCATAGAGCCGCTCGTAACCGAACCGGAACATTTGATCTGGATTGTAGATTTCCGGCTCGTCGCCGATGGAGGGATCCGCGGACACGGATGTCGTTCCTCTGATATCGGGCTTCGGCCACGGGATTGCCGCCGGCCCGGAGACCCGCCTCCGCCCGCCGCCGGGCCGTCCCGGGGCGTCGCTACGGCACCGTTCTGACCCGTCATTCGGAGTCCCGGGAAACAAGGCGGCGGAGTTTACTGCCCCAACATGCTGCGCCGCGCAAGGGGTCTGCGAAAATCCTTCCGAAGTGTGATTCCGGCGACACGCGGTCGCAGTAGCCCCATTTTTATACCCTGTCCGAAGGGCCTGCATGAACTGCTTGGCTACCCCAATCGTTTTCGCCAGCAAATGTGGCGATTCAATGGCTTATAACCCATACAGAACGGCCTAGCCCGTCCGCCCGAAGGCTCGACGTGACATCTGCCGGACGAAAGCTGTGGTATTACCAGGATGCAAGCGGGTTGACGATGGATCAAATTTTTGGAAGTGTGGCCCCGGCGCCCGATTGGGGAGCGCTGAACATCTGGGTAGGAGGCGGTCGCCGTAAGCGACTCGGTGACCGGAATAACGGCCCCGCGCAGGGGGTCAAACAGCCGCCGTTGAAGACGGGGCGACAGCAGAAGGAGGTTTGGGATGCGGGGACGAAATCAGCGCGTAAGCGCCACAGCGTGTGGGCGCTTTGCACTGGCTGCGGGACTGCTGACGGCTTCCCTGGTTGCGCTGACCGTTTCCGGCACCGCCCAGGCTCAGACGACGGCCCAGGGCACTTCGAAGGAAAGCTGCGTCACCCACGCGGTGGAAGCCGAACAGAAGCTGGGGATTCCGGCCGGCATGCTGGTGGCCATCGCGCTGGTCGAAAGTGGCCAGGACGGCGCGCCGCATCCTTTCGCGATGAGTGTGCAGGGCCGTCCCTATTACGCCCGCAACGTCAGCGACGCCGCCCGCCATCTGCGCGACCATCGCGGCCAGCTTCGCAACAACACCTACGTCGGCTGCATGCAGCTTTCGGTCGCTACCCATCGCGGTGAGTTCCAGCCGGTGGAAAAGATCGTGGAGCCGCGCGACAACGTGTTCTACGCCGGTCAGCTTCTCGTGCGCTTCCATGGCGAGGAAGGCAATTGGAAGACCGCGCTGACCCGCTACAATGGCAGCTCGGGCCGCCGCGCCCAGGCCTATGTCTGCAAGATCTGGCAAAGTTTGGCGGAGCTGGACACTCAGAGCGCCAAGCTTCTGGCCTCCTCGCGCTGTGAAGACAGCGATCCCGTCAGCGTCGCCCCGAACACCCGTCGCAGCTTCCGCAATGCTCAGCAGGTCGCTGCCATCAACTGATCCGTCCGCAAACGATCAGCCCTCTGCCCTGCCACAATGGCAAGAGCGCTGGCGCAGCGTTGCGTGATCGGGTAAACCCCAGTGGATGAACTATCGCCACATCTTCCATGCCGGCAACCCGGCCGACGTGATGAAGCACGCCGTGCTGGCGTTGATCCTTGATCATCTGCGCGCCAAGCCGGCACCGTTTTGTGTTCTCGATACCCATGCGGGGATCGGTCGCTACGATCTGGCATCCGAAGCGGCCCGCAAGACGGGGGAAAGCGCTGGCGGCATCGGTCGGTTGTTCGGTCAACCCTTGCCCCACCCGGCGCTGGCATCCTACATGGACGCGGTCCAGGCGCTGAACCCCGACGGGGCCCTGCGCTGGTATCCCGGCTCTCCCCGAATCGCCCGCGCGGCCCTGCGCCCACAGGACCGGATGGTGCTGGTGGAATTGCATCCAGACGATGCCCACAGTCTGAAGACTGAATTCGGGGGCGACCGGACCGTCGCCGTCCATCAGTCGGATGCCTACGCCGCCCTCAAGGCCCATCTTCCGCCCAAGGAAAAGCGTGGGCTGGTCCTAGTCGACCCTCCGTTCGAGCAACCGGACGAGTTCGTCCGTATGGCGGAGGGGCTGGCGCAAGCTCATCGCCGCTGGTCCACCGGCATCTTCGCGCTGTGGTACCCGATCAAGGAGCGCGCGGCAGTTTGGCGATTCCAAGATGCGGTGGAGAAGACCGGCATCCCCAAGGTGCTGATCGCCGAGCTGACTTGGCATCCGGAAGATACCCATCTTCGCCTGAACGGCTCCGGCCTGCTGATCGTCAACCCGCCCTGGAAACTGGACGAGACACTCAAGGAGATGCTGCCGGCCCTGCACGACGCATTGCCCGCCACTGGCGGAGGGACGTTGGTCAGCTGGCTGACACCAGAAGCGTCGTAAACATAGAAAAGACCCCAGCCCTTGCGGGCCGGGGTTCAGTCAGGATGGAGACTGTTCGTCAGCGATGATGGATCGTCATCGGCACCGCGACGATCAGAATCGACGCTCCGTCTGCTGAGCCGCATCTTCCAGTCGGGCGTTCAGCTTGCCGATGGCGGTGTTCGCGGTGGTTGCCGACAGTTCGGAGATCTTGACGCTGCGGCTGAGTACCAGCTGCATGTTGTCCTTGAGCATGCGGCTCTGTGCCGCATAGAAGTCAGGGACGCTCCGGCTGCGCATCAGTGCGTTCATGCCCTCCGCATTGCGCGAAGCGACCTCCTGGGCCAACCCGATCCACTCGCGCCAGGCGGTCTGCATTCCGTCGGCCAGGACGCTGCCGCACTTGACAATAACGTCCATAGTTTCGCGGGTCTGGCTGGCGACCTCGCCCTGAGCGTCCTTGGACAGACCCAGCACCCGCTGGAACTGCTCGGCCGTGCGGCCCGCGGCATCGGTCGCGCTGCGGGTCATATCCTCGCCGGAGGCCGCCGTGGTCTGACCGATCAGACGGGCTGCATCGGCGGCGCGGCGGGTGGCGGCCTCGCCGGCACGCGTGATCTCTTCCATCGTCCCCTTCGTCAGGTCGGTGGTTTCACGCATGCCGGTGGTGGTGTCGTTGTCCATAGCCATGCGGGATGCTCCTCGAATGCGTTCGTCCGGGTGGACGCCTCTTCCCAAAGCTCGCGTCGGCCATTTTGCTGCACCGCCGAACGAGATCAGTCCTATAACACCCGGAAAGCAAAACGTTCCAGAACGCAAAATAATAGGATTGCATCCTTTCTTTCGAGGTATGAGGTACTTTGAAGCGGAATTGTCTCCTGGATGAAATATTTCTTGTTCAATTTTCCTGTTTCAGATCACGTCTTGAAAATGTCGATACGTCTTATCCAGACGCTGCTGGATCCAACCCACGATTCTTTATCGGATGGCAAAACGCAGGCAACGAAGAGTCAGGCCCGGTCACCGTCCCGACACATCGGCGAACGCCCCGCCGCGACAGGTCACAACGACCGTTACGGCGAGGCACTCTCCAGTCCAATCACTTCGGCAGCTTGCAGCCGCTTTCCTCGAACGTGGCAAAGGCTTCCTTGCCAGGGATGGTGCGCAGGATCTGGTAATAGTCCCATGCGCCTTTCGACTCCGAAGGCTTCTTCACACGGGCCAGATACATGTCGTGGACCATGCGACCGTTCGGCAGGATCGTGCCGTTCTTGGCGAACATGTCGTTGACCGGCATCTCCTTCATCTTGGCGGCGACCGTCGGCCCATCGTCGGTCCCGGCGGCCTCGATCGCCCTCAGATAATGGCGGACGGCGGAATAGCTCCCGGCCTGCACCATGGTCGGCATCTTGCCGTGGCGATCGAAGAACTTCTTGGACCAGGCGCGGGATTCATCATCACGGTCCCAATAGAATCCCGTGGTCAGCACCAGATCCTGCGCAACCTGCAGACCGAGCGCATGAACGTCGGACAGAAAGATCAGCAGCCCGGCAAGCCTCTGCTGCCCACCCTGGGTCAGGCCGAACTCGGAGGCCTGCTTGATCGAGGTGATGGTATCGCCGCCAGCATTGGCGAGGCCGACGATCTTGGCGCCCGACGCCTGGGCCTGCAGCAGGAAGGACGAGAAATCGGCGCTGTTCAACGGCGCCTTCACCGAACCGATGACCTTGCCGCCCGCCTTCTTCACCTCGACCGAGGTGTCGGCCTCCAGCTGATGACCGAAGGCGTAGTCGGCGGTGATGAAGAACCAGCTGTCGCCCCCCTCCTTGACCATGGCCTGACCAGTGCCGACGGCCAGTGCATGGGTGTCGTAGGGCCAGTGGAAGCCGGTCGGGGAGCAGGCATCACCGGTCAGGCGCGAAGTGGCCGGACCTTCCATCAGGAAGATCTTCTTCTTTTCCTTCGTCACTTCCTGCACGGCCAGCGCGACACCGGAATTAGGCACATCGACGATCACGTCGACACCGTCCTGGTCGATCCACTGGCG
The DNA here is from genome assembly GCF_019805165.1 of Azospirillum sp. 412522. Classification (GTDB taxonomy): domain Bacteria; phylum Pseudomonadota; class Alphaproteobacteria; order Azospirillales; family Azospirillaceae; genus Azospirillum. The sequence goes on from NZ_RWIJ01000013.1 coordinate 73,863, forward strand.
AGCGAGGTTCGCGCCGATGTCCGGTTTGTTCTGATGATCGGCCGAGATGATCTCGATGGGTTTGCCGAGGATCTTGTTGCCGAATTCCTCCGCCGCCATCCGGGCGGCTATGACCGATCCCTCGCCGCCGAGATCGGCATAGAGACCCGATCGGTCGTTCAACACACCGATCTTGACCATGTCGCCGGACAGCTTGCCCTGCTGGGCCATCGCCGGCCCGGCGGACAGAGCACCGATCGTCAGGGCGGCAAGGGCGGCACCGGTCAGAAGACGTGCGGTCATGTATGAATTCCTCCCCCTCAGCGTTGCGTTGCGCATGTTGCGGGCGGCCGTCCGGAGCAACTCGCCCGACGCGTCCCGGAGGGTCGCGAATGCCAGATTTTTTGGTTTCATCCGAAGCCGTCAGGCCATCCGCGCCGCCCCTTCCCATTCACTATGCAGGCGCATCGTCTTGTACGGAAAGCTGAAATTCAGTTTAACGAACAATTCTCGTCAAGGATCGGTCGAAACACCCGCTTTTTCCATTCGCCGGCGCATGGCAGCGTTGGGCGGAGGGTCCGGGGGCTGTCGACGCCGATCGATCCGCCGCATGATCGGCGTCACCGTCGTGCCGTGAACGAGAATCGAGAGGAGCACGATCAGGCCGGTGATCGACCATAGCGCGTTCGGCACGTCGAACTCCGCGTCGTTCAGCGCGTAGGCGATGTAATAGATGCTGCCCATGCCGCGGATGCCGAAGAAGCCTATCGCCAGCTTCTCTCCTGCCGGCATCGGCACGCCGGCCAGCCCGATCAGGCCGGCCACCGGCCGTACCAGAAGCAGGATGACCAGTGCGGCGCCGATGGCACTCCAGGACAAGGCGTCGATCAGGCCATGAGCCAAGGTCCCGCCGAACAGCACCAGCATCAGCATCATCATCAACCGCTCGGTCTGCTCGACAAAATCATGCAGACGCTCATGGTACTCGCTGTTGCGCTCCGCGTCGCGCAGGGCCAGCGCTGCCACAAAGACGGCGACAAATCCATATCCACCGGCCAGTTCGGTCAGGCCATAGGTGACCAGCGTGATTCCGAGAGACACGAACCCGTCGCCGGACCGGGACAGATTGGCTCGATTCGGCACCCGGAACGTGACGTAGCCGAGAAATCGACCCACCAGCCAACCCACCCCGACTCCAGCCGCCAGTTTCCACACCACGTCCAGCAGGGCCCAATGTTCCAGCAAATCCCATGGCGGATTGCCATTCAGCAGAGCGACGCCAATGGCGAGATGGACGAAGGGAAAGGCCAATCCGTCGTTCAGTCCGGCTTCCGAGGTCAGGCTGAAGCGGATCTCATCCTCCTCCCCCGATTTAGGCGGACCGACCTGGATGTCGGAGGCGAGGACCGGATCCGTCGGCGCCAAGGCAGCGCCCAGAAGAATCGAGGCCGCCAGCGGAAAATCGAGCCAGTACCAGCCGATGAGTGTGATCATCAGAATCGACAGGGGCATGGTGATGCCCAGAAGCCGCCATGTGATGATCCAGCGCCGCCAACCGATGCGTCGGTCCAGCTTCAACCCGGCGCCCATCAGCGAGATGATGACGATCAACTCCGTCAGCCTCTCCGTCGCCTGCGGAAATGCCAGCGGTTCCGGGTTCTCAAGCTCCAGGGCGCTGAACACAGCAAAACCCAGGCTGACGCAGATGATGGGCAGGGAAAGCGGCAGTTCCTTCAGCACCATCGGCAGCCAAGCCACCAACAGGATCAAAAGCCCCAACCCCACCATCATGACGATATAAGACATGCGCCGCCCGCCGCCGTGATGTCTCCAACGCGGCAAGACAGCCACGCGGAGTCCAATCCCGGTCAACGCGCGAAGGCGCATATCGGTTCAGGATGATTGCACGAAGGACGCGAAATCCATCGCGAGGGTGCCGGCTCGCTCGATCCAGCTTCCCTGCCGTGGTTCTCGGAAACGGGCTGTCCGGCCTCTCCCAAAAGGAGTACGGGAAACAGGAAGCATTCATCCGATGCCGCCCGCGGGAGCCGGAACCGCGGGGGCTGTCGCAAAATCGGCCGATCAGGCCGCAGAAGTCATCGGAAAGCCGCTGTAATCGAGCGACGCCGACCAGAAACGTTCCAGCTTGCGCAGGGTCTCGTTGGCCTTGGTCAGTTCCTCGTCGCTGAAGCCGGCCTTTTCCAGGGCAGCCAGGTGACGTTCGAACATGACGCTGATCTTCTCGCGCAGGTCCAAGCCCTTTTCCGACAGGCGGACACGGACCGAGCGGCGGTCGTGCGGGGAGCGTTCCTGGCCAAGATAGCCGTTCTCGACCATCTTCTTGACGTTGTAGGAGACGTTGGAACCCAGATAATAACCGCGCGCGGTCAGTTCGCCGACCGTCATCTCATCTTCGCCGATGTTGTACAGGATCAGGCTCTGGACGTTGTTGATGTCCTGGATCCCGAGCCGGTCCAACTCAGTCTTGAGCACTTCAAGAAAGTGGCGGTGAAGCCGCTCGATCAACAGAATGCTCTCGTAATAGGGTTTGCGCACCGCGGTCTCCTTTGGCTCTAACCGGTCGTTCCCCGCGCAAGGACGATACCGGGACCTTAAAGCGAGATTAACCGATCATTCGTCGGCAATCATCCTAATAATTCCAGAAAAAGTCCGGCACAACCCGTCTGTACAGGCGCCTTTCGCCGGGTGCCTCACCAGATGGCTCTCGGTCGGGCTTCGTCTCCGCCATAAGCTGAAAAGCATAGTCGTGCGACTGCTGCACGACCATGCCGTTCCAGTGCTGCTATCTTCAGTCGCGGAAAACCAGATCACCGCCCGACGGTTCGGCGAAATGCCGCTCGACATCCGACGGTCCGACATCGGCCAGTTCGGCCGGATTCCAGTTCGGGTTCTTGTCCTTGTCGACCAGTACGGCGCGAATGCCCTCGTAGAAATCGTCGCCCGCGAGACAGGCGAGGCTGAGGCGCAACTCCTGTACCATGCATCCTTCGAAATCCAGCTTCGCCCCACGCCGCAGGGCGGCCAACGTCACCTTCAGGCTCGTTGGCGACACCCGGCGCAGGGTCGCGAGTTGGCCGGCCGCCCAGTCGGTCCCTTCGGCTTCCAGCGCCTTGACGATGGCTTCCACGCTGTCGAAGGCATAGCAGCGATCGACCGCCGACCGAACCGCGGCCACCGCAGCATCGCCCGCGCCGACACGACGGGCCGCGACCGCCTCGTCCGCGGGGATGCCGGCGGCCAGATCGTCGATCAACCCGTCGATCTCCGCGCCGGGCACGAAGGCGTCGGCTGCGCCGATTGCCAGCAGGTCGGCCGCCCGCAGCCGGTCACCCGTCAGCCCGAGCCAGATGCCGACCTGACCGGGCAGGCGTGGCAGGAAATAGGTTCCACCGACGTCAGGATAGAGACCGATTCCGGTTTCCGGCATGGCGAACAGCGTACGTTCGGTGACGATGCGGTGGGTGCCATGGACCGACAGACCGACTCCGCCTCCCATGGAGATGCCGTCGATCAGCGCGACGTAGGGCTTGGACAGGCGCTTGATCAGCCGGTTCAGCACATATTCCTCGCTGAAGAAGGCGCGGATTGGACCGGTATCGCCACGCCCCTCCTTCGCCGCCTTGCCAGCCTCATACAGGCTGACGACGTCGCCGCCCGCACAGAAGGCTTTTTCGCCGGCACCGCGAATCACCACGGCCTTGACCTCGGGATCGGCGTTCCAGACCCGCAGCTGCGGATCGAACAGCCTGATCATGCCGAGCGTCAGCGCATTCAGCGCCTTGGGTCGATTGAGCGTGACGAGGCCGATGGCGCCCCGACGTTCGAACAGAATCTCAGCAGCGTCGCTCATCGTCTTGTGTTTTCTCAATTATCGTTGCGATTCGGGCGGTGGCGGACCGCCTGCACCATCCCCATGCCGCGTCGGGGCGTGCGGACCGGCCGGCAACGATGATACGGGAGCCTGCCGCTCTGTCAAACCAGCCATACGGCTCCGGATGTTCGGTCCTGCCACGCCCGCCCGCCCGATCAGGAACATCGCCCCTCTTGGACCGTTGCGCTCACGCTCTCATCTGAAGACGAGACCTCATTCGACTCCTCAGGGAAGGTCCGATGCCGATGCCGCTCCACAGCCCGCCGGGTGACCAATGAAGATCGGAATCATCCTCAACAGGCAAGCGGGGTCGTTGGTTGACCGGCCGATCGACCGTGCCGAGGAGGCCATCCGCACGGCGTTCGAACGGCGTGGGGCAACGGTGGACCTGCACACCGTCGATGGTCCGCAATGCACCGAGACGATCCGGCAGGTTCTGGACTCCGATGCCGAGGCGGTCGTGGTCGGTGGCGGCGATGGCACGCTGCACAGCGCGGTCAAGCTGGCTCTCCCCAAAGGAAAGACGCTTGGAGTGATTCCGCTAGGCACTCTCAATCTGTTAGCCCGCGACCTTCGTATCCCGCTTGAATTGGAAAGTGCGGCTGAGGCCCTGGCGGGCGGGCGGGTTCGCGCCATCGATATCGCCGAAGTGAATGGCGAGCCCTATACCAACAGCTCCGTCCTGGGCTTCTATCCTCAGGTGGTCCAGGAGCGCGAACGCCAACGCAAGCAGCACCGGCTGCTGAAATGGCCGGGAGCCGCCGTCGCGTTGGCAAAGACGCTGTACCGGCTGCCGATGCTGGACGTCCGGCTGGACTGGGGCGAGGGCCCACGGCGGATGCGTACGCCGATCCTGGTGGTGTCCAACAACGTCTACGACGATGGCTTCGGCCTCGTCCTGAGCCGTCAGGCCCTCGACGCCGGAAAACTCGGCGTCTACGTAGCCCGCGAGCGGAACGCCTTCGCAATGTTGCGGTTGATGGGAAGGCTGGTCGCCGGTTCCTGGAAACAGGACGAGGGGCTGGAAACCTATGCGGTGACCAGCCTGACGGTCCATAGCCGCCGACACCATCTGAAGATGGTCAACGACGGCGAGATTCGGAAACTGCATGCCCCGCTCCATTACAGGATTCTCCCAGGAGCACTGAAGGTTCTGGCACCAAGCTGAGAGAAAGGATGAAGATGGCGTGAAACGGCTCGCTCACATCTCCGACCTCCATTTCGGGCGGATCGACCAGCGCGTTGTGGACGGTCTGCTGGCCGACCTGACAGCACAGGCCCCCGACCTGATCGTCATTTCCGGCGACTTCGTGCAGCGGGCGAAGGTTCGCCACTTCGAGGAAGCGCGTGCCTTCCTTCAGAAATTACCCTTTCCCTACATGGCGGTACCGGGAAATCATGACATTCCGGTTTATAACGTGTTCAAGCGCTTCACCGACCCGTTCGGGCATTACCGGCGCTATATCACCAGCGATTTCAGCCCGCTGCACATCGACGATGAGATCGCCGTTCTCGGCATCAACACCGCGCGCCCGGTCATCATGGATTTTTCCGAAGGTCGGATGAACCGGCGGCAGATCGAGCGGGTGCGCGAGGTCTTCTGCGGCATGCCGGACACCGTGTTCAAGGTGCTGTTCACCCACCATCCGTTCCTGCCACCGCCGGACCTTCCAAAGACCCATCTGGTAGGGCGCCACAAGCTGGCGCTGCCGGCACTGGAAAGCTGCGGGGTCGACCTGCTGCTGGCCGGCCATCTGCACAAGGCCTATTCCGGCGACATCATGAGCTTTCATACCCAGGTCGCCCGATCCATCCTCGTCGCCCAGGCTTCCACTGCCACCTCCACCCGACTGCGGAACGAAGCGAACGCCTACAACCTCATCACCGTCGCCCATCCGACCGTGACGTTCGAGGTTCGGTCCTGGGAAGGGGCCGCCTTCACCGGCGGGCTTGTGTCCAGCTATCGCAAGCTGGGCGACCGCTGGACTCTTCAGGCACAGGATACCGGGTTCCGGCCCATCGGCGACAATCCCGCCACCGGGGACCCGCTCGCCGCCCGATGGGACACCGTCGCCCGGCATGCAAGTGGGGAGGCCCATGGTGGAGCATGAGACCAGCGCAAGGCAGCCGGCCCAGCCCCAAAGGACTGGAGTGGCGGCCGCGGCTTGAGTTCACTATGCGGGAGGGCGTAGGATCGCCGCACTCGTTCTAAGTGCATGGTTTTTCCCGATGCCGATCACCCTGCCCGCCGCCTTCCCGCGCACCCGACTGCGCCGCAACCGCGCCGATGCCTGGACCCGCCGTCTGGTCGCCGAGAACACGCTGACCGTCGACGACCTGATCTGGCCGGTCTTCGTGATCGAGGGTGAGAACCGCCGGGAACCGGTTGCCTCCATGCCGGGCGTCGAGCGTCTGACGATCGATCTGCTGCGCGAGGCGGTGGCGCAGGCCGGTTCGCTGGGCATTCCCTGCATCGCCCTGTTCCCGGTGGTTGGGTCCGATGCGAAGTCGGAGGATGCCGCGGAGGCCTACAATCCCGAGAACCTGATGAATCGTGCCATCCGCGCGGTGAAGGCGGCGGCACCCGACGTCGGTATCCTGGGCGATGTCGCCCTCGACCCCTACACCACCCACGGCCATGACGGCCTTCTGCGCGATGGTTATATCCAGAACGATGAGACGGTCGAGGTGCTGGTCCGCCAAGCGCTGTCGCAGGCGGAAGCCGGCGCCGACATCGTAGCCCCGTCCGACATGATGGACGGTCGCATCGGCGCCGTCCGCGACGCGCTGGACTCCCAGGGCTATCAGCTGACGCGTGTCTGCTCCTATGCCGCCAAATACGCCTCCGCCTTCTACGGCCCGTTCCGAGACGCAGTCAACTCGGGCAACTTCCTGAAGGGCGACAAGACCACCTACCAGATGAATCCCGCCAACACCGACGAAGCCCTGCGCGAAGTCGCCTGCGACCTGCAGGAGGGGGCGGACATGGTGATGGTGAAGCCGGGCCTGCCTTATCTCGATGTCATCCGCCGGGTGAAGGACCAGTTCGCGGTTCCGACCTTCGCCTATCATGTGTCGGGCGAATACGCGATGCTGCGCGCCGCCTCGGCCAATGGCTGGCTGAACTACGACAAGGCGCTGCTGGAGACGCTGATGGGCTTCAAGCGCGCTGGCTGTGATGCCATCCTGACCTATGGCGCGGTGGACGCCGCGAAACTGCTCAAGCGGGGCTGAGCGGTTCGGGGCCGTCTTTGAGCCGTTCGGGGCCGCGGAACGATCCGTGGCCCTTTATCGTCAGGGCATTCCAATCGATGGAGCTGCCCTGATGATCTCGAAAGCCTGCTACCGCCCGGCCCTGCTCACCGCCCTGCTGCTGGCAGCCTTCCCGGCCGCCGCGTTCGAACTGCGCAGCCCCGACTTCACCGACAAATCACCGATCCCCGAGCGGAATGTGTTCACCAGCTTCGGCTGCGCCGGCGCCAACCGGTCGCCGGCCTTGAGCTGGACGGAACCGCCGGCCGGCACCCGCAGTCTCGCCGTCACCATCTACGATCCCGACGCCCCGACCGGCAGCGGCTGGTGGCACTGGGTGGTGTTCAACCTGCCGGCCGACTCCCGCGGCCTGCCTGCCGGCGCAGGCGATCCTGCAACACCGCTCCTGCCGTCGGGCGCGGTGCAGAGCCGTACCGACTACGGCGTCGCCGGCTATGGCGGTCCCTGCCCGCCACAGGGGGACAAGCCGCACCGCTATGTGGTGACGGTTCATGCGCTGAAGATCGACAGCTTGCCGCTGGGAGCCGATGCGTCCGGCGCCATGGTCGGCTTCAATCTCAACGCCGCCAGCTTGGCGAAGGCGACGCTGACGGCCCGCTATGGCCGTTGATCGGCTGACGGCCGCGGTCATAGGATGATGTCCATGGGTCCAGATCTCCTCGCCCGCCTCTCCCGCTTCGCCGCCCGCGACCTGCGGCCCGGTGCCGGCGACCGCCCGCACCGGCCGGCGTTGTGGGCCTTCGTCGCCCATGACTGCGAGCGTCTGGCCGAGATGAGGGTGGAGCGCACCGCCCTGATCGCGGTTCTGGAAGGAACCAAGGAACTGGTGGACCCGTCCGGCACCACCCGGTTCTTTCCGGCCGGCAGCGCCATGCTGCTGCCGCCGGGTTGGTGCGGGTCGGTGGTGAACGACCCGGGGGCTGGCGGCCGCTACCGCGCGCTGCTGCTGGAGTTCCCGGCGGAGATGGTGCGGCGCCTTCTCCGTGCCCATGGCACCGATGGACTGATGCCGCGCGTGCGGCCAAGCGACTGGAAGGTCACCCTGACGCCGGCCCTGAGCGACGCTCTTCACCACGCCGCCGTCGGTCTGACCGCCGATCCGCCACTGCCGGCGAAGCTGGTGGAGCATCGCTGCATGGAAGTGCTGCTGGCCCTGCTGGAGGATGGAGTCTGGTGGCTGGGTCCTGTGACACCGACGGGCATTGCCGATGCGGTCCGACAGTTGTTGCGCACCCAGCCCGAGATGCCATGGACCGTGGAGCGCGTTGCCGGCACGCTCAATCTCAGCACCGCTACGCTGCGGCGACGTCTGTCCGAGGAGGGGTGCTCGGTCCGCAGCATCCTGACTGAGGAGCGGGTGGCCCACGCCCGCAACCTACTGCAGGGCGAGGGCCTGAGCGTCCAGGAAGCGGCGGAAGCTTGCGGCTATGCCAACCGCTCGCATTTTGCCCGCCGCATCCGGACGGCAGTGGGCGTCAACCCTTCGATTCTGCGGGGACGCTGAACGGTGCCGTTCCATAGGCGCGAATCAGGGCCGCGACCGAGTCGGCGATGACCCGTTCCGGATCGGCCGTGACCGGCAGGCCCAACATGGTGGGCCAGAACAGCACCTCCTTCATGCCGCCCAGCAACTGCGTCGCCACCACATGCGGGTCCGGCGCGTTCAGCCGCCCGCGCGCATGCTGGGCGGCGATGTAGTCGTCCAGCAGCGCGTAGGCATGGCTCTTCCCGCCTTCAAGATAGTCCTGCGACAATTCCGGGAAGCGCTGATGCTCGGCGATCACGAGGCGGAGCAGGCCGCGCACCTCAGGCCGGTTCGTGTGGACCAGCAGGGAGCGCAGGAAGACCGGCAGGGCCTGCTCGGGTGGCTGGTCATGGCGCAGCAGGCTCTGGCCATCGGCGCTGCGGAAGCCTTCATACAGGCCTGACACGACGGCCTGGAACAGCTCGCGCTTTCCGGGGAAATGGTTGTAGACGGTGCGCTTCGACACATTCGCGTCGGCGGCGATGGCATCCATCGACGACGCCTCGAAGCCATGGGTCAGGAAGGCGCGGGTCGCCGCCTCCACCACCGCATCCCGCTTGACCGAACCGCGCGCGGCCCCCCCCGCCTGAGACGTTGACATTCTCCACCCTCTAAATACACTGCACAGTGTAGTGTAGTTGTTGCCGCAGGTTCCCAGGGTAATCCGCCCGGCCGCGGCACGGGAGGGGTAAAGCGATGAAACAGCGCAGCATCGGTGGCATTCTCTCGGTTTCCGAAATCGGTCTCGGCTGCATGGGCATGTCGGAGTTCTATGGCCCGACCGACGACGCCCAGTCGCTCGCCACGCTGGAACGGGCGTTGGAATTGGGCGTCACCCATTATGACACCGCCGACATGTATGGCAGTGGTCATAACGAAGCGTTGCTCGCCCGCTTCCTGGCCGGCAAGCGTGATCGCATAACGATCGCCACCAAGTTCGGCATCGTCCGTCAGCCCGGCGAATATGCCCGCCGCGTCGATACCAGCCCGGCCTATGTGGCCCAAGCCTGCGACGCCTCTCTGAAGCGGTTGGGGGTGGAGACCATCGACCTCTATTACGCCCACCGCCTGAACCCGGACATTCCGGTGGAGGAGACGGTCGGCGCCATGGCCGATTTGGTGAGGGCGGGAAAGGTCCGCGCGCTCGGACTGTCGGAGGTGTCGGCCGCCACCCTGCGCCGCGCCCATGCCGTCCACCCCATCGCCGCGGTGCAAAGCGAATATTCGCTATGGACCCGCGATACGGAGGCCGCGGTGCTGCCGGCCTGCCGGGAGTTGGGCATTTCGCTGGTTGCCTACGCCCCGCTTGGCCGAGGCATGCTGACCGGGACCGTCAGCAGCCCGGATCAGTTCGTCGAGAACGACTTCCGACGCATCGCTCCGCGTTTCGCCGGAGAGAATTTCAACCGCAACCTTGCCTTGGTCGAACAGGTGAAGGCACTTGCCGAACAGAAGGGATGCACGCCGGGACAGGTGGCGCTGGCGTGGCTGCTGACCCAGGGTTCGGAGATCCTGCCTATCCCGGGAACCAAGCGCATCAGATATCTGGAGGAGAATGTCGGCGCCGCGACGGTGACTCTGACCGGAGCGGAGGCAAAGGCGTTGAGCGACGCTCTGCCGCCCGGCGCAGCGGCGGGGGATCGCTATACGGCGGAGGGGATGCGGGGAGTGAATGTGTAACGTTGAGGTGGGGAGTCGTCGCCTGTCGATGCCTCCCCATTGCGTCCGCTACTTCGGTGTCCCCGACCAGACCTGGAACTGCGTGGTTTCCATCAGCATGTCGCTATGACCGAAAGCGGTCTTGAACAGCTTGCCCACACCGGCCGTCCGCTGGGTCACCGCCACCAAACTGCCGCGCAGCTTCAGATACTGCTTCGTCCCCGCCACCAGCGAGTCCAGCATACCGAAATCCTCGTCCTTTCCGCGGTGAAGCGGCGGGTTGGACAGGATCAAGCCAAAGCGTTCGCGGGTGCCCAGTCCACCCAGGCCATCGCTCAGGACCAGCTCGGCATCCGGCACATTCTGGCGGGCAGCGTGCAGCGCCACCGCGTCGATGTCCAGCAGGGTCAGCGGCGCATCGGGCTGGCGTTCACGCACCGCGCGCGCGATCACCCCGGCGCCGCAGCCGAAATCCAGAATGCGGGTCCCGGCCGCGACCTCCGGCAGCACCTTCAGCAGACATTCGGTTCCGGCATCCAGATGCCCGTGGGCGAACAGGCCGGGGTAGGACACCAGCTCGAGCGTCCGGTCCGGCAGAGGCAGGGCGACGGTCTGCCGCCAGTCCTCCAGTTCCCCCTTGGCCGGCACGTCGGTACGCCGGGTCAACAGCAACCGGGTGCGCCGCTTGATGATCAGCGTGTCCGGCTCCTCCGCCAGACCGTCGAGATGCTTGGGTGCGCTGGTCACACCCTCGTCGTTGCCGCCGGCGATCCACAGCGGCGCACCGGGGACGAGGCGGGAGGCCAGCGCATGCAGCGCCATCTCGAACCCGGCCCAGCCGCGCGGCAAGCGCAGCACGGCGCCATCGTACGGCCCTTCGGCCGGCCAAGGCGCCGCAGCCTGCCCGCCAATCGCAAGCCGGTTCCACGCCACCACCTCGGCCCCGCCGTCGCGGAGGGCGTCGGCGATGGCACCATCGCTGTCAAAGGCGACGAGGATCCGGCCCTGCGGCCGTATCTCGGACAGGGCTTCGGCGGCCACGGCGGCGACAATAGAGTCGCGGTCCGTAGCCCGGTTGTCAAGACGTGCCACCGGATCAGCCCTTGTCGCGCATCAGCCGCGCCTTGTCGCGCTGCCAGCTGCGCTCCTTCTCGCTCTCGCGCTTGTCATGCTTCTTCTTGCCGGTGGCGAGGCCGATCTCGACCTTGGCGTAGCCGCGGTCGTTGAAATAGACCGACATCGGCACCAGCGTGACGCCCTTCTGCTTGATGCCGGCCGCGAGCTTGTCCAGCTCGCGGCGGCGGACCAGCAGCTTGCGCGGACGCTTCGGCTCGTGCTGATCGATGCGGCCAGCCTGAAGATATTCGGGAATGTACGCATTGAACAGGTACAGCTCCCCACTCTTCAGGCCGGCATAGGCCTCGTTCACACTGGCGCGGCCGCCGCGCAGCGACTTCACCTCCGACCCGGTCAGCATGATCCCGGCCTCGAGGACATCATCGATGAAGAAGTCGAACCGCGCGCGGCGGTTCTGCGCCGCATATTTTTTCGCTTCCTCGCGCGTCGCCAAGTCTCTCTCCTATACGGCCCGTTCCGTCGCTCAGGACAACAGGCCGGCTTTGGTCATGGCTCCCCGCACGGCGGCACGGGCGGTCTCCGTAGCCGGAACCAGCGGCAGCCGCATCTCGTCGCTGCCAAGGCCGAGCAGGCTGGCAGCGAACTTCACCGGGGCCGGGCTGGTCTCGACGAACATCGAGTCGTGCAGCGGCGACAGCACGTCGCGCAGGCGGAAGGCTTCCTTCAGGTCGCCCTTGGCCCAGGTGGTCTGCATGGCGGAGCACAGCGCCGGTGCGATGTTGGCGGTGACGGAGATGCAGCCGACGCCGCCCTGCGCGTTGAAGGCCAGCGCGGTGGCGTCCTCGCCCGACAGCTGGATGAAGTCGGGGCCGACCTCCTGCAGCAGGCGGGACGGGCGGGACAGGTCGGCGGTAGCGTCCTTCACGCCGACGATGTTGGGCAGCTTCGCAAGCCGGGCCATCGTCGCCACAGACATATCCACGACACTGCGGCCCGGAATGTTGTAGATAAAGATCGGCAAATCCGCCGCGTCATGGATCGCCTTGAAATGCTGGTAGAGACCCTCTTGAGACGGCTTGTTGTAATAGGGCGTGACCACGAGAGCCGCCTGCGCGCCCGCCTGACGGGCGTGGCGGGTCAGGGCGATCGCCTCGTCGGTCGAGTTGGAGCCGGTCCCGGCCATCACCGGAACCTTGCCGCCAGCCGCTTCGATGCACAGCTCCACGACGCGGTTGTGTTCCTCGTGGGACAGGGTCGGCGACTCGCCGGTAGTGCCGCAGGGCACAAGACCGTGCGTGCCCTGGGCGACCTGCCACTCCACGAAGGACTGGAAGGCCTTCTCGTCCACTTTCCCGCCCTTGAACGGAGTCAGAAGGGCGACGATGGAACCGTGGAACATGGCTGCCTCCTCAGTCGGCTTAGCTGGAAAAAAGAGTTGCGCACATTATCCCTCCCCGCCGCCCTCGGCAAGAGCGCCCGGACCACTGTTTTCGCGGGTCTCCTCACCCTTTTCGCGGCGCTTCCCGGCGCTCTTCCCGCCGCGGCGCTGAGTCCGCAGGACATCGCCATCTATCGCGAGGCTTTCAAGCTCGCCGACGACGAGCGGCTGGCCGAGGCATTGTCGGCGGCCTCCCGTGCCCAGGACCCGTTACCGGCGAAGGTTCTGCGCTGGATCGCGCTGGCCAACCCCGGCGGCGGCGGGTTCGCCGACATCGCCGGCTTCATCCGCGAGAATCCGGACTGGCCGAACATGGCGGCGCTGCGCCGTCAGGCGGAGATGGCGATGCCCGACATCCCGCCGGCCGAGGTGGTGGAATGGTTCCGTCAGAACCCGCCGGTGACCAACGACGGCTTCGTCCGCTATGCCGACGCGCTGATCGCGACGGGCGGCGTGGAGCGCGCGACCGCCCTCGTCCGCAAGCAGTGGGCCGACGCCACCTTCACCCCGGACGAGGAAGCGACCTTCCTCTCCCACTACACGCCCTATCTGCGTCAGCAGGACCACAAGGCGCGCATAGATCGCCTGCTGTGGGCCAAGCAGGAGGCGCCGGTCCGCCGGATGCTCCCCTTCTTCGACGAGGCCTACGACACGCTGATCGAGGCGCGCATCGCGCTCGACGGCGATAGCGCCGGTGCCGATGCCGCGTTGTCGCGCGTGCCGCCCGGCCTGCTCAGCGATCCCGGCCTGATGTTCGACCGCGCCCGCTACCTGCGGCGCAGGGGCGACGATGCCGGCGCGCTGGAGATCATCGCCCGGGCCGGCACCGACATGGGCCGGCCGCAAGCCTGGTGGTCGGAGCGCCATCTGTTGGCCCGCCGGGCGATGGAGCGCGGCGACTACAACCTCGCCTACCGTCTGGTCAGCGCCAACGGCATGAGCGAGGGCAGTTCCTTCGCCGATGCGGAGTTCCTGTCGGGCTTCCTGGCCCTGCGCTTTCTCGACAAGCCTTCGGAAGCCTTCGCCCATTTCCACAAGCTCTACCGCTCCGTCACCGCCCCGATCAGCAAGGCGCGCGGCGCCTACTGGTGCGGCCGCGCGGCTGAGGCGCTGGGGCAGGCCGGACCGGCGCGCGACTGGTACGCCAAGGCGGCGACCTATCCCACCACCTTCTACGGCCAGTTGGCGTTCCGCCATGTCTCCGGCGGAGCGGTCACCCTGCCGACGCCGCCGACGGTCTCCAGCGCCGATACGGCCGCCTTCAACAGGCGCGAGATGGTGCGGGTCGCCCGCCTGCTGGCGGAGATCGGCGGGAACGCGACCGATCAGGTGACCAGCTTCGTCCGCCGCATCAGCCTGGATGCCAAGACACCGGCCGACTATGCGCTGGTCGCCAGACTGGCAAACGATGTCGGCCGCCGCGACCTTGCCGTCGCCGCCGCCAAGGATGCCGCCCAGAACGAGGTGTTCCTGGTCGAGGCCGGCTATCCGATGATCGACGCCCGCCCTGCGGCGCCGGAGCTGGCGCTGATCCACGGCATCATCCGTCAGGAAAGCACCTTCAACCCCACCATCGTCTCCTCCGCCGGTGCGCGCGGGCTGATGCAGCTGATGCCGACGACGGCGCAGCTGGTGGCGGGAAAGCTTGGGCTGAAGCATACCAACGCCCGGCTGACTTCCGATCCCGGCTACAACGTCACGCTGGGGTCCGCCTATCTGGCCGAGTTGATCGACCGATTCAATGGTTCCTGGGTACTGGCCATCGCCGGCTACAATGCCGGGCCGAACCGCGTGCGCCAGTGGATCCAGACTTATGGCGATCCGCGCACGGAAGCCATCGACGTGGTCGATTGGATCGAGCTGATCCCGATCTCGGAAACCCGCAACTATGTCCAGCGCGTGCTGGAAGCTGTCCAGGTCTATCGCGCCCGCCTGAACGGCGACCGGGCAGAGCCGAACCTGGACAGGGATCTGCGGCGCTAGGCCGGTCCAGTTGGAGAGGAGCGGCGAAGAATGCCCCCCTCTCCAATAACGCCATCATGCGGTCGTCGGATTGGGCATTCCCGGCATCGGCTCGTCAGCCGGCGGCGGCACTTCCGGCAGAATGCCGGGATTGTCCGGCACCGGATAAGGATCTGGCGTCGTCGGTCGGTCGGGCTGGGGCGGATTCGGATTGGATGGCGGCGGAATCTCCCCGGGGGTGGACGGCTTCTGTGGATCGCTCATGCGGAAACTCCTGCAAGGGAAATGGTCCTGGGGTAACGCCTCAGTCGACCGTCCGTTCAATCGCCCGGCCGCCCGCTTGAACGTCCTGGCCGGCACCCTCCACCGTATTGCAGCCGGTCAGCATGGCGGCGAGCGCCATCAGGAAGGTCAGGATCACCACCTCGCGCGCGGGAAACGGAATGGCACGGGCGGTGGCGCGCTGCCGGCGGTTCTTGGCGTGCTGCATGGCGTCTCTCCGGACTTCGGGTGAGGGGGCGGGAGGCTGGGGGTTGGGAAAAGCGGAATGGGCGATTGCCTTGGGTGTCGTTCATCTCTGATTCTGACAACGCGATGACGGCGGCTTGGTTCCGCACCCCACCTTCCCGCCATGCAGTGAATGCAAAGGTCCTTTCGGGACGCGTGAAATCCTTGACGCGGTACGCCTAGCGGTCAAGATGACCGGCTTTTGCGCAGTCTGCCCGCTTTGCGGTCAGGCCTTACGGACCGGCCGCGCCGCAGCGACGACCGCCACATTTCTTCCACCACAGGTTTTGTCATGAGCACCGCCACCCTGCCCGCCCCCGAGCCGTTGCGTGCGCGTCTCGCAGCCCACATCGGCGAATTGCTGCGGCTGGCGGCACCTGTCATCGTCTCCCGCGCCGGGCTGATGGTGATGATGGCGGTCGACACCGCCATCGTCGGGCGTTTCTCGGCGCAGGAGCTTGCCTATTACGGGCTGGCCCATCTGCCGGGCAACATCATGGTCGGCACCGGCGTCGGATTGCTGATGGGCACGGTGATGATCACCGCCCACGCCTTCGGCGCCGGGACCGATGCCGATTGCGGACGGGCGTGGCGCCGGTCTGTCCCTTACGCGCTGTTGCTGGGGGTGCTGTTCGCGTTGGTCTCGCTGCTGGGCGACCCGTTGTTCCAGGCCGGCGGGCAGACGCCGGAGATGGCGTCGGGCGGCGCCCATGTGCTGGCGGTGCTGGGGCTCGGGGCGCCTGGCATGATGCTCTACATCACCACCGGTTTCTTCCTGGAGGGCATCAAGCGCCCGCTTCCCGGCATGGTCGCCATGGTGATCGGCAACCTTGTCAACGCCGCGCTCGCCTGGGCGCTGGTCTGGGGGCATGTCGGGCTGGAGCCGCTGGGTGCCGTCGGGTCCGCCTGGGCGACCACCGTCGTGCGCTGGGCCATGGGACTGGGGCTGGTCGCCTATGTCTGGTGGATGCGCGACCATGACCGCTGGCAGGTGCGCCGGCCGGTGTCCGACTGGTGGCGCGGCGCGGCCCGTCAACGCCATCTCGGCTATGCCGCCGGGCTCAGCATCGGGGTGGAGAGCGGGGCCTTCGGCGGGCTGGGCCTGTTCGCCGGGATGATCTCGCCGCTGGCGCTGGGCGCCTACACGGTCGGGCTGAACCTGACCGCCCTGCCCTTCATGGCGGCCGTCGGCCTAGCCTCGGCCACGGCGGTACGGGTCGGTGTGGCGTATGGCCGCGGCGACCGCAGCGACATCGCGCTAGCCGGCTGGACCGGGCTGGGCGTCACCAGCGCGATCCTGGCCTGCGTCGGCATCCTCTACCGCAGCCTGCCCGATGCGCTGGGTGCCATCTACTCCAGCGACCCGCAACTGCTGGAAGCGGTGGTGCCGCTGATCGCCTTCACCGCCTGGATCCTGATCGCCGACGGCGGCCAGACGGTGATGGCGAATGCGTTGCGCGGCCGGCACGATGCCTGGATCCCCACGGCGCTGCACTTCTTCTCCTACGCGGTGGTGATGATCCCGGTGTCCGCCTTCCTGGTCTTCGGTCTCGGGCACGGTGTCCATGGACTCTTCGAAGGAATCCTGGTCGCCAGCCTGGTGTCGGTCACCATCCTCTCGCTTCGGTTCGCGTATCTGAGCCGACGCTGATCGGGGCTTTCCGGCCCCGAATCATTGTGTGCAATTGCGAGAGTTGCTATATTTCCTGGGCAAAACCTTCGGCCCGCAAGGCCGGTGACTGCCGCGGATTCGTCAAGCGGCGGCGCATACGAAGAATGAGTGTCCTGCTTGAGCAATACGCCCCTTCCTCCCGCCTCCGACATCGCGCCGATCAACATCGAAGACGAGATGCGGAAATCGTATCTCGACTACGCGATGAGCGTGATCGTGAGCCGTGCCCTGCCCGACGTCCGCGACGGGCTGAAGCCGGTGCACCGGCGCATCCTCTACGCGATGAAGGAGGGCGGGTACGACTCGACCAAGCCTTATAAGAAGTCGGCGCGCATCGTCGGCGACGTGATGGGTAAATACCACCCGCACGGCGACAGCGCGATCTACGACGCCATGGTCCGCATGGCGCAGGACTTCTCCATGCGCCTGCCGCTGATCGACGGTCAGGGCAATTTCGGCTCGATGGACGGCGATCCGCCGGCGGCGATGCGCTACACCGAGGCGCGTCTGGCCAAGGCGGCGGAAGCGCTGCTGGACGACATCGACAAGGACACCATCGACTTCCAGGCCAGCTACGACGATTCGGGCCGCGAGCCGACCGTCGTTCCGGCCCGCTTCCCGAACCTGCTGGTGAACGGCGCCGGCGGCATCGCCGTCGGCATGGCGACCAACATCCCGACCCACAATCTGGGCGAGGTGATCGACGCCTGCTGCGCCTACATCGACAATCCCGACGTCACGCTCGAAGAGCTGATGGAGCATGTGCCCGGCCCCGATTTCCCCACGGGCGGCCTGATCCTCGGCCGGTCGGGCAGCCGGGCGGCGCTGCAGACCGGGCGCGGCTCGATCATCCTGCGCGCCAAGACCCATTTCGAGGAGGTGCGCAAGGACCGCACCGCCATCGTCGCGACCGAGATCCCCTATCAGGTCAACAAGGCCAAGCTGATGGAGCGCATCGGCGAGGTCGTGAACGACAAGACGATCGAGGGCATCGCCGACCTGCGCGACGAATCCGACCGCGACGGCGTGCGCGTGGTGATCGAGCTGAAGCGCGACGCGGTTCCCGACGTGGTGCTGGCCCAGCTGTTCCGCCACACCCAGCTCCAGACCTCCTTCGGCGTCAACATGCTGGCGTTGAACGGCGGCCGTCCGGAGCTGATGAATCTCCTAAACGTCATCACCGCGTTCGTCCGCTTCCGCGAGCAGGTCATCACCCGCCGGACCGAGTTCCTGCTGGGCAAGGCGCGCGAGCGGGCGCACACCTTGGTCGGTCTGGCGGTCGCCGTCGCCAACCTGGACGCGATGATCGAGCTGATCCGCAGCGCGCCCGATCCGGTCTGGGCGCGCGAGGAGATGATGAACCGCGAGTGGCCGGTCCATGACGTCGGTCCGCTGATCGAGCTGATCGACGAGCCGGGCCGCGGCGTCAGCGAACAGGGCACCTACCGCCTGTCCGAAGTCCAGGCCCGTGCCATCCTCGACCTGCGTCTGCACCGCCTGACCGGGCTGGAGCGCGACAAGATCGGCGCCGAGCTGAAGGATGTCACCGACCAGATCGCCGACTTCCTCGCCACGCTCGCCAACCGGCCGAAGCTGATGGGGATCCTGCGCGACGAGCTGGTGGAGATGAAGGAACGGTTCGGCACCCCCCGCCGCACCGAAATCCAGGATCTCGAGTTCGAGGCCGACATCGAGGACCTGATCCAGCGCGAGGACATGGTCGTCACCGTCAGCCAGTCCGGCTACGTGAAGCGGGTGCCGCTGTCGACCTACCGCGCGCAGAAGCGCGGCGGCAAGGGCCGTTCCGGCATGTCGATGAAGGCGGAGGACGCGGTCAGTGACCTGTTCGTCGCCAACACCCACACGCCGCTCCTGCTCTTCTCGAACCGCGGCATGGTCTACAAGCTGAAGGTCTACCGCCTGCCGCTCGGCAACCCGCAGGCGCGCGGCAAGGCCTTCGTCAACCTGTTGCCGCTGATCGACGGGGAGACCATCACCACCGTCCTGCCGCTGCCGGAGGACGAGGCCGCCTGGTCCGATCTGCATGTCGTCTTCGCCACCTCGAAGGGCAATGTCCGCCGCAACCGCATGTCGGACTTCGCCAACATCCGCTCCAACGGCCTGATCGCCATGAAGCTGGAGGAGGAAGGCGAGCGGCTGATCGGCGTCCACACCTGCTCCGAGACTGACGACGTCCTGCTGGCGACGCGCGGCGGCAAGTGCATCCGCTTCCCGGTGGACGATGTGCGCGTCTTCGCCGGCCGCACCTCCA
Organism: Azospirillum sp. 412522; assembly: GCF_019805165.1. Taxonomy (GTDB): domain Bacteria; phylum Pseudomonadota; class Alphaproteobacteria; order Azospirillales; family Azospirillaceae; genus Azospirillum. The sequence goes on from NZ_RWIJ01000013.1 coordinate 93,119, forward strand.
CCGGTGTCCGCGGCATCAAGCTGGCCGACGGGGACGAGGTGGTGTCTCTGTCGATCCTGGCCCACGTCGATGCCACGCCCGAGGAGCGCGCTGCCTTCTTCAAGATGAAGCGCGACGAGGGGCTGGAGATGGAGGGCGAGGCCGCGCCGGAAGCGGACGAGGTTCCGGCCGACAGCGTCACCCTGTCGCAGGAGCGTTACGAGGAACTGAAACAGAAGGAACAGTATATTCTCACCGTCTCCGACCGCGGCTATGGCAAGCGCAGCTCGTCCTACGAGTATCGCACTGCCGGACGCGGGGGCCAGGGCATCTGGAACATGGAGATGGGCGAGCGTAACGGCTCCATCGTCGCGGCCTTCCCGGTCGAATCGAACCATCAGGTGATGATGGTCACCAACGGCGGCCAGGTGATCCGCATGCCGCTGCATGACGTGCGGGTGGCCGGCCGGAAGACGCTGGGCGTCACGCTGTTCCGCGTGGGGGCGGAAGAGCGCGTGGTGTCCGTCGCCACCATCGCCGAGGAAGAGGGCGAGACTGGCGTGGGCGAGGACGGCGGGGATGCCAACGGTTCGGTCGGGTCGGTCGGCGATGCCGGCGGCTCCGCCGCGCCGAATGAATAACGGAAGGGCGTAGAGGGGAACTTCCATGGCGACCAGCCAGACCGAGACCAACGAGGCTCGTCGAATCGGTGTCTATCCCGGCACCTTCGATCCGATCACCAACGGTCACATGGACATCATCCAGCGCGCCGCCCGTCAGGTCGACCACCTGATCATCGGCGTCGCCCGAAATGCCGGCAAGGGACCCCTCTACTCCACGGATGAGCGGGTCGCCATGGTTCGCGAGGATGTGGCCGGGCTGAACGCCAGCGGCGCCAGCATCGAGGTGCGGGCGTTCGACAATCTGCTGATGCATTTTGCCATCGAGATGAACGCCCGAGTCATCATCCGCGGCCTGCGCGCCGTCTCGGACTTCGAGTACGAATTCCAGATGGCCGGCATGAACGCCCGGCTGAACCCGAAGGTCGAGACGATCTTCCTGATGTCGTCGGAGAAGCATCAGTTCATCTCCTCCCGCTTCGTGAAGGAGATCGGACGTCTGGGCGGCGACATCCGGCACTTCGTCTCGGCCCGCGTGGCCGAGCGACTGGCCGAGCGATTTGCAATGGAGGCCGGCAACGGCACGGTGCCGACGACCAGCCAGACCTGATCCTCGGATCACGGGCTTGACGGCAAAATACTGCCTTCGCCATCAAGCCCGTGGTTGACCTTTCAGGCGCGTCTTTCTATGGTGCGCCCACTTCCGGCGGGGGCCAGCTTCCCACCGCCGCGCTGGATGATCCGGTAGCTCAGTCGGTAGAGCACGTGACTTTTAATCATGTGGCCGTGGGTTCGAATCCCACCCGGATCACCAATTCCTAAAAAAGCTCAGTGACACCCAGTGACGTGCTCAGCGAGCCGTCGGCCGTCGATGTGACGCTTCCTCATAATGCCTCGGGCCGATACCGCTCAGCGGCATATCGGATCCCTGGCTCCGATGCGACGGCTGATCACAGGGATTCCCGAGTAAGCCGAAACGCCCAGGTCTCGGCGATTCCGGTGTGGCTGAACAGGGTGCGGGAGCGAGTCCGCCGTTTGCGGCGTTTATGCAGCACCACATTCCACCGAGGCCGTCATGCTGCAATTGAATCCGCCACTTCCCCTCGACACGCCCAAGGGGCCGGCACTCGCGCATTTTCTGATCGACTATGGCGCCGAGCATGACTTGTGCTGGGTGTGCTTCCAGGATGAAACCGGCGAGTGCTGGACGTGGCGGAACCGGGAGGTCAGGGCGCCGAAGAACATCACCATGGGGCGTCGGACAGAGGAACGACGCAGCAAGGTGGATTTGCGGGTTGCGGAGTAGGCCGCCCGCTCTCAAGGCGATCATGTGCTGAGGGGACCATGGGGGAACCCGTCAGGGGTCATTTGGAAGCGCCCTGATCATCGCGGCACGAAGCGCCTCAGGCGAACAGGGCATTTCAAGGAGAAACCCGCCGATTTCACCGGCCTTCCATCGCTTGAGCAAGGCGAGGTCACCGGTAACTCCGATCCATGGCAGCGAACAACCGATTTCCGACTCGAAGCGGCTTGCCAGTTGGTCGCCGGTTTGCTGTCCATCTGTCGGCGGCAGAAGCAGCAGTTGAGGCCGTATCTGGTCGGCGCGAATGGTCGCGATCAACTGATCGATGCTGTCGCCCGCGATCACCCTGCATTCCCAGGATTCCAACAGGGCTTCCACCCCCAGTCGCAAAACCGCGTCCCGTTCAAGGACGACGACAATAGTTCCTTTGATCGTTGGCACGACGCGATCCCAGCCTGTTTATGGGCAAATCGGAGAGTTTCCGATTTTTACAAACCCATGAACGGGTGGAATGTTGTTCGCGAACCCATTTTTGTCATTAACATGTGACAATCACAACCGATGAAAAATCAGGGTTTCAGAGTTTCCTGACAGAACAGCCTACAGCACCGCTGGCCATAGCGACGCGTGTTGGTATGCTGGGTGTTTCGATCGAATGATCACTTGCCGTCGTTCGACTGGCTGGCAACGCTGCCATCGTCACGCCATCAGGGAATACCGGCGCGATCTATGCGGCTGTCGTACCGTAAGCATGCGTCCACGAGGATGGCGTGGTTTATTCCGGTGGCGACCCCAGCTGGATTCGAACCAGCGACCTGCCGCTTAGAAGGCGGCTGCTCTATCCAACTGAGCTATGGGGCCATCTCCCGGATACCGCCTCCCGACTTGGGAAGGCTCTCCGTGATCAGAAGCGCGGGCGGTCGGTACGGAAATTGTCGGCGTAGTTGCGCGGACGAACACGGCGGATCGGCGCTTCCTGGACGGTGTAGGTCCAGCCCTCACGCTCGGCGAAGGCGATCGCCTCCTCCTTCGTCTCGAAGGACAGGCGCACCTGGTTCAGCGTGTCGCCGGAACTGGTCCAGCCCATCAGCGGTTCCGGACGGCGCGGCGTCTCGATCTCGTAGTCCAGCATCCAACGGTGAGTCTTGGCGCGGCCGGATTGCATGGCCGTCTTGCTCGGCTGATAGATCCGGACGTTCATGGCTCGCTCGTCTCCCCAAATGCCTGTGCTGCGTCCCGGCACTGATGGCCTGGACACGAATTTGTCCCTCGGCGATGGTCGGGGCGCCCGGATTCGAACCGGGGGCCTCCAGTACCCAAAACTGGCGCGCTGACCAGACTGCGCTACGCCCCGTCGCCGCGTTGTGAGATACACGAACGCCACGCCCACGGCAAGCGGACGGCGCACCGCTTTCGCGGTCTTTTCCATCCCATGTGCTTCGCGGATCGTCCGGTGCGGCGTTCGGTCGCCCACCAGCCTGTCGTCAACACCATTCCGGAACCGTTTCGTTGCCCTCCCTCACCCCTGCCTCCCTCGCCATCGTACTCTTCCTCCCCGATCTTGCCGACCGGCCGGACCGGCGCTCGGTCGTCGAGACGGCCCATCAACTGCTCTCCGCCGGCACGGCGGTGGACGTGGCCACGCCGATGGGCGGCGGGTCGTTGCGCACAGCGCTCGACCCGGGCATCGGGCAAATCGACCTCGACAAGCGCCATGCCGCGACCTCCGCCTTGGCACTGGCGCGCATGGTGGCGGAACGGCGGCCGGCTCTTCTGGCACTCCCACGGGAGGTGGCCTGGGTCGGGCGGCTGGCCCTGATGCTGGCGCGCAGCGATGCACGACTGGTCGTGCTGGTGGGCGATGCGGCGGCGGATCTCTCGGCTATTCGTGCCGCAGCGCCTCGATGGGGTTGAGGCGGGCGGCACGACGGGCGGGATAAAGGCCGAAAAAGACCCCAACAAGCCCGCTGACGGCCACCGCCAGCACGACCGAATCGATCTGGATCAGCGTCGGCCAGCCCGCCAGGGCCGCGACCCCCATGGCGGTGCCGATGCCCAGCGCAACCCCCACCGCGGCGCCGATCAGCGACAGGGTGGTCGATTCGATCAGGAACTGCACCAGGATGTCGCGCCGCCGTGCTCCGATGGCGAGCCGTAATCCGATCTCCCGCGTCCGTTCGGTCACCGATACCAGCATGATGTTCATGATGCCGATGCCGCCGACCAGCAGCGAGACCGCCGCCACCGCCGCCAGCAGGAAGGACAGCGCGCGCGACGATGCATCGCGGGTCGCAGATACCTCCGACAGGTCGCGCATCCAGAAATCGTCGTCCTGGTTGGGGATCAACCGGTGACGCTGGCGCAGCAGGTCGCGGATCTGCGCCTGTGCCTCCGCCATGTCCGTGCCCTCCCGCATCTTCACCACCATGGTGTGGATGAAGCGCGGGTTGCTCTTCGCCATGCCGGGGATGTTGCGCTTGGCGGTGGACAGCGGCACGAAGATGACGTCGTCCTGGTCCTGCCCCTGAGTGTTCTGCCCCTTCTCCGCCAGCACGCCGACGACGGTCAGCGGGGTGGAGAAGACACGCACCGGCTCCCCGACGGGGTCGCCGCCGCCGAACAGGTTGCGCACCACCGTCTGCCCCAGAACCACCACCTTGTTCGCCTGCGCCACATCCTCGTCCGACAGCCCGCGCCCCATCGCCACGCTCCAGTCGCGGGCATCCATATAGTCAGGCGTGATGCCGAACAGCACGGTGCCCCAGTTCTGGTTTCCGGCGACGATCTGCAGCCCCCAACGCACCGACGGCGCCGTCACCACCACGCCGGGGATCTCCGACAGCACCGCCAGCGCGTCGTCCTCCGTCAGGGACGAGGCGGTGCCGGCGCCTAGCTTGACCCCGCCACGGGCGATGCTGCCCTGCCCCACCATGATCAGGTTGGTGCCCAGGCTGGCGATCTGGCGCAGCACCTGATCGCGCGCTCCGGCCCCGACAGCGACCATGGCGATCACGGCGGCAACGCCGATGACGATGCCCAGCATGGTCAACGCGCTGCGCAGCGGGTTGGCCCGCAGCGAAGCGAGCGCGGAACGCAGGGCATCCCAACTGGTCATGCCGCCACCTCCGGCTCCTGGTTCGAGTCGCCGATCAGGCGGCCGTCGCGGAATTGCAGAAGACGGGCGGCGAAGCGCGCCACCTCCGGTTCATGCGTCACCAGCACAATGGTGATGCCGCGGCGGTTCAACCGCTGGAACAGACCGATGATCTCCAGGCTGGTCGCCGTGTCGAGCGCGCCGGTCGGTTCGTCGGCGAGCAGCAGCAGCGGATCGTTGACCAGGGCGCGGGCGATGGCGACACGCTGCTGCTGTCCGCCGGAGAGCTGGGTCGGCCGGTGGGCGGCCCGTTCACGCAACCCGACCGCCTCCAGCGCGGCCAATGCACGCTCCATCCGCCGGGCATGGCCGACACCGGCATAGACCATCGGCAGCATCACGTTTTCGAGCGCCGACTGGCGTGGCAGCAGGTTGAAGGACTGGAAGACAAAGCCGATGCGACGGTTCCTCACCGCCGCCAGGGCGTCGGAGGACAGGCCGCCGATGTCCTGCCCGTCGAGCTGGTAACGCCCGGCATCGGGACGGTCCAGGCAGCCGAGCAGGTTCATGAAGGTGGATTTGCCGGACCCGGAGGGCCCCATGACCGCAACGAACTCGCCACGGGGGATGGCGACCGTGACGTCCTCCAGCGCATGGACGGTCTGCGGTCCCATGCGGTAATGGCGGGTGAGGTTCCGGACCTCGATCAGGGAAGAGGAGGAGTTCGGCGGACCGGGTTCAGAAGCCAAGGCGCGCTCCCCGGCGGGTGTCGCGGTCGGGGGCGAGAATACCGGTGATGACCTCCTGCCCGGCCCGCAGATCGCCCGCCGTCACCTCCGTATAGCTGCCATCGCCGATACCGAGCCGGACCTGCACGCCGACCGGACTGCCGTTGCCGGGGCCGGGCACCCAGACGGTGCGCGTCGCCTCGGCCGCCCGGCCGGGATCGATCAGCGACTCGAAGCGGTCCCGCTGTGTCGGGTCAAGCAGGCCGGCCATCCGCTCCAGCGTCGCGGTACGGATGGCGTTGGCCTCCACCCGGCGCCGTTCCGGATCGCCTCCCTCGGCATCCAGCGCCGTGAAGCGATCCCGTGCCTCGGCGACCAGGGCGGAGAGGTCGCGTCGCTTCGTATCGTCCAATTTCAGTCCGTCCATCACCCGCTTGGCCGCAGCCTCCAGCGCGGCGGCTCCCCGTCCGCCGTTCGGACCGCCGGTCGTCGGTGTCGGCGCATCGGCGGATGCTTCGGCACCGGGAGGACGAAAGCGCAGGGCGGCGTTGGGCAGCTTCACCGCCGAGGGCCGCTCGTCCACCGTGATGCGCAGGTTGGCGGTCATGCCGGGGAGCAGCCGCAGATCCGGATTCTCGACCGTGATGACGACGATGTAGGTGACGACGGTCTGGTCTTCCTTCGGCGCCAGCCGCACCTGGGCGACCCGGCCGGTGAAGCCGTCGCCGGGGAAGGCGTTGACGGTGAAGCGCACTGGCATGCCTTCGCGCACCCGGCCGATGTCGGCCTCGTCGATGTTGGCCAGAACCTCCATCTGCCGCAGGTCCTGGGCGATGGTGAACAGGGTGGGTGCCGACAGGCTGGCCGCCACCGTCTGGCCGGTGCTGACAGCCCGGTTCACCACCACGCCGTCGATGGGGGAACGGATGACCGAGCGGTTCAAATCGACGCGGACCAGTTGCAAGGCGGCCTCGCGCTGCGCCACCTGGGCGCGGGCGACCTCCACCTGGGCGGCGGCGACCGCCAGCGACGCGTCGGCGGAGGCTTCCGCCGCCTCCGTCTGCCGTTTCTGCGCGCGGGCGGCGGTCAGCTGCGCCTGGGCGCTGTGCGCTGCGGTTTCCGCCTTCTCCAGATCGGCGGCAGCGACCACGCCGCGGCCCTGCAAATCACGCCGACGCCGCAGGTCGCGTTCGGCATCGCGCTGGGCGAGGTCGGCACGCATGATCTGCGCGTCGGCATTGGCGATGCTGGCCCTGGCGTTGGCAAGATCGGCCCGCGCCTTGTCGAGCAGGGCCTGCTGCTGGATGAGCGCCGCCTTGGCGGAATCGACGTCGGCGCCGGCCTGGGCCAGCCTTGCAGCCAGCTGGTCGCCGTTCAGCCGGGCGAGGATCTGCCCGCTGGTGACCCGGCTGTTGAAATCGGCATACAGCTCGGCGATCTGGCCGGAGAGTTGCGAACTCACCTCCACCGTCACCAGCGCGCTCATGGTCCCGGTAGCGGTGATGGCGCTGACCAGCGGACCCTGTTCGATGCGCGCCAGCCGATAGGCCGGCCCCGGCTCCGCCCGCGCCAGCACGACGTAGGCGGACAGGCCGGCCGCGGCGCTGAGCGCCAGTCCGAGAAAGATCGCCGCCCGCCTGCCCATCCCAGCCCTCCGCGCCGTTCAAGCCCGCGCGATTGATCTGGGTGGAGTTTACGCGAAAGTCATCGCCGGCGGGCCGTCTTTCGGCTTTGGGGGGCTTCTGTTCAGGGCTTGGCGAGGTCGGGGGAGACCACCCGGTCGCCAGGGCGGATGCCCAACCGGGAGGCCATGCCACCGTTCAGCTCCAGGATCGCCTTCACCGGACCGTCGGAATTGACCGAGTCCAGCGATTCCGGCACGGCGCGCTCGTGGATGTTCACGACGCGGCCGTCGGCGGCGATGAACAGCATGTCGAGCGGTATCAGCGTGTTCTTCATCCAGAAGCTGGCCGGCTGCACCCGGTCGTAGATGAACAGCATCCCGGCATCGGCCGCCATCGACTGGCGGAACATCAGTCCCTGGGCTTGCTGGCCGGGTGTCAACGCCAGTTCCACGTCGAAGCGGAACTTGCCGCCGCCCGCCGTTTCGACGGTCAGCTTGGATTTCTGGAAGCTCTCCAGCGCCAGGGCCGGGAAGGCGACCACCAGCAGCAGGAGCGCCGCGACCACACCCCGAAAACTCCGACCGACCATCATGCTTGTCCCCGAAGGCTGACCCGAAGATGCGGGAGAGGCGCCAGTGAAGCACGGCGCCTCGCCTGAGCCAAATTAAGCCTGTTTAGGACTTCGCCAGACGGTCGAAGGCCTGCAGCTTCGCCAGCAGCGCCGGCATCTCCTTCAGCGGCACCATGTTCGGACCGTCGCTGGGGGCACTGTCCGGGTTCTCGTGGGTCTCCATGAAGACGGCGGCCACGCCGACGGCGATGGCGGCGCGAGCCAGAACCGGCACGAACTCCCGCTGGCCGCCGGACGTGGTGCCCTGCCCGCCCGGCTGCTGGACGGAATGGGTGGCGTCGAACACCACCGGGAAGCCGGTCTCCGCCATGATCGGCAAGGAGCGCATGTCCGACACCAGCGTGTTGTAGCCGAAGCTGGCGCCGCGCTCGCACAGCAGGACGCGCTCGTTGCCCGAGGCGACGAGCTTGGCAGCGACGTTCTTCATGTCCCAAGGCGCCAGGAACTGACCCTTCTTGACGTTCACCGCACGACCGGTCTCGGCGGCGGCGATCAACAGGTCGGTCTGCCGGCAAAGGAAGGCCGGGATCTGAAGCACGTCCACCGCCTCGGCGACCGGGGCGCACTGGGCCGCCTCATGCACGTCGGTGATGACCGGGCAGCCGAACCGCTCGCGGATTTCCGCGAAGATCGGCAGCGCCTTGTCCATGCCCAGGCCGCGCGCGGTGGTGATGGAGGTGCGGTTGGCCTTGTCGAAGCTCGACTTGTAGATCAGCCCCATGCCCAGCGTCCGCGTCATCTCAGCCAGCGCGGACGCCGTCTCCATCGCATGGTCGCGGCTTTCCATCTGACAGGGGCCGGCAATCAGGACGAAGGGGCGGTCATTGGCGATGGTCAGGTCGCCGACCTGGACGGCGCGCGGCGTGGTCATAGGAGTGCTCCAGAACGAAAGCAGGCGAGAGGGCACCGCCCTCCCGCCCTCGCCCATCAGGGGTCGGGGGCAAAGGCCGGAAGCCCCCTGCATCCCACTATTTCAAAAGACGGTCAACGGCGCTGGCGTCAGGCCAGATGCGTGTGGAAGAACTCCACCGTCAGGCGGTTCGCCTCGTCGGCCGAGTCCCGGTCGTAATGCTCGCCACCCGGCCGGGCAAAGGCATGGTCCATGCCGGGATAGACCTTGGCGGTCACCCACTTGTTGTCCTTCACCCCGGCCACCAGAGCCTCGCGATTGTCCGGGCTGGAGAACTTGTCGTTCTCGGCGATGTGAAGAAGCAGCGGCGTGGCGATCTTGTCGGCCTCCCCCAGCAGCCCCTCCAATCCAACGCCGTAATAGCCGACATTGGCCTCGGCATCGGACCGTGCCGCCATCATGAAGGCCAGCCGGCCACCCAGGCAGTAGCCGACGGTGCCGGCCTTGCCGGTACAGCCGTCCTGTCCACGCACCCAGGCCAGCGTCGCCTTCAGATCCTCGACGGCCTTGTCCTGATCCATGCCGTTCAACAGGGCGAAAGCCCGATTCCACTCTTCCTGCGTCTTGTCGGTCAGTTGCACCCCGGGCTGCTGGCGCCAGAACAGGTCGGGGCACACCGCCAGGAAGCCCTGCGAAGCGTACCAGTCGCACTGTTCGCGCATCACCGCATTGACACCGAAGATTTCCTGGATCACCACCAATCCACCCGCAGGCGTTACCTTGGGCTTGGCGACATAGGCCGAAAAGCGGCCGCCGTCGACGGCATCGATTATCACCTCTGACATGGCGTCCTCATCCTCCCATTGGCAAATCCGCCCCTGATATGGAGCGGACTTTCGCCCGGTCACCCCGCCTTTCGTCAGAAACCGACGCTGACGCCGACAAAGCCGCCATAATCGCGGCGGTTTTCCTCGCCCAGCCGGGCGTTCAGGCCAACGGTGCCGGTCACCGATTCCGCCAGCTTGAAGGAGGCGCCGGCCGCGAGATCGACATAGCTACGGTCAGGCTTCGCCACCGCCACGTCATAGGCCAGCGTGGAGATGCTGCGGCTTTCCACCGTGATGTTGCGTTGATCGTCCTTGAATTCCCGGTTCAGCGTCACCTTGGCATAGGGCAGGACGCCGCCGAAATCATAGGATGCCTGATAGCCGACGCTGCCGACCAGCGAGTTGCGGGTCTGCGAGCGGTAGGTGAAGCCGAACAGGCTGTTGTCCTCGCTGAAGCCCTCCACCTCGACATGCTGGTAGCGCAGGCCCAGGACAGGGCCGTGGCTCAGCCCGCCGGTCATGAATTCATACCCGCCCTCGGCGCCGATGGAGGCGTTGATGCCCTCGGTGTTGCCGCCGGTGGAATGGTCGGTGCCGTTGATGGTCACGCCACGGCGCAGGTCGTAATCGGTGAAGCCGATGGATCCGACACCGTTCACGAAGGCGCCGCCCAGGCGATAGACGCCGTAGCCGCTCAACACATATTCCCGCTGCTTGTAGTCGCCGCCGGTAGAGAAGCTGCCTCGGTAATGCGACGCGGTGCCGGCCACGCCGAGCAGCAAATTCTCGGTGAAGCGCTTGTCGATGCCGATGCTGACCGACAACGGCGTGCCGCGCACCTCCGCCTGCCCGCCGGCACCGGGATCGCCGGTACGGTCGTTGGTCAGCCGACCGGCTCCGCCACTGATCCAGGCGCCGCTGGTGCCCGGCTTGCGGCTCCACAGGCTGGTCGTCGCCTGGGCCAGGATGGTGGCGGTCAGCCGGTCACGGGTATGGATCGGCGATTCGGCGAGCTGCGCCACGTTGCCGGGGGCGGTCAGTGCGTTCAGCACGAAGTCCGATACCGCACGATGCCCGGCCGTGGTCGGGTGGACGCCGTCGGCGAACAGGTAGCTCTGCGCCGCATTTGGCGTCACCAGCGAGGCGGAGGTGCAGAGCAGCGAACTGCTGGTGGTGCAGGCGGTGCCGGTCACGTTGGTGAAGCCGAAGGCCGCCGGGTTCGCCACCGCCGCCCGCAGCAGGGAATAGGTATCGATCGGAATGACCGACACGCCGGCATTCGCCAACCCCAGCGTGACCAACTGGTTGTAGCCACTGACCAACTGCGTGATCTGCGCCGCCGCGGTGGCGCCCTGCGCCTGCCCGAAGGGCGTGGATCCGATGTCCGGCACCGTTGGCACCAGGATGGTGCGCGCGCCGGCCGCGCGCAGCCGCGCCACCTGCGTCACCAGATCGCCCGCCGCCTGGGTTACCGTCGCCTGGGCGGTCACCGGGTTGTTGAGCGCGGTGAAGATGTCGTTCGCCCCGCCCCAGACGGTATAGAGCGCGTTCGGGTCGGCCCTGCCGCCGGTGGAGGCGAGATAGCCGGAGATCTGCGTGGCGACGCTGGGCGCCAGCGCCGTCAGACCGGTCGCCGGGAATCCGACCGACGTGTTCACCCGTGCGCCACCGACCGCATAGTCGGTACCGCCGCGTGCCGCCGTGGTGGCGGAGGCACCAAGCGCCCCGGCGAGGTTTTCGGCCCACACCGGCCCCGGATTGGTGGTGAACTTGCCGCCGACCGGAAGCAGCGACTGGAATGCGCCGCTGTCGCTCAGGCTGTCACCGAAGAAGATGGTCGAGGAGTAATCCGCCGCCATGGCCGGCGCTGCGGCGAGCACAGTCAGACAGCTGGCGAGAGCGGCGATCCTGGCGCGTTTCATAGTCCTTCCCCAATCCGATTGTTTGGTTGTGCGATTTTCAGAGGATCGTCGCACGAGGTTGTCGGATGCGCAAGGAATGTGACGTATTGGGAAGGCAAACAATATGAAAACGCCCCGCCTTTTCAGGGCGGGGCGCAATCCGGCTCCGAAGCGTTTCCTATGGAAACGTCAAACCAGCCGGCTCTGATCGATGGCCGCCTTGATGAAAGCGGTGAACAGCGGGTGCGGCTCGAACGGCTTGGACTTCAGCTCCGGGTGGAACTGCACGCCGATGAACCAGGGATGGTCGGGGATCTCGACGATCTCCGGCAGTTCCCCGTCCGGCGACAGGCCGCTGAACTTCATGCCGCAGCTTTCCAGACGCTCCTTGTAGTACACGTTCACCTCGTAGCGGTGACGGTGCCGTTCGGAGATGTCGGTGGTGCCGTAGACCTCGGCGACCTTGCTGCCTTCCAGCAGCTTGGCCGAATAGGCGCCCAGCCGCATGGTGCCGCCCAGGTCGCCGGCCTCGGCGCGGCGTTCCAGCGTGTTGCCGCGCATCCACTCCGTCATCAGGCCGACGACGGGGTTGCCCGGCTTGCCCAGTTCGGTCGAGCCGGCATCCTCGATCTTCGCCATGTTGCGGGCAGCTTCGATCACCGCCATCTGCATGCCGAAGCAGATGCCGAAATAGGGCACCTTGCGCTCGCGGGCGAACTTGGCAGCCCGGATCTTTCCTTCCGTCCCGCGCGAGCCGAAACCGCCCGGCACCAGGATGCCGTGGACGTTCTCCAGCCGCTTCACCGCCGCGTCGTCATCCTCGAAGATCTCCGAATCGATCCAGTCGAGGTTGACCTTGACGTTGTTGGCGATGCCGCCATGGGTCAGCGCCTCGGCCAATGACTTGTAGCTGTCGAGCAGGCTGATGTACTTGCCGACCACGGCGATGGTGACCTCACCCTGCGGCTTGCGCACCCGGTCCATGATGCGGGTCCAGCGCGACAGATCCGGCTCCTTGTCGGTCGGCAGGCCGAAATAGCTCAGAACCTGGGTGTCGAAGCCCTCCTCGTGGTAGCTGATCGGCACCTGATAGATCGACTCGACGTCCAGCGCCGCGATCACCCGCTCCGGACGGATGTTGCAGAACAAAGCGATCTTCTTGCGCTCGTTCTCCGGGATCGGGCGGTCGGCGCGGCACAGCAGGATGTTGGCCTGGATGCCGACGCTCAGCAGCTCCTTGACCGAATGCTGGGTCGGCTTGGTCTTCAGCTCGCCGGCGGTCGGGATGTAGGGCAGCAGGGTCAGGTGGATGTAGAGGACATTTTCCTGCCCGACCTCGTTGCCGAACTGGCGGATCGCCTCCAGGAAGGGCAGCGATTCGATGTCGCCCACCGTGCCGCCGATCTCGATGAGGACGAAGTCCTCGTCGGTGGCGTCGGCGCGGATGAATTCCTTGATCTCGTCGGTGATGTGCGGAATGACCTGGACGGTGCCGCCCAAGTAATCGCCGCGACGTTCCTTCGCGATCACGGTGGAGTAGATGCGGCCGGTGGTGATGTTGTCGCCCTTGCGGGCCGACACGCCGGTGAAGCGCTCGTAATGGCCGAGGTCAAGGTCCGTCTCGGCCCCGTCGTCGGTCACGAAGACCTCGCCGTGCTGATACGGGCTCATCGTGCCGGGATCGACGTTCAGGTACGGGTCCAGCTTGCGCAGCCGCACCTTGTAGCCGCGCGCCTGGAGAAGCGCCCCAAGCGCCGCCGATGCCAGACCTTTGCCCAGCGAAGAAACGACGCCACCGGTGATGAAGATGTAGCGAGTCATGTCCGTCCGAAGAGCTTGAGAGCTGATCCATGTCCCCAGGGGGAACGGATTTTCCATCCCCCCATAGGGAGGAGCTGTTCAACGTCCCCCGAAGGGCCGCCGCCGAAACGTCGCGTCGCGGTCATCGGCCCTCAAAAGAAAGAGGCGGCTTCGGGGAGGCCGCCTCGCTGTCCGCTTCGTACCCGTGCGCTGGGAGCTGTCCCGTTACTGGGACACCGGCGGAGCGGGTTGGGCCGGAGCGGCCGGCTGAGCCGGAGCCACCGGAGACGCCGGCAGCGTGTCGATGATCGACGTCGGCCGCGAATGGCCGCCGGCCATGATCGCCAGCACGATGCTGGTGGCGAAGAAGCAACCCGCCAGGATGCCGGTGGTCCGCGTCAGCAGATTGGCGGTGCCCCGGGTGCTCATCATGCCACCCATGGTACCGCCGCCGATGCCGAGTCCGCCGCCTTCCGACCGCTGGATCAGGATCACACCGACCAGCCCGACGGCGATCAGCAGGTGAATGACCAGAATCACCGATTCCATGCGATGCTCACCCCACACCATCCCAAAAATCGAATAGCGCGCCACAGGCCGTCTCATGGGCCCGTGGCGCGCGCCCATTGTTTGTACCGCGCCATCACGCGATATGCCAGCGCCAAAATACCCACGCCATATCCATTGGCGGCATGGCTGACACCAGCATGGCGTATCAGCGGCAGGCGGTAGCGATGGCCCAGAAATCGTCTGCCTTCAACGCCGCGCCGCCGACCAGCGCGCCATCGACATTCTCCACCGCCATCAGCTCCGCCGCGTTGTTCGGCTTGACAGAACCGCCATAGAGGATGCGGACCTTGGCGGGTTCGGTGATCTTGCCATCCAGTTCGGCCCGGATATGGGCATGCATCGCCTTCACGTCGTCCGGCGTCGCGGTCTTGCCGGTGCCGATGGCCCAGACCGGCTCATAGGCGATGACGGTGTTCTCCGGCGTCGCGCCGGCAGGGATGGAACCGGCGAGTTGCCCCGAAACCACGGCATTGGCCTGGCCCGCATCGCGCTGCGCCTCGGTCTCGCCGACGCAGATAATGGCGACCAGACCTTCCTTGAGCGCGGCGGCAGCCTTGGCGTTGACGACGGCATCGCTCTCGCCATGGTCGGCGCGGCGCTCCGAATGGCCAAGGATGACGAAGCGGCAGCCCGCATCCTTCAGCATGGTCGGAGCGACATCGCCGGTATGGGCGCCGGAGGTCTTGGGCGCGCAATCCTGGCCGCCCAGCGCCAGCGGGCTGTCGGCGATCGCCTCGCCCACCGGGAACAGCAGCGGGAAGGGCGGGCAGACCAGCATGTCGAAGGCGACCGGTCCGGCGCCTTTCAGCCGTCCGGCAAGGTCGGAGGCGAGATCCAGCCCATCGGCCTTCAACCCGTTCATCTTCCAGTTTCCGGCGATCAGCTTCCGGTTCGCGGTCATGGTCGTTTCCTTCTTGTCTCGGCTTTATATGGGAACTTGCGGAACGTTCTTTGCCTCTCGTGACCAATGCCCATAGCAAGCCCGACAGGGAAATTCTACTCACCCGACCGGCGCATCGGCCGCCGACCGCCATAAGAGACATCTTGAAGCAGCCCCGAGGCGGAGGCCCATCAGACGAAGTGCCATGTTGCGGACGCCCCTATCCGGAATAGCATCATTCGCATCGCACCATCTTGCCGCGACAAAGGCCTGACCCCATGAAGAACTTCTCGGACCTGACGGAAAAGGAGCTGCTGGCGCTCGCCATCGCGCTGGAGGAGGAGGACAGCCGCATCTATGACGAGTTCGCCCATGCCCTTTCCGACAATTACCCCGACACGGCCAAGCTGTTTCGCGCCATGGCGTCGGAGGAAAACGGACACCGGCACCGGTTGCTCGAACTGTTCCGCGGACGCTTCGGCGACCATATCCCGCTGATCCGCCGCCAGGACGTGAAGGGCTTCGTGGAGCGCAAGCCGGTATGGCTGACCCGCCCGCTGGGACTCGACACGGTGCGCCGGCAGGCCGAATTGATGGAGGCGGAGACCAAGCGCTTCTATACCCGCGCCGCCGAGCGGTCGCAGGATGCCGCCATCCGTCAGCTTCTGGGCGATCTGGCCGAAGAGGAGCGGCGGCACGAGGTCAAGGCCGAACGGCTGGAGGCGAGATACGTCTCGCCAAAGGTGCGGGAGCAGGAGCACGAATCTGAACGCAGACTGTTCCTCCTGCAGATCGTTCAGCCGGGTCTGGCCGGGCTGATGGACGGGTCGGTGTCCACCCTGGCCCCGCTGTTCGCCGCCGCCTTCGCCACCCAGGACAGCCATGAGACCTTCCTGGTCGGTCTGGCCGCCTCCATCGGCGCCGGCATCTCCATGGGTTTCGCCGAGGCGCTGTCCGACAACGGCTCGCTGACCGGGCGCGGCAGCCCTTGGTTGCGCGGACTGGTCTGCGGCGCGATGACCACGCTGGGCGGGTTGGGCCATGCCCTGCCCTATCTGATCCCACATTTCTGGACGGCGACCGCCGTCGCCATCGCCGTGGTCGCGGTGGAACTGGCCGTCATCGCCTGGATCCGCAACCGCTACATGGACACGCCGCTGCTGTCGGCGGCCTTCCAGGTTGTTGTCGGCGGCCTGCTGGTTTTCGGTACCGGCATCCTGATCGGCAGCGCCTGAACGGCCGAGGAAAAGCCGCTTGCCGGAATGAGCTTGTTCTTGTAACCGGGCGCGCGATTGTTTATGTCTGGGTTGCTGTCCTAATTAGAACAAATCGAACCAACCGCGTCGCCATGGCTGACCTCAAAGCGGGCGTGAACCAGCTCTTTCTCCGCGAGGAGGAACTCCGCACCGGGATGGAGCTGCTTTTCTACGCCTATCGCGAATTCACCGCAGAACCGGATGAAATTCTGGCGGAGATCGGCTTCGGCCGTGCGCATCACCGCGTGATCTATTTCGTCGGCCGCTATCCCAGGATCACGGTTTCGGAACTGCTTGCGATCCTGAAGATCACCAAGCAGAGCCTGTCGCGCGTGCTAGGCGAACTGGTGCGACAGGGCTTCATCGACCAGCAGACCGGCGCCCGCGACCGGCGTCAACGGCTGCTGGAGTTGACGGAAAAAGGTGTGGAGCTGGAACGTCAACTGTCGGAGACCCAACGTCAGCGCATCGCCCGTGCCTATCGCATGGCAGGGGCCGAGGCGGTGGAGGGATTCCGCAAGGTGATGATGGGCATGCTGGACGAGGAGGACCGGGCGAAGTTCGCGCCGCCCGTTCCTCCTGCCCGTCTTGCGGTGAAACGCTGAACCCGGTCAGCCGACCTTCGTCGATTCGGTAGCTGCCGCTGGGGCAGCGGAACTGGTGTCGGCCGGACCGGTGCCGGCCGGCTTCTCCGCGGCCGTCTTCACGTCGTTGGGATTGCGGCGGCGGAAGCCGCCCTTGCGGTACACCACGTTTTCGGAAGCGCCTGGTGGGCATTGGACGATGTTCCCGCCCTTGGCCAGGAAGGCGCGGGTCATGTCGGCGAGGTCTTGGGCGTCCAGGTCCCGGGAGTCATTGGACCTGTGGTGGTCGGCCATCGTGATCGCTCCTGTGTCTCTCGGCCCTCGAAGAGGACATACAGACAGTAACACGGAATGCGGCCGAAACGGCCAAGCGCTTACACGACTGCCCGCCATGCATACCCAAGATATGTCCCGCATGGCACCTCTATGTCGATTGCGGGGAGGCGCGTTATAGTCCCATCATGACCGAAGATCAGCCCCACATCCTGGTCGTCGACGACGACACCCGCCTGCGCGAGCTTCTGCGCAAATATCTCGCCAGCAACGGCTTTCTGGTCAGCACGGCGCGCGATGCCGCCGACGCGCGGGCCCAGTTGGGCGGATTGGCTTTCGATCTGCTGGTGCTCGACATCATGATGCCGGGCGAATCGGGACTGTCGCTGACCGAATCGCTGCGGCGGGAACGCGATCTGCCGATCCTGCTGCTGACCGCCCGCGACGAGCCGGACGACCGCATCGCCGGGCTGGAGGCCGGAGCCGACGATTATCTCGCCAAGCCCTTCAACCCACGCGAGCTTCTGCTGCGCATCAACTCCATCCTGCGCCGGCAGGCGGCACGCCCGCCCGAACCGCCCGCCCCGCCCGCGGCGCCGGTGAGGCTCGGCCCCCTCACCTATCTGCCCGACCGGGACGAGTTGCGTCAGGGCGACGAGGTGATCCGCCTGACCACGGCGGAAGCCAGCCTTTTGCGCATCCTCGCCACCTCCCCCGGCATGACCTTCACGCGCGACGAGCTGACGGAGCGCAGCAAGGTCGCCGGCAATGCCCGCACGGTCGATGTCCAGGTTACCCGCCTGCGCCGCAAGATCGAGGCCGACCCGCGCGAGCCGCGCTACCTCCACACCGTCCGTGGCGAGGGCTATGTGCTGAGGCCCGATCCATGACGGTGAGCGGACAGGCGGGAGCGGATAGCGGAGCAGCCGGTAGGGCGGTGGCGCGGCGGGCCGAAAGGCGGCGGCGGACGCCGTTGCTGAAACGGTTCCTGCCGCGCACCCTGTTCGGACGGTCTCTGCTGATCATCGTCACGCCCGTGATCCTGGCCCAGGCGGTGGCGACCTGGATCTTCTACGACCGCCATTGGGATACGGTGACGAATCGGCTGGCCTATGGGGTTGCCGGCGACATCGCCACCGTCATCGCCGTGCTGGAACACGATCCGACGCCGGAGGGGCGCGACTGGACGCTAGCCACCGCCGCCCGCACCACCGATCTCATTGTCACCCTGGAACCTGGCCAAGTCCTGCCGGAGCAGCGCCGCCAATTGAGCGGCCTGCTGGAGCGCACCCTGGGAAAGGCGCTGGACGACCGGGTTGGCCGCCCCTTCACCATCAATACCCGCGTCGCCCATGAATGGTACGAGATCCGGGTGCAGATGGCCGACGGGGTGCTGTCGGTGATGTCGCCGGAGCGCCGGTTGTTCACCCCGACCAGCTACATCTTCATCCTGTGGATGGTCGGATCGGCCATCGTGCTGTTCGCCGTCGCCATCCTGTTCATGCGCAACCAGATCAGACCGATCAAGCGGCTGGCGGTCGCCGCCGACGCGCTGGGCAAGGGCCGCGACGTGTCCAACTTCAAGATGGAGGGAGCGACGGAGGTGCGGCAGGCGGCCTCCGCCTTCCTGCTGATGCGCGAACGCATCCAGCGGCAGATCAACCAGCGCACGGAGATGCTGGCCGGCGTCAGCCACGACCTGCGCACGCCGCTGACCCGGATGAAGCTGGCCCTCGACATGATCGTGGATGCCGACCTCGATCCCGAGGTGGAGGAGTTGAAGGCCGATGTCGCCGAGATGGAGGAGATGATCGAGGGGTATCTCGCCTTCGCCCGCGGCGAGGGAACGGAGGCGGTGCAGCCGACCGACCTGACGCGCCTGCTGAACGAGGTTGCCGCCGGCGCCCGGCGCGAGGGAACCGAGGTGACGCTGACCGCTCCCGAGGGGCTGACCCTGCCGCTGCGCCCGAATGCGGTGCGCCGCTGCATCGCCAACCTGCTGGTCAATGCCGGCCGCCATGCCGGCACCGCCTGGGTGAAGGCCGAACGCGAGGGCAGCACCATCGAGATCACGGTGGACGACGACGGACCCGGCATCCCGGCCTATCTGCGCGACGACGTGTTCAAGCCCTTCTTCCGTGTCGACAGCAGCCGCAATCTCGACACCGGCGGTTCGGGCCTCGGGCTGACCATCGCGCGGGACGTGGCCCGCAGCCACGGCGGCGACATCACCCTGGACGACAGCCCCTATGGCGGCCTGCGCGCGGTGATCCGGCTGCCGGTTTGATCCCATGAAAAAGCCCGCCTTCGTCAGGCGGGCAATTCATGTCATGCAACGATTGCCTCCTCCCCTCCCTTGCGAGCGGCGAAGCCGTCCGCAAGGGAAGACGGGATGGGAGCAATGGACAGTCGGATCGTTACTGGTTCGCCGCCGCCGCGACGACATTGGCACCGGCCAGTTCGCCGCCGATGCCGTTGTTCAGCGCCCAGATGGCGGCCTGGGTGCGGTTGGAGGCGTTGATCTTGCGCAGCAGGCTCTTCAGGTGAACCTTCACGGTGGCTTCCGTGATGTTCAGGTGGTTGGCGATCATCTTGTTGCTGTCGCCGTTGAGCAGGCAGCGCAGGATCTGCACCTCGCGCTGCGACAGGCCCTTGCGCGACACCGGCATTTCGGTGCCGTTGCCGTTGACGCGGCCGGAGATCAGCAGCGCGGCCAGATGGGTGGGGAACACCTTCTCGCCCATCATCACCAGCTTCAGCGACTGGGCCAGCGCGTCGGACGACAGGTCCTTCATCAGGTAGCCGTCGGCACCGGCTTCCAGCGCATTGGCGAGGCGGCGGGTGCACAGGTCGCTGGTCAGGATGACCATGCGGGTTTCCGGCAGCAGGGCACGCAGGCGGCGCATCCCATCCGCCTCCTCGTCGCCGCCATTCTGCAGGTCCAGAAGGACGAGCTGCGGCCGCAGGCCGTTCTCGGCCGCGCCCAGCGCCTCGCGCAGGTTTCCCGCCTCGGCGACGATCTGGAAGGGCGAATCATCGAGCAGGCGCTTCAGCCCCTCGCGAAACAGCTTGTTCGAATCGATAAGAAAAGCGCGCACTGAGTCCATCGTCCGCTCCCGCAATTTTGGTCGATCGTCATGACGTCGTGGCCAGGGTAAAGGCCGTTGTACAGAGGAAGGTCCCGACGCATTGGCGATTCGGCGATTACCCCTCGATAGCTTCGGCAGGCCGTTATTTAGGGGGAGGTTACCCCCGTGTCGTGCCCTACGGTACCACTCTCCGGAGTTAAAAGAAGAACGCATTGGGCATATGCGCAAAGCCTCTCCAAGATTTCAGGATCCAAAGATATCACAACAGCGAACATTGCTCTGCGCGAAGGCGTTAACTGTTTTGTTAACCACCACTTATTTGCGTATGACTGCGCTCGATGGGCGAGGTATGCCGCAAAAATCTCACACCAAGTTGTGTTTGCAATCGCTGGCGTGGTGATGCCAACAGATAACCCGAATGGAGACCCTGTGCTTTCGATATAGAAATGGGCGCTTCCGACACCGTGCCGCTTGACCATTCCTGGCCGCGCATGCGCATTTCTGCCGGCTTCCGCCCCTCGGCGGAGACAGGACGGGGATAGGATGGGCTGGCAGATCATCGCCGCCGCCATGGCGGGCTATCTGGTGCTGCTGGGGCGCAGCGCATGGAAGCAGGGCGAGTTCCGCCAGTACCTGCGCAGCCTCGCCATCGTCGCGACGCTGTGCACCCTGCTGGCGGGCGCCGTCGCCCTGGCGATGCTGCTGGACGGGGCGTAGGCGCTCCCCGACCATCCAGCTCCGACTTCCCGTCACTGACGCAATAAAAAAGGCGCCGGCGGTCTCCCGCCGACGCCATGTTCCTTTGCCGCCGCGATCAGCTGAGCGGGATCGCCACGAAGCGCAGGTCGCCCTTGCGATCGACCAGAAGCAGAACGGACTTCTTGCTCTGCTCCTTGGCCTTCTGGACCTTGGCGGTCACATCCTCGGGCTTGCGGACCTCTTCCTGGCCGACCTCGATGATGACGTCGCCCGCGCGCAGCCCCTTCTCCGCCGCCGTGGAGTTGCCGGCCACGTCGGTGATGACCACGCCCTTCATGTCGGGCTTGATCTCGTACTGCTGGCGCAGTTCCGGCGTGATGGCGGTCAGCTTCATGCCGAGCGATTCGGTCGGCTTCTGGGCCGGAGCCTTGTCCTTCGGCTGCTGCTTCTCGTCCGGACCGGCAGTGAGCAGGCCCTGCTCCTCAGCAGCCTCCAGTTCGCCGACCTTGACCTGGACGGTCTGCGCCTTGCCCTTGCGCCAGACCTCGACCGGCACGGCCTTGTCGATGCCGGTTTCGGCGACGACGCGGGGCAGGCGCCGCATCTCGTCGATTTCCTTGCCGTCGAACTTGGTCACCACGTCACCCGCCTGGATGCCGCCCTTGGCGGCCGGGCCGTCCGGGGTGACGGAAGCGACCAGCGCACCCTTGTGGCCGGGCAGGCCCAGGCTCTCGGCGATCTCCGGCGTCACCGCCTGGATGCGCACGCCCAGCCAGCCGCGGCGGGTCTTGCCATAGTCCTTCAGCTGCGCCACCACCTGCTTGGCGAGGTTGGACGGAATGGCGAAGCCGATGCCGACGGACCCGCCCGACGGCGAGAAGATGGCGGTGTTGATGCCGATGACCTCGCCGTTCAGGTTGAACATCGGGCCGCCGGAGTTGCCGCGGTTGATCGAGGCATCGGTCTGCAGGAAATCGTCGTACGGGCCGGCGTCGATGTTGCGCTGGCGCGCCGAGATGATGCCGGCGGTGACCGATCCACCCAGACCGAACGGATTGCCGATGGCCAGAACCCAGTCGCCGACGCGCATGGCATCGCTGTCGCCGAAGGGCACCGCGACCAGGGGGTGGCTGGTCTTGATCTTCAGCAGGGCCAAGTCGGTCTTGCTGTCCTTGCCAACCAACTCCGCCTTGATGTTGGTGTCGTCCTGCAGGATGACGGTGATCTCGTCGGCGTCCTGAACGACATGGTTGTTGGTGACGACATAGCCGTTCTTGGCATCGATGATGAAGCCGGACCCCAGCGAGGTCGCCTTGCGCTGCGGCTGGTCCTGCTGCTGCTGGCGGTCGAAGAAGTCCTTGAAGAAGTCCTCGAAGGGCGAGCCCGGCGGAAACTGCGGGATCTCCGGCCGCTGGCCCTGCGGACGCTGAGGCGCGTTCTGGCTGGTGGAGATGTTGACGACCGCCGGCAGCAGCTTTTCCGCCAGATCGGCGAAGCTGCCGGGCGCATTGCGGTTGGGCGTTGCCGCCTGGGCCTGGGCCGGCGCAGCCGCGAAGGCGCCCATCACGACGCCCCCGGCCATGACCGACGTCATGCCCCAGACGATGGCGGCGACCAGCGGCCGGACGCCCACCTTGCGAGGCCGGGCCTCGGCCACGGCACCGCGCGTGGCGGGTTCGAAGTTGGGTATGCGAATCAACGTGCTCTCCCTACCAGACGTCCGGCCGGTTCCATGGGCAGGATCGGCCGCCCAGTTCTGGGCCATATAGGTGTTGGGCCAAGAGTATGGCTGCAAAATGGCGTGCCGGTCCAGTCGGCACCAGTGGAAATCTTAAGCCCGCGGATTTCCTTTGAACCAGTGCTGCGGACCGCTCGCCTCGGCCCGCTGGTGCCGGACATGGCTGTGGCCGGATCGAGGGGGAAACTCGACCCGGCCACAGTCAGCGTCGCTTCCGAACGGCGGTATTACTGCGCCGGCGCGGGAGCCGGAGCCGGAGCCGGTGCAGCCGGAGCAGCCGGAGCAGCCACGCCACCACCGACCTGCGGGCCAGTGCCGTTGAAGTAGCGGAAGAACTCGCCTGTGGGCGACAGCACCATGGTGGTGTCGTTCCCGTTCAGCGACTTCCGATAGGCCTCGAGCGACCGGTAGAAGCCATAGAATCCGGGATCCTGCGAGGTCGCCTCGGCGATCAGCTTCAGCGCGGAGTTGTCGCCTTCGCCGCGCAGGATCTGCGCGTCGCGCTGGGCCTCGGCGATGATGACCGTGCGCTCGCGTTCGGCGCGCGACTTGATCTGCTGCGACTGCTCCTGGCCCTGGGCGCGGGCCTCCGACGCTTCGCGTTCACGTTCGGAGCGCATGCGGGCGAAGATCGACTGGCTGGTCTCTTCCGGCAGATCGGCGCGGCGGATGCGCACGTCGACGATCTCGATGCCGAAGCGCTTGGCCTCGTCGTTCACCTGCCCCTTGATGTCGGTCATGATGCGGGCACGTTCGTCCGACAGGACGGCCAGCACCGTGACGTTGCCGAGCACGCGGCGCAGCGAGGAGTTGACGATCGAGTTCAGGCGGGTTTCGGCCACCGCCTCGGTCCCGGCGGTCTGGTAGAAGCGCAGCGGGTCGTGGATGCGGTAACGGGCGAAGGCATCGACGTCCAGCCGCTTCTGGTCGGCCAGGATGACCTGCTCCACCGGCGGATCGAGGTCGAGGACGCGGCGGTCGAGCAGCCGGACTTCCTGGATGAAGGGGATCTTCACCTTCAGGCCCGGTTCCTGGATCACCCGGCGCGGTTCGCCGAACTGCAGGACCAGCGCCTGCTGGGCCTCGTTGACGGTGAACAGGGCGGACGACGCGACGACGCCCAGAGCGACGATGGCGATGCCGGCGATGGCGAGGGTGCGTTTCATGATGCGATCCTCCTCACTGGCCGGAGACTGAAGGGTTCTGGGGCAGCGACGACAGCGGCTGCGTCTGCGTGCCGGACCGCGCTCCTCCCTGGTTGCCGCTCTGGCCCGGCTGCGCCTGACGCGGCGCCTGCTGCGGAGCAGGGGCGGCGTTGGGAGCAAGCTGGTTCAGCGGCAGGTAGGGCACGACGTTCTGCGCCGATCCGTCGACGATGATCTTGTTCCGGCCGCGGAGGATCTCCTCCATGGTTTCCAGATACATGCGCCGGGCGGTGACGTCCTTGTTCAGCGCATAGGCCTCGTACACCTTGCGGAAGCGGTCGGCATCGCCCTGCGCCAGGCTGACCACCTGCTCGCGGTAGGCCGAGGCTTCCTGCACCAGCCGCTCCGCCTCGCCGCGGGCGCGCGGGATGATGTCGTTGCGGTAGGCTTCCGCCTCGTTGCGGGCGCGCTCGCGGTCGGCGCGGGCACGCTGCACGTCGTTGAAGGCGTCGATGACCGGCTGCGGGGGGTCCGCCTTCTGCAACTGGACCTGGGTGATCTCGATGCCGGCCTGATACTCGTCCAGCATGGTCTGGAGAAGCTGGCGGGTCGAGGTTTCGATCTGCTGGCGGGCCTCGGTCAGGGCGGGCTGCAGGTCGGTGCGGCCGATGACCTCGCGCATGGCGCTTTCGGCGGCCTTCTTCACCGTCACTTCCGGCTCGCGGATCTTGAACAGGAAGTTGCCGGCGTCCTTGATGACCCAGAACACCGTGAAGTCGATGTCGATGATGTTCTCGTCGCCGGTCAGCATCAGCGACTCGTCCGGCACGTCGCGGTCGTTGCGACCACCGCCGACGGAGGAGCGGTAACCGACCTCGATCCGGTTGACGCGCGTCACCTTGGGCAGCAGCACGGTCTCGATCGGCGACGGCAGGCGGTAGCGCAGGCCGGGCTGCTCGGTGCGGGTCCACTGGCCGAAACGCATGACGACGCCCTGCTCGTCCGCCTCGACGCGGTAGATGCCGCTGGCGAGCCAGATCAGGCCGAGCACACCGGCGACCAGCGCGACGCCCCGGCCGCTGCCGAAGCCGCCGGGCATGGCGCGGCGCAGACGGTCCTGGCTCCGCCGCAGCAGATCCTCAAGGTCGGGAGGCTGCGGGCCACCGCCACCGCCGCCATTTCCCCCGCCCTGGGGACGCCCCCACGGGTTGCCCGGGCCGTTGTTGCCCGGCGGAGGACCCCAGGGGCCGCCACCACCGCCCCCACCCTGATTGTTCCACGGCATCCGACTGCGTCCCCCTCTGCGATTCGTCCCATCATGTGGAAGCGCAATGGCTTAAGCCCCGCGCATCCCTTTACCGATCTCGTCCGTCGGTCCTATAGTCCCCCATACCCTTCGGCAAGGATTCCACCAACGGATATCCGCCAATATCGGGAAGACAGCGGAGTTTTCAACCATGGCGCAGATCGGCGAAGCTCAAGTCATGCAGGCGCTGAAGACCGTCATCGACCCGGACCGGGGCGGCGACATCGTCAGTTTGGGCATGTTGTCGGGCCTCGTGGTGCGCGACGGGCATGTCGCTTTTTCCATCGAAGTCGATCCCAAGCGCGGCGCCCAGGCCGAACCGTTGCGCCACGCCGCGGAGAAGGCGGTGGATGCCCTGCCCGGGGTCCTGTCGGTCACCGCGGTGCTGACCGCCCATCGCGCGGCGCCTCAGGGTGCGGCACAGGGCCACACGCATTCGCATGGCGGGCAGCACGGCCATTCCCACGGTCATTCCCATGGCGGGACCCATGGAGGAGCACCGCAGGGAGCGCCGCAGGGCGACCCGCAGAAGCCGCTGGTTCCCGGCGTGAAGGCGATCGTCGCCGTCGCGTCCGGCAAGGGCGGCGTCGGCAAATCGACCACCTCGGCCAATCTGGCGCTGGCGCTGGCCGCCAACGGACTGAAGGTCGGGCTGCTCGACGCCGACATCTACGGCCCGTCGATGCCGCGCATGATGGGCATTTCCGGCCGCCCCAACAGTCCTGACGGCAAGCGTCTGGAGCCGATGGAGAATTACGGCATCAAGGTGATGTCCATGGGCTTCCTGGTGGCCGAGGACACGCCGATGATCTGGCGCGGCCCGATGGTGATGAGCGCGTTGCAGCAGATGCTGCGCGACGTCAACTGGGGCACGCTCGACATCCTGGTGGTGGACATGCCGCCCGGCACCGGCGACGCCCAGTTGACCATGGCGCAGCAGGTCCCGCTGGCCGGTGCGGTGATCGTCTCCACCCCGCAGGACATCGCCCTGCTCGATGCCCGCAAGGGGCTGAACATGTTCCGCCGCGTCGATGTGCCGGTGTTGGGCATCATCGAGAACATGAGCTATTTCTGCTGTCCCAACTGCGGCCACCGCACCGACATCTTCAGCCACGGCGGCGCCCGCAAGGAGGCCGACGATCTGGGCATGGAGTTCCTGGGCGAGATTCCGCTGCACCTGTCGATCCGCGAGACCTCCGACCAGGGCCAGCCGATCGTGGTGTCGCAGCCGGACTCCGAGCACGCCCAGTCCTATCGCCGCATCGCCACCCGCCTGTGGGAGAAGATCGGCGGCGGCACCGGCGGCCGCGCGGCCCCGCGCATCGTGGTGCAGTAAGGGGATTGGGGGTGGGCACAACCTCCCACCCCCGATCCCTCACCCGTAGCGCCGCTGCGCTTCGACCGTCAGCCCCAGGCCGACGGAGCCGAAGATGTTGCCCTCCACCACCCGCGCGCCGGGCGCCCCGGCCAGGATCGCCGCACGCACCTGGGGCAGCAGGGTGGAACCGCCGGTCAGGAACACCGCGTCGATTCGCTCGGCGGTCACACCTGCATCGGCCAGGCAATCGCGAATGCGGGCGCCGATCCGCGCCGCCAGCGAACCGGTAGCGCGATTCAGTGCCTCGCGGTCCACCGCCAGCGCCAGATCCCCACCCCCCCAGTCCAAGGCCAGTTCCGCTGCCTCATGGTCCGACAATGCGATTTTCGTGCGCTCGACCGCCATTGCCAGCGCATGGCCCTGACGGTGCTCGACCACACCGATCAGACGCTCGATCTTCTCCGGCTCGGCCGAATCGCGTTGCAGGCGCTCAAGTTCGGCCATCGCCTTTGCGGTGTAGAGGAAGTTGATCTTCGACCAGGTCGCCAAATCGAAGTAGATGCTCTTCGGCGCCAGCAATCCGGCGCGCTTCATGGCGCTGCCCAGCCCCAGTTCCGGCATGGCGGTGGCGATGCTGAGGTCGCGGTCGAAATCCGTGCCGCCGACGCGGATGCCGTCATTCGCCAGGATATCGCCGGCCCGGTCGGACTTGCCGCGCCGCTCCGGTCCGATGCGCACCACCGAGAAGTCCGAGGTGCCGCCGCCGATGTCGGCGATCAGCGCCAGTTCCTCGCCCGCCACCTGCTGTTCGTAGTCGAGGGCGGCGGCAATGGGTTCGAACTGGAAGGAGACATTGCGGAATCCGGCGGCACGGGCGATCTGGCCCAACGCCTCCTCCGCCGCCGCGTCGCCGGCCGGGTCGCCGTCGACGAAGTGGACCGGCCGGCCGACCACCACGTCGCCCAGCTCGCCGCCCAGCGTTTCCTCGGCCCGCTTCCTCACCAGATCGAGGAAGGTGCCGATCACCGCGCGGAAGCTGATGCGCCCCTTGCGGAGCGCGGTGTCGGCATCGATCAGATCGGTACCGAGCATCGACTTGATGGAGCGCATCAGCCGACCCTCCACACCCGACACGTAACCGTCGATGGCCGCCTGTCCGATGGTGGTCCGGTCATGCTCGAAGTCGAAGAACACCGCGGTCGGCAGGGTCGTGCGCGTGCCGTCCAGCGCCAGCAGCCGGAAGCCGTCCGCGTCCTGCACGCCCAGCGTCGTGTTCGAGGTGCCGAAATCGAGCCCGCACGCCGTCATGTCCCGCCTCCTGCCCGGATGACCGGTGCGGCCACCCGCCGCACCGGAAAAGGGGCGAGCGTATAACGGCTCCCGACCGCCGGATCAAGGGGGCTGCCGGATGATCACCACTGGGGACGCATCCGCCCGCCGCTCAGCGGACGGCTGGCCAGCACCACCGGCAACAGGAACAGGGTCAGATTGGCCCAGGAGAAGGACCGCCCCCGCCCCTCACTCCTCCCCCGATTCCGGCCCGGCTCCGGCCGCCGTTCCATCCAGCCGCCGCTGGCACCCTGATATTCCGGCATGGCGGCCAGCACGCCGCCCGATGTCTCGGGCGCCGAGCGGTTCTGGAACATGTCGCGCTCGATGGTGTGGGCCAGCGCCCGCTCGGTCATCTGCGGCGCCATGGCGTTGCCGACCGCGGCGAGACGCCCCTCGGCTCCGACGAACAGCTCGCGCTGGGGATTGCGGGCCAGCGAAAGGATGGCGGCGGCGACCTCCTCCGGCGGGTGGATCGGGCTCAGCGGCTTGATTGCCCGGCCGGTGTAGTTGGCGGCATGCTGCCACAGCGGAGTGTCGATGGAAGCCGGCATGACCATGCAGACATGGATGCCGGGTTCGTCCACCAGTTCCTGCCGCAGGGATTCGGAGAAGCCGCGCACGGCGAACTTCGCCGCGGTATAGGGGGTGGCGTAACGCTGGCCGATGTTGGACACCATCGACGCGGTGTTGATGATGATCCCCTCCTCGCGGTCCAGGAAGTGGGGCAGAACGGCGCGGCAGCCATGGACCATGCCGAAGAAGTCGGTGCGCACCACCTGCTCGAAAACCTCGTCCGGGATATCCTCGAAGCGGCCGAAGGCAATGACGCCGGCGTTGTTCACCCAGACGTCGATGCCGCCGAAAGCCTGGATGGCGCGCTCGGCCAGATGCTGCATCGCACGCTGGTCGGTCACGTCGGTCGGCACCACCATGGCCCGGCCGCCGGCCTCGACACACTCCTCGGCCACCTCATGCAGGGCGGCCATCCGCCGGGCGGCAATGACCACCGCCGCGCCCTGTCGGGCGAACTCCACTGCGGTTGCCCGCCCGATGCCGCTGGAGGCGCCGGTGATGACAACCACCTTGTCGCTCATCTCCTGGCCGAACCGCTTTGCCATGACCGCCGTCCTTTCGTCAAAATTCCCTGCGATTGCGCGGTACAACAGCGCGGCAGGCGGAATATCTCGGCCGTGGCGCGACCGCGGCGGAGGCGACCTTTCGGCTGCCGGCCTGGAGAAGCAGACGCGAACCGGCTACAGTCATGCGTCCGTTAAGGAATTCATCCTCGAACCAATAGGGAGCGGGCGCGGTGCCGGCGAAAGAGCTTGACGTGAAAGGGCTGCATTGCCCGTTGCCCATCCTGCGTACCCGCGCCCTGCTGAACGGGATGGAGAATGGCGAGGAACTGGTGGTCTATGCGACCGATCCGGCCTCCGTCATCGACTTCAGGCATTTCTGCAACACGACCGACAACGCGCTGCTGTCGCACGAGACCCTGCCGGACGAGGTCCACCGGACGGTCTTCATCTATCGCATCCGCCGGGGCGGTTGAGGCGTCATCGCCGCCCGCCCGCCGTTCCGTGAAAGGTCCATTGCCGATGCCACTCCTCCCCGCCTCCCCGCCGTCCCTGCGCCCGGGTGCCGTGATCCACGGCCCCGGCTCCCATGGCGTCGATACGCTGCTGGACGGCTTCGCGGCGGAACTGAAGCGGCGCGGCTTCCGCGTCGGCGGGTTGGTGCAGCGCAACCACGGTCCGGGCGACGATTGCGCCGAACGGATGGAACTGGTCGATGTCGCCACCGGCCACGCCTATGACATTACCCAGAAGCTGGGGCGGGAGTCGCAGTCCTGCCGCGTCGATCCGACGGGTGTGGCCGAGGCCAGCCAGGCGATCCGCAATGCGGTCGCCATGGATGTCGACCTGCTGGTGGTGAACAAGTTCGCCGGTTTGGAGTCCCACGGCGATGGCCTGTCGGACGAGATGCTGACCGCCATCGCGGAGGGCATTCCGGTGCTGACCAGCGTCGGCAGCCGCTACCTCAATGAATGGCAGACCGCGACAGGCGGCTTCTGCGACCTGCTGTCGCCGGTGGCTGATGCCCTGTGGCGCTGGTGGGGGCCGCAGCGGATGTACCGGGATCTGGTCCTGGGCGTTGTCGATGACGAGGTCCGCCGCGTCGTTACCGGCGAGAAGTGGGTCCTGGTCGAAACCGCCAGCGGCCTTGGGGTCGCCGCCCGGCAGGCACCCGCGAGGGAGAACGCCCCGGCGCAGTGGGCAGGCCGCGGCTTGCAAGATCTCGCCGCCATGGCGGCGCAGTCCTGGGACCCGCTGGAAATCGCGGTTGGCGTCGCGGCGCTGAACGCGCATTACAACAGGCCGGACGTGACCGGCAGCGTCGGCAACGGGTTGGACCTGTTCGCCTCGGTGGAGGGCCGGGTGGTGGTTGTCGGCGGTTTCCCACAAATCGCCCGCCGCCTGCCACGCGCCCAGGTGATCGATATGAACCCGCAGGCGGAAGAATACCCGGAGGCCGCCTGCGACTGGCTGCTGCCGGGAGCCGAGGCCGTGGCCGTCACCGCTTCCGCCTTCGCCAACCGCACCCTGCCCCGCCTCTTGCGGGTTTCGGCGGGTGCCGCGGTGGCGATGATCGGCCCCGGTACGCCGCTGACCCCGCGCCTGTTCGACTACGGCATCCAGTCGCTGGCCGGCTTCGTCGCCATCGACCGCGAGGCGGTGGTGCGAACCATCGCCGGCGGTGGCGGGTCGCGTGATTTTCACCCCTATGGCCGGATGGTCACGCTGCACCGGCCACCCCACTCTTAACTGAACAAGAAAACCGGAGGAGTAGAGACCCCATGGCCGATCTGGACCATCAGACCCGCATCGAACTGGAAGCCGCCGCCTTCCGCGGCTTGGTCGAGCATCTGCGCAAGCGCACCGACGTGCAGAACATCGACCTGATGAACCTCGCCGGCTTCTGCCGCAACTGCCTGTCGAAATGGTACGCGGCCGCCGCCAAGGAGCGTGGCGTCCAACTGTCCGACGAGGACGCCCGCGTCGCCGTCTATGGCATGCCCTATTCCGAATGGAAGCAGAAGCACCAGAAGGAGGCGACCCCCGAACAGCAGAAGACGTTCGAGGACACCAAGCCGCTGCATGCGGAAATCAGCGGCCATCGGTAAGGCGTTACGGAGGCCCCCTTCCCGGACCGATGCTTCATCGGAAGGAAGGGGGTGCCGGCTCAGGCATTCACCGAAAAGGGCTGCACCACCGCCTGGAACTCCGCCATCGCCTCACAGGCGCCGGAATGGGCGGCGAGTGTCGGCCAGCGGGAGCGGTCGAACACGCCGGGGTGGGCTTCGCCGACGAAGCGCAGAGCGCAGCCGGCGGCGATGTCGGCATGGCCGATGCGGTCGCCGAACCACCAGGGACCGGGGGCCGCGGCGCGGTCGGCCTCCAGCGCATCGAGGACGGCGCCGATCTGACCGGTGCAGCGCTCCACCCACAGTTCCGATCGCTCCTTGTGCAGCACCCGTTCGTAGACGAGGCTGACCGCCTTGTCGGCCAGACCGGTCGACAGTGCGCAGAGCTTCAGCGCCCGGCGGCGGTCCGGCCCCTGGCGGGCGATCAATGCGCGGTCCGGTCCGGCGACCTCGTCCAGATGGTCGAGGATGGCGCCGCTTTCGATCAGAACCTCTCCATCGGCCAGCACCAGAGTCGGCACCCGCTTCAACGGGTTGAAACGCGCGACCTCCGCCGCGTCGGAGAAGACGGACCAGGGACGATGTTCGTAAGCCATGCCATAGAGGCGCAGAGCCACGGCGACCCGGCGCACGAAGGGCGAGTCATACTGTCCGATCAGGATCATGGACGTTTTCCCCTTTTCGATACCGGAAGACGCACTCATCCTAGTACGGATTTATCCCATCGGCGCATTCGTGTGACGCGGCTCAGTCCCGCGCCACGATCGGGGTCAGGTTGTAGCGGGCCGCAATGGATTCCAGCCGGCCGTCGGCCTTGATCGCGGTGACGAAGGCGTTGACCCGCTCCAGCCACTCCGCATCGCCCGGTGCCACCGCGTAGGCGTAGGGGGTGGGCTGCACCGGAACGTCCGGCACGATCAGCCGGGCCCAGGGATGGAAGGCCAGCATGCGTTGCCCATAGGGATAGTCGGTCAGAAAAGCATCGGCACGGCCGGACTGGACCTCCTCCTCGCGCTCCTGCGGGCGGTTCACGGCGACGATGCGGGCGGCCTTCATGGCGGATCGGGCGTAACCGTCCATGTAAGTGTCCTTCTGCACCACCACGACGTTGTCGGCACGGTCAAGATCCTCCCACCGCCTGATACCGTCATTGGTCTGGGTGGTCACCGCATAGATGCCGCTGCGCAGATAGGGCTGGCTGAAGGCGACATGCTGTGCCCGTGCCGGTGTAGCGCCGATGGCGAACATGCCGACGTCACAGCGGTCGGACAGCAGATCGTCGATGAAACGGGGAAAGCTGCTCTCCACCACCGTCAAGCGAACGCCCAGATCGGCAGCGAACGCCGGTGCCAGTTCCGCATCCAACCCCTCCAGGGCTCCAGTGCGCGGATTCCGGAACGAGATCGCGTAGTAATCGGGCCAAGAACAGACACGAAGTTGCTTCGTCTCTGCAATTTTCTGAAGTCTCCCCTCCGCCGCCACGCAGGGCGCAACGATTTCCGCCGACAGAACCGACAGAATTGACGCGCAGGCCATACAGAGTATCCGCATCCCCATGTGATACCTTTCGTTAACTAATCATCGACGTTATTTTCATTCCCAGCATAATTCAGCCAAGGAATGGTGTTATCTTAGCATATTCAGCACGGGAACAGCAGCGAATGCTTGGCGGTCAGTGTATCGGCCTGCTATTGTCCAACGTACAAACTTAGGCTGGGACCCAGGGCTGCAGCCTGCAGCTTGGCCCCTTCACCACACCTGACTATCCGGAACGCAGCCCTGTCCCAGTCCTCAGCCAAAACGGTTCTGAAGGGCCTCTTCGAGAAGCGGGGCGGCATCATCGCCTTCGCCCTTCTGGCTGTCTTCGCCCTGCTGATCAACCAGGGCCAGCAGCTGATAACCGCGCGTCAGGCCGCGTTGGAATCGGCGGAAGCCAACCTTGCCAGCCTTGCCGCAGCGCTGGAGGTATCGACCACCCGCACGATGCAGTCAGTGGACGTGACGCTGTCGTCCATCGTCGAATCGCTATCGGATGCCAACTGGATCGGTGATGGCGGGCCAGCCGACCCCGATCTGATCGCCATGCTGGCCGACCGGTTGCGCCGGTCGCCCCACCTGCGTGGGCTGACCTTGCTTGACCGCACCGGCCGCGTCGTGGCCACCACCGAGGGCGCGCATCCCACCGGCACCCACCTGACCGAACTGGACGTGTTCCGACTGCAGGCTGCCGGCCAGGGCAGCGGACTGGTGATCGGCGATCCGCGACCGGGACGCGGCCTGATCGACCAGACCGTCGGGAGCGAGAGGCTGGGTCGCTGGCTGCTGCCGATGAGCCGGGCCTTGCGGGAGGCGGACGGCACCTTGCAGGCGGTGGTGGTCGCCACGGTCAACCCGGACTATTTCCAAGGCCTGTACCGCGCGGTTCAGGGCGGCAACGTCGCCGGGGTGGCCGATCGGATCGCATTGTATCGCTATGACGGCACCCTGCTGACCGTCCAGCCCCAGGCGGGAGAGGGTATCGGCCGGGCCTTCGCCGGGACCCCGCTGTTCAGCCACTACCTTCCGCAGGCCGAATATGGCGTGTTCCGCCATTCCGGAACGGATATGGGTGCCGGTCCCGACACGCGCATCGTCGCCTACCGGACGACGCCGGTCTGGCCGCTGGTCCTGACGGTCAGCGTGCGACGGGAGGCGGTGCTGACCGCGTGGCGCGACAATCTGTGGACGGCATCGCTGCTGTCGGGCGGCATGATCCTGCTGCTGGGCCTGTTCGGGCTGCTGCTGGCACGCTCGCTGGCGGCGCAGCGCGAGCAGGGAAAGGAACTGGAGGAGGCCAACGCCCGCCTGTCCGCCATCGTCGATACTGCGGCGGAAGGCATCGTCACCGCCCGCCTGGACGGCATGATCGAGGCTGCAAACCCTGCGGCCCATGCCATTTTCCGCTGTGCGCCGGGAGAGCTTGTCGGCCGGTCGGTGGTGGATTTGCTGCCGACGGAAAAGCGGGCGGATGCGGCCCGTGCTCTGGCCGAGGTTGCCGCCAGCCGCCGAGTCATGGATCCAACGGCCCGCGGCGAGACCATCGCGCTAAGGCCGGCGGCACCCGGAGCCGGAGAAATGAACGGCGGAAAAGTCGAGAGCTTCCCCCTGGCCTACTCCATGGCGCTGGTGAAGACGACGGCCGGCCCGCTCTATGCCGCTATCCTGCGCGACCTGACCGAGGAGAAGCGGCTGGAGCACACGCTGCGCGACGCCAAAGAGCGCGCGGAGGACGGCCAGCGCATCAAGATGGAATTCCTCGCGACCATGAGTCACGAGATCCGCACGCCGATGAACGGCGTGATCGGCATGGCCGGGCTGCTGCTCGACACGCCGATGGAGCCGGAACAGCGCAACTTCGCCGAGACGATCCGCGATTCCGCCGAATCGCTGCTGGTCATCATCAATGACATCCTCGACTTCTCCAAGATCGATGCCGGCCGGCTGGACCTGGAAATCGGAGAATTCGAACTGGTGCCGGTGGTCGAAAACGTAGCGGAGATCCTGGCGCCGCGCGCCGCGGCAAAGGGGTTGGACCTTGCCAGCTTCGTGCCGCCAAGTCTTCGCGGCACGCTGCTGGGAGACGCCGGACGGCTGCGGCAGATCCTGCTGAACCTTGCCGGCAACGCCGTGAAGTTCACCGATTCCGGCAGCGTCACGATCCTGTTGAGCGAGGAGCCGACGGTAGCCGCCGCCCCCGCTTCCCGCCAGGACGACGACGCCGTCTGCGTCAGATTCGAGGTGCGCGACACCGGGATCGGCATAGCGGAGGAGGAGCGCCCGCGGCTGTTTGCCATGTTCACCCAAATCGACTCGTCGGCCGCCCGGCGCCATGGCGGCACCGGGCTGGGGCTGGCGATCTGCAAGCGGCTGGCGGAGTTGATGGGCGGTCGGATCGGTGTCGAGAGCCAAGCGGGAACGGGAAGCGTCTTCTGGGTCACCGTTCCGCTGAAACGCGGCGCCGCCGCCACTCGGCCGCCCGCCCCGGCAGGCGATTGGGCAGGGCGCCGCCTGCTGCTGGTCGACGACATCGCCGTCAATCGCGACCTGCTGACCCGGCAGCTCGACGGCTTCGGCATCGTCATCGAAACGGCGGAGACCGGGGAGGAGGCGCTGGGTCACCTGGTCGCAGCCGCCCGCTACGGCAAGCCGTTCGACGCCGCGATCCTGGACCATCGCATGCCCGGCCTGACCGGGCCGGAAGTGGCGCGACGGATCCGTGCGATCCCCGAACTGGCCGGCATCCGACTGGCGCTCGCCTCCTCCCAGAGGCTGGAGGGGCAGGAGCCGGAGTGGGCGCCGGTGGACATCCACCTCCCCAAGCCGATCCGGTTCAGCACCCTGTGCCAGTGCCTTGCCCGTCTTCTGGAGCGGCAATCTCCATCGCTTGACGGCTTGACGGCAGCTTCCCGATCCCATGGTGCGCCGGAGAGCCGCAACTCCGCCGGTTCTGCCACCCCGGCTACCATCCGCGCGCAGGCAGGCGCCAGGGTCGATGCGAAGGCCGATACCGCGGCCACCGGAAAGCCGGAGGCTACACCGCGCGCCCGTGTACTGGTGGCGGAGGACAATCCGGTGAATCAGCAGCTGACGCTTGCCCTGCTGCGCCGCGCCGGGCACAGCGCGGAAGCGGTGTCCAACGGCGATGAGGCCGTCGACGCGGTGATTGCCCGGCCCTACGACCTCGTCCTGATGGATGTCCAGATGCCAGTGATGGACGGCCTGACGGCAACGCGGCGAATCCGCCGGCTGCCTGGGCCAGCGGCGTGCATTCCGGTAGTGGCACTGACCGCCAACGCCATGCAGGGCGATGCCGCCATCTGCCTGGAAGCCGGCATGGATGATTATCTGTCCAAGCCGCTCAACGCCCGCAAGCTGCTGGACGTCATTGCCCGTTTCGTCGCTCCGGCCGTGGAAGGCGGCGACCAACCGGCCGGCCAGATCGTTACCCTGCCGAAACCGGAGTCATATCCGGCCGCCGTCAATGCCGAGAAGATCGAGGAATTGCACGACGCTCTTGGAAAGAATGGCTTTGCGCTGTTGCTGGAAACCTTCTTCAACGACACCCCGCCGCATCTCGGCCTGCTGCACGCCGCGATAGCCCGTGGCGACCGCACGGGGATCGAGCGCGAGGCACATTTCCTGAAAGGCTCCGCCGCCAACATCGGCTTCGACCGGTTGGCCGCTGCCGCCGATCATCTGGTCGCCGCCGCTCGCCGCGGCGACCATGATGCGCTGACCGCCACGGCCTGCAAGCGGGTCGCCGACGAGCTGTCGGCGGCACGGAAGGCCATAGCGGCGCTGGAGACGACCGATGGCTGATCGTCCGGCCCCATCTCGTGCAGGCAATGCTGCGGCGCAGTGCTGCCGATGATTGTGCAATATCACCATTTTCAGTAAAATGCGGGGAATTTCCCGATCTCGTGCCCTGACCCGCTGGAGTTCACGCCGACTATGGCCGATGCCGTCACTGCTCTGGTCGTCGACGACGAGGAAATGACCCGCGCCATCGTCGCCGGTTACCTCTCCCGCATCGGCTACCGGACGCTGGAGGCTGAAACAAGAGCAAAGGCGTGGGAAATCCTGTCGGCCAATGGATCGGCGATCCACGTCGTGCTGCTCGACCGCCGGTTGGCCGATGGCGACGGGCTGGAGCTTTACGAGCGGATGAAGAGCGAGCCGCAGCTGGCCGACATCCCCGTCATCGTCCAAACCCGGTCCGACAGCAGCGCGGAAATCGCCGCGGCCATCCGGGCCGGCGTCTTCTACTACCTCATCAAGCCCTATGACGGCGCC
The DNA here is from genome assembly GCF_019805165.1 of Azospirillum sp. 412522. Lineage (GTDB taxonomy): Bacteria > Pseudomonadota > Alphaproteobacteria > Azospirillales > Azospirillaceae > Azospirillum. The sequence goes on from NZ_RWIJ01000013.1 coordinate 129,704, forward strand.
CTGCTGCGCTCCGTCGTCCGGGCGGCTGAGGAAACGAGCGGACGGCTGAGGAGCCTGCAGGGTGATCTGCGCTCCCGATCCGACGCCATCGGACTGCTGCGCGACGGGAGATTCCGCTTCCGCACCCCGCAGGAGGCACAGAACCTCGCCATAGCCCTGTCGTCCGTCGCCGCCACCGCCCACAGCCTGACCTTCGGCCTGTCGGAAATCCTGGTGAACGCGGTCGAACACGGGAACCTCGGCATCGGGTTCGAGGCAAAGGGCCGGCTGAAGGCCGGCGGCATGCTGGCCCGGGAGATCGAGGTCCGGCTGGTCTCGGACGAGCATCGCGACAAATACGCCACCCTGCATGTGGAGCGCAGCGACAGCCGCGTGATTTTCACCGTCTCCGACATGGGGTCCGGCTTCGATTTCAACCGCTACCTGTCGGTCGATGCCTCGCAGTCGGACGCCACCCATGGGCGAGGCATCGCGCTGGCCCGCATGGTCGGGTTCGACCAGCTGACCTACGTCGGCAACGGCAATCGGGTGGTGGGGATCGTCAATCTGGACCGGGCGGCGGACGGCCGGTCCGACTGATCCACAGCACGGTCAGATCATCGGCAAACAGCGGGGGCATCGTCGCGAAATAGCGGTCGAGCAGGCAGCCCAGCGGCCGTTCCGGTATGTCGTCGCCAAGGCCGCGCACCAGATCGACCAAGCCGTCGTAACCGAGCATCCCGCCGTCCCAGCCGCGCGCCTCGTACAGCGCATCGCTGAACAGAAGCAGCGAGGAACCCAGCGGAAACCCCAGGGAGCGGTTGCGGTATTGCACGCTTTCGGCAATGCCTAGCGGCAGCCCGCAGCTCGGCCCCACCTCCAGGCCACCGCCTGGACGGCGGATCAGCGGCTTGGGTGCGCCGGCGGTGGCATAAACCAGCCGTTCGGCGGCGACATCGACCACCGCATAGATCATCGCGGCGAATTGCCCCTCCGGCAGCAAACCGACCAGCAGGCCGTTCAGCGCCCGCAGAGTCTCGGCCGGGTCGTCGGCGGGAAGATCGGTGCGCGCCAGCAGGGCATGCAGCCGGAAGGTGTTCAACGCCGCCGCCACCCCGTGACCGGTGAAATCGCACAGAAACAGGGCGAAGCGATGGTCGTCCAGCAACCGCGCCCCCCAAAGGTCGCCACCCAGTTCCGAACTCGATTCGAAGTGGCTGTCCAGCACGATGCCGTATCGCCCCTCCAAGGACCGGCGGAGCGTCGCGTCGGGCAGCAGTCCAAGCTGCATCTCGCGCGCCGACGCCATCCGCTGAACCGCGTCGTGATGGTAGGTGCGCAGGCTGCGGATGACTTCCTGCAAGGAGCGGTCGAGGCGGCGGTTCTCCAGATGCAGCGACAGGCGCGCCGACAGTTCCGCAAGGGTCAGCGGCCGTGCCAGCAGATCGGTCGCCCCCGCCCGCATCAGATCCCCGCGCTGGCGTCCGCCGGCAAAACGGCCGAGCACGAGGATCGGCACGTCATGCAGATGCGCCTCCGCGCGCAACTCCGCCAACAGCTCCGGACCGAATCCACGCAGGCCGGCATGTAGAAGCAGAAGCTGCGGCTTGCCGCTCTCCCGATCGGCAATGGCGTCCGCCAGCCCGTCGCTGCCAACCACGGCAACCCGGCCAATTCCCAGACGACCCAGGACATCCCGCAACGGCCCGGCCGCTGCGGGCCGCGGATGGCCGATCACGACGGATGGGCAGCCGGTCACCGCTCAGAACTCGCAGGGGATGATGGTGTGGAATTCCGAGATCTCGATCAGTTCACGGACCTGACCGCGGGGATGCCTCATACGGAAGACGATTCCAGCGCGCTTGGCCGCGTTGTTCGCCAGGATCAGCAGCCCCAGCCCTGCGGAGTCCATGTAATCGACGGCGGAAAGGTCGAGGACGCATTCCGCGATGCCGCCCTGTTCCCAGCCCGAAAGGATTTCCCGGAAATCGGCGTCGGCCTCGAACGTCAATTGCCCGCGAAGCTCCAGTTCGCGCCTGTCACCGCTATCGCGCACCGTATAATCCATCGACTCATCCAACTTTGCGAACGCCATGCGCGCCAGTCCCGCCATTTCGGTTCGCCATCCCGTTCAAGCTGGCGGAACGGCAGCAGGCCACTGACGGCGACCGATCGACGGTCTACATTCCAGGCTCGAATACCGTGACACGGTTGCGGCCAAGATGCTTCGCCCGATAGAGCGCGAGATCGGCACGGTGGATCGCCCGCTCCAATGTGTCGTTGGCGCCCTCCAACCCGGCGATGCCGATGCTGGCGGTCAGGCGGAAGGTGCCGTCCGGCGCCTCGATCGGCATGCGGGCCAGATGACGGCGCACCCGCTCGGCCACCACGCGACTTTCATCGGCTGTCGCGCCGGGCAGGACCACCACGAACTCCTCCCCTCCCAGCCGGCCGAGGATGTCGTATTCCCGCAGGATGGCCTGACATCCGGCCGCCACCATACGCAGCGCATCGTCACCGGTGGCATGGCCGAAGGTATCGTTGATGCGCTTGAAATGGTCGACGTCGAGGACGAAGACCGACAGGGGCTCGTGGAAGCGGTGGGCGCGGGCCATCTGGGCGCGCGCCATGTCCATGAAGGAGCGGCGATTGAAGATCCCGGTCAACGGATCGCGCGAAGCCATGTCGCGCAACGCCTCTTCCATGCTGCGGCGTTCGGTGTAGTCGTAGATCCAGGCCAGATTGACCGCGATGCCCTGGATCACCGCCTGGTTCACCGTGAACAGCGTCCAGAAGGGCGAACCGTCCGCGCGCTTGAACTGGACTTCCATGTTGGTGACGCCGCCACCGCCGCGGAGCCGCTCCAGCACGCGCAGATGCTGGTTGCTGTCCAGGTAATAGTCCCGGGCGCGGCTGCCGATCAGCTTTTCACGCGGCAGGCCGATCAGCTCGGCGAATCGGGTGTTGACGAAGATGATGCGTCCGTCGTCACGGCGGGAAACCGAAACACCGATCGGACTCTGTTCGAGGATCGCATCCAGCCGTTCCTCGTTCGGCCGCACTTCGGTCAGTTCGTGGATGGCGCCGACGATGCCCGCGGGCTTGCCCGAATCGTCGCGGAATGCGGCCTTGGTCAGGTTGACCATGCGCATCACGCCCTCCGCCGTGCAGATCGGCGCTTCGTACTGGATACTTCCGTCACCCTCCAGCAGGGCACGGTCGCGGCCGACATGCTCCTCGGCCATGTCCGGGCTGGTGAGCGCAAAGGTGGTCCGTTGCAGCATCCCGTCGCGGTCAATGCCGGTCAGCCGCGAGAAGGCGTGATTGACCGCGATGTACTGGCCAGCGGCGTTCTTGACGAACAACGGCACCGGCGAGGCCTCCAGCAAGGCCTCGACGACCGGCATCTCGCCGGCCGGGGCGCCAGTTGGGCCACAGTCATCCACGGCACGTCCCTGGCAGTACACCGAATCGACATCGGTCACCGTCAGCAGGCGAAACTCGTCCGCCATGTATCCGGCCTCCGTTCCCGGAGCGGCCATCGCCCAGGACGCTGCCGCCACCGTCACCCAGCGGAGGGAACCGTCGCTCCGCATCGCTTGGCGTATCCCCTCCGCATCGGCCGTCGTTCCGCCGCCATCGCAGCCGTCCAGCCCGAACTCGCAGAGGCTCCGCCCCGGCAGGCCGCCCGCCTCGCAACCCAACAGGTCATGAAGAACCGGATTCGCATGATGGATGATCCCCGAAGCCGCGACGACGCACACCCCGACCGGGAGATGGTCGAGGACCGACAATGCGGTGTCGCGTCCGTCCTGCGCAGCACGGCCCGAGATCATTGCCATGCAACCGGGATCCGGCGCAGCCGAGAGTGTCCCATTGACTTTCAATTCCCCGCAGCGCCGGCGGTTTCCGACAGAGTCGAAATAGAATGGCCGGACTTTCAAGAACGGCCGAGTGTATAAAATTTTCGCCGATTGTTCAAGTCGCTGACATTTTACAGGGTTGCATCGGCCTTAGCTATCCCTGCCCGCAGCGCGACGCCAAGCCGCTGCCACGCCATGTCTCCTCCCGGCAATCCGAAGCGCAGCCAATCAGGCCGATGTTCGAATCGCCGCACCAGGATCCCGGCCTCGCCCAAGGCGCGATGAAGCACAGGCGCCCGCGGATCCTCGACGAGGCGGAACAGTTCGGTACCGCCGGCCACCTGCAGGCCGGCGCCTTCCAGCAACCGGTCCAACGCCGCAGCGGCATCCACCAGACGGTCGCGCGTCGCCGCGATCCAGCCATGGTCGCCCAACGCCGCCGTGGCGACGGCCAGCCCCGGCCCCGACACCGCCCAGGGTCCGATGGCCTCGCGCAGAGCAGCGGCCAGCCCGACCGGAGCCAGCGCGATGCCCAACCGCAGGCCCGCCAACCCGAAGAACTTGCCGAAGGACCGGAGAACCACCAGACCCGGCCGCCCCGCATGCCCGGCGACGCTATCCTCCGGCCGCATGTCGGCGAAGGCCTCGTCCACCACCAGCCAGCCGCCCCGCGCAGCCTGCGCCGCCGCAAGCTCCAGTAGCCGGGAAATGGGCAGACACCGCCCATCGGGATTGTTGGGATTGACGACGACCAGTACGTCCGCCGCCGCCCCGCCCTCCTCCGACATCAGCACGTCGTGGCCGGCCAGCGCCCAGCAACGGGCATGCTCGGCATAGGTCGGCCCCAGGATGGCCACGCTGCCCGGCTTGCGCAGCCGGGGCAGCAGTTGGATCAGCGCCTGCGATCCCGACGCGGCGGCCACCAGCTCCGCCGAGGGCGCCCCGTAGCGGACGGCGGCGGCCATGCGCAAAGCAGCCTCCTCTCCTCGGCCGGGCAGCCGGGTCCAGGCATCCTGCGGCACGGGCGGCAACGGGTAGGGCCAGGGATTGATGCCGGTGGACAGGTCGATCCACGGCTCCGGAGCGTCGGGGAATGTGGTGCGGGCGCCGTCCAGGTCACCACCATGCAGAAGAGAGCCCTGCATGCCGGTCTTTTGCCCCGTTCCCTGCTCGACTGCCACGCGCGGCTTGGTCGCCGGGCTGTCTTCGGCCATGATCGCGCCTCTTTCCTTTCACAATCGCGTGGCCGGCGGGCCGCGCCATTCGCCTGGAACGTCCCACCCGTGCCGCTGCATCCATTCCTGCTCGCCACCGCGCTCATCGTTGAAGCGGTGGCCGGCTATCCCGACCCACTCTACGCCCGCATCCGTCATCCGGTCGTGTGGATCGGAGCGCTTATCGCCCAGTTGGACGGCGCACTCAACCGTGAGACCGATGGCTTCGACCGCCGCAGGGCCTTCGGCGTGCTGGCGGTGGCGGTGCTTCTGTTGACGGTGGGCGGGATCGCGGTGGCAGCGGCGTGGGCCTGCCGGCTTCTGCCCTTTGGCTGGCTGGCCGAGGCTGTACTTGCCTCCGCTCTGCTGGCCCAGCGCAGCCTGCACGACCATGTGGCGGCCGTCGCCAGAGGCTTCCGCACCGGCGGGCTGGAGGGCGCCCGCGCGGCGGTGTCGATGATCGTCGGCCGCAACCCGGCCTCTCTCGACGAACCTGCGGTCGCCCGCGCCGCCATAGAAAGCCTTGCCGAGAACTTCTCCGACGGGGTGGTGGCGCCGGCCTTCTGGCTGCTGGTGGGCGGCCTGCCGGGTCTGGCGCTCTATAAGGCGATCAACACCGCGGACAGCATGATCGGCCACCGGACTCCGCGGCACGAGGCCTTCGGCTGGGCGGCGGCACGGCTGGACGATCTGGTCAACCTGCCGGGATCGCGCCTGAGCGCAGTGCTGTTGGTGGGGGCCGCCTGGACGACCGGCGGAGCCGACGCGCGGCAGGCCTGGGCGTCCGTCCGGAAGGATGCCCGCCGCCACCGCTCCCCCAATGCCGGCTGGCCGGAGGCGGCAATGGCCGGCGCGCTCGACCTGCGGCTGGGCGGACCTCGGGTCTATGGACACACGCGCATCGAGGACGTCTGGCTCGGCGCCGGCCGCACCGCCGCCACTCCGGACGATATCGGCCGGGCGCTGGCGCTTTACCGCCGCGCCTGCGGGCTGCTGATCGCGGGCGCGCTGGCGCTGGCCTTACTGGGGTAGATACTCACCCTCGCGTCGCCCTCCCCATAATCAGCGACAGGCGTCGGCCGATGCGGCGCCCGAACTCGCGAATGCCGTGCAACAGGCGGCGGGCGGCGCGGATGGCGGCGGTATCGTTCAGCCACGAGAGCCAAGCCGTCACCCGCACATAGCCCCAGGCGAACCAGCCGATGGTCAGCAGCTTCGGCTTGGCGACGTGGAACAGCCGCTCCACCAGGGTGATCTTGACCAGTTCGGCCACGCCGATCACCGCCATGCCGGCGACGGGGCGACCGGTGGCGAACAGCCATAGACCGACAGGTTTGGCGGGCTCCAGCAGGGCCAGCGGCACGAGGACCAGGACCAGCGACGGATACGGCCCCAACCCTGCAACCCATACACCGATCCGTGCGAACAGCGGCAGTCGTGCGAGGCGGCGGACCACCGGGCGCACCACCCAGTAAGCCAAGGCATCCAGAACGAAATATCCGACCGCGAGCAGCACCGCGACCGGGCGCAACAGCCGGGACAGCAGACTGCGTAGCTGCGCCGGCCTTTCGGAGGGGATGGGGCGGTCCTTCGCCCCGGCTGGGGGTGTGCTGTTCATTCGAAATATTCCGCCGGAGGTCCTAGGTCCCTGTCTACCACGAAGGCCAGCCTTTCGTTCGCAGGAAGGGGCTGGCACCTTCACCCGAATTGTTTCTGCACACGCACAATCGACTCTGCCTACTCCCCGAACGCATCAACACGACAGCCACATCCACCGTGCCAGGCCATTACGACCCCCTTCTTGTCGCACTGTCCTATGTAATCGCCGTGTTCGGCGGTTATGTGGCGCTGGATCTCGCCCATCATGCCCGTAGCGGCACGGCGGGTCCGTCCACCGCGCCGAATTCGCGCCTCAAACCCGGCGATGGTCCCGGCAACCGCCGGCGGCTTGCCGGTGCGGCACTGGCCTTGGGTGCGGGGATATGGTCGATGCATTTCATCGGGATGCTGGCGTACCGCAGCGACGTCCCCATCGGCTACGATGCCGGGCTGACGGCGCTGTCGTTCTTTCTGGCCGTCGGGGTTTCAGGGGCGGGCCTGTTCGCTGTTGCACGCAACCGACCCCACCATTTTACATTGCCGACTGCGGGAACCCTCACCGGGCTCGGCATCGTTGGCATGCATTATGTGGGAATGTCGGGCATGCGCATGGACATGAAGCTGTCCTATGACATCGTTCTGGTCGCCGTATCCGTGGCGGTCGCCATCGTCGCCTCCACCGCGGCACTGTGGCTGGCCTTCCGGACCAAGCGCCCGATCCAGCGCGCGGCCGGGGCCGTGCTGCTGGGGCTGGGGGTGGTGACGATGCACTACACCGGCATGGCGGCGGCCGGGATGGAGCCGGTGACGGAGTTGAGCGCCATGACCGTCGGCGGCGCGGATGCCAGCCGGACGATTGCCGGCCATGCGGCGGCGCACACCGGCCAGGGTATCGCTCTCTCCTCTTCCCTGCTGGCGATCATGACGGGGATGGGGACTCTGCTTCTGCTGTCGCTGGCGATGCTGTCGTCCCTGCTCGACCGCCGGCAGCAGGCGGAGCGTTCGGCGGAGCAGGAGGCGCGCTACCGCGCCATCGTCGACACCGCGGTCGATCCGATCATCCTGATCGACGACCGGGGCACCGTGGAGTCCTTCAACCGCGCGGCGGAGATCACATTCGGCTACCGGGCCGACGAGGTGATCGGCCGCAATGTCCGCATGCTGATGCCGGAGCCCTACCGCAGCGCCCACGATGGCTATCTCGACCGCTACCATCGCACCGGAGAGCGGCGCATCGTCGGAATTGGCCGCGAGGTGGACGGGCTGCGCAAGGATGGCACCACCTTCCCGCTCGACCTGTCGGTCGGCGAATGGCATGTCGGCAAGCGCCGCATGTACACAGGCATCATGCGCGATATCACCGCCCGCAAGGCGGCGGAAGAGGCGATCCTGCGCGCCCGCGACGAGGCGGAAGCGGCAAGTGTCGAGGCGGTCAAAGCCCGCGACGATGCCCAGCGCGCCGACCGCGCCAAGACCAAGTTCCTGGCCGCCGCCAGCCACGATCTGCGCCAGCCGCTCCAATCGCTGTTCTTCTTCGCCCACGCCTTATCGGACAAGCTGGAGAACCACCCGACATCCCCTCTGCTGGCCAGCATGACCGATTCGCTGAACGGCCTGCGGGTGATGCTGGACAGCCTGCTGGACGTCTCGCGACTGGATGCCGGAGTGGTGAAGCCCAGCGTCACCGACTTCGCGCTCGGTCCGCTGCTGGAACGGCTGGCGGACGAATACCGCATCCGCGCCGCCGAGGCCGGCTTGTCGCTGCGCCATGTGCCGACCTCCGCCTGGACCAGCAGCGACCCCGCCCTGTTGGAGCGCATCCTGCGCAACCTGATCGAGAACGCCATCCGCTACACCGAACGCGGCGACATCCTGGTCGGCTGCCTGCTTAACGGCGGCGGCCTGCGGCTGGCCGTGCTGGACCAGGGCATCGGCATCCCGACCGACAAGACGCAGGATATCTTCCAGGAGTTCACCCAGCTCGCCAACCCGGAACGCGACCGGCGAAAAGGCCTGGGACTGGGTCTTGCCATCGTCCGGCGTCTGGCCGGTCTGCTGGAGCACGGGGTAACGGTGCGGTCCACCCCCGGCCGGGGCAGCGGCTTCTTTCTCGACCTGCCGGCGGCGGTGCCGCGTCCGATCCCCAAGCCGGTGCGCAGCCCGGCCGAGCTGCCGGACGCCAAGGGGCTGATCGTCGTCGTCGATGACGACACCATCATCCTGCTGAGCATGCGGGCGATGCTGGAGGAGTGGGGGTATGAGGTGGTCGCCGCCGTGTCGGCCGACGAGGCGATTGCGTCGCTTCTGAATCTCGGCCGGCAGCCGGCGATGATCGTCGCCGATTACCGCCTGCGCGAAGGCCGGACCGGGGTGGAGGCGATCCGAGACATCTACGGTGTCTGCGGCGTGCGCGTCCCCGCCGTGGTCCTGACCGGCGACACCGACCCCGCACGGATCGCCGAGGTCCAGCGCAGCGGCCACCGCCTGATCCACAAGCCGGTGTCCGCCCCGATGCTGCGCGAGATCCTGACCGCGACGGCCTAGACCGGTTCTCCCTCCTCCCGTTCCTGCGGCGACCGAGGAAAAAAGCGCCCGACTCCACCGAAGCACCCCTGGACGGGCCGGCGGCCGGGAGACTAGCATCCGCCACCCGAACGAGCCCCCCGGCGGCCCCCGCCCGTCGCCGCCCCCTTTTCCTTTCACGGACCGTGATGCTGCGCCGTTCCCTGTTCCGCGCCGGCGAGACCTGCGCTTTCCGCCTCCGCGCCGCCCTGGCGCGTGCTCTGTCCCGCTCGACACCCTCCGGCCCGCCCGGCGCCCCCTACACACAGGCGCCGCCGCAGCCTGTCCATCCGGCCCACGCCTATCCGCCGGCAAGCTATCCCCCCGCTGCCCCACCCATGGGGGCGCAACCGCCCGGACAGCCCTATCCCTACCCCCACCAACCGGTGCCACCCTACGGCGTACAGCAGCCCCAGGCTGTCCCCCCCTACACACAGGCGCCACCGCAGTTCCCGCCGCAGGCGCCGCCGCCCGGCCGCCCGCGCTTCCGTCTGCCCCATGGACGCTGGGGCAAGGTCGCGGCCATTGCAGGCGTGCTGGTGCTGCTTCCCCCCGTGACACTCCTTGGCGCCTATCTGTGGATGCGTGCGCAGCAGCCTCAGGCCAGCGGTTCGGTCGCCATCCCCGGCAATGGCGCCCCGGCGGAGGTCGTCCGCGACCGCCAGGGCGTGGTCCACATCTTCGCTGCGACCGAAGCCGATGCCTATCGCGCGCTGGGATATGCCCACGCCCAGGACCGGCTGTGGCAGATGGAGACGATGCGTCGGGCCGGCGCCGGCCGGTTGGCGGAGCTGGTCGGCACCAAATACGGCGACTTTGCCTTGCGCAGCGACCGGCTGATGCGCACGCTGGGCGTTCGCCGCTCGGCCGAGGCGATGGAGGCGACCCTTTCGCCCGAGGCCCGCGCCGGCTTCGAAGCCTATGCCGAGGGCGTGAACGCCTATCTGGCGACCCGGTCCGAGGCGCTGCCTCTCGAATTCCAGCTCTTGCGCCATATCCCGGAACCCTGGACGGTCGCCGACAGCCTCGTCTGGGCAAAGCTGATGGCTTTGCAACTGTCCGCCAACTACCGCGACGAGCTGTTCCGCTCCCGCGTGCTGGAGCGGCTGTCGCCAAGCCAGGTCGATGACCTGTTCCCGCCGGACGTTCCCGGCTCTCCCACCACGCTGGCGAGCGACCTGCGCGGCATGGACCTGCGCGAGACGGTGCGCCGCACCCTGGCGGCCTTGCCGCAGATGGGGTTCGACACGGCGTCGAACGAATGGGTCCTGACCGGCGGGCGCACCACGACCGGCAAGCCGATCCTCGCCAACGATCCTCATCTGGGGCTGGAGGCGCCGATCCTCTGGTATCTCGCCCGCATCGTGACGCCGGGCTTCACAGTCACGGGGGCCACCGTGCCGGGCGTGCCGCTGACCATCCTCGGCCACAACGGCAAGGTCGCCTGGGGCTTCACCACCACCCACAGCGACACCCAGGACCTGTTCGTCGAGAAGCCGGACCCGCAGGATCCCGGCCGTTACCTGACACCCGACGGCAGCCAGCCCTTCGCAACGCGTGCCGAATCCATCGCCATCGCCGGCGAGCCATCCCAGACCCTGACCGTCCGCAGCACGCGGCACGGCCCCGTCATCTCCGACCTCGACGCTCCGCCGGCCGGAGGGAATGCGCCCGGTCCCGTGCTGGCGCTTGCCTTCCCCGGCCTCTCCGACGACGACACCAGCGCGGAGGCTCTCTACCGTCTGAACCATGCCGCATCGGCGGAGGGCGCGCGCGACGCGCTGCGCCTGCATGTCGCCCCGCAGCAGAACGTCGTCTATGCCGACGTGACCGGGGAGGTCGGCTTCATCACCCCGGGCCGCGTTCCGATCCGCCGCAAGGGCGACGGGCGGGTGCCGGTTCCCGGCTGGACCGGCGAGTATGACTGGACCGGCTTCCTGCCCTACTACGCCCTGCCGCAGGCGGTGAACCCGCCGACCGGGCAGTTCGTCAACGCCAACAACGCGGCGGTCGGACGCGACTATCCCTATCGCCTCGCCACCGAATGGCCGGATCCCTCCCGCGCCAAGCGCATCGTCGAGATGCTGGGCACCGGCCGCCATTCCGTCGAGGATGTGGCGCGCCAGCAGATGGACATCGTGTCCCTGCCCGCCCGCGATTTCCTGCCGGAGCTGTTGAAGTACCCGGCGCCCCCCGGCCTCGCCGGCGATGCCGCGGCCCTGCTGCGCGGCTGGGACGGCCGGATGGACCGCAACCGGCCGGAGCCGCTGATCTTCACCGCTTGGCTGCGGGAATTGGTCCGCGCGGTCTTCGCCGACGAGCTGGGACCGGACTTCGCCTCCTACTGGGAGCTGCGGCCGGAGGCATTGCGCCATGTCCTGAACGAGCGGCCGGAATGGTGCGACGACATCACCACCCCGCAGAAGGAAAGCTGCGCCGATATGGTCGGCCGGTCTTTGGAGGCGGCGGTGGCGATGCTGGCCGAACGTCACGGCTCCAGCCCGAAGAAATGGCGCTGGGGCGACGATCATACGGTGGCTCTGGTCCACCGGATGCTGAGCCGCGTTCCGCTCATCGGCGGCAAGGCCGACCTGTCGGTGGAAACGGACGGCGACTTCTTTACCGTCAACCGGGGATCGACCAGCACCCGCGACCAAGCCAACCCCTTCCGCCATGTCCATGGCGCCGGGTTCCGCGCGGTCTATGATCTGGCCGATTTGGACAATTCCCGGTTCGTGATCGCCACCGGCCAGTCCGGCAACATCTGGTCCCGGCATTGGGGCGATCTGGTCGAACTGTGGCGTGACGGCGGTTCGTTGCGTCTGGCCGGCGACCGTGGCACGTTGGTCTCGGCGGGGGCGGAGGTGCTGACACTCACACCACGCAACACCGGGACAAACACGAAATGACCATCACTCTGGAGGACGTGCGCGCCGCGGCGGCGCGCATCGCGGGGCATCTCTCCCGAACGCCCACGGTTCCGGCGCCCCGCCTGGGGGACATGGCGGGGTGCCGGCTGCACGTGAAGCTGGAGAACCAGCACGCCACCAGTTCCTTCAAGGAACGCGGCGCGCTGAACAAGCTGCTGTCACTGGGCGAGACGGAGCGCCGCGCCGGCGTCATCGCCATGTCCGCCGGCAACCATGCCCAGGCGGTGGCCTGCCATGCGACGCGGCTCGGCATCCGCTCGACCATCGTCATGCCCGCCTTTACCCCCTTCACCAAGGTGGAACGGACGGAGAGTTTGGGTGCGACCGTCGAACTGCATGGCGAAACGCTGAGCGAGGCCGCCGCCTTCGCCCATGAACTGGCGTCGCGCGACGGACTGACCTTCGTCCATCCCTATGACGACCCGCTGGTGGCCGCCGGCCAGGGCACCGCGGCGCTCGAACTGCTGGAGGATGTGCCGGACCTGGACGTGCTGGTGGTGCCTGTCGGCGGCGGCGGGCTGATCGCCGGCATGGCGACGGCGGCCAAGACGTTGCGGCCCGACCTGGAAATCGTCGGGGTCCAGTGCAGCCTCTACCCTGCCGTGCGGCAGGCCTTGGCCGGCCAGCCGATCACCTGCGGCGGCGCCACGGTGGCGGAAGGCATCGCGGTGAAGGCCCCCGGCGCCCTGACCCTGCCGATCATCCGCACCCTGGTCGACGACGTGGTGGAGGTGGGCGAGGCGCGGCTGGAGGAGGCGGTATACCGCCTCGCCACCGTGCAGAAGCTGGTCGCCGAGGGAGCGGGGGCCGCCGCGCTCGCCGCCATTCTGGAGGATCCGGAGCGCTATCGCGGCCGCAAGGTCGGCATCGTCCTGTCGGGCGGCAACATCGATTCCCGTATCATGGCGCAGGTGCTGATGCGCGGGCTGGTCTATGAAGGCCGCATCGTCCGCCTGCGCATCGGCATCACCGACGCCCCCGGCGCGCTGGCCCGTGTCACCCGCCTGCTGGGCGAGGCCGGCGCCAACATCGTCGAGGTCCACCACCAGCGCCTGTTCCACAATGTGCCGGTGAAGATGGCGGAGGTCGACGTGGTGCTGGAGACCCGCAACCAGACCCATGTCGATGCGCTGATCGCCCGCATGAAGGACGCCGGCTATCCGACCAGCCTGATGGTGGAGGTGGGGTAAGGCCCCCACCCCGTCAGATGCTGTAATTGTCCGCGATCTCCGACCGCAGCTGCTCCACCTGATCGCGGAACACCGAGCCGTCCCGGCCTGCGCGGTTGCGCACGTCACGCACCACGCGGGCCGGGGTGCCGCCCAGCACGATGATGCGGTCGGCCAGATGCACCGCCTCTTCCAGGTCGTGGGTGACGAACAGCACCGTCTTGCCGGTTTCCTGGTGGATGCGGCGCAATTCGTCCTGGAGGTTGTTGCGGGTAATGGCGTCGAGCGCGCCGAAGGGCTCGTCCATCAGCAGGATGTCCGGGTCCACCGCCATGGCGCGGGCGATGCCGATGCGCTGGCGCTGGCCGCCCGACAGCTCGTAGGGCCAGCGACGGGCATAGCCGTCGAGCCGGACCAGCTTCAGCGCGGCTTCCGCCCTCTGTCGGCGTTCGTCACGGCTGACCGGAAGGCCTTCCAGCCCGAACTCCACATTGCGGATCACCCGTCGCCAGGGCAGCAGGCGGGCATCCTGGAATACCAGCCCGACCGGGCGATGGCCGGGACGCTGGTCCTGGTGGATGGTGACGCCACCGCTGCGCGCGGTATGCAGGCCGGCGACGACGCGCAGCAGCGTGGATTTGCCGACACCGGACGGGCCGACGATGGCGACGAAGCTGCCGCGCTCGACCGACAGGTTGACGTCGACCAGCACCGGCGGCGCGTCGCTGCCATAGCCGATGGACACGTCCTCAAGGTCGATGACCGACGGGGTGGCGGTCTTGGAGAGGGTCACCGCTGCCATGAGAGCACCCGCGACTGAACTTGCATGAACAGGAAATCCGACACGCCGTAGAGCAGCGCGATGGTGACCATGTAGAGCACGACGATGTGGGTCGCCAGCAGGCCCGATGCCTCCATCATCCGCATGCCGAGGCCGGAGATGCCGAACAGTTCCGCCGCGACCACCGTCATCCAGCCCTGCCCCAGCCCGGCGCGCAAGCCGGACAGGATGCCCGGCAGGGCGCCCGGCAGGATGATCTTGAAGAGGCGCGGGATCAGCCCGCCCTGGCCGAAGGCATAGCCAAGCTCGATCAGGTCCTTGTCCACCCCGCGCACCGCGGCGTAGCTGGCGTAGTAGTTGATCCAGAACACCGTCAGCGCGATCAGGAAGGACGCAGCCCCCTCGCTGACCCCGAACCAGATGATGGCGAAGGGGATCCAGGCGATGGCCGGGATCGGGCGCAGCATGCGCACGACCCAGGCCTGGAAGGCGTCCCACTTGCCCCACAGCGCGGCGGCCGTGCCGAATGACACGCCAAGGAAGGTGCCCACCGACAGCCCGACCAGATAGTGCGACAGGCTGGCCAGCACCATCGCCTGCCAGGTGCCGCTGTTGAACTCGGTCAGGAAGGCGGCGGGCACCGCGCTCGGCGACGGCAGCAGCCGGGCCGGCACGACGCCGCTGCGCGCCACCGCTTCCCACGCCAGCAGGAAGACGACGACGCCCAGTGCCGACAGGGCGATCTTGTTGATGGTTTTCATCGGCTTGTCGATGTCCCTGGACCGGTCCGCTTACTTGACGGCGGCGTCGTAGAAGCTGAAATCGAAGGCCTCGGCCACCGGAACCGTCTCGCTGGCCGAGCCGATCTCCTTGGTATAGGCCATCATCTGCTCGACCGCCGGGACGACCTTGTGCGGATCGGCGACGAACTTCGACCCCGGTCCCTTGAAGGCGGCCTCCAGCGTCGCCGGCTCCATCAGGCCTTTGCCCAGATAGTTGTTCACGATCTTGGCGGAGCCGGCCGGGTCCTTGGCGATCAGTTCGACGGCGCGGATGTGAGCCTTGACCAGCGCCTTGATGGCCTCGGGGTTCTTCTTCAGCACTTCGGCACGGGCGGCGACGACGGTGCCGGGCTGGTCCGGGAACATCTGTGCCCCGGTAGCGAGCAGCGCGACGTTCGGGTCCATCTGCTGGGTCACGGTGACCGTCGGCTCACGGATGGTGGCGGCGTCGAGCGCACCGGCAAGCAGGGCCTGCTGCGTCTTCTCGATGCCCATGGGCACCAGTTCCACGTCGGCCGGATCGACCTTCACCACCTTGAACAGCCAGTGCTTAAGCACGGTGTCGGGAACCGAGCCCGGCGGCTGGGTGCCGATCTTCGGCTTGCGGCCGGTGTCGGCCGCGAATTTCTTGAAGGACTCCGCTGTCGGGGTGGTGCCGACCGCCTTGGCGAAGGGACCACGCGCGGCGACAACCATCTCCTCCACCGCCGAATTGGCGATGACGGAGACGTCGACGCCCTTGGTGCGGGCGACCAGAACGGGGGCGACGCCGGCATAGAGAAGGTCGATCTGGCCGGCGGCCATCGCCTGGATGGCGTGCGGACCGGATTCGAAGCGGGTCAGCTTCAAGGCGATACCGGCGTCCTTGGCCCAGCCCTGGCCGTCGACGATGAACAGGGGTGATGCCGCCAGGATCGGGATGTAGCCGATTTCCAGCTTCACCGGATCGGCGGCGCGCGCGGTGCCGGGCGTGATGGCGGCGGTCGACGCGGCAGCCGACGCGAGGGCAACCAGAGCGGCAAGGGTGGAGCGGCGGGTCAAGCGGAGCATCGGATCGTCCTCGGCTAAGGTTCCGACGCTATTTAGCACGGTTGCACGGGTGGAGAAGAGTGATTTCCACATAACAGGAAAAGGGAATTCGTTATTTAACGCATGTTAACTGTTGAATGGTTGGGAGAAAACCGCTCGAAAGCCGCGGAGAATGTGGGTTCGGCGCGGCGCCGGCTGTACGGTCTCAGGTCTCCGTCAGCAGGTAGAGCGATACGCCGCAGAGCGATACCCCTACAACCAGGACCGCCACCGCGATGCGTGTCCAGAGCGCGATGTGCGAATCGAGGGGGTCGGAAAGATCGTCATCATCCATGGCCTGACTTCCGTCATTGTGGAGGAGCCGGCGGAGGACATCCTGCCGGTTCTCGGTGACGGTAAGCGTTAGCGGCGCAGTGTTGCGGCGGTGTGTCCCGCGGACGGTCTTGTGTAACGGTTGGTAACCGTACCCATAGGGCGTCACAGCCCCTCCACCACGATCATCTTGAAGTCGGCGGCGTCGCGCCGGGCCTCCCGCGCCTTGCGGTATTCCGCACTGTCGTAGAAGGCCTTGGCGGTCGGCATGTCCGGGAACTCCAGGATGACGATGCGGTTGGGCTGCCAGTCGCCCTCCAGCACTGCCGTCTCGCCGCCGCGGCTGAGGAAACGCCCGCCATTCCGGGCGATCGCATCGGGGGTCAGCGACTTGTAGACCTCATAGGCGACCGGATCGGTCACGCGCACGTCGGCGATGATGTAGGCGGTCATGGCTTCCGCATCCTCTCTTGTCTTTACCGATCCAAAAGAAACGGGCGCGGGAAGCCTCGCCTCCCGCGCCCGTTCCGGTCAACGGCAATGCACGCCGGTCAGGCTTCCATGGCCTTCACAACCTCTTCGGTGACCTTCTTGGCGTCGCCGAACAGCATCATGGTGTTGGGGCGGAAGAACAGCTCGTTCTCGACGCCGGCATAACCGGCGGCCATGCCGCGCTTGATGAAGAACACCGTCTTGGCCTTCTCCACGTCCAGGATCGGCATGCCGTAGATGGCGCTGGTCGGGTCGGTCTTGGCGGCCGGGTTGGTCACGTCGTTGGCGCCGATGACGAAGGCGACGTCCGCCGTGCCGAAGTCGCGGTTGATGTCCTCCAGCTCGAACACCTCGTCATAGGGCACGTTGGCCTCGGCCAGCAGCACGTTCATGTGACCGGGCATGCGGCCCGCCACCGGATGGATGGCGTACTTAACATCCACGCCCTCATGCTTCAGCACGTCGGCCATCTCGCGCAGGGCGTGCTGGGCCTGGGCCACCGCCATGCCGTAGCCGGGGACGATGATGACCGACTGGGCGTTCTTCATGATGTAGGCGGCGTCCTCCGCCGAGCCGGCCTTGACCGAACCCTGCGGACCCTTGGCGGGACCGCCAGCCGCGGCAGCCTCGCCGCCGAAGCCGCCGAGGATGACGTTGAAGATCGAGCGGTTCATGCCCTTGCACATGATGTAGGACAGGATGGCGCCCGAGGATCCCACCAGCGCGCCGGTGATGATCAGCAGGTTGTTCTGCAGGGTGAAGCCGATGCCGCAGGCCGCCCAGCCCGAGTAGCTGTTCAGCATCGAGATGACGACCGGCATGTCGGCGCCGCCGATCGGNGTGCCGAAGTCGCGGTTGATGTCCTCCAGCTCGAACACCTCGTCATAGGGCACGTTGGCCTCGGCCAGCAGCACGTTCATGTGGCCGGGCATGCGGCCCGCCACCGGATGGATGGCGTACTTAACGTCCACGCCCTCGTGCTTCAGGCTGTCGGCCATTTCGCGCAGCGCATGCTGGGCCTGGGCCACCGCCATGCCGTAGCCGGGCACCACGATCACCGACTGGGCGTTCTTCATGATGTAGGCGGCGTCCTCGGCCGAGCCGGCCTTGACCGAACCCTGCGGACCCTTGGCGCCGGCCGCGGCACCCGCCGCCTCGCCGCCGAAGCCGCCGAGGATGACGTTGAAGATCGAGCGGTTCATGCCCTTGCACATGATGTAGGACAGGATCGCGCCCGAGGAGCCCACCAGCGCGCCGGTGATGATCAGCAGGTTGTTCTGCAGCGTGAAGCCGATGCCGCAGGCCGCCCAGCCCGAGTAGCTGTTCAGCATCGAGATGACGACCGGCATGTCGGCGCCGCCGATCGGCAGGATCAGCAGGAAGCCCAGCGCCAGCGCCACGACGACGATCAGCCACATCGCGACGTCGGCGTTCGACTGCACCAGCCAGCCGATCAGGAGGACGGTCAGCACGCCGAGCGCCGCGTTCAGCGGATGCTGCATCGGGAAGACCAGCGGCTTGCCGGTGACCAGACCCTGGAGCTTGGCGAAGGCGACGATGGAGCCGGTGAAGGTGATCGCGCCGACCGCGGTGCCCAGCGCCATCTCGATCAGCGAGCCTTTGGCGATGGCGCCGCGGACCCCGATGCCGTAGGCCTCCGGCGAGTAGAAGGCGGCGAGCGCGACGAAGACGGCGGCGAGGCCGACCAGCGAGTGGAAGGCGGCGACGAGCTGCGGCAGCGCCGTCATCTCGATCTTCTTGGCCACGACATAGCCGATGGCGCCGCCGATGGCGATGCCGAGCACGATCATCCAGTAGGACTGGACGATGGGCGAGGCCAGCGTGGTCAGGATGGCGATGGTCATGCCGACCATGCCGTAGATGTTGCCCTGGCGCGAGGTCTCCGGGCTGGACAGCCCGCGCAGCGCCATGATGAAGCAGATGGAGGCGACGAGGTAGAGAAGGGCCGACAAGGTTTCCATGGTCTTACTTGCCCTTCTTCTTGAACATGGAGAGCATGCGCTGGGTCACCAGGAAGCCGCCGAAGATGTTGACGCTTGCCAGGATGACGGCGAGGAAGCCCAGGACCTTGGAGAAGCCGAAGCCGGCGGGTCCGGCGGCGACGAGCGCGCCGACGATGATGACCGACGAGACGGCGTTGGTGACGGCCATCAGCGGCGAGTGCAGGGCCGGGGTGACGCGCCAGACGACGTAGTAGCCGACGAAGCAGGCCAGCACGAGCACCGTCAGGCCGGTGACGAAGAAGCTGCCGTGGCTGGCCGCCTCGGTCACCGGGACCGGCGACAACTGTGCCACCTGCACGGCCAGGGCATCGACCTGATTGGTCAGGGCCGCCAGGGTCTGGCGGAACGCGGCGATGTTGCTTGCGGGATCCGGGTGTTCCATGGGATCCGCCTCCTCACGCGGGTTGCGCTTCGCGGGCGTCCGCGAAGGCAGGATGCACGATGGCGCCATCGCGGGTCAGCGCGATGGCCTTGACGATCTCGTCGTCCCAGTTGACGGCCACCCCGGTGTCCTTGCCATGCAAGGAGGTCAGCAGCGCCAGCAGGTTCTTGGCATACAAGAGCGACGCGCTCTCGGCGATGCGGCTGGCGTAGTTGGCATGGCCGACGATCTTCACGCCGTTGGCCGTGGTCACCACCTCGCCCAGCTTGGCGCCCTCGACGTTGCCGCCCTGCTCCACCGCCAGATCGACGATCACCGAGCCCGGCTTCATCGACGCCACATGCTCCGCCGTCACCAGGATCGGCGCCTTGCGGCCGGGGATCAGCGCCGTGGTGATGACGAGGTCCTGCTTCTTGATGTGCTCGGCGACCAGCGCCGCCTGCTGGCGCTTGTAGTCGTCGGACATCTCCTTGGCGTAGCCGCCGGCGGTCTCCGCCTGCTTGAACTCGTCGTTCTCGACGGCGACGAAGCTGCCGCCCAGCGACTGGACCTGCTCCTTCACCGCCGGGCGCACGTCGGTGGCCGAGACGATGGCGCCGAGGCGCTTGGCGGTGGCGATGGCCTGGAGGCCGGCGACGCCGACGCCCATGATGAAGGCACGGGCCGGCGGCACGGTGCCGGCGGCGGTCATCATCATCGGGAAGGCGCGGCCATACTCGCTGGCGGCATCGACGGCGGCCTTGTAGCCGGCGAGGTTGGCCTGGGAGGACAGCACGTCCATGACCTGGGCGCGGGTGATGCGCGGCATGAACTCCATGGCGAAGGCGTTGACGCCGGCATCGGCGTAGGCCTTCACATGGTCGCGGCTGTTATAGGGGTTGATGATGGCGAACAGCAGCGCACCCTTGCGGATCAGCGCCAGTTCATCGACTTCCCCCTCGCCGGCGATCAGCGGACGCTGGACCTTCAGCACGATGTCGGCATCGGCCAGCGCCGAAGCCTGGTCGGCGGCGATGGCGGCCCCCGCCGCCTCATAGGCCGCGTCGGTGATGCTGGAACCGAGGCCGGCCCCGCTCTCGACCACCACGTCCAGACCGAGGGTTTTGAATTTCTTGACAGTTTCGGGAGACGCGGCGACGCGGCGCTCGCCCGGGCGGCGCTCCCTGGGTATCGCGATCTTCATGTCGTTTGCTTTCGAAAGCCGGCCTTGGCGGCGGGCAACAATCGGCCCGCTTCCGGGCAGGGCCGGATCAGGGCGGGCAAGCGCCGCAGCGGCAGATCAGGTGGGGCGGCGGCTATGTGCCGTCCCCACCGGCAACAGTCACTGGTTGGCGACGACCGGGAAGTCCCAGCTCTCCGCCGCCGTGGCGGCAGCCGCAGCGGCGACGGGCAAGCCCTCGCCCGACAGCTCTTCCAGCTGGCGGCGGATCAGGTCGCGGACGCTGACGACGCCGACCAGGGTCGTCCCCTCCAGCACCGGGACATGGCGGATGCCGTGCTGGTCCATCAGGCTCAGCACATGGCGCACCGGGTCGGACGGACTGCAGCAATAGGGATCGCGCGTCATCAGCGCCGACACCGGCTGGTCCAGGATGGCCGGCCCGCGGTCGACCAGCGCTCGGACGACGTCGCGTTCGGAAATGACGCCGACCACCGTGTTGCCTTCGGTGCGGCAGACGTCCTTGACCACCAGCGCGCCGGTGTTCTCCGCCTTCATCAGGCGCAGCGCCGTGGTCACCGTTTCATTGATGCGCACCATGCCGATGCGCGTGCCCTTCTTGCGGAGAATGTCCTCGACCTTCATGACGCTCCACCCCCCCTGTTCGAAGCGGCCGGCCCAACCCCTGTCCAGGTTTGCGCCGGCCGCGCCACCTGAATTGCTTATTGGGCCGCCACCGCTTCCGGGGCGCGGGCGGGAGCCGCCGCGGACTGCGGCCGGCTGTAGCAGCCGGCGGTCTCGCCCCGCTGCTTCACCAGCGCCAGCACCACGTCGATGGTCGGCGTCGGAACGCCCACCATGCGGCCCATCTCCTGCACCACCGACAGCAGCGGATCGATCTCCATCGGACGGCCGCGCTCCAGGTCCTGCAGCATGGAGGTCTTGTGCGCGCCCACCGCGGCGGCGCCGTTGATGCGGCGTTCGACATCGACACGGAAATGGACGCCCAGCTTGTCGCCGATGTCCTTGGCCTCCAGCATCATCGCCTTGGCGACGGCGCGGGTGTCGGCGTCGCCGCAGATGACCTCCAGCGTGCCGTGGGTCA
Organism: Azospirillum sp. 412522; assembly: GCF_019805165.1. Classification (GTDB taxonomy): domain Bacteria; phylum Pseudomonadota; class Alphaproteobacteria; order Azospirillales; family Azospirillaceae; genus Azospirillum. The sequence goes on from NZ_RWIJ01000013.1 coordinate 151,086, forward strand.
AGGCGCTGATCGGGTTGAAGCACAGGTTGCCCCACAGCTTCAGCCAGATCTCGTCGCGGATGCGGTCGAGGACGGGCGCGCGCAGGCCGCCGGCCTCCATCGCCTTCGACAGGGCGACGACGCGGTCCGACTTGGACCCGTCGGGCTCGCCCAGCGAGAACTTGTCGCCATAGACATGCTGGATGACGCCCGGCTCAACCACCTCGGTCGCCGGATAGACGACGCAGCCGATGGCGCGCTGGGGACCCAGACCGTTCCACTGGACCGAACCGGGATCGACCGTCTCCAGCGTGCGGCCGTCGAATTCGCCGCCGGTGCCGTAGAAATACCAATAGGGAATGCCGTTGACCGCGGTGACGACGGCGGTGTCGTCCCCCAGCAGCGGTTGCATCGCGGGCACGACACCGGGGACGGAGTGGGCCTTCAACGCGATGATGACGTAGTCCTGCGGGCCGAGTTCGGCCGGGTTGTCGGTGCAGCGGGGATGGACGACGGTCTTCTCCTCCCCCATCAGCAAGGTGACACCGTTCTCGCGCATCGCCGCCAGATGCGCGCCACGCGCCACCAGACTGACTTCGGCGCCCGCCTGATGCAGGCGAACGCCGAGATAGCCGCCGATAGCCCCGGATCCGTAGATGCAGATCTTCATGCCGGATTCCCCTCTCCCCCGATTTCGCTTTTTGAATGCTGTGGGGCTGGACGACGCCAGCCTGCCCACACCGGCCGCATCCATCGGCTGACCGGTTGCTTTGCAGCGGCATCCAACAGTCTGTCGCGCAAACTGTGTCTGGAGTTTGGTATACCACATACCGTATGTCAATGCGGAATGTGGGGGCACCGAAGAGATTGCGGAGCCTGATCAACTCCGTTCGGATCAGGCTCCCTTCGCAAAGAAGTACAGGGTCAGCACCGTACCGATGAGGACCACGAAGGTCTTCAGCAGCTTCGGATCGACCCGCTTGGCCCCGATGGCGCCGGCATAGCCGCCGGCTATCGCCGCCACCGCCATCGCCAATGTCTCCGGCCAGGACACCGCGCCGGCGACGATGAAAGTCCCGACGGCGGCGGCATTCATCAGCATCGCCAGCAGAAGCCGCAGTCCGTTCATGGCGTGGATGTCGCGCAGCCCGAACAGGGTCAGCGCCGCCAGCATCAGAAAGCCGATGCCGCCGCCGAAATAGCCGCCATAGATGGAAATCAGGAACTGCACGACCAGAACGCTGCGGCCGCCCAGCCGCAACCGGGACACGATGCCCGGCGCATAGGCGCCGATGGCGAAGACAGCGGTGGCGAACAGCAGCAGCCAGGGCACGAAACGCGCGAAGACGGCGTTCGGCGTCAGCAGCAGAAGCAGCGCGCCGACCAGCCCGCCGACGAGGCTGAGCGCGGCGAAGACCGGGACATTCACCTGACCGCCGGCCGCGATCTCCCGCCGGTATGCCCAGCTGCTGGCCGCCTGGCCCGGGAACAGCGCCACGGTGCTGGAGGCGTTGGCGGCCACCGGCGGCACCCCGGCGAACAGCAGGGCCGGAAAGGTGATGAAGGCGCCGCCCCCGGCGACGGCGTTCAACGCCCCCGACGTGAAGGCGGCCAGCATCAGGACAAGGATACCCAACATGACCGATCCACCTCTTTCGATCCGTGTTGACGGGGCTGCCCGTATTCTGTATACAGAATATCAGTCTCCGCCGTGTTCTCTGCCGGGACGGAGTTGGTCGGGAGATGCGGGTTAGGATTTCATCTCCCAAAACGCGACAAACCGACACCGGGACCAATGCGGTGGTCCCGATGCCGGTTTGTCGTGTCGTTCAGCGGTAACTGCCCCGCCCTTATCCAGAGTTCCGGTTGGCCCCCCGGTCAACAGGAGCTCTGTCGGCGGACGTTCCGCGGTGCTTTCAGTCGGCGCCCTCGGCGGCCAGCTTGCCGACCGGCTGGGTGGTGTCCTCGGCGATCTGGCGGGCACGCATCGGCTTCAGGACGAACAGGGCCATGAAGGCGGCGATGGCGTTGACCGCGGCGGCGAAGAAGAACACCGCCTGCCAGCTGCCGGTCGAAGACACGATCACGTTGGCGAAGGGGACGACCAGCGACGCGGTGCCCTTGGCGGTGTAGAGCAGGCCGGCGTTGGTGGTGGCGAACTTCGAGCCGAAGCTGTCGGCGCAGCAGGACGGGAACAGGCTGTAGATCTCGCCCCAGGCGAAGAACACCAGACCGGTCAGGACGACGAAGGCGACCGGGTTGTGACCCCACTGGTTCAGCGCCAGGATGCCGACCGCTTCGATGGCGAAGGCGACGAACATCGTGTTCTCACGGCCGATATGGTCGGACACCCAGCCGAAGAAGGGACGGGTCACGCCGTTCAGCACGCGGTCGATGGTAAGAGCGAAGGTCAGCGCCGGCAGGGTCAGGCCCATGATGCTGACGGGCATGCCGTCGAGGTGGAAGTCCTTGGCGATCGGGCCGAGCTGGGCCGTGGCCATCAGACCGCCGGCGGCGACCATGACGAACATCAGGTACATCACCCAGAAGACCGGCGACTTCAGAGTCTCCTGCGGGGTGTAGTTGCGGCGGCTCTGGACGATGTTGCTCTTGGTCTTCGGCAGCAGGGCCGGGTCGGCTTCCTTCAGGAACCAGGCCAGCGCGAACACGATCAGGCCCTGGCCCAGACCGAACACCAGGAAGGTCTGCTCGAAGCCGGAGGTCTGGATCATGTTGGCGATCGGCACGACCGTCAGGGCGGAACCGGCGCCGAAGCCGGCGGCGGTCAGGCCGGCGGCCAAGCCGCGGCGGTCAGGGAACCACTTAAGCGCGTTGCCGACGCAGGTGCCGTACACGGCGCCGGCACCGACGCCACCCACGGCCGCGCCGATATAGAGCAGCGCCAGCGAGTCGGCGAAGGAATTGATGACCCAGGCCAGCGCACACAGGATGCCGCCGACCACGACGACGATGCGGGGACCGAACTTGTCGACGAACCAGCCCTCGACCGGCACCAGCCAGGTTTCGGTCACGACGAAAATGGTGAAGGCGACCTGGATGGCGGCACGACCCCAATGATACTTCTCATCGATGGGGTTGACGAACAGCGTCCAGCCATATTGCAGGTTCGCGATCATCGACATGCAGATCACGCCGATGACCAACTGCATCCAGCGGCCGCCGAGCGGTGCTCCCTGCGCCTCCGAATTCGTATGCTGCATCTTCTATCTCCTCCTAGGAAGCGGTTCTCTGCCGGTTCGGGCGTCGCTTCTGTTTTGATGCTTTAGGCGTTTTCTTTGGGTGTCTTATTAGATGCTTTAGATTTTGATGCGGTTGTTTGCTGTCGGTGGCGGCGCGGCGAGGATGCGGCCTCGGGGCGTTCCACCGTCTGGGGGTCGATTTTTCGGCCCCCGCCAGACCGTACGGTCCTGATCCGGTCTGGAATTATCAATATGGTATACCAGATGCCGAACGCCTGACAAGCGATTAGTGGAAGGGGCGAACTGTTTCCGCGTGCTGCATTCGCACCGCTTTCGGCGCCGACGTCCGGCTTTTGGTTTTCCGGCACGCGGAAAGCTTGGGAGGCCAGCTTTTGGCCGGGCAATCTATTGGCATATGGTATGCCAGAGCCAGGGACATGTCGCTGGCGCCGATGCCCTTCCCGGCAGAACCCATATTGATAAGGAGTCGACCGCCATGGACCAGCAGCAGAACATCGAGATCGTCGTGGCGCGTGACGATGCCGATATCGCCGCCAGCTACCCGGTCATGAAGGAGCTGCGGACCCACATGACCGACCCCGAGGCCTACCGTGCGCAGATCCGCCGCCAGATGGACGACGGCTACAACCTCGCCCTGCTGCGGCTGGACGGCGAGATCGCCGGCTGCGGCGGCTTCCGCGTCCACGAGACGCTGTCGCGCGGCCGCTACATGTATGTCGAGGATCTGGTCACCAGCGCCGCCAAGCGGTCCTACGGGCTGGGCGACAAGCTGTTCGACTGGCTGGCGGGCGAAGCGCGGGAACGGGGCTGCGCCCAGATGGAGATCATCTCCGGCATTCAGCGCGGCGAGGCCCACCGCTTCTATCACCGCAAGCGGATGACCATCAAAAGCTTCCAGCTGGTCCTGCCGCTCGCCTGAGCGGGCAAAGTATCGGAAGCAGGCACAAAAGAAAAAGACGGCCCCGGAAGGCCGTCTTTCTCACGATGATCGGAGGATTGAGGAGGCGCGGATCAGAAGGCGCGCGGGAAGCTCGCCCAGGCCGGACCCGGCGGCAGTTCGTCTTCCGGTTCCTTGAGATCGCTTTCGGTCGGATTGGCAAGGCGAAGCGGCGCGGAGGAGAAATCGCGTTGCGACTTGCCCGCATTGGCGATCTGCATCGACAGGATGTAATGGACCGTGCCGCCGAAGACGGACAGCACAAGCGCCAGAACCAGCATTTCCAACATGTTCATCGCTCCAGTGTCTCGGTGGGGTGCTTTTTTGCTTGGTCGGCTTCGGCGTGACAATTCCGTTATGACGCGGCGCAGCAAATGGTTCAAGTTTTTTGGTATACAAGGTACATGATGCCGGTCATGCGCATACCGCATGCCTCGATCATTTTGCATGCATATCAAACATACCGTATTCCCGACAGTCCGGCTGTGCTGCATTGGTATCATGGGCCAACAGCGCGGGCCTGAATGCGCTGCACCATCGTAGGAGAAACCAGCAGGAGTCCGGACGCAGCGGAAATTGTTTGCTTGGCGTACAGTATTTGGCATACCATATTCAAAGCATGACGCCCGGCCGGGCGCCCTGCCGCCAGAACCCTGCCGCCCGCAGACGGTTTTCCCGCCAGCCGATCAGGAGTCACGCCATGAAGGTCGAACATATCCTGCGCACCAAGGAAGCCCGCGTCGTCGCCGTGCGCACCAGCGCCACGGTCGCGGATGCCATCCGTCTGATGAAGGCGGAGAACATCAGCGCCCTGGTGGTGAAGGACGTCTGCCGCACCGAAGGCAACACGCTGGCCGGCGTCCTATCGGAGCGCGACATCGTCCATGCCCTGCTGGAGCGCGGCAACTCGCTGCTGTCCATGCCGGTGTCGCAGCTGATGACGCGCCAGCCGGTGACCTGCGCCCCGTCCGACAGCGTCCGGCAGGCCCTGCAGCTGATGGAACAGCACCACATCCGCCATCTTCCGGTGCTTGACGACGGCCATCTGGTCGGCGTCGTCAGCGCCCGCGACTTCACCCGCCTGCAGCTGCAGGAGCTCGAAGGCACCGTGACCGGGGTCGCGGAGCCGCAATCGCCCGCCACCTACGCCCACTGACCCGTCCCGACAACCCGACCGCGGCGCCGCCGGCAGACCCTGTCCGGCGGCGCCTTTGCCATGGGAGAGGCCGCCCGTGACCACCCTGATCTTCACCCATCAAGACTGCTTCGCGCACGACACCGGCCCCGGCCATCCGGAGGCGCCGGAACGGCTGGCCGTGGTGTGGGAGGTGCTCGACCGGCCGGAGTTCCGCGATCTGGAGCGCCGCTCCGCCCCGGAAGCCGACGTGGAGCAACTGTCGCTGGTGCATGAACGCTCCTACGTCGACGCCGTGCTGGCCGCCGTGCCCGCCGACGGCTATCAGCGGCTGGACGGCGACACGCTGCTGTCGCCGGGGTCGCGCGGCGCCATCCTGCGCGCGGCCGGATCGGTCTGCGCCGCGGTGGACGCCGTGCTGGCCGGCGAGGCGACCAACGCCTTCTGCGCGGTGCGCCCCTGCGGCCACCATGCCGAACCCGCCCGCGCCATGGGCTTCTGCGTCTTCAACAACATCGCGGTCGGGGCGGAGCATGCCCGCAAGGCCCATGGCCTGAAGCGCGTCGCGGTGGTCGATTTCGACGTCCATCACGGCAACGGCACCCAGGCGATGTTCGCCGACGACCCGAACCTGTTCTTCGCCTCGACCCACCAGTCGCCGCTCTATCCCGGCACCGGCAACTCGTGGGAGCGCGGCGTCGACGGCAACATCCTGAACCTGCCGCTGGAACCCTACAGCGGCTCCGTGGAGTTCCGCCAGGCGATGGAGCGCGCCATCCTGCCGGCGCTGGAGGCGTTCCAGCCGGAACTTCTGCTGATCTCCGCCGGCTTCGACGCCCACAAGCGCGACCCTCTGGCCCAGCTCGGCTTCACCGCCGAGGATTTCGAATGGGTCACCCGCAAGCTGGTCGAACTTGCCGACCGGGTGTGCGGCGGCCGGGTGGTGTCGGCGCTGGAGGGCGGCTATGACGCGACCGGACTGGCGGAGGGGTGCGCGGCACACCTCACGGCGCTGATGCGCGCCTGAGAGGGCTGCCGACCACACCGCTCAAGCCGCCAATTTCAAGCCGCCCGATTCAAGCCGCCCAGTTGACGCCGTCGGCGTCCTGCGCCGACCGCGAGGCCAGCGCGACGACCTTGACCGCGAGTCCGCCGCAGGAGGTCTCGCGGTATTTCGGATCCATGTCCTTGCCGGTCTCGAACATCGTCTCGATGACCTTGTCGAGCGAGACCAGCGGCTCGCTGGTCCGGTGCAGCGCCATGCGCGTCGCGTTGATCGCCTTCATCGCGCCCATGGCGTTGCGCTCGATGCAGGGGATCTGCACCTGCCCGCCGACCGGGTCGCAGGTCAGGCCGAGATTGTGCTCCATCGCGATCTCGGCCGCCACGCACACCTGCTCGGGACTGCCGCCCATCAGGTCGGCGAGGCCGCCGGCCGCCATCGAGCAGGCGACGCCGACCTCGCCCTGGCAGCCGACCTCGGCGCCGGAGATCGAGGCGTTCCTCTTGTAGAGGGCGCCGATGGCGGCGGACGCCAGGAAGAAGCGGACGCAGGCGTCCTCGTCCAACGGCTTGATGAAGTTGTGGTAGTAGGCGAGCACCGCCGGGACGATGCCGCAGGCGCCGTTGGTCGGGGCGGTGACGACACGGCCGCCCGCCGCATTCTCCTCGTTCACGGCGAAGGCGAACATGTTGACCCAGTCGACCACGCTCATCGGGTCGCGCGACAGCGCTTCCGACGAGGCGAGCTGGCGCCGCAGGAGGGCGGCGCGGCGCGGAACCCGCATCGGTCCGGGCAGCACGCCCTCGGTGGTCATGCCGCGCTCCATGCAGTCCCGCATCGTCTGCCAGATGGTGGAAAAATAGTCGCGGATTTCCCGGTCGCTGTGCAGGCTGAGTTCGTTCTGCAAAATCAGGCCGGAGAAGGACAGGCCGGTCTTCCGGCAATGCGCCAGCAGGTCGGCCGCCGAGGCATAGGGGTAAGGCAGTTCCACCTCCTGCCCGGCCTGCTGGCCGAAACTCTCGTCGTCGACGACGAAGCCGCCGCCGATGGAGTAGTAGGTCTTGGCGAAGAGGAGCCGGTCGCCGTCGAAGGCCTGGATCGTCAGGCCGTTCTCGTGCCGGGGCAGGTTGGAGCGATGGAAGGTGATGGCGGTCGGCGGGAAGTCGATCGGCCTGCCCTCCCGGCCCAGCGGAAGGCGGTGCGAGTTCCGCACCTGCTGGAGGAAGCCGGGAATCGTCTCGATGGCGACGCTGTCCGGCAGGTTGCCGGCGAGGCCGAGCATCAGGGCGACGTCGGTGTGGTGGCCCTTCCCCGTCAGCGCCAGCGAGCCGTAGATGTCGACCGCGACGCGGGTGGTGGCCTCGAACGCGCCGCAGGACCGCAAGCCATCCACGAACTGCCTGGCTGCCCTCATCGGTCCCACCGTGTGCGAACTGGAGGGGCCGATCCCGACCTTGTAGAGGTCGAACATGCTGATCATGGTTTGCTTCCTTCCTGTGGCGCGTTCGGCGGGGATCGTCAGAGGCTGAGCAGGGAGTAGAGGATGGCGGAGATCGCGACGCTGCCGATGAACATCACCACGGTGTTGCCCGGCTGGCCGGCATATTTGCGCATCGCCGGCACCTTGCGGATCGCGTACATCGGCATGATGAAGAGCAGGGCGGCGATGATGGGGCCGCAGAGGGATTCGATCATGCCGAGGATGCTGGGGTTCAGCGTGGCGGCGACCCAGACGGCGGCGACCATGAACAGGGCGCTGAAGCGGTTGATCGCCTTGGGGTCGACGGACTTGCCCTGGCCGCGCAGATGCTGGGAGATCAGGCCGTTCAGCCCTTCACGGGCGCCGAGATAATGGCCGAAGAAGGACTTGGTGATCGCCACGAAGGCCACGGCCGGGGTCAGCAAGGCCATCAGCGGGTTGTCGAACTTGTTGCCGAGATAGGACAGGATCGAGATGTTCTGGGCCTTGGCGTCGGCCAGTTCCTGCGGGCTGAGGCTGAAGACGCAGCTGAAGACGAAGAACATGACGACCAGCACCATCATGACGACCGCGTATTTCTCGATGCGGGTGGCCTGGGTTTCGGCCTCTTCGCCATACCGGGTCTGCTGGGCGACGACGAAGCGCGAGATCGCCGGGGAGTGGTTGAAGGAGAACACCAGGGCCGGGATGCTGAGCCACAGCGTCAGGCTGAACTGCCCGGCGGTCGGCGCCTGGTCGAGGATCGCGCCGTTCCAGTCGGGGGCGAGATACAGGCCGATGCCCATCAGCACCACGACGAAGGGATAGACGAGCCAGCTCATGACCCGGACGACCATCTGCTCGCCCAGCTTGATGACGGCCATCAACCCGAGGATCAGGCCGAGCGACAGCAGGATGCGGGGCGGCGGCACCATGCCCAGCTGATGCACCAGGAAGCTCTGGACGGTGTTGGTGAGGCCGACGCCGTAGATCAGCAGGATCGGCAGGATGGTGAAGAAATACAGCAGGGTGATGAGCTTGCCCGCCGTGCTGCCGAAATGCTCGGCCACCACCTCGGTGATGTCGCTGCCCGGCTTCGACGAGGACAGGATGAAGCGGCACAGGCCCCGATGGGCGAGATAGGTCATCGGAAAGGCGATGGCCGCCATCACCAGCAGGGGCCAGAAGCCGCCGAGTCCGGCGTTGATGGGAAGAAAAAGAGTTCCCGCACCAATAGCCGTTCCGAAAAGCCCAAGCATCCACATGGTGTCGTGCCTGGTCCACGGCAGCGGAGGATTGCCAAGTCTCGTGGAGTCCGTTGAGATGCTGACCATTTTATTCCTCCAGCACGCCTTCCATCGTCGATGTTCTGACCATCGCGGCAAGGCTGCGCTCTGTTGACCTGGAGGAACCCTATCAACACCCCGCCGGCAATTCCCGGCCGAACGCGGGAGCGGTGGAATAGCGAAATAAGCGGCGGCCTGGAAAAATGAGCGGAGGACGGTGGCGGGCGCACAGCCTCCCTCCCCCGCCCCGGCGGGGCAACCGCGTCGGCAGCACTCGGAAGATCGGCACGCCTCCGTGACCGGCGCGGTGCGCGTCGATGAAGGCGGTCATTTCCGGAACGTTCGGCCGAGTTCCGCCCGGGACGGAATACGCCGACGCCTTGCGAAGGATCCCGTTCGCTTGGCGCAGTTCTCGCACCTCACGGTCCAGCGCCGTGATCCGCCCCTGCCCGCCCGTTGCCGGACGGGGTCAGCAGCATTCAATAGCCCAGCGCGCAGCCGTCCTTCCGGTGGTCGGAGCCGCCCAGCAGGGTTCCGTTCTCCCAGTCGATGCCGATGGCCTGGGCGCCGCCGATCGCCCAGCCGGGGGCCTTCACCTCGAAGCCCCGGCGGGCCAGTTCCGGGCCGGCCGCCGCCCTGATGGCGGATTCCGCCTCGACGCTCCGGGTGCCGGGAAGGGGGAACAGGCGCGGCAGGTCGATGGCGCTCTGGATGTCCAGGCCGTGGTCGAACAGCTTCGACAGGAAATGGGCGTGGCCCATCGCCTGGTAGTGCCCGCCCATGACGCCGAAGGTCAGGCTGACCCGTCCGTTCTCGGTGACCATGCCCGGGATGATGGTGTGCATCGGCCGCTTGCGCGGCGCGACCATGTTGGGATGCCCGTCGACCAGGGAGAAGCTCTGGCCCCGGTTGTGGAACAGCACGCCCGACCGCGGCGCCATCAGCCCGCTGCCATAGGGGTGGAAGATCGAGCTGATGAAGCTGACGGCGGTGCGGTCCTTGTCGACCACGGCGATATAGACGGTGTCCCTGTGCTCCACCGCGTCGAACACCCCGCCGGTGTCCAGCGCGCGGCCGAGGTCGATCCGCGCGGCCAGCGCGTCGGCCAGCGCCTCGGACAGCAGATGCTCCGTTATCGGCGTCTTCGCGTGTGCCGGATCCGCCAGGAAGGCGTCGCGCGCGGCATAGGCCAGCCGCGTCGCCTCGATCTCCACATGCAAATTGTCGGGGCTCAGCGGATCGCCGGCCGGCTGGAAGCGCTTCAGGATGTTCAGGATCATCAGGGCGATGATGCCCTGGCCGTTCGGCGGACATTCATGGACGGCGCGCCCGCGATACTCCGTCCGGATCGGCGTCACGTACTCGCCCCTGGCGGCGGCGAAATCCTCCAGGCTGTGGAAGCCGCCGGCGCCGCGCAGGAACTCCACCATGTCCTCGGCGATGGCCCCCCGGTAGAAGGCGTCGGGGCCCTCGCGCCCGATCGCCTCCAGCGTGTCGGCCAGCAGCGGCTGGGTCTGCACGGTGCCGGCCGCCGGCGCCTCCCCGTCCGCCAGGAAGGTGGCGGCGGCGGTCGGGTCGCTGCGCAGCAGGGCCGTCTGCAGGGCGATGTCGTGGGCGACCCGCGGTGTGACGGCATAGCCCTCGCGCGCCATCGCCACCGCCGGGGCGAAGACCTCGCTCAAGGGCAGGCGGCCATGGTCGGCGACCAGCCGCGCCCAGGCGTCGACCGCGCCCGGCACCGTGACCGCGTGCGGGGACTGCCGCCCGAGTTCGGTGACGCCGGCCGCGCGCAGGCTCTCCAGCGTCATCGCGGCCGGCGTGCGGCCGGAGCCGTTGTAGGCGCGGATATCCGCGCCGCCGTTGGGGGCGATCAGGGCGAAGCAGTCGCCGCCGATGCCGGTGGACCCCGCCTCGACCACGCTCTGCACCGCGCAGGCCGCCACCGCGGCGTCCATCGCCGTGCCGCCGGCCTTGAGGATCTCGACCGCCGTCAGGGTGGCGGCCGGGTGGGAGGTGGCCGCCATCCCGTTGCGCCCCATGGCGAGCGAGCGGCCCGGTGCCTCGAAATCGCGCATTGTCTCAGTTTCCCCGTTCCAGCCAGCTCAGCGTATCGTCCAGCGCACCGCCGATCTTTGCAACCACATCGCGGATCTCGTCGGCGGTGATGATCAGCGGCGGGCAGAGATGGACCATGTCGCCCATCGCGCGGGTAATGACCCCGCGGGCGAGCGCGAATTTGCCGACCTGGGCGGCGACCCCGAGCGCCGGGTCGAACGGCGTCCTCGTCGCCTTGTCGCTGGTGATCTCCAGCGCGCCGATCAGACCCATGCCGCGCTTGTCGCCGACCAGCGGATGACCGGCCAGACCGCCCAGCGCCGCCTGCATGACCGGGGCGACCTCGCGCACATGGCCGAGGATGTCGCGCTCCTCGTAGATCTTCAGGGTCTCCAGCGCGACGGCGGCGGCGACCGGATGCCCGCTGTAGGTGAAGCCGTGGCCGAAGGTGCCGATGGCCCCACCCTGGTCGCGGACCGCGCCGTAGATCTTGTCGTTCACCATCAGGGCGGAGATCGGCTGGTAGCCGGCGGAGAGCTGCTTGGCCATCGAGATCATGTCGGGCTTCAGGCCGAAGGCCTCGCTGCCGAACAGGGTGCCGAGACGGCCGAAGCCGCAGATCACCTCGTCGGCGACCAGCAGGATGTCGTATCTGCGCAGGACCGCCTGGATCTTCTCATAGTAGGTCGCCGGCGGCACGATGCAGCCGCCCGACGCGAGCAGCGGCTCGGCGAAGAAGGCGCCGATGGTCTCCGGTCCCTCGCGCAGGATCAGCGCCTCCAGGGAGTCGGCGCAGCGGGTGGCGAACGCCTCCTCGGTCTCGCCCGGCAGGCCATGGTGATAGAGGCTCGGGCAGTCGGTGTGCAGGATGCCGGCGATCGGCAGGTCGAAGGCCTTGTGCGTGTAGGGCAGCCCGGTCAGGCTGGCCGACGCCACCGTCACCCCGTGATAGGCGCGCTGGCGCGAGATGATCTTCTTCTTCTGCGGCTTGCCGATGGCGTTGTGATAGTACCAGACCAGCTTGATCGCGGTGTCGTTGGCCTCCGAGCCGGAGTTGGCGAAGAACACCCGCGACATCGGCACCGGCGCCATCGCGACCAGCCGTTCCGCCAGTTCGATGGCGGGCTCGTGGGAGCGGCCGCCGAAGCTGTGATAGAAGGGCAGAGCCTGCATCTGCCGGTGCGCCGCCTCGACCAGCCGGCCTTCGCTGAAGCCGAGCGAGGCGCAGAACAGGCCGGCCAACGCCTCGACATAGCGGTTGCCCTCGCTGTCGATCACATGGATGCCGTCGCCGCGCGCCAGCACCAGCGGGCCGTCCGCCTCATGGACGACCGGGTTGGTGTAGGGATGCAGGATGGTCGCGACGTCCCGCGCCTCCAGCGAATTCGCGCGCCGGCCGTTGCCGCCGATCGTCGTCATGTCCGTCTCTCCCGCCGGCCGTGCCGGTCTGTGGTTCGGTTGGTATCCAAAATCGTATACAGCCATGGAGCTGTGAAGCCGCCGTCCCGGGGCAGGCTCCGGGTCGAGGATCAGGGAGTCGTTCTCAGGATTGCGCCCGCTGGATGAACTGGCGGAAACGGTCGGTGCGGGGATGGGCGAACATCTCCGCCGACGGTCCCTCCTCCTCGACCCGGCCCTGGTGCAGGAACAGGCTGCGGGTCGAGACATGGCGGGCGAAGCCCATCTCGTGGGTGACCACCAGCATGGTCCGTCCCTCCTCGGCCAGCGACCGCATCACCTTCAGCACCTCCCCCACCAGTTCCGGGTCGAGGGCGGAGGTCGGCTCGTCGAACAGCAGCACCTCCGGATGGCTGGCCAGCGCACGGGCGATGGCGGCGCGCTGCTGCTGTCCGCCCGACAGCACGGCCGGATACTCGTGGCGCTTGGCCGCCAGCCCGACCCTGTCGAGCAGGGCTTCGGCCTCCTCGATGCAGTCCTTCCGCGGGCGGCGCTGGACATGCACCGGGGCCTCGATGACGTTCTCCAGGATGGTCATGTGCGGCCAGAGGTTGAAGCTCTGGAACACCATCGAGGCCCGGGTGCGCACCCGCGTCAGCTGGGCCGGATCGGCCGGGACCCGACGGCCGTCGCGGCGGCGGCGCATCCGCACATGCTCGCCGCAGACGACGACGTCGCCGGAATCCGGGGTCTCCAGGAAGTTCACGCAGCGCAGCAGGGTCGATTTCCCCGACCCGGACGAGCCGAGGATGGCGATGACGTCGCCCTGGTTGGCCTTCAGGGAGATGCCCTTCAGAACCTCGATGGAGCCGAAGCTCTTGTGCAGGTCGAGGACGGCGATCTTCTCGACCGGCCTTTGCGGTTCGGTCCGTTGCCGTGCGGCGGCTTGCAGGGGAAGCGGGTGCGTCGCCGTCATGCGGGTTCTCCGGTGATGCGGATCGTCGGCGGCGCGGGCTGGCGGCGGGGACGCCGGGGCGACAGCCGCCATTCCAGCAGCAGGACCGCGCGGGTCAGGAAGAAGGTCAGCAGGAGGTAGATCAGCCCGGCGCAGGCGAAGATCTCGACCGCCCGGTAGGTCTGGGCGATCATCTTGCCGGCCAGCCCGGTCACCTCCATCAGGGTGATGGTCGAGGCGAGCGAGGTCGCCTTCGCCATCAGCACCAGCTCGTTGCCGTAGGCGGGCAGCGCCTGGCGGATCGCCAGCGGCAGGACGATCCGGCGCAGGCGCATCAGCGGACGCATGCCGCAGGCGGAAGCCGCCTCCAGCGCGCCGGGCGGGACGGAGGCGACGCCGCCGCGGATGATCTCGCTGGCATAGGCGGCGGTGTTCATCGCCATGGCCAGCACGGCGCAGTAGTAGGGGTCGCGGAAGAAGCTCCACAGCCCGAGTTCCTGGAGGGCCGGGCGGAACTGCCCCAGCCCGTAATAGACCATGAACAGCTGGATCAGCAGCGGCGTGCCGCGGAAGACGAAGACATAGGCGCGGGCCGGACCCGACAGCAGGACGAGGCCCGATGTCCGCATCAGCGCCAGCACCAGCGCGCCGGCACCGCCCAGCAGGACCGAGCAGGCGGTGAGGTTGAGCGTCAGCGGCAGGCCGCCGAGCAGGGTCAGCAGGGTCGCCTGAAGGAAGGACAGGTCCATCATCCCCTCCTGAACGGGCGGAGCGACCGGATCTCCGCCCAGCGGAAGGCCTGCCCGGACACCGACGTGATGGCGAGGTAGAGCAGCAGCGCCGCCGAATAGAACAGGAAGGGCTGCCGCGTCGATCCCGCCCCGACCTGGGCGGCCCGCAGCAGCTCCACCAGACCGATCACCGAGATCAGGGCGGAATCCTTCAGGATCAGCTGCCAGACATTGCCGAGGCCAGGCAGGGCATGGCGGATCACCTGCGGGGCGAGAACCCGGCGGAACATCAGCAGCGACCCCATGCCGGCAGCGCGGGCGGATTCGATCTGGCCGCGCGGGATGGCGTTGAACGCGCCGCGGAAGACCTCCGCCTGATAGGCGGCCGACACCACGCCCAGCGCCAGCACGCCGGTCAGGAAGACCGGCAGCCCGATGAAGCCGTCGTAGCCGGCGGCGTGGCCGGCCCAGGACAGGATCTGGCTGCCGCCGAAATAGAACAGGTAGATCACCAGCAGATCGGGAACCCCGCGCAGGATCGTGGTGACGGCATCGGCCGCCGTCCTGGCGATGAAGCCGCCGGTGATGCGGGCATGGGCGAGCAGCGCGCCCAGGACCGCGCCGACCGCCAGCCCGGACACGGAAAGGGCCACCGTCATCAGGGCGGCGAGCAGCAGGGGAACGCCCCAGCCGTTCGGCCCCAGGAAAAGGTCGAACACGTGCATCGCATGGTGTTCCTTCCAGGCGCCCCGGAGGGGAAGGGCGGCACGACGCCCGCCTGCCGGCGGGCGCCGGAGGGAAGAAGCCTCAGTTCATCAGGCTGGTCTTCAGCCACTTCTGGGCCAGCTTGTCGATGGTGCCGTCGGCCTTGGCGGCCAGGATCGCCTTGTCGAACATCTCCTTCAGGACGGTGTCGTCCTTGCGCAGGCCGACGGCGATGCCCTTGCCGAACACGTCGCCGACGAAGGTCGGGCCGGCCAGCGTGAAGCCTTGGTAGTCGGGCTTGGCGAGCAGCGCGGTCAGCGAGCTTTTCTGGGCGACCACGCCGTCGATGCGGCCGGCCTGGAGGTCGAGGTCATGCTGCTCGGTCGTCTTGTATTCGCGGACCGCCACGCTGTCCTTGAAGTACTTCTCCAGGAAGGCGGTGTTGCTGGTGGCGGTCTGCGTGCCGATCGACTTGCCCTTCAGCTGGGCCGCGACGGGAGCCAGGGCGGCGGTGACCTTGGCGGAATCGCCGCCCAGATCGACCGTGGTGCCGGCGCCCGGCAGCTTGGCGAGCGGGCTGGTCTTCTCGACCATGAAGGCGGCGGCGGTCGGCGCGTAGGGCTCGCTGAAGCCGATGACCGCCAGACGCTTTTCGGTGACGATCATCGACGCCATGATCGCGTCGAACTTGCGGGCGTTCAGCGCAGGGATCAGCCCGTCCCAGTCCTGCGCCACGATGGTGCAGCGCACGGCCATACGCGCGCACAGGTCGTTGGCGAGGTCGATCTCCAGCCCGTCCAGCTTGCCGCCGGCGGTGGTGAAGTTCCAGGGCTCGTAGGCGCCTTCGGTGGCGATGGTGATCGCCGTCGGCTTGCTCTGCGCGGCGGCGCCGGTGACGGTCACGGTGGCCGAGACGGCGGCGAGCAGCAGCGCCGACGCGAGGATCAGAGTCTTCATCGTGATTGTCCCTGTTCAGTGGACTGATTTGCCGGGTTGTTTTTGGCGATGCGGGTTCGGTCCCGCTTTGTGGATTCAGCTCCGCGCCCGGTCCCGCGCGATGGCGGTCAGGCACAGGATTTCGAAAAGCACCTGGGCGGCGACCTGCGCCGTGTTGCTGGTGGGATCGTATTGCGGCGCCACCTCCACCACGTCGCCGCCGACGATGTCGGCGCCGGCCGCCCCCCGCAGGATGGCGAGAGCCTGGGCCGAGGTCAGGCCGCCGACCTCCGGCGTGCCGGTTCCGGGCGCGAAGGCGGGGTCGAGGCCGTCGACGTCGAAGCTGACATAGGTGGGGCCGTCGCCGACGACCTTCCGCATGCGGTCGATCACCGCGCGCACGCCCATCAGCTCCACCGCCTCGGCATGGATCACCGTCATGCCGGATTCGTAGGAGAAGTCCCACAGATACTCGGAATTGCCGCGGATCCCGATCTGGATCGTGCGCTCCGGGTCGAGCACGCCGTCGAGCACCGCCTGCCGGAACGGGCCGCCATGGTGGAACTTGCAGCCTTCGAACGACCCGCCGGTGTCGCAGTGGGCGTCGATGTGGATCAGGCCGACCGGACGGTCCCGGCCCACCGCGCGCAGGACCGGCAGGGTGACGGAATGGTCGCCCCCCACCCCGAGCGGGACGGTCCCGGCCGCCACCATCGCGGCGACGAAGCGCTCGATGTCCTCATGGGCCTGGGCGAGATCGAAGCGGCTGCGGAAGGGAACGTCACCGACATCCACCACCACATGGCCGGCGGAGGGAACCTGGCCCAGGACGTGGTTGTAGGGGCCGACCCGCTCAACGCCGCGCACGGCGCGCGGGCCGAAGCGGGCACCCGACCGGTTGGTGACGCCCAGATCCATCGGGATGCCGTACAGCGCCATGTCGATCCCGGTGAAGCCCGGTGCCGCGTCCGGCCGATACGGTGCCCTCAGCAGGGTCGCCAGCCCGGCATAGGGGGCCTGCCGGACGTCGCCGTCCTTGAAGACCAGGGAGGCCACCCTGGCGAAATCCGGGTTCGCCACCTCACCCCCGCCTGAATGGGCGTAGCGCTCCCGCAGCCGTTCCAGTTTGCGGTGATCGAACAAGGCACGCCTCCTCTGTTGCCGGCGCCGGGTCCGATGCCCCGCGGCCGCCTGTCAAAGCCCGTGACGCCTGTACCTCTGCCCGCGCTTCCCGGTCCGGTCGGCCGCCTATGCGCCGGCTCTTCTAAACTGTTGCCAATCAAGGAGTTGTTGTAAAAATTCCCTTATTGGATACAAAATCGTATACAATCTTGAATCCGAGATCAAGGGCTTTGCCGGTCGGCTTGCCTGGACACGGCGCAGGCCCTATCAAGGGTGCGGGTGCGCGGAAAAACGATGGGTGCGACGACGATGGCCAGCGACAAGACCGAACCGGACGAGTCGGTTCGCCAGAAGACCTACCGGGAACTGAAGGCGATGATCCTGTCGGGTCGCCTGCGGCCGTCCGAACGGTTGTCGGAAAGCCGGATCGCCGAGCGCCTGGGGGTCAGCCGCACGCCGATGCGCGAAGCGCTGATGAAGCTGGAGAAGGAAGGGCTGGTCGTCGGACAGCGCAACATCGGCTACACGGTGGTCGACGTCGACCTGGCGAAAGTGCGCAATCTTCTGGTCGTCCGCCAGGCGCTGGACGTCTGCGCCGCCGAACTGGCCTGCGACGTCGCGACCGACGGGGATTTCGCCCGCATCGGCGCCATCATCGCGGAGATGGAGGCGCTGAACCTGTCGACCGTCGGCAACAGCGTGGACGCCGCCCGCGTGCTCGAACTCGGGCTGCGCATCCACACGGTGATCGCCGAGATCACCCGCAACGACGTGCTGATCCGGGTGACGGAACAGATCTACGAACAGCTCCAGCTGGCGCTGCTCCTGGAAGTGCTATGGATCGACCTCAAGGATTCCGGGCTCGAGGAGCATCAGGCGATCGCCAACGCCATCCGAGCCCGCGACCGGGTCGCCGCCGCCGAGGCGGCAAGGCTGCATGTGCAGCAGAGCCTGGAGAACATGGCGAAGGTGCAGGAACTGCTCGACCTCCGCCGCGGCGCCGGGTTCCTGTAGCCGCATTCCGGGGCGGCCGGGATCGTCCCCGGTTCCGCCCGTCACCGCATCGATCGGCGCATCAATCGCCAGCAAGCTGGCGGCGGGCATAGGCGGCGTTCAGGTAGCGGCTGACCAGCGCCTCGAAATCGGCGGCCTTCATCCCGCGGATGCCCATTGCTTCCAGCACCACGAGCCGCTTGCGCCGGTTCACCTTGTTGTAGAGGGAAAAGCCGATGCGGTTGGGCAAGGGCGCCTCGTCACGCAGCGCCAGCACCAGCGCCAGCCGCTGCGATGCCGTCACCTGCATGCCGACCACGTCGGTCCAGGCGATGGCCTCCCGCAGCCGCGCCGACACCAGGGTGTCGGGGGTCAGGGTCATCAGCGGCGCCTTCGTCTTGCGGCGGACCCAGGCCGCATAGAGCAAGGCGATGCCAGCCCCGGCCGCGGTCACCGCCCCGACGACCATCTTAGTTCCCGGATCGGTATTGATGCCCAGGGACTGCGCGAAGACGGTGGTGCAGACGGCGAAGACGGCGAACAGGGCCGCGATGAAGACCATGGCCCAGATCATCGGCTTGCCGTTCTCGTAGAGCACCGTATGCTCCGTCGGAACGGCCGCGGCGGCCATCTCCAGCTCTTCCCGGTTCAACCGGTGCGCCTGCCGCGCCTCGTCGAGGAAAGCGGCGGTCAGCGCATGGCAAAGCCCCGTCCAGTCGGCGAACAGCCGATGCGGCAGGCCGGTGTCCTCCTCCATCGGTCCGCGGCCGGCGCGGGCCAGCAGGCGCCCGTCGAGCGCGACGCCGAGGCTGCTGATCCGCAGGGCGGTCGGCGGATGGCTGTCGGTCGGGTGGGGCTGGCACTCCTCGATGTGGGCGGCGGGATCGGGAAGGCCATCCTCGACGCGGCGCACCATCTCGGCCATCAGATCCGGGGCGGCGGCGTCGGGGGCGGAGAAGGCGCCGCTCAGCGTCCCGTGGATGACGGGGGCCAGGACGGCGCTGCGGAGCAGGGCGAGCGGAACGCTTTCCGGGCCGCTGACCAGGCTGCTTTGGCGGTCGGCCTCCAGCTCGCGCTGCCGCCGGTGCTGGGCGACTGCGAGGTCGAAGCTCTCCAGCGTATGGAAGCCGAGATGCAGGGCGGGGGTGAGGACGAAGCCGCCGCTGCCGGCGCGCTCGCCCAGCGCGGTCAGCGTCCGCCACAGCCCCGCATGGATCGGGGCGAAGCGGCGGCTGTAGGCGGTGTCCCCGCCCGAGAAATGGGCCAGCTCATGCCCGATGACGGCGGCCAGTTCGGTCTCGCCGATCAGCGGCAGGTAGGGGGCCGGCAGATGGAGGGTGCGGCCCGACAGCACGCGCTCCTCCGCCGGCGAACTCCCCTGCGGGCCATCCAACGGCCCCCCCAGCGGCCGGACCGGCGCCTCGGTGACGAAGAAGCCCTCGGTCAGGCCGATCACGATGGCGTCCGGCATCAGCGCCTCGTGCCGGGCCGCCAGATCCTCGACGAAGCGCCAGAGGCCGGGCGCCTGCTCCCGGTCCACCGCCACGCCGCGGACGTCCATCGGCTCGATGGTGTAGAGGTCGAAGACGCGGCGCATCGCGATCACCGCCATCACCGCGCTGTAGGCGGCGAAGGCCGCCAGCGCCACGCCGACGCCGAACAGCTTGGCGCTGCCGGTGGACAGATGGTCCCAGAACCACAGGCTCGCCGCCTCGAACAGCGAGGCCGAGATGCCGGCGACGGCGAGGCCGACGAGCACGGCGCTCAGCGTGAAGGGCAGGCCTCGCCTCAGCCGGTCGAAGCTGCGGACCAGGGCGTCGCGCGACCGCCGCGCCCGCAGCGCCGCGACCCGCGCCGCCAGCAACCCGGTAAGGCCGGCAAGGAAGGCCAGCAGGCCGCCGGCCATGGTCCCCCAGCTCAGCGGATAGCGGATCATCGAGACCTCGGCGCCCTCGTCCATCGTGTCGATGGCCTTGCGGACGCCGGCGACGGCCATGGAGACCGGCATGCGGCGGCCGTCCGGGCCTCCCATGGTGACGAAGGCCGACGGGTTCTGCGCTTCGATCCGCTGGAGCTGGGCGAGCACCTCCGGCAGCTCCCGGGCGGATTGCCGGTACTCGTCGCGCGTCGCGGCGGCCCGCTGCTCCTGCCAGACCCCGAGCGCCGCCAGCGCCAGCGGAACGATCAGCAGCCAGATGACGAGCGCGGCCCAGTGCGGCAGGCGAAGCACGCGGCGGCCGGTTCCGCCCGCGCTGCCGGAAGCGATTGTATCCGCCACGCCCCATCCTCCTTTATCGACGCATCGCGCCGGAGGATCGCGCAATGCGCGCAACGAGGCCAGCCGCCCGGAAGAGGTAGCATTTCCACACCAGGATACCCGTCGCGCCGGACCACGGGGACCGGAGCGGGCATCGTCGCCATGCGGCGGTCAGAGGATGCCGAGCCGCTCCTTGATCTGCGGGAGGAAACGCCGGCTGACGGGGATGACCTGCCCGCGCCTCGTCCGGATCTCCGCCAGACCGTTCTCGAGGAAGTTGATCTTCTCGATGAACTCGACGTTGACGAGATATTGCCGGTGGCAGCGCAGCAGGGGTGTCCGGTCCTGCAGGATGTGCAGCGGCAGCTCGGTCGGCCGCTCGCTGCCGTCGGTGGCGACCACCGAGACGCCGCTGGCGCCGGACATCACATACTCGACGTCCTCCATCTTCACCAGCTGCACATGGTGCTGCCCGAAGCACGGGATCTGGCGGAGCTGGCTGGCGCCGGGGAGCTGGTCGATCCTCTGCGGTTCGCGGTCGCGGCGGATGCGTTGCAGGGTCTTGTCGAGGCGGGCCTGGTTGACCGGCTTCAGCAGGTAGTCGAAGGCATGCTGTTCGAAAGCCTGCACGGCATACTCGTCGTAGGCGGTGAGAAAGACGATGTGCGGCATCTTCTCGTGGTCGAGCATGCTCAGCATCTCGATGCCGCTGACCCGCGGCATCTGGATGTCGAGGAAGACGACGTCGGGCTTTTCCCGGTTGATCGCGCCGACCGCGTCGATCGCGTTGCTGCATTCGCCGATGACGGCGATGTCGTCGGCCTTGGACAGGACGCGGCGGAGTTCCTTGCGGGCCAGCGGCTCGTCATCGACGATGAGGGCGTTGATCATTCGGAATCGGCCTCCAGCGGGACCCGGATCGTGATGCGGGTGAAGACGTCGCGCTCGTACAGAACGGTAACACCGTGGGAGGCGCCGCAGAAGTTCTTGATGCGCCGGTCCACCAGGCTCATGCCGAGCCCCTGGCCCACCCCCTGGCCGGCCGGCTTCGGCTGGTACAGCCCGGCATTGTCCTCGACGTCGATGACCAGAACCGCCCCGTCCCGCGAGGCCTTCAGGCCGACATGTCCGGGGCGGAGCAGCTGCGAGGTGCCGTGCTTGATCGCGTTCTCCACCACCGGCTGGAGCGTGAAGGCCGGCAGCCGCGCCCGGCCGAGGCTCGGCGGGATGTCGATGTCCACCGTCAGGCTGTCGGAGAAGCGCGCGCGCTCGATCTGGAGATAGGCGTTCACATGCTCGATCTCCTCGGCCAGCGAGGCGATCTCGCTGGGTCGCTTCAGGTTCATGCGGAAGAAGGTGGACAGGTCGCCGATCAGGTCGCGCGCCTTCTCGGGCTCGTCGCAGGTGACGGCGGCGATGGTGTTCAGCGCGTTGAACAGGAAGTGCGGGTTGACCTGGGCATGCAGCAGCTTGATTTCCGCCTGGGCCAGCAGCGCCTTCTGCTGTTCGTAGCGGCCGGCCAGGATCTGGCTCGACAGCAGCTTGGCGATGCCCTCGCCCAGCGTCCGGTTGATGGTGGAGAAGATCTTGGTCCTGGGTTCGTACAGCTTGATCGTGCCGATGACGTGGCTGTCCTCGCCGACCAGCGGGATGACCAGCGACGCCCCCAGCGGGCAGGTCGGGCTGATCGAGCATTGATAGGCCACCTCGTTGCCGTCGGCATAGGTGACCTCGTTGCGGGCGATGGCCTCCAGCGTGGCGGCCGACGAGATCGGGGTGCCGGGAAGATGGTGGTCGTCGCCGATGCCGATGAAGGCCAGGATCTTCTCGCGGTCGGTGATGGCGACGGCGCCGACCCCGGTCTCCTCGTAGATGATCCGGGCGACGGTCATGCTGTTCTCCTGGTTGAAGCCGCGGCGCAGCACGCCGTCGGCCCGCGCGGCGATCGCCAGCGCCTTGGCGGAGAACAGGCTCGACTGCCGTTCCATCAGGGCGCGGCGGTCGAGCAGGATGGCCATGAACATCGCCGCGCCCAGCGAATTGGCGATCAGCTCCGGCACCGCGATCAGCCGCACGATCTCCAGCGTCTGGCCGAACGGCTTCGCCACCGCGAGATCGATGAGCAGTTCCAGCAGCACGCCGGCGAAGGTCAGGGCGCCGGCCCGGAGCGGATCGAACAGGGTGCGGATTTTCCCCCGCCCGATGAGATGGCGGTGCACGAGGCCGCCCAGCAGGCCCTGCACGACGATGTCGATGGCGGCGGCCAGCGCGAAGGCGCCGCCCAGCGAATAGCGGTGCAGCCCGCCGGTCACCCCGACCGCCAGCCCGACCAGCGGTCCGCCCAGAAGCCCGCCGAGCACCGCGCCGATGGCCGGCGTGTTGGCGATGGCATGGACCACCGGCATGCCGAGGAGCGTCCCCATGACGCAGAACAGCGAGAAGATGACGTAGCAGGCCAGCTTGTGCGGCGGCCGGATCGTCGCATGGGTCAACGGGATGAAGACCCTCGTCCGGCTGAGGAGGTAGGCCACCGCGAGGTAGACGCACATCTGCTGCAGAAGGACCAGCGACAGGCCCACGGGATCGAATTGCATCGGTTACGGCTCCCCTCCACCCGCGCCGGACAGTCCGGTCCGGGCGGGTGAGCGACGGGATCTGCCGGCTTTGCGGCGGATGGTGTGGACCATCCCCGGCGGAAAGACCAGGGGGAAGCGGCGACGCGGGTTCGCATACCCTCTCCCGTCCCGGCAGAAGGGCTTCGCAAACAAACGATTTCCAGATGCAATCGCCCCGGGGGCGGGGGCGGGGCTTCTTGCGGCCGTGGTTCAGTCGGCCGCCGGCCCCACTCCATACTGCCCCACTCCATACTGCCCCACTCCATACTGCCGCGCCCAGTCGAGCAAGCGGGCGGTCGCGCCGTCCGGCGTCGGCCGTTGCAGGGGGGCGGCACCCAGCACCACCGCGCCGTTGCTGCCGTCGATGGTCAGCAGGTCGCCGGTGCGGACGGTCACCTCGCCGACCCGCATCACCCCCTCGTCCGCGTCGATGCGGAGTGCGCGGGCGCCGCAGACGCAGGGGCGGCCCATGCCTCGGGCGACGGTGGCGGCGTGGCTGGTGAAGCCACCGCGCGCGGTGACGATGCCGGCGGCGGCCTGCATGCCATGGATGTCCTCCGGCGAGGTTTCCGGCCGGCACAGGATCACCGGAGCGCCGCCGCGCGCCAGCCGCACCGCGTCCGCGGTGGTGAAGGCGGCCCGGCCGGTCGCCGCCCCCGGCGAGGCGGGAAGGCCGGTGGCGACGGCCGCCGCCAGCGCGTCCGCAGCCAGGGTCGGGCGCAGCAGCTCGTCCAACGCCTGCGGATCGACGCGGCGCACCGCTTCGTCGCGGGTGATGAGCCCCTCCTCCGCCATGTCGACGGATATCCGGACCGCCGCTTCGGACGACCGCTTGCCGCTGCGGGACTGCAGGATGAACAGGCGCCCATCCTCCACCGTGAACTCGATGTCCTGCATGTCGCCGAAGGCGCGCTCCAGCCGTTCGGCGACCGCGCGAAGCTCGGCGTAGACCGCCGGCAGACGGCGCTCCATCGAACGGTCTGGGTTCGGCTGGTCGGCGTTCAGCGGGTCGGGGTCGCAGGTGCCGGACACCACGTCCTCGCCCTGGGCATCGGCGAGGAACTCCCCGCACAGGCCGGGCGCGCCGGTGGACGGGTCGCGGGTGAACAGCACGCCGGTGCCGGACCGAGGCCCGCGGTTGCCGAACACCATCGCCTGCACCGTCACCGCCGTCCCCAGATCCTCCGGAACGTCGTGCAGGGCGCGGAAGGCGACGGCCCGCGGGTTCATCCAGGAGCGGAAGACCGCCGCCACCGCCAGACGCAGCTGCTCCGCCGGATCCTGCGGAAAGGGCCGGCCGCAGCGCGTCTCCACCAGCCGCAGGAAGCGCGGCAGCAGCATGCGCCAGTCCTCCGCGGTCAGGTCGGCGTCGCGCTGAAGCCCGCGCTCCTCCTTGTGTTCGTCCAGCAGCGCCTCGAACCGGTGACCGGGCACGCCCATCACCACGCAGCCGAAGGACTGGACCAGCCGGCGATAGCAGTCATGGGCGAAGCGCGCGTCGCCCGACGCGGCGGCCAGCCCGGCGACGGTCCGGTCGTTGAGGCCGAGATTGAGGATGCTGTCCATCATGCCGGGCATCGACACCGCCGCGCCCGAGCGGACGGACAGCAGCAGCGGCCGGTCGGAATCGCCGAACCGCGCGCCCGCCTGCCGTTCCAGCGCCAGGATGGCGTCGTCGATCCGCTCCAGCAGGCCGGCCGGCAGCGCATCCTCCGCCCCCAGCCCGCGCCCCGCCTGCGCGGCGATGACGAAGCCCGGCGGCACCGGAATGTTCAGCGCGGCCATCTCCACCAGACGCGCGCCCTTGTTGCCCAGCCGCTCCACGTCCGCCCGGCCGTGCGCCAGCCCGGCCCCGAAGGGGACGATCACGTCCGCTACCGTCTCCAAAAGGGAAGCCGCCAGGATCGGAGCGGACGGCCGGCGCAGCGGAGCGGACTCGGAAGCTGTGGACAGGGTCATGATGCACTCAACACAGGTTCGGCTGGATGGAGCAGGGCTGGACAGAGTCGGTTTTCCCGTCGAAGGCCATCAGACGCAGCAGCCGGTACAGGCCATCCGGATCGTCGCATTTGGGGCCGGTCTCGCCATTCGACTTTCGGGTCATATGCGCCCGCCGACCCGCACCGGGCCCGCCTGCACGGACGACGCCATCGGTAAACAGGCGAAGCAGCGGTTCGGCCCGCGCGCAGGCGGCATCGCTGCCGCCAAGCTCGACGATGCGGTCCGGCTCGACCGGCGCATCGACCAGCAGGCCACCCAGATCGGCCAGCCGGGCGGCGTTGGACGCGGCATCGTCCGGCGAGAGCGGCGACAGGTCGATCACCAGCGCGCCCGGCGGCAGGGCGGCGGCGAAGCCGTCCTCGGCGAACAGGGCGGCCTCGACGGCATCGGCATCGGGCAACAGCATCAGCACGACGTCGCACCGCCCCGCCCGGTCGCGGAAGGCGCCGCGCCCATGGGAGCGGCCATGCGGATCGGAATGCAGCCGGTGCCCGGCCTCCCGCAGCCTGTCCATGATCGCATCGGCCATCTCCCCGCCTCCGACGAACCCGACATCCATTCCGCGATCCTCCCGCTTCCGCCCTGGCCGCCATCGTCCGGCGTCAAGCTTCAGCCTGGAGATTGATTGCGCTTCCCGCGTCGCACAACAAGACCATCGCGTAATTTTCACATCGCGGAAACCGGTTCAAACTTTCCTAATCTTACCCGAGCCTAACATGTTCGGCGGCAGTCTCCAGTGGCAAAAAGCCGCAGCCCGCCGGGATCCGGAACACCGGTCCGGCCGCCGTCTCCACCAGTTGCGGCAGGATCGGTGGTGGCAGTCCGGCACCGGTCGCCGCACAGGCCATGGCCGCGGTCACGTCGGCACAGCCGGCCAGCCGCAGCAGGGTCATCCGGGTGGCGAAGACCAGCCGGCGCCGTCCGGCCGCCTCTTCCGCCAGCAGGCGGCGCGGGGTCGACCACAACGCGCCGACCGCCTCGCCACCATCGCAGTGCGGCCGCTGCTCCTCCGGCGCGGGAGCCAGGAAGAACAGTGTGTCGAAGCGGCGCGGCAGCATTTCCGGCGACACCCAGCGCGCCAGCGGCGCCATGCGGCCGAGCGCGGGGGCGACCCCAAGCCGCGCCAAGGTCGCGGCGAACCCCTCCCCCGCCGCGAGCGCGCGCCGCAGATCCGCCAGGGCCGGCGGCGGCAGCGGATCGCGGGACGGCAGCAGGCCGCACTCCTCGGCGCACTCGCGCAGGGCGGCGACCCGGTGGGCAAGGTCGGCCGGAGGATCTCCGTCCGGCCAGTGGCCATGCCAGTGCGGGTCATGGTCCGCCGCCTCCATCCGTCCGCCGGGGAAGACGGTGGCGCCGGGTGCGAAGCGCAGGCCGGCATGGCGCTCCATCACCAGCAGCTCCAGGCTGTCCGGCCCCCCTTGCGGCCCATCGCGCAGCAGGATCAGCGTGGCGGCCGGATGGGGCGGAACGGGGTTCGGAATGGCGGTCTCGGGCATGTCCCAGTGTCGCCGGGGAGCGGTCCGGCTGTCCATGCGCGGCGGGAGGAACCACTCTCACGATGCGGAATAAGGCATGGGCGCCGTTTGACCGTCCGGCCTAAGACTTCCAGCATCCGGCCAACACCGAACCTCGCTTACCATCACTCGCCAGTCCCGCCCCTTTTCGCAAAGGGCCGGGCGGAGGAAGGCTGTCGTCATGCCGTTTCACCGCAGCACAAAGATCGTCGCCACGCTGGGTCCCGCCAGCTCGTCGGAAAGCCAGATCACGGCCCTGGCCCAGGCCGGCGTGAACGTCTTCCGCCTGAACGCCAGCCACGGCACCCAGGCCGAGCATGCGGAGCGCTATGCCCGCATCCGCGCCGCCGAACGGACGCTGGGCCGGCCGATCGGCGTTCTGCTCGACCTCCAGGGTCCGAAGCTGCGGGTCGGCACCTTCGGGTTCGGGCCGGTGGACCTCGCCATCGGCGACCGCTTCCGCCTGGACCTCGACCGCCGCCCCGGCGACAGCCGCCGCGTCTGCCTGCCCCATCCGGAGGTGTTCGCCAGCCTGGAGCCGGGCCTGGACCTGCTGCTGAACGACGGACGCATCCGCCTGCGCGTGCTGGACTGCGGCCCCGACTTCGCCGAGACCGAGGTGGTGGCCGGCGGCACCCTGTCCGACCGCAAGGGCGTCAACGTCCCCGGCGCGGCGCTGGCGCTGAGCGCCCTGTCGGAGAAGGACCGCAGCGACCTCGCCTTCGGGCTCGATCTCGGGGTGGACTGGATCGGCCTCAGCTTCGTCCAGCGGCCGGAGGACATCCTGGAGGCGCGCGAGCTGATCGGCGACCGCGCCCATGTGATGACCAAGATCGAGAAGCCGGCGGCCCTGCCGACGCTGGACCGGATCATCGAGCTGTCGGACGCGGTGATGGTGGCGCGCGGCGACCTGGGCGTGGAACTGCCGCCGGAGGACGTGCCGGGCCTGCAGAAGAAGATGATCCGGCTCAGCCGCGCCATGGGCAAGCCGGTGATCGTCGCCACCCAGATGCTGGAATCGATGGTGTCGGAGCCGACCCCGACCCGTGCCGAGGCCTCCGACGTCGCCAACGCCGTCTATGACGGGGCGGATGCGGTGATGCTGAGCGCGGAGTCCGCCTCGGGCCGCTATCCGGTCGAGGCGGTGGCGATGATGGAGCGCATCGTCCGCCGGGTGGAGGGCGACCCGCTCTACCGCCGCATCATGGACGCCGACCATCCCAACCCGGAGGCGACCGTCCCCGACGCGCTGACCGCCGCGGCGCGGCAGGTGGCGGAGACCATCAGCGCCGCCGCCATCGTCACCTACACCACCACCGGATCGACCACGCTGCGCGCCTCGCGCGAGCGGCCGGGCGTGCCGGTCCTCGGCCTCAGCAACAACGAGGCGACGGCGCGGCGGCTGTCGCTGGCCTGGGGCGTCCATGCCGCGCTGACCGACGACGTGGCGAATTTCTCCGAGATGGTCGGCCGCGCGCTGACCGCCGCCGCGGATGCCGGGATCGGCAAGTCCGGCCAGGCGCTGGTCGTCACCGCCGGCGTGCCCTTCGGAACGCCGGGCAAGACGAACGCCCTGCGGGTGGTCACCATCGACGGCGACGACGTTCCGAAGGCCTGAGCGGCAGAAGGGAAGACGATGACGTCTTGAGGCCCGGTCAAGGTCAGGGTGGAACGAGCCGCCCTGACCGTTTCCTCACTCCCGGCCGGTCACTCCAGGAAATCGCAGTGCTTCTCCACATGGGCCGCCAGCCCCATCGTGTGCTCGCGCACCAGCCGCTCGGCGAGGTTGGCGTCGCGGGACTCCAGGGCCTTGATGATGGCGCGGTGGTCGTGGATCGAGCGTTCGGCCCGGTCCTCCTGGCCGATGGTCAGCTTGCGGATCGCCCGCATGTGGATGAACAGGTTGTCGGTGACGTCCTGGATCAGCTTCGAGCCGCTCAGCTGGATGATGCTCTTGTGGAAGGCGATGTTCGCGTCGGAATATTCGCTGACATGCTCCTTCGGGCTGCGCTGCTCGAAGCTGCCGAACAGGTCCCACAGCTTGTGGATCTCCTCGGCCGGAGCATGTTCGGCCGACATGCGCGCGGCCATGCTCTCCAGCGCCGCCCAGACCTGGATCATCTCGACGATCTCCGTCTTGGTCTTGCGGACGACGAAGATGCCGCGGCGCGGCTGCAGGCGGATGAAGCCCTCCTGCTCCAGCAGGGTCAGCGCCTCGCGGATCGGGGTGCGGCTGACGCCGAGCTTGTCGCTGAGCTGCCGCTCGTCCAGCCGGATCTCGCGGTCATGGTCATAGATGTCCATCTCCGTGATCGCCTGCTTCAGCGCGTGGTAGACCTGACTGCGGAAGGTGGTTCCGGTGTCGAGGGGCTGGACGTTGAGAGCGGGAAAGGTCATGGAGTCGATGTCCTCATGTCTCGCCGGCGGTCACGGCACACCCGGCCGGGCCCCGGTTCGGGACCTTCGGCGTTTTCGTATCCTACATACCAGATGCATGCAAGGCGTTGAAATGTCCAGGGGGACCGGCGTGGAAAGCGGCTGAGAAACTCCCTTGGGGATCAACCGCAGGGCGGTATCGCGATTTCCGCCGGTCCCAGCACGGCAAGCAGCGGCGCCAGCGCTTGCGGGTCGCGCATCGCCAGCCCCATGACCGCGACGCCCGCCGCCCCGGCCGCCCGGCATCCGGCCACCGCCTCCGCCCGGTCGAGACCGCCCAGCCCGATCACCGGCACGCCCCGCTCCGCCGCCAGATCCACCCATTGCCGCAGCCCCGCCACGCCCAGGCAAGGCCCGTAGCCCGGCTTGCTGGCGGACGGGAAGACCGGCGAGAGGGTCACGTAATCGACCCCGCCGGCCGCCCGCTCCATCGCCGCCGCGCCGTCCGAGTCGTGGAGCGACAGCCCGATCAGCGCCCGCTCCCCCAGCAGCGCGCGCGCCGCCGCCGGATCGCCGCCTGAAGGCAGATGCACCCCGTCCGCCCCGGCCGCCGCGGCCAGCGCCGGATCGCCATGCAGGGTGACGCGGGCCTGCCACGGGCGTGCCCGCGCCATCAGCGCGCGCGCCAGCTCCACCCGCTCCGCATCCGGCAAGTCCTTGTCCCGCAACGACAGCCAGCGCAAGCCGCAGGCGAACAGGCGCTCGGCCAGCTCCGGCAGCGGCAGGTCGGCCAGCCGCCGGTCGGTGACGACCAGCAGCGGCGGTTCGGGCAACGGCATGGGACCGGCTCCTCCCGTTCGGCCGGCCATTATGGCAGCTGCCCGGCACTTTCAGCCAGCCCCGGCCGGCGGTCTTTTCCGGATCGCGGAAATCCAGCGGATACAGATGGACAATCCGCATGCATGTCATTGGGTCGGCGAATGGTTCGTATTGACATAGTCCGTCAAACTGATGATCGTGAGGACGGCATGGGGCATTTGGCATGCCAGCAACCGCTGGTTGGTGGCAGGCCGATCCATCCCATAGCCTTTCCGGACCGGACGGCGGAGACGACAACACGCTCGCAAGAAAGCGAAGGGTCCGGCAGTCCGAACGAAACAGGTCGCCGAACAGAACATGTCGGGTGCAAGCGGGAGGAAGCATATGGTGCGTGAGACGCACGGCAAGACGGCCCAGGTCGCACCCTGGGGCGGGCGCTGGATGCAGCTGGCCATCGGCATCGTCTGCATGTCGATGATCGCCAACCTGCAATATGGCTGGACCCTGTTCGTCGAGCCGATCGACGACAAGCATGGCTGGGGCCGCACGGCGATCCAGGTGGCCTTCACCATCTTCATCGTCACCGAAACCTGGCTGGTGCCGGTGGAGGGCTGGTTCGTCGACAAGTTCGGCCCGCGCATCGTCGTGCTGGTGGGCGGCGCGCTGTGCGCCTTGTCCTGGGCGCTGAACGCGGTGGCGGATTCGCTGCCCCTGCTCTATCTGGCCGCCGTCATCGGCGGCATCGGCGCCGGCGGCGTCTATGGCACCTGCGTCGGCAACGCGCTGAAATGGTTCCCCGACCGCCGCGGGCTGGCCGCCGGCCTGACCGCCGCCGGCTTCGGCGCCGGCTCCGCCCTGACGGTCGTGCCGATCGCCACGATGATCGAGACCTCTGGCTTCGAGACCACCTTCATGACCTTCGGCCTGGGCCAGGGGCTGGTGATCCTGGTGCTGGCCTGCTTCCTGACCGACCCGCCGAAGCTGGGCTACGGGCAGACGCGCGGCGCCGCCGCGCCGCAACGGCGCCAGTACGCCCCTCAGGAGATGCTGCGCACGCCGGTCTTCTGGATCATGTACGGCATGTTCACCATGGTCGCCGCCGGCGGGCTGATGGTGACCGCCCAGCTCGGCCCCATCGCCGCCGACATGGGTCTGGTCGACGCGCCTGTCAGCATCCTCGGCCTGACCCTGCCGGCGCTGACCTTCGCGCTGTCGATCGACCGGGTGATGAACGGCGTCACGCGGCCCTTCTTCGGCTGGGTGTCCGACCATATCGGGCGCGAGAACACGATGTTCATCGCCTTCACCATCGAGGCGGTGGGCGTGATGGCGCTCAGCGCCTATGGCGCCGATCCGGTGGCCTTCGTCATCCTGACCGGTCTGGTGTTCTTCGCCTGGGGCGAGATCTTCAGCCTGTTCCCGGCCTGCTGCGCCGACACCTTCGGCTCGCGCTTCGCCGCCACCAACGCCGGCATGCTCTACACCGCCAAGGGCGTGGCCGCCCTGCTGGTCCCCGTCGGCAACCTGATGGTCGAGGCGACCGGCAGCTGGCAGACCGTCTTCTACAGCGTCGCCATCGTCAACGCGCTGGCCGCCTTCCTCGCCCTGTTCGTCCTGAAGCCGCTGCGCGCCCGCTATGTCGCGGCGGCCAGCGCCGCCGCCCCGCGCCTGACCACCCGGCTGGCCGACTGACCGCCGGAAGAACGGTCCTGAAAGCCGGCCGGCCCCGGATATCATCCGCCGGGGCCGGCCGGCGCCTTTGCGCGCTACCTCACCACCATCCGGTCCAGAAGGATTTCCTTCACCCGCACGCCGCGCAGCTCACGGTCGAGCACCCCGGCGATGGTGCTCTTCATCAGCATCGCCCCGTCGGCACCGCTCAGCTGCTGCGGATCGATCTGGCGCATGCGGTCGGACAGCCGGTCGGCGATGCGCGGGACGTAGGGGTCGGCGACCTTGCCGTCCACCGTCGGGTCGATCTCCAGCAGGACCTTGACGTCCACCATCCGGGCATCGCTGCCGCCCAGGCTGAAGGTCATCGTCGGCAACGCGGCGTATTTCTTGTCGGGGCCCTGGTTGGCCGGGGGGGCCGGGGCACGGCTGCGGCTGGCGACCACCGCGCCGGTCGCGCCCAAAGCCGCCAGCACCAGCAGGAGGCCGGTCAGAACGAGCGGCATCAGGGAAACCGTTTCCCCCTGCCGGTTGCGACGGACGAGCCGCAAGATCGCCTTTCCGCCCCCGTCACGGGGGTCACGAGACCCATCGGGGACCATGCCCGCCCGCGAATGCTAGGCGCGCAACAAAGGCCGGTCAAACGACGATAACGCCGCCGGCCGTCATTCTCCGACCGGCCGGCGGTAATCGGACGGCGGTGATCGGACGGCCGGGATCAGCCTGCCGGAATCACCGGCACATTGTCGATCAGCCGCGCCTTGCCCATCCAGGCGGCCGCCAGCAGGCGGGCCGGCCGGGTGACGGCGGTCACCGGTTCCAGCGTTTCGGCATCGCGCAGCTCGACATAGTCGATGGCGCCGAAGCCGGCCTCGGCGATCCGTCCGCGGATTCCGGTCAGCGCGGCGTCGGCCTCCCCCCCACGGGCCAGCGCGTCTGCCGCGGCGGTCAGCGCCCGGTGCAGTTCCGGCGCACGGGCCCGCTCGTCGGCGCCGAGATAGGCGTTGCGCGACGACATGGCGAGTCCGTCGGCCTCGCGCACCGTCGGCAGCCCCTCGACCCGCACGGGGATGTCGAGGTCGCGGGTGAAGCGGCGGATCACCATCAGCTGCTGGTAGTCCTTCTCGCCGAACACCGCGACGTCGGGCAGGGCCTGCAGGAACAGCTTGGTCACCACCAGGGCCACGCCGCCGAACATCTGCGGCCGGAAGGCGCCGCACAGCCCCTCCGCCGGGCCGCCGACCGAGATGGCGGTGGCGAAGCCTTCCGGATACATGGCGCGCACGGTCGGCGCATAGAGCGCGTGGCAGCCGGCCGAGGCCAGCTTGGCGGCGTCGCCGCCCTCGTCCCGCGGGTAGCGGTCGAAATCCTCGTGAGGGGCGAACTGGGTCGGGTTGACGAAGATGCTGGCGACCACCCGGTCGGCCAGCTCGCGGCCCCGCCGGACGAGCCCCAGATGCCCGTCATGCAGCGCCCCCATGGTCGGCACCAGCGCGACGGTCAGCCCATCCCGGCGCCAGGCCGCGACCTGGGCGCGCAGATCCTCCACCGTTCTCAGGACCGGCAGCGGGCCGGCAATCGGGGCAGCAGTCGGGATGGCGACCGGGCCGGAGGTCGGAGCGATGGTCGGCGTCATGGCGTCGGTCCTTGCGCGGCGAAAACGCGCGCTGGATAACCTGCCGGACCGTTCCTGTCCAGAAAAGCTTTCCGCAGGACAGACTGTTGCCGAACCGGCATGGTTCGGCACCCGCGGCGGCGAAGGCTGCCTCCTACCCCGCCGCGGTTCCGGATCGGCACTTGCCGACCGGCGCTTGCCGATCAGCGCTTGCCAATCAGCGCTTGCCAATCAGCGCTTGAACGTGATGCCGACCAGATAGGCGAGGTTCGCCCAGGCCAGCAGCGTGGCCAGCAGGGCGGTGAAGGACGGGACGAAGACCACCGAACCGATGATCACGGCGAGAACCGCGACCAGCAGGGCGAGGGAGAGCAGAGCGATGCGGGTATCGTCCATGTGATGTGGCTTTCCGAAGCGGGTGACAGGGATCGCCTCCTGTCTATCGCATCGCAGCGCAAAGAGGGCTGATCTGCGTCAATCGACCGCGGGTTTGCCGATCAAATAAGGACCGAATAATGCATGTCGAAAAACAAAAGAGGCTCCGGACAATGGTCCGGAGCCTCTTTGTGATGGTGGGCGCGACAGGGATTGAACCTGTGACCCTTCGCGTGTGAAGCGAATGCTCTCCCGCTGAGCTACGCGCCCGAACCTTTAAACTCTTGTGCGCCGCTGCCGTCTTTCGTTGGCCCCGCCGCTGCGGTGGGCGGGTTTCTACGGCCTTCCCCGCCGGGTGTCAAGCATCAGATTCATCCCTATCTTAAAAAAGAATTCGCCGATCGCAGGAGCTCCGGACCGTGCCCCAGCCCAGCCTCCGCCGCCTCCCTCGACCCGTCCAACCCCATCCCGTTCGGCCCCATCCCGTTCGGACGGCCCTGATGGCGGCCGGCCTGTCCCTGCCCCTGCTGCCCCTGTCCATGGCCATGGCCTGGGCCGAACCGGTGAAGGCGACCTACCGGGTCTTCGTCGGCGGAGTGACCGCGCTGGATGTCGACGCGACGCTGGAGCTGACCGGCGACCGCTACCGGATCGCCGTGTCGGCGGTGACCGGCGGCACCATCGGGCGCCTGTTCAGCTGGCGCACGGAGTCGCAGAGCGACGGCCGGGTCCAAGGGGAAGATCTGCTGCCGGCCAGCCATCGTCAGACCAGCCAGCTCCGCGGCGAGCCGCGCAACGTCACGCTGACCTACGGACCGCAAGGCGACGTCTCCACCAGCGTCACCCCGCCGCCGGAGAGCGACGACCGCGAACCGGTGCCGCCGGCGCTGCAACGCGGCACGCTCGACCCGCTGACCGCCGTGCTCGACCTGCTGGTCGCAGTGGGGGCGAACGAACGCTGCGACCGGTCGCTGCCGGTGTTCGACGGCCGCCGCCGCTACGACATGGTGTTCAGCGAGGTGGGACGGCGCATCGTCGACCCGTCGCGCTATTCAGTCTTCTCCGGCGTCGCCCAGCAATGCCGGGTGACCTACAAGCCGGTGGCCGGCTATGCACGCTCGACGTCGGGCGGCCGCTTCTGGCAGCGCAGCGGGCCGGCGGACCGGCCGCCGGTCGATCTGTGGCTGGCACCGGTCGCCGCCGGCTCTCCGCCCCTGCCGGTGAGGCTGGAGACGGACAGCGACTTCGGCAGCGTCGTGGTCCACCTGACCGGCGTCACGCCGCCAGCGGCAGACCGCCGGGCCGGGGCGCTGCCGCAGCCGGCGCGCTGACCG
Source organism: Azospirillum sp. 412522 (assembly GCF_019805165.1). Lineage (GTDB taxonomy): Bacteria > Pseudomonadota > Alphaproteobacteria > Azospirillales > Azospirillaceae > Azospirillum. The sequence goes on from NZ_RWIJ01000013.1 coordinate 185,578, forward strand.
GGGCGGCGGTCTTGATCGAGGTGGTGGAGCGGGTGTCCAGGATCAGGTCGGAGGACGCGATGCCGGCGCGGCGCAGCGCCTCGTTCAGCGCCGTGGCCGACGGCCAGAGGATGCGGCCTTCCAATTCCAGCATCCTGCCGTCCAGCAGCGCCGCAAAGCCGCCCAGCTTGCCCATATGAACGATCCGAGCCATGCGAGAAGCCATGGTGGAGTTCCTTCCCATCGACGACCGCCATGGCGCTGGATCGACGGCGGCATCGCACGCCGCCGCCCGACCCGCACCCGGCAGGTTCTTGATTGCTTGTCATGCCGGCCGGCTGCGGTCAGCGTCAGCAGCAGGGCGATGGCGGTGACGGCCAGCGAACCGGCTGTCAGGGCATTGTCCTGCATCATGGCGCTTCCCCCCGGATCGGCGTCCCGTCGTCCGGCGACGCGGATCGACCCTAACAGTCTAGGGGTTTTATGGGGGTGGCACGCGGTTCCTGAGGGATACCCTCCGCTGTCCAAAAGGATAGTATCGGCGTATGCGATTCCCGGAACGATGTTCGACTGCCGCCGCCCCGGTCTGCCGCGGGTGGCCGCCAGAATCGACGCCCCGTCCGGCGGATCGGCGAAGCGGTCGAGGATCAGGCCGGCATCCGGTTCCTCCACCGGCATGCGGGGATAGCCGTACGGGATCGAAGACGGGCGCCGGGAAGGGAAACGGCCTGACGATGGTCCGTGGACGGCACGGCGCCCCGCCGGCACCCCTCGGGCGGCAGTCCCCCAGGCCGGACACGCACCGCCGATTGTCCACACCCAGTCCGAAGCGTCTATTTCCGCCGCCCTGCATCATCCCTGCCTAGCCCGCCGCGGCTATGACAGGCTGAAACAAAAGTTGACTTGGGCTTCCACGGCGCGCTGTGGCACACCACTCTCGGAATTGCCGATGGTGCGGCGCCCACTTCGGAAGAAGCGTCGTCTTTTCCGGCAGTGATGTCTTAACCTTTCCCGGCTCAAGTACGGCGCCCTCATCGACCAGCTTTCCCGTCCACAAAGGCTCGACCAGGAACACCACCATGGCCCATCGTCCGCTCGCCTGCGTGATCCTCGCCGCCGGCAAGGGCACGCGCATGAAATCCGATCTGCCCAAGGTGCTGCACCGGGTGGCTGGCCGGCCGATGGTCGGGCATGTGCTGGCCGCGGTGAAGACGCTCGACCCCGACCATGTCGTGGTCGTGGTCGGCCCCGGCATGGACAATGTCGCCGCCGCCGTCGCGCCCTACCCCACCGCGGTCCAGCATGAGCAGCGCGGCACCGCCGACGCCGTGCGTGCCGCCTTCGGCCTGCTGGAGGGGTTCACCGGCGACGTCGTCGTGCTGTACGGCGACACGCCTCTGGTCACGCCGGACACGCTGCGCGCCCTGGTGCAGGCACGCCGGCAGGCGAGCGACCCGGCGGTGGTGGTGCTGGGCATGCGGCCCGGCGACCCCGGTGCCTACGGCCGCCTGATCCTGAACGCCCGCGGCGGGCTGGAGAAGATCGTCGAGTATCTCGACGCCAGCGAGGAGGAGCGCGCGGTCACCCTGTGCAACGCCGGCCTGATGGCGTTCGACGGCGCCCGCATGTTCGACCTGATCGGCAGCGTCGGCAACGACAACGCCAAGTCCGAATACTACCTGACCGACGTCGTCCAGATCGCGCGGCGTGTCGGCATGGCCTGCGCCGTGGTGGAGGCCGCGCCCGCCGAGGTCGTCGGCGTCAATTCCCGCGCCGAGCTGGCGGAGGTGGAGAAGCTGCTGCAGCGCCGCCTGCGCAAGGCCGCGATGGACAACGGCGCCACCCTGATCGATCCCGACAGCACCTTCCTCAGCGTCGACACCAAACTCGGCCGCGACGTGGTGGTCGGCCCCGGCTGCTTCTTCGGCGCCGGCGTGACGGTCGGCGACCGGGTGGAGATCAAGCCCTACTGCCATCTGGAGGGCGTGCGCATCGACAGCGGCGCCGTCATCGGCCCCTACGCCCGCCTGCGCCCCGGCGCCGAGATCGGCCCGGACGCCCATATCGGCAATTTCGTCGAGGTGAAGAACGCGGTGATCGAGGCCGGAGCCAAGGCCAACCACCTGACCTACATCGGCGACGCCCGCGTCGGCCCCAAGGCCAACATCGGCGCCGGCACCATCACCTGCAACTACGACGGCTTCTCCAAGAGCCGGACGGAGATCGGCGCCGGGGCCTTCATCGGCTCGAACAGCGCGCTGGTCGCCCCGGTGGTCATCGGCGACGGCGCCATCGTCGGCGCCGGCAGCGTGGTGACGATGGCGGTGGAGGCCGACGCTCTGGTTGTCGCCCGCGGCCCCCAGAAGGCTTACGCCGGCTGGGCGAGGCGTTTCCGCGAACGGAAGCAAAACGAGAAGGCAAAAAAGGCGTAAGGTCGGTTTGGGATCGGTTTCTCTCTGGCTCTCCAGGCGGCATCTTTTTCAGGAGCATCAGGTCCATGTGCGGCATCATCGGCATCAACGGCATTCACGACGCATCCCCCCGGCTGGTGGAGGGCCTGCGCCGGCTCGAATACCGCGGCTATGACAGCGCGGGCGTCGCCACCCTGGTGAACGGCCACATCGAGCGCCGCCGCGCCGAGGGCAAGCTGGCCAACCTGGACATGAAGCTGCGCGACCAGCCGCTGTCCGGCACGGTCGGCATCGGCCACACCCGCTGGGCCACGCATGGCGGCCCGACCGAGAACAACGCCCATCCGCACGCCACCAAGCGCGTCGCCGTCGTCCACAACGGCATCATCGAGAATTACCAGGAACTGAAGGACGAGCTGACCGGCCACGGCTACGTCTTCGAAAGCGCCACCGACACCGAGGTGATCGTCCACCTCGTCACCTATTACCTGGACCGGCAGGGCATGACGCCGGTCCAGGCCTCCGCCGCCGCCTTCAAGCGCTTCACCGGCGCCTTCTCCCTGGTGCTGATCTTCGCCGGCGAGCATGAGCTGATGATCGGCGCCCGCCACGGCACGCCGCTGGCCATCGGCTATGGCGACGGCGAGATGTATCTGGCCTCCGACGCCTTCGCGCTGGCGCCGCTGACCAACCGCATCTGCTATCTGGAGGATGGCGACTGGGTCGAGGTCAGCCGCACCGCAGCCATCGTCCACGACGCCGCCGACACGGTGGTGGAGCGGCCGGTGAAGACCACCGCGGTGTCCGGCGCCCTGATCGGCAAGGACGGCTACCGCCACTACATGCTCAAGGAAATCTACGAGCAGCCGCAGGTCATCGGCGACACGCTGAACGCCTACATCAACCCGGAGACCGGCACCTTCACCCTGCCGGACTTCCCCTTCGATCTGGCCGGCGCGTCCAAGCTGACCATCGTTGCCTGCGGCACCGCCTATTATGCCGGCTTCGTCGCCAAATACTGGTTCGAGACGCTGGCCCGCATCCCGGTCGAGGTCGACATCGCGTCGGAGTTCCGCTACCGCGAGGCCCCGCTGCCGCCGGGCGGCATCGCGCTGTTCATCTCGCAGTCGGGCGAGACGCTGGATACGCTGGAGGCCCTGCGCTACTGCAAGCGCCAGGGCCAGAAGATCCTGTCGATCGTGAACGCCCCGGAAAGCACCATCGCGCGGGAATCCGACGCGGTGCTCTACACCATGGCGGGTCCGGAGATCGGCGTCGCCTCGACCAAGGCCTTCACCACCCAGCTGACCACGCTGGCCTGCCTCGCCGTCACCGTCGGCCGCGCCCGCGGCGCCATCGACCAGGAGCGGATGCAGCAGATCGCCCACGCGCTTCGCGAGGTGCCCGCCCGCGCCGCCGACGTGCTGGCGCATGACGAGCGGTTGAAGGAACTGGCGCAGGAGGTGTCGGAGGCCCGCGACGTGCTCTACCTCGGCCGCGGCGCCATGTACCCGCTGGCCCTGGAGGGGGCGCTGAAGCTGAAGGAGATCAGCTACATCCATGCCGAGGGCTACGCCGCCGGCGAACTCAAGCACGGCCCTATCGCGCTGATCGACGACAATGTCCCGGTGATCGTGCTGGTGCCGTCCGACGCCCTGTTCGAGAAGGTGGTGTCGAACGTGCAGGAGGTCTGCGCGCGGTCCGGCAAGGTCCTGCTGCTGGCCGACAGCAAGGGCATCGACAAGCTGAAGGACAAGGTGCGCTGGTCGGTCGAACTCCCGGCCTGCGACCCGCTGGTCGCCCCGCTGCTGTACGCCATTCCGGTCCAGCTGCTGGCCTATCACACGGCGGTGCTGAAGGGGACGGACGTGGACCAGCCGCGTAACCTGGCGAAAAGCGTGACGGTGGAGTAAACACGAGGGAGAGGCGGCTTGCTGTTGTCTGCGGACAGAAATGTCCGCAGACAAAAAACGTTGCGCATAGTCCCCGCCTCCCGCCCGTCACCTCCAGCGGTTCCTTTCCATCATGGGCCAAGCCAACTCCGTCCTTCGTACACGCCGTACTGGATGTAGTGCTTCATCGCCGCCACCTGATCGGTGCCGAACACCGCGCGCAGGTCGGCGTATTTGGCCAGGTAGCGGTTCGGGTCGAAATTGACCGCACGGCCCTCCTTCGAGCCGTATTCGATGAAGTGCTTCTCCGCCGCCACCGTGTCGATGCCGAAGGCATTGATCAGGTCGGGGTTGGAGGCGACATACTTCAGCGCGTCGAAGCTCAGCGTGCGCCCCTCGTGCGAGCCGTAGTTGAAGTAGTGCGCCGCCGCCGCCGCCGCGTTCAGGCCGAAGATTTTTATCAGGTCGCCATAGGAGGCGATGTAGGCGTAGGGATCGAAAAGCTGGCTGCCGATGGCGGCGGCGGCGCTGCCGCCGATCTTCGTCTGCTCGACGTTGAGCAGCGTCTGCAGACCGTCGGTGCCGTAGCTTTGGTAGCTGCCGGTGCCGGTCTTCCAGACCAGCGCCCCGGCGCCGAGCGCCACCACGTCGGTGCCGGCGCCGCCCAGCAGCGTTTCGACACCGCTCAGCCGCAGCGTGCCACCCGCAGACCCCAGCGTCACAACGTCGGTGCCGCTGCCGCCGACCAGCGTCTCGACGCCGCTCAGCCGCAGCGTGTTGCCCGCAGACCCCAGCGTCACAACATCGGTGCCGCTGCCGCCCAGCAGCGTCTCGACGCCGGCCAGGAACAGCGTGCTGCCGG
>NZ_RWIJ01000013.1:191296-270332 GCF_019805165.1 Azospirillum sp. 412522
GTGTCGAAATTGACCGGCCGGCCCTCCTTCGAGCCGTACTCGATGAAATGCTTCTCCGCCGCCACCGTGTCGATGCCGAAGGCGTTGATCAGGTCGGGGTTGGAGGCGACGTACTTCAGCGCGTCGAAGCTCAGCGTGCGCCCCTCGTGCGAACCGTAGTTGAAGTAGTGCGCCGCCGCCGCCGCCGCGTTCAGGCCGAAGATTTTTATCAGGTCGCCGTAGGAGGCGATGTAGGCGTAGGGGTCGAAGAGCTGGCTGCCGATGGCGGCGGCGGCGCTGCCGCCGATCTTCGTCTGCTCGACGTTGAGCAGCGTCTGCAGGCCGTCGGTGCCATAGCTTTGGTAGCTGCCGGTGCCGGTCTTCCAGACCAGCGCCCCGGCACCGAGCGCCACCACGTCGGTGCCGGCGCCGCCGACCAGCGTCTCGACGCCGCTCAGCCGCAGCGTGCCGCCCGCAGACCCCAGCGTCACAACGTCGGTGCCGCTGCCGCCGATGATCGTCGCGTATGCACCGGCTGCAATGGTGTTGCCGCCGGCGCCCAGCGTCAGCACGGTGGCATCGACCGTGACGGGCAGACCGGACGAGGCGGTGGATGTGTTCCCTGCCGCATCGGTCGCCTTGGCGGTGAGGGTGTGCGCGCCACTGGACAGCGGCGAGGACGCTATCGTCCATGTTCCGGCATTGCCCACGCTGGCCGTGCCGAGAATCGTGGTGCCGTCGCTGTCGTAGAGCCTGACCGTGCTGCCCGTCTCGGCGTTGCCGACGATCACCGGCGTGACGACGCTCGTGATGCCATCGCCCAGTGTCCCCGAATCGGATGCGGGCGCGAGCGCCAGGCCGTTCGGGGCAATGGGCGCGGCGGTATCCACGGAAATCACCAGGGCCGTGGAGACGGCACTGGTGTTTCCCATCGTGTCGGTCGCCCGCGAGGTCAGCGTATGCGTACCGTTCGCCAGCGTGGACGAGGTGATCGCCCATGACCCGGCGCTGTCCGCGCTGGCCGTGCCGAGGACCGTGGTGCCGTTGCTGTCGTAGAGCTTGACCGTGCTGCCCGCTTCGGCCTTGCCGACGATCACCGGCGTGGCGACGTTCGTGAGACGGTCGCCCGGCACGCCCGTGTCCGACGCCGGGGCCAGCGCCAATCCCATCGGCGCAATTCCGGACACCAGAATGTCGCTGCCGCTGAGGCTGAAGTTCGACGCGGCATACAGTCCGGTCAAAGTGACCGTCAGATCCACGCCACCGATTCCATCGGCGTCGATATACAATATCGTGTCGGCCGCGGCGACGCCTACCTGCACCGAATGCGCCGCCAAGCCGCTTCCCGTGCCTGTGGTTACCGCACCGCCGGAGAAGTTGCTCCCTTCGACACGGATGCGGTCCCCGCTGCCGAAATCGGCGATGCGGTCGCCGCTCCCGTCGGAGGGGGAAAAGCCGAAGATGTCCTTGCCCGCGCCGCCGGTCAGGATATCGCTGCCGGCCCCGCCATTGAGGGTGTCGTCGCCGGCCCCGCCCTGAAGAACATTGCTCCCGGCATCTCCGGTCAGGCGGTCGGCGAATTGTGAACCGACGAGGTTCTCGATGCCGCTCAGCACGTCGCCCGCGGCATCGCCCAGACCAGTCTGCGAAAAGCTCAGCCTGAGGTCGACCGTCACGCCCGCCGTGGAGGCGCCATAGTCCACCACATCGTTACCGGCGCCGCCGATCAGCGTATCGCCGCCGGCACCGCCGATGAGGGTATCGTCGCCGGCGCCGGCATCGATCCGGTCGCTGGTGGAGGTCCGGGTATTGGCGATGCTGTCGTTGCCGCTGCCGGTCGCCAGCAGCAACCGCTCCACCCCGCTGACCTGCGTGCCGTTCGCCAGGGTGACGGCGGCCCCCGCCGGGTCGTTGTCCCACACCACGGCACCGGTCACCGCCGACCAGTCGGCATAGAAGGTATCGGTGCCCGCCCTGCCGTCGTAGCGGCTGCCGGTCCCCTGCGCGATCAGCAGGTCATTGTAGGGAGACGTCGCGGTGTCGGTTCCGGTGACCTCGACGGCCTCGATGTTCCGGAACTCGACCTCGTCGTTGCCGCCCTTCCAGATCGCGACATGGTCGGCATCCGAAAGTGCAGTCCTGATGTCGGCGAAATAGGAACCGGAATACAAGTTGGAAATGTTGCCGTCGGACTTGTAGACGACATAGCTGACGGTTCCAGTCTTGCCCGCCGCGTTGACGATCAGGCGGTCGCTGCCGCTGCCGCCGTCCACCGTGTCAAAGCCGTCGCCCGGGTTGATCGTGTCGTTGCCGGCACCGGTGTCGACCCAGTCGCTGGTGGACGTCCGGGTGTTGGCGATGCTGTCGTTGCCGCTGCCGGTCGCCAGCAGAAGCCGCTCCACCCCGCTGACCTGCGTGCCGTTCGCCAGGGTGACGGCGGCCCCCGCCGGGTTGTTGTCCCACACCACGGCGCCCGTCACCGCCGACCAGTCGGCATAGAAGCTGTCGATCCCCGCCTTGCCGTCATAGCGGCTGCCGGCGCCCTGGGCGATCAGCAGGTCGTTGACGTCAAAAACCAAACTGTCGGTTCCGGTGATGTCGACGCCCTCGACGTTCCGGAACTCGACCCGGTCGCTGTTGCCCTTCCAGATCCGGAAATGGTCGGCACTCGAAAGCGCCGCCCTGATGGTCGTGAAACTCGAACCGGAGGTGACGCTGACATAGGAGATATCGGACGTGTAGACGTCGTAATAGACGGTTCCCGCCTTGCCCGCCGCATTGACGATCAGGCGGTCGCTGCCGCTGCCGCCGTCCACCGTGTCAAAGCCGTCACCCGGGTTGATCGTGTCATTGCCGGCCCCGGTGTCGATCCAGTCGCTGGTGGACGTCCGGGTGTTGGCGATGCTGTCGTTGCCGCCGCCGGTCGCCAGCAGCAACCGCTCCACCCCGCTGACCTGCGTGCCGTTCGCCAGGGTGACGGCCGCCCCCGACGGGTCGTTGTCCCACACCACGGCACCGGTCACCGCCGACCAGTCGGCATAGAAGCTGTCGGTGCCCGCCTTGCCGTCATAGCGGCTGCCGGTCCCCTGCACGATCAGCAGGTCGTTCAAGTTGTAATATGTGTCGCTGGTTCCGGTGACATCGACGGCCTCGATGTTCCGGAAGTCCACCCGGTCGCCGTTGCCCTTCAGGATCTGGAAGCGGTCGGCACTCGAAAGCGCCGCCCTGATGGCCGCGAAATCGGAACTGGAGACCAGGTTGACAAAGTTGCCGTCGGACCGGAAGACGAAGTAGTTGACGGTTCCGGTCTTGCCCGCCGCATTGACGATCAGGCGGTCGCTGCCGCTGCCGCCGTCCACCGTGTCGTTGCCGTCGCCCGGGTTGATCGTGTCGTTGCCGGCCCCGGTGTCGATCCAGTCGCCGGTGGACGTCCGGGTGTTGGCGATGCTGTCGTTGCCGCCGCCGGTCATCAGGAACAGCCGTTCGACCCCCCTGACCTGCGTGCCGTTCGCCAGGGTGACGGCGGCCCCCGCCGGATCGTTGTCCCACACCACGGCACCGGTCGCCGCCGACCAGTCGGCATAGAAGGTGTCGGTCCCGGCCCTGCCGTCGTAGCTGCTGCCGACACCCTGCGCGATCAGCAGGTCATTGTAGGAAGACGTCGCGGTGTCGGTTCCGGTGACCTCGACGGCCTCGATGTTCCGGAACTCGACCTTGTCCACATTGCCTTTCAGGATCCCGAGGTGATCGGCGCTCGAAAGCGCCGCCTTGATCGTCGCATAGTCCGGACCGATCCCAAGGAGACTGCCATCGGACTTGTAGGCGATATAGCCGATGCTCCCGGACTTGCCCGTCGCATCGACGATCAGGCGGTCGCTGCCGTTCCCGCCGTCCACCGTGTCTGAGCCGTCGCCAGGGTTGATGGTGTCGTTGCCGGCGCCCGCCGTGATGTCGTCGTTGCCGGCGCCGGCCACAATGGAATCGTTGCCGGGGCCGCTGAAGACGACGTCGGCACCGGAGGATCCCAGGACGAGATCGTCGCGTGCCGTCCCCATCAGCAGGCCGCTTCCGCTGATCTTCTGCTGGTCGTCCGAATAGATGGTCAGCACCGTCGTCGGCGTCAGGACCGTGGCGCTCGACGTGAGGGTGAAGGTCACGCGCTCGTCGGCTTCGGCCGCGGTGTCGCCGCTGATGGCGACCGTCACATCCTTGGTTACCTCACCGGCGGCGAAGGACAGGGCGCCGCCGGCCGGCAGGCTTCCACCGAAATCGGCGGCATCGACTTCCGTGCCGAAGGTGAACTGGTAGGAGGCGGTGAGCGCAGTGGCGGTGTTGCCGGCGCGCGTGACGCGGAAGGTTACCGTCTTGCTGCCGGAATTGCCTTCATTGACGACGTAGCCGCTGCTCCCCGACGCGCCGGCTCCAAGGACGGAGACGCTCAGGGACGGCGGGAGGACGGGTTGCGGGACGCTCACCGTGTCGGTGTGATCCCCGTAGTTGATCACATAAGACTTGCTTGGGTTCAGATCGAACGAAACGGCATGTGAAAACGTCAGGAAATCGGGAAAATACTCGACCGAGTTTCCATCGGCATGATAATCCAATGCGTAATAGTCAGGGTCTTTGTTCTCGTCGTTTCCATCGGGAAACAAAGCGGGAACCTTCAGGCCGAACACTTGCCCCTCTACTCCGGCGACCTTGAATTCCATTCCATACTGGAAGACGATCCCCAGCTTTGCGGTGACATTGCCGACAAGCCGGTAGCTGGGCGTGATGAAGAGGGAACTGCCGTTGGTCGGCGCGGAGAACGTGAAGCTGTCGCCGAGCCGGCCGCTGCGGGTCTCCCCGTTGCTGGCTTTCAGGGTGACCTGCACATCCTGGGCATCGAATTCCACCCGCAGCGCCGGGGAGAGTCCGATGGTGCCGTCGATGCTCAGCAGACTGGCCTCGTACTCCGTGCCGGCGACATCGATCCCGAGAAAGGATCTGGCGTCTTTGTACGCGAGGTCGGATCGGCGCAGGAGGGTCCCGACCGCGAGGGTTACCGGCGACAGTTCCAGCGAGCCTCCGAACATGTCGTCGATATCGGCGCTCAGGGAGAGCAGAGGATCTTCCTGCGCGAGAACGGCGGTGAAATCCGCGAGGCCGCCCGCCGTCGAACTGATCTTGGCGTCCCCGTCCAGGGCGTTCAGGTCGACGCTGTATCCGAGCGACAGGAAGGGATTGCGGAAGAGCTTGGTTACGAACTTCGGGTCTTGCGACAGGGAGAGGTTGTTGTTCAACACCTTGAAGGTGTCGTCCGTGGTGACGCTGAACAATTCCATCCGGGTATCGATGGGAATGTTCAGGTTCGAATAGGTGGCGCCGTTGTTGGTGGTGGTGCCAAGAACGGCGAGGGCGCCATCGTCGACGAAGGGGACGCCGGACCATTCCAGACCGAGGTGCCCGCCGATGTTGGCCTTGAATACCGCGTCCAGGGCAAGGTTGATCGATGGTCCGTCGACCTTCAGGGTGGGCGCGCTCGCCACGGCGGACGAGGTCGCCACGGTGAAGGAACTGCCCGCCTTGACCACGGACGGGACCGCGATCGAGGCATTGACCGGATAGTTCAGGTTGAAGACCCCGGCGCTCGCCTCGAGCTTGAGCGGGAAGCCATATTCGACGCCGCTTACGGTGGCGGCATAATCGACCCCGAGCGTGGTCCCGCCAATGGTGGCGGTCGGGTTGCCGGAAACGGAAATGTCGTTGTTGTGGAAGACGAGGGTGTCGATTTCCTTGCTTACGCTGAATCCGGCGCCGTTGCTCCACAGGTTGGCGTTCGTCGCCAGGAATGTGAGCGTCTCATTGGACAGCGCCAGGAGATGGCCGTAATCCTCAATCCCGACCGGACTTGCCTCGATGGATCCCGTCGATGCCTCCAACACCCAGTCGCCGCCGACGGCGGTCGACCCGGTGGCATCGGTCGAAGCGGCGACGTCGGCACCCGTCAGCGTGGCGAGGCGGTCGATGAAGGCTGTTCCTTCGACACCTCCGGCTACATCGCATCCGTAAAGCAGGATGTCCGCGCCGTCCCGCAGCGAAGCGCCGATACGGGAAAGATCGTCCTGATAGGACGATAAATTCCGGGTGTTTAACTCTGTATTCCCGACCCTGATCCGTCCGGGGCCTCCGTGGGAATACAACTCGATCGAATCCAGTTCACCAAAGCCGGCGGCAACCTCCGCCATCTGCTTGATGCCGTCAGATGATCCATCTATGACGACGGCAATTGCGCGAGACCCGATGGCCTCCAGCAAATAATCGACATCCGGAAGACTAGAATCTATAAATACCAGAGACTTAACCATCTATTGCGCCCCCCAGGGCATTATGCACTTACTCGGAACAAGAGAATTTTATTGTGGCTTTATTTATTCTCTTGCTCAATCTTTATGAAATATCAAACCAAGCAAGAAGACGCGATTGTAAGACTTATTTTTATCTTATTCAATGCATTTGTCATTAAACAATGCGACAAACCGTCGCAGAGCTGGACTCTCTCGCAAATGGGCGTCTGTCCGCAGCAGTCAGAGCGCCCTGCCCTCCCGAAAGCCTCGGGCGGTCCATCGGCCGCCGGTGGAAAGGGTCAGCATTCCGGCAGATTGACCGCAAGCCCGCCCAGGCTGGTTTCCTTGAACTTGGTGCTCATTTCCTCGCCGGTCTGCCGCATCGCCTGGATGCAGTTGTCCAGCGGCATGAAATGCTGGCCGTCGCCACGCAATGCCAGGGAGGCGGCGGCAACCGCCTTGGTCGCGCCGATGGCGTTGCGTTCGATGCACGGAACCTGGACCAGCCCGCCGACCGGGTCGCAGGTCATGCCGAGATGATGCTCCAGCGCGATTTCCGCCGCATTCTCCACCTGTTCCGGCGTTCCGCCCAGCACGGCGCACAGTCCCGCCGCGGCCATGGCGGCGGCCGACCCGACTTCGCCCTGGCAGCCGGCCTCGGCCCCGGAGATCGACGCATTGTGCTTGATCAGGCCGCCGATGGCCGCGGCGGTCAGCAGGAAATCGCCTACCTTCGCCGGCTCGGCCCCGGCGCAATGATCGAGGTAATAGCGGAGCACCGCCGGCACCACGCCCGCCGCTCCGTTGGTCGGCGCGGTCACCACCTTGCCGCCCGCCGCGTTCTCCTCGTTGACCGCCATCGCATAGATGCTGAGCCAGTCGGACGCGACATGCGGCAGGCTGGAATTCGCCCCGCGCTCGCGCAGGAGCTGCTGGTGGATCGCCTTGGCCCGCCGCTTCACCTTCAGGCTGCCGGGCAACTGCCCGTCCAGGCTGAGACCGCGCTCGATGCAGCCGTTCATCGCCGCCCAGACGGCGTCGAGCTTTTCCTCCACCTCGGCGGCGGAACGGACGACGAGTTCGTTGGCCCGCTTCATCCCGGCGATGGAGGCACCGCTTTCCCGCGCCATCCGCAACATCGCCGCCGCGTTGTGGAAGGGATAGGGCCAGCCGGCGGCCCCGGTCTCGAACGCCGCCGGCGGCGACTCCCGCTCCGCCGCCGTGACGACGAAGCCGCCGCCGATGGAATAGAAAATCTCCGACAGCACCACCCGGCCGGCCTTGTCCAGCGCCTGGAACGTCATCCCGTTGGCATGGCCCGGCAACGGCGGCCCGAAGTCGAAGATCAAATCGTTGTCAGGATCGAAATCCAGCGCCGGCAGGCCGGCCGGGTGCAGCCGCCTCGTCTGCACAAGCTCGGCGATGCGCCCTTCGGCCTCGTCGACGTCGAGGCTGTCCGGCCGGTAATCCAGAAGCCCGAGCAGCACGGCGCGGTCGGTCGCATGCCCCTTGCCGGTGAAGGCGAGCGAACCGTGCAGCCGCACCTTGATCGCCGCCGGGACCGCCGCCGGGATCGCCGCGGCCGCCACATCCGCCTGCGCCCGCAGCATGTCGAGGAACCGCACCGCCGCGCTCATCGGTCCCATCGTGTGCGACGAGGACGGGCCGATGCCGATCTTGAAGACATCGAAAACGCTGAGGAACATCGGGCGCCTCGTCAGAGCTTTTCAATTTCCGGAGGGTAGCATCGGCCGTCATCCCCGCGGAGTCGGGGATCCAGGCTTCCTGTGCAGGCGCTTGAAACGACTGGATTCCCGCCTTTGCGGGAATGACGGCCGAGAGACGCTCATCACGAGATCCGATGTGAAGCGGTTCAAACGTGGAGCGTATCTCGGCAGGACCTAAAAAGCTCACAAACTCTCAGCCGTAGATCGGGAAGCGCTCGCACAGCTCGCGAACCTCGCCATGCACGCGCTTCTCGACCTCGGCATTGCCCTCCGGACCGGCGGCGGCGAGAGCGTCGACCACGGTCAGGATCAGTTCGCCGATGCGGGTGAACTCCGCCTCGCCGAAGCCGCGGGTGGTGCCCGCCGCGGTGCCGAGCCGGACGCCGGAGGTCACCGCCGGCTTTTCCGGGTCGAACGGGATCGCGTTCTTGTTGCAGGTCAGGCCGGCCCGCTCCAGCGCGCGTTCCGCATCGCGGCCCTTCACGCCCTTCGGCCGCAGATCGACCAGCACCATGTGGCAGTCGGTGCCGCCGGACACGATGGCCAGCCCGCCCTTCACCAGCGTGTCGGACAGCACCCTGGCGTTGGTCACCACCTGCGCGGCATAGGCCTTGAACTCGGGAGTCAGCGCCTCGCCGAAGGCGACCGCCTTGGCGGCGATCACATGCATCAGCGGACCGCCCTGGTTGCCCGGGAACACCGCCGAATTGAACTTCTTGGCCAGCGCCTCGTCGTTGGTCAGGATCATGCCGCCGCGAGGTCCCCGCAGGGTCTTGTGCGTGGTGGTGGTCACCACATGGGCGTGCGGCAGCGGGTCCGGGTAGTTGCCGGTGGCGACCAGACCGGCGTAATGGGCCATGTCCACCATCAGGTAGGCGCCGACCTCGTCGGCGATGCGGCGGAACTCGGCGAAGTCGATCACCCGCGGATAGGCCGAGGCCCCGGCGACGATCAGCTTCGGCTTCGTTTCCAGCGCCTTGGCGCGCAAGGCGTCATAGTCGATCCGCTGGTCGCTCTCGCGCACCTCGTAGCTGACGATGTCGAACCATTTGCCCGACATTGTCACCGGCGAGCCGTGGGTCAGGTGGCCGCCATGGGCCAGCGACATGCCCATCACCCGGTCACCCGGCTGGAGCAGGGCCAGGAACACCGCCTGATTGGCCTGGGCGCCCGAGTGCGGCTGGACATTGACGAAGCCGGCGCCGAACAGCTGCTTGGCGCGGTCGATGGCGATGGTCTCGACCTCGTCGACGAACTCGCAGCCGCCGTAATAGCGGCGGCCCGGATAGCCTTCGGCGTACTTGTTGGTCAGGATGGAGCCCTGGGCGGCGAGCACATCCGCCGAGACGATGTTTTCCGAGGCGATCAGCTCGATCTCGTACTTCTGGCGGTTCAGCTCGCGCCCGATGGCCGCCGCGATCGCGGCGTCGGTGAGATCGGGCTTCGACAGGGTCTGATGGCGGGTCATGTGCGTTTCTCTCGATCAGAGGCCGAGCGCGATTTCGCGGCTGACGGCGTGCAGAATTCCCCAGACATGGTCGGCGAAGGAACGCCAGACCTCGATCCGGAAGCGGTTCTTGTCCTCGCGGATCAGGACGATCTGCGCCTTGTCGAAGAGGGTGCGGCAGCCGGTGCCGACCGCCATCGCCTCGACGTCGAAGGCGACGGCCGAGCGCAGGGCGAGCGCCGCGGCCTCCCCCTCCACCAGGATGCCGACCTCGCGATGGCCGATATCGACCAGACTGTGCATCTCCCCAAGGGCGGCGAAGGCGTCGGCGATGGCGTCGCCGTCGGCGACCGGCGCCGTCAGCACCCATTCGTCGGGGCCGAGCTGGAGCGCGGTCCGTCCGCCGGCCTCCACCATCCCGCCGATGCGGGCGGGAAGCGGCGTGCCGAAGGCGGCCCCGGCCGACTGGGCGGATGCCGGATCGATGCGCAGGCTGAAACGGGCGATGTCCTCGGCCACGCGGATGGCCAGCCTGCTCGTTTTGTCGCCGGTGATCGTCTTGCCCAGCAACGGGTGATTGGCCAGAAGCACTTTGGGCCTCCTATGCGCTGAGACGCTTGTTCTCGGGATCGACGAACACCATGCCGCTGATCGTCGCGGCATGGACCTTGTCCGGCATCGGCACATGCACGGTCCGGCCCTGCAGCGACCGTCCGCCCTGGATCACCGCCAGGGCGATCGACCGCCCCAGCTCGGCACTCCAGTAGGACGAGGTCACATGGCCGACCATGTCCATCGGCACCGGCTGGTTGGGATCGAGGACGATCTGCGCCCCTTCCTCCAGCACCGTCTTCGGATCGCTGGTCAGCAGGCCGACGAGCTGCTTGCGGTTCGTCGCCAGCATGTCCGGGCGGGACAGGGACCGCTTGCCGACGAAGTCCGGCTTGGTCTTGCCGACGGCCCAGGCCAGGCCGGCATCGTCCGGCGTCAGCGTGCCGTCCGTGTCCTGGCCGACGATGATGTAGCCCTTCTCGGCGCGCAGGACGTGCATCGTCTCGGTGCCGTAGGGGGTGATGCCGAACCGCTGGCCGGCCTCGAACAGCTTTTCCCACACCGCGCGGCCGTAGCGGGCCGGCACGTTGATCTCGAAGCCGAGTTCGCCGGTAAAGGAGACGCGGAACAGCCGGGTCGGCACGCCGCAGATCCTGCCGGTCGCCACCGCCATGTGCGGGAAGGCGCCGTCCGACAGGTCGATGCCCTCGACGAACGGCTCGATCAGCTTGCGGGCGTTCGGACCTTGCAGCGCGATCACCGACCATTGCTCGGTGGTCGAGGTCAGCCAGACCTTCAGGTCCGGCCATTCGGTCTGGAGGTAGTCCTCCATCATGGTCAGGACGCGCGCCGCGCCGCCGGTGGTGGTGGTGACGTGGAAGCGGTCATGGGCCAGACGCCCGATCACCCCGTCGTCGCGGATGAAGCCGTCCTCGCCCAGCAGCAGGCCGTAGCGGCATCGGCCGGGGGCCAGCTTGGTCCAGGCGTTGGTGTACATGCGGTTCATGAACTCGGCGGCGTCGGGACCGACGATCTCGATCTTGCCGAGGGTGGAGGCGTCGAAGATGCCGAGCGACGAGCGTACCGCCTTGCATTCGCGCGCCACCGCCGCATGCATGTCCTCGCCGACCTGCGGGAAGTACCAGGCGCGGCGCCACAGCGACACCGGCTCGAACGCCGCGCCGTTCTCTTCGGCCCAGCCGTCGATCGGCGTCTTGCGCGTCACCTCGAACAGCGCGCCCTTGTTGTAGCCGGCGAAGGTGCCGAAGCTGGTCGGGGTGTACGGCGGGCGGAAGGTGGTCAAACCGACGGCGGGGATCGGCCGCTTCAGCGCATCGGACGCGACCGCCAGACCGTTGATGTTGGACGTCTTGCCCTGGTCCGTCGCCATGCCGTTGGTGGTGTAGCGCTTGATGTGCTCGATGGACTTGAAGCCCTCGCGCACCGCCAGCCGGATGTCCTTGGCCATCACGTCGTTCTGGAAATCGACGAACGCCTTGGCGTGGCCCGGATCGAGGTCGGTCGGCAGCTCGCGGCCGGTCACGCCGGTGAAGGACAGCTCGCCCTCGACATGGTACGAGGCCGGCTGGGCGGCGAACCCGGCATCCGCCGCGGCGGCGGCACCGGCGGCGGCGCCGTCCTCGAAGGCGGCCTTCAGTCCGAAACGGCCCTTGCCGGCACCGGCCAGACGGCACTCCTCCTTGCCGCGGCCGGGCAGGAACATCTGGCCGTCCTCGTTCCAGGTCAGCGACCCCTGGGTGTGCGAGAACAGATGGATGCTGGGGGTCCAGCCGCCCGACATCAGCAGGGCGTCGCAGGCGATGGTCTCGGCGCCGCCGACCTTGCCGCCAGCCGCCACGGGATTGACCCGCACCGAGGAAACGCGCAGCCGGCCCTTTGTGCCGGTGACGGTCCAGCCGATCAGCGCCCTGATGCGCAGCGCATCGGCCGCCGCGACAAGCTCGGTCGGCACGGTGCCGCGGACATCGACGATGGCCGCGACCTCCACCCCCGCCTTGGCGAGGTCGAAGGCGGCATGCCAGGCGCCGTCATGGCTGGTGACGACGACGACCCGGTTGCCGACCTTGACGCCGTAGCGGTTCAGGTAGGTGCGGGCGGCCCCGGCCAGCATCACGCCCGGCCGGTCGTTGCCGGCGAACACCAGCGGCTTCTCGATGGCGCCCTGGGCCAGCACCACCTGCTTGGCACGGACCTTCCACATCCGTTCGCGCGGGGCGCCGTCCGGCACGATGCGCAGATGGTCGGTCAGCCGCTGGCACAGCCCGACGAAATTCTGGTGGTAATAGCCGATGGCCGTGGTGCGCGGCAGCACGGTGACGTTCGGCATCGCCGCCAGCGCGGCGTTGGCGTCCTCCAGCCAGTCCCAGGCGAGCTGCCCGTTGATCTCCGCCGCCGGCTCCGACAGCAGCGAGCCGCCAAGCTCCGACTGCTCGTCGCACAGGATGACCGACGCGCCGCTGCGGCCCGCTTCCAGCGCCGCGGCGAGGCCGGCGGCACCGCCGCCGACGACCAGCACGTCGCAATGGGCGAAGCGGCTGGCGTAGGTGTCGGGATCGGGCGCCGACGGCGCCTTGCCCAGGCCGGCGGCGTTGCGGATGACCGGCTCGTAGACCTTGTCCCAGAAGCTTTTCGGCCACATGAAGGTCTTGTAGTAGAAACCGGCCGAGAACAGCATGTAGAGCGCGTCGTTCACCGCGCCGATGTCGCGGGTCAGCGACGGCCAGCGGTTCTGGCTCTCGGTCTTCAGCCCTTCGAAGACCTCCAGCACGGTCGCCCGCGTGTTCGGCTCGAACCGTCCGTTGCCGCGGTTGCTGCCGACCAGCGCGTTCGGCTCCTCCGACCCGGCGGTCAGGATGCCGCGCGGCCGGTGGTACTTGAAGGAGCGCCCGACGAGATGGACGCCGTTCGCCAGGAGCGCGGACGCCAGAGTGTCGCCCTCACAGCCGGTATAATCGACGCCGTCGAAGCTGAAGCGGACCTGACGGCTGCGGTTGACCCTGCCCTTGCCGGCAATGCGGAAATTGCTCATGGACGTGCTTCCTTGACGCTGGCGGCAGTGGGGGCGGCAGCGGAGTCGGCGGCGGCACTGGTGGAGGCGAGCGCGATCTCCTCGTCGCCCGGACGCGGGGTCCCCGCCTTGTAGGTCATGGCGAACTTGTCGGTCACGGTGTCGCGCACCGCGTTGAAGAAGCGGCCGCAGCCGTGCATGTGGCGCCAGCGCTCGAAATGCCGGCCGCGCGGGTTGGTGCGGATGAAGAGGAAGTCGCGCCATTCGTCGTCGGACAGGGCGGCGGGGTCCGCCGGGCGGGCGATGTGCGCCTCGCCGGCATAGGTGAACTCCACCTCGGGGCGCTCTGCTTCGCAGTAGGGGCAGCGGATGAGCAGCATGGTCGTCTCCTCAATGCGCGACGGCGGCGGCGGCGGCCTCGTCGATCAGCCGGCCGGTCTTGAAGCGCTCCAGCGTGAAGGGCGCGTTGATCGGGTGCGGCTCGTCGCGGGCGATGGTGTGGGCGAAGACGTTGGCCGACCCCGGCGTCGCCTTGAAGCCGCCGGTGCCCCAGCCGCAATTGACGTAGAGACCCGGCACCGGCGTCTTGCCGATGATCGGCGAGCGGTCGGGCGTGACGTCGACGATGCCGCCCCATTTGCGCAGCATGCGCATGCGGTTGAAGATCGGAAACACCTCGCAGATGGCGGCGACGGTGTGCTCGATCAGCGGCAGACCGCCGCGCTGGCTGTAGGAGGTGTACTGGTCGGTGCCGGATCCGATGACCAGCTCGCCCTTGTCGGACTGGCTGATGTAGGCGTGCACGGTGTTGGACATCACCACGCAGGGGAAGACCGGCTTCACCGGCTCCGACACCAGCGCCTGCAACGGATAGCTTTCCAGCGGCAGCCGGACGCCGGCGGTGTCCATCACCACCGAGGTGTTGCCGGCGGCCGACACCGCGACCTTCTTGGCCTTGATGAAGCCGCGGGCCGTCTCCACCCCGGTGACGCGGCCGTCGGCGTCACGGCGGATCGCGGTCACCGGGCAGTTCTGGATGATGTCCACCCCGCGCGCCGAGGCGGCCCGCGCGTAGCCCCAGGCGACCGCATCGTGGCGGGCGGTGCCGCCGCGCCGCTGCAACGCCGCGCCCACCACCGGATAGCGGGCGTTGGCGGCGATGTTCAGCGGCGGGCAGTATTCCTTGGCCTGCTCCGGCGTCAGCCACTCGTTGTCGATGCCGTTCAGGCGGTTGGAATGGATGTGGCGCTTGAAGCTCTGGACGTCATGGACCGTGTGCGCCAGCATCATCACGCCGCGCTGCGAGAACATGACGTTGTAGTTCAGCTCCTGGCTCAGCCCTTCCCACAGCTTCACCGCATGCTCGTAGAGCCGGGCGCTCTCGTCGTAGAGGTAGTTGGAGCGGATGATGGTGGTGTTGCGGCCGGTGTTGCCGCCGCCGAGCCAGCCCTTCTCCACCACCGCGACGTTGGTGATGCCGTGTTCCTTGGCGAGGTAATAGGCCGCACCCAGACCATGCCCGCCCGCCCCGACGATCACGACGTCATATTCGGCTTTCGGTTCCGCATCGGGCCATTGAGGCTGCCAGTTCTTGTTGCCGGTCAGCGCGTTGGTCAGCAGCGAGGAGAATGAGAAGCGGGTCATGGCAGCACCGCGAAGTTCAATGTGCTGACAGTATCGGCAGGCGACCCTTCGTTGGACAGAATGGATGCGTCAGTTTAATGTCACCCGTGCGACGGTGCGTCCGACGGAGACGACATGACCAACAGCATCGGTGCAAATGGTATCGGGGCAGGCCGCGTCAGGACCAACGGCACGAGGCCCGGCAAATTCCCCGACCGTCCGGCGGCGCCGCGCCTGTCCGTCGGCTTCATCCTCGCCCACCGCTTCACGCTGTGCGCCTTCGCCAATTTCGTCGACGTGCTGCGGCTCGCCGCCGACGAGGGCGACCGCAGCCGGCCGATCCTGTGCGAGTGGGCCGTGCTGTCCGACCAGATGCGGCCGGTGGCGTCGAGCTGCGGCATGCTGGTCCAGCCGACCGAGCGGCTGGGCGACCCGGCAAAGTTCGACTACATCGTGGTGATCGGCGGGCTGATCGACGAGATCTCCAACCTCAGCCCCGACTACATCCGCTACCTGCGACAGGCGGCGGCGTCGAGGATCCCGCTGGTCGGAGTCTGCACCGGCGCCTTCATTTTGCAGCGGGCCGGGCTGATGGACGGCTACCGCTGCTGCATCAGCTGGTTCCACCACGCCGATTTCCTGGAGCAGTTCGACGGCATCACGCCGGTGTCCGACCAGATCTTCATCGTCGACCGCGACCGGCTGACCTGCTCGGGCGGCACCAGCTCGGCCCACCTCGCCGCCCATCTCGTCGAAAAGCATGTCGGCCGCGCCCAGGCGCGCAAGAGCCTGCACATCATGATCATCGACGACGCCCTGCGCGGGGAGAAGCCGCAGCCGGGCATCCCGCTCGACTTCACCACCAACGACGAGGTGGTGCGGAAGGCGCTGCTGCTGATGCAGCAGAACATCGACATGCCGCTGTCGGTGGCGGAGATGGCGCGCCGGCTGGGGGCGGCCCGGCGCCAGATGGAACGCCATTTCCAGAACGCGCTGGGCATGACGCCGACCGAGGCCTATCGGATCATGCGGCTGGAACATGCCGAGTTCCTGCTGCGCAACACCGAACAGTCGGTGACCGAGGTCGCCGCCGCCGTCGGCTTCTGCGATTCCTCGCACTTCGTCCGCGCCTTCAAGGAACGGCGCGGCATGACGCCGTCGGTCTTCCGCAAGGGCTGAGACGCCGACAGGGCCGTTTCATTCAACGCCGGTGACGCACCGATACAATCGGCGGGTGGATCCTTTCGCCATGCTGCGGTCGATGAAACGGTCGGGAGCGCAAAGCATCCGCCGTGACCGCGACCCGCCCTTCGGCAACCCGCCTTCCATGGCTTGCCGGACAGACCCGGACAGAAAAGGATGGCGACCATGCTCGACGACAACGACACCCTGCAGATGCACTGGCGCGAAGCCGGCATTCCCGAAGAGCTGTGCCGGGAGCTTGCGCTGGCATCGGCGCCGATGCGCCTGCACGCCCATCCGCCGGTGCGGACCGTCGCCGATGCGGAGGAGCATTGGCGCAGCGTTCCCGGCGTGCACACCAAGAACCTGCTGCTGAAGGATGCCAAGGGCGTGCTGTGGCTGGTGGTGCTGCCGCACGACCAGTCGGTGAACATGAAGGAGCTGGCCCCGGTCATCGGCTCGGCCAAGCTGTCCTTCGCCTCGCCGGTCACGCTGGAACAGGTCCTGTCGATCGAGCCGGGCGGAGTCAGCCCGCTGGCCCTGGTGGCGGACAAGGAACGGCGCGTCCGTCTGGTGCTGGAACGGCGCATCCTCGCCGGCGACACCGTCAATTTCCACCCCATGACGAACCGCGCGACGCTGTCGATGCACCCGGACGACCTGTCGGCGTTCCTGCGCCGGCTCGGCTATGAGCCGACGGTCGTCGACCTCGCCTGACCGCCCCGGCCAATTCCTTCCCGGCCCTTCCTTCAGCGCGAGGCCTGCGATGCGTCCCAACCACAACCCGTTCTACATGACCGTCAGCTGCCGGAGCCGGCCGGGGATCATCTCCGCCCTCTCGACCTATCTGTCGGACCGCGGCTGCGACATCATGGAAAGCGCCCAGTTCGTCGATCACGACGGCGAGCATTTCTTCCTGCGGATGGCCTTCGAGGCTCCGGAAGCGATCCGGAGCGACGCCGTTCTGATCGAGGACCTGCAACCCGTCGTGGACCGCTTCGCGATGACCCTGACGGTGCGGGACGCCCGGCGGCGCCCGCGGATCCTCATCATGGTGTCGAAGTTCGGCCATTGCCTGAACGACCTGCTGTACCGCCACAGCATCGGGGCGCTGCCCGTCGACATCGTCGGCGTCGTCTCCAACCACGACGCCTTCCGGTCGCAGGTCGAAGCGCACGGCATTCCCTACCACCATCTCCCGGTCTCGCCCGGCAACAAGCGGGAACAGGAACTCCGCCTGATGGAGATCGTGGAGACGAACGACGTCGAACTCGTCGTGCTCGCCCGCTACATGCAGGTGCTGTCGCAGGACCTCTGCACCCGGATGGCGGGACGGGTCATCAACATCCACCACAGCTTCCTGCCCAGCTTCAAAGGCGCCAAGCCTTATCACCAAGCCTACGCGCGCGGCGTGAAGCTGATCGGCGCCACGGCGCACTACGTCACCGACGACCTCGACGAAGGGCCGATCATCGAACAGGAGGTGGCGCGCGTCGATCATTCGATGTCGCCCGACGATCTGGTCGCCATCGGCCGCGACGTCGAAAGCGTCGTGCTGGCCCGCGCCATCCGGCTGCACATCGAGGCGCGCGTCATGCTCCACGACCATCGGGCCATCGTGCTGCGGTAACAAGGGGAGTTCAGCGATCATGCAGCTCATCGACGAAAACGCCACCCAGTCGGTCCGGCGGGCCTTTACGGCGGGCGGCCTCGCCGCGGCGGTGCAGGAGTTGCGCCGGCATGTCGTCATCGAGGACGACCGCGTGGCGCTCGCCACCGTCGAAGCCCTCCTCGCCAGTGTCAACGACGGCGCCACCCGGCTATAAGGACGCCGTTCCCGCCCGGCCGGGAATGTCGGCCCCGACATGCGGGCGTTTTCCCCTCCGGCGGATCAAGCGATGCCCCTCCTCCAACCGATCGTCCCGTTGCTCGTCGCCGTGTTCCTGATGATGGGGGGCACGGGCGCGCTGACGACCATCGTCAGCGTCCGGATGGACGCCGCGGGCGCGTCGCCCATCCTGCTCGGCGCCCTGACCGCCGCCTACTACCTGGGAGTGACCATCGGCTCGACGCAGGCCTACCGGCTCGTCGGGCAGGTCGGCCACATCCGCGCCTTCAGCGCCTGCGCGACGGTGATGGTCGCGGCGACCCTGGGACACAGCCTGGGGTCCGATCCCGCCGCCTGGGTCGCCCTCCGCCTCGTCGAGGGCTGCTGCATGGCCGGCCTGTTCGTCTGCATCGAGAGCTGGCTGAACCAGAGCGCCACGTCCGGCACGCGCGGGCAGATCCTGGCCCTCTACATGATCGCGCTCTACGGGGCGCAGGGCGCCGGCCAGTATCTGATGGTGGTCGAGGATCCGCACGGCTTCCGGCAGTTCGTCCTGGTGGCGATGCTGATATCGCTGGCCGTTCTCCCGGTCGCGCTGAGCCGCAAGGCCCCGCCCCTTCTCCAGAAGCTGGCGCCCGTCCGCATCGCCCACCTGTATCGGGCAAGCCCGCTGGGGTTCGCCGGCACCGTGATCAGCGGTCTGGTCGTCGGCGCCTTCTATGGGCTGGGTCCGGTCTATGTCCGCCACCTGGGCTACGATCTCGGCCAGTCCGCCAGCTTCGTCAGCGCCGCCATCGTCGGCGGCATGCTGCTCCAGTGGCCCTTCGGGAAGCTGTCGGACCTGTTCGACCGGCGGCTGGTGCTGGTCGGCCTGTTCGCCGCCCTGATCCTCGTCAGCATCGGCATGACGATGCTTCCGCAGAGCGGATTCGCCCCCCTCGTCGGCGGCGTCGCCCTGTTCGGCGGGATCATCTTCGCGATCTATCCGATCTGCGTCTCGCACACCAACGACTTCCTGACGCCCGCCGAGATGGTGCCGGCGAGCGGCGGCATGGTGCTGGGTTTTTCGATGGGCGCCATCGCCGGCCCCTTCCTGGCCTCTCTGGTGATGGCGGCGTTCGAACAGGATGGCTTGTTCCTGTTCTCGGCGCTGGTGGCGGCGGCCGCGCTGTCCTTCGCGCTCTGGCGGATGACGGTCCGGCCCCCCGTTCCCATCGAGCAGCGCCTCCCCTTCCTCCCCCAGGCGCCGATTGCCGGCCCTCTGGACTGTGTTGCGGCTGGCAAGGGGAAGCCCGGGAGTGGCATCGGCGACGCCGCCCCCGGAACGGAGCCATCCAGGCCCTGACCCGTCGCGCCGGGACGATCCGTCAGTCCTGCGGGTCCAGCATGAAGTGCCGGACCTTGTGGCGGTTCTCGATCAGCTCGTCGAGGGTGGGTTCGTTGCGCATCGCCCGGCCGACGGCGATCTTGGTCGCCTCGTAGTTGGTGCGGTAGAGGTCGGCACGGTCCAAATTGGGATCGGTGGCGCAGCGGGGATCGATCCAGACCATCACCAGGATGCACAGGTCGTTGATCCGGTCGCGCGGCAGGACGCCGTCGATGACGCAGTCCAGCACCGCGTCGGCGGTGGCGGCCTGGACGACGCCGCCGAACAGGTCGACATAGGCGCTGGACTTCATCGTCACCTTGGACACCATCATGGTGGCCGGACGGACCATCTGGTTGCAGTCGCGCACCGCGAACATGCGGGTGTGGCCGGCGGTCTGGCCCATCATGGTGGCGAACGCGTGGCCGGCCGGGCCATCGACCGTGCCGATCACGATCTCCGGCATGGCGTCGGTGAACTGGCCTTCCTTGGCGAACACGGTGGCTTCGCCGACATGGAACAGCGGAGTGCTCATGGGATCGCTTCTCTCTCGAAAGGGGGTAAGGTTGCCGGTCATCCGGTGCGGATGCCGTCCAGCAACTGTTCGATGCTGCGGCGCAGCCGTTCGGTCTGGCCGGCCAGATCCGCGGCGGCGGTCAGGACGTGCCGCGTCGCGCTTTCGGTGTCGCGGGCGCCGCCGGTGACATGCCGGGCGTTGCTGGCGACCACGCCGGCCCCGGCCGCCGCCTGGTCGATGCTGCCGTGAATGGTCGCCGAGGCGGCGGCCTGCGCCTCCATCGACCGGGCGATGGCGAGCGAGATGGTGCTGATCTCCTCGATCACCGCGGTGATGCTCTGGAGGGACTGGGCGGCGTTGCCGGTCGCGTCCTGCATCGCCTGGATGCGCAGCGAGACGTCCTGCGTCGCCTTGGCGGTCTGGCTGGCCAGCTGGCGCACCTCCTGCGCCACCACCGCGAAGCCCTTGCCGGCCTCGCCGGCGCGGGCGGCCTCGATGGTGGCGTTCAGCGCCAGCAGGTTGGTCTGTCCGGTGATCTCGTCGATGATGCGCACGACGTTGCCGATGTCCTGGGCCGATTCCCGCAGGCTGTGCACCGACTGGTCGGCCATGCGCGCCTGCTCCACCGCCGACAGGGCGATTCGGGCGGAATCGTCGATGCGCCGGCGGATCCCCTCCAGCGACCGGAAGGTGTCGTCGGCCAGCGCGGCGACCGACTGGACGTTGCTGGCGATCTGCTCCGCCGCGACGACGGTGGCGCCCGCCTGTTCGTTGGTGCGGTCGATGATGCCGGTCAGCTGCCGCGCGGTGCCGTCGAGCGCGCCCGCCGACGAATCCACCGTGTCCAGCCCCTCCATCGCCGTCCGTTCGAAATGGGAGATCAGCTCCTCCAGACGGGCGGCCCGCAGGCGCTGGCGGCGCCGGGCCGCGATGTCCTGGAAGACGGCGCGGACCTGATCGTTCGCCGGGGCATCCAGGATTTCGTCCGGAGTCCCGGCCTGGGTGATGCGCCCCGTCTCCATGAAGGCGATCCGGTGGCCAAGCCGCACCGCCTCGTCCGGCTCCTGCGTGGTGAGCAGCACGGCCGCAAGGTGCGCGCGCTGCCAGTCGAGGAATTCGTCCTCAAGCTCCAGCCGCAACACGGGATCGACGCCGAAGAAGGGCATGTCCATCAGCACCAGCGGCGGGTCGCCGATCAGCGACCGCGCCAGACCGATCCGCAGCCGCGCCTCGACCGGAACCTCCTGCGGACGCCGGGCGGCGAGCTGGGCCAGCCCCATGCGCTCCAGCAGGGCCAGGGCGCGGTCATGACGGTCGCGCCGGCGCAGCCCGGCAACCTCCAGCCCGAACGCCACATTCTCCAGAACCGTGCGGTTCGGCATCAGCGCCACGGCGCCGAAGGTCATCGCCATGCCGTCGCGGCGGGCGGCCACCAGTTCGGCCGGCTTCATCGCCCCCATGTCGCGCCCGTTCAGGAGCACGGTCCCGGCGGTCGGTTCGACCAGACGGTTCACCATGCGGATCAGGGTGGACTTGCCGGAATTGGACCGGCCCAGCACCGCGAGGATCTCGCCGGCCCGCAGGTCGAAGGACACGTCGGCGACGGCCACCGCCGCGCCGGTCTCCCGCCGGATGCCGGCATGGTCGATGCCGGCGCGCGACAGGGCCAGCGCCCGGGCGGCGTCGCCGCCATACACCTTGCAAAGTCCATCGACCGACAACATCCCGGTGCCGGCCAACGCGATGCCCTCACTGCCTGCTGACGAGTCCATCGGCGACCTCGATGATCGGGGGGCTGGAAACGGGGGTGGTCGAAGAGGGGGAATGGCGGGAGACGGCCGTCCGGCACGCGACTGCGCTCTGGACGGACCGCCTCCATCAACGGCGCGGGAAGGGAATGCGCGGCTACGGCTCAGAGCTTGCCGGTGACCCAGTAGTCGATCCGGGCCTTGTTGTTCTTGATGTAGTTGTCGACCGCCTGCTCGTAGCTGGTCTGGCGGGCGTCCTGCATCATCGCCTCCAGGTCGCCGATCGGCAGGACCATGCGGTTCAGGAACTCGAACACGTCGGGATGATCCTGGTAGAAGCCCTTCCGGACCAGCGCGTTCACGCTCTCCAGCCCGCCCAGCGCGCCCTTCGGATCCTCCAGATAGCGCAGCTTCCAGTTGGCGAACATCCAGTGCGGGCTCCAGCTCGTCACGACGATCCACTCGTTGCGCTTCATGGCGCGCTCCAGGGCGGCGAGCATCGCGGCATCGCTGGCCGACACCAGCTGCATGCCCTTCAGATCGTAGGTCTTCAGCGCCTTCTCGGACGCCTGCATCAGCCCCGACCCCGGATCGATGCCCTGGATCTTGCCGCCCAGCTGCTTCTGCACCTCCGGCTTCTTCAGATCCTCGATGGACTTGACCTGATCGACGGGGATGTAGTCCGGCACCACCCAGCCCAGACGGGCGCGGGTATAGAGCGGGCCGAGATCGACCACGTCCTTGCCGACCTTGTCGAGATAGGGCTTGTGGGTCAGCGGCTGCCACGACATCAGCATGGCGTCCAGCTTGCCGCTGGCGATGCCCTGGTACTGGATGCCGATGTCGGCCATGGTCAGTTCGACCTTGTAGCCGAACCGCTCCTCGATCACCCGCTTGGCCAGCTTCGTCACCGCCTCGGCGTCCGACCAGGCGGTCCAGCCGATGTTGATGGACTTCTCGGCCGCCTGCGCCGTGCCGGCGACCACGCCGGCCCCCAGACTGACCGTCATCGCCGCAGACAGCAGCATGCCCAGGGCCTTACCGAAGATTTTCATCAAGAAGCCTCCTGTTATCGTTTGTTCGTTCGGACTTGTTCGTTTTTCGGACTTGTTGGTTTTTCGGCCGGCCGGTTCGCCGTGCCGGGGATTTGCCCCGGACGCGTGGATGCAGCCCGGAAGATCACCTCCGTCTTGCCGGTGACCGTGATCGGGTGATGGCTCTCCATCCATTGCTACGGATGATCGACCAAAGTGCTGATTGAGGAAGGATGCCGGCCTTGAAAGCGAAAAACCTGCATCAGAGCGGCAATTCGTATCGGATTTGCGACAGAGTTGCGCGAACCCGGCCGCGCCGCCGAATGCTGTTCGGTTCACAGGCAGATGGCCGGAAATCTTCCATAGAAATAGGGAAATGGTGCGGCAGTCCCGTCGAGACGAGACGTCAAGGATGTCGGCCAGCTCCTTTTGCGATCGCAGGGTGTCGTCGACCGGCCATTCTCCCGATCGAACGGAACGGCCGCCGCTCTCAAGCAATCGCAGCCTGTCGCAAACCGACCAGTGCCGAAATCCCGTCTGCGCAAAAAGACAGAACGGCCTGTCGGCCTTTTTAAAGTTGATGTCGCAATCCAGTACGCGACGCGCTCCGACGGGGGGCAGGCTGTGCGTCGTGGAATCGAAAAAGCAAGAGCCCGGTCAAGGGTGAAGCGGTTCCGCGAACGCACGGTCCCGGTCCCCACTCCCGCAGAAGGTCAACCGTCATGTCGTCCGAGATTTCCATAGAAGCCCTGCTGAGCCGCCGCAAGACGGGGCACAGCCTGGAAGCCCCGTTCTACACCAGCGACGAGATCTTCAAGCTGGACATGGAGATCATCTTCGGCCGGCACTGGCTGCATGTGGGCGTCGAACCGGACGTGCCGGAACCGGGCGACGTGATGGTGGTGGACATCGGCAAGACCTCCGTCATCGTCATGCGCGACGACGACATGGAACTGGTCGCCTTCCACAATGTCTGCCGCCACCGCGGGGCGCGCATCATCCTGAAGGAGAAGACCTCGGTCGGCAATCTGGTGTGCAGCTATCACCAGTGGACCTACGGCCAGGACGGCGAGCTCCTGTTCGCCGAGCATATGGGCAACGATTTCGACCGCAAGTGCCGGAACCTGAAGAAGGTGCACATCCGGTCGGTCGGCGGCCTGATCTTCATCTGCCTGGCGGAGGAGGCCCCGGACGACATCGACCGCATGGCGGCGGTCATCGAGCCCTACATCCTTCCGCACGATCTGAAGAACTGCAAGATCGCCAAAACCGTCGACCTGATCGAGAAGGGCAACTGGAAGCTCACGATGGAGAACAATCGTGAATGCTACCACTGCGTCAGCAACCATCCGGAGCTGACCATCCCGCTGTTCGAATACGGCTTCGGCTTCGCCCCCGACGGGACCAACCCGAAGCGGATGGAACATGCCGCCAAGTATGACGCGCTGGTGAAATCCTGCCATACCGGCTGGGAGGCGGCGGGCTTCCCCA
The DNA here is from genome assembly GCF_019805165.1 of Azospirillum sp. 412522. GTDB lineage: Bacteria > Pseudomonadota > Alphaproteobacteria > Azospirillales > Azospirillaceae > Azospirillum. The sequence continues at coordinate 215,145 of NZ_RWIJ01000013.1, forward strand.
GCCGCGAGGTCGAACATCTGACCGACACCACCGGCTTCCGCGCCGAGCGCCTGCCGCTGGACGGCGCCGGCGAGGCCCACACCAAGGATACCCGCAGCGCCTCCCGGAAGCTGCTGGGGTCGATCACCGAGCGCAAGCTGGGCGCCCTGTCCTTCTGGACCCAGCCCAATTCCTGGAACCACTTCATGAGCGACCACATCGTCACCTTCTCGGTGTTCCCGCTCGGTCCCGACCGCAACCTGCTGCGTACCCGCTGGCTGGTCCACAAGGATGCGGTCGAAGGGGTCGATTACGACCTGAACCGCCTGACGGAGGTGTGGGAGGCGACCAACCAGCAGGATGCCGATCTGGTCGAGATCTCGCACAACGGCGCCACCAGCCCCGCCTACGAGCCGGGTCCCTATTCGCCCTACACCGAGCCGCTCGTCGAGAAGTTCACCGAGTGGTACGTCGGCCGCATGTCGGAACATCTGCTGGGCCGGCAGGCCGCGGTGGGCGTCGCCGCCGAGTGACGGGACGCCAAGGGTTTTCGGCTCAGGGAGGGATGACGATGCAGCAGGATGCGGCTCCGCCGGCGGTCCGGGACTGGGATCCGGAAATCGACGACACGCTGGTGTGCCGGGCGGTGCGGGACGAGACGCACGACGTGAAGACCTTCGTCTTCTCGGCGCGCCAGCCCTGCCTGTTCCGGTTCAGGCCGGGTCAGTTCATCACGCTGGAACTGCCCATCGGCGGCGAAACCATCCATCGCAGCTACACCGTCTCCTCCTCCGCCGCACGGCCGCACCGGCTGTCGATCACCGTCAAGCGCGTGCCCGGCGGCCCGGTGTCGAACTGGCTGCACGACACCCTGAAGCCGGGCGACACGGTGCGCGCGGTCGGCCCGCTCGGCGAATTCACGCCGGGCGATTCCAAAGCGCCGCGCAAGTTCCTGTTCCTGTCCGGCGGCAGCGGCATCACGCCGCTGATGTCGATGACCCGGACCTTCGACGATCTGGGCGAGGATCACGACGTCGTCTTCGTCCATGCCGCCCGCACCCCGGCCGACATCGTCTTCCGCCGCGAGCTGGACGCGCTGACCGGTCCCGGCCGCCGCCTGCGCGTCGCCCATGTCTGCGAAGGCCTCGGCGGCGAGGCCCATTGGGCCGGCTTCACCGGCCGGCTGTCTCTGCCGATGCTGGGCCTGATCGCGCCGGACTTCAAGGAGCGGGAGGTCTATGTCTGCGGTCCCGGCCCCTTCATGAAGGCGGTGCGCGCCTTCCTGGAGGAAGGCGGCTTCGACATGGGCCGCTACCATCAGGAAAGCTTCAATTTCGAGGAGCTGACGGCGGAGATGGCTGCCGGAGAGCCGCCTGCCTCTCCCATGCCGACCGCGGACGCGCCGCCTTCAGATGGATTCCGCATCGAGTTCGCCAAGACCGGCAAGGTCTTCGCCTGTCCACCGGACATGGCCCTGGCGGATGCGGCATCGGCCGCCGACATCCGGGTTCCGACCTCCTGCTCGCGCGGGCTGTGCGGAACCTGCAAGACGAAGCTGATCTCCGGCACGGTGGAGATGAACCACACCGGCGGCATCCGCAAACGCGAGATCGACCAGGGATTGATCCTGCTCTGCTGCAGCCGCCCGACCAGCGATCTGGTGGTGGAGCGTTAGACTCATCGCCACTGAATTGTCTTCCGGGGGCAAGCCGCTGACGCTAGCATTCCGAAGAACGGATCGGTACCGCCGGACTGGAGCCGTCAGACTGGGAGGATGTCCTGGTGGGGAAGACAGTGGAATATCGCCGGTTCGGCGGTAGCGGTCCCGCACCCCGGCAGGAGGAACGCGCGCTCCTGTCGGTCGGATTCATCCTGACCAACAATTTCACCCTGACGGCGCTCGCCCCCTTCGTCGACGCCCTGCGGCTGGCGGCCGACGACGGCGACCGGTCGCGGCAGATCCGCTGCCGCTGGACCATCATGGGGTCGCGGGCGGAACCGGTGATGTCCAGCTGCGGCATCGGCGTCGCCCGCTGGGAGCCGCTGACCGATCCCCGCCGCTTCGACTATGTGGTCGTGGTGGGCGGGCTGCTGCACGGCGGCCCCCAGCTGGACGACGAGACGCTGGCCTACCTGCGCGCCGCCGCCTCCTATGGCGTGACCCTGGTCGGCGTGTGCACCGGCAGCTTCGTGCTGAGCCGCATCGGCCTGATGAAGAACCGGCGCTGCTGCGTCAGCTGGTACCATCATCACGATTTCATCGACGAATTTCCCGATCTGGTGCCGGTGGCCGACCAGCTTTACGTGGTGGACCGCGACCGCATCACCTGTTCGGGCGGCGCCGGGGTGGCCGATCTGGCCGCCTTCCTGATCGAGCGCCATCTGGGACGCGCCACCGCCCAGAAGACCATGCACATCCTGCTGATCGACAAGGCGCGTCCCGCCAGCCAGTCGCAGCCGCAGCCGCCGACGGTGGTGGAGATCACCAACGACCGGGTCCGCCGCGCCCTGCTGCTGATGGAGCAGCACATCAGCGACCCGCTGTCGGTGGAGGAGATCGTCCGCCGCCTGAACGTCAGCACCCGGCAGTTCGAGCGGCTGTTCCGGCTGGCCGTGGGCACCAGCCCGGCCACCTACTACCGGTCCTTGCGCCTGCGCTATGGCCACTGGCTGCTGCGCAACACCAAGCGGTCGGTCACCGCCATCGCCAACGAGGCCGGCTTCGCCGACTGCGCCCATTTCTCCCGCCAGTTCCGCGAACTGTTCGGCGTCCCGCCGTCGGAGGTCCGCCGGACCGCCGGACCGGATGCGGAGGCCGATCCGCATTTCTCGCCCCTCGACGCCTTCCGGCGCACGAACGGCGACGCCCTCCTGCCCGACCGCCGCCTGTTCGAGGATGCGGCGCCGACGGAACGGGATCGGGCGCGGATAGACTGAAGGGGGTAAGGCCGCCTTCAATTTATCCAAAGGATTCAATTATTTGATCGGACGCAACCGCCCCGTTCCGCCGCTGTCGCAAAAAGGTAATTCCCGGTCGCGGGGGGCAACGCGACAGGGGCGCCGGCGGTGAATACTTGGCAGGCTCAATACTGGGGATCGTTCCTGCCATGTCCTCACCCGCCGAAGCCCTGCTGAAGCCTCTGCAGATCAAGCATCTGACGATCCGTAACCGCGTGATGAGCACCAGCCACGCGCCGGGCTACGGATCCGAAGGCAAGCCGAAGGAACGCTACCAGCTCTACCACGAGGAGAAGGCCAGGGGCGGCATCGGCCTGACGATGTTCGGCGGTTCCTCCTCCGTCGCGGTGGACAGCCCGGCGGCGCCTTGGAACCAGATTTCCGTCGCCGACGATAGCGTCATCCCCTTCTTCCGCGAATTCTCCGACCGGGTGCACCGCCATGGCGCGGCGCTGATGATCCAGCTGACCCATATGGGCCGGCGCACCCGCTGGGACACCGAGAACTGGCTGCCCACCGTCTCCGCCTCGGCCGCCCGCGAACCGGCGCACCGCAACACGCCGAAGGAGATGGAGGATTTCGACTTCAAGCGGATCATCGCCGGCTATGCCGCCGCCGCCCGCCGCTGCAAGGAAGGCGGGCTGGACGGCTTCGAGCTGTCGGCCGCCCACGGCCACCTGATCGACCAGTTCTGGAGTCCTTCGGTCAACCGGCGGACCGACAAGTACGGCGGCAGCCTGGAAAACCGCATGCGCTTCGGCATCGAGGTGTTCGAGGCGATCCGCGCCGAGGTCGGCGACGACTACGTCGTCGGCATGCGCATGTCGGGCGACGAGCTGATCGACGACGGCCTCAGCCACGAGGACTGCATCGCCATCGCCCGCACCTATGCCGAGCGCGGGCTGATCGATTTCGTCAATGTGCTGGGCGGACAGGCGCGCGATCATCTGGCGCACGCCATCTCGCTGCCCAACATGTCCTTCCCGGTCGCCCCCTTCCTGCATCTGGCCAGCGGCATCAAGCGCGAGGCCGGCATCCCGGTCTTCCATGCCCAGCGCGTGACCGACCTCGCCACCGCCGCCCGCGCGGTGGAGGAAGGCCATGTCGACATGGTCGCCATGACCCGCGCCCACATCGCCGACCCGCATCTGGTGCGCAAGCTGATGGAGGGACGGCTGGACGACGTCCGCCAGTGCGTCGGCGCCGGCTACTGCATCGACCGCATCTATGTCGGCGGCGACGCGCTGTGCATCCAGAACGCCGCGACGGGGCGCGAGCGCACAATGCCGCACGTGATCCCGAAGGCGGAGCGCAAGCGCCGCGTGGTCGTGGTGGGCGGCGGACCCGGCGGGCTGGAAGCCGCCCGCGTCTGCGCCGAGCGCGGCCATTCGGTCGTGCTGCTCGAACGCAACGCCGCCCCCGGCGGCCAGATCGGCATCGCGGCGAAGGCGACGTGGCGCGAGGCGATGAGCGGCATTACCCGCTGGCTGTCGCAGCAGACCATCAAGCTGGGCGTCGACGTGCGCCTGGGGGTGGAGGCCGACCGCGCCGCCATCGAGGCCGAAAACCCCGACGTGGTCATCCTCGCCACCGGCGGCCGTCCCAACCGCGGCGACTTCAAGGGCGCCGACCTGGCGGTGTCGACCTGGGATGTCCTGACCGGGGCGGTGGAGCCGACGGGAACGGTGCTGATGTATGACGGCACCGGCCAGCATCACGGCGCGTCCTGCGCGGAATTCATGGCCAAGCGCGGCGCGCTGGTGGAGATCGCCACCCCCGACCGCATGGTCGCCGAGGAGGTCGGCACCACCAACCAGCCGATCCACCTGCGCGAGCTGTACAAGCTGAACGTGATGATGACCACCAACCATCAGCTCGTGGAGATCTACCAGGAGGGCAACCGCCGCGTCGCCGTCCTGCGCAACGAATACACCCACGAGGAGGAGGAGCGGCTGGTCGATCAGATCGTGGTGGAGCTGGGCACCCTGCCCAACGACGCCCTCTATTTCGACCTGAAGGACCACTCGCTGAACCGCGGCGAGACCGATCTGGACAGCCTGATCGCCGGCCGGCCGCAGCCGGTCCAGGCCAACGGCCATGGCGGCTACACGCTGCATCGCATCGGCGACGCGGTGGCCGGCCGCAACATCCACGCCGCCATCTACGACGCCGCGCGTCTCTGCAAGGACATCTGACGCCTACATCCCCGCCAAGCGACCCCAGCCAAGCGACAGGAGCCGTCCGACGTGATCGCCACCGCTCTCACCACCGTCGTCCTTGCCGTCCTCGCCATCGGCGCGGCATTGGCCGTCTGGCAGTCGCGGCGCTGGCTGGCCGGCCGTCCGGCGACGGTCGATGTGGTCGCCGGGCTGCGCGCCCTGCCCGGCCGCTATCTGGTGGATGTCCACCATGTGGTGGGGCGGACCCCGTTCAACGCCCGCTTCCATGCGCTGGTCGCCGGCGGCTTCCTCGCGGCGCTCGCGCTGCTGGTGGCGATGGGGGTCGCCATTGGCGGATCGCGCATCGTCTGGCTGCTGCTGGCGGTGGTGCTCGCGGCGATGCTGGCCGGCGCCCTGATGGTCCGGTACCGCCGCCGGGTGGTCCGCCCGCGCGAACTGTCGCAGGGCCGCTTCGCCCGCCTTCCGCTGTCGCTGCTGGGCTTTTCCGGCTGCCTGCTGGTGGTGGCGCTGGATCAGTCATTGGGCGGTGTGATGCCGGAGGCGCTGGCCCTGGTGCTGGTCGCGCTCGCCGGCGTGGCGCTGGCCGATCTGGTCTGGGGGGTGTGGAAAGGGCCGCTGAAGCACGCCGTGCACGGAGCGCTGCATCTGGCCTTTCATCCGCGTCCGGCCCGCTTCCACGACGGCGCAGGCCGCGACACCGGATTGACGCCGCTGCCGCTGGCTCCGCAGGGGGATGCAGGCACCGGCGGGCCGAGCGCGCTGGGGGTGGAGCGTCCCGTCGATTTCGCCTGGAACCGCCTGCTCGGCTTCGATGCCTGCGTCCAGTGCGGGCGCTGCGAAACCGTCTGCCCGGCCTATGCCGCCGGCCTGCCGCTGAACCCGAAGAAGCTGGTGCAGGATCTGGTCGTCGCCATGGACGGCCGGGCCAGCGACGCCGCCTATGCCGGCAACCCCCATCCCGGCCGGGGGGTGGGCAAGGCCCATGGCGGGGCGGCGCTGCCGCTGGTCGGGCCTGGGGCGATGATCCATCCCGACACGCTGTGGTCCTGCACCACCTGCCGCGCCTGCGTGCAGGAATGCCCGATGATGATCGAGCATGTCGACGCCGTCGTCGACCTGCGCCGCTTCCAGACGCTGGAACTCGGCGCCACTCCGGCCAAGGCCGCCGTCATGCTGGAGGAACTGCGCGCCACCGACACGCCCGGCGGCCGCGCGCTCGCCCGGCGCTGGGACTGGGCGGCCGACCTGTCGCTGCCCCGGCTGCCGGCCGGCGGGTCCTGCGACACGCTGCTGTGGGTCGGCGACGGCGCCTTCGACCTGCGGGTCCAGCGCGCGCTGCGGGCGCTCGTCCTGCTGCTGCGCCGCGCCGGGGTCGATTTCGCCGTGCTGGGCGACGAGGAGCTGGATTGCGGCGACGTCGCCCGCCGGCTGGGCGACGAGGCGACCTTCCAGTCGCTGGCGGTCCGCAACGTGGCGGCGCTGAACGCCCGGCGCTTCACCCGCATCGTCACCGCCGACCCGCACGCCCTGCACACGCTGCGCAACGAATATCCGGCCTTCGGCGGCGATTGGACCGTCGTCCACCACACCGCCCTGCTGCTGGAGCTGGTCACCGGCGGCGCGCTGACGGTGACGAAGCCGGTCGGGCGCAGCGTCACCTTCCACGACCCCTGCTATCTCGGCCGCTACAATGGCGAGATCGAGGCGCCGCGCGCCCTGCTCGACGCCATCGGGGTGGAGCGCCGGGAGATGCTGCGCGCCGGAATGCGCTCGAGCTGCTGCGGCGGCGGCGGCGGCGCCCCGCTGACCGACGTGGCGGGCGAGCGCCGCATCCCCGACGTCCGCATGGAGCATGCCCGCGAGACCGGCGCCGCGCTGGTCGCCGTCGCCTGCCCCAACTGCGCCCTGATGCTGGAGGGCGTCGTCGGCCCCCGGCCCGAGGTGGCGGAGATCGCCGAGCTGGTGCTCGCCGCGACGGAGACCACCCGATGAGCCAGCCCTCAGCCACCCGCCGCCGTGTCGATCCCCGGGCCGAGCGCGCCGCCCGCACCGTCCTGGCCGGTCCCCGCCCCCGCCTGCTGCGCCAGCCGGCCGCCGCCATAAGCAACGAGCGCCGCCGCGACCCCCGCGCCATTCGCGAGGCCGCGCTGGTCCAGCGCCAGCCGCGCCCACGCTACGACTGGACGCGCGACGCCGCATCCGCCGGCAGCTCGGCAGCGATGGGCGTCTTTGTCGCCGCCGCACCCGCCATACCGCTGCAGGTGATCGCCGAGCCGGCCTATCTGGTCCTCGCCCTGCTCGACCGCCCCGGCGGCGAGGTGAGCGACCATGACCGGCAGGTGATCGCCGCCGCCCGCCTGCTGGCCGATTCCGGCAGCGATGGGGGCGGCGGTGCGGTGGTGACCGTCTCGACCGGATCGGGCGAGGCGCTGGCCGAGGCCGGATCCGACCGCCATGTCGCCCTGCCCGACGGCTGGGCCGACGATTACGTGCCGGAACGGCGCGCCGCCGCCGCATCGGCGCTGATGGCGGCCCTGTCGCCCCGCCATGTCCTGTTCCCCGACAGCGCCGACGGCGGCGACGTCGCGCGGCGCGTCGCCGCTGCGGCGGGAGAGCGGCTGTTCACCGGCGTGCAGAGCCTCGCTCCCGACCGCGCCACCCGCCAGTCGGCCGGCGGGTCGCTGGAGACCGGCCACCGTCCGACCCGGCTGATGACGGTGGCGGCGGACGCCTTCGCCCCGCTCGACGGCGTGCGGCACGAGGCGCGGCCGCTCGACCTCGCCGCCCCGGCGATCGCCGGGGAAGAGGTCCTGCCCCGCCTGGGCGGCGCCCGCCGGCTGGCCGTCGATCCCGACGCGCTGTCCCTGTCGGAGACCGACTTCATCCTCAGCGCCGGCAACGGCGTCACCGACTGGCGAAGCTTCGCCGAACTGGGCGAGGCGCTGGGCGCCACCCGCGCCGGCAGCCGCGTGGTCTGCGACGCCGGCCATCTGCCGCGCGAACGGCAGGTCGGCGCGTCGGGCACGGTGGTCGGCGCCCGCTGCTACCTCGCCTTCGGCATCGCCGGCGCGCCGCAGCATCTCCAGGGCATCACCGGCGTCCACCATGTGATCGCCGTCAACACCGACCTCCACGCCGAGATGATCAAGCGGGCCGACCTGTCCATCGTCGCCGATGCCCAGGCCGTCATGCCCGCCCTGATCCGGCTGATCCGGGAGCGCCGCCATGACTGATCCGGCCATGACCGACGTCGCCGTCCTGCTGTCCGTCGGCCGCCATCCGGTCTCCGGCCGCGCCCGCCGCGCCGCCACCGACGCACAGGCGCTGGAAATGGCGCTGGCGCTGCGCCCGCGGCGGCTGACGGCGATCCATGCCGGACCGGCCGCCGACGGCGAGGCGCTGCGGGCCTATCTCGGCATGGGGCTGGAACGGCTGACGCTGCTGGTCCTGCCGGAGGGGGCCGATCCGGTCGACGCGCTGATCGCCCATCTGCACCGCCACGCCCCGTCGCTGGTCCTGACCGGGCGGCAGGCGGAGGACGGCGAGGGCAGCGGCATGCTGCCCTATCTGATCGCCCGCGGCCTCGACGCCGCCGTCGTTCCCGACGTGGTCCGGATCGGCCCGGCCGACGCGCCGGACTCCGCCGGCCTCGTTCAGGCGCTGCCGCGCGGGCAGCGCCGGGCGCTGACCGTCACCGGCCGCCTCGTGGCGACCGTCCATCCCTCCGCCCCGCCCGCGCGTCCGTCCGCCTTCGGACCCGCCCGTCGGGGCGTCGTCGAACCGGTGACGGCCCAGGCGGCCGCCGATCCCTTCCTGTCGGACTGCGAGCACCGGCCATGGCGCCCGAAGCCAAAGCTGATGCGCGTGAAGCGCGGCGGCTCGGCGCTGGACCGGCTGAAGGCGGCGACCGAGAGCAAGAGCGGAAAAGGCCAACTGCTGGTCAACCCGTCAGCCGAAGCGGGAGCGCTGGCCATCTACGACAGCCTTGTCGAACAGGGAATGCTTCCATGAACATGCAAAACGATCCTCCCAGTCCCACGGGTCACGCTGTCACGAAGCCAGGGGAGGCCTGTCGATGACCACGATGATGCGAAGCGCGGTTTCGGTCGGCGGTCCGGCCGGTCTGGGCTTTCCCCGCGGAGCCGCCAGGAGCGGCACCGGCGAGGACGCGGCGGTCCGCCTCGAGGTGCGGAACGTCTACAAGGTCTTCTCCGCCGATCCCAAGCCCGCCCTGACGATGCTGCGCCAGGGCGCCAGCAAGGCGGAGGTCCTGGAAAAGCTGAACGTCAACGTCGGTGTGCTCGACGCCAGCTTCCAGGTCCGCTCCGGCGAGATCTTCGTCATCATGGGGCTGTCGGGGTCCGGCAAATCCACCATGATCCGCCTGCTGAACCGGCTGATCGAGCCGAGCAGCGGCGAGATCCTGCTGGACGGCAAGGATCTGGTCAGCATGTCCAAGGCCGAGCTGATCCAGGCCCGCCGCCGCAACATGGGCATGGTCTTCCAGTCCTTCGCCCTGATGCCGCACCTGAGCGCGCTGGACAACGCCGCCTTCGGCCTGGAGATCTCCGGCGTGTCGAAGGCGGAGCGCCACAAGGCGGCGCAGCAGGCGCTGGAGCAGGTCGGGTTGGGCACCTACGCCCACCGCTACCCGCGCGAGATGTCCGGCGGCATGCAGCAGCGAGTCGGCCTCGCCCGCGCGCTGGCCAACGACCCGACCATCCTGCTGATGGACGAGGCCTTCTCCGCCCTCGACCCGCTGATCCGCACCGAGATGCAGGACGAGCTGCTGCGCCTGCAGCGCGAGCAGCAGCGCACCATCGTCTTCATCTCCCACGATCTGGACGAGGCGATGCGCATCGGCGACCGCATCGCCATCATGGAAGGCGGGCGCATCGTGCAGGTCGGCACGCCCTACGAGATCCTCAGCCGCCCGGCCGACGACTATGTCCGCTCCTTCTTCCGCAACGTCGATGCCTCGAAGGTGCTGCGCGCCGGCGACGTGGCCCGCTTCGAGGCCACCAACACCGTCATCCGCCTGCCCGGCGAGCTGACCCCGGCCCTGCAGCAACTCCGGGAGAACCACCATAATTTCGGCTATGTCCGCACCCAGGACGGCCGGTTCGAGGGCGTCGTCTCGCAGGCGACGCTGGAGCGCGAGCTGAACGGGCCGCAGCCGCGCTTCGTCAACGCCTTCCTGCCCGACGTGCGCACGGTCAACGCCGCCACCCCCATCCATTCCCTGCTCGCCCTGGTGGCCGACAGCGAATGGCCGGTGCCGGTCGTCGACGACGACCACAACTTCCTCGGCGCCATTTCGCGCGCCCTCATGCTCCACACCTTGGTTCGGGGGGATTGACCGATGGATTTCGAAATCAGGATCGGCAAATGGGTCGAGGAACTGGTCAGCTTCATGCTCGACAATTTCCAGCCGACCTTCGACGCGATCGCGACGGTGGTGAACGGCTTCGGCGGCGCCATCGACTTCGTGCTGGTCGGGGCGCCGGCTTGGCTGCTGATCGGGCTGATCGTCGCGACGTCGCTGTGGCGCGTCGGCGTCGGCTTCGCCGTTTTCACCGTCGCCGCCCTGCTGCTGATCGCCGGCATGGGGCTGTGGACGGAAACCGCCTCCACCCTCGGCCTGGTCCTGACCGCCACCCTGCTCAGCCTGCTGATCGGCGTGCCGCTGGGGGTCTGGATGGCGCGCAACCGCGTGGTCGAGAGCATCGTCCGCACCACGCTGGACTTCATGCAGACCATGCCGGCCTTCGTCTATCTGATCCCGGCCGTGATGTTCTTCGGGCTGGGCCGGGTGCCGGGCATCCTCGCCACCGTGATCTTCGCCATGCCGCCGGCCGTGCGCCTGACCTCGCTCGGCATCCAGCAGGTGCCGGCCGAGATCGTCGAGGCCGGCAAGGCCTTCGGCTGCCACGACCGCCAGCTTCTGTTCAAGGTGCAGTTGCCGAACGCCCTGCCCTCGATCATGGCCGGGGTGAACCAGACCATGATGATGGCGCTGTCGATGATCGTCATCGCCTCGATGATCGGCGCCGGCGGCCTGGGCAACGTGGTTCTGCAGGGCATCCAGCGCCTCGACATCGCGCTCGGCTTCGAGAGCGGCCTCAGCGTCGTGCTGCTGGCGATCATCCTCGACCGCATCACGCAGAGCTTCGGCCGGACCGCCACCGCTCCGCGCATGGCGCGCTTCGCGTTCCTGCGGCGCCTCCTGCCGGTGCCGGCGCGGTGAGCGGGGGGCCTCTTCCGGAGGGGGACGTCGCCCTTCCGGCGCGGCCCGCGCCACCCCACGGGCGGCGCCACGGGCGGCGGTTGGAGCTGGATAGCGGCATCCGGGTGGAGCGGCTGACCGGGGCCGCCCTGGCCGACCGGCTGGAGGAGCTGGCGACCCTGCGGCTGGCGGTGCTGGGCGAGTTTCCCTACCTCTATCCGGGGTCGGCCGCCTACGAGGAGCGCTATCTCTCCGGTCTCGGCAGCCTGCCGGGCGGGCTGATCCTGGCCGCCTTCGACCGTGGCCGCATGGTCGCGGCCGTCACCGGGGCGCCGCTCGACCAGGAGCTGGATTCCTTGCGCGACCCCTTCGCCCATGCTGGGCGCGACCTGCGCTCGACCTTCTATTTCGGCGAGGTGGTGGTCCTGCCCTCCCATCGCGGACGGGGGGTGGGGACCGCCCTGCTCGAGGTCGGCGAATCCCATATCCGCCAGGACGGCCGCTTCGCGTCCGCCGCCTTCGGCGAGATCGTGCGGTCCACCGACCATCCCCGCCGCCCGAAGACGTACCGGACGCCCGATGCCGCATGGCGGCGGCTGGGCTACCGGCCGGAACCGGAGATCGGCGGCACCCTGTCCTGGTGCGACGGCGGCGACCGGGAGGAAACCGCCAAACCCCTGCGCTTCTGGGTCAAGTCCCTGTCCTGACAAGTTGTCCTGACGCCACCAGCATCGGAGCATGACGCATGCCGCAGGACGGTCCGGTCTTCGACCTTCCGGCCGGGGAGAAGGTGGACGACGATTGTCCGCTGCTGATCCGCGAGATCCCCTACCGCGACCCCGTCGCCGCCTTCGCCCCCTGGTCCGGCCAGCCCTTCGCCACCCTTCTGCACAGCGCCGCGCAGGCCGGCGGCCGGGGCCGGTGGAGCATCGTCGCCGCGGAACCCTTCCGAACCATCGAATCCCGTGGCGGCTCCGTCACCGTGGACGGCCTTGCGGTGGACGGCGATCCCTTCACCGTGCTGGAACGGGAGCTGGACGCCCACCGCCTGTCCGCTCCCCCCGATCTGCCTGTTCCATTCGTCGGCGGCGCCGTCGGCTTCCTCGGCTACGAGCTGGGGCAGGTGCTGGAGCGGCTGCCGGCGCGCCACAGCGACGACACCGGCCTGCCCGACATGGCCTTCGGCCTCTACGACACCGTCATCGCCTTCGATGAAGAGGAGCGGCGCGGCTGGATCCTGTCCAGCGGCTTTCCCGAGGAAACCCCGGTCCGGCGCCGTCTCCGCGCCGCCAACCGCCTGCAATCCTTCGCCGATTGCCTCGCGGCGGCGCCCGACGCCCTGCCGACGCCCTGCTCGGCCACCGCGTCCTGGCGGCCGGAAATCGCGCGCGACGCGTATTGCCGCCGGGTGGAGCGGGTGCTGGAGTACATCCGGGCGGGAGACATCTTCCAGGCCAACTTCACCGGGCGCTTCCTGGCCGACCGGCCGGCGGGGCTGCCGGTGCTCGACCTCTACCGCCGCCTGCTGGCGCTCAGCCCCGCCCCCTTCGCCGCCTGCCTGTCGCTGCCCGGCGGCGCCGGCCTGGCCAGCGCCTCGCCCGAGCGCTTCATCCGGCTCCACGCCGACGGCCGCGTGGAGACCCGCCCGATCAAGGGAACCCGCCCGCGCGGCGCCACGCCGGCGGAGGACGACGCCCTGGCGCGCGAGCTTGAGGGCAGCGTCAAGGATCGCGCCGAGAACCTGATGATCACCGACCTGCTGCGCAACGACATCGGCCGGGTGGCGCGCATCGGCAGCGTCAGGGTGCCGGTCCTGTGCGGGGTGGAGCGCTTCGCCTCCGTCCATCATCTGGTGTCGGTGGTCGAGGGGCGGCTGAGGCCGGGGCTGGGTCCGGTCGACCTGCTGCGCGCCACCTTCCCCGGCGGCTCCATCACCGGCGCACCGAAGATCCGCGCCATGGAGATCATCGACGAACTGGAAGAGGCGCGCCGCGGCGCCTATTGCGGGTCGGTCGCCTGGATCGGCTTCGACGGGGCGATGGACAGCAGCATCGTCATCCGCACCCTGACCGTCACGCCCGACCGCATCGTCGCCCAGGCCGGCGGCGGCATCGTCGCCGATTCCGATCCCGGCCGCGAGCATGACGAGATGATGGTGAAGATCCGCCCGCTGCTGCGCGCGCTGGATGGCGGTTGAGTGCGACGGAACGGTTGAAGAAAAGGCCCCGGCCGTTTCCACGGCCGGGGCCTTCGCTTTCAAAGAAACCGGACAAGCCCCCCGGCGTCACTGGATCTCGTTCGGCTGGACGACCAGCCAGTTCCGGTCGGCGAGGACCGGCAGATGCTGGGCCGCCTGACCGGCGGCGGCGGCCTCCCACATCTGCTTGATCTGCTTCATGTACTTGTCTTTGCGGTTGACCCAGACCCGCATGCCGCCATTCGCCGCGTCGGTGGAATGGAGCAGCATGTAGCCATCGCTGGTGGGAGTGTCTCCCGCCACCAGCACCGGCTTCTTCCACTGGTCGATGTAGGTGAGGATCGCCGCCTGCTTGCCCGCGAACCAAGTCAGCGGCGCCCACAGATAGGTGCCGAGTTCCAGGTCCATCGTCTTCGCCCAGTCGTACTTGCCGTCGGCGATCAGCTTGCGCGCCGTGGTCACCTCGCCGGTGGCACGGTTCTTCAGCAGCATGGTGACGCCGATGACGTTCTCCGGCTTGACGTTGTAGCCGTATTTCGGATCGGAGACGACCATCCGCACCAGTTCCTCGCTGGCGGCGGTCACCACATAGACCGTGATGCCGTTGGCGGTCAGATGGTTCACCAGCTCCTGCTGGCCGGTGTAGAATTTCGGCGGGCTGACCTCGACGGTCTTGACCGCGTCGCCCTCGTAATAGGTGGCGGTGATCGGCTTGCCGTCGGCCAGCATCTCGTCGACGAAGCCCTTCAACTGGGCCAGGGTGAAGCCGGAGAAGATCTGCGCCACCCAGGGATAGCACACCTGATCGTCGATCTCGCACAGCCGGTAATAATAGCTGTTGAGGCTTTCCTTGTTCCCGTTCACATCCTTGAAGGGGATGATCTTCAAGGACGGGTCCATGCTCTCGCGCGACAGCACGCCCTTGCGCTCCAGATAAGGCAAAAGCGATTCTTCGAGGTCATAGCGGTAGAGCGTGTTGTCGGCGTCGAACACCGCGTAGGCGCCCTTGCCGGCGTTGGCCGACACCAGCGTCCTGAGGCTCGCCGCCGCTTCCGCCGGCCAATGTGCGAGCGATTGCGGGGTGAGCGATTGGGCCATGGCCGCCATCGGGGCCATCGCGACCATGCCCGCGAACAGTGCGGACCGGAGATGCGTCTTCATCTGCGCCCTTTCTTTCCCTGTTCAAAGACACGATTCTTCGAGGCCGGAACCACCTTCTTGAGTGGAACCGGCTCTTCCGGGAATTGAGCCCGAACGATCGAGTTTTCGATTGATAGGAGCACAGTTTATGACAGATTAATGACGGATGTCCATCCGTAAAACATAAGGCAGGTTATTATCTATGGAATCCGCCGCCATATCTTATAATCGTTTTCTCTAAGCTTGCCGCTGTCAGGCCAGAACTTGTCGTTTATGCATAGGAATTTTCCAAAACCCTGCGAACAGTCAACTTGGCGTGACCGAGAGGATGGTGAGCGACAGGGGGCCGGTCCGCCGCGGCCACTCCACCACGTCGCCGGCCCGTCCCCCCATCAACGCCTCGCCCAGCGGGGATTGCCAGCTGATCCGGCCGGCGGCGGGATCGGCCTCCTCGCCCCCCACAAGCGTGAACGTCCATCGGCGCCCACTTGCATCCTCGGCGGCGATGGCGGAGCCGAAGCCGGCCTCCTCCGCCGGACCGGCCGGCCTGACCACCACGGCGGCGGCCAGACGGGCACGGAGCAGGTCGGCGCGCCGCTTCGCGCTGCTCATCGCCTGCCGGTCCTCCGGCGCGTCGGAACCGCGCAGCTTCGCGATGTCCGCATCGGCCGCGGCAAGCTCCTCCTGCCAAACGGCGACGGTGGCGGCGGACACATGCAGGGGACCGCTGATCTGCGGCAGCGGTCCCTCGGTTTCGGCGTCGCTTTCCTTGACGAAGGCGCGGCTCATGACAGCGCCCTCCTCAACCGAGCAGCGCCATGGCGGCGGCGGGAGCGCAGCTCGCCACCCAGCCCACACCGGGGGCGCCCACCACATCGGCGAAATCCCGGTAGGGACGGTCCAGCCGGGCGGCCACCGCCGCGGCCACGGCACGGCCGACGCCGGCCCCGACCACGGGGGCGTCGATCGGCAGGGGCGGCGTTCCGGCCGACAGCACACGACAGGCGGCATCATGGATGCGGCGCAGCTGGCGCTCGGTCAGGTCGGCGGCCATCGACCGCCAGACCGCGGGTTCGTAATCGCCGGCGTCATGCCCGACCATGCGGGCCAGACGGCGGATGCTGGCCTCCACCGTCTTCGGCCCGTTGTCGGCGGCGGGATGCTGGTCGGCGGCCTCGTCCAGCCGGCCGAGCACGCGGTAAAGGTCGGCGCTGGTGGCGAAATACTCGGCCATCATCGGCAGCCGCTCGCCGGCGACCAGCGCGCTGCGCTCCATCGCCATCACCGCCGTGCGGGTCAGCCCGGTATAGAGCAGTTCCTCCACCGCCATCCGCTCGTGATCGGTGACGCCGCGCGCCATAACGGTGCCATCCCGCACCGGGACGATGTCGGTGGTGGTGCTGCCCATATCGACCAGCAGCGCCGCCGGCAGGCGCCGGGCGACCACCGCGGCGGTCGCCATCCAGTTGGCCGAGGCGACGTCCATCACCTGTCCGCGCGCCTCCCGCGGCGCCAGCAGCCCGCGCCGGCCGGCATAGACGCGCAGGCGTCCCTCCGGCAAGGCCGCGCCGATGCGGTCGATCAGCGTGCGGACACCCTGGGCGCGGTCGTCGAACAGATCGACCAGTTCGCCGGTCATCGTCATCACATGGTCGGCATCGGCCGGCAGACGGGCCAGCGCCTCGGTCAGCGCGCCGTCCAGCTCCCCAAGCCCCTGCCACAGCCGGCAGGGCACCTGCACCGCCTCGCGCAGCCTCCCCCGCTCCGCCCAGGCGGCCTTCAAATGGGCGCCGCCGATGTCCCAGCCGACCACGGCCGATCCACGGTTGTCAAACATGTACGGCCTCCCGGCCGGCGTTGGCCGACATGGGGTCGAACAGAGCCAGGATGTCGCGAGCCGGATTCCAGCCCAGCACCCGCGACAGTCCGGAATAGCCGACCGACAGGCGCGGATTCACCTCCACCACGACCGGGCCATCAGGCCGGTCGATGAGGTCGACGGCGACATAGCCGCGCAGTCCCGGAATCGCGGCAGCGATGGCACGGACCAGCGGTTCCCAGGCGGCCCGGCGGTGCTCCATCGCCCCCACCTCCACGCCATGGAAGGAGAATTGGTCGTCGCTGCGTTCCACCTTCTGCCGGTTGCAGCCGAGCAGCCGCACCCCGCCGGACTTGTCGACCAGCATGGACAGGCTGCACGCCTCCCCCTCCACCAGCGGCTGGACGATCCAGCGGCCGGGGTGAGGCGGCGTCCAGGCGGCGATGTCATCGACGAGGAAGGTGTCGAGGCAGCCGGCGCCGTCGTCCGGCTTCACCACATGGCGGGCGGCGGGCGGCGGCGGGGCGCCGAGGGGAACGGTGGGAATGGCCGCGATGCCGTGGGCGGCCAGCCGTTCCGCCGTCGCCGTCTTCGAGGACGCGAGCGCGATGGCATCGGGCGCGCAGGCGACCACCGGCCGGCCGGTGCCCCGGAACAGGGCCGCCACATGGCCGAGCAGCCCGTCGCTTTCCGGCGCGATCGGCCAGACCACGTCGCACAGGGCGGCGGCTTCACGCCAGCGTGCCTCCGGATCCTCGCCCGGCTCCACCGGGAACAGGGCGACGCGGTCCGGCGGAAAGATCGGCGGGGAAAGGCGGTTGTCCCAGCACAGCGTGACGTGTATTCCATCCAGCGCGACCAGATCGCCGACGAGGGCCGCGACCATCGCGTTGGCGTCATCCATCAGCTCCGTCGGAAGCGGCGCGTTGCACAGCGCGCCGCCGGTGACATACTCGCAGACCAGAACCCGACGAAGGCTGTTCTCCATGGACATCGTTCCCGTCATCGACCTGCTGGGCGGGCAGGTGGTTCATGCCAAGCGGGGGGAGCGCGACCGCTACCGCCCCATCGAAAGCGCGCTGACCCCAGGATCGGCACCGCAGGATATCGTGGCCGCGCTGCTGGCGCTGCAACCCTTCCGCGCCTGCTATGTCGCCGACCTCGACGCGATCCGCGGGAATGGCGACCACCGGTCCGCCGTCGCCGTTCTCCAGGCGCGCTGGCCGGAGGTCGCCTTCTGGGTCGATGCCGGGCTGGCGACGCCGGACGACTGCCGCCGCTGGCTTGATGCCGGCCTCCGCCATCTGGTGATCGGCAGCGAAAGCCAGACCGACGGCACGACGCTGGAGGCGGCGCTGGCGCTGACCGGGGAGGACCGGGTGGCGCTGTCGCTGGACGTCCGGCGGGGTGAAGCGCTGGGGCCGGCGGCGTTGCACGAGGACGCCGGACGCTGGCCCGCAAGGGTGATCGCCATGACGCTGGACCGGGTCGGGTCGGGCGAGGGTCCCGACCTCGACCGCATCGCGGCGCTGGCGGCCCGGCGCCCGGGGGTCCGGGTCTGGGGGGCCGGCGGCGTGCGCGACGCGGCGGATCTGGACGCGCTGGCCGCGCACGGGACCGATGCCGTGCTGGTGGCCAGCGCGCTCCACGACCGGCGCCTCGACGCCGGGACGCTCCGCCGCTTCGTCTCCGGTCAGGAGGCGGCGAACGGGTGAACCGCGGCGGCCATGCCGTCCAGCATCTCCTTGGCGGTCGGGCTGCCGGCGATCGCGCGCTTCAGCGCCAGCTTGGTGGCCTCGTGGTTGTAGTCCTGGATCTTGCGGTCGTCCTCCGCCTGCCAGTGGATGAAGACGCCGACGGAGATGAACAGGTCGTCGGCCTCGTCCGCCGGGATGGTGCCGTCCTCGACGCATTCGGCGACCGCCAGGGCGACGGCGCGCTGGGCCGGGCCGAACATCTGCACGGCCTGCTTGGCGTTCTTGATCGTCACCTTGTTGAACATGACCGTGGAGGGCTTGACCATCAGGTTCGGCGCCAGCACGGCCAGCAGGCCGTTCACGCCTTCCTTCTGGTTGGTCAGGGTCTGGCAGAAGGCGGTCTCGGCGGCGCTGCCGCGCGGACCGACGATGAGATCGATGTGAGCGACCTCGTTGCCGTCGCCCACCAGTGCTTCGCCGACCATAACCTTGTCGATCTTAGGCATTGCGCATCCCCTGTGTCGGTTGGTTTCGCGATGGTTGGTTTCAGGTAGCTCCGCCGGAAATCGTCCGGCGGCCACGGTCCGGCCGGCAGATCGCCGGCCAGCCGAAGCACGAACAGGCAGGCCACCGTCAGGTCGGCGGACGTGCCCGGATTGAGGCCGCGCCGCTTCAGCGCGCGGTCGAAAGCGAGGAGCCTGCGGCCGGCATCGGGAGTGCCGCCGAAGGCAGGACCGACGGCGAGGCGCCGCTCCAGCCGGAACGCCTGCTGCCGCACCCGTTCCGCCACCGCCGCGCCATGCTTGCGGGCGATATGGGTGTCGGGATGCAGCGCCATGAATCCCAGATGGATGGCGCTCGCCGCCTCCGCCGCGCCGGCGCCGCGCCGCAGGGCCGAGCGGCCGCGCGCCACGCCGAAGGTGAAGACGTCGGCGAAGGCGGTGGCGTATTGCCGCGCGATCAGGTCGCGGTCGGCCGCCGCCGCCATGGCCGCCCGCAGATCGACGCGCGGCGTCCCGGCGACGTCATGCTGATCCGCCGCGCCCAGCCCGGCGGGCAGCGCGAGGCGGATCGCCGCGAAGGCGTCGGCGGCGTCGGCGACATCCAGCCCGTCGAGCACCCGCGCCAGCCTCAGCCGCAGCGGCTCTCCCTTGTCGCGGCACAGGGCGGCGGCGGCGAGCGGGGCCAGCAGCAGGACGATGCCGAGATTGGTGTTGCAGCCGGCGACCTCCCGCGTCGCTCCGACCGCGCGCAGGATCGCGTCCCCCACCGGGCGGCCGGGCGTGGCGAGGATCGGGGCGATGGCGGCGGCGCTGTCCAGGAACTGGGCCACGCTCATCCCGTGGCCTTCGGCGTGGATGTGGACGTTGCCGGGCTTCAGCGCCATCAGTTCCAGCCGGCAGGCGGTGAAGACGGCCTCCTCCACCAGGGTCCGGCAATCCTGGCCGGGGCTCGGCAGCAGGGCGCTCATCCCGCCCTCCGCGCGTCCGCCGCCGCAGGCGAGGCCGAGGTGAGACGGTCCAGGACCAGATCGGCAAGCGCCTGCGCCACATCCACCGGCGTCACCGCCTGAAGGCCGCGCCAGGCCGGCATGCTGTTGACCTCCAGCACCAGGAACCGGCCGTCGGGCGCACGGATCACGTCCACCCCGGCATAGTCGGCGCCGACCGCCGCCGCCGCGGCAACCGCCAGATCGCCCAGCACGCCCGCCGGACTGGCCGGGTGGCAGCGCGCGCCCTGCTTGACGTTGGTGATCCAGTGGTCGCCCTGGCGGACCATGGCGGCCAGCGGACGCCCGTCCACCACGAAGACCCGCCAGTCGAACCAGCCGCCGTCCGCCGCCCCGACATATTCCTGCAGATGGTAGGTGCCGGCGACCTCCTCCGGGCCGGGCAGGTCCATGCCGGGGTCCAGCCGGCGCAGCCCCTTGCCCTGCGATCCGAACAGCGGCTTCAGCACCGCGGCCCGCCCCTCGGCATGGAGGGCGGCCAGGATGGCGGACGCCTGGACGGGATCGGCGACGGTCCAGGTGCGCGGGGTCGGCACGCCGGCGGCAGCCAGCCGGAAGGCGGTGGCGCTCTTGTCGACGCAGCGTTCGATGGCGGCAGGGCTGTTGGCGACCGGGACCCCGGCATGGGCCAGCGCATGCAGCACGCCCAGCCGCAGCGTCACCTGCTCGAAACTGCCGGCGGAGATGGTGCGGACCAGACAGGCGTCGGGCAGTCCGTCCTCGAAACCCGGAATCACCGGCCCCTCCGGACCGAAGCCGCAGGCGCTGAGCGACACCGCAGCCGCCTGCGCGCCCCGCCGGGCGAAGGCGGCGGTCAGCCGCCGGGTGTGCCAGTCGGCGCCGTCCACGAAGATGGCGATGCGGGTCCGCCCCATGGCCCGCCCCTATCCGCCGATGCCGAAGGACCGGTCGAGCAGCGCCGGGGCCAGCGCACCGGCGCTGAAGCTCCGGCCGCTCTCGAAGGCGGTGACGATCACGCGGGCCGGGCTGAACAGCATCGGGTCGATCTTGAAGAAGTCGAAGCCGCTCGCCGCGAACAGGTCGGCGAAGGGACGGCCGTAGTCGGCGGAGGCCGAGCTGGGTAGGCGGGTGGCAAGATCGGCCGCATCGTCGTCCGGCCCGTCGACCAGCAGATGGACGGTGCCGCCGAACAGGATGGCGTCGTTGGTCCGGCCCATCGCCTGGACGAAGTCGCGGCCCGGCGGCGGCAGCGGGGCGCAGCCGACGCCGTCGCGCACCCGGTCCAGCGGGAAATGCAGGGCATGGAGCTTGTGCAGCCCCACTTCGAGCACGCGGGCGACGATCTGGACGATGCCGGCGGGGCTGCGGGTCGGCGTCAGGATCAGGGTCACGCGCTCCGCCGGCACGCCGCAGTCGCGCGCCACCTTCTCCACCACCGATACCGGCGGCCGCCTGTCGGTTTCCAGCACCAGAACGGTACGGTCGGCCATGTCGCGGTAGCCGAGTTCGGCGAACAGCGGCTCCTTCACCGCCAGGGCGCGGCCGGGGCCGGACCCCAGGGCCGAGAATTTCTCGCCCGACAGGCTCCAGCCGGCATACTGGCTGCCCAGGCAGGCCAGGACCGGATCGGCGGCGCCGACCGTCACCTGCGCCGGCCAATGGGCGAAGGGGGAGTCCATGGCGATGCGCACGCTGCCGGCGCCGCCCATGCAGATCTCGGCGATGCGGCGCCCGGCCTCCAGGCTGCCGGGGCGGTCGATGCCGGCATCGATCACGGTGCAGCCGGCGGGATGCTGCTCCACCCCGATCCGCAGCATGGCGGCGTCGGCCACCAGCCCATGCACCAGCGGGGCGGCAAGCCGGTTAACACTGAAGGGAAGGGACGACATCGCCGGTTTTCTCCTTAGAGCCGGGTTTTTCCAAAAGGCAGGCCCGCCGCGCGCAGTCCGCGACGATGCGTTCGATCCGGCTGGACAGGCGGCGCCGCGCCTCCCCCTCGTCCCCGCCCCAGGCGGTGACGCTGCACAGCGGCTGTCCGTCCACGATGGTGCTGCCGGCGCGCGGCAGGTCGGCGCACCAGGGCGCCCAGGCGAGGTTCGCCGGCACCGTCATCGCCGTGGCGGCGTAGGCCACCGCCCCGGCGATGACGCCCGGACGCGCCGCCCCCAGGCTCCAGCCGCGCCCGGCCGCCGCGTCGAGATGGGCGCGCATCACCCCGCCCTGCCGGTGGCGCTCCAGCAGGTCGAGCGTGGCGCCCGGCCGCGGGTTGACCTCCAGCACGGTCACGGACGGACCATCGACCAACAGGTCGAGGCTGTTCAGCCCGACCAGCCCGAAAGCCGCCGCGATGCGCCGCACCGCCTCCACCAACCGGACAGTCAACGACTGCGGAACCGCCGCCGGCAGGACCGCCCCGCCATAGCGGAATGGGGCATCCGGCGCCGGATCGACCCATTGCCGGCTGATCGCCACCGTCTCGCACCGGCCGCGGCGGTCGGCGATGAAGGCGACGGAGACCGGCTCCCCGCCTGCCCGCCGTTGCAGGTAATGCCCGTCCGGCAGCGAACCGCCGTCCCAGGGGACGATGTGCCCGCCCCCGGCCGCGCCTGTGCGCTTGACCAGCCACTCCCCTGGAACCGTCGCGTCGGAAACTTCCGTCCGCGTCTGCGGATGGCCGATGCCCAGCTCCTCCAGCCCCAGCGTCGCCAGACGCGCAGCGAAACCGGCCGGATCCTTGACCGCCCGCACCACCTCCGGCCCGTTGCCGGACAGGCGGAAGGGACCGGCCTCGATCAGGGCGGCCAGCAGATCGGGCGCCTGCTCGAACCCCGATCCGACGACCAGCCGGCTGCCCGGCGGCGCCAGCGCCCGTGCGGCGGTGATCAGCGCACGCCCGTCGAAGCCGGCGACGGGGTTGCCCGCCACGCGGCGGGCGGGCGCCGGCACATCGGCGTCGCCGAACTGGTCCAGCGTCGCCACGGCGGCCCCGGTGCGCGCCACCGCCTGGGCGATGGCGCGGCCCGACAGGGCGGCGACCAGGATCACGCCGCTGTCCGGCATTGGGCGCGGGCCAGGGCGAAGGCGTCGTCGAAGGCCAGATAGACCGGCTTCGCCGCCTCGCGCATCGCCTTGAACAGGCCATGCTGGGTCTTGAACTTCACGTTGCCGATGGCGAGCGCGCCGATGCCGACCGCCTCGGTCCCCTCGATCGGCGCACCGTCGCCGAAGGCGTCCACCCCCTCGACCCCGGCCGGCGGCACGGCGTTGACGTCGGCCACCACCCGCACCGAGGGGGCGGCGGCGATCTGGGCGCGGCTCAGCACCTGCACCCCGGCGCGGGCGACCGCCAGCACCACGTCCGTCTCCGCCAGGATGGCGGCCTTGTGCGCATCGGTCGAGCCGTCCACCGCCCCCAGCGTCACGCCGAACCGCTGACGATAGGTGGCCGCCCGCTCGGCGACGGAGACGGCGCCGTCATGGCCGACCAGCCGCACCGACGCCCCGGCGCGCGCCGCCAGCACCGCCGCGACGCCGCCCACCGGACCCTTGCCGCCGAACACCGCGACCCGCGTGCCGGCCAAGCCCATCCCGGCCTTCCCAAGCTGGGCCTCGACCTTGGCGATCATCGCCGCGGCGGTGGTGTAGGCGCCCGACGGATCGGCGAAGACGGAAATCTCGAACGGCGGCACCATGGCGTGCCTCGCCGCCTCCAGCATGTCCAGCGCCTTCAGGATGTCGCGGCCGGCGATGAACAGGCCGGTCCGTTTGGCGTCGCCCGGCGCGCGGGAGAAGATCATGTCCTGGACAAGCCCGGGGACCTCGCCAGTCTCGACATTGGTGTAGGGCACCACGACCCCGTAGCCGGCATCGCAGGCCATGTTGATGTCGAATGGACTGACCGCCTTCACCGGAGTAATGGCGTGCATGATGTATGGTTTTTCCATGACACGAAGCCTCTGGATCGCTTCCTGCCACTCTCTTTCACCTTACCTGCTCACGCTGTCTTTTTTGCGACTGTTTCGTATTCGGCAGCGACCGCGCCGTGCCCGGAGAAAGTTTCCACCACCGCGCCGCGGTTCCGCCCCCGGCAGACGACGAAGCGCAGGTTGGCCTGCCCCCGCCAGCGCGCCCGCGCATCCTCCGCTGCCCGTTCCGCCGATCCGGCGTCGCCGAAGATGGCGAAGCCGGTCGGCCCCCAGGAACTCTGCCCGACACCGGCAGCGCCGGCCGACGGCAGCCAGCGCAGCACCTCGGCCACGTCCGGACTGCTGAAACGGCCGCCTTGCGCCGGAGCGAAATGGTCGCCGACCACGCTCTGGAGTTCCGTCACCGCGGCACCGAACCGCACCGCATCCCCTTCCGCCAGGGCCGGCAGCCCGACCATCAGCGCCAGCCGGCACAGATGGGCCGCCTTGTCCGCCGGGAAGGGGGGCAGGTCGCGGAAGGCGACCGTCTCGGCCGTGCCGGACAGGCCGCGGTTGGCGTCGTCGAACACCAGCAGCATCCGCCACGCCTCCGGCAGGGCCATCCGGCTGATCACCGGCGGCGGCTCGTCGAGCGCGCCCTTGCCGCCGTCCAGGATGACGCCGCCCTGCTCGAAGGCACCGACGCCGATGCCCGACCGCGCGCCGCGGTCCAACAGGCCGGCGACCCGGCGCGGCGGCAGGACCCGGCCGGTCAGCGCCGACAGGGCGGCCCCGACGGCCAGCGCCAATTGGGTGCCCGATCCCAGTCCGGAATGGGACGGGATGGTCCGGCCCAGGCGCAGGGCGAAGCCGGTCTCCATATCCAGCGCCTCGCACAGCCGGTCGAGATATCCCCTCGCCCGGTCACAGGCCGGGCGCGGACCGTCGCCCGCCGGGTCGCCCCGGAGCAGTGTCAGTTCCGTCCCCAGCCCGTCGAGAGTCAGGCCCAGGCTGCCGAAGCGCCGGCCCAGCCCGCCCTCCATGTCGAGGAATCCAAGATGCAGCCGGGCGGGCACCTCCACCCGCACCGCGTCGACCGTCCTGCGCTGTTCGCCGCAAATCATGGCCTACCTGTCGCAAAAGCCAAGGCGACCAGCCGCCCTTCATCCATAATAAAGTTGACGATCACAAAATCAATGAGAACAGCGATAAAAATTCTCTTTCTTTAAGTATATGAACTCGCTTTTATTTTGTTTTTCTTGCTTTCTCTATGGAAGCGAGACGGGGTTTTCATGCCATTTTGCAAACCCTCCACATGCGACATCACCTGCGGGGTTTAGGATATGGACAGCGAACCCGGTGAGACCGACTTCCCGCCTTCCATGGGCGATGTCGTGTGCCCGTTCTGCGCAATGGCCTGCGACGACCTCGCGGTCATGCGTGATCGGGGCGGCCGGCTCAGGGTGACTGACAACGGCTGCGCACGGGCGCGCAGCCTGTTCGCCCTTCCGGCGCTGCCGGCCCACTGCTTCATAAAGGGCCGTGCCGTACCGCTCGACGAAGCGCTGGACGCCGCGGCGGCCCTGCTGCGGAACGCCGCCTCTCCGGCCATCGGGGGGCTGGCCGCCGACACGGAAGGGATCTCCGCGGCGCTGGCGCTGGCTGAACGGCTGGGCGCGGTGGTCGACCACGCGGCATCCGACAGCCTGTTCCACGGCCTGCGCGCCCTGCAGGTGAGCGGCGCCATGACCGCCACCTTCGGCGAGCTGCGCAACCGGGCCGACCTGTTCGTGCTGTTCGGTGCGGAGTTCGACCGTCACGCCCCCCGCCTGTTCGACCGCATCGTCCGTCCGCCGACGGCCCTGTTCCGCGAGGCCGCCGCCGTCCGCGGCTTTCTTGTCGGTCCCGGCGACGGCCCGGCACCGGAGGGCTTCGAACGTCTGACCGCCGACCTGACACAGGCCCCCGCCATTGCCGCCGCCCTGTCGCAGCTTGTGGCCGGCGAAAGGCCGCGCGGCGACCGGGTAGGCGGCATCGCCATGGAGGATCTCGTCCGCGTCGCCGCGGCGCTGCGCGAAGCCCGCTTCGGCGTCGTCGGCTGGATCGCCGCCACGCTGGATCCGGCGGCCGGCGATGTCGCGGTCGAAGCCTTCAACCGGCTGGTCGTGACCGCCAATGCCTCCACCCGCTGTGCCGGCCTGGCCCTGGGCGGCAAGGGCAACGCATTGGGCGCCAACTACGTCTGCGCCTGGCAGTACGGCGTGCCGCTGCGCTCCCGCCTGGGAGCCGGCCCGCCGGAGCACGATCCCCTGCGCTATCGGCTGAAGAGCCTGCTGGCCGGGGGAGAAGTCGATGCGCTGCTCTGGCTGTCGGCCCTGAACGGGGCGGAGGTGCCCGACACCCGCAAGCCGATGATCGTGCTGGCCCGCCCCGGACAGCCTTTGCCCCGCGACCCGGAGGTGCTGATCCCGGTGGCCGTCCCCGGCCTCGACCATGCCGGCAGCATCCATCGTGGCGACGGCGTCGCCGCCCTGCCCCTGCGTCGGCTGCGCTCCAACACGTCCGGGCTGCCGACGGCCGCGGCGGTGCTGGGCGCCCTGCTGGACCGGCTTGCCGGCTCCCCCCTTCCCGCCCCGCTTCGGGAGACCGCGCATGTCTGACGCCTATACCCTGCTGCGCGGCGGCCGCGTCTGCGATCCTGCCGGACCTGCGGCGGGCGGCGACCTGCAAGCCCCCCGGCGCGACCTCTATCTGAAGGACGGCCGCATCGCCGCGCCGCCGCCGGACGACGCCCGCATCGACGCGGTGATCGAGCTGGACGGCCGCGTCGTCATGGCCGGCGCCATCGACATCCACAGCCACATCGGCGGCGGCAAGGTGAACCTCGCCCGCCTGCTGCTGCCGGAGGAGCATCGCCAGCACGGCAGCGCCCCGGACGGGCTGCGGCGGTCGGGCAGCGGCCTGTTCACCCCGTCCAGCTTCGTCACCGGCTACCGCTATGCCGAGATGGGCTACACGGCGGCGTTCGAGCCGGCGATGCTGCCGTCCAACGCGCGCCACACCCATCTGGAGCTGGGCGACGTCCCGATCATCGACAAGGGCTGCTACGCCGTCCTCGGCAACGACGATTTCCTGCTGGAGCGGCTGGCCGCCGGGGCGACCCAGTCGGAGGTCAACGACTATGTCGCCTGGATCCTGCACGCCACCCAGGCGGTCGGCGTCAAAGTGGTCAATCCCGGCGGGATCAGCGCCTTCAAGTTCAACCAGCGCCGCCTGGAGCTGGACGAGGCGCATCCCCATTACGGGATCACGCCGCGCCGCATCCTGACCACGCTGGCCACCGCGCTGTCCGACCTGGGGGTGCCCCATCCGCTGCACGTCCACTGCAACAACCTCGGCATCCCCGGCAACGAGTCGGTGACGCGCGACACCATCGCCGCGCTGGACGGGCTGCCCGCCCACCTGACCCACCTGCAGTTCCACAGCTACGGGACGGAGGGCGACCGCCGCTTCTCCTCGGCCGCTGCCGAGATCGCCGAGGCGGTGAACCGCAGCCCGAACATCTCGGTCGACGTCGGCCAGATCGTCTTCGGCCAGACCATCACCGCGTCGGCCGACATCATGTCGCAGTTCCGCAACAGCGGCCTCGCCAGCCCGCGCAAATGGGTGTGCACCGACATCGAATGCGACGGCGGTTGCGGGCTGGTGCCGTTCCGCTACCGCGACAAGGCGTTCGTCAACGCCCTGCAATGGGCGATCGGGCTGGAGCTGTTCCTGCTGATCGAGGATCCGTGGCGCGTCTATCTGACCACCGACCATCCGAACGGCGGCCCCTTCACCAGCTATCCGCATCTGATCCGGCTGCTGATGGACCGCAGCTTCCGCAACGAGCAGCTGGCGCGGATCAACCCCGCTGTCGCGGCGCACAGCCGGCTCGGCTCCATCGAGCGCGAATATACGCTGGAGGAGATCGCCATCATGACCCGCGCCGGCCCCGCCCGCGTGCTGGGGCTGCGCGACCGCGGCCATCTGCGCCCCGGCGCCGTCGCCGACGTGGTGGTCTACGACGACCTGCCCGACCGCGAGGCGATGTTCGCCGCCCCCGCATGGGTGTTCAAGAACGGCCGGCCGGTGGCGCGCAACGGCCGGCTGACCCCCAATGGAGAGGGCACCGGCTGGGGCGACACCATCGTCGTCCGGCCGGAGTTCGATCCCGCCATCGAACGGCGGCTGAAGCCGTGGTTCGAGGATCACCAGACGGTGCGGCTCGGCAACTTCCGCATCGCCGACGGCGAGATCCTCGACCGCGGCCGCGGCGGGCTGTCCATCGTTCCGACCCTGACGGCGTCCGACCCATGCTTCTGAACGGCATCCACATCGAGAACAGCTATGCCGAGGCCTTCGACATGAAGGCGACCCGGCTGATCGTGACCGCCGACACGCCGGCCTGGGCGCGCCATGCCGGCATGGCGGCGACCGGCTTCGCCACCTCGGTCATCGCCTGCGGCTGCGAGGCCGGGATCGAACGGGAGCTGCCGCCGGAGGAAACGCCGGACGGGCGCCCCGGCGTCGCCCTGCTGTTCTTCGCCACCGGCCGCGGCGTGCTGGGCAAGCAGGTGGAGACCCGGCTCGGCCAGTGCATCCTGACCTGTCCCGGCACCGCCTGCTTTTCCGGCGTGCCGCGCGGCGCCAGGGAGGATCTGGTCCCGTTGGGCCGGAAGCTGCGTTATTTCGGCGACGGCCAGCAGATGTCGAAGCTGCTGGGCGGCCGGCGCTATTGGCGCATCCCGGTGATGGACGGCGAGTTCCTGTGCGAGGAATCGAGCTGGAGCGTCCCGGCGGTCGGCGGCGGCAACCTGCTGATCCTCGCCGACGCCCGGATGACGGCGCTGGAGGCGGCGGAAGCGGCGGCGGACGCAATGCGCGCCGTGCCCAACGTGGTTCTGCCCTTCCCCGGCGGCGTCGTCCGCTCCGGCTCCAAGATCGGCGCGAAGTACAAGGGGATGCCGGCCTCCACCAACGACGCCTATTGCCCGACGCTGCGCGGCCTGCCCCGCTCGCGCCTGCCGGCCGAGGTGGAATCGGTGCTGGAGATCGTCATCGACGGGCTGGGCGCCGCCGACGTCGCCGCGGCCATGACGGCCGGGCTGGCATGCCTGATCGGGCGCGGCCGCGGATCCGGCATCTGGGGCGTCACCGCCGGCAATTACGGCGGCAAGCTGGGCCGCCACCATTTCCACCTTCACGAGCTGCTGCCATGAGCGTGCTGAGCCTCCGCCTGAAAGGCCCGTTGCCCGGCCGCATCGACGCCTCCCCCCTGCTGCCGCAGCGGCTGGCAGGGCTGAACCTGCGGGAGATCGCCGCCTTGCCGCTACGGTTCGGCCGGGGCCATGTCGCGGCCGGCGAGCTGTTCGACCTGTCGGGCAGCCCCGGCGACACCGTCGAACTGGAGGGCGACGGGCGGCTCGACTTCGTCGGGGCGGGGCTGGACGGCGGCACCATCCGGGTCGCCGGTCCGGTCGGCCATCGCGCCGCCACCGGCATGAGCGGCGGTTTCCTGATGGTGGAGGGGTCGACCGGGCTGGCGGCGGGCGCCGCCATGCGCGGCGGCGTGCTGACCGTCGGCGGCGATGCCGGCGACGGGCTGGGCGGCGCCCTGCCCGGCGAGCGGGCGGGAATGACGGGCGGGCGCATCCTGGTCCAGGGGAGTTGCGGCGACCGCGTCGGCGAACGCATGCGCCGCGGGCTGATCGCCGTCGGCGGCGATGCCGGCGCCTATGCCGCGCTGCACATGAACGCCGGCAGCCTGCTGATCGGCGGCAGGCCGGGCGCCACCACCGGCCATGGCATGCGCAACGGCACCATCCTGTTCCGCGGCGAGATCGATCCGCTGCCCGGCTTCGCCGACTGCGGCCTCAACCAGCTGCCCTTCCTGTCGCTTCTGGACAGGCATCTGTCGGGACTGGACGGGGTGCCCCCCGCCTGCCGGGGCCTGACCGGGCGGGCGCGGCGGTGGCTGGGCGACCGCGGCTTCGGCGGACGCGGCGAACTGCTGGCCTGCCCTTGATCCTGGCTTCGACAGGGATTCAGCCCGATGCCCATCCAGGCTCAGCCCTTTGGGGAATGCGGGGCTGCCCGCCGGATGGTATCATCGTTCGCGCACACGGATAATTGACCTAAAAAACAATCCCGACTCGATCAACGTCGGTCTCCTTCAAGGATTATGTCCGCTTTGTTCAATGTCACCGGGCCGCATCCTGCGTAGGCTGCTTGTCATAAAAGTTTGATGGCGCGAAGGGACCGACCGAAAGGGAATGACATCCCCGCCCATCCGAACGTGGCCGCCGATCCAGACAAGGCCGCGGGAAAACAGCGTGTTCGCCGACCATTCGCGACCCACGACGATACGAACAGGAAAGCGGAAGAGGGGCACGGGACAATGAAGTGCAGTGAACAGCAATCCGGCGTTTCCAAAACCGACACGATCGGCTTTCTCCTGATTCCCGATTTCTCCATGATCGCGTTCACCGCGGCGGTGGAGCCTCTCCGGCTTGCCAACCACATCAGCGGCAAGGAGCTGTACCGCTGGGTGCTGCTCTCCCCGAACGGCGGGGTCCAGCGGGCCAGCAACGGCATCGGACTCTGCATCGACCACACCATCGCCGAGACGCCCCCGCTCTCCACCGTGATGGTGTGCAGCGGCATCGGCGGCCACTGGTACGAGGACCGGGCGATGTTCTCGTGGATGCGGCGTTCGGCCGCCCAGGGGATCGCCTTCGGCGCCCTGTGCACGGCCAGCCACATCCTGGCCCGGGCCGGCCTGCTGAACGGCTACCGCTGCACCATCCATTGGGAGAACATGGCCGGTTTCGCCGAGACCTTCCCGGAGATCGAGGCGACCGGCGAGCTGTTCACCATCGACCGCAACCGCTTCACCTGCGCCGGCGGCACCGCCGCGACCGACATGATGCTGCACCTGATCGCCGCCCGCCATGGCGAGAAGCTGGCGATGGACATCGCCGAGCAGCTCCTGCACACCAAGATCCGCGCCGGCAGCATCCGCCAGCAGGAGGAGCTCCAGGCCAACCCGATGCTGGACCACGAGGACCTCAACGCCGCCGTGGCGGTGATGCAGGCCAACATCGAGGAACCGCTGGATCTGCTGACGCTCGCCGCGGAGCTTGGCCAGTCCCGCCGCAATCTGGAGCGTCTGTTCCGCAAATACATGAACTGCTCGCCGGCCAAATACTATCTCGGCCTCCGGATGAAGCGGGCGCGGCAGCTGCTGTGCCAGACCCGCATGTCGGTGATGGAGGTGTCGATCAGCTGCGGCTTCATTTCCGCCACCCATTTCAGCAAATGCTACCGCGATCACTTCGGCATCGCGCCGCGCAGCGACCGCCAGAACCAGCGGCACAGCCCGCTGGCCGCCGCGCACGAGTTCGCCGGCCTGAGCTGACGCCGTCCCCGGTGCGGCGGAGCGGGACGGGACCGGTTTCGGGAAAACAGGCGGGAGCGGCGGAAATCGCCAATTCGATGTCGCTTTCGAACAGATGCCGCTTCCCGGATGTTGGTAAGGTACGAAAAGGCCTGCCCGGCACCCGATCCGCGTCGGCCCCGCCGGACAACAGCCAGGAGGACGGCACCGATGTTAGACGCGATCCTTTCCGCCCAGTGCGCGCGCGGCGTGGCCGCCGATTCCGGGGTGACCACCATCCCCGCCGGCCTCTACGAGCTGTTCCTGGAGAATGTCGTCCTGCCCTGCCGGATCGGCGTCTTCGATCACGAGCGCGACGCGCCCCAGCGGGTGCGCATCGACCTGCTGCTGCAGGTGCGCCAGGACGGCGCCCAGTTCTCCGACGACATCGGCGACGTGCTGTCCTACGACGATCTGCTGTCCGGGCTGAAGCGGATCCTGCTGGACGAGCACACCAATCTGGTCGAGATGCTGGCGGAGAAGATCGCCCGCCTGTGTCTGGCCCACGAACAGGTGCAGTCTGCCCGCGTGTCGGTGGCGAAGCTCGACATCTATGACGGGGTCGCGGTTCCCGGCATCCGCCTGGAGCGGACCCGCGACCAGATGGCGGGGCCGTCCCTGCCGGCGTCACGACGGTTGACGGTCATGGCAGAACGGCGGATCTGATCCGATGACGGCCAACGCATCGCCCGAAGAGGGGCCCGGAGAGGGGCCTGAAGAGGGATCTCCAGCCGCCAGGGCACGGCCCTGGGTGATCAAGATCGGCGGCAGCCTGTCGGACTGGCACCGGCTCGGGACCTGGCTGGATCTGATCGCCCGCCCCGGCCATCGCCACCCCCTGGTCATCGTTCCGGGCGGCGGCCCCTTCGCCGACGCCGTGCGCGACGCCCAGGACAACTGGCGCTTCGACGACCGGCTCGCCCACCGGATGGCCCTGCTGGCGATGGAACAGTTCGGGCTGATGCTGCACGGCATCTGCCCGGCCCTGCAGACGGCGGCGACGCCCGAGCGGCTGCGCTCGCTGATCCGGGCGCGGATGCCCGTGGTGTGGCTGCCGTCCGCCATGGCGCTCGACCAGCCGGAGATCGCCGAAAGCTGGGAGGTCACCTCCGACAGTCTGGCGGCTTGGCTGGCGGTGGAGCTGGACGCGGCGGCGCTGGTGCTGGTCAAGTCGGGCCCCTGCCCCTGCGCCGCGACCGACGCGGCGGCGCTGGCCCGCGACGGGCTGGTCGATGCGGCGTTTCCGCTCTGGCGCGCGCGGTTCGCCGGGGAGAGCTGGTGCATCCACCGCGACGACCATGCCCTGATGGAGGAGGCGCTGGCGGGGCGCGGCAGCCCCGGCTGCCCCCTGCTGCGCAGTCCGGAGGTGGAGGCCCGGCCGGGCGTGCGGGCATGAACGAGATCGCCCGTCCCCCCGCCCCGCCCCGGCTGGCCTGGGCGCTGACCGGGTCCGGCCACTACATCAAGGAGACGCTCGACCTGATGGCGCGGCTGGCGCCGCTCGACGTCTTCCTCAGCCGGGCGGCCGAGGAGGTGATGCGCATGTACCGCCGCCGCGACGGCAACTTCCCCCCCGGCACCCGCCTGTTCCGCGACCGGGCCGCCAGCGCGCCGCAGATCGGCCGGTTCTATTTCGGCGAATACCACACGCTGGTGGTGGGCCCGGCCACCTCGAACACGGTCGCCAAATGCGTGCAGGGGATCTCCGACACGCTGCCGACCAACGCCTTCGCCCAGGCCGGCAAATGCCGGGTGCCCTGCATCGTCTTCGCCTGCGACACCGCGCCGGAAATGATGACCGAGGCGCCGCACGGCATGGTGCCGGTCTATCCCCGGCGCATCGACCTGGAGAATGTCGAGCGGCTGCGCGGGTTCGAGGCGACCACCGTCGTCGAAACCGTTCCCGACCTCGAAGCGGCGTTGAGGACGCGCCTTGAATGTCTGACCACCTCGTCCTCGTGACCGGAAAGCTGGCGGAGCCACGCCTGCGGGCGGTGCTCGACGGCATGGCGCCCTCCCCCTTCAGCGTCGAGGTGGCGCAGATCGGCGTCAGCGTCGCCGCCCTGATGACCGGGGAGCTGATCAAGCGCCGCCTGCCGCCGCCGCCGCCGGGCGCCCGGGTGATCCTGCCAGGCCGGACCCGCTGCGATCTGGCGGAATTGTCCGGGCATTTCGGCGTCGCCTTCGAACGCGGGCCGGAAGAGCTGCGCGACATCCCGGCCTATCTCGGCGGACGGGCGGCGCGGGCCGACCTGTCCCGCCATGCGGTGACGATCTTCGCCGAGATCGTCGACGCCCCCAACCGCTCCGTCGAAAACCTGCTGGAGACCGCGGCGAAGCTGCGCCGCGACGGCGCCGACGTCATCGACCTCGGCTGCCATCCCGGCGAACGGTTCGAGGGGCTGGAGGCCGCCGTCGCCGCCCTGGTCGCCGCCGGCCATACCGTCAGCGTCGACAGCGCCGACCCCGAGGATCTGCTGCGCGGGGCGGCGGCCGGCGCCTCCTACCTGCTCAGCCTCGGCGAGGATACGCTGTGGGTGCTGGACCGGACGGCGGCGACCCCGATCCTGATCCCGGCCAAGCCGCGCGACCTGGAGTCGCTGTGCCGCGCCGTCGACCGGCTGCGGACCGACGGGCGACGCTTCCTCGCCGATCCGGTGCTCGACCCCATCCATTACGGCTTCACGGACTCGGTGGTCCGCTATCACGCGCTGCGCCGGCGCTATCCCGACATCGAGATGCTGATGGGCATCGGCAACCTGACCGAGCTGACCGACGCCGACACCACCGGCACCACGGCGCTGCTGATGGGCATGGTGTCGGAACTGGCGATCGGCGCCGTCCTCACCCTCCAGGTCAGCCCGCACGCCCGCACCGCGGTGCGCGAGGCCGACCGGGCGCGGCGGATCATGCATGCCGCCGCGGAAAGCGGCAGCCTGCCCAAGGGCATCGACGACGGGCTGATGGCCCTGCGCGACCGCCGGCCCTTCGCCGGCACCCCGGCCGAGATCGCGGAGACCGCCCGCAGCATCCGCGACCCCTCCTTCCGGGTGGAGGTGGCGGAGGACGGCGTCCATGTCTACAACCGCGACGGCCACCATGTGGCGACCGATCCCTACCAGCTTTATCCCCTGCTCGGGCTGGCGCAGGACGGCGGGCACGCCTTCTACATGGGGGTGGAACTGCAGAAGGCCTTCCTCGCCTGGCAGCTCGGCAAGCGCTATGTCCAGGACGAGGATCTCTCCTGGGGCTGCACCGTGGAGGCAACCGCCGAAGGGCCGGACAACCCGGAAAGCGACGCCCACGGGTTCAAGACGGCGGGGACGACCTTGCAGGAACGGCGCCGGGCCTGCGGGAAGCCATCATGATCCTGGAAACCATCGTCACCACGCTGGGCGCCGACGGAACGCCGCACATCGCCCCCTTCGGCGTCACCCGGACCGGGGACGATCTGGTGATCGCCCCCTTCCGCCCCTCCGTCACGCTCAATGCGCTGGAGGCCACCGGCCGGGCCGTGGTCAACCATACCGACGACGCCCGGCTGTTCGCCGGCTGCCTGACCGGACGGCGCGACTGGCCGCTGGTTCCGGCGACCGTCATCGCCGGCCTGCGTCTGGCCGACAGCCTCGCCCACTGGGAGGTCGAGGTGGTGCGGGTCGAGGCCGACCCGGCGCGCCCGCGCTTCCATTGCCGGACCGTCCATGCGGAGGCCCACCGGCCCTTCGCCGGTCACAACCGCGCCGCCGCCGCCGTGATCGAGGCGGCGATCCTGTGCAGCCGCCTGCACATGCTGCCGTGGGAGAAGGTGGAGCGGGAAATGGCCTACCTTGCCATCGCCGTCGAAAAGACCGCCGGAGCGCGGGAGCGCGAGGCCTGGGGCTGGCTGTGCGACCGCGTCGCCGCCTTCCGGGCCGAAGACAAGACCGAGCCGCAGGTGCTCCCATGATCCGCATGCTCGCCAGCGTGACCAACCCGGAGGAGGCCGGGATCGCGGTGCAGGCCGGGGCCGACCTGATCGACCTGAAGAACCCGGACGACGGCGCCCTGGGCGCGTTGCCGGCCGGCACGATCCGCGCCTGTCTCGCGGCGGTGTCCGGACGCCGTCCGGTCAGCGCCACCATCGGCGACCTGCCGATGGATCCCGAAACCGTGGCGGCCGCCGTGTCGAGGACGGCGGCGACCGGCGTCGACATCGTGAAGATCGGCCTTACCGCCGGCGGCGACCCGGCCGGCTGTGTCGGGGCCGCGGCACGGGCGCGCGGCGATGCCGCGCTGGTCGGCGTCATCCTGGCCGACGCGCTGTCCCCCACCCCAGACCTGATCCATGCCATGGCCGATGCCGGCTTCCTCGGCGTGATGCTGGACACCGGCCTCAAGGATGACCGCACCCTGCGCGACCATCTGCCGGCCGATCAACTGGCCGGCTTCATCCGCCAGGGGCGCGATGCCGGGCTGCTGGCGGGGTTGGCCGGCTCCCTCAGGCTTGCCGACATCGCGCCCCTGGCGGCGCTGGGTCCGTCGATCCTCGGCTTCCGCGGCGCCCTGTGCCGGGGCGGCGCGCGGCGCGACGAACTCTGCCCGGACAGGATCGCCAGCGTCGTTCAGGCCGTGCGCGACGCGCAACCGGCGTGACGGGCGGACTTGACGGCCAATTCCGCTGAAGTTGTCGGACGGGGACGGCTGCCATCATGACCGGCATTTAACTTCGAATTCACTCGACCGGCCAGGAGCGCGGGATTGTAATCGGGTGCCGTCGTCGTGACGATCCCTTGGAAAGTCCCTGGAATGGATCGGTCGGTCTTGCAGCCCGCGCCACGTCGTAGATGGGTGGGCCTCGCTCTCGGTGCGCTTCTGGTCGTCGGTCTCCCGGCCGTCCTGTGGCAGAGCCTTCACGGCAGGTCCGGCACGCCGGCCGCCTCCGCGCGGCAGCCGGCCGCGATCCCGGTGACGGTCGCGACGGCGAGCCGGCAGGACGTGCCGCGGATCCTCCAGGGCATCGGCACGGCGCAGGCGGTCAACACGGTGACCATCCGGACCCGGGTGGACGGGGCGCTGCAGGCGATCCTGTTCACCGAGGGGCAGGAGTTGAAGGCCGGCGATCCGCTGGCCCGGATCGACCCCCGCCCCTATCAGGCCGCCCTCGATCAGGCGACGGCCAAAAAAAGGCAGGACGAGGCGCAGCTCGCCAACGCCCGCCACGACCTCGCCCGCTACGAGAATCTGGCGCAGCGCGACTTCGGCTCCCGCCAGCAGGCCGACACGCAGAAGGCCCAGGTCGACCAGCTGCAGGCCCAGGTCGACGGCGATCAGGCATCGATCGACAACGCCCGGCTCCAGCTCGACTACACCACCATCCGCTCGCCGGTCGACGGGCGGATCGGCTTCCGTCAGGTGGATATCGGCAACATCCTGCACGCGTCGGAGACGACGGGGATCGCCGTCGTGACGCAGACGCGCCCCATCTCGGTGATCTTCTCCCTGCCCGAGGACCGGCTGCACGGCGTCGTCCAGGCGATGGCGGCCGGGCCGCTCCCGGTCGCGGTCGACAGCCGGGACGGCCGCGACCATCTGGGCGACGGCGTGCTGAAGCTGATCGACAATCAGGTGGACCAGACCACCGGCACCATCCGGCTGAAGGCCGAGTTCCCCAACGCCGACGACAGGCTGTGGCCGGGCGAGTTCGTCGCCGCCCGGCTGACGCTGGGCACCGACCGGCAGGTGCTGACCGTGCCGCCGGGCGCGGTCCAGCGCGGGGCCGACGGCCTCCATGTCTATGTCGCCAAGCCCGACAACACCGTGGAGCTGCGGACGGTCAAGGCCGCCCGGCTCGACGCGACGCCCGTCGTCATCTCCGACGGGCTGCGGGACGGCGAGCGGGTGGTGGTCTCCGGACAGCTGAAGCTCCAGCCCGGCAGCCGGATCGACCCCAGGCAGGCCGGCGGCGGAACCGATGGCGCGGCCGTTCCGGTCGCGGACGGTGCGCCATGATCCTGTCCGCTCCCTTCATCAAGCGTCCCATCGCCACGGCGCTGCTGATGGCCGGGCTGATGCTGGCCGGGATCGCCGCCTACCCGTTCCTGCCGGTGGCGCCGCTGCCGCAGGTCGATTTTCCGACCATCCAGGTCTCCGCCAACCTGCCCGGCGCCAGCCCGGAAACCATGGCGGCCACCGTGGCGCAGCCGCTGGAACGCCAGCTCGCGCAGATCGCCGGGGTGACGCAGCTCACCTCGACCAGCGTGCTCGGCAGCACCCAGGTGACCGTCCAGTTCGCGCTGGACCGCAGCATCGACGGCGCCGCCCAGGACGTCCAGACCGCCATCAACGCCGCCGCCGGCCAGCTGCCGAAGAACCTGCCCAGCCCGCCCGGCTACCGCAAGGTCAACCCGGCGGATTCGCCGGTGCTGATCCTCGCCGTGCATTCGGACGTGCTGCCGATCACCCAGGTGGACGAGTATGCCGACACCATCCTCGCCCAGCAGATCAGCCAGATCCCCGGCGTGGCCCAGGTCAACATCGGCGGGGAGCAGAAGCCGGCGGTCCGCATCCGGATCGACCCGGCGAAGATCGCCGCGCTCGGCCTGTCGCTGGAGGATGTGCGCGGCGTGATCGCCGGGGCCTCGGTGAACGCCGCCAAGGGCAGCGTCGACGGCGCCGAGCGCAGCTTCACCATCTATGACGACGACCAGATCACCGCCGCCCGGCCCTGGAACGACGTGGTCGTCGCCTACCGCAACGGCGCGCCGGTGCGGATCGGCGACATCGGCGAGGCGGTGGAGGCGCCGGAGAACGACAAGCTCGCCGGCTGGCAGAACGGCAGGCGCGGCGTGCTGCTGACGGTGCTCAAGCAGCCGGGCGCCAACGTCATCGCGACGGTGGACCGCATCAAGGCGGAGCTGCCGCGCCTGACCGCCTCGATCCCGCCGACGGTCCACACCGACATCATGTCCGACCGCACGCAGACGATCCGCGCCTCGGTCGCCGACATTCAGTTCACCTTGGCGCTGACCATCGGGCTGGTGGTGATGGTCATCTTCCTGTTCCTGCGCAGCGTGCCGGCGACGCTGATCCCGGCGGTGACGGTGCCGCTGTCGCTGGCCGGGACGGTGGGGCTGATGCTGCTGTGCGGCTACAGCCTCGACAACCTGTCGCTGATGGCGCTGACCATCGCCGTCGGCTTCGTCGTCGACGACGCCATCGTGATGGTCGAGAACATCCACCGCCACATCGAGGACGGCATGGCGCCGATGCAGGCGGCACTGCGCGGGGCGGGCGAGATCGGCTTCACCATCCTGTCGATCAGCCTGTCGCTGGTCGCGGTCTTCATCCCGCTGCTGCTGATGGGCGGGATCGTCGGCCGGCTGTTCCGCGAGTTCGCCGTCACCATGACGATGACCATCGCCGTCTCGCTGCTGGTCTCGCTGACCCTGACGCCGATGATGGGGGCACGGCTGCTGAAGAGCGAACGGCAAATCCGGCACGGACGGCTCTACCGCTTGGTCGAGCGCGGCTTCGACGGCGTGCTGGCCGCCTACGAGGCGGGGCTGGACGTGGTGCTGCGGCACCGCCGCCTGACCCTGATGGCCTTCCTCGCCACGGTGGCGGCCACCGTCTGGATGTTCGCGGCGATCCCCAAGGGCTTCTTCCCGCAGCAGGATACCGGCCTGATCACCGGCACCTCCGAGGGGGCGCAGGACATCTCCTTCGCGGCGATGAGCCGCCTCCAGCAGCAGCTCGGCGCCGTCATCGGGCAGGATCCGGACGTGGCGAGCTGGGTCGGCTCGGTCGGGGCCGGCGGCGGCCAGTCGATGAACAGCGGGCGCTTCTTCATCACCCTGAAGCCGCGCGACGAGCGCACCGCCAGCGCCGAACAGGTCATCGCCCGCCTGCGCGCCCGGACCGCCGCGGTGGAGGGCGCCCGGCTCTACCTCCAGGCGGCGCAGGACATCCGGGTCGGCGGCCGGTCGTCCCGCTCGCAGTACCAGTACACGCTCCAGGACGCCGATCTGGCGGAGCTGAACGCCTGGGCGCCGAAGGTGCTGAACGCGCTGGCCGCCCTGCCGATGCTGCGCGACCTCTCCTCCGACCAGCAGACCCAGGCGACGACGCTGACCCTGGCGATCGACCGCGACCAGGCGGCCCGCTTCGGAATCCCGACCCAGTTGATCGACGACACCCTGTACGACGCCTTCGGGCAGCGGCAGGTGGCGCAGTATTTCACCCAGACCAACAGCTACCACGTCATCCTGGAGGTGCCGCCGGCCCTCCAGGGCGATCCGGCGACGCTGGGGCAAATCTACCTGCGCTCCCCCACGACCGGCCAGCAGGTGCCGCTCTCCACCCTGGTCAAGCCCTCGACCCGGCCGGTCACCGCGCTGTCGATCAACCACCAGGGGCAGTTCCCCGCCATCACCCTGTCCTTCAACCTCGCGCAGGGAACGGCGCTGGGCGACGCGACGACGGCGGTCGCGGACGCCATGCGGCGGATCGGCGCGCCGGCCTCGCTGACCGGCTCCTTCCAGGGGACCGCCCAGGCCTTCCAGGACTCGCTCGGCAGCGAGCCCTACCTGATCGCGGCGGCGCTCGTCGTCGTCTACATCATCCTCGGCGTCCTCTACGAAAGCCTGGTGCATCCGCTGACCATCCTGTCGACCCTGCCCTCGGCCGGGCTGGGGGCGCTGGCGATGCTGTGGCTCAACGGCTTCGGCTTCGACGTGATCGGGCTGATCGGCCTGATCCTGCTGATCGGCATCGTGAAGAAGAACGGCATCATGCTGGTCGATTTCGCCATCGCGGCCGAGCGCGACCGCGGGCTGGCGCCCGAAGCGGCGATCCGCGAGGCCTGCCGGCTGCGCTTCCGGCCGATCCTGATGACGACGATGGCGGCCCTGCTCGGCGGCCTTCCGCTGATGCTCGGCTCCGGCACGGGGTCGGAACTGCGCCAGCCGCTCGGCTACGCCATGGTCGGCGGGCTTCTGGTGTCGCAGCTTCTGACCCTCTACACGACCCCGGTCGTCTATCTGGCGTTCGACGGCCTCGCCCGCCGGTACCGGAGTTTCCGGCGGAACCGGCCGGCCGTCCAGGAGGAGGCCCGGGCGCAGGCCGACTGACCGCCGGAAAATCCTGCCGGATCTGTTGATCCCGGCGGGAAGGAATGCGATCCTGCGCCCTCATCAGCGGGCGGGCAGGATGTCATCGAACACGTCACCGAATGGCGGCAGGCGCCTGACGATCGGGGTCGTCGACGATGATCCGGCGGTCCTCCGGATGGTCGCCGACCTGCTGGCCGGCGAAGGCTACGAGACGATCCTCTGTCCCGACGCGGCGGCGCTGATGGCGGTGCTGGCATCCGGCCGGCTCGACCTGATCGTGCTGGACCTGCGGCTGCCGGACCGCGACGGCATCTCCATCGCCGCCCAGGTTCGCGGCACGATGGACGTGCCGATCATCATGCTGACCGGCCGCGGCGACGACATCGACCGCATCATGGGGCTGGAGGTCGGGGCCGACGACTACATCGTCAAGCCGTTCAACAACCGCGAGTTCATCGCGCGGGTGAAGGCGGTCCTGCGCCGAACCGCCCGCGAGAGCGTTCCCGCCCCGGCGCCCTGCAGGCGCGGCTACCGCTTCGCCGGCTTCACGCTGGACGAGGACGGACGGCGGCTGTTCGACCCGTCCGGCAAGCCGCTGTCCCTGACGGTGGCGGAGTTCGACCTGCTGCTGGCGCTGGTCCGCGCCCATGGGCGGGTGCTCAGCCGCAACCAGATCCTCGATTTGACCCACCACGACCGCGACGACGTCTTCGACCGGACCATCGACGTCCTGATCCTGCGCCTGCGCCGCAAGATCGAGCGCAACCCGCAGCAGCCCTGGCTGATCCGCACCGAGCGCGGGCTCGGCTACGTCTTCGACTGCGACATCGAGGCGTTCGGCCATTGACGGATGCCGGTCAGGCCCCGCTCCGTTAACAAAGTTACAGCCGCTCCCTGAAAGCGTGACATCCGCCATTCACCCTGGCCGCCTACGGTGGCAGTCCAGGGTGGCCGGACGTGCAAGCGCGCCATCGAGAAGACCAATCAGAACTCCAGGGAGGAGTGTTCCCGTGACATCCGCAGGCAACTGGATCAAATCCGCCGGTCTCGGCCTGGGCGCCCTGGCCGCCGGGTCGCTGATCGCCCTGACGGCGATCCCGGCCAAGGCGCAAGGCCCCCTCACCGTCCTCTGCGGCGTGCAGGAGGAATGGTGCAAGGCGATCGCCGTCGCCTTCGAGAAGAAGACCGGCACCGCCGTCGCCATGAGCCGCAAGAGCGCCGGCGA
Source organism: Azospirillum sp. 412522 (assembly GCF_019805165.1). Classification (GTDB taxonomy): domain Bacteria; phylum Pseudomonadota; class Alphaproteobacteria; order Azospirillales; family Azospirillaceae; genus Azospirillum. The sequence continues at coordinate 256,508 of NZ_RWIJ01000013.1, forward strand.
GGCGCTGGCCCAGATCCGCGCCGAGTCCGCCAACCCGAAGACCGACGTCTGGTGGGGCGGCCCCGGCGACCCGCATCTCCAGGCCGCCGAGGAAGGGCTGACGCTGGCCTACGAAAGCCCGCAGTATGCGGACCTCCAGCCCTGGGCGCAGAGCCAGTACAAGCAGTCGCAGGGGCGCAGCGTCGGCATCTACGCCGGGGCGCTCGGCTTCGTCTACAACACCGAGCTTCTGGGCAAGCGCAAGATCGGCGCCCCGAAATGCTGGGCCGACCTGCTGCGTCCGGAGTTCAAGGACGAGATCCAGATCGCGAACCCCAACGCGTCGGGCACCGCCTACACCGCGCTGGCCACCCTGGTCCAGATCCTGGGAGAGGATGGGGCGTTCGACTACCTGAAGAAGCTGAACGACAACGTCAACCAGTACACCAAGTCGGGCAGCGCCCCGGCCGCCGCCGTCGCGCGCAGCGAAACGCTGGTCGGCATCATCTTCATGCATGACGGCATCAACCAGAAGATCAACGGCTTCCCGGTCGACGTCGCCGCCCCGTGCGAGGGCACCGGCTACGAGATCGGCTCGGTCAGCATCATCAAGGGCACGAAGAACCTCGACGCCGCCAAGGCCTTCTACGAGTACGCCCTGTCGCCGGAAGGGCAGGCCACCGGCGCCGAGACCAAGCAGTTCCAGATGCCGTCCAACCGCAAGGCGGCGATCCCGCCGGAGGCGCCGAAGCTGGAGGCGATCCGCATGATCGACTACAACTTCCAGAAATACGGGACCGCCGAGGAGCGCAAGCGCCTGCTGTCGCGCTGGGACGCCGAGATCAAGGCCGTCGCCCGCTAACCGCTCCCGGCCTTTCCCACCGATCAGACCCCCGTCTCCACCCTCCTCCGTCCAAGGGGAGGGAAGGGGCGGCCATGCCCGGTCCGTCAAAATCCGCAGGTGAAGTGATGCGTCCTCGTTCAGCAGTCTGGCTGGCGCTGGGGTGGGTGGGCTTCGCCCTGCTGCCCTGGTTCGCCGGCAGCGGCACCCAGCCCGCAATTGCTCCGCCGTCCCCCGGCCCGGCCGGCTCCGCCCTGATCGACGGGCTGACCAGCGGGCGGTGGTGGCTCCTGCCCCTCGCCCTGCCGCTGCTGCTGGCGCTGGCCGTCACGGCGTTGCCCGGCCTCCGCGCCCGGCAACCGGTGGTCCTTCTCGCCAGCGGAGCCTTCGGTCTGGCCTGGGTCGCAGCCCAGGGCTTCGCCATCGGCCTCAATGGCTGGGCCTGGACCTGGCTCGGCGCCCTGTTCGGCCCGCTGCCGCTGGGGCAAGGCGGCTTCGGCGCCGGGGCGGCGCTGACCGCGCTGTCCTTCCTGTTCCTGATGACGAACGGCTTCGCCGGACTGGGCTTCATGAAGGGCGACCGCTTCACGGCGGGCGCCATCGGGCTGGTTCTGGCCGCCATCGCCGCCTTCGTCTTCCTGCCGGTCGGCTATGTCCTGAGCGGGGCGGGCGACACCGGCACGGGCGGCTTCTCGGCCGCGGCGCTGGGCGCGCGGCTCGCCGCACCCGACATCTGGCGCCTGTCCTGCCTGACCGAGGCGAAGTCCTGCGGCGTGGTGTGGAACAGCGTCTTCCTGGCGGTGCTGACCGGCATCGCCACCACCCTGCTCGGCTTGGCCTTCGCCCTGGTGGCGGTGCGCACCGGCTTCCGTGCCAAGAAGCTGCTGCGCGTGCTGACCGTGCTGCCGATCATCACGCCGCCCTTCGTCATCAGCCTCGCCGTCATCCTGCTGTTCGGACGCAACGGCACCGTCACGCTGGCGATGTCCGACTGGTTCGGCCTCCCGGTCTCGCGCTGGATCTACGGGCTGCCCGGCGTGCTGCTGACCCAGACGCTGGCCTTCACGCCGATCTCCTTCCTGGTGATGATCGGCGTCGTCCAGGGCATCGGCCCGTCGCTGGAGGAGGCCGCGCAGACCCTGCGGGCCAGCCGATGGGTCACCTTCCGCACCGTCACCTGGCCCCTGATGCGTCCCGGCGTCGCCAACGCCTTCCTGATCAGCTTCATCGAAAGCCTGGCCGATTTCGGCAACCCGCTGATCCTCGGCGGCAATTTCGAAGTGCTGTCGACCAAGATCTACTTCGCGGTGGTCGGCGCCCAGAACGACCCCGGCCGCGCCGCCGCGCTCGGCATCATCCTGCTCTGCCTGTGCCTGGGCGCCTTCTGGGTGCAGCGGCAATGGCTCGGCAAGAAATCCTACGCGACGGTCGGCGGCAAAGGCGACAACGGCATCCCGTCGCAGCTCCCGCGCGGTGTTAAAATTGCCGCCTACGCCACCGCGCTGCCCTGGGCCGCCTTCACCTTCGTGCTGTACGGCCTGATCCTGTTCGGCGGCTTCACCGAGAACTGGGGCCGCAACAACAGCCTGACGCTTCGCCATTACATCGCGGCCTTCGACCTCAGCTGGGGTCCTGGCGGGCTGATCTGGTCGGGCCGGGCCTGGGGCTCGCTGTTCACGACCATCGAGGTCGCCGCCCTGTCGGCTCCGCTGACCGCCGCCGTCGGGCTGCTGACCGCCTATCTCCTGGTGCGCCAGAGCTTCAAAGGCCGCGGCGCCTTCGAATTCCTGACGATGCTGAGCTTCGCCATCCCCGGCACGGTGATCGGCATCAGCTACATCCTCGCCTTCAACCAGCCGCCGATCGAGCTGACCGGCACCGTCACCATCCTGATCATCTGCTTCGTCTTCCGCAACATGCCGGTCAGCATCCGGGCCGGCGTCGCCGCCATGTCGCAGATCGACCGCAGCCTCGACGAATGCTCGCTGACGCTGGGCGCCGGCAGCGTCCAGACGATCCGCCGGGTCATCCTGCCGCTGCTGCGCCCGGCCATCGTCGCCTCGCTGGTCTACAGCTTCGTGCGCGCCATCACCTCGATCAGCGCGGTGATCTTCCTGGTCAGCCCGAAATACGAGCTGGCCACCGCCTACATCGTCGGCCGCGTCGAGCAGGGCGATTTCGGCCTCGCCATCGCCTACAGCTCGGCCCTGATCGTGCTGATGTCGGTCGTCATCGCGCTCATCCAGTTCGCCGTCGGCGAGCGCCGCATCGGCCGCCGCACCGCCACCCCCGTCACGCTTCAGGAGAAGCCGGTATGAGCATCGCCAGCAAGCCCGCGGGCGTCGAGTTCCGCAACGTCAGCCGCCTCTACGGCAACACGGCCGCCGTCAACGACGTCAGCTTCACCATCGAGGCGGGCACCCTCGTCACCCTGCTGGGACCGTCCGGCTGCGGCAAGACCACCACGCTGCGGATGATCGCCGGGCTGGAGATGGCGAGCAGCGGGACGATCCTGATCGGCGGCAAGGACGTCACCCGCCTGCCGGCGACCGACCGCAACGTCACCATGGTGTTCCAGTCCTACGCCCTGTTCCCGCACATGACTGTGGCCGACAACGTCGCCTACGGGCTGGTGGTCAGCGGCGTGCGCAAGCGCGACGCCGCCGCCAAGGCGGCCGAGGGGCTGGAACTGGTCGGGCTCGGCGGCTACGGCCAGCGCCTGCCGAGCGAGCTGTCGGGCGGCCAGCAGCAGCGCGTCGCCGTCGCCCGCGCCCTGGTGCTGGAGCCGGAGGTGCTGCTGTTCGACGAGCCGCTGTCCAACCTCGACGCAAAGCTGCGCCGCAAGATGCGCGACGACATCCGCGAGCTTCAGCAGAAGCTCGGCCTGACCTCCGTCTACGTCACCCACGACCAGGAGGAGGCGCTGGCCGTCTCCGACCGCATCATCGTGATGAACAAGTCGGTGATCGCCCAGAGCGGCACGCCGGACGAGCTGTACCGCCGGCCGAAGAACCGCTTCGTCGCCGACTTCATCGGCGGCGCCAACCTGATCGACGGCGAGCTGGTCGGGCGCGGCGGCGGAACGGCGACGGTCGCGCTGGGCCGGCTGACGCTGTCGGTCCCCGATCCGGGGCTGCCGGCCGGCGAGGTCCTGCTCGCCATCCGGCCGAACGCGATCCGCCTGCGGACGGGTGAGACCGGCGGTGACGGCATCCCGGTCACCGTCCGCAAGGCGACCTACCTCGGCTCGCACATGGAATACGGGCTGACCAGCGAGTTCGGCGACCTGTTCGTGGTCGATCCCAACGTCGCCAGCCCGGTGCCGGCCGGAGCCAGCGCGCTCGCGACCTTCACCGGCGACGGCATCGCCGCCGTCGCGCGCTGACACGCCAAACGCCGGCCGCCTCTTTTCCCGCTGGCGCCGGCGGGGCGGCCGGCGGTAGCCTCCAACCCGATGGTCAGACGCATGCTGTCCCCCGTTAGCGTTCGCGGCCGGCTGCTCGCCGCCTTCGGAGCCATGGTGGTCCTGACGACGGCGGTCGGCGGGGTCGGCTGGTTCGGGCTGGGGGAGACGGAACGCGCCCTGCTGTCCCTCCAGCGCGAGGGGCTGGGCAACATCGCGCTGGCGATGCGGATGGCGGAGCTGAGCACCGGTCTGGCCGCCCGCGCGCCCTTCATCGCCGCCATCGAGGCGACGCCCGGCCTCGACGAGGAGCGCAGCCAGCTCGAACTCAAGCTCGCCGACCTGACCGGGCTGGTCAACCGGCTGCCCGGGCTGGAGCGTGCCTCCCTGCACGTCCCGTCCGACGTGCCGTCGCTGGTCCGGCTGGCCGGCCGGCTCGACGGCACGCTGCGCAACCTGATGGACGTCACCGGCGAGTCCATCGCCGTGCGGGCGGAGGCGTCGGCGATCCGGCTCGGGCTGGAACGCCAGCGCATCCTCGGCGAGACGCTGGCCGGGGCGGCGGCCAGAACCTTCGAGCATCCCGGCTTCGAGGGAGTGGGAACGCCGCCCCTGCCCTTCTCGGTCCTGCGGCTGGCCGACCGCACGCGCGACGCCGTCTCCGCCGCCCTGACGACGGCCAGTCCGGCCGACCTCGCCCGCTGGCGCGCCGGCTTCGACGCCGACCGGCAGGGACTGCGGGCGATCGACACGGCGGCGCCGGCGCTGGCGATCATGGCCCCCTCGCTCGACCAGCTGCTGGCCGTGCTCGACGCGCAAGGGGCGGTCTTCGACATCCGGTATCGCCAGCTCGGGATCGAGCAGCGCAGCCGCTTCCTGGTCGCCGCCGCCAACACCCTGTCGGTCCAGCTGAACCGCGAGGTCGAAAGCGTCACCAGCGCGATGCAGACGGCGGCGCGCAGCCGGGGCGACGCGACCTTCTCCGCCCTGTCCTCCGGCAAGGCCAGCATCCTGGCGCTGGGCGCGCTCTGCGCGCTGGCCGCCATCGCGGCGGCGGTCTACGTCATGCGCGACGTCGCCGGCAACCTGCGCGCGGTGACGCGGGCGATGTCGGCGCTGGCCGGCGGCGACCGGCTGGTCAGCGTCCCGGCCACCGGGCGGCCGGACGAGATCGGCGACCTCGCCCGCGCCTTCAGCGTCTTCAAGGAGAATGTCGCCGAACGCGACGCGCTGGCCCGCAAGCTGGGCGAGAATTCGCGCATGCTGGAAGCGGTGTTCGTCAACATGAACGACGGGCTGTCGGTGTTCGACGAGACCGGCCGGCTGGTGACCTGGAACCCCCGCTTCCTCGACCTCAACGGCTTCACCCCGGCCGAGGTCGCCGGGCGCGACCTGGCGGAGCTGCAACGCAGCCTGCTGCGGCGCGGCGTCGGCATCCGCATGCTCGACGGCAGCAGCGTCGATCTCGACGCGCTGACCCGGCTGCGCACCGAACAGGCGCTGCGCTGCGAGCATCATTTCCCCGACGGCCGGGTGGTGGAGCTGCACAGCAGCCCGATGCCGTCGGGCGGCTTCATCACCACCTATTCCGACCTGACCGAGCGCAAGGACATCGAGAAGCAGCTCCGCCACGCCCAGAAGATGGAGGCGGTCGGCCAGCTGACCGGCGGCATCGCCCACGACTTCAACAACCTGCTCGCCGCGATCATGGGCAACCTCCAGATGATCCACGACGAGACGTCGGAGCAGGATCCGGTGCGCGGCAAGGCGCTGCGGGCGCTCGACGCCGCCGAGCGGGGGGCCACGACGATCCAGCGGCTGCTCGCCTTCTCGCGCCAGCAGGCGCTGCAGCCGCAGGCGGTCGACCTGAACGAGCTGATCGAGGGGATGCTCGACCTGCTGGCCTACGGGCTGGGCGGCGGCATCGTCCTGAAGACGGCGCTGACGCCGGGGCTGGCCCCCGCCCTGGTCGATCCCGGCCAGCTGGAGAACGCCCTGCTCAACCTCGTCGTCAACGCCCGCGACGCGATGGCCGAGGGCGGCACCATCGTCATCGCCACGGAAGCCGCCACACGGGACGCCATGCAGGAGGGCGGCGACGCCATCGTCCTCTCGGTCCGCGACGACGGCAGCGGCATGGCGCCCGCCGTGCTGTCCCGCGTCTTCGAACCCTTCTTCACCACCAAGCGCTTCGGGCGGGGCAGCGGGCTCGGCCTGTCGATGGTCTACGGCTTCGTCCGCCAGTCCGGCGGCAAGGTCGACATCCAGAGCGAGCCCGGCGTCGGCACCCTGGTGGCGATGGCCTTCCCCCGCGCCCGCATGCTGCCGGAAACGCTGGCCCTGCCGCGCGACCCCGGCCCGGTCGAAGGCGGTCCGGAACGCATCCTGGTGGTGGAGGACGATCCCACAGTCCGCCTGACGGCGGTCGACATGCTGACGGCGCTCGGCTACCGGGCGGTGCCGGCGGCCTCGGCGGAAGAGGCGCTGGTCCTGCTGGACGGGACGGCGTTCGACCTGCTCTTCACCGACGTCATCCTGACCGGCGGCATGAACGGCCCCGCCCTGGTCGCCGTCGCCAAGGCGCGGCAGCCGGCGCTGCAGGTCCTGTTCTGTTCGGGCTACGCGCGGGACTTCCTGGTGGAGAGCGCCAGCCTGCCGCTCGACATCCACTTCATCCGGAAGCCCTACCAGAAGCCGCTGCTCGCCGCGCAGCTCCGCAACATCCTCGGCGGCGCGCAGCCGGCCGGAGCCATCGGTCCTGCCGGGGCGGGGTTGACGGGGACCTCTCGGAGCATCGCTAAATCCCCCTCTCCCCCCCGGGGAGAGGGCCGGGGTGAGGGGGACGCAGGGGGTGGATTCTTGGGAATGGGTCGCCACGCATCCCCCTCACCCTAACCCTCTCCCCGGGGGGAGAGGGAATGAGGGCCGGCTCCACAGGATGCGTGAAAGCCGGACCGCCCGTTCAGTTGGCGACGGACTTGATCTCGGCATCCCAGCGGCCCAGCAGGCGCTTGCGCTCCTCGACCATGCCGTATTTCTGGAAATTGTAGTCGATCAGCCGGACATCCTCGAACTTCGGCGCATCGGGCGGCAGCACCGCCTGCTTGTTGGACGGCGTCATCTGGAAGTTGACGGCGCCGTAGTCCTGCGCTTCCGGCGTCAGGGCGAAATCATAGAATTTCTTGGCCGATTCAAGGTTCTTGGCGCCCTTGAGGATGCTCATCGACCCGATCTCGTAGCCGGTTCCCTCGCAGGGGGTGGAGATGTCGACCGGGAACTTGTTCACCTTCTGGATGACGCTGTCGTTGACCCAGGAGATGCCGACCAGCGTCTCGCCCCGCGCCACCGCCGCCGCCGGCGCGGCGCCGGACTTGGTGTACTGGTTGATGCTCTCGTTCAGCTTCTTCAGATAGTCGAAGCCGGCATCCTCGCCGAAGATCTGCACCAGGGTCGCCAGCGCCGTGTAGGCCGCCCCGGACGAGTTGGGGTTGGGCATCTGGACCTCGCCCTTGAACTCCGGACGCAGCAGGTCGGCCCAGCATTTCGGCGGCTGGATGCCGCGCTTGGCGAGCATCTCGGTGTTGTAGACGAAGCCGAGCGCCCCGGCGTAGATGCCGACGCTGCGCCCCTGCGACTGCTTGTACTGGCTCTGCGCCCAGGACTGCAGATCCTTCATCTGAGGGCTGTCATAGGCGACGCTCAACCCTTCCTCGGCGGCCTGGAGATGCGGGTCGCCCGAGCTGCCCCACCAGATGTCGATCTTCGGGTTCGCCGCCTCGGCCCGGATCTGGGCCAGCGCCTCGCCGGCGCTCTTGCGGGTCATGGCGACGCCGATGCCGGTCTTCTTCTCGAAGGCGACGGCCATGGCCTTGCACCATTCCTCCTGCACCCCGCACATGACGGTTACGCTTCCCTGCGCATAAGCCGGGATAGCGGCAAGCGCAACCAGCGCGCCGAGGCCGACGCCGGCAGATTTCATCTTGGCAACCGCACTAACCATGGGAAGGATCCTCCAGAAGATTTTCCGTTCTTGTTTTGGATTGCGATACCGATTTATCAAAAACGCTTTCCGCTTCGTGAAAAATTCGGTATCAATGACTAGGAGAACGCAAGAGAGACTTCCATTTTCCTTTGATCTCTCATTGTTCGTCCATATGGCATCGTTTCCCGGCGCCTTTGTTTCCGATTGTTCATACAAGGGTCGAATGAATGGCGGATTTCATCTTCATGGGAAACCAACGAAACACTGTTAACGGAAACCGCCCGGCACCATCCGGCGCAAAGGTCGGCGATCATGGGTGAGGCTTTCCCCGGCGCCACCGACCGGGCGCGCGAGCGCGCCGGTTTCCTGTCGGTCGAGGCGGTGGCGGCACTCGCCGACGACGGGGTTCTCGTCCTCGACCCGTTCTCGACGCTGGTTTCGCCGGGCGCCGTGCTGGCGGCCGGCGTCACGCTCTGGCCCGGCACGACCGTCCAGGCGACGGCGGGTGGGAAAGTGACCGTCGGCACCGGCACCCAACTCTTTCCCGGCACGCGCATCGTCGCCGCCGGCGGACGGGTGACCATCGGTGCCGACACCGAGATCGGCGAGGAGGGCGGCTTCACCATCAAGGCCGACCATCCCGGCTGCGTGATCGAGATCGGCGGCCACGCGCGGCTGCTCGGCGGCGGGTCGCTCGCCCTCGGCAACCACATCGGCGACGGCGCGCAGGTGCTCGGCCCGATCCGCATGCAGGACTGCCGGCTCGAGGCCGGCGGCAGCCACCGCAGCCCGGATCCGGACCGGCGGGGCGGCGTCCTCAAGGGCAGCGGCGTCGCCCGCGGCCTCACCGTGCCGGCCGGCATGGTCATCCAGGCCTTCGGCCTGTTCGCCGAGGCTCCGCTGCGCCCGCAATCCTTCTTCCACCCGAAACCACGGGCATGACGCGATGACGACCGTTCAAAAGCGGCTTGAGCTGGGCCTCGGCCTTCTGTCCATCGGCCGGAGCTGGGGCGTGCGCCCGACCGCGGTGCCGGACGAGGAGGAGGCGCACGCCCTGCTCCGCCGCGCGCTCGACCTCGGCGTCCGTACCCTCGACACCGCTCCGGCCTATGGCACGAGCGAAGCTGTGCTGGGCCGTTTCCTCGCCGGGCTTTCCGGCCGGCAGCGCTCCGCCCTGAGGGTGATGACCAAGGCCGGCGAGCATTGGGATGCGGACGGAGCCACGACTTTCGTGGACCATGGCCGGGATGCCCTGCGACGCAGCATCGACCGCAGCCTGACGCGCCTGCAAGGCATCGACGTGCTGCAGATCCACAAGGCGACGGCCGAGCTGGTGGACAGTCCCGACGTCGTGGCTGCGATCGAGCATGCCAGGGCGGCGGGCGTGACACGCTTCGGAGCCAGCGTCGCAACGGTCGAGGCCGGACAGCGGGCAATCGGGACGGGGCTCTATTCCTTCCTGCAATTCCCCCTCAACAGCGCCGACGACCGGATGTGTCCGCTCCTGCCCCTGATGGCGCAGGCGGGGCTGCGGGCGATCGTCAACCGCCCCTTCGCCATGGGCTCCCTGGTCGGATCGCCGGTCGGCTCATTGCCCGGATCGGCGGCAGGCGGGGACGCCGCCCTTGCGGCCTTCGCCTTCATCGGCCGGCATCTCGCCGACGGGATCGTCCTCACCGGAACCGGCAAGGTCGCCCATCTCGAGGCGAACGTCGCCAGCTTCGCCGCCGCGCTGCCCTAAGCCATCGGCGATATGGACCGGCTCCGCGCCCTGATGGCCGGGAAAGCCTCCGTGGGAGCAGTGACGCCGCCCGGGGGCCTGAAGCCACCATCGCTGGCCCGCCCCCTTCGACCGAAGCCCAGGATCCGAGCCAGTTCGGTTCCGGTGTTCCGGTGCTGAATGACTGGCTTCGGAAACAGGCGGCAAGAGCCACGTCTCGGGCGGATCGCGTGTGTTCGCGGTCTGCCGGGCCTTACTCCCCCGCGATCTCCTCCACCTGCCAAAAGACGCAGGCCAGCGACACACCCTGCCGGTTGGCTTGCGTCTCAAGCGCAAGCTGGAGCAGATTGTGCGCTTTTTCGTGTCCCAATTTTCTCGTGGTTCCGTGGGGAAAGATATGCTCCACCTCCGCCACGACAGGCGCCAGGGCCTTGCCAACGCGGGTGTCCAGGATGGACAGAGGCGGGCGAAGGGTGCGGAGACGCGCCACAGGGTCAGCCTTCGGCCGTCTGCTTCGACATCGCGGTGAAGCCGTCCATCACGCCAACCGCCATGTTGCCGCCGATGCGCCCCAAAGCCGGCCCGATGAGCTCGGTCGCACGGCGATAAGCCTCGCGCTGGGAAACACAGTCGATCAGGTCGGCCGCGTTGGCGATGCTCTGGGAGAGAGTGAGGTCGCTCGTCATCGTTCGTCTCCTCGAGTAGCGTGAATGATCGGTCAGCCCTGCCGGCCGGGAAGCTTGCCGGCCCGCCATGCCGGCAGCGTCTTGAGGATCTCGGAGCCCGCATGGCCGGCGCAGGTCCCGATGCCGGTTGCCGTCAGCGTGTCGGCGTTGAACTCTGGGTGACAGAGCCGGCAGCGATGGTCAGCGCTCCCATGGTCGGCAGGTCGAGGATGACCATACGCACCAATCTCCGCCATCCGCTGTTGCGTGCTTCACGAGACCAGCGCGCAACCATGTCGGCGGCAACGCCGACGGCCGTCGGAGCCAAGGACTTCGCCATCTGCGCAAGGTCGTGAGCGGTAGGATCGGCCATGGCGGCACTCCAGAAACGACAAAGCCCCGCAGCGGATTTCTCCGGCGGGGCTTGGTTCAGTCGCATCCTGGACGGTGCATGGCGTCAATTATTGCAGTGAGACCCTTCCAAAACCCTCAGCCAATCGATTTTGCGGCCTTGGAAAATTGTCATCCCATGAACCTGCCATCATCTCCTCGGACGCACATCATGGATGTGAAAGTCGTCGCTCCATAGGACGGGCGGGAAACTAGGGCGGGGAGACCTGCGCCGGGAGGCGGCATCCTGCCACCGCCGAAACGAAGGCGTGGCCCGCCCCGCCGTCAAAATATCGCCGACAAGTCTCCGCCCTCAGGCCTTTGCCGTCGGGGAGCCGAGCTGCGCATAGAGGTCGGCCAGATCGGGCTGGCTGTGGGATTTGTATCTGCTGACGATCTGCTGCATGGCCTGCGCCATCGCGTCCGCCGCCGAAGCATCGGTGTTGCCGCCGTCCTTCTCCGTCCCGTAATGGAGCGTCACGGACTCGCCGTTGCCGAGGTCGGTGTGAAAGGTGTCGAGAGATCGGAATGCGAATCCGCCCCCGGCTCCCGCCACGGCGCTCCCGACGCCAGAGGCGCCAGAGCCGATCCCAGTGCCGGACTCCCCGCCGGCCGGTTTGAAGCCGTTCAGAAACCCGATCATGTCCTCCATCGAGCCGAGCAACTGCGCACTGAACGCGCTGCCGCCGCCGAGATGGGTTCCGCTGACCTTGAAACCGTTCGGCATCTCGACGCTGAGCGTATCGGAGAACGGCTCGTCCTTCCCGTCGGCGCCCTGGGCGGCGGCAGTCTCGACCGGCGAGCTCCCACTCGCCTTGTCGAGGCCGAAGCTCTCCGTCCTGTCCGTCTTTCCGGCATGCCGATGCCGGTTCACGCCATGCAGGCCCTCAATGGGCGTTTGGCTGCCAATGCTGCTGGTGGACATTCGTGCCCCTTTCCGTAAAGGTCACGCAAATCCAGGCAATTTCCATACCACTGCACCGACAGCTTGTTATCTGCCGCCCCGGCCGTCCGGCCGCCCTGCTTGCCGGGATCCGCCGATACGGTCCATGTCCCGATCTGCCGTATGGAAACTGCCGGGCCGGCACAAAATTCCGGGCCGACGCGGCTTTCGACCGCAATCCTATCGGGAACGCAATCGCGTCAAGCGCCTGATCAATCGGTTGAAACGCTGGCGACGGGCCCCACGATCATCTCGCGCAATTCGCGTGCGCGCCACAGCTTCACAGGCACGCTCTGCCCGTCCGGCACCATACCCAGCACGCGGCGCATCTGTACCGGATCGCGCACCACCACGCCACGGACCTCGAGAATCACGTCGCCCGACCGGATGCCCGACACATCGGCCGCTTGGCCCGGCATCAGTTCCATCACCACCAAGCCATGTGGCACCTCCAGCCCCGCCGCCTGTGCCAGTTGAGCCGTCACCGGGACCACCAACATTCCCACCCTACCCTGCGGTCCGCTCGCCGGTACCGTTGCCGACTCCGGCGGCGTGCCGGTCGGAACCCCTCCCATATCTTTGGGTCCAACAGCAGCGGTTGGAACTGAGGCGGAGCCCACACCCGCCCTTGCACCTGGGTCAGCCGCCGCACAGCCCTGCTCTGCCATGACTTGGCGCAACGCCTGGATGTTGACCGACATTGATGGGCGGTAAACCGGAGGCACCGATGGCAGGCTGTCGGTGTTCGTTCGCAGCAGTATCACCAGCGCCTGACAGCTCGTGCCCCGATAGTAGGAGGTCGTCTCCGCCACCTGCGACGCCTCCAACGGTGCGCTTGCCGTACCTGCCGCGCCTATCGCCAGCCCGACCGGATCGACCGCGCAGCCCGACAGCACCGCCGCTCCCGAAGCCACCACAAGCACGGCCACCCATGTCGAGGTCCCTGTACGAACGCGCCGCATCAAAGCGGTCTCCCCGTGTATCCACCAAAGGGCCTCTTGCGGAACCCCTGATCCGGTTGGGCTTTTCCAAGATCGGTTGCCCATCCCGCCCACTCCAGGATGCAGTGTGCCCGCTCGAAAGTGGTGGGAAAAGCAGCGAAAGGCGCGTGCTGCATTTTCTCCTCCCACTTCACTCCCACGGCTCCGCCGGGTACACCGAACCTGACAAGCCTGGGGTTCCTCGCCGGTTCCGGGAGCCTCACGGCTCTTGTGCGCCTCGTCGATGGCGGTCAGGTCGAAACGGTCGGGATGCCCATGGAACAGGCTCCGCAAGACAGGGGCATTCTTACCGGTCAGCGTGTCGGAGGGAACGGCCGGCAGTTCGCCTTCCCGCCAAAGGGGGGCACGCGGCACTTGTTGAAAACAATGTTACGGCTTGCGCACCTTCATGATTTCCGTCCGCAGCTCCTTCAGCAGGTCGGCACCACCGTCGGCGGCATATTTGTCGAAGGTCGGCTTGACCATCTCGCGCATGCGCTCCAGTTCGGCCGGGCTCAGCTCGTTGACCTGCATGCCCTTCTCCTTCAGGTAGGCCACGCTCTGGGCCGTCACCTCGCGGCTGTCCTTGCGCTCGAACTCCCGCGAGGCCACGGCGGCATCCTGCAGGATCTTCTTCTCGTCCGCCGACAGCCCGTCCCACCAGCGCTTGCTGGCCAGAACGATGAAGGGCGTGTAGACGTGCCGGGTCAGGGTCAGGTATTTCTGCACCTCGTAGAACTTGGACGACTGGATGATCGCCACCGGGTTCTCCTGGCCATCGACCGTGCCGGTCTCCAGCGCGGCGAACAGCTCGGAGAAGGCCAGCGGCACCGCGTTGACGCCGAAGCGGTTGAACATGTCGATGTAGACCGGGTTCTGCATCACGCGCAGCTTGATGCCGCCCATGTCCTCGACCTTGGTG